>NZ_MDFN01000010.1 GCF_001730525.1 Arcticibacter eurypsychrophilus
ACTAATCCCGGTTTTACCGGACAACAATATATGCATATATAATTAATTTTAATCTTTGTATCTCTTATATGATTTCTAATTACTAGCAATGCCTGTTTAAAAGAATATGAAAAGAAAAATACTTTTCATATTCTTGTTCTTTAGATATGATAAGTTACAACCAAAAAAAGTAGCTTTTCTGAATAAATATTTACATTTCCTTTAAGCTCTAGGATGAAACTTTATTATCTATTAACTATCACCATATATTTTTTATCATTTTTTAACTCATACTCACAAGAGAATGATAGTTTAAAAGTGGATAATCTTAATTCCTTAGGATATAGGATCCGATTAACAGATCCTGGGCAAACTATTCAATATGGGAAAAAAGCCTTAGGGATTGCTAATAAAATTCAATATTCTAATGGATCGGCCGAGGCTCAAAGAATATTAGGCATTGGATACTTTTATATTTGGAAAAACGAAAAGGCGTTGAAATTCTTTCTTAACTCTTTAAGTATTTTTGCCAAAAATAATTATGAACCAGGACTTGCTAAAGTCTACAACAATATTGGGAATCTTTATAGAGAGGTTGATCCGGAAATGGGTCTAATGTATTTTAACAAATCTCTTGTTCTAGCAACTAAACTTAAAATGTCAGACTTAATAGCTGGTTTATATATGAATATCGGAATTATATATTTCAGACAACATAAATTTAATTTAGCTTTAAATTATCTAGATAAGGGCTATAACATGTTTAGTCTCCTAAAAAATTCAATCGGAATCACTCAGGCGCTGCAAAATAAAGGAGTGATTTATTTTAACCTAAAACAAACTGATTTAGCAGAAAAACTTTTACTTGAAGCAAATAAAAATGCTAAAGAAAATGAATTAAATAATACGGTAGCAAGTATAAACCTTACTTTGACATCTATTTATATTGACCGTAATGATTTTGTAAAAGCTGAAGCTTCATTGAACGAAGGGAAAGCATATACAGAGCTTGTTAAAGACCCAAAGCTATCACAAGATTATACCATTACAGCTTATCAACTTGAAAGGAAAAGAAAAAACTATAAACAAGCACTAGTCTATCTTCAGGACGTTTATACACAGGATAGCATTACATTCTCTAAGCTAGAATCACAAAAAATAGGTCTTCTCCAAGAACAGCAACGCCACCTCGAAAGAGAAAAGCAAACCCTAATTCTATTAGAGCGTCAAAAAACAGACCGAATAATCTTTTGGGCATCAGCTATTGTACTCTTCCTCTTAACTGCACTTGTTCTTCTCCTTACCTTTAATGTTAAAAAGAAAAACAAAACGAACAAGCAACTTCAGTCCCTTAATGATGAAATTTTCCTCCAGAAAGAAAACCTCAACAGAATCAATCACCACTTGGAAGAAATAATTACAGAACGAACACTTGACCTTCAAATTAAAAACAGCAAGCTTTCTGCGTATTCTTCACATCTATCGCATCAGATACGAAGCCCTATAGCAACCATGAAGGGTTTAATGTTATTGGAAGAGGACAAGCTTATTGGCAGTGAAGAGTTTATTGAGGAAGTTGGCAAGTGCATAAATGATATTGATGATAAGATTAAAAACATCAATATCAACTTACATCGCCTTGATAATAAAGGACTTTAGCTTTTTATTAATAAAGATTTATATAGTCAAAGATTCTGCCCTCATTTTTTATAATTTTGCTAATTCATAAAAAGGATCAGGTTTTGGAATATTTAGAGGGATTGAATCCATCACAAAGAGCAGCAGTAGAGCAGACAAAAGGACCGGTAATGATTGTAGCGGGTGCCGGATCTGGAAAAACAAGGGTGATCACCTTTCGGGTGGCCCATTTGATAAGATCAGGAGTCGACTCCTTCAATTTACTGGTACTCACCTTTACCAATAAGGCGGCAAAGGAAATGCGCAAGCGTATTATTGAGTTAGTCGGCCCGGAAGCTAAAAACATATGGATGGGCACATTCCATTCTGTATTTGCAAAAATATTGCGCGTGGAAGCTGCGAAAATAGGTTACCCGACAAACTTTACGATTTACGATACAGACGACAGTAAAAGCCTCATTAGAGCCATACTGAGAGAGCAACAGTTGGATGATAAACTATACAATGCTAACTTTGTATACAATCGGATCTCATCTGCAAAAAACAATTTAATTTCTGCTCCTGAATATCTAAAAAATGCGCAGATCCAGTCCGAGGATACCGCAACAGGCCGGGGTCGCTTAGGTGAAGTTTATCAGATCTATTCTCAGCGCTGCTTCAAAGCTGGTGCAATGGATTTTGATGATATTCTTTTCAAAACAAACGTTCTGCTTAGAGAACATCCCGATGCCCTGTATAAATACCAGAATAAATTTAAATATCTGATGGTTGATGAGTACCAGGATACGAATTATTCACAATATCTGATCGTCAAGAAATTAGCAGCAATTAATGAAAATATCTGTGTCGTTGGTGATGATGCACAAAGCATCTATGCCTTCCGCGGAGCAAACATTCAAAACATACTCAATTTCGAAAAGGATTATCCTGATTTAAAGGTATTTAAACTAGAACAAAACTACCGCTCAACTCAAAATATTGTAAACGTTGCCAATAGCATCATCGCCAACAATAAAAACCAACTGAAGAAAAATGTCTTTTCTAAAAATGAAGAAGGTGATAAAATAAAAGTGGCCAGAGCCTTTAGCGACAATGAAGAAGGAAAGATCGTTGCCGAAAGTATTCTTCAGGAACGTGGAGTAAAGGGTTTAAAGTACAATGATTTTGCCATTTTATACCGTACTAATGCGCAATCGCGTTCCATGGAGGAAGCCCTAAGAAAACTTAATGTTCCCTATAAAATCTATGGCGGTCTGTCATTCTACCAAAGAAAAGAAATTAAGGATCTTATTTCTTACTTCAGACTCACGTTCAATTCTAATGACGAAGAGGCGTTAAAAAGAGTTATAAATTATCCAAAAAGAGGAATAGGCGATACTTCTATGGAAAGAATTATTATCGCTGCTGATCAACATAAAATCACTCCTTGGAAAGTAATTTCTGACGCTGGGAGATTCCTCGAACAACGATCGGCTACAGCTATTGGCAACTTCGCCATTATGATTCAAAGCTTTCAAGTAATAGCAAAAAACCAGACCGCTTATGAAGCGGCTCTGCATATCGCTCAACACTCCGGATTGCTGAAGGATCTATACACCGACAAATCTGTTGAAGGCCTTAACCGATACGAAAACATACAAGAATTATTAAACGGGATTAAAGAGTTTAGTGAACGTGAAGATATCGAAGACCGTGGTCTGGATATTTTCATGCAGGATGTAGCTCTTTTAACTAACGATGATAATGACAAAAATCCGGATGCGGATACAGTTTCTCTCATGACCATCCACTCCGCTAAAGGGCTGGAATTTCCTCATGTATATGTAGTAGGGCTGGAAGAAAACCTGTTTCCTTCCCAAATGTCAATCAATTCAAGGGCTGACCTCGAAGAGGAAAGACGACTGTTCTATGTCGCTATTACCCGTGCTGAAAAGAAACTGACTATTTCTTATGCTACGTCCAGATATCGTTGGGGCACACTTACCAGTTGCGAGCCCAGTAGGTTCCTGGATGAGATCGATGCACAATTCCTCGAACTTGAATTTAAAAACCAACAGAAGCCTACTGATAAAAATCCATTTTTTGACGATACATTAGCCCCTGGCAAATCTGCTGATACATTTTCCAAGATTAAACCCAATTCGGGTATTATCAGAAAGACCACATCTATGCTGCCTAAAGCGCATATACCGAGCGAAGGTTTTGCCCCTTCTGATATATCCGGGCTACAAGTTGGCATGGAAGTTGAACATGAACGCTTTGGTTATGGCAAAGTAATTAATATTGAGGGTAATAAATCTGATATTAAAGCAACTATATTTTTCAAAGAGCTAGGACAGAAACAACTTTTGCTTAAATTTGCTAAACTTCGTATAGTAATCTAATATTTATTACTACTATTGAACAGTCTGACTGGGAACCTTCCCTCCAAAAACAAAACGACTAGAATGACATTTGACTATAATAGTACAAGGAGCAAATTAATCCTTGCAGAATACGGCAGAAACGTGCAAAATATGGTTGCTCATATTTGTACCCTTCCTACTAAAGACGAAAGAAACCGCCATGCTTTGGCAGTTATTGACCTCATGGGGTTTTTAAATCCACATTTAAGGGATGTAGCTGACTTTAAACATAAACTGTGGGATCATCTACAAATCATTTCCGACTTCAAGATAGATGTGGATTCTCCATACCCTATTCCAACAGCCGACGTTTTAAACGTAAAACCAGAAGCTCTGGCTTATCCACAGAAGAGAATTCGTTATAAGCATTACGGAAAAACAGTTGAAGTCCTCATTGCTCAGGCTAAAGAAATTGAAGATCCTGAACGGAAACAACTCATGGTGCAGTCTATTGCGAATTTCATGAAAATGGCTTATGTCACATGGAATAAAGACTCGGTAACAGATGAAACAATCATTCAAGATTTAAAAGAGCTGTCTAACGGCGAACTTGCTCTTGAAGATAATGTAAACTTGAACAAAGTTGATGTCCGCCCCGCTCCTTCAAGCATCCGGCCTAAAGGTATGCAGAAGAACAACCTTCAAAATAACAAAAACAGACAAAACTCGAATAACCGAAATGGGAGTAACCGTCCTAAAAACCCGGGAAAACGCTATTAACCTGTAAAACTAAATATCCAAGGCATGAATGCATTTGAAATTAACGGAGGCAAGCCTCTGAAGGGAGAAATTATTCCTCAAGGTGCCAAAAATGAAGCATTACAGGTTATTTCAGCTGTCCTTTTAACTGAAGAGAAAGTTACTATTAGTAATATCCCTGATATTGTAGACGTCAATAAACTCATTGAACTCTTAGGAGATCTCGGTGTTGCAGTTGAACGTTTAAGTAAAGACACCTATACTTTCGAAGCGAAGAATATCAATCTTGATTTTTTTCAATCCGAACATTTTAAATCCAAAGGCGGTAGCTTAAGAGGCTCTATTATGATAGTAGGTCCTTTATTAGGACGGTTTGGAAAAGCAGCCATTCCTAAACCCGGTGGAGATAAGATTGGCAGACGCAGATTGGATACCCATTTTCTTGGATTCGAGAAACTTGGTGCAAAGTTCAACTATAATGCAGACACCAGTTTTTTCAATGTGGATGCTACAAATTTAAAAGGAGCATACGTCCTGTTGGATGAAGCCTCAGTTACCGGTACTGCCAATATTATCATGGCTGCTGTTCTGGCTACAGGGACTACAACCATATACAATGCAGCCTGCGAACCCTATATTCAGCAACTATGTAAGATGCTAAATAGAATGGGTGCCAAGATCTCAGGAATAAGCTCCAATTTAATCACTATTGAAGGCGTTAAAAAGTTAGGTGGCACTGAACATCGCTTACTGCCCGATATGATTGAGATTGGCTCCTTTATAGGCCTTGCGGCTATGACAGGCTCAGAGATCACCATCAAAGATGTCCATTATGAAGAATTAGCTATAATCCCTGAAGTCTTTAAGCGATTAGGTATTCAGTTGGAACGCAGAGGCGATGATATTTACATCCCTGCCCAGTCAAACTATGAAATTGATACCTTTATTGACGGATCTATATTAACAGTTGCCGATGCACCATGGCCAGGTTTCACTCCCGACTTACTCAGTATTGTCATTGTTATAGCAACTCAAGCAAAAGGCAACGTTCTTGTACATCAAAAAATGTTTGAAAGCCGCTTATTCTTCGTGGATAAACTGATTGACATGGGCGCCCAAATAATCCTTTGCGATCCGCATAGGGCAACTATTATTGGCTTAAACAAACAGGTAAAACTACGAGGAATTGAAATGACCTCCCCTGATATAAGGGCTGGTGTAGCTTTATTAATAGCCGCCCTTTCCGCCAATGGAAAATCTATCATTCACAATATAGAACAGATTGAAAGAGGCTACCAGGATATTGACATTCGTTTGAGAGCTCTGGGAGCTGATATCAAACGAATCAACATCATGCCAAAATCGCATTAAGCATTTTAAGGCAATAACGTAAATAAAGAAAGGCTACTTCATACTTGAAGTAGCCTTTCTTTATTTATTGAGAATTTCAATGTGGATTATATCGTTGTTAATCAATATCTGATGGAAGATATTATGGATGGCCCGCCTTATATTGAATTTAGTGTAAGATCAGAGATAGTCTGAAAACTTGTACTAATCCTAAACCGACATCGCACTAATAATATCGAATTGCGTTATTATTTCCATTTTACCATTTTCATATTCCAACAGTACCGCCGTATTATCCTTACTAATCAATGACGAAATTTTTTCTATTGAAGTATTGATATCCACAAAAGGAAAAGGCTTAGTCATCACCTGCGAAATCTTATAAGACTTAGCAGCAGGATTTTCCAATAGCGAATTCAATATATCCGTCTCCGTTATTTTCCCAACAACCATCCCTTGTTGAGTAACAGGCAACTGCGATATATTCAAAGATTTAATCGTATTAATTGCTTCAAGAACCGATTTATCCGAATCTATGGTTACAATCTCCTGATTATCTCTATTATGCAATATTGATCTTGCGGTTAGTTTTTCATCTTTAAGAAAACCACGCTCTCTCAGCCAGTCATCATTGTACATCTTACCTAAATAACGTGTACCATGATCATGAAAGATAACCACAACCAGATCACCTTCCTTCAACTGATCTTTCATCTGCAACAAACCAGCCACTACTGATCCACAGGAATTACCAGCAAAAATACCTTCCTTACGGGCAATCTCCCTGGTCATCAGTGCAGCATCCTTATCTGTTACCTTTTCAAAATGATCAATTACAGAAAAATCAACATTCTGCGGCAAGAAATCTTCCCCAATTCCCTCTGTAATATAAGGATAGATCTCATTTTTATCAAAGATCCCGGTCTCTTTATACTTTTTAAATACAGATCCATAAGTATCAATTCCCCAGATCTTAATATTAGGATTTTGCTCTTTCAAATATTTTCCAGCACCCGATAATGTTCCTCCTGTACCAACCCCGGCAACCAAATGCGTGACCTTTCCATTAGTTTGTTGCCAAATCTCCGGACCAGTTTGTTCGTAATTGGCCATAGAATTTGACAAATTATCATATTGATTCGCCTTCCATGAGTTTGGAACCTCCCTTTGTAACCTCGATGAAACGGAATAATAAGACCTTGGATCTTCAGGGTCTACGTTAGTAGGACATACAATCACTTCCGCACCAAATGCACGCAACGCATCCACTTTTTCTTTTGATTGTTTATCTGTAGTAGTAAAAATGCACTTGTATCCCTTTATTACGGCAGCAATGGCCAAACCCATTCCTGTATTACCTGAAGTTCCCTCAATGATTGTTCCCCCTGGTTTCAATAACCCTGCCTTTTCAGCATCTTCAATCATTTTAAGCGCCATCCTATCTTTAATTGAATTGCCAGGATTACTGGTTTCAATTTTAGCCAGAACAGTAGCTTTAATACCATCAGTTACCTTATTCAGTTTAACAAGAGGGGTATTCCCAATAGTTTCCAAAATGTTATTGTACCACATAGAGCAAAAGTAATAATTATCTATTAAATCAATAGGCTAAGCAAAATTTACAACAAATAGATGACTTACCAGGGAAAAGACCTCTGAGCTTCTTATTCAATCAATCTGGTTTTATAAAATACCCTTAAAACTTCAGATGCTTAACAGTTAACCCATTATTAATCAACTGCCTTAAAGAATCTATTCCAATCTTTAAATGTGACTCAACAAATTTCTCTGTCACTTTTGAGTCACTCTCTGTAGTCTTCACTCCTTCCGGAATCATCGGCTGATCCGAAACCAGCAATAAAGCACCCGTAGGAATCTTATTGGCAAAACCGGTTGTAAACACAGTAGCTGTTTCCATATCCACTGCCATAGCACGCAAAGTTTTTAAATACTTCTTAAAATTCTTGTCGTGTTCCCAAACTCTTCTATTTGTCGTGTAGACAGTACCGGTCCAGTAGTCGCGGGAATGATCCCTGATAGTAGTAGAAATCGCCTTTTGAAGCGCAAAAGCAGGGAGTGCAGGAACTTCTGCCGGCATATAATCGTTCGATGTACCTTCTCCTCTAATAGCAGCGATCGGAAGTATAAGATCTCCGATACTATTGTTTTTCTTTAAGCCACCGCATTTTCCTAAAAACAAAACTGCCTTAGGCTTAATTGCACTCAACAAATCCATCATCGTTGCCGCCAATGGGCTTCCCATTCCGAAATTAATAATGGTAATACCATCCGCTGTAACGCTCTGCATAGGTTTATCCAGACCCATTATAGGAGCGTTATCGTGCCATTCAGAAAATAACTGCAAATATTTAGAAAAATTAGTTAAAAGAATAAATTGAGAAAAATCACCCAAAGGACGTCCTGTATATCTTGGAAGCCAATTGTTCACAATCTGCTCCTTAGTTTTAAGTCCCTTCCGAATAGGGCTTTCTACTTCCTTAATTTTCTTGGCTTGTTCTACCAGTTCACTATCCTTTTTTACCTCTTTTTCTTCATTCATAATTTTAGGTTTATGATAAAAAAACCCCGAATCTCTTCGGGGTTTCTCTTATGCTACTTTAAGCTTTTTTATATCCGTTTTAGCAAACTTTTCAAGAGCATAGCTCAACGTGATCTCCAGCCCCTTGCCTTGCCGCTTTTCGGATGGAACTTCAAACATCGCATCAATCATGATCGATTCACAAATAGACCTGAGCCCCCTTGCTCCTAGTTTAAATTCCATTGCCTTATCTACAATAAATTCCAGCACCTCTTTGTCAAACTCAAGCTTAATATCTTCATATTCAAAAAGCTTTTTGTACTGCTTAACCAGCGAATTCCTGGGTTCTGTTAATATACTTAACAATGCCCCTCTGTTCAAAGGATTAAGATGCGTAATTACCGGAAGCCTTCCAATCAATTCAGGAATCAAACCAAACGAACGAAGATCCTGGGGAGTGATATACTTATATAAATTAGTTAAATCTATATTATCATCATCCACATCATTGATCTTGTAACCTACTGTCTGAGTCCGTAAACGATTTGCAATTTTCCTGTCAATGCCATCAAAAGCGCCACCACAGATAAATAGAATATTATTCGTATTCACAGCAATCATTTTCTGATCCGGATGTTTACGCCCACCTTGAGGAGGAACATTCACAACTGTACCTTCAAGAATTTTCAACAACGCTTGTTGTACCCCTTCACCAGAAACATCCCTGGTAATCGATGGATTATCACTCTTACGGGCAATTTTATCCACCTCATCAATATAAACAATCCCCCGTTCTGCAGATGCGACATCATAATCTGCCGCTTGCAACAAGCGTGTTAAAATGCTTTCTACATCTTCACCTACATAACCGGCCTCTGTCAACACCGTTGCATCACAGATACAAAATGGTACATGTAAGATTTTCGCAATAGTTTTTGCCAGCAAGGTCTTTCCGGTTCCTGTTTCAGCAACCATAATGATATTGGACTTTTCTATCTCTATTTCATCCTTCTCCACCTTTTGGTTGAGCCGTTTATAATGATTATAAACCGCTACTGCTAACACTTTCTTGGCTTCATCCTGACCGATAACATACTGATCCAGATGCTCTTTTATTTCCATAGGCTTCATCAGCGTAACGGAAGATCCTGTACCCTTTGTTTTACGAACCGACAATTCCTCTGCCAAAATCTGGTTAGCCTGGGCAACACATTTATCACAAATGTGTGCATCCAGACCAGCTATTAGCATTAATGTATCCTGCTTACCAGATCCGCAGAAGGAACACTTAATATCCTTTGAGCTCTTACTCATTATTTACTTTGTTTTCTCCCAGCACTTCATCAATCATTCCGAACTCTTTTGCTTCACTTGCGATCATCCAGTAATCCCGGTCTGATGCATCATGCACTTTTTGATAATCCTGGCCTGAATGAAGGGCAATGATTTCATATAACTCTCTCTTTAATTTCAGGATCTCACGGGCAGTAATCTCAATATCGGATGCCTGACCCTGCACACCACCTAATGGTTGATGGATCATGATACGTGAATGCGCTAAAGCAGCGCGTTTGCCTGCAGCACCTGCACACATCAAAACTGCACCCATAGATGCCGCCATACCTGTACAAATAGTGGCCACATCAGGAGTAATATACTGCATCGTATCGTAAATACCTAGTCCGGCATATACTGAGCCTCCAGGTGAGTTGATGTAAATCTGTATATCTCTTTTTGCGTCAGTAGATTGTAAAAATAAAAGTTGTGCCTGTATAATGTTTGCGTTTGTATCATAGATGGCATCTCCCAGAAAAATAATACGATCCATCATCAACCGCGAAAACACATCCATCTGTGCCACATTTAATTGGCGCTCTTCTATAATATATGGTGTCATAGACATTGGAAGAGCACTTTTCTCTACCCTACCAATGAAACTGTCTACGTGCTGACTACCAATGCGATGATGTTTTACCGCGTATTTACGAAACTCATTTTTGTCAATATTCATTGGATTAAAGTTAATGGTCTGAATTTATATATAAAAGTATTTATGCTAATATAAGTTTTGATTAAGATTGATGGCATAAGCACTCTCACAACCATAAAAACTTAATCCAATAACAAGAACTTATTGTATTCAATGTCCTGGCTATCTAAAGTAATAACACTTTTCAGGTAATCAAATACTTTTCGTGTTTTTACTTCGTCAAAAGATTTACTTGCACTTTCCTGATTCTGTAAAAACTGTACCGTATAATCTGATAATGTCTCATCTGTAATAGCTTGCGGACTGTACATGCTCAGTTGAGCGCCTAACTTTATTTTTGCAGATTCAAATACATCTTCATATTTGATCTCTATTTGATTTTCTTTAACAACTTTGTCTGCCACCAGTGTCCATCTTAAGTTATTCGCAAAATCAGCATACCCCTTTTGCAAGTCCTCATCCGACAAATCCTTATTGGTCACTTTCAACCAACGCATCAGAAATTCATCAGGAAGCTGCATCTCGTATTTGCCAATAGTGTATTTCACAAGATCACTCTGAAATTTAGTTTCACTATTCTGCACCATCATCGCTTCCAGCTCTCCGGTAATCTTTTCACGAAACTGCTCCTCTGTAGTTACAATTCCTTCACCAAACACCTTATCAAAGAACTCCTGGTTCAAATCCGACTCATCCAGACGATTCACATTTTTAACAGTCATCTGAAAGTTAGATGTCAGATCCTTTGCATCCACTTCGTCGATCTTAAGGATCTTAGAAACCTGGAAAGAATCATGATCAAACGCCTTCTGAATATCAAACTCAATCACGTCTCCAATCTTTAAACCGATCAAACTCTTTTTAACCTCATCATTACTGACAAGGTCAATTCGTACCGAATTAGTTGCACGTATAGCATCGTCAAAAACAGAGCCATCGGCAGAAAGCTGTGTCAACTCTGCATAAAGCACATCATTCTCTGACGAAACTTCAGGGTTTGTCATTTTGCCATAACTCTTCCTGATATTTTTGATTCTGGACTCCAGTGTTTCATTATCAATTTTAATCGTATAGTAGGGAATAGAATCCTTATCCGAAAAATCCAATTCAAATGAAGGAGCCAGACCTACTTCATACTTGAACTCAAATTCATCTGATAAATCCCAGTTGTGTTTTTCCGTATCTGCATGTGGCAATGGCTGACCTAATATATTTAATTTACTGTCTGTAATATATTGTTTGATGGAATCATTCAAAAGCGTATTCACCTGATCAACAAGGATACTTTTACCATATACTTTCTTGATATGAGAAGCAGGTACCAGTCCTTCTCTGAATCCTGGAAGTTTCGCTTTTTTTGCCTGAGCTTTAATCGCTTTCTCTACACTTTGAAGATAGTCTTCAGGTTTAATGCTTATTTTAACTAATGAGTTTAAGTTATCAATTTTTTCTTCTGTGATATTCATATTATGATAATTACTTTTAGTGTTATACAAAAAATTCCCCTCGTGTAAGCGAGGGGAATTATGTGCGGAAGAAGGGACTCGAACCCCCACGCCTTACAGCGCCAGATCCTAAGTCTGGTGCGGCTACCAATTACGCCACTTCCGCATTAGGATTGTTATAAATTTGGAATGCAAAACTAGCTTTTATTTTCAATAAAACAAGTACTATTTAAAATAAATTTAATCTTTTTTTAACACCTTACGCGTCCATTTTTTAATCTTATGATGTAAGACACTAAGGTCAAATGGTTTAGTGATAATATCATTCGCTCCAGCATCTAAAGCACGTTGTTGTTCTTCATCAAGAACAGCTGCCGATAAGGAAATAATAGGGATCGTGCTGATAGATGCACTTATATCCGCACGAATTTTCCGAATAGCCTCAAACCCGCCCATTACCGGCATGTTTGAATCAATCAGGAGCAAATCGTATGTTTTGGTTTTTAATCGTTCCAATACCAACGCCCCATTCTCAACCATCTCCACTTCTATTTTCCAGCGTTCTAAGACCTTCTTGATCATAAACTGATTTACCAGGTTATCCTCTGCAACCAATACTTCCAAGCCCTCCAGAAAGGGCAATTCAGAAAGATCTACTGAAGCATTAATCTCTGGATCAGAAACAACCTGATACCAATTTGTAAATACAAAACTCGCACCTTTACCAAACTCCGAAAAAACAGTAATTTCCCCTCCCTTTAATTCAGCCAGCCTTTTTGCAATTGATAAACCCAAACCAGTTCCACCGTAAAGCTGCTGTGTATTATCATCCGCCTGTTCAAAACTATCAAATATAGTATCCAGTTTATCGCTTTCAATTCCGATACCGGTATCCTGTACCACAAATCGAATCTGAGCCTGATTCCCCTTTGTTGCTATCAGTTTAACAAAGAGCGTAACCGATCCCTTGTCCGTAAATTTAACAGCATTACCAATCAGGTTCATTAAAATCTGATTAATCCGCAACGAATCGACAATGATCATTGCAGGCACTGCTTTTTCAATATCAACCTTTAATTCTATCCCCTTTTCTACCGCTTTATATTGGAGTAAGCCAATGATTGCATGAGCCTGATTAATGATATTACTCTCCGCGCGGACAATCTTAAATTTCCCTGCTTCAATTTTTGATATATCTAAAATATCATTGATGATACCTAACAAGGCGCCTGAGGAAATTTTAAGAAGATCCAGCAATTTTATCTGCTCTTCATCCAGATTCGTATACTGCAGTAAATGAATTAAACCCTGAATACCATTTACAGGAGTCCTTATCTCGTGACTCATACTAGCCAAAAAATTTTCCTTGATACGCTTGCCTTGTTCCGCCTGCTCTTTAGCTATAATCAACTCCTTTTGGTACTGAAGCAGCTCTGCGTTCTTTCTTTTAACCTCGCGTTGAGAACATGCCAATTGAATAAATGAATCCACTTTTGCCGATGTCACATACGGATCGAGGGGTTTGTACAGATAATCAATAGCTCCGGTTGAGTAACCTTTTACCGCATACTTCGTCTCCATTGAAATGGCAGTAACGAAGATAACCAGTATTTCACGTGTCCTGGGATTACCTTTTAAGATCTCTACCAGCTCAAAACCATCCATTTGAGGCATTTGAACATCTACAAGAGCAATGGAAATATCCTGCTCCCAACATAACCGCAAAGCCTCGTTTGGCGAGGTTGTAGTCACTAATTCAATATCGTCACGATCCAAAAGAGCCTCCAGAGCGACAATATTCTCCGGTTTATCATCAACGATTAAAATCTTAAGCACTTCCATTTTTACCTTAAAAATAATTTTTTACTTAATACTGTCAATAAAAGCAAGATCCCTTCATTAGTCAACACCAACACATCAGCCAGCGCAACTTTTAAATCTGAGTTTCTATCCAATATCTCTTCTATAAAAGAAGAGTATTTTCTACTTCTGTGAATCACAACAACAACAGATAAAGGAAAATTCAAAGACTTTTTTTTGACTAGTTCAAATACCAGATTAAAGCTCCCTGCAGAACATCCCTGAAGCAAAACTTTTGCCACTCTTGCTTTTCTGATTTTACTTTCTCTACAGCTACTCAATTTTTTGATATATATTTCCTATTCTGTCAATCACCCTAAATCTATCCCTGATCTCCGCGCCTCGTAACGTTTCCTTAGACCCCAGACAAAGGAATCCAAAAGGACATAAACTATCATAGAACAGTTTAATTACGCGGGCTTGCAACTCCAAATTAAAATAAATCAGTACATTTCTACAGGAAATAACCTGAAATTCATTAAATACCGCATCTGAAACTAAATTATGCACTGAAAATAGCGTATTTTTTTTTAGCTCATTAGAAATAGCTGCAGCATCATACTGAGCAACATAAAAGTCGGCCAATGAACCTGGAAAACCAACACTATGATAATTTTCCGAATAACTTTTCATGTCGGAGAGATTATATATTGCTTTTTTTGCCTGCTCCAAAACCTGGGGATTAATATCGGTCCCATACAAAAAGGACCTATCTAAAAACCCCTCCAACTTTAACAATATAGCAAAGGAATAAAGCTCTTCTCCGGTGGAACACCCTGCATTCCAAACTTTAACTCTTTGATAGGAAGCCAGATAAGGAACAACTTTTTCCCTTAAAGCTTCATAAAAAAGAGGATCCCTAAACATCTCCGTAACATTAACGGTAATTTGCACTATAAATTCTTCAAAGAAATCATGATCATTTACAAGTAATGCCTTCAGATCATATAAAGACAAGTGATAAAAATGCAGCATTCTTGTCACCCTTCTTTTCAATGATGCTCTCGAATATCCGCTGAAATCGAAACCATGGATCCAATTTACCCATTGAATCAATTCCTCCAATTCCGGATAGGAAATTTGCTCAGTTACATCTTTTGACATCATCAGCTTAACCAGACCCGCATCATGGACAATAATTTATCCATGTCAACCGGCTTCGATATATAATCGTTAGCCCCTGCTTCCAGACATTTCTCCCGATCATTCTTCATCGCTTTAGCCGTTAAAGCAATAATAGGAAGTTTATTGAACCGCTTTTGTTTTCTAATCTCGCGCATGGCCTCATAACCATCCATTTCAGGCATCATAATATCCATCAGAACAATATTTAGTTCAGGAAATTCATCCAGCTTCTTTAAAGCCTCTATTCCGTTATTGGCAATCTCCACCTTCACCTCATACTCATGTAAAGCAGATGACAGGGCATAGATATTTCGCATGTCATCATCCACAAGCAACACAGTCTTATTTTGCATCGCCTTTTCCAACGTGGAATTATTTTTAACCGAATGTCCCGATGAAGCTACTTTTACATTGTTACTTCCTGATTTAATCTTATTCATAAACAAATTTACTTCATCAAGCAACCTGTCATTGGATTTATTACTCTTAAGCACCATCGCATTCGTATGCTTAATTACATCTGCCAGGATGTCTTTATCCAATTCCATTGCTGTATTGATCACAACAGGAATATCCAACAACCTTTCATCCGACTTTATTCTTTCCAAAAGATCAACACCTGAGATATCAGGAAGCTTCATATCCAAAATAAGACAGTCAAAGTCACTATCCTCTTCTAAAATAGCCAACGCTTCTTTCCCATTAAAAGCTTGTTTTACTTTTATATTTTTCGACTTGAATTGAGCAACAAGCGCATCACTTTGTATTTCATTGTCCTCTATCAAGAGCACTCTTTTTGTTTTTTCCTTCCCGCTATTATCAATCAGAATATCAAAGGCATGATCGAGCTGGCCCTTTTCAACTGGTTTTTTAAGGAAACCAACGGCCCCCTCCTTCTTTGCTTTTGAATTCGTTTCATCACGGGCCGACATCAAATGTACCGGAATATCACGCGTTAATGGATCAGCCTTTAATTTTTTAAGAACAGCCCAGCCATCTAAAATCGGAAGCATGATGTCCAGCACAATGGCATCCGGTTTATGTTCAAGCGCCATTTGAAATCCAGTATCGCCTTGAAAGGCTAGAATAGGACTAAATCCCCTATCAATAGCATATTCCTTTAAGATATCAGCAAATACCACATCATCTTCAATAATGAGCAAAGTATGCAACTTGTCATCACTGAAATTTTTCTTTTTTACAGGAGAAGAAGCAATACTAATGGGCTGAATTTCCGTTATTACCTCTAAAGCCGTTGTGGTATAATCGTTAGAAACCTCTTCTACTGGCAAATAAAGCGTAAAGGAACTTCCTAAATTATACTCACTTTCGATTTGAATTTCGCCACCCAATAGATTACATAATTCCCTGCATATAGACAATCCTAACCCTGTACCGCCGTATTTTCTACTGGTAGAACCATCTGCTTGCTGAAATGCTTCAAAAATCAGTTGTTGTTTATCCTTACTGATTCCAATACCAGAGTCTTTAACCCGGATGGACAGAATCTTTCCATTATACTCTTTTAATTGATCTTTTATAAACACCACTCTTTTTTCCGCCAACCCAACGCTAACCCCAACACTTCCATTTTCAGGTGTAAACTTAAAAGCATTAGACAATAGGTTCTTCACAATCTGCTCAATCCGCTGTTTGTCCGTATAAATACTTTTAGGCGTTCCTTTTTCAATCTGAATGCTGAAACTAATCTTTTTATTCTGTGCAACTTCATCAAACAATTGCTGCAGATCTGAGACAATGGTATTTAAATCAATATCTTCCAATTCAATATCCATCTTTCCGGATTCTATTTTAGATAAATCCAGAATATCATTGATCAAATTAAGCAAATCACTCCCAGCATTATGTATTACACCTGCATATTTGATCTGATCCATGTTCAGTGTTTTAAACTTATCATCTTTGAGAATTTTCGCCAGGATCAGGATACTATTTAAAGGAGTTCGAAGTTCATGACTCATGTTAGCCAAAAATTCCGACTTATATTTACTAGATTGTTCCAGTTCTTTTGCTTTAACCCCTATTGCCTTACGAGCCTCCTCCACAGCAAGATTACGCTCTTCCAGCATTTCTGCTTTTTCTTCCAGTTCTGAATTCGATTGTCGTAATTCCTCTTGTTGAACCGTTAATTCTTCTTCCGAAGCCTGTAACTGATGTGTCTTTTGGCGAAGTTCTTCATTAGTCGCGCTCAATTCTTCGTGCTGAGCCGCTAATGTTTCAGCCTGTTGCTGGGTTTGATTAACCAATTTTTCAAGCTTAGCCCTTACATCAGCAGAATTCAGCGAAGCCCCTATTCCATCTATCTTTTGCGTAATAAATTCAAGCTTCGTTACCGTTATTTCTTTAACAAAACCCAATTCAATCACACCAATCAGTTTATCCTCAAAAAATACAGGATGAACTAAAAGTGAGTTTAATTTAATATCACCAAATCCAGAGCTCAGCTTAATGTAATAATCGGGTATTTCCTGAATTAGTATTTGCTTTTTATCAACCGCTACCTGTCCAACCAAACCCTCTCCAGGCCCAAACGTCCTTTTTGTACTTTCTTCATCAGGGTAGGCATAAGCTCCAGAAATTTTTAATTTATTACCTTCAAACAAGTAAAAGGCACCAATCTGAGCCTTCACATATTCCGCTAAAGATCCAATTATATTCTCCGACAACTCTTTCAAGTTTTGCTCCCCCCGCATCACGACCTCCACCTTTTTCGCTCCTGTTAGAAACCAATTCTTCCTCTCATTTTCATTAGCAAGCTTATTTAACTGAACATTGACGTCACGAATAGCTCCTTCTGTAACTTTCTGTCTTCTAAATGTCCTTTTGATATAAATAAAGAGGACTATCAAAAGGCAAGAGAGGAGAAAACAGCCTCCTAATATAATAGATATGGTCCTGCTAGTTCCAAATTCACTTTTTCTCTCCCGAATGGACAATAATTTGCGTTCCATATCATAGATACTCCTATTATATGATCTGATATAATCCCGGTAAAGAACAGCTTTTTTATACTTCAGCAGCATGGAAGGATCTTTAAAATCCTTACCTTCAGTATATTCCTGAATGAAATTACCCATCATCTCAACTTTCAAGGAGGTATAATAATTCAGTGAATCAATATTCCTGATTTGTTTTTCATTATCAGCTACAAGTGCTCTCAGCTTCAGAAAGCCTGGACTGATCAGCAAGACTTCTTTCTTATAATCATCCAGATAATATTTGAAGCCCGTGATCATGTACCCACGCTGGTCAGCTTCTGCTGTAATTAGGTGCAGTTCAATTTCATTATTTAATAATACAATTTGTTTAGTATGATCTACCCAACTGGCATCATTAACTTGATCCTTGATGCTGTAATAAGAAACAATTCCTACTATAAAAACGATGAGAAATGTTAAAATGAAACCAGCAAGAACCTGATTTTGGAAGGAAAATTTTTTGAACATTTAATGCATTGAATATATTAATAAAGGTAGCATTAAATAACATTTCTCCTTCATATTATAAAACTCTTTAATCCTCATGCTGTTGTGCTACTAGAACTAAATCTATTACACATCACAAAACTCAATAATGGGAAATTTTAATGAAAAATCAATTGACAATTTAATGCATTTACTCTCCATATGTAATGATGGAAAACAGGGATATAAAACTGCAGCAGAGGACGTCGATTCCACAGAACTTAAAACTCTTTTTTCCATGTATTCCATTCAGCGTGCTGAGTTTGAAATGCAACTTAAAAAGGCTATTCATCAACTTGGAGGCAATCCTGACAATGAAACAGGTGGATCTATTGGAACCCTTCACCGGGTATGGATGGATATCAAAACAACTTTTACTAAAAACGATGATGCGGCAATTCTAGAGGCTTGCGTCACCGGCGAAAAGTCCGCCCTGGAAGCATACGACAAAGGGTTAACAGATTTAGGTCTCGATGCCGAAATTGCGACTGCATTAGCTGATCAGCGTACAGGCATAGCGGATTGCCTTAAAAATATTCAAATACTGAAAGATCAATATGCAAATTGATCTTTCAACAAGTTTTACGAGCGGGTTGTCTATGTGGCACCCGTTTTTTTATCGTTCAAACCAATGAAAAGTACAAATATCTAACCAATTACCTATTTTTGTAAATAGCTTATCATAAAGCTCTCACTATGGCGAATATATTATTGGTGGAAGATGATACCACTTTTTCACTTATATTAGACAATTTCCTTCAAAAAAAAGGCCATAAGGTTCATGTAACACATACGTTAAAAGCCAGCTTAAAATCTCTGGAACAAAACAAATACGATCTACTGTTGCTTGATTATCGCCTTCCTGATGGTAATGGTCTTGAAGTAATGGCTGCTGCACGAAATAATAATCCCAATATCCCTTCTATTATCATGACCAGCTTTCATGATGTAAGGACAGCTGTAAGAGCGATAAGATTAGGAGCACATGACTTTATCACTAAACCTGTAAACCCGGATGAACTTGAGATGATCCTCAATGATGCCTTAAACAGGAAACAACTAGCTCCTGAAATCAAACAAAATGAACCTTCTACATTTATTGAGGGGGAAAGCACGGAATCAAAAAAACTACATAACTACATTGAACTGGTCGGCCCTACTGATATGTCTATCATTATTCAGGGTGAAAGTGGAACAGGGAAAGAATATGTAGCTAATTCCATTCATAAATCCAGTAAACGCGCTCAACGTCCTTTTGTAGCGATAGATTGCGGCTCCATATCGAAAGACCTCGCTTCCAGTGAATTATTTGGTCATGTTAAAGGTGCTTTTACAGGTGCGTTATCTGATAAAAAAGGACAATTTGAGGTCGCTGACGGCGGAACCCTTTTTCTGGACGAAGTAGGCAATCTTAGCTATGAAGTTCAGGTCCAGTTATTAAGGGCCATTCAAGAACGTGTTATACAACCATTAGGAAGTAACAAGCAGATTAAAATAGATGTGCGAATTGTTGCAGCGACTAACGATGACCTGTTGAACAGTGTAGCCAAAGGGGAGTTCCGCGAAGACCTCTATCACCGCTTAAATGAATTTAAAATCCATGTTCCCGCTTTAAGAAGTCGTAATGGCGATTTTAAAGTATTTCTTTATCATTTTATTACGCTAGCTAATGCCGAACTGGACAGGAATGTAAAGAACTTATCGCCTGAAGTGACCCATGTTTTTGAACAGTATGACTGGCCTGGAAATTTAAGGGAATTAAAAAATGTAATCAGGCGCATGGTATTACTAACCCGGGGCGAAGAAGCTGGAATTGAATCATTACCCGATGAAATGATTGACTCTCTTCACCAGGCTCCCAAACCAACAGGCACTGACCTTAAAGCACTCAATGAAGCAAACGAAAGAGAACTCATACAGGAAACACTTCGCAAAGTAAAGTACAATAAAACTCAGGCGGCAAAATTATTAAACATAGACCGCACAACGCTTTATAATAAAATGGAAAAATATCAGATTGAATAAACTTCTGTCGTTAACTGTTCCAGCTCATCAATCAATCCATTTATTCTTTCTTTCTGTGCATCTTCTACTACAGGGTGTGCATAAAGAAGAAGTTCCTCCTCTCTAAATTTTCTTCCCAGATCTTTTGCACCTACCTGAGCCGTGCGCCCTGCAATACGATGCAACAACAAAGCAACCGTTTCATTTTCTTTGCTCTCCACACTCGCTTTTAATTCTTTTACGTCATCACGCGAATCATCACAAAAGCGCTCCAAAATCTTCTTTACGACAGATTCATCACCCATTGCCATT
This sequence comes from Arcticibacter eurypsychrophilus, assembly GCF_001730525.1. Classification (GTDB taxonomy): domain Bacteria; phylum Bacteroidota; class Bacteroidia; order Sphingobacteriales; family Sphingobacteriaceae; genus Arcticibacter; species Arcticibacter eurypsychrophilus. Next base: position 20,832 of record NZ_MDFN01000010.1, read on the forward strand.
TTCCCAATCGCCGTCAAATCCAGCCCTTCATGCGGAATCACTAACGACACATCTACTTTCGCAACAGGCTGGCTATACAATACATCTACCAGATCACTTTCTTTGAACGGCTTCATTAATAACGCGTCAAATCCTTGATTGAGGATTGAAACACGTTCTTCAGGAAGCGCCTGTGCCGTTAAAGCAATTATCTTTACAGCAGCCGGCAATATTTCCCTCATACGGCGGCAAAGCTCCAACCCAGTCATTTCAGGCATCCTGATATCCATCATGATCATCTCCAGATCATCAGGTACAGATTCCGCCAGCATTAGCGATGGCAGATTAAAAGACTTATATCGAATGCCATGTTTATCCAATAAAGTACAGCACAGCTGAAGAATAAAAGCATCATCATCAACTAACCAAACCAGCCCCGGAAACCCCTCCGTGCTTTCTGGTAAAGCTTTTATGATCTTCATATTTTCCCTTGGCACCGTATACTTCAGATGAAGGGTAAAACAGGTCCCTATTGCCGGTTTACTTTGAACCTCTATGCGTCCACCCTGCCCTTCCACTAGTGCCTTTACTATACTTAAACCTAAACCCGTACCGTTTTCATTGCTAAAAGCATTGTTGCCGGCTTGTTCGAATTCAGCGAATATGCGGAGAAGATCTTCTTCCGAGATCCCAGCTCCCGAATCAATCACTTCAATAGTCAGGTACGATTTCCTCTTGATAATACGGCTTTTTACATTCACGATGATCTCTCCTGATTCCGTGAACTTAATCGCATTACCAATCAAATTGAATAAAATCTGCTTCAGCCTAAATGGGTCTCCTATTAATAAAGAGGAGCCTGTAATCAGATTATTGAACCTTAAACCAAGAGATTTCTTCTCTGCCTGTGGGGTCATTATGGTCACAACTTCTTCCATAACTCCCGAAACATCAAACAAACTCCTGGTAAACTTAAATTTACCGGATACAATGCGGCTATAGTCCAGCACCTCATTCACAATATGCAATAAATGGATCGATGAACCATATATTGCATCCACGTTTTTCTTATCAATCTTTTCCTGGTCCTTCAGTTGTTCTGCATAACCAATGATAGATTGAAGTGGCGTTCGGATCTCATGACTCATGCTGGATAAAAACCGTTGTTTTGCTTGTCCATGATACTCCGCTTCATCTCTGGCGGCTTCCAGTTCTTCCCGATACGTATTACTTCTACTGATATCCGTTAATATTAAGTAAGCAAGAAACGCAGTAATAAACATGAATGTCAGCATAATCAGCTGGATCCGGTCTGCACTATGATTCACCACTCCTCTCGCTTTACTCGTATTCACTTCAACCTGTTTCAACACGTCCTTCTCTACTTGCTGAAGCACGTCAAGAATCTGATTAATCAGAATATTTCCAGCATTAGCAAGCTCTATTTCCTGATTAATAAACCGATTACTTCTTTGCTTTTGCCTGATTGCTAAACCCTTAACCGCATCTTCCATCTCCTGAATCACACTATCGGTGTTAGCACGGGCTACAGTATCAATCGTAATATTAATTTCTTTCTTTATTTCAGGAGAAACGGTATTCCCTTTCTTTTTTCCAAACAATCGATTGAAAAAACCACGGTCCCTCACTACTTTCTCTGAAGGTGTAGTGGTGGTGGATTGTGTTTGTTCCGTTTTCACAATCGTACTGTCCATCTCAGATGAACTCCGGTTGATCAAACCGGTAAGCGAATTGATCTGACTCGAAAAAACACGGTCATTAATCAACCCTTCCCGAACGCGCAGATAACTTAGAAATAAGCTATCCCGTTTCTTCAGGAGGTCCTGCATCTTATCTACCTGTCCGATCTGAAATTTTTGATGACGATAAAGTTTTTTTAATATATTCATCTTCCAGCGGATCGAATCAGATTCCCTGATAAAGGACTTGTAAGATACAGGGGTCTTCTGCATATTCTGGCTGCGCTGAAATTGATCCAGTTTGGTGATATCGCGGAATAACTGATTGACAATAAGCAATTTTTTATCAGGAGCAGCTATAGTCACAACTGTCGTAAGCATTTTCTTGAAGGCAACTTTACTAACCGTCCAGGCTAAAATAAAGGCAATAAATCCGATTGAAAAAGCAATAATTACCTTTCCCTTTAATGAATTTGTAAAGGAACTTTTCCTTAAATAGCTCATGTATTTGTTTAAAATCCAGCAGACACACGCTCAGGATATTTTGAAGCATGGTTCATGATGATATTCCTAATATAATCATTGGAGGGGTATAACTCCAAATATGGTTTTATAGTAGCAAGATTTGAGAAGTCCATTTTGTTGGAAACATATCCCATTCCGTGTAGGTTTCCCTGCTCCATCATGATAATACTTTTTTCTTCATCCGTGCGTCCTTTACCTATAAGCAAAAAAGAAGGCAGTATTGTTTTTAAATCTGAAACTGCATGATTTACCCTGATATTATAAAATCCAGCATCCTCTTTTCCACAACAAGCACCATGGCATCCCGTATCGGAAGAATGTATCTCACACACCTTACCTGTTTTTTGAACAAAACAGAGGCGCGGGCATAACTCGAACTTTTTGATAAGGTTATGAAGCAGACTATAACCTTCAGAAATAGTATTAAAACTATGAAGCGGGGATGAATTTTTTCGCTTTTTATCAATGACCAAGCGCAGATAACCTTTTTGATCCTCATAGGTATATAAGCCATAAGCGGCTTCAAACCGTTTCATGGAGCGGTTATTTGCAGGCCATAACCGTTTTATTTCAACAGCTTCCAGGATGAAGGCCATAAGCTCTGTTCCGCAGGTTCTATGACTGATGAAGCATACATTTTTTAAAAACTCCTGACGCTGTTTCCCTGCATTATTACCTGTAAAATGAGAACACACCCTCTTTTTGATATTGATCGCTTTACCTACATAGATCACTTTTCCTCGATTATCATGAAAATAATAAACACCAGGATGTTTTGGTAATTGATCAATGTCTGATTTTTGCAGATGAGGAGGAAGCTGCTGCTCGCTCGTTTTTTTATTAATAAACTGCTCTACGTGACCATTGAGGTCATTTTTTAACAACATAGAAAATAGCACTGCAGTAGCTTCTGCATCTCCTGAAGCACGATGACGGTCTGTATTTGGAATATTTAAACTGTGGCATAGTTTTCCCAGACTGTATGAAGGAAGACCAGGAAATATCCTTCTTCCCAGGCGAATGGTACACAGCTTTTTACAATTCAGTTCGTACCCGGATGCAGCTAAATGATGTTTTAAAAAGGAATAATCGAAGTTGACGTTATGCGCCACAAAAACAGTTGAACTGATCAAACTAAAAACTTCTCCTGCTATTTCATTAAAAGAAGGAGCATCCTTAACCATTTCATCATTAATACCGGTTAAAGATTGAATAAAATAAGGGATAGAAGTACCTGGATTTACAAGTGAGTGAAACCTTTTGGTTATAGAGCTTCCGTCATGAATGAGAATCGCAATATCGGTAATACCATTTGAAGAAGCATGGCCACCTGTAGTTTCGATATCGACAATAGCATACATAGTACAAACTTACTAAATACTAACATATTTAGCTACAAGAAAATACAATAAGGATGCAGCTCTTACTAGAAAGTAAAAGATGCATCTTTATTATGTAACTTAGTAAGATCCTGAATCGCGACCGCCTTTCTGGTATCCACCTTTATTGTATGAACCGCGATCACCTCCGCCAAAGCCACCTTTACGTCCACCATTCGGTTTTTCTTCCGCCTGGGTAACGGCAATTGCTCTGCCAAAAATCTCAAGTCCATTTAAATCTAAAATTGCTTTCTTTGCCTGTTCGTCATCAGGCATTTCCACAAATCCAAAGCCTTTCTTTCTTCCCGTTTCTTTGTCCAGGACAAGTTTTACAGAAGATACTTCACCATATTCTTCAAATGTTTCCTTGATATCACTTTCTTCAAGTTTGAAGGGTAGGCTTGCCACAAAAATTTTCATCGTAATTTAGTATTTGAGTTAACTGGAGTAGGTAATTTGTTAATTAGTATAAGGGGTTTTGTTAATTTAATGCTCTTCTATTTTTACTTGTTTTCGTGTTACAATATAGGGAGAATTTTAATTAAACGAATTTTTTTTTTAAATTTGTCCATTTATTTCACAAAAAGGTAACTATTAGCAGATTAATACGTTAAAGTGAGAAAAATAGACTAAAAATTAGGTTTCAATACATATTTTTCATAAAATTTGAATATATGCTCAGCTGCTTCTTCTGCTGTATCCACCAATCTGTACAAATTTAAATCGTCGGAACTAATATTTTTTGCTTCCAGCATGTGATTTTCAAACCAACTCATCAGGGGCTCCCAATAATCCTTGCCTACCAACACAATTGGAAACCGGGCTATCTTTCCGGTCTGAATTAAAGTAATCGCTTCAAACAGCTCATCCATAGTACCAAAGCCTCCCGGCAGAACAATGTATCCTTGCGAATACTTCATGAACATCACCTTGCGGACAAAGAAATAATCAAACTCCAGCAGTTTGTCCCGGTCGATATACTTATTATGAAACTGTTCAAAAGGCAGATCAATATTCAATCCAACGGACTTCCCCCCTGCTTCATAAGCGCCTTTATTTGCCGCTTCCATAATTCCAGGTCCACCCCCGGAAATCACGCCGTATCCCCTTTCGGTGAGCAAACGTCCTATCGTTTCTGCTAATTTATAATATTTACTATCCTGCGAGGTCCTTGCCGATCCAAACACAGAAACACATGGACCTATTTTTGCCAGTTTATCAAAGCCATCTACAAACTCAGCCATGATTTTAAATATCTGCCAGGAATCAGTCACTTTGATATCCTGCCAGTTCTTATTCTCGAATGCACTTCTAATCTTATCGTCGCTAATCATATTAGAATATAATATTAAAGTCTAAATATACATCCATTCTTATTAATTCATAACCATCATTAACTTTGCAAAATGAATTTTTCATCACGTCTACTGGAAAATGCGGTTAATGAATTTTCTAAGCTTCCCGGTATAGGTCAAAAAACTGCATTACGACTCGTTCTGCATCTGCTCAGTCAGCCATCCGAAGATGTCGGTCGTTTCAGTGAATCCATCATCCGCTTAAAGAAAGAAATTCGCTTCTGCAAAATCTGTGGTAATATTTCCGATGCGGAGGTATGCGAAATATGCACTTCTCCTAAAAGAGATAAAACCCTGATTTGTATTGTGGAAGATACCCGTGATGTGATGGCTATTGAAAACACAAACCAGTATTTTGGAGTCTACCATGTTTTAGGAGGATTAATTTCTCCTATGGATGGAGTAGGTCCATCGGAGCTAAATATTGAACCATTGGTGGAACGGGCGCGGACATCCCCGGTACAGGAAGTAATCCTTGCCTTGAGTGCGACCATGGAGGGCGATACCACGATCTTTTATATCTATAAAAAGCTAAAAGATTTCCCATGTAAAATCAGTACCATTGCTCGTGGAATAGCCTTTGGCGGAGAAATAGAGTATGCTGATGAGATTACCCTGGCCCGTTCCATTGCCACACGCGTCCCTTATGGGGTTTAACCATTCGGCTGTTAAGTTTAATCTTCTGGAATATCAATTTTTAATTTTAGGAGTCTGAATTTAAAATATATGGAACATGAGTTCAACACCTTTAGAATATCAATTTACCACCTGTAAAACAATAATTTAACACCTTTGGAATATAAATTTAAAGAATCTTGCTTTGAGTCTTAAAAACAAAACGGTCATTATAACCGGAGCTTCATCCGGAATAGGCAAATCATGTGCGGAAGAATTCGCACGACAAGGAGCCAACCTCGTGTTAGGCGCCCGGCAGTATGTCACACTTTGCGAAATTGCCCAGGAGATTGAAAAAAAATATGCAGTAAACGCCATCGCTGTACAATGTGACGTATCTCGGGAAGAGGACTGCAAACAGCTAATCCAACAAGGTTTGATCACCTTCGGAAGTATTGACATACTGATTAACAACGCAGGAATTAGTATGCGGGCATTGTTTAAAGACCTGGACCTGGTCGTGATCAGAAACCTGATGGACGTTAATTTCTGGGGAACGGTATATTGCACCAAATATGCCATGCCTGAATTGCTAAAAGCCCGGGGCTCAGTAGTGGGCATATCTTCCATTGCCGGCTATAGGGGACTCCCCGGCCGAACAGGATATTCGGCTTCGAAGTTTGCCATGAATGGCTTTCTGGAAGCACTAAGGGTGGAGAACTTAAAAACAGGTCTGCACGTAATGATTGCTGCGCCAGGTTTTACAGCATCGAATATCAGGAACACAGCACTGGCAAAAGATGGCCGCCAACAGGGAGAAACGAGTATGGATGAGGAAAAGATGATGTCATCTGATGAAGTGGCAAGACATATTGTACAGGCGGTTATCAATAAAAAACGGACTTTAATTTTAACCCGTCAGGGTAAACTGGCTGTATTATTGAATAAACTGATTCCTGCCTGGGTAGATAAAAAGGTATATGAGCTGTTTACCAGAGAGAAGGATGCCTTAATTAAGTAAGGGTTGATTGGTTAATTTTCTTTGATTTACTGGGGATTGATGGTAACGTTTGAGTTAATGATGGCATAATGTTGCTATAATAAGTCCGACATAAGTCCATGTATTACTGTCAAAACATGGACTTATGTCGGACTCAACATAGATTCAATTTGGAATCATTTATATCAGTGTTACTCTTGTCATAGGATTATATTAAGTTTAACAGACAATTCAGGCTATTGCACCCTATTCTAATTAAATTTATCAGGCATAAAATATCAATGGGAAAAGAAAAATGTTTTATCACAGGAAAAGAATTTGAAAAAAAAGATCTGGTCCACGCTGATACCATTAGGAGAAATCTGTTGGACTTCATCAAAAAAGACTATCCTAAAATTACCAGCGAGGTTCTTATCAGTCAGGAAGCGCTAAAAATTTACCGTCAGAAATATCTTGAAAGTATTATCATTGATGAATCAGGAGACCTTGATAAAATGGAACAGGAAGTGATACAGGCTATAGCTGGGCAGGAACTGGTGTCGGAGAATCTAGCTAAAGGTGATTCTAAAAATCCCAACTTCGGACAGCGACTTGCAGACAGGGTAGCTACTTTTGGCGGAAGCTGGACTTTTATTATTTTCTTCTTTACCTTACTGCTTCTATGGATTTTATTAAACTCTATTATCCTTGCGACCAAAGCTTTTGATCCCTATCCCTATATTCTTATGAACCTGATTCTATCCTGTATTGCAGCTTTGCAGGCTCCGGTAATTATGATGAGTCAGAACAGGCAGGAGACCAAGGATCGCCAGAGAAGTGAATATGATTATAAAGTAAATCTCAAGGCTGAGCTTGAAATCAGGATGCTTCATGAGAAAATTGATCATCTGATGATGCACCAGACCCAGAAACTATTGGAATTGCAGCAGATGCAGATGGATCTTCTAGAAGATATGGCTGATAAGAAAGACCGGGATAATCTTTCGAAACATGAAAACTAAATGATAATACCCTTTATTTATTACCAGCAGATATGTTTATGAACTTCCAGCAGATCAGTCTCCGCATCACTGAGGTACTCATTCTTTTTATATCAACTGTGGTCACTGTAAAAGCTGAAAAAAGGCTAGACTCTTTAAAATACGGGCCGTTTGAACAGATCCAACTCTATCATCCTGAAGGAAAGCCTGAATCACTGGTCCTCTTTGTTTCGGGAGACGGAGGATGGAATGAAGGAGTAATACAAATGGCTAAAAGCCTTGCTACTGAAGGAGCAATGGTAGCTGGCATCGACATTCGGCATTACTTAAAATCACTATATCGTCAAAAATTGTCCTGCTTTTATCCAGCTGCAGACTTCGAGCGGCTTAGCCTGATGCTTCAGAAGAAATTCCATTTCCCGGCCTATCAGAAACCGGTTCTTGTTGGTTATTCTTCAGGGGCTACACTGGTTTACGCAATGCTTGTACAGGCGCCGGCCAACACATTTAAAGGGGCTTTGTCACTTGGTTTTTGCCCTGATCTTAAAACATGGAAACAATTATGCGAAGGAGCAGGACTTAAATCGCATAAGATGAAGGCTGCCGGAACATTTTTCATTGAAAAAGCTGCAAAGCTTAGTGCTCCCTTTATCGTCCTGAATGGGATAACCGACCAGGTGTGCCCCTACGAGGCCACCAAAGAGTTTCTCTCAGGCATGGTAGAAGCAGAACTGATTACTCTTTCCAAAGTCGGGCATGGTTTCTCTGTACACAGCAACTGGATGCCCCAGTTTATGGATGCCTATAAGAAAATTCTGCAGGCTCCTTCCTTCACGCAGGTGCAGGAATCAAAGAATGAAGTACTAAAACGAAAAAGACTGGACCCTCTGCCAGGCGACATGCCACTGTCGGTAATCCCTACTGTTGTAAAAAGCGATGCTCCCCTGGTTTTTATGATTTCAGGTGACGGGGGATGGACCAGCTTTGACCAGTCATTGGCTGAAGCTTTAGCCGGAAAAAAATTGACCGTGATCGGGCTGGACGCACAAAAGTATTTTTGGAATGAAAAAACTCCGAGGGAAACAAGTTCAGATGTGAGCAAGGCTGTTTTACATTACCTTCAACAATATCAAAAAGAATCATTTATACTAGCTGGGTATTCTTTCGGAGCTAGTGTGGTGCCCTTTATTGCTTCCAGGCTAAACGAACAACTGAAGCAGAAACTCATTGGAGTGGTATCGTTATCACCGGAGGTAACTGCCGATTTTGAAATCCATGTTGCCGACATGCTGGGCGTGGCTGGTAGCGGCGAAGATTATGATGTGCTCAGAGAGGAACAGAAAATAAAAGCCTTTCATCCTATTTGTTATTTCGGGCAGCAGGAGGACGCTGAAACAGCAGAACTGTTTAAAAAGGCAGGTATCAAAGTTGGAATGATACCGGGGAGTCATCATTTTGATAATAATTATTCGCTTATTGCATCCCGAATTTCTGATTTCCTGGACGTAAAATAGCTTATTGTTCAAAATTCTTTATGTCATAATACGGGTTGTTTCATCATTCATTTTTCGATTTTAGCCTGTATCATGAGACAGTCCCGTATCTTTATGCAATGAGGAATCAAACTTCATAGCAAATATTGAATTATGGAGGGAAGTTGTATCATTAACGAACACAAGGTGTGACGATTACGAACAATCGGGTGGCTGGCCTATTAACTAATTAGCTATCAATTAGCGATTTACGTTATTGGCATATATTTTAGATGTATGTCAATGAACTATTGAAGAAAATTGAACCTCATTATGATAAAAAGCTACTTCATAATTGCCTGGCGTACCTTATTTAAAAACAGGTTGTATAGCCTTATTAATATTGGTGGGCTTGCCGTTGGCATGGCCGTAAGCTTTATGCTGCTTTTATACGTTTATAATGAGTTTAGCTTCGATAAATTCAACACGAATGCCGGTCGCTTATATACCGTTTTGCGCAATAAGGAATCCAACGGTATCATCAATACAGGTAGGCCTACGCCTGTAAAACTTGCTGGGGTTATGTTAAAGGATTATCCGGAAATAGAACAGGTAGCGCGCACCAACTGGGGCTATCCTAATCTGGTGAATTACAACAACAAGGCATTGAAAATAACCACCATGGCGGCCGACCCTTCGTTGCTTAATATGTTCAGCTTTGATTTTATATCTGGCAATAAACAGAGTGCTTTATCTGACCCTTCATCAATTGTGCTCACACAGTCGGGAGCAAAAGCCATATTTGGCAATGAAAACCCAGTTGGACGGGTAATAAAATTCAACGATAAGACCCCCTTAACAGTTAGCGCGATCATAAAGGATCTCCCAGGTAATTCAACTTTTAACTTCGAGGCGCTTATTCCATGGAGCGGTCTGGAGCAACAGCAACCTTGGATAAAAACTGCCGGTTGGGGAAACTACTCCTATTTCACTTATGCCTTGCTCCGTGATGGAACCTCGGTTGGCACTTTAAATAAAAAACTAAAAGGCCTGATTGGTCGCTATGATCCTGATAACAAAGAGAACAGCATCTTTCTGTATGATTTTACCAGGATGCACTTGTATAGTGATTTTAAAAATGGGGTAAACACTGGTGGTGCTATTGACTATGTAAGACTATTCCTTTTTTTGGCCATTGGCATCTTAGCGATTGCCTGTATTAATTTCATGAATCTCTCCACAGCTCGCTCCGCTCGTAGAGCTCGTGAGGTTGGTGTTCGCAAAGTTATGGGTGCTGACCGGTTCACACTCATTCAGCAATTTATGGGTGAGTCTCTTATCATGGCCTTGGTCTCGTTTGTACTGGCAATCCTGTTCATGATGGTGCTTTTGCCTTATTTCAATTCGCTGATCCATCTACAGCTCTCTATCCCTTATAAAAATCCATTAGCCTGGTTCGCTGCTTTAGGAGTAACTATTGCAACAGGCTTATTAGCAGGAAGCTATCCAGCCATTTTCCTATCATCGTTTAAGCCGGTCAAAGTTCTTAAAGGACAGGTTATATTAACAACAGGAACCATAAAACCCAGACAGGTACTGGTTGTTGTACAATTTTCATTTGCTATTTGCCTTATAGTTTCAAGTATATTTATTTACAAACAAATCAGTTACATTAAGGACCAGCCCGTGGGTTATGATCGCAATGGTTTAGTTGAGCTAACATCCGAGGGGGACATGCTTACTGAATTCGAGTCTTTCCGGCAGGAGGCAGTAAACGCTGGTGCCATAATGGATGGAGCGTTAACTTCCGGTCCAATTACTGAAAACCAAAGCAGCACATGGGGAGTTGAATGGCATGGACAATTACCCGGTGAGGATAAAACAACTATTGACCAGATAGCAGTTTCGTGGCATTTTATCAGCACCTATGGTTTAAAGCTTATTGCGGGAAGGGATTTTGATATAAGCCGCCCATCCGATTCTAACGGGGTCATTCTTAATCTTGCAGCCGTGAAAATGATGAGGCTTAAAGAACCAATAGGTCAGCAAATTAAATGGCAGGAATCCCAGCGTACAGTTGTGGGCGTAGTGGATAATTTCAAATGGGGATCGCCTTATGAACCGGTAAAGCCTGCCATAATCGGCTTTATGAAAGATTGGCAAGGCAATATTGGATTACGGCTTAACCCTAAACAATCTGTATCAAAAAGCCTGGCGTTATTAAAGGGTATTTATAAAAAACATAATCCTAATTTCCCCTTCGAATATAAGTTCACTGATGAGAAATTCAGTCAGAAATTCGCACAAGAGGAGCTATTGGGTACCATGTCTGCCGGGTTTACCTGTCTGGCTGTGGTCATATCATGTTTAGGTCTTTTCGGTTTAGCTTCTTTCTCTGCAGAACAACGTCGTAAAGAAATAGGCATCCGTAAAGTTTTGGGTGCTTCAGCCGGTAACCTGTGGTTAAATTTATCAAAGGAGTTTTTGGGACTGGTTTGTCTCTCTTTTATTATAGGGTCAACTATCAGCTGGTATTATATGGGCCAATGGCTGGCAAAATATACGTATCATACTTCAATAAGTATTTGGGTATTCGCAGTTACACTGCTATTGAGCCTGCTTATTTGTCTTATTACGGTAAGTTGGCAGGCAATACGTGCTGTGTTGACTAATCCGGTGAAGAGTTTAAGGAGTGAATAAATTATGGCTAAAACAGTTGCAGACTATTAATCTATATTTGAAATTAATTTTACTTATTAACAAAGAAATGCTCATATTTGTAACCAAATCATGAACACAAACAATGTACAAATTCTTTGGTTATGGCAATGCGAGCGATCGTAGAGGCTAACCGTAAATGTATATTTTCAAATAACATACAAAAGGTTGTCCGGCAGACAACCTTTTTTTTTGTCCTGCCGGGCAAAGAAATGATCAAATGAAAGAGATATTAAACCGATTATTCGAACGCAAGACCTTTAATTCTGAAGAAGCTAAAGGAATTTTGAAAAACATTACGAAGGGAAAATACACCCAATCTCAAATGGCCGCTTTTATGACTGCCTATTGCATGAGAAGTATCACTTTGGAGGAACTGGAAGGGTTTCGCGACGCGATGCTGGAGCTTTGTCTGGATCCTGGACTTGAACAATATAGTTTGATAGATTTATGTGGTACAGGCGGAGATGGAAAAGATACCTTTAATATCTCTACCCTTGCGTCTTTTGTAGTGGCAGGTGCGGGTTACCTGGTCGCCAAACATGGAAATTATGGAGTATCATCTGGTTGTGGTTCATCCAACGTGATGGAACATTTGGGATATCAGTTCACCAATGACCCTGGCTTACTTCAAAAAAGCGTGGAGCAAGCAGGAATATGCTTTCTGCATGCGCCGCTATTTCATTCCGCAATGAAGAATGTTGCTCCCGTCCGTAAGGAGCTGGGCGTTAAAACGTTCTTTAATATGCTTGGGCCAATGGTTAATCCGGCTAAACCTAAATACCAGGTTGTAGGGGTATTTAGTTTGGAGCTGGCACGGTTATATGGATACCTCTATCAGAAAACGGATAAAAATTACACCATTGTACATGCTTTAGATGGTTACGATGAAATTTCACTAACCGGGAGCTTTAAGACGTACTCCAATTATGGGGAAAAGTTGTATACATTGGATCAACTGGGCTTTGAAAAAGTAAATCCTCAGGAGATTACAGGGGGAAGTACAGTAGAACAATCGGCAAATATATTTAAAGATGTTTTGCAGGGGAATGCGACGACAGCGCAAAATAATGTAGTGCTGACAAATGCGGCATTAGCGATTAAGACGATTCATCCTGATAAATCATTTTCAGACTGTTTTTATGAGGCAGAGGAATCACTTCTTTCGAAAAAGGCACTCAAAAGTTTCAGTAATTTATTGGCTGTTAAATAAAAAAGGTCAGTCAATCAAAGGTTAAAGCATGATTTTGCGTAAATATATTAGAAGCGACGGGTAAGGATTTAAGAGCGGTGGCTTTAACAAAATAAGTAAGGAAAATTTAAGCTTATAAATATTAGCTGAAAGGCTACAAAAAAATAGGGTTTGTGGATATATTAACGAATAGAGCTAGGAAAATTAAGGTTTGCGGAATGAGAGACACTGCAAATATTCTGGAGATTGCTGCACTGGAACCAGATTATATGGGCTTTATTTTCTATCCTTTATCTTCCAGATATGCAGGAGAAGTAGATGCGGAAATAGTTAGGCAACTCCCTTCTTCTATAAAAAAAACCGGCGTATTTGTCAATGCTGATCTTGCTACGATAGCTAAGTGGGGTACTGAGCTACAATTGGATGCTGTACAACTCCATGGAAATGAATCGCCTGAATTCTGCCTCAAAATAAAAGAAAAGGGTATTGAAGTTATTAAAGCGTTTGGCATTCATGCAAACTTTGACTTTAAATCACTTGAAAATTACCTGGATGCGGTAGATTATTTTTTATTCGATACCAGTACTGCTCAACATGGTGGATCAGGTAAAGTTTTCGATTGGGAGTTACTTCGTCAAAACAATACGAATAAACCATTCTTTTTAAGTGGGGGGATCGATCTGGATCAATTGGATACTATTGCCCAAATAAATGACAGCCGGTTATATGCGGTTGATTTGAACAGCAAGTTTGAATTATCTCCCGGCATAAAGGATTATAGTAAGTTAAAAAAGATTTTTAAATGAAGGTTATGAATTATCAAGTAGATGAAAAAGGATATTACGGAGTTTTCGGGGGTGCTTATATTCCGGAGATGTTGTATCCCAACATCAAAGAACTAAGAGAAAAATACCTCGAGTTTATAGAGGATCCTAAATTTCAGGAAGAATATGTGATGCTGCTTAAAGATTATGTGGGACGTCCTTCGCCCTTGTTTCTGGCAGAACGTCTTTCTAAAAAATACGGCGCTAAGATTTATTTGAAGCGTGAAGATTTAAACCATACTGGAGCGCACAAGATAAATAATACGGTAGGACAAATTCTGGTAGCAGAGCGTTTGGGTAAAAAGAGGATTATAGCAGAGACGGGAGCTGGTCAGCATGGTGTGGCTACGGCTACGGTTTGCGCATTGAAGGGCCTTGAATGTATTGTTTATATGGGTGCCGTTGATATCGAACGTCAGGCTCCTAACGTAGCCCGTATGAAAATGATGGGCGCTACCGTTATTCCGGCTACTTCAGGAAGTCAGACTTTAAAAGATGCGACAAATGAAGCGCTGCGCGACTGGATTAACCACCCTACTGATACGCATTATATTTTAGGATCGGTGGTTGGACCTCACCCCTATCCTGATATGGTTGCCCGTTTTCAATCGATCATTTCTGAGGAAACTAAATGGCAGTTGCAGGAGAAGACAGGCAAGTCGACTCCTGATTATGTACTGGCTTGTGTAGGTGGCGGAAGTAATGCCATGGGCATGTTTTATCATTTTCTGGCTGATGAGGATGTGAAGTTAATTGCTGTAGAAGCAGCTGGAAAGGGTGTGGATTCGGGTGAATCGGCAGCGACTACACTATTGGGAAAAGAAGGAGTGCTTCATGGAAGCCGCTCTTTGGTGATGCAAACGGAGGATGGACAGGTTGTTGAGCCTTATTCTATTTCTGCTGGTTTGGATTACCCTGGAATTGGTCCCCAACATGCCCATCTGTTTACATCCAGAAGAGCTTTATATGTGAGTATCACTGATGATGAGGCTATGTTGGCAGGAATGGAGCTTTCTAAACTGGAAGGAATTATTCCGGCTATTGAAACAGCTCATGCTTTAGCTTATCTGGGTAAGATGAAGTTTAAAGAAGATGATACCGTTGTAGTTTGTCTTTCAGGACGTGGAGACAAAGATTTGGATACCTACATGAAATATTTCGGACTATAATGAACAGAATTAATCAACTTTTTGAACAGAAGAAAGAATCGTTACTCTCTATATATTTTACTGCCGGGTATCCGGATTTGAATAGCACTGTGGATATTGCTGAAGCGCTTGAAAAGGCAGGTGCAGATTTTCTTGAGATCGGCATCCCTTACTCCGATCCATTGGCAGATGGACCGGTTATTCAGCACAGTTCACTTACAGCAATCAATAATGGAATGACCATTAAGGTGCTGTTTGAGCAATTGAAAGAACTGAGAAGCAGGGTAACGATACCTGTACTTTTAATGGGTTATTTTAACCCTTTATTGCAATATGGAGTGGAACATTTTTGTTCCTCTTGTAAGGAAGTAGGTGTAGATGGGATGATTATCCCTGATCTTCCGATGTATGAATATGAGGATTTGTACCAGGAATATTTTAGCATGAATGAAATTAGCAATGTATTTCTGATTACACCTCAAACATCTGATGAGCGCATTCAAAAGATTGATGAGCTGAGTAATGGGTTCATATATCTTTTATCTTCTTCATCTACAACTGGAAAGGATTTAAATGTTTCTGATCAGACGGAAAACTATTTTTCAAGGATCAAGAACATGCAGCTCAAGAACCCAACGATGATTGGCTTTGGTATTTCAGATCATACTAGTTTTGCTAAGGCAAGTGAATATGCGAATGGGGCTATTGTAGGAACGGCTTTTGTGAAAATATTAGAAAAGGATCATTATATGGAGCAGATTCCGAAATTCATAAAGGAGTTAAAAGGGTAATTACCTGCAAAGCTATGTATATATGATTAAATGAAATATGCTACAGTCAGCATAGAACGGTATCCGATAGAATCTTAAGCTAATCTTAAGATTCTATTAAAGTGTTCTGAATAGAAACGTACGATCTTTACGGTAAATTATCGTTATGATATCAGCAACACACTTTCATGCAATGTCCGTTCACTTTCCAATCGCCTTATTAATTTTCGGCTTTATGTCGGAGATTATTGCTTTTTTTTACAATAAAGATTTTTTCCATCAATCTGCGTTTTACCTAATAATTTCAGGTACCCTAGGCACAGTTGTTGCCTATCTGGCAGGTCATGTAGCAGGAGAAGGAATGGAAGAAGGCTCATTGAATACTGCACTTTTGCTGCATGAACAAGCTGCAACGTTATCTCTTTGGGTAACTATTTTCACCGCTGTGGTTTATCTGGTCATCTATTTTCTTAAATACGATAGGCCTTTATTTAGGATTCTGAGCATACTACTCTTTGCTGGTGTTATCGGATTAATTTCTAGGACAGGATATCTTGGCGGCGAGTTGGTTTATAAACATGGAGCAGGTGTTACGTTGGCATTACCTGATTTTTCTTCTCCGGATTAAATTGGACAAGATAGTAGATATTTTATCTAACTTAACCCTATGAGAATTTTATTGGCAGAAGATGAAACAGCTATTGCCGGTTTCTTAAAAGAAGGATTGGAAGAAGAAGGATTTGCAGTTGATGTGGCAATAAATGGCCGACTTGGGCTTAACATGGCCATAGAAAATATCAACGAATATGATATTATACTACTGGACTGGATGCTGCCTGGCCTGAGTGGTATAGAAATATGTAGAAATATCAGAAAAATAAACAAAATAGTACCTGTAATATTTTTAACGGCTAAAGACACCGTTGATGATACTATTTTCGGTTTGGAAGCCGGTGCAAATGATTACCTTAAAAAACCATTTGCTTTTGAAGAACTATTGGCCAGGATCAAGGTGCTGCTGCGGAACAAAGAAGGTGAGCAAACTGTATTTGAAACAAATAGCATCGTACTGAACACCGACACCCATCAGGTGACAAAAAACAACCTTTCTATAGAGCTAACACAAAAGGAGTTTGCATTGTTAGAGCATCTGCTTCGCAATAAAGGTAAAGTATGCAGACGCACCCGCATCATTGAAAAAATCTGGGATATCCATTTTGATAAAGATACCTCTGTAATTGACGTATTCATTAATGCGCTTCGAAAAAAGCTGGATGATGGGGGCAAAGTGTCATTTATTCAAACTATTCGTGGCATAGGTTATCGGGTAAATCCTCATTTATGAAAGTAAGCTTTAAAAAACGAATTGCTTTGTTTAATACGCTTGCCGTTGCAATAACAACAGCAATTGTTTTTATTGTGATATATGGGGTAGTACATTTCAGTTCTTACCGGCATTTGGATAATGATATTACGCAGGAAAAAGAAGAGATTTTAAATACACTCGACTGGAAAGGAGACCTTATAATCATCAATAAAATGCCTGAGTGGGAAGAGGCTGAACATAATAAAGTAGAAATCAACCCAACGTTTATTCAGATAGTGGATAATAAAGACCGGATGGTATTTAAATCAGCTAATCTACAAAAGATCACTTTTCTATTCAACCCCTCTACTAAAAAAGAAATCTTTTTTAATTCTCAAATTGATAAACAACGGTTGAGATTGGGTCAATTTCCCGTAATTAATGATGATGGAAAAACTATAGGACAATTAACAATAGGCATTTCTCAACAAGAGTCGCACAATGTATTGAATAATTTGCTTTTCACCCTTTGCATTGCCTTCCCTATTCTTTTATTTGTGCTCTATATTGTTATTTATATAGCCGCTTCAAAAGCGATTGCTCCTGTGCATCAATTAATCAGGACAGCATCAAGTATTAACGATTCGAATATCAATACAAGACTACCATTACCGGAAAATGAAGATGAATTATATCAGCTTGCAAACACCATAAACGAATTACTAAGCAGAATAGAGATCAGCATTCAACAACAGAAACAATTCACTGCTGATGCCTCACATGAAATACGAACTCCCCTTGCAGGCATAAGAGGCACATTGGAGATACTCATTCGTAAAGAAAGAGATCCTGGACAATATGAAGAAAAAATAAAAAATGTGATCGGGCAAACAGACAGATTAAATCAATTATTAGATCAATTATTGCAATTGGCACGATTGGAATCAGGATCAAGTAAGAGGGAAATGGTATCGCTGGATCTAATAATGGCAGAAGCTGCACTTAAATGGGAAAAAGAAATAACAAATAGGTCCATACAGTTGTCAATCGATATTCCGGAGGAAACAATTGTTTTCTCAGATAAGTTCTTCCTTGCCATGATTGCAGATAACCTCTTCAGTAATGCCTTAAAATATGGTTTAGACCGTGGTAAAATATACTGTAATTGGGATAAAAAAAGCAACACCATGTGCATAATAAATGATGGTCCCGGTATCACACCAGAGCAAATACTTTTTTTATTTAACCGCTTTTACAGAACAGATGAATCAAGAAACTCAAAGGTTTCAGGAAGTGGTTTGGGCTTGGCAATAGTAAAAAAATTGACCGATTTACTTCATATTGATATTTCAGTCGTAAGTATTGCAGGAGAAACGACCTTTTCATTGAGATTTCCAAGGTAAACTTAAGCCAATCTTAAGAAATCATACAGTTATCCTGAAGGATTGCAGATGCATTTTTGTGGTATCATTTATTCAAAAACTATAAAAATGAAAAAGCTATTAATTATTACGGTATTAATCTCATTAAGCGGCATGATACTTACTTCTTGTGGAAATTCGGGTAAGAATACTGCTATGAAATCACCGGAACAAAATGAAAGTAAATCTGAGGAAAATGAAGGCAAGGAAAATGAGGGAAACGAATCATTGGTAAAACAAGGCACAGATGTAAAGGCTAAAACCACTGAAAATATGCTGGCTGCATTTAAAGGTGAAACCACTGCAAGTGCAAAATATGCTGCATACTCCAAAAAGGCAGAGCAAGAGGGTTATCATCAAATCGCTTTACTTTTCAAGGCAGCTTCTACATCTGAAAACATTCATGCGAACAACCATAAAGCCGTGTTGCAAGAATCAGGTACTGTCCTGCCTACGATAAAACCTGAATTTACTATAAAATCAACCAAAGAAAACTTAGAAGATGCCATTAAAGGAGAAACATATGAGGTAACCACTATGTATCCTGACTTTATTACAACTGCAAATACTGCAAATAATCAAATGGCCCTTATAAGCTTGAATTATGCCTATAAAACAGAAAAAAAACATAAAGTAATGTACACAACAGCTTTAATAGCACTGAATAATAAAACGGATAAAAATTTACCGTCTGTTTTTTATATCTGTTCAACTTGTGGCAATACATATGAAACTACTGCTCCAGCACGCTGTGGAATTTCAATGACTAGTTCAGATAAATTTTTAAAATTAACCTCTGTTTAAATTACGGATATGAGTCAAGTTCATTTGCATTTAATCATCACCCATCTTCCAATTTTTGGTTCGTTGCTAGGAGCCATCGTATTAGGTTACGGATTATGGAGCAAAAGCAATCAAACAAAAATAGCAGCCTATATCCTTTTTATAATTTCAGCCTTTGGTGCTGGAATTGCTTACCTGACAGGCGAAGGCACTGAAGAATCAATTGAAAGGTTACAAGGGGTTTCGGAAAACATAATTGAACTGCATGCAGATTCAGCCATGGTTGCTTTAGTTAGTTTAATCATTTTAGGCGCACTATCCTTCCCTGCTGCTTTTATCACTTATAAAAACAGCTCACTGGTAAAGAATGCATCAATAATGATGCTTGTTGTTTCTTTAATAAGCTTTGGGATAGTGGCGAGAACGGGATATCTTGGAGGACAAATCAGGCACATTGAGATTAGCTCTAACACTGTACAAGATTTGAATGGTGTAAAAGCCGGAGATAAAGATGATGATTAACTAGCTGAACAATCATCTTTAAAACTATTCCTTTAAGAATCTCTTATCTTGATAAAACCTTTTTAAGGAATAGTTTTCATTTTTAAGCAGCAACTGTTTTAAGCCTCTGTTTTTCTTTTATTCCTTTTCTTGCAAAACAAAATGAAGAATAATGGATTGACTTAGTATAGTACATCCTTGAAATAGTATAATGTCAGTCTGGTATCAGCTCAGTAAAGAAGAAGTTTTAAAACAACTTAAATCATCAACGTCATCCGGGTTAAAGAATGCGGACATCGCAGACCTTCGTAAAGAATTTGGAGATAACAGCTTAAAGGCTGCTAAGCAAAAAAGTAAATTCATTATTTTACTGAATCAGTTTAAGGATGTGATGATCATCATCCTGATTGTTGCTGCGATAATTTCCTTTCTTGTAGGGGAACATACGGACGCCTATGTTATTCTTGCCATCATTATCGGAAATGCAATAATTGGTTATACGCAGGAGAATAATGCGGAGGAATCGGTACGTATGTTGCAAAAGATGTCTTCACAACATGCATTGGTGCTGCGGGAAGGACATCCTGTTAAGGTGGAGACAACGGAACTTGTTCCTGGAGATCTGCTCTTACTGGAGGCTGGAGATATTGTACCTGCCGATGCTCGGTTATTGGAAGTAAGTTCATTTAAAACAGAGGAAGCTGCTTTAACGGGAGAAAGCCATACGATTGATAAAATAATAGCTGCGATTAAAAAGCCTGATTTGCTTCCCGGTGATCAGCATAATATGATTTTTAAGGGTACTATTATCAGTAATGGTACTGCAAAAGCAGTGGTAACGACTACTGGAATGAATACTGAGCTGGGTAAAATTGCAGGTTTGCTCGATGTTAACGATCAGAAAACTCCACTTCAAAAACGGCTGGAAGTATTCAGTAAACAACTTGCGGTAATTGTGGTCGTGATTTGTCTGGTTGTATTTGGCTTTGGACTTTGGCGCGGTGAGCCTCCTTTCACGATGTTTTTAACGGCACTTTCCCTGGCAGTAGCAGCTTTGCCCGAAGCCTTGCCTGCTGTTATTACTATTGCGCTTGCTGGAGGTGCCCGCAGAATGGTGAGGCAAAAAGCTTTGGTACGCATGTTGCCTGCCGTAGAAACTTTGGGTTCTGTTACATATATCTGCAGTGATAAAACTGGAACGCTGACACAAAATGTGATGACGGTTGAAAATACATGGGCTGTTCCTGGAAAGGAAGAGTTACTTCGACATGCCATGATTTTAAATAATGAGGTGCGGCTTTCGGAAGATGAGGAGCTTCTGGGAGATTCGACAGAAACTGCCATGGTAAGCCATGCCATGGAAAAGGGCCATTCGGTAGAAAGTTCTGAAGATAAATATCCACTTATAGCAAAAGTACCATTTGATTCGGTACGTATGCGGATGAGTACTTTACATGAGCATCAGAATAAGTGGTTGCTTTTTGTTAAGGGTGCGCCGGTGAAGATTGTAGAGGTTTTGGATGAAAAATATAAAGAGCAAATTCCTGAATGGCTGGAGATGAATCACAAATGGGCGGCTGAAGGCTTACGTGTGTTGTTTTTCGCCTATAGGGTTTTCGATCAGAAACCAGAGATGACTGAAGAACTGGAAAAGGATTTAGAATTTCTGGGGATGATTGCGATGATTGATCCGCCCCGGGAAGAGGTTATTGCGGCTATCCAGGAATGTAAAACGGCAGGAATTAAGTCTGTAATGATTACCGGAGATCAGCCTCTCACTGCTTCTGCGATTGCGGAACGTTTGCAGATTATTGAGAAAGGTGCTGAAAGTAAAACTGGTGCTGATTTAACTCATCTCTCTCAAGAGGAACTAATTCGGGAAATTGAACATATCGCTGTTTTTGCACGCGTGTCTCCGGAGCAGAAATTAAACATTGTAAAGGCTTTACAGGCAAACGGCGAATTTGTAGCCATGACTGGTGATGGGGTGAATGATGCGCCTTCATTAAAACAGGCCGACATTGGTGTGGCGATGGGCATTACAGGTACGGATGTATCTAAAGAGGCGGCTGATATGATTTTGCTTGATGATAATTTCGCGACCATTGTTAAAGCAGTTAAAGAAGGAAGAAGAATTTATGATAATATCAGAAAGTTCGTTTTGTATATTTTGTCCTGCAACTTAGGGGAGATCTTAACCATTTTCCTTGCGCCTTTTTTAGGCTTGGCCATTCCCCTGCTTCCTATTCATATTCTTTGGATTAACCTGGTTACGGATGGATTGCCGGGTCTTGCTCTTGCGGCTGAACCTGCAGAGAAAGATATTATGAAACGGCCTCCCCGTCCTCCTAAGGAAAACTTATTTGCTGGTGGTCTTACTGTTAAAATTATAACTACCGGGATTGTACTGGCAATAGCGGCTTTATTTACTCAATATTTTGCGGTACATCATGGATATGATACCCGAACACAGCAAACTATGGTTTTTACTGTTCTTTGTTTTGTGCAGATGGTGAATGCCTTATCGGTTCGCTTTGTACATCATTCTATGTTTTCGTCCCGCATTTTCTCTAACCCAGGTATGTGGGGGGCTATCCTGCTTACTATCGTATTGCAACTGGTAGTGGTCTATGTTCCTGTTTTCAATTCAATCTTTAAGACGCGCGTTCTGGATTGGAATGCGATGGAGATTGTACTACTGGTTACCTTGGGATCTGCTGTTGCTATTGAATTGATTAAATACCTGATAAAGGTGAAGACAACCATAAATCATAAATAATACTTATCACTATCGGTTTTAACCTTGCCTGCATCCATCAGATTCCGAAGTACTTCTATGCGTTCTTTTTCGTTACCGGACTGAACGGAAGATATTAAGTCTTCCAGGTTGAGATGCTGACCGGCCAGCACATCAATCAGCTCATAGGTGATGCGGTCTGTTAGACCTGCTGAATTAGCCTGTCTTTTTTCTTCCAGGCATACATCGCAAATTCCACATTTAGCCGCATTCGGCTCATTGAAATAGTGTAGTAACATGATATTGCGACAGATCTTTGCTTCAGCATAATGCAGTATAGACCGAATGTGCTCTTCCATGATGACTTTTCGCTCATTCATGTACTTTACATCGAGGTACATGTTATCAGTAACCACCCTTGCTTTGATAAACTGAAGCTGAGGTTTATCGGTTTGAGGAAGGTAACTTATTAACTTATAATCCTGAAGCTTATTGAGAATATCTGCTACTTCCTGACGGGTTTTTCCTACTCGCTTAGCTACATCATACTCCTGAATAGAAGTAAATATATCAAACATGCCCCCATAGGAACGGAGTAAAATCTTAATAAACGAATCATAGAAAGCATTTTGTATTTGAAAGCGATAAAGATCTTCAGGAGGGACAATAATCTGAACTCTGGAAGGGAGATAAACACTTTCTGAGACCGTTACATACTCATCGTGCTCGAGATACTTCAACGCATTGATGGTTTTTATGGCATCCAGCTTAAACCGGGAACAAAAGTCACCTATATCAAATTCAAGCACAAGTCCTTCCCCTGAACCATGTGCGATCTGATAATAATTACCGAGACACTGGTATACATTCCTGATTTCCTGAACGGTTGGAAAGCTAAGTTCTAGTCTTTTTTCCAGTAGATCGCGGTCGCTTACATGATATAACATGACCGCATACGCTTTTTTATCATCCCTTCCTGCTCTTCCTGCCTCCTGATAATAGGCCTCCATACTTTCAGGAATATCCATGTGCACCACAAAACGGACATCCGGTTTATCTATCCCCATCCCAAAAGCATTGGTGGCAACGATAACCCGTTTCTGGTTTTTCATCCATGCTTTTTGTTTTAAACTCCTTTCGGGAGTTTCCAGGCCTGCGTGGTAGTAATCAGATTCAATACCGGCACTGTTTAGTATTTTAGATATTTCCTGCGTTTGACGGCGGTTGCGAACGTATACGATTCCTGTCCCCTCTATATTCTTGGCGACTGAAAGCAATTTGCGGATCTTATTTTCTTCATGAGACACCACATAACTCAGGTTGTTCCTTTTGAAGCTTTTTGAAAATACATGATGTACTCTAAAGGCAAGCTTGTTTTGAATATCCTCAATAACGCGTACTGTTGCGGTGGCTGTGAGTGCAAGAATGGGTACGAGTGGATGTAATTCCCTTAGTTCAGTTATTCTTAAGTAAGGCGGACGGAAATCATACCCCCATTGCGAAATACAGTGTGCTTCATCGACAGCGATGAGATTCACGTTCATGTGACTGATGCGTTCTTTTACTATTGGTGATAAAAGGCGTTCAGGAGAAAGGTATAGAAATTTAATTTTCCCATATATGCAATTATCCAAGAGGATATCTACTTCGCGCTTAGACATTCCGGATACTATTGATACGGCATTTATTCCTCTTGCTTTTAAATTCTCTACCTGATCTTTCATCAGTGCAATAAGCGGCGATACTACAATACAGATCCCGGATTGCAACATTGCTGGTACCTGGAAACAGATAGACTTCCCTCCTCCTGTTGGCATTAATGCCAAAGAATCTTTTTTTTCGAGAACAGATTGGATAATATCTTCCTGTAACGGCCTGAAAGAGTCGTAGTTCCAATATTTTTTCAGGATCTCGTATATCGTCATCGAATCAAACATACATTAATATCTTTCAGAATTTATGAAAATAACAATTATTGCCGCGTAATCGTTACCATTTGTATTAGTTTTTTAACGACTTTCTGATCAGAAGGTCTATTTTTGCGTACCTTTAAATTGATATGATGAAGATACACACACTCATTTTATTAGCTTTAATGCTATGTCAACAGACCTTTGCTCAGCAAAAAACAGATACAAAAGCATGGAATGTTGAAAAACCAGGTAGCCCCTCTAAGGTAGTTTCATTCAGTACAAATGAAGGTACGTGGATGAATCTGGACCTGAGTCCTGATGGTAAAGAAATAGTTTTTGATCTTTTAGGTGATATATATAAAATGCCTTTTGAAGGAGGAACAGCCACTTTACTTTCCGGTGGACTGGCTTTTGATGTGCAGCCTAGATTTAGTCCTGATGGAAAATTCATTTCTTATACCAGTGATCGTGAAGGAGGTGACAATATATGGATCATGAAAAATGATGGTACCAATAAACATTCGATTACCAAAGAAACTTTTCGCTTGCTGAATAATGCAGTGTGGACTTCTGATAGCCAGTACTTGATTGCCCGTAAGCATTTTACAAATACGCGTTCATTGGGTGCTGGTGAAATGTGGATGTATCATATTTCTGGAGGTGAGGGTGTTCAGCTGACTAAACGCAAGAATGATCAGCAGGATGCAGGGGAACCTGAAGTATCACCTGATGGAAAATACCTATATTACAGTGAAGATGTAAGTCCTGGTCCCTATTTTCAGTACAATAAAGATCCGAATAAAGAAATATACGCAATTAAGTGCCTAGACAGGGAAACCGGGGAAACGACACAAATTGCAGGTGGACCAGGTGGTGCGGTAAGACCACAAATCTCTCCGGATGGTAAAATGCTTGCGTTTGTAAAAAGGGTAAGGTTAAAGTCGGTTCTCTATTTGCATGATCTCTCTACGGGCGAAGAATGGCCTGTTTATACTGAATTATCACGCGATCAGCAGGAGACCTGGGCTATATTTGGTGTTTATCCAAACTTTGCATGGAGCCCTGACAGTCGGAACATTGTATTCTATGCAAAAGGAAAAATCAGGAATCTGGATATACTTTCGCAAACCGTAACCGAGATCCCATTTGAAGTTAGATCTACTCAGACTATTGCAGAGGCTTTAAACTTCGAACATCAGGTATTCAGTGATGAGTTTGATTCGAAGACGATCAGAGAATTGACTACATCGGCAGATGGGAAAACAGTAGCCTTTAATTCGGGTGGGTTCATATACCTAAAGAGTCTTCCTGATGGAAAACCTAAGAGGATTACCAAGGGGCTTGACTTTGAATATGATCCTGAATTTAGTACGGATGGCAAATGGCTGGTATATGTGAATTGGAATGATGAGAATAAGGGTTCTATAAAACGTTTAGATCTGAAAAATTCACAATCTACCATCGTAACAACGGAGAAAGGTTATTATTATACCCCTCACTTTTCAAATAGAAGTGATAAAATAGTTTATACAAAAGGAGTGGGAAATGCGATGCTGGGTTATACTTTTGGCACTGGTGCCGGCATTTATATTACAGGAGTAAATGGAGGAACACCTGTGAAGATTTCCTCCAAAGGCGTTAGCCCTTCATTCAATGCCAATGATACCCGGGTTTTCTTTCAGAGCAGCAAAGATGATAAAAAGGCATACATGAGTGTAGACCTGAATGGTGGTAACGAACGCGTTCATTACGTGTCTACTTATGTTAGTCAATTTGTACCGAGTCCTGATGGTAAATGGCTAGCCTTTACTGAATTATTCAATGCCTACATTACTCCTTTGATCAATACGGCGAACGCAATCGATCTTTCTGCTACAAATAAATCTTTGCCCTTAACAAGGGTGACAAGGGATGCGGGAATTTACATTCACTGGAGCAGGGACAGTAAAAAGCTGAACTGGACATTAGGCTCTCAGTATTTCAGCAGAGAGCTAAAGAACTCATTTAGCTTTGCTGAAGGTGCCCCGGCTACTTTACCTCCCATTGATACTTCGGGTATTGAGATCGGATTAAGGATAAAATCTGATGTCCCTGTAGGTAAGATCGCGATTACAAATGCCCGGATCATTACGATGAAAGGGGACGAGGTGATCGAGAATGGAACTATCGTAATTGATCAAAATCGTATACTTGCTGTGGGTCCTGCTGATCAGGTTCAAATACCTGATGACGCAAAAGTAATAAGTGCAGACAATCAAACCATCATGCCAGGGATAGTAGATGTACATGCGCATTTACCAACTAGTCCGGATGGAATATCTCCACAACAAGATTGGAGTTATTTTGCAAATCTGGCTTATGGCGTAACCACATCTCATGATCCATCAAGTAATACTGAAATGGTATTTAGTCAGGCAGAAATGGTTCGGGCAGGTACCATTATAGGCCCCCGGATATTTTCTACAGGAACGATATTATATGGTGCTGACGGTGACTTCAAGGCGGTTATTAACAGTCTGGATGATGCCCGTTCCAACTTACGAAGGTTAAAAATGGCAGGGGCTATTTCTGTAAAATCATACAATCAACCAAGAAGAGAACAAAGACAGCAAATTATACAGGCAGCACGTGAATTAAAAATGGACGTTTTTCCAGAGGGGGGATCTACCTTTTTTACTAATATGTCTATGATTCTGGATGGACATACTGGTGTAGAACATAACATTCCGGTAGTTCCGGTTTATAAGGATGTAAAATCACTATGGAATGCAAGTAAGACTGGATACACCCCTACCCTTATTGTGAGTTATGGCGCGCAATCAGGAGAGAACTTTTGGTATGACCGCACTAACGTATGGGAAAATGAGAAGCTCTTAACTTTTACTCCAAGGTCAATAATTGATGTTAAATCCAGAAGAAGGACAACATCAGAATTTGGAGACTATGGACATATTGAGGTTTCGAAGGCTGTTAAATACATTTCAGATGGAGGAACTAAAATAAACCTGGGTTCTCATGGTCAGATACAAGGTATTGGAGCGCATTGGGAAATGTGGATGTTGGCACAGGGCGGAATGAGCTCTTTGGAAGCGATACGAGCTGCAACTATAAACGGGGCTAACTATTTAGGCATGTCCAAAGAAATCGGATCACTTGAACCCGGCAAATTAGCTGACCTGATTGTATTGGATGCTAACCCTCTTATAGACATTAGAAATTCAGAAAAAATTAAATCTGTTATGATTAATGGAAGGCTTTATGATGCTCAAACCATGAATGAGGAAGGAAATCGTCCCAAGGAACATCCTAAATTCTGGTGGCAATACTTAAAAGGAGATACAATGGGTGCAGAAGGAACCTCCGATACGTTTATTTTCACCCATCCTGAATGTGATTAATAATTTAATTTCAGTATTGACTGCCTTTTTAAGGATAGATCGCCTATTTTTACGATCTTACAAGAGAGATGCGGTTTATTATCTCTTATTTTTGAAATTTTATCCCATATAATTACTTTAACAAACTAATGAAGTACAAATTCTCTATTTTAGTTACTGTTTTATTTGCAGCGACAAACTTAAGCTTTGCTCAGGATAATCTAGTAAAATCATTAGACTCCAATCAAAGCATTAACAGTAAAGAAAAATTTAAATTCACAGAAATCATTAATTTAGAAAACACTTCGATCAAAAGCCAGGGATCATCAGGTACCTGCTGGAGTTATTCTACCAACTCATTCCTTGAATCGGAAATGATTAAGCAAGGACGTAAGCCTGTTGAACTGTCTCCAATTTTTACTGCGCGCTATGTTTATGTTGAAAAGGGTAAGAATTATGTAAGGATGCATGGTTCAGTTGGGCTAGGTGATGGAGGTGCATTGCATGACGTAATCAATATGTACCGTAAATATGGTACTGTTCCACAAAGCGTTTATACTGGTTTAAACTATGGCACAAAGAAGAATAAGTTTGCTGAAATGGCAAGTATTACGACCGGCATTCTAGAAGCAGTAGTTAAAAACGCAAATGAGACCTTAACGCCAAACTGGATTAATGCTTATAGCGGAGCAATTGACGCTTATTTAGGAAAGGTACCTCAGTCTTTTACCTATGAAGGTAAAACGTATACACCTCAAAGCTTTGCAAAAGAAAGAGTTGGTATAAACCCGGATGATTATGTGGAAATTTCCTCTTTTACGGATTACCCTTATTACAAAAAATTCACCTTATTAGTTCCCGACAACTGGTCATTTGACCAGGTTTATAATGTTAAAATCGATGATATTACGACAATCATTGATAATGCATTGAAAAAGGGATTTACAGTAGCTTGGGCAACTGATGTAAGTGAAAAAAGTTTCAGCTGGAAGAATGGTGTTGCTTACGTACCGGAAATTAAATATGACGACATGACGGATCAGCAGAAGAATGAACTATTTGATGGTCCGAAACCGGAAATGACAATCACTCCTGAAATGAGACAGCAGAATTTTGATAATTACAATACGACTGATGATCACGGCATGCACATTGTTGGTTTAGCTAAAGACCAAAATGGCAAAGAATACTATATTGTAAAGAATTCATGGGGTTTAACCAACGATTACAAAGGGTATTTATATGTAACTAAAAACTTTGTTAGGTTTAAATCTACAGCGTTCTTGCTTAATAAAAATGGTATTCCTTCAGCTATCAGGAAAGAAATAGGAGAATAAACCATGTAAGATAAATATGATTATTGCCTCATTTTACCTAAGGTAATTTCTTTCCACATACCCGATTTATAGTAAATTCCTCTTACTTTGAGCTATTCACTATAAATTTCCCAAAACATAATAGTCAAAACAAAGGGCTGCAGGCGAATAATCGCTTACAGCCCTTTGTTTGTTTATGGTACGTACAGTCAAGATAGTACGTATAAAGTTAAATAGTCGGCAGTGTACAATTTCAACTAAGCTGGTCACCTAATTAGTATGTTGATTTTACTTATTTTTGCTTAAACTATATTTCTATGCCTCAAAACATCATTCCCACAGAGGGAAATAACCCTGCATCCGCATTTGAACGCCTTTTAACTATCATGAATACGCTTCGTGAGCAATGTCCATGGGATAAAAAACAAACGATTGAAAGTTTAAGGCATCTTACTATTGAAGAAACATATGAATTATCAGATGCTATTCTTGAAGGTGACCATCAGGAAATAAAGAAAGAATTGGGTGACATCATGCTTCATTTAGTTTTCTATGCAAAGATTGCATCTGAGAAAGGTGATTTTGATATCGTTGATGTATTGAATAGCATTTGTGAAAAGCTCATCATCAGGCATCCACATATTTACGGTGATGTAGTAGTTGAAAATGAGGAAGATGTAAAGCGCAACTGGGAACAAATCAAATTAAGAGAGGGTAATAAGTCAGTACTTGGCGGAGTTCCTCCTTCCCTACCGGCACTTGTTAAAGCCTCACGTATTCAGGAAAAAGCAAAAGGTGTGGGCTTTGATTGGGAAAAGAAATCTCAGGTATGGGAAAAAGTGGAAGAGGAGATGGAGGAATTTAAGCAGGAGTTCAATACCACCGATGACACTCCTATTGACATGGATAAAGCGGAGGGAGAGTTTGGTGATCTGTTGTTCTCATTAATTAATTATGCCCGTTTTATCAAGATCAACCCTGAAAATGCACTTGAGAAAACCAATAGAAAGTTTATTAAGCGGTTTCAGTACCTGGAACTTAAGGCTGCCGAAAAAGGCAAGGCACTCCAGGATATGACTCTTGCAGAAATGGATATTTTTTGGAATGAAGCTAAAACCATATAATTTTAAAAAATAACTCTTTTGTTGTCGCAATATTAAAAAGGTCTGCGTATACATTATAAAGCACAGCAGATCGTTTTATATCATCACAGTATTTAAATATTTATTGATTAAAAACGAATCCAACTCCATGCATGTTACTCAGAGCTTTTCTGAAGATGAACTGATTTCGAAATGCAAGTCGGGAGAATTAAAGTTTCAGGAAAAGCTTTATAAACATTTCTATGGATATGCCATGGGAGTTGGAATGAGATACTTAAAGAATAGGGATGATGTTTTAGAAGTTGTTAATGATTCATTTATTAAGGTATTTAAGTCAATTCAATCTTACAATGAACATCAGCCTTTTAAAGCTTGGTTACGACGAATTATTGTGAACACATCAATAGATCACAGAAGAAGAAATTTGAAACATATGAATCAGGCAGATATAGATGAAGCTATTTATATTGGAAAAGCACCTGATATTATTGAAAACATTAATGCGAAGGACATTTTAAAATTATTAGATATTTTACCTGAAACACAAAAGCTGGTGTTTAACTTATATGAAATAGATGGTTACAGTCACGACGAAATTGGCGAAATGCTATCTATACCGGTAAGCTCTTCGAGGGTGTATTTAAGCAGGGCTAAAGAGAAGCTTAGGAAACACTGGATTCAACAGGAGGGTAATTATGCAGGATAACTTTGACAAAAAGCTTTTGAAAAGAATCCAGCATGTTTTTAATCTTTACGAAGATGATTCTGCTGATTTAGGTTGGAAGGAGTTGCGTAAAAAATTCCCTGAAAACAAGGTACGTTCTCCGTTTATTTACTGGTTAGGGTCGGTTGCTGCTGCATTATTACTTGTTGCGGGCACATGGATATTCTTTAACCAAAGCATTAACGATCAGAATATTAATAAGGATAAGATTCATACTATTTCTAAAAATAGTGTGGATCAAACTTTAAATAACAATACATTAGAAACGACAAGTGATTCTAATGTACATGCTAAAAAAACAGTTCACCAACCTGTTAGGGCAACTTATTCAAGTATAAAGCAACCTGAATTTATCAAATCAGGTGTTACTGAATCTGTAGTTCTTCATACAAATTCAAAAAAT
The DNA here is from genome assembly GCF_001730525.1 of Arcticibacter eurypsychrophilus. GTDB lineage: Bacteria > Bacteroidota > Bacteroidia > Sphingobacteriales > Sphingobacteriaceae > Arcticibacter > Arcticibacter eurypsychrophilus. The sequence goes on from NZ_MDFN01000010.1 coordinate 52,073, forward strand.
ATACCTGAATCAATTCCTAAGGAATACGCTATTTTGGATAATGCAGATACGGGTACAACTACCAGTATCCCTCTGAATAAAGAGCTCACTACATTGCGAGAACACACAGAAGAGACTGAAATACAAGCTTATAAGGAGCTAAATAGACCGTTATCTGCTGTAGCAGACAATTATGATAAATTACAACAAGCAAAAATTGCGGTGCTGACTAACGATAAGGCGCCAATTGTAAAGGTTAAAAAAGACTCCAAATTTTCATTTAGTCTTTTCGCTGGCAGTCATGTTTCTTATGCTGAGGGTAGTAAATCTAGCATGAATACTGGTGTGGGAGTTTCATCTGAATTAGGCATAACACGCAACCTGAAGTTTACAACTGGTTTATCTCTCGCTCAGAACACCCTTAAATACAATAAAAGAATACCTGAACAAGTAGCAGCATCTTTTATAACCTCTTCCACGTCGAGAGTTAGTAATTTAATGGTTTCCAGTGCTGAAACAAAAACATCAGCTATTAACTACTCCATAAATGGATATGACGCATCTTTACTTGGATTGGATGTCCCGATCAATTTAAAATACACCGTGTTTCGGAAAGAGAATGAGCTCTATATTGTTGCAGGTTTAAGTTCTAACTTCTTTTTTGATGAAACGTATACATATGCTTATGGTTACAATTCTTTAGAATCAAACGCATTTCAGGAACATCCTGATGAAACAACTACTACCAACTCAAGTACATTTGACTTTGCAAGAATGCTTAACCTATCAGTAGGATACGGATACCCAATTGGCAAACAGAGCAAGTTATCTCTTGAACCATTTTTAAAATATCCATTAGGTGGCTTGGGAGCTCAAAATTTACGTTTTGGTGCTGCAGGTCTTAACCTCAAATGGAGCTTTACCACGCGATAATTATTTGAAGGTGATCGCTTTTGTTGGTGAAATCTTACTCACTAATGTAGAAGGAATAATTAGTACAAGTAAACAGATCAAGAGGGTACCTAAATTTAATAATATTATATCAGGTAAGTCAAGTTCAACAGGGACAAATGACATATAATATGAGGCTTGATCCAACTTAAAAAAATGAGTATAGGATTGAAATAACCCTAATCCTATGCCTACTATATTTCCTAGTAATAATCCTATGCCAATCAGGTAGGCGGCATTCCTTAAAAAAATCTTCTGTATTCCCCAATTGGTACAGCCTAGGGCCTTTAAAATACCAATCATATTGGTTCGTTCCAGAATGATGATCAGTAATGCTGAAATCATATTGATTGTGGCTACAGCAAGCATTAGAACCAGAATTACCTGTGTGTTGACGTCTAATAAGGACAACCACTGGAATATTGTGGTATAATACTCTTTAATGGAAAAGGCCTGCAAGCCAAAGCTGAGTGCATCACTTACATTTAATGAGGTTTGATCTACCCGATCAAAATTTTTAACTCTTAACTCATACCCACCTACCTCATTTTGCTTCCAATTATTCAATCTTTGTATCACAGAGAGGTCTCCAATGACATAGGTCCTGTCTACTTCTTCTATCCCCAGATTGTAAATTCCAACAATACTAAATTTCCTTTTACGAAGGGGTTCCTGTACAAAATACATCAGGAAATCATCACCTGTTTTTAATTGTAATCTATCCGCAATGACCTTTGAGATCAGGATCTGTCCTTTTGCTTTAACACTGTCGCTAAAGTCAATCACATGTCCGGATATTAAAATATTTTTAAAATAATCCCAATGAAAGTTTTTGTCTACCCCTTTTAACACCACCCCCTCCATTTCATTATTGGCATTAATAATACCTGGCTTTAAAGCATAAGCCTGGTAATAGTCCACATTAGGTACTTTACTAAGAATTTGTAGTGAATCAGCTTTGATAATGAAAGGTGAGTTTTCGTATGATGCATTTAAATCATACTTCATGACGATGATATCTCCGGAAAAGCCTCTTACTTTTTCTCTTATTTCAGATTTAAACCCTTTAACCACAGCTACAGAAAGTATCATGACTGCCAAACCCAGTATAATACCAATGATGGCAATACGCACACTTAACTTTGAAAAAGTTCGCTGTGACTGAAAGGTTATCCTGTTAGCAACAAAAGATGAAAAATTCAAGCTTTAAATAATTTTTGTATTTTAGCAAAGATGCACATTTTTCTGAGTCATAGATAAGCAGAATATCTTTAATCTTGCATTTAGTATCCGTCCATATTTAACATATGTCACAAGGGCCTAATTAATAATAACCGTGTAATGAAGATAATTTTTATGGGTACGCCCGATTTTGCAGTTGCATCATTAGATGCTTTACTTAAGGATGGTCAGAACATAGTAGCAGTGGTGACAGCACCGGATAAGCCTGCAGGAAGAGGCCAGAAGCTTCAGGAATCTGCTGTAAAGCGTTATGCCGTTGAACATGATTTACCGGTACTCCAGCCTTTGAAACTGAAAGATGAAGCTTTTTTGGAAGAGTTAAAAACATTTAATGCCGATCTTCAGATTGTTGTTGCATTCCGAATGCTTCCAGTAGTGGTTTGGGATATGCCCGCAAAAGGAACGATTAATCTCCATGGTTCTTTACTCCCTCAATACCGGGGAGCCGCTCCTATAAATTGGGCTATTATCAATGGCGAAAAACAAACTGGTGTGTCTACCTTTTTTCTACAGCATGAAATTGATACCGGAAATATTTTATTCTCTCAAAGTGTAGAGATCCTGGAAGATGAAACAGCGGGTGAATTGCACGATAAATTAATGGTTGTTGGTGCTAACCTTTTAGTAAAAACAGTGAAAGCGGTGGAAGAAAATAAGTATGATGAAATTTCACAGCAGGAAGTTATTGCTCAAAATGGATTAGCAGAAGAACCTAAACATGCACCAAAAATCTTTAAAGACACCTGTTCAATCAACTGGAACAAGCCTGTAAAAGATGTGTACAACCTAATAAGAGGATTGAGTCCCTACCCTACCGCCTTCACTTCATTAGACGGGAAGACGGTAAAGATTTTTGCCGCTAAATATGAATTAACAAACCACGAAGTGCAGCCTGGAAATCATTTAAGTGATGGAAAAACATACTTAAAATTTGCTTGTCCAGATGGTTTTATCTTATTAGAAAACATCCAGATGGAAGGCAAAAAGAGAATTAATATCACTGATTTTTTAAGGGGCTATCGGTTATAGCTCCTCTTTATGCACCAGAATTCCTAATTTTCTTAATAACAAGGAAGCATTAAACGTTTTGCAGGCGCCTTTTTTTAACTTGTAGTCGAACATCATCTCTTCATCGATTACTTTTATGTCAAAGTAAAAGTTTCTGATATATGCAGGATATTCATCTTCTAGGTTAGCGATCTGGAGATCATGTGTGGCTACAATACCTACAGATTTTTGTTCAATTAACCGTTCAATGATTGCTTTGGAACCTAAATATTTATCAACTGAGTTCGTGCCCCTTAGCATTTCGTCAATAAGGAAGTACACTTTTTCACCGCTGTTTAATACATCCAGAAGAAGCTGAAGCCTGTTTAATTCCGCTTTGAAGGTAGAGATGCTTTCATTCAGCGAATCTTTTATCCGCATATAGGTAAAGATTTTCATGTTTGTAAGTCGCATTTCATGTGCGCAAACTGGCGCTCCACAGAAAGCTAAAACTGCGTTAATACCTAAGGTTCGTAAAAATGTACTTTTACCAGCCATATTCGATCCGGTTATAATATCTATTTTCAGTTCATCCTGAAGGTGAAAATTATTTAAAATCCGAACATTCTCCTGAATTAGCGGATGGCCTATATTTTGAGCAGTGAGGGTATAGTACTCATCTTCCTGAATAGCAGGAAAGCACCAATCCGGATAATTGATATGTAAACCAGCAATACTCAACAGGCATTCAAATGATCCTACACTGTGGAAGGCGTTTTTGATATGTTCTTTATTGTTGATCTTCCATTCTTGAATCTGCAGGTATTGTTTCACATCCCATGCCATACTGATATTCAGAATTGGGCCTACAAACATATTGAGCCGATACTCCAGCCTCCCTAAGATCTCTGCTAACTTTTTAACCTGATGGGATAAAGTATACTGGGCAGAGCCGGAGGGATTTAATGTTTTAGATAGCGTAATACACAAAGGAGATTCCCATTTTTCATCTTCTATCATTCTAAACGCATCAGAGTACTTTGACAAGATCTGGCCAGCCTTTCCTGTCATATTCAGCGCTTGATTTACTTTACCACTATAAGCTAAAACAAGAGTAATATTTGCAAGTCCGGACAGGAACATCAGCAATAGAAAAGGCGGATAGAAATAAGCACCAATTGCGGCACCATAAAAGACATAGGGAACAAATTTAACATAATATGCTATCCAGGATTTATGCAGGTCAACACTTGTTTCCAGATAATTAAACAATCCATTGATATTAGATTTACCTTGTTCTTCATGTGCAAACAATAGGTTGGCTTGAAAGTGCATCTTCCAGTTCTTCTTTGTAGCCAATTCAATAGCTGCCTTTTGTCTTAATCCTACATCCACTTTAGAACTACTGTCCTTGAGCCATTCTGCCATTTCCAGCTTACCAAATGAGGTTGCACAGCGATTTACCAAACTATACAAGGATAACTTCCCAAAGATATCAAGGTCAGAGGTATAGCTATGATTATCATCAATCCATTGCGTACCATCATCATAAATAGTGCTTCTATCTTTCAGACTTCCTAATTCATTTTGGTTTACCTTTTTTAAAGACAAATTAAATTGTTTCTGTGCTGAAAATTTACTTTGCTTATTTACTAAATAAGCAAACGCCAGTATCCCTAAAAAAATAGAAAAATAAACAGTCCAGATGATCTCAAGCTTAACACTCTGCCACATTAATAATGTAGCAGCTACAAGAACCAAAACACGCAAAAAAGAATAAAAATTAATGCGTTTATCTAGTCTGACAATCTCCTTTTCCGCCAAATCCACCTTCTCACTATAATAAGCTGCGACATCTTTGTTCATGTTTTAAGTATACCAATAAGATTTCAATAATGGTCAAATATTATAATTGAACAGAAAAATAAAGAAGTTCAAAATCTGTTTCAGCTTCTAAATTCGATATCCTGTTTCATGAAAAGAAAAACAACAAAGAATGAGCAGAACAAAAAACTTATAATTGCATGTTGTTTTAAACTGAAGATCGGTAAGTACAACTTTAAAATGGAATAGATTTAATTCTGGTCTAATTTCCACCTTATTTTCATCCAGAGCGGAAAAGGTGCGGAGAAGGTGGGTAGGATGTGAAAGGAAGGTGCTGTTTAATTATAAGTTAGATTTGAGTGCCCTTATTTCTCTATTAAAATCTAAAATATTAGAATAATTACAACCTAATTAACTATTTTGTGTTGAATTTATAAATTGAAAAACATGAAGGAAATGCCTATAACAGTTAAAAGATCAATTGAACTACTAGGGGTCTTTTTAATTGTAGCCCTTATTATTCTTGCCAATAATATTATAATGCCCTTAGTTATGGCATTTTTTATCAGCATTGTATTGCTTCCCCTTTATCGTTTTTTCAAAAGATTAAAATTCCCCAATTCGCTGGCCATCTTCCTTCCAATTTTAATTATGGCAACGCTGGTGGCACTGATAGGCTGGTTTTTCTCTTCGCAGGTTGGCCGATTAGTATCTGATTTCCCTCAAATTCAAAAGAACGTTTCCTTGCATCTTAAGTCTATAAGCCTATGGATTAATTCCATAAGTCACTTTTCAACTACCGAGCAACTCACTTTCATTAACGAACAAAGCAATAAACTCCTTACCTATGCCGGTGCCTTATTAACAGGTGCAGCAACATCATTATCTTCCACACTTGTCTTTATTGCCCTATTGCCCATTTATGTATTTTTGATGCTTACCTACAAAAACCTCCTTCTACGCTTTGTTTTCATGTGGTTCCCTCAAGATGAACATGGTAAAGTTGAGGATGTACTTGGAGAAAGCGAATCAATTATTAAGAGTTATTTGATGGGATTATTGATACAGATTACCTATATGACCATTATGTTAGGAGGGATATTGTTGCTTTTAGGCATAAAACATGCACTTTTAATTGGCGTATTATTTGCTTTTTTAAATCTGATACCATACGTAGGTGCGTTAATAGGTAATTTAGTTGGCGTAATTTTAACACTAGCTTCATCTCGAGAGCTAACCCCGGTTCTGATTGTACTCTTTGTTATTGCTTTTGTTCAGTTTTTAGATAACAATATATTGATGCCTAGAATTGTCGGTTCAAAAGTTAAAATTAATGCAATGGCTACTATTGTTGGGGTATTGTCAGGAGGAGCAATTGCCGGCATATCCGGCATGTTTCTTTCGCTCCCAATTATTGCTGTGATGAAGATAATATTTGACCGATCAGAGATATTTAAACCCTGGGGTGTTTTATTGGGGGATGAAAACCCTAAAGAAAGCCCGATGAATAATTCTCGATTGCGAATGAGGTCAGATAATGTACGTAACGAATTGGAAGTTGAAAATCATACTGTTCCTGGGGATGGACATACTAATTAAGGTAGAAGTACAAAAAAAATTAACCTTTCATTATCCAATAACCCATACTGTAAAAACAAAACCTATTAAATGTAGAGGTATGTTTTAATATTGTCTTTCCTTTAATACTTACCTTTGCCTTTTCAAAATATGATAAAAGCAAAGATTAGTTCCTTCAGTTCTTATGCTCCGGATAATATTGTACACAATAACTATTTTGAAACCATTGTGGACACTTCTGATGAATGGATTCAATCAAGAACCGGAGTTATTCAAAGACGCTTTGCTTCTGCAGATGAGTTTACCAGCGACTTATGTGTTAAAGCTGCACTCAATTTAATTAAGGAAAATCCATCCATTACGCTAATTGATGTGGATTTCATCATTGTATCCACCACAACACCTGATCATACCATACCCAGCGTAGCCAGCAAATTGCAACATCAGCTCCAAATTAATGATGCTGGTGCAATAGACCTTTCATCCGCTTGCGCAGGTTTCGTTTACGGATTAATAGTCGCAAAAAGTTTAATTAGTTCAGGTACCTGCAGCAAAGTCCTGGTATTTGGAGCAGACACCCTATCAAAAATAATTGATTTTAAAGACCGGAGCACCTGTATTCTATTCGGCGATGGTGCAGGAGTAGCTCTTGTTGAAGCCTCAACAGAAGAAAACATAAAGGAATCTATATTCGGAACTGATGGAAGTGGAGGGCAACACCTGTATCGATCTACCCTTTCCTCCATGATCAATGAAACGCCAATTTTAGCGGACAGCAAAAGTCATCAAAGTGGCAGAATTGTATTTAAATGGGCCGTTCAGACTGCCTCAAATACCATCTTAAGGTTACTAATTAAGAACAAGATAACACTAGCACAAATAGATCGCATCATTCTTCATAGTGCAAATCTACGCATCATAGAGGCCGTATCCAGACAGATCGGTTATCCCCTTGAGAAGATGCCACAAAGCATTGAATACTTTGGTAACACCTCTTCAGCCTCGATACCCATTGCTATGCACCAAGCGTATTTGAAAGGTGTAATAAAAAAAGGGGATTGCATTTTACTTGTAGGTTTTGGAGGAGGCTTTAGTTTTGCAGGCACATTAATAACACTCTAAAAGAAAGACAGAGAAAGCCTGGCGGTATTGTCTGTCTGCCCGTAATAACAATGCTTTAATTAATCACAAATCTTTATTTAATCACAAATAAAAAATCAGAATCAGCTTCAACCTCTTCGGTTACTATCTGATCTTCTACCAAAAAAGGAGTAACCCTTAAACTCATCAACGCCAGCTGTAAGACTCGAATTAATATCTGTTATTATGAGGCAAATTCGGCCCAATTACCATCGCAATAAATAAACGATCATACGCTACTGTTGCTTTTAAAGTTTACTAAAATATAATGATTTCAATGTTTTATCATGATCATATATATCTTCAAAAAAACGTACCCGACCATTTGCATCAGCTGAAGCTGTAAAATACACCAGGTAAACGGGTAACTTCTCGTTCAAAGGCACATATCGTTCCTTTTTCTTTTTTATCTGCTCCTCAATTCTAGCCTTATCCCAACCTTTAACATTCCGCAATAGGTAAACAGCCAGATCCATTGGCCGCTCTACCCGCACACAGCCATGACTAAAGTCGCGCTTTGATTGATTAAACAGCTCATCACCAGGTGTATCATGAAGATAAATGTTCAGGGAATTTGGAAAGATGAATTTTACATTACCCAAGTCATTTTGAGGACCAGGTTTACGACGAACCAAATATTTAAAGCTTGATGTACCTGCAGAAGACCAGTTTACATTTTTAGGATCTACTACTGTATTGCTCCCTCTAATTACCACTTCCATATCCTTTGATGCCAGATAACCGGGATTTCTTGCTGCTTGAGGAGCCACTTCCTTCTTAAGAATTCCAGGAGGAATATTCCAATAGGGAGCAATTACGACATCTTCCATTTTATCATTGAATATAGGCGTTGAATGAAGCGTTTTGCCTACAATTACTTTCATGGTCATCTTATCCTGCCCCTTTTCATATACATGAAGCCTAAACTCAGGTATATTAACAATAAGATAATCAGGCTCAAAGCTTTGAGGAATCCATCTCCATCGCTCCATATTAATAACAATCTGTTTAATCCGGTCTTCAACGGGAATATTTAAAGTCTCTATAGTCTTTTTATCTAATCTTCCACTAACAACTAGTCCATTCAAACTTTGAAATTGCTTTAACGCTGACTTTAAATTTTTTGAAAAAGTGGTACTATCACTGGCCAGCATGGTACTATCCTTTACTAAATAACCCGCAAGCCTTCGATTTAAAAGAGGAACAACTGCAGAAGATTTTCCTTCCTGAACAGTTGAGCCAACAGGTATTTTTGGCCATCCACCCGCACTTTGTACCTCACGGTAATTAGCAAGAGCCTTTTTTAAATTAGCATATTCAACATGATTCGGCTTAAAATACAAATCATCATCTCTGTTCTCCTCTAACATGGATTTTAGGGAAAGATCAAGTTTCATTTTGTTTAGCTTAATGTCCCAATCCGCCTTCCGGCTTTCCCTAGGTGCAAGCAAACCACGATAATAATCAGCAGCCCAATTAAAGTAAGTAGCAGACAAAGCAAGATCGATTTGCTTTTCCAATGAGTCTCTTAACTCCTTATCTTTCAAAGATCCCTTAAATTGGTTTATTAATCCGCGCAGGTCTACTACCTGATAATCTTTAGGATCAAGTCCTTCCTCAGCAGATTTATCTATAATTTGAATTAATTTAGATGCTTGAGGCACCAATTCATCATTTTTAAACCAACCAAGCTGATATGACCTCGCTTTATAAAATGACTTAGCCCAACCTAATTGATTTTTAAACTTGGGTTCTGCATTCATATAGGTAACAATATAGGTGCTATCCAGAGCAGTCTTTTCAGCAGACTTACGTTTATTACACCCTGTTGCCAAAAAGAAAAGCAATAACGATGAAGCCAAATAAAAAACATTAGATCTTGATATAAAAGAAATTTTTATCATTGTATGTGTTTTACTAGTAACCATAAAAGCAATGCTTAGTTTGATATCCTGCAAGGAATTCTAGGCGCTTATTAGTCCTTCCAAAGGAAAGGAAAAAGCAACAAGGAGACCGTAATTATAATAATATTTATAGCAGCTAGAACACCCATTTCATTATAACTCACACTCCTATCCAATCCATCCATCGCATTCTTTGAAAACTTAATTAATACCATCAGCAATGGTATAATTATGGGGAAACTCAATATGGCCATTAATGCGCTGCTATTACCTGTTTTAGAGGATATCCCCGATATCATAGTAAAAACTGATGCAAAACTGATGCTGCCAATTACAACGGACAAGAGATAATACCAGGGATCACCAATAGGATTACTAAAAACCAAGGTATAAAAGATGATAGCAATCAACGACAGCAACAACATCAGTAAGATATTATAGATTATTTTGGATAAGATTACTGCCCTGGCACTCGTTATGGTATAATAATACAATTGCCTGCCTGAATTCTCCTGTGAAAAACTTTTTGAAATAGCATTTACCGAAGCAAACAACATAATGATCCAGAATAAAGCATTCCACGTTACCGGATTAATCTGCTTGAATGACAGGTAACATACAAATATGGTTGATACTACATATAACAGTATGCCATTCAATGCATATTTCGAACGCCATTCCAATACGATCTCTTTCCTGATAAGAAATCCCACATGTCCCAGTAAATCCATAACACAAAGATAACCTTCTTCCTTCTGAAATACTTATATTCGTGTATGGAGCCACAGTTTTCATCCACAATAAAAAGTCCACTTGGAGATATCGCTATTTATGCTACAGAAACGGCTGTTTATGAAATTAAATTTTTAGAAGACAGGAAAATAATTCTTGAAAACAGCACTAAAATTGGTTCTCTTCAAAACGGTATAGCAGCACAAGAAAACAAAAAAGATGATGTAAATATTCTGGATAATAGTAAGGCAATACCTAAAAAGGCTACTGATGAAATTCGTTTTCTTGAAGATCATACAGGAGTAGCAGAACGTTCTACAAAAAGAATAGGTTCCATTGATGACAGGCAAGCAGGATCAAAAAACATCAATAATGAAATAAGTATCCTGGAGGATAATAATCCAATACTTGAAATATTTAACAGTAAAGGTGGTGCATCAACGGATCGTAACCCAATTCCAGAAAACACCAATACAGTAATAGAACTTTGCAAATCACAGTTAAACGCCTATTTCAATGGCGACAGCTTATCATTTGACTTTCCTATGTTACCTCAGGGCACTCCCTTTCAACAACGGGTTTGGACTAATCTTTGCGAGATACCTGCAGGAACTCCTATCAGCTATGCCCGACTATCAACACTCATGAAACAACCATTAGCCATCAGGGCGATAGCAAATGCAAATGCAAGGAATAAACTAGCTATAGTCATTCCTTGCCATCGTGTTATTGGAAGTTCAGGTGATCTTGTTGGTTATGCCGGTGGACTTTGGCGTAAGAAGTGGCTCCTTGAACATGAAGCTAAAGTCACCAAACAAGGACAAACTCTGTTATTTTAAATTTTCTTCTTTCTTGATGAACCAGAGGCGATCATTACAACAGAACCGAGGGCTAATAGTGCCCATCCCAACCATTTATAATGAACAAGGCCTACGGCTACCCGGCTTAGGCTTTTAAGGGGAATAAAACTAAATGAGTCATTTACTTTAAAATATACAGCGGAAAGGGTTAAAAGCACCAGAACCAATTCTGCCCAACCTGCAAACTTCAATAATCCATTACGCCCGGATAAAGAAGCAAATACCCCAATAGCCGCAATAATTAATACGACGGTTGCTAAACCAGAATGCAGATCCAGGTAATTCCAGTTACCTATTACTGGAATATGAACTAAAGGGCTCAATGCTCCTGCAATAACAAGGAATGAACCACAAAGACCGAAATAATTTTTAGATTTCATGATAACGTTTAAAACTCAACAAACCTATTGTTTAATCTCCATTTTCTCTGCAAAATGTGCACAGTAATCCCGGAGATCTTCAACAATATTCGTCTCTCCTGTAGCCCTGAGAAAGCTATCGGCCATCGTCTGCAATGTCTCATAGAAAAAGCGTTTCATCTCATCTACGGGCATCTCTTTGGTCCATAAATCAATCCGCAATGCATTTTTGTAATTATGATCCCACAAGGAAAGCATCATCGCTTTTGCTGCTAACCGTTCCTGAGTTTCTGCATCTGTAGATTCCCAGGTTATATTTTCAGGCACATTATTGTCGTCTAACTCTACCGTGATTTTAATTTCTGCTTTTTTCATCTCTATATTTTACATTACACTCAGGAGATCATATCCTGACTGCTTATCCTTAAATACGCTTTAACAAAAGCGTTAGTGCTGCAACCAGAACAACAAAAAGCAGTTCTATCAACCAAACACGTTTTAAATCTTTAATTGTTCCCCTAAAAAGAATATCGGAGCAGGTGCTGAGTAAAAAAAGACTGAACAGTAACCAGATATTGATGCTGTATCCGGGATGATCAGCATCTAAAAAGGTGTATCCAATAGTCACCAGCAATGCAGAGGAAGTAATATTTAAAGGAGTTAACCTTATAGCCATTATCTTTTTTTACCCCCTCGCGAAGAGTGTTGCTTTGGTGACTTTCCTCCTGAACTTTTACCACCAGAACCGCCTCCCTGATAAGCTCTTGAAGCTTTTAGCTTAGCGGCTATAGCAAATTTCTTTTCATGAAAAGCACCCTTAAAATCAGGGTCATCTTTCCTTTTTTGTAAATCTATCTCCTTGGCAATATACTGCTTTTCCTCATACGGGGTCTCTTCAACAAAAACACCTTCAGGGATTTCCGCCTTAGGGATCTGCTGTCTGATTAGCTTTTCAATTTTCCGCACATAATATTGCTCCGCTTCATTACAGAAGGTGATCGCATCTCCGGTACTCAATGCACGACCTGTACGACCAATCCGATGTACATAATCTTCGATAATGATCGGTACATCAAAATTAATCACGTGACTCACATTAGTTACATCAATCCCTCTGGAGGCTACATCTGTTGCTACTAAAATCCTAATTTCACCTTCTTTGAAAGCGTTAATGGAGTTAATCCGCGTATTCTGACCCTTATTGGCGTGAATAACTTTAACCTGATCTTCTCCATGTCTTCTCTTCAGGTAACTAAAGATATTATCGGCCACCGTTTTGGTCTTACAAAAGATCATGATCTTATGAAAGTCCTCCACATTCTTAAGCAGATGTTGCAGTAAATTAATTTTTGTTTTTAAATTGGGTACATAATAGATCAACTGTCTCACTGTTTCCGCTGGAGTAGCTGATTGATCAACCGCTACAATGGTAGGAAACTTCAAAAAGTCACCGGAGATCTTATGTACCAGTTCACTCATTGTTGCCGAGAACAAAAGGTTCTGACGTTTGCGGGGAACGACTTCTAGAATACGGTGAATGGATCCTATAAATCCCATATCCATCATTTTATCCGCTTCATCTATGACCAGAAACTGCAAAAACTTGGTAGAAATATGTCCTTCCAGGTATAAGTCAAGAAAACGACCGGGACTTGCTACCAAAATATCTAGTCCGGCAGCAATTTGCTCAATCTGAGTCTTTGGTCCCAATCCACCATAAATCACTACAGTACGCAGATCGGTATATTTCGCGAATTCTTTTATATTTTGTTCAATCTGCATTGCCAACTCACGGGTAGGAGCAAGTATCAAGGCGCGAGCATCTATTCCCTGGGCATATTTTAGCTTCATGAGAATAGGCAAAACATAGGCTGCCGTTTTACCGGTACCAGTTTGTGCAATACCCATAATATCCTGACCAGAAAGAATTGGCATGATTGCTTTCTGTTGTATTGGTGTTGGTTCCGTATACCCAGCATCGGCAATTGCATTCAAAATTTGCCGGTTTAATTTAAAATCTTCGAAAGAAGGCATTCAGTAAAGATACTATTTAGTTATGACCTATGCCCACCGATTGATAATTGCTTAACTTCGCTTTTGATAATCTTTCTAAATATGTCATCTATTCTCATCAAATCTGCTACCCTCGTCAATGAAGGTAAAACTTTTCAAGCCGATGTTTTTATCAAAGATGGATTCATTGAACAAATCAATGAAGGCATAGACCGAAAAGCAGATCTTGAAATTAATGCAGAGGGATTACATCTTTTACCCGGTTGTATCGACGATCAGGTCCACTTTCGCGAACCAGGTTTAACACACAAAGCGACCATATACTCCGAAAGCAGGGCTGCTGTTGTAGGTGGCATCACCTCCTTTATGGAAATGCCTAACACCGTACCAAACACCATTACCCAACAACTTCTAGCCGATAAATATGCCATTGGTGCAAAAAATTCCCTGGCAAACTACTCCTTTTTTATGGGTGCCACCAATACGAACCTGGAAGAAGTGCTGATTACCAATGCGAAAGACGTATGCGGCATCAAAGTATTCATGGGTTCTTCTACAGGAAATATGCTCGTTGATAACGAAAAAACATTGGATGCCCTATTTTCTTCTACTCCTATGCTAATAGCAACACATTGCGAAGATGAAGGCACCATCCGAAATAACCTTGAAATATTTAAAGCAAAGTACGGCGATCAGTTAAAACCATGGATGCATCCTTTAATCCGTAGTGCTGAAGCTTGTTACAAATCATCATCCTTTGCCGTAGCTCTTGCAAAAAAGCACAACTCCCGATTACATGTGCTGCACATCTCAACTGCAATCGAAACCAACCTTTTCGAGAATACCCTGCCGCTTCGCGAAAAGCGCATTACTGCAGAAGCTTGTATTCATCATCTCTGGTTTTCTGATCAGGATTACGCAGAAAAAGGAAACTGGATAAAATGGAACCCTGCTATTAAAACGATGACCGATCGGGATGCTATTCTGCAAGCGGTCCTTGATAATAGAATTGATATCATTGCTACTGACCATGCCCCGCATACTATTGAAGAAAAAAGCCAGTCTTACTCCCATGCACCATCAGGTGGCCCATTAGTACAACATGGTTTGACTGCAATGCTTGACTTATTTAAGGAAGGGAAAATACAGTTAGAAAAAGTTGTGGAGAAAATGGCCCATAATCCTGCCATTTGTTTTCATGTCGAAAAGAGAGGATTTATAAGGGAGGGCTATTGGGCCGATCTGGTACTCGTGGACCTGAATAAAAGCAATCAGGTAACAAAATCCAATCTCCTTTCTCAATGTCAGTGGAGTCCTTTTGAGGGACATACCTTTAATTCATCTGTCACTCATACTATTGTATCCGGACATTTAGCGTATGATCAGGGCAACTTCAAAGAACTAAAAATGGGCGAAAGACTGCTCTTTAATTAAATCGAACCAAGCTATTAAGAAAACCCATACTATAAAACTGGGGAATTAATGAATAATTTTGTAAACCAATTCCTTCATTAACTCTCCACTGTCTGTATTACCCGTAGAATCAACACCCTTGGTTTTCAAGTCGTATTCCCGTAATAAGCTAATGATATCAAATACTTTGCCCAACTCATAGTTTTTAGCCGCCATTTCAAAGTCTTTTACAAAATATGGGTTTACACTTAATACCTTAGCCACATTTTGCTGACTCTTATCCGTTATGTAATGAAACTTCAAAATCCGAGTAAACCAGGTATTTAATGCACCTATAATCAATTGTATAGGGTTAGACTTTGGATTCGAAGCAAAATAAGTGATAATCTGACTGGCCTTAATTACATTCCTTTTTGCTAAAGCTGCCTGCAGTTCAAAAACATTATACTCCTTGCTAATCCCTATATTATCCTGTACGTCCTCAGCAGTAATTTCATTTCCCTTTGGAATATTGAGCATTAATTTATCCAGCTCATTGGATATCTTGGAAAGGTCAGTCCCCAAATACTCTGCAATCATCGCAGAAGCACGAGGATTCATTCTGTACGCCTTTTCCCTGACATAATCCTCTACCCAGCCCGGCACTTTATTGTCGTAGATGGAAGCCGATTCAAAAGCCACACCCGCCTTTTCAAAAGCTTTATAGGACTTGCGTCTCTTATCAAACTTATCGTGTTTATAACAAAATACCAGAATCGTACTCGCAAGCGGACGTTCCAGATAAGCCAGGAGTGGATCCTGACTTTTCTTATCATCCGTATCTTTGCCCCATTTCATATCCTGTGCTTCTTTAATCAGCACAAGTTGAAATTCACTCATCATTGGATACCGCTTTGCAGAGTTTAATACTGTCATCATGTCGACATCCCTTCCATAAAAAACGGTCTGGTTAAACCCCTTTTCAGCGTCCGAAAGCAAGTTCTTTTCTATATAATCACTAAAAAGATCAATATAATATGCTTCTTCTCCATGGAAAAGATAAGCAGGCTTAAACTTACGCGCCTTAAGATCATTTATTAATGTGGAAGCCGTCATAGAATAAGGCTAAGATACATCAGAATCCTCAAAGCTGAAAAATCATTTTTTTTTACCAATTTTGAAACGTGCAATTTGATCCTGTTAAACTCAATCTCCCTTATTATCCGTTTAGAATAAAACAGATACAAGACACCAATTATATTTTCGATGAGATAAGGAAAAAGTTCCTGGTATTAACTCCTGAAGAATGGGTAAGGCAACATATCGTTCAGTATATTATTCAAGAAAAAGGCTATCCAAAATCACTTATTAAATTAGAAGGAGGGCTAAAACTTAATACGCTACAAAAAAGGACAGACCTTATTGCCTATAATTCATCGGGACAGAAAATACTTTTAATTGAATGCAAAGCTCCCGGAGTTAAAATAGATCAAAAGGTTTTTGATCAGATTGCGCGATATAACATTATACATCGCATACCACTATTAGCAGTAACCAACGGATTAAACCATTACTATTGCCAAATCGACTTTGAGCTTAAGAGTTACATTTTCATAGAAAGCCTTCCTCACTATACAGATCTCGGTTAGCCTACATTTTTAACCCGTATGTTAACCAAAGCAGGATCATATTTAGATAGCAAAATAGTAGAGGCCTTGATTAACCGGTCACCCATTAACTCTTTGTCTTTTATAGCAGAATCAGGTAATGCTAACACTCCATTAAAACAGGGCAGATCACCTGAAAGGGACCCACTATCGAAATCCTTAATTCTCCCTCCGTGATCCCATCCGAAACCCCATAAAGAAAAGTCCTTTCCTCCGTTCAGTTTAACAAGTTCAGAAAGTGTTGTACCTATCTTGATACCATTTACAAAGTGATACACAGATGAAGGATGAGCAATCTCCAAAGCCTCAATGGTTGTATAAGGTGCTTTTTTTTCTTTCCAGTGCACAAGAATCTCTTTAGCACTACCCTTCCAAATGGAGGTAACCATCCCTTGGAAGCCCCCCTCTTCAAAAAGAGAATCCTGCTTTAAATTTTCCTCTCCAACTTTTTCAACCAGAAAAGCATAAGAGTCTTCAAGCTCAATTTCTCCAATTCCCCAACACGTAATTTCCGAAGAATTTTTTAGGTCTGATTCACTCAATCCTGCAATGGTAGGCAACTTTTGAGTCGAATTATTGGTACATGAAAACAGAAACAATAGCGGCAGGTATAACAATCGTTTCATAAAATCTTTAAGTTAAAATTCATTATTTATTTAACACTCTGATACTGCTCAGACGTACTTCAATATGATCCAGAATCTTTTCGTATGATTCAACTATTTCCTGCTTTTTAAAAGCGTCATAATCTGCTTTATATACATTCTCCTGACTGGTCCATTCTAACACACCCGCTACACAAGAATTATTTTTCTCTAGCGTTCCTCCATTAAAACTAGTTATAAGTCCGCTGTTTCCCTTCGCATAAAAGTTTCTGAAAGTCAATGGCATATTTCCATTCTTATTCACCAGACTGCGCAAGTCTAAACCAATCCGCAACGAGTCCTGCGTTTCATAAGGAGATTCCGGACTATTCACTTCTAAATATTTAATAGTTTTAAAAGGTTGGCTTTTTTCCTTCCAATACACATTTAACTGTTTAGCCGTATTCTCCCAGATCGTTGTATACTTTCCATAAATAGAATTTTCATGTTCCGTTAAGGCTTTGGCTCCCACTTTATTCTTAAGCTCAGCATAAGAATAATTGATCTTGATCTCCCCTACTCCCTCACAAGAAATAAGAAAAGCAGAATCCACAACCACCTCTTTCACTTTCTTTTTTGTCTGTACATTTTTTCCCTGTTGCTGACAACCAAAAAGAAAAACCAATACGAATACATAAACGGAAAACTTCATATTCAGATTAGATTAGCAGCGTTTTAATACTTTCACGTAAGATAGAAATTTTAGCCTCTGCATCCGCTTGTTTTGCTTGCTCATTCGCTACAATTTCAGGTTTTGCATTTTGAACAAACCGTTCATTAGAAAGTTTTTTATTCACTGCATCCAGGAAACCTTCCAGATAGACCAGTTCCTTAGACATCCGGTCAAATTCAACCAATGGATCAACATTACCTTCCAGACTGATAAAAAACTCATCACGCCCAGTCATAAATGATGCCCCACCTTTAAGCTGATCATCAACAAAAACAATCTCACTTAAATTAGCCAGCTTATTTAAAACAAACAGGTAACTGGTATAATCAATCTCTGAATTCAATTTAATTGCTAAAGGCAATGGGTCCTTGGGAGAAATCTGTTTACTGTTCCGAATATTACGAATCTCAGAAACCACCTTTTTAATCATATCAAACTCCTTTAAAAGCTTGTCATCTGTCGCTGCTGTTTTAGGATATTCTGATACAATACAACAATCCATTTCCTCACGCGCACCAAATATCTCGTCATGCCAAAGCTCCTCAGTAAGAAAAGGCATAAAAGGATGAAGCAGTTTCAATATTTTCTCAAAGAAGAAGGTAGTAGCCGCCACCGTTTCACGGTCAGCAGGATGCTGATAAGGAGGTTTAACCATCTCCAGGTACCAGGAACAAAAATCATCCCACACCAATTTATATATAGCCATTAATGCTTCAGATAATCGATACTGAGCGAAATGACTTTCAATTTCTACAAGAGCCTCATTAAAACGACTATCAAACCAGGCTATAGCAACCTTATTTTCCGCATTCTCAATCGCTACTGTATTTTCAGACCAGCCTTTGAGCAATTTAAACGCATTCCAGATCTTATTGGCAAAATTACGCCCCTGTTCACAATAAGAAACATCAAACATCAGGTCATTACCGGCAGGAGAGCAAAGAAGCATCCCTACGCGAACACCATCAGCACCGTACTGATTGATAAGCTCAATCGGATCTGGAGAATTCCCTAACGACTTAGACATCTTTCTGCCCAGCTTATCCCGTACAATACCAGTCAGATATACATTTTCAAAAGGCGCTTTACCTCTAAACTCATGACCTGCAATGATCATTCGTGCAACCCAGAAAAATAAGATCTCAGGTGCTGTAACCAGGTCATTTGTGGGATAATAGTAATTGATATCAGCGTTACCCTCTTTTTCCGGATGTCCGCAAACCGATGGATCGAAAACAGACATGGGCCATAACCACGAAGAAAACCAGGTATCTACCACATCTTCATCCTGAACCAGGTTTTCACTGTCCTGACCAGCCTTATTGAAAGCCTCAATAGCATCTTCCTGTGTTGCAGCAACCACCCATTCCCCATTAGCATTATACCATGCCGGAATCCGTTGTCCCCACCAAAGCTGGCGACTAATACACCAGTCTTTCACATTTTCCATCCAATGACGGTAGGTATTACCAAACTTTTCCGGAATCAGCTTCACCTCACCATCCTCCACATAATCCAGTGCAGGTTTAGCCATATCGGCCATTTTGCAAAACCATTGCAAAGAAAGACGGGGCTCAATAACAGCATCGGTCCGTTCAGAAAAACCAACCTGCGATTTATAATCCTCCACCTTTTCCAATAAGCCCGCTTCATCAAGCAGCTTAGCAATTTTCTTACGTGCTATAAAACGATCCTCACCAACCAGAATAACGGCCTTTTCATTTAAAGTACCATCATCATTTAAAATATCAATAACAGGAAGTTTATGTTTAACACCCAGCTCATAGTCATTTAAGTCATGCGCCGGAGTCACCTTTAAACAACCTGTACCAAATTCCATTTCTACGTATTCATCCTCAATAACAGGAATTTCTCTATCTACAAGAGGAATAATAACCTTCTTACCTTTCAGATCGATATACCGTTCATCACGGGGGTTCACGCATATTGCACTATCCGCCATAATGGTTTCAGGTCGCGTAGTAGCAATAACAATAAAATCGTCAGTACCAACAACCGGGTATTTGATATAATAAAGCTTCTGATTGACTTCCTTACGGATCACCTCCTCGTCCGAAACCGCTGTTTTCCCTTGAGGATCCCAGTTAACCATCCGAATCCCGCGATATATTAATCCCTTATTATACAAATGAATAAACGTATCGGTAACCGCTACCGATAGATCGGCATCCATCGTAAAACGGGTTCTTTCCCAATCACAGGAGGCACCCAGTTTCTCCAATTGCTTCAGGATAATACCACCATATTTTTCTTTCCACTCCCAGGCGTATTTCAAAAACTCTTCCCTGCTCAGATCTTTCTTGGCAATACCACGTTCTTTAAGCATGGCCACAACCTTAGCTTCAGTTGCTATAGAAGCATGGTCAGTACCCGGAACCCAGCATGCATTTTTCCCTTGCATCCTGGCCCTTCGTACCAGCACATCCTGAATGGTATTATTAAGCATATGCCCCATATGTAAAACACCGGTAACATTCGGTGGAGGAATCACAATCGTGTAAGCTTCCCGGTCATCAGGTTCGGAATGAAAAAAACCTTTTCCTAACCAGTAGCTATACCACTTGTCTTCTGTTTCAATAGGACTATATGTTGTAGAGATATTCATTTTAAAGAAATTAAAAGGGAAGTCGAAATTAAGTTTTTGCAAAAATAACCAATTTGCGGCATAAAAAACGGAAATGACTTAAAGTGGCAGATGTTTTGACTCTATCCCATAACCTACTCCATGGCCTAAGAAAATGGCAGCCTTTTCATTGAAGTCGCCTACGGCACCCGTAGTATAGAAATTACGACGCGTTCCTAAAGAACATGATTCCTTCAGCAACGTATGCCTTTCGAGATAATCTTCCAAACTTTCTGCTACAAGTTTACCCTGGGAAACCAATCGGATTCCAACAGGTAAAAACTTGCTGATCGAATCAACAAGCAATGGATAATGCGTACAAGCCAATACCACGGTATCAATATCCGGAGATTGCTTAAACAGGTTATTTAAATTCTTTTCAATAAAATAATCAGCACCCGGCGTGTTGAACTCATTGCTTTCTACCAGAGGAACCCATAAAGGACAGGCCTCCTGAAAGATTTTTATATCAGGAAAAAACTTATTAATTTCAATCACATACGAATTTGAACTGACCGTACCTTGTGTAGCTAAAATACCGATCTTCCCAGTTTTAGTATAGGTACCCACAACCTCTGCCGTTGGCCTGATTACACCTAAAACCCTTTTATCAACGTCAAACGAAGGAAGATCATTTTGCTGGATAGACCGCAAGGCCTTTGCTGATGCTGTATTACAGGCAAGAACTACCAGATTGCAATCCATAGCAAACAAATGCTGCACACATTCCCAGGTATACTGATATACCGTTTCAAACGATCGCGTACCATAGGGTACACGTGCATTATCACCCAAATAAACAAAATCATATTGAGGCAGACGGCTTTCAATTTCTTTAAATACCGTCAATCCTCCGTATCCTGAATCAAATATTCCTATAGGTCCCTTTTTCATTATCCTCCTAGCCCCCCAAACATACCAATAGCAATGATGGATAGAACAATTAAAGTAATGATTACATACAGATAATCCTTTTCAATCGCAAAGGCTATTGCTGAAAGCAACACCCTCAATATTGGAGTGGCAATCAACACCAATACGCCTGTCTGAATAATTGCCTGGGCATCAAATACCAGCAGACCAGCTATAATTCCATTGATATGTCGCAGATTTTCCGGCGCACCTATAAATTCGGTATAATGCGGCCTATCTGCACCATGGGCCATCAAGTAAATAACTCCCCCAATCAAAGCAATTACACTGGACGTGACTACACCTGCCCGTAATAGCTGACCTAATACTGATGCAACATCTTTATCGGTTCGAAATAAACTCTTCATAACTTACCCATTAAACCGTTATATATCATTTCCAACGCAAGGAAGCCAATTACCACACTAAAAAGCAATCTTAACTTTTTCACATCTGCCTTGACCAGAATTCTGGAGCCTGCAAAAGACCCGATTAAAACCCCGATAACAACCGGCATAGCCAAACCTGGATCAATATACCCCCTTTGCAAATATACCACCGCGCTAGCTGCAGCAGTTACCCCAATCATGAAATTACTCGTTGTAGTACTCACTTTAAACGGAATCCGCATGACGGTATCCATTGCAAGAACCTTTAAAGCGCCTGACCCAATCCCCAGCAAACCTGATGTAATCCCTGCAATCGTCATCAGGGAATATCCCCCAATCACCCGGCTTACCTTATAGGCCACAATTCCATTTGTCGTAGGATACGTTCCATTAAGCTTTAACTTTTGAGCCAGAATACTTTTATCCTCCGTATCCGCATCCTCATTTTTCTTTCGTAAGGCCATGAGTGCCGAAAATAACAGCACCACACCAAAAATCACAGCAACCACATTTGTAGAGGTATAAACCGCAATAAGCGCCCCGATAATTGCCCCTGTAGTAGTTGCAATTTCAAGAAACATACCAATCCTGATATTCGTAATCCCTTCTTTAATATAGGCAGCAGCCGAACCTGAAGATGTCGCTATGGAAGATACTAAAGCACAGCCTACAGCATACCGTATGTCTACATTAAAGATCAGCGTAAGAAGAGGAATCAGGATTACTCCCCCTCCCAGTCCGGTTAAAGAGCCCAAAAGCCCTGCTGCAAAAGCCCCAACGAAAAGAATTAACGTAAAAAGTAGTACAGTCATATTTATATATGTCCAAAAATAGACATACCAACTAGGCTTTTAAATATTTATCTATTAAAACCTGAATAATACCATCTGCCATACCTACTTTAGGCACATAAATCTGTTTAATAGATGCCCATTTCATGACAGTAAGATAAATTTCCGAGGCAGGAATAATTACATCCGCACGGTCATGATTTAAGCCTAGTACACCGATTCGCTCTTTTAGTGAGTACGCATTTAACTGCGAATAGATCTCATTTAATTTGGAAATACTAAGTGGCTTACCCTCTTTTTCATCCGATAAGCGGAATAACTTATTGATGTTTCCCCCGGTACCAATACCAACCAGGTTTTTATAAATGCGGGTGTGGTTTTTAATCCAGGTATGCATCTCATCCCAGGTTTCCGGAATATCCGCATTATCAAGCATCCGCACCGTTCCTATAGGAAAGGACTTTGAATCTTCTACTTTGCCCTGTACAAAGATAGAAAGCTCAGTACTACCTCCACCTACATCAATATACAGATAATTTTTGTTGAAGTCTAAACGCTCCGCAATATGTGTAGAATAGATAATATTGGCTTCCTCCGTTCCTTCCACAATTTTAAGGTCAAGGTTGCCCTCCGCTTTAATCCGCTTGATGAGCTCTCCACCATTTCCTGCTTCGCGCATCGCTGATGTAGCACAAGCCATATATTCTTTAACCTTATACACATCCATTAATAATTTGAATGCAGTCATGGTTCTAATTAAATCCTCAGACTTCTTTTCCCCAATCCTTTTATCCAGGAAAGCATCGTCTCCGAGGCGCAATGGCACACGTATAAATGTATTTTTTTTAAAAGTTATTTCTGTTCCGTTTTCTATTATGTCTGCAATGAGCAAACGAACGGCGTTTGATCCAACATCAATGGCTGCATATCTCACGATAATGATTTGTTTTTTAAATATGTATATATATCAATCTGGGCTCGGTGTTTTACCTCCTCGTCCGTCCGGTGATAACGATTTGTATTTGAGGCATTGATCTCTCTGGCCTTCGTATTGTCCAGCAACTGGATGTGAATAATATCCAGCAACTCCTTCTTAATTTCAGCATCTAATATTGGGAAGCCTACTTCCACACGCTGATCCAGATTACGGGTCATAAAATCGGCTGACGATAAAAAGACCTTTTCATTGCCCCCATTACCGAATACCCACACCCGGGCATGTTCCAGGTACTTATCTACAATACTGATCACTTCAATATTTTTACTCATTCCCGCGATTCCAGGAATCAGGCAACACATGCCCCGAACAATCAACTGTATTTTGACCCCAGCATTACTGGCTTCATACAACTTCCCTATCATCGCCTCGTCGGCCAGACTATTCATCTTCAAGATAATAAAAGCAGGTTTGCCTTGTGCCTGATTTTTTATTTCATCAGCAATAAGCGCATAGACCTTAGTTCGGGTTTCCAGTGGTGATACCACCAGAAATTTATAATCATCATAGAACACCTTTTTATCCAAACCTTTGAACAGGCGCTTTAACTCATTTCCTATACCCTGATGTGTCGTAAAAATGCTATGATCAGCATACAACTTAGCCGTTTTCTCATTGAAGTTGCCAGTGGCCAGACTAGCGTAATAAACTGGCTTGCCCTTTTCCATTCGGGTAACCAAACAGATTTTGGAGTGTACCTTATAATCCTGCAGACCATAACTCACATTGACACCCTCCTCTTCAAGTTTATTCATCCAGTAAATATTATTCTGTTCATCAAAGCGAGCCTTTAATTCGACCAGACAATTTACCTTTTTACCATTTTTTGCCGCATTGATCAAAGCATTAATGACTCTTGAATTAGCAGCAAGACGGTATACCGTGATATTGATTTCCGTAACCTTAGGGTCTATGGCAGCCTCCCTAAGAAAGTGAATAATGTAATCAAAAGACTGATAAGGTAAATTAATCAGATAATCCCGTTTAGCAATCTGACTAAAAATGCTTTTACCAAGGTCAAGGTTCTTAACTGGGAGAGGTGCATCTTTATGATATTCTAATTCAGCCCGTCCAACATTAGGGAAACTAATAAAGTTCCTGAAATTATGGTACCGGTTCCCTGGAATTAAACCATCTGCCGTAAGATCAAGTTTGGCAACAAGATAGTTTAACATCGCCAGGGGCATATTATTATCATACAACAAACGCATGGGCTTGCCCTTTTTCCTTTTCTGCAAGCTCTTTGTTAAGGTATCAATAAACTTCTCGCTGATACTCGTATCCAGCGTCAACTCCGCATCACGCGTTAACTGTATGGAATAGGCCTCTATGGCTGAATATTCAAAAATAAAATAGATATCGTCCAGACAATAACGGATAATATCATCCAGGAGGATGATATACTTCAGATTATTCGTTTCCGGCAATACAATAAATCGCTCCAGGCTCTTAAGCGGAATTTCAATTAAACTATATTGCGATTTTTCTTTTTTATCCTTTTTACTGAGGCGCACGAAAAAATAAATAGCCCTGTCCCTCAACTCCGGAAAAGGTTTATTTTCGTTCAGCATAATCGGAACAAGCGTAGACAACAGCTTTTCTCTAAAGTAGCTTCTTAAAAACTCGCCTCTCTTTACATTCAGCTGCCGCTCATTGATAATAAAGATCCGTTCTTCTTCCAGTTCTTTTATAATGCCATTCTCATACAGATCGTCAAAGCGACGCTCCTGATTAACAACAATCTCTTTAATCTCTTTAATTATTTTTTTAGGATTATAACCCAAAAGTTCCTTAGCCTTTTCATTTATATTGGCCAACTTAATTAATGTCGGCACTCTAACCCGGTAAAACTCATCCAGGTTAGAGGAAAAGATTGCCAGAAAACGAATTCTTTCTATTAAAGGAACCGAGATATCTGCAGCTTCCTGCAACACACGCTCATTGAAGTATAACCAACTGATTTCCCGATTAGTAAGCTGAATCTTTACCTTAGCCATTTATATAAATAAGATTCCGGTATTGCTACCGAATGACGCAAATCTGCGCATATTAGTGTTAATTTAATATTAAATAATTGCCTTATATGTTATCAGGCATCTTAATGTTAAGCATAAAAGAGTGTTCTGTGTTTTAATGTATTCGTAAAATATGCTTCGTAGTGAATTGCAATTAATATAATTCAATAATAAAAAACCTAATACTTTGTATACTGTTCAGTTGCTAACTCATGGTCTTTCCACATAACATCGCTGACAATTAATCTCTCACAAACTAATAATTGAGCTTTAAATCTGTAATTTCGTCTTTTAAAACCACATTAATATGCCTTCATTTGATATTGTAAGTAAGATAGATGCTCAAACTCTTGATAATGCGATTAATACCGCAAAAAAAGAGATCTTAAACAGATTTGACTTTAATGATTCAAAGAGCACAGTGAATCTGGATAAGAAGACCAATGAAATTACAGTAGTGACCGAGAATGATATGCGCCTCAAAGCCATTCTGGACTCCATTATCTCAAGAATGGTTAAACAAGGACTAGACCCCAATGCTCTGGAAACCGGAAAAGAACAATACGCATCCGGCAATATGATCAGGAAAGAGATCAAAATTAAAGAAGGCATTGATAAGGAAACCTCCAAAAAAATTATCAAAAAAATAAAAGACAGCGGACTAAAAGTTCAAGCTTCCATCATGGACGAACAAGTTAGAGTTCAGGCTAAAAAGATTGATGACCTGCAGGCTGTCATCACCTTATGCCGTACGGAAGACTTTGGCCAACCTCTTCAATATATCAATATGAGGAATTAAAAACCAACATACATGTCCAGCGGAATAACTTATTATACTAAATCTTTCTGCCGAACACCTAAAATGCTTCTTTGAGAACGAATAATTGGAATCAATCTTCCTAACTCTTCTCTCTTAAAGGAGCATTTTGTTTAACTTAAGCGATTCTAACGACTTATATTACCTTATTTAGTAATCATTATCATTTTTTCTTCAATGTAACCTGTCTAACTTTACATCAACAAAAACCCCGAAGATTATGAAAACTATAATCGTAGCCACCGACCTCTCTAAAGATGCAAACAATGCGCTTGAATATGCAGCTGCTCTTGCCAGATGCACAAATGCTAAGTTAGTTTTATATAATTCCTTTGTTATTCCCCCGCATGCTGCAAACACGTTATTGCCTGCATCAGAAATTGAAAAAATTATCGCATCAAACAAAGCATCATTAGAATACATTGCTTTGAAAACAAAATGCACATACGATGTACCAGTTGAATGTGTAAGTAAACTATCTGAAATCCAGTCTGAATTAGATCGCTTAGTTGTTGAATACGACGCCGACCTGGTTGTAATGGGAATGAGAGGAGAAACATTAGACCAAAGATTATTTGGTAATACCACCACATCAATCATCCATCATGCCAAATATCCCGTACTGGTAGTACCTATCGACGCAAAATTTAAAGGCATGAGTAAAATACTATTTGCTTGTGATGATAACTGTCACTCAGCCAGCAAAACATTAGTTAAACTAAAAGAGATTGCCGCTGAAATGAGCGCAGAAGTACAGGTTCTTCATGTACAAAAATTAATGAAAAAAGCTGATCTTGCACTTGTTGAAGAACTAGCCGGCCTACATCCGCACGATGAAAGCTTTAGCGGATTAAATCATACCTACAGAGATATTGATGGCTGTAGCATCATTGAAGGGATTGAAAAAGGCATGAAAGAGTACAATGCAGACTTGCTTGTGATGGTACCACAAAAACATGGCTTATGGGATTCCCTGCTTCACAGAAGCAAAACCTGTGCAATGGCCTCACGTAGTAAAGTTCCTTTATTATCTATTCCATTTGGAAAGAACTAAATTATAATGCAGAATCCCTCTGCATAAAAGAACCAAGGGGTTGGAGTTTAAGTAGCGGAAGACCGGCGAATGCCGGTCTTTGCTTTTTAAAAGCAGTTTTCTATAAAACTCAGCCCTCTTAAAGAACTTACAAAATCAAAAGCTAACATAGGTATACTTATTTATCCGGAGTCATCCCCTACACTATATACCTGAAATTCTAGCAATTACGACTTTTCTTTAAATAAAAAATTGGACAAAAAATAAGCTCCCGATGGGCGGAAGCTCAAACTAACCAATTATAAACCTAAATTATTGAAAGGAGCTGTAGGGGAAGGAATCGAACCTCCAAGAAGTAGTTAGACCGTTTCCGGTTTTCCCATAATCTCCACCACCGAGACAAGGAGGTGTGTCTGCCAGTTTCACCACCCTACAGTATAATTAACAAACTGATAACCGTTTGTTGACTCAAAGATAATAACATAACCTATACGTTGCAAATATTTTAAAATAAAATATTAATAAATGTAAATAAAGTAATAGGGGATTAGCTTTTATGAAAATTATATAAACCAGAATTTTAGGCAAAAAAATAAGCTCTCGATGGGCGAGAGCTCAAACTAACCAATTATAAACCTAAATTATTGAAAGGAGCTGTAAGGGAAGGAATCGAACCTTCAAAGAGTGGTTAACCGTTTCCGGATTTCCCATAATCTCCGCCACCGGGACAAGGAGGAGTGTCTGCCAATTTCACCACCCTACAGTATTTTAAAAGCCCTAAAAACTTGTTGATACAAATATCGTTAAATTATTAATAATTGCAAATACTTTAACACATTTTAACATTTATTATCAATTTAATAGCTTTAAAGGCAATTCTATGACAAATTCAAAAACCAACAGAAGTAATTTCTTTTAATACCAGGTATCATTGCCCTTTTAAAAACACTATTATAGTAACGTAATATAAAAACCCATAGTACTTTATTTGAATGAATAAGTAAAATCAAATTTCCTACAGTTTTAAATGACAATATATTGAAAAACAAATTACATATTTGATGCTTTAGTAAAACATACAAATACTTATAATATTGATGATGTGAATAATACTTCACAATACTGTATGCAGGCGAATCAATAAACTTAATATAGCAAATGAGTAGTTTAATCAGTGCAATAGGAATTGCCAATCCGGAAAATCGGCTTTCGCAGCAAAACATATACACTTTCATGGTGAATGCTTTTGCTCTTAGTCCGGACCATGCTGCCCGGCTAAAAACAATTTATGATAATTCCGGTATTGATTACCGCTACTCTGTGATTAATGATTTCGACGCTCAACCGGTTGATTTTACATTTTTTGAACCCTCTGCTGATCTGGAACCATTTGTTACTACCCACAAGCGACTTCAAATCTATCAGGAAAAAGCTATCAAGATAGCTTTGCAAGCATCCCAAAATTGTCTTTCCCATTTTAATGATCAAATAACAGAGCAAATAACCCATTTGATTACGGTTAGTTGTACCGGAATGTATGCGCCGGGAATTGATGTTGACCTAGTGGAACAGCTGGGACTTAAACGTACCACCGAACGCACTTGTATTAATTTCATGGGTTGCTATGGTGCGATTAACGGATTGAAAGCTGCCGATTATATTTGCAGAGCTGATCCTAAGGCAAAGGTATTGCTGGTTTCTGTTGAGCTATGCACTCTTCATTTTCAAAAGACGAACACCTTAGATAACTGGGTTGCTAATTCACTTTTTTCTGATGGATCAGCTGCTGTCCTCATTGAGCATTCTACTAATAAATCAGGTAACGGAACAGGTCTCATAATTGAAAACTTTTACTCGGAGTTTTTACCCGAAAGTCGTAATGAAATGGGCTGGTTTGTTGGCAACACTGGTTTCGAAATGAAACTTACTTCTAAAGTATCCAAGCAGATCAGGAAAAATATAAAAGGTGTTACTGACCGCTTACTTCAAAAGGCTGGTCTCACAAAAGAGCAAATTGAATTGTATGCCATTCATCCGGGAGGTAAAAAGATCCTGGAAGCTGTTGAGGAATCTTTGGAACTGCCTGAAGAAAGCAACACTTTTGCTTATGAGGTTTTGCGGAAATATGGTAATATGTCATCGGCAACCATTTTATTTGTGCTGCAAAAGATTTTAAATGCCGGAATGTTATCCAATCAACGTGTTTTAAGCTTTGCATTTGGGCCAGGTTTAACGGTTGAGGGTATGGTTCTTAAGGTTTGTTAAAACGATGTGCGACGTAATTATTGTAGGTGGAGGACTAGCAGGATTATTTAATGCGCTATTACTGAACGAAGCTGGATTACAAGTTACCGTTATAGAAAAAAAGTCGTATCCCTTCCATAGGGTTTGTGGTGAGTACATTTCAAATGAAGTCCTCCCCTTTCTTAAGGAACTTGATATTGATGTCACTGCTCTCCATGCATCACATATTACACGACTCGAAGTAACCTCCACTTCAGGAGCAAAATTTGCACAACAACTTGATTTGGGTGGTTTTGGACTAAGTCGATATACCTTTGATCATTATCTTTATCAAAGGTGCAAGGCGAAGGGTGTAACCTTTATGCTGGATACACGTGTGGAAGATATTCAGTTTAAGCAAAACAGTTTTGAGGTTACATTGCCTGATCAAATCCTTAAAGCCCCCCTGGTTATCGGCTCATTCGGCAAACGGTCTAACTTGGATAGCAAGCTAAACCGAAGCTTTTTTCACCATCGCAGTCCTTATATCGGCATAAAGATCCATGCTAAAATTGATTTTCCCGATGATTTAATTCAGCTGAATAGTTTTAAAAATGGCTATTGTGGGGTATCAAAAATTGAGGATGACCGCTATTGCATCTGCTCATTGGCTCATCGCGATGATTTACGGCAGTATGGCAACCTGCAAGATTTGCAAGAAGGATTGATAAACAAAAACCCTTACCAGAAGGCTTTATTTAAAAACGCAGAGATGCTAATGGATAAACCCGAGGTGATTAACGAAATATCTTTTGAGAAAAAGCAACCGGTAGAGCAACATATTTTGATGAGTGGCGATACAGCCGGAATGATTGCCCCTTTATGTGGCAACGGCATGACGATGGCCATTCATTCAGCTAAAATCCTGTCTGAGATAATTGTCCGATGCTATAAAAATGGAGCTCCATTTTCTTTAGAGCAACGAAATAAATTAGAACAAATTTACATTGAGGCTTGGAATAAGCAATTTGCAAAGCGTTTATGGACCGGACGCAAATTGCAATTTATATTTGGAAACAACACCTTGATGAACCTGGCTATCCATCTGCTGAATGGTTCGCCAGCGATGGCAGGCTACTTAATAAAACGCACTCATGGTAAACCTTTGGGACTCTTAAAATAAAAACATATGGTTGATTTCAGCAAGCGTATTCGTGGTGTTGACGAAATTATGGATGACTTTGATTTACCGAAAACTGAGCTGGAACCCGTACTTAAAGGTTTGGGTAATTTAAATGCCTGGTTTGGCGGTCATGCTAGTTTAATTAAAGCACTAGAGCACTTTCCGGTACAATCAGGAAATCATATTAGTGACTGGGGATGCGGAGGTGGAGATGCTTTAAAGGCAATAGCTGACTGGGCGAAAAAAAGGAAAATCCCTATAAAGTTAACCGGAGTGGATGCCTCTTCGGGGGTTCTATCTTTTGCGCAGAAAGAAACCAACGGTTATTTGAACATCAAATACATACAAACTGAAGTGATGAGTGATAATCTAAAGGAAAATCAATTTGATATCATCTTATCAAGTCTGTTTACACATCATTTTGAAGATGATGCCTGGGTTCAACTGATTAAAAAAATGGCAAAAACTGCTAAACGAGGAGTCATAGTCACTGATTTACACCGTCACTGGCTGTTATACTATTCACTAATTGCTATTTTTACTGTTGTGATCCCCAATAAAATGATGCGCAACGATGGCCCTTTATCGGTAAGACGTAGTTTTAAAAAAGATGAACTAAAGTCGTTATTGGCAAAAGCAGGGGTAAACAAATATAAAATTGAATGGAAATGGGCGTTCAGATGGCAGGTTGTTATTTATAATTCCTGAATAAATCAGCCAAAGGCTTTCATTGCATTATTTATTTAACAATCTGGCAACGTACTTCCCTATAATATCAAATTCCAAATTAACAGTATCACCCCGCTTTAGTTGTTTGAAGTTGGTATGCTCATGCGTATACGGGATGATAGCAATAGAAAAACGATTTGCTTCTGAATTAACAACAGTAAGACTCACACCATTTACGCAAATTGAACCTTTTTCTACGGTTATGTTTCCGATTGAGGAATCATATTCAAAAATATAAAACCAGCTCCCTTCTAATTCATTGACAGCTACACAAATTGCAGTTTGATCAACATGCCCCTGTACTATATGTCCGTCAAGCCTGCCATTCATCTGCATACACCTTTCCAGATTAATAAAATCGCCTATAGCCAGAGCTCTCAGATTAGATTTTTGTAAGGTCTCTTCTACTGCTGTCACAGTATGTGCGTGTTCATCTAATGCGACAATAGTTAGACAAACCCCATTATGGGCAACTGACTGGTCAATTTTAAGCTCAGCAGAAAAAGGAGAAGAAGCTGTAATATTCAAATTCCCTTTATCTTCTTGTAAGGCAATAACCTGACCTGTGAATTCAACAATACCTGTAAACATGTTGTAAAGATAAACAAAAGCTGATTCTGCTCAAATTGCGAATTGTCTTCGTATATTTAAAATCAAAATTATTTATGATTTAAATTAAATATGTAATTTTGGCACACTATTTATGTTAAGACAAAACCTACAACAGAAACTACTTCAAAAGCTATCTCCTCAACAGATCCAGTTCATCAAGCTATTACAGGTGCCAACTGTATCTTTGGATGCTCGTATCAAAGAAGAGTTGGAAGAAAACCCTGCGTTGGAAGATTTAAGTCTTGCGAATCAGAATGATCCTGTTGAAGAATATCCGGATAAAGACCCGGATGATACGTTCGACCATGAAGAGAAATCGGAAGATTATGATGAATTCAACATCGACGACTACCTTCAGGAAGATAACTTAAACGACTTCAGTTCTAAATACGATAAAAATAGTGACGATGAAGAGGATAAAAAAGAAATTCCTTTTGCTGTTCAAAGCTCTTTTTATGAAAACCTTCAGGAACAGCTTGATCTTATCCCTTTATCAGATAAGGACTTCCAGATAGGCCAACAACTTATAGGAAGTCTGGATGACGATGGTTACCTGAGACGTTCAGTGACCTCTCTTATTGACGACCTGGCCTTTTCGCAAAATATATTTGCAGAAGAGGAGGAAGTTGAAGAAATGCTCAAAGTGATCCAGAACTTTGAACCTCCTGGCATTGGTGCCCGCGATTTGCAAGAGTGTTTACTTATTCAGCTCCGAAAAAAGGATCAGCAAAATCTCATCATATTAAAAGCAATCCGAATAGTAGAAGACTATCTGGACGAGTTTACACGAAAACATTACGATAAATTGGAGAAGTCGCTGAATGTAAATTCAAGTGAGCTCAAAGAAATTATAGCTGAAATTTTAAAACTTAACCCTAAACCGGGTGATTCTGAAGCAGTAACTACCAAACAGCTTCAGATTATCCCCGATTTCCATATCAGTAATAAAGAAGGTTTCCTCGTTTTAACATTAAACTCTCAAAATGCACCTGAGCTTAAAGTAAGCCGCTCCTACCAGGAGATGTTTCAACATTATGATAAGTCTGCACAAAAAGATAAAAAATTAAAAGAAGCAGTACAGTTCGTCAAACAAAAGTTAGATTCGGCAAAATGGTTTATTGACGCAATTAAACAACGCCAGCAAACCTTATTGAAAACCATGAATGCGATTATGCATTATCAGTATGACTATTTCCTTACCGGTGCTGACAGGAACCTCAGACCAATGATCCTGAAAGATATCGCCGACCGCATTGGAATGGATATTTCAACCGTATCCAGGGTGGCTAACTCTAAGTATGTACAAACAGAATTCGGCACTTTTTTACTTAAATCGTTCTTTTCTGAAGCTATTCAAACTGAAAGTGGAGAGGAAGTATCCAATAAAGAAGTGAAAAGCATTTTAGAAGAGTGCATTGGAAATGAAAACAAAAGACATCCTTTAGCTGATGAAAAGCTTGCGGAAATACTGAAAGAAAAGGGGTATAATATCGCACGCCGTACCGTAGCAAAGTACAGGGAAGCTATGAATATCCCGGTAGCACGATTAAGAAAAGAACTTTAAAATTAAATTCCTCTACATTATTTTGACAATTAAAGGATTATTTATCAGATAAATAGTTATATCTTGCGCCTTTATAAAAATTCAATATAATGAACGAAGGAACAGTAAAATTTTTCAATGAAACTAAAGGTTTCGGATTCATCGTACCAGCTAGTGGTGAACCTGATATTTTTGTTCATTCAACAGGACTTGTAGACGAAATTCGTGAGAATGATCGTGTAAAGTATGAAGTTGAAAAAGGCAAAAAAGGCCTTAATGCGGTGAATGTAGAAGTTATTTAATAACACATAGATCATTGTACAAGCATCTGCCAAATGGTAGATGCTTTTTTTTTGCCCTATTATTGAGCTACAAGATTCCTTTTAGACATCTTCAGGAATCGGATAACAAGAAATACGGAAGCGAGCGTAAGTCCGGTAATTAAACCTAACCACATACCTGAAGCACCCATCTTAAATTGAAATGCCAGAACATAACCAACAGGCAAGCCGATTACCCAATACGAAATAGCCACTAGAATAGTAGGCACCTTTACATCCTTTATACCCCTTAACAACCCTGCTCCTATCGCCTGTGTACTATCAGAGATCTGAAAGACGGCAGCAAATAACAGCAAGGTAGACGCTAATTCAAGTACCTCTTTATTGGTATTGAAAAATTTAGGTAACTGAAACCTGAATACGGTAAAGGCAACCGCACAGAATATCCCATAAAACAGAGCCGTAATCAGTGTGGTATTTCCAATCTTAGATATCATTTTGAAATCCATACGACCGAAGGCATTACTCACACGAATGGAACCGGCTTGAGCAAGCCCCATTGACGCCATAAAAGTAAAGGATGCACAACTCAATGCAATTTGATGAGATGCTTGAGAAACAGCTCCCAAGGTCCCGATAATGATACCTGACACGGCAAACGCTCCTGCTTCCATTCCCATTTGCAGACTACTGGGAATACCAATATGTAACAGTTCTTTTAGTGTTTGGCCTTTGATTTTCCACTGACTTTTAGCTACCATCACATATCTTTTAAATGTGGTATGTTTTAATATAACCAATCCCAGAATAATGAAGATTAACGTACGTGTAATCAATGTAGCCCAACCTGCACCTAACAGTTCCAGTCTTGGAAACCCCAAATTTCCATAAATCAGCACCCAATTAAGAAATATATTGATTGGCAAACCAATTAAGGAGAGCATCATGGCTGTACGGGTAAATTCCAGTCCATCGGTAAACTGCTTTAAGGTCATGAATAGCAACATGGGAATGATCGACAGTCCCATCAGTTTCATAAAAGGCAATGCCAATACAACCACTTCAGGATCTTGCCCTAAGTGATACAGTACATTGCGGCCGAACACTAACAATAAGGAGATTAAAATAGCAGAAACCGCACACAGGCAAAATCCATTAAAGAAGTAATGCGAGACGAGCTGGCCATCTCTTCTTCCGTGAGCCATAGAAACCATTTGCGAAACAGAGATCGTAATTCCTATTCCAAATACAAAAGGTATGTTTAGGGTGTTCAATACTAAAGCCGCTGCGGCAAGTTGTTTATAGCTTATCGCTCCAACCATAGCCGCATCAATAAGATGAAGTGACATCTGAGCCAATTCGCCTATGATGATGGGCAGTGCTAATCGTATTGTTTTTGTTGCTTCAGACCTCATATTTCAACCCTTTTAAAAGGGTTGCAAAGGTAAGTAAGATTTATAAAAATAGTTTATCTCTTGTTAAACTGTACATCTATTTATAATTAATCAAACATTATCGGCTTAAAATAATTAACATAATGATAATATTAAATTAAGGTATTATTCATGTATTATTGTATATCATTTAAAATTAAATCATTGCCTTATATTCATCCCCCAAAAAGTATCAATAACAAACATGATGCTCATTTTTATAAATATTAAATTCATGAAAAAAGATAAACAAAAATCACTTGTAAAAAAAGCAAGAAAGACAATTAGTAAGTCAATTGAAGAACAGTTAACAGCTGAGATTACTAAAAGTATTATTAGTCAGGGAAAAGATCCCAAAAAAGTAACTAAGGAAGTTAAACAAGCAGCTTCCCTTATTGCTAAGAAGTTAGCTAAAAAAGAAGGTATTTCTAAAGCGGAACTTACTGAAACCGTTCAAGCTGATGCAGAAGCAATTAAAGACGAGGTTAATTCTTTTGAAGTATCCCCTGCAGAAAAAAAGACACCAACCTCAAGAAAGCCTAGAACTCCTTCAAAAAGCAAATTAGCTACAGTTGAAGTTGCCGCAGCTCCTATTGTTCGTAAACGTGCACCAAGAAAGACCGTAGCTAAAACTACTAAACCAGCCAACGAACTATCAACTGTTGCTGAAACAGAAAATAGTTAATCAGTTATTTGAATAAAAAACTGTATTTGATTCAATTGAACTACTAATAAAGAACAGTTCATTAGTATAGATCATAAAAAAGAGGCTAAATGATTTAGCCTCTTTTTTATGATCTATTTTTTATGCCTCGCTATCCTTATTATTTTTTCTAACTACAGAGTGCTTGATACTATAGCCAAAATAGATCACAAAGCCGATCAGCATCCATACGATTAAACGTTCCCAATTATGTTTTCCTAAACCAATCATCATTAAAATACAGGCCAATGCTCCTATTATAGGAAGTACAGGCATCCATGGAGTTCTGAAAGGACGTGATGCATCCGGATCACTCTTCCGCATTACAATAACACCAATACAAACAAGAACGAACGCAAACAAGGTACCGATACTCGTCATATCACCCACTACATCTCCAGGTACAAAGGCAGCAAACAAACCAACAAATACTAAAAATATAAGGTTGGATTTATATGGCGTTTGAAATTTAGGATGCACTTCAGAAAACACTTTCGGTACAAGACCATCTTTTGACATGGAAAAGAATACGCGAGACTGTCCAAGAAGCATAACTAAAATAACCGAAGAGAATCCGGCAAGAATAGCTACAGTAATTAAGATAGAAAGCCAACCGTATCCATGCATATACGTTTCAATGGCATAAGCCACGGAAGCTTCTTTCCCTGCTGTTGAAAATTCATGATAATTGGCAACGCCAGTCAATACATGACTAAACAATACGTATAATACAGTGCAGACCAACAGAGATACAAGGATCCCGATAGGCATATCTCTTTTTGGATTTTTCGCCTCCTGTGCAGCAGTAGAAACAGCATCAAAACCAATGAAAGCAAAGAAAACTACACCTGCTCCACTGACAATTCCGCTCATTCCAAACTTGCCAAAGTCATTCTCAAAGTAATCCCAAAAGCCTTTTTTTCCGGTTATAAAATCTTGTTCACCAATATTTACAGGAATGTAAGGAGTATGATTGACAGGGTTCATGTATGACCAGCCAATTACAATAAACACGACCACAATAGCCACTTTAAGGATCACAATAATGCCATTAATATTAGCTGATTCTTTAGTACCTCTGATCAACACCAAAGAAAGCACCACAACAATAAACAAGGCAGGCAAGTTAATAATCCCGTTAATTCCATCCGGAGACACCTGAAAAGGCGAATGACAGAGGGCATAGGGTATCGAGACACCAAACGTCTCTAAGAGCTTATTCAGATATTCAGACCAGGCAATAGAGACCGTAGCAGCTCCTACAGCATATTCAAGCACTAAATCCCAACCAATAACCCAAGCAACAACCTCACCCATGGTGGCATAAGAATAGGTATAAGCAGATCCTGCGATTGGAATCATAGAGGCAAATTCTGCATAACACAAACCAGCCAATCCGCAACCTACTGCAGCCAGTATAAACGATAAGGTTACTGATGGACCAGCATGATCAGCTGCAGCTGCAGCTGTCCGTACAAAAAGGCCTGCACCTATAATAGCTCCTACACCTAATGCAACTAAGTTACCCGCACTTAATGTACGCTTAAGAGTTCCTTCTCCAGTTTCTGATGCTTCCTTCAATAGTGAATCAAGAGGTTTTCTAAATTTCATTTTGTGTGTTAAGGTTTCTCAATATTTATAAATAATAAATTAGATGATGCAAAAAAGATTATCCTAATGTAAACCTTTTCATTTATTAAAATAAAAAGATTACAAAAAATAAACAAATGCACAAAGCAACAAATTTACTGCTTATAATGCTAAAACATTGAGTTATTTACACCTTAATTAGTTATAATTTACAATTTATCTAATTAAGGTGTAAATAACTCAATGTTTTATTCAAAAAAACCAAAAAACAAAACTATTTTATTGATTTATATAAAATAAAAACATTAAAAATACACTTGAAGCAAAATCTTATGAAACTTGGACCAATAAGCCATACATGTGGTATTTTAAATTTAATTTCCTCTACAAATCACCAATTTTGATCACATTTCTCTTATAAAAGAAAATATTGATCGGTCTGGAGACTAAGATAAGAAAAAGGTAGATTTCTTTAGGTAGACAAGGAGATGTGTAAATCAGGATACCAATGCGCAACAAAGGCATCCTGATTGCTTATTATTTATAAGGTGTGATTGTAACCGGACCATCCAAACCAGAAGGCTGTACTTTCCAATTTGAAGCATCCATTGGTTTATAATTAATGTCCACGATATTAATGTCTTTGAAAATTTTCCATTCAATTCCCTTTCTATCCATATATCTAACCCGGTTTGACATCAGGTTAGCTACTTCTATTTTGATTGTATTCTTACCTGGATGCAATAATTGACCTATCCTCATTTGATAAGGAATGCTCCACAAAATACCAGCATCCTTTCCATTGACCCATACTCGTGCACTTTCATGAACAGAACCTAAATCAAGCAGATATTCAGTTGCTTCCGTACGTGGCATTTTAAAAGAGACCGTATACTCCGCTCTACCTGAGAAATAAGATGCGGCACTATCGGATAAAGAAGTCCATAACTGTGCTTGTTTTAACTTGCGATCAGCCGGAATAGAAGGCCCCCCTTCAACAAAATGAAGCTTCCATTTACCTTTTACCTCAATGGGATTTAAAGCCTGATTCAGGTAAACCCATTTCTTCTCGTCCGCTTTGGCTGTTGCTGCTGTTCTTAAAATCAATGCCTCTCCGGGTAATAGTTCCACCTGAACGGATACACCCATATCATTTGGAGCAATAGCAGCAGTTCCTGAATTTCCGCTTTGCGGATCCATAATTAAAACGGAGCCTGCTTTTACGTTCAGCGGGATCTTTTCGTGAATTGCCTTATCCGTATGATTAACCAGATAATAATATTTATCTGCACCATCCTGTCTGCGGATAAATTTAAGACCAGTATCCGTTAATTTTTCCCTATTGAAGCCAGCAAATCTTAGCGCTTTCTGCACATCATCTGCTAAAATAACCCTGCCTGATCCCATTTTCATTACCTTGATTCCATTTGCAGTATCAGAAAACGCTAAACCATCGCACAGGGTCTTCAGTTGCTGCCTTTTAGCATCCAGATCTCCAAGACCGGGTACATCTAAAGGGAGGTTCTGGATAATAACTGTTGCTCCACTTTCTGCCAGTTGCAAAACTTTTTGAAATGTTTCTACAGGAATTAACTCTGATTTAGGCAGAACCAATACTTTATAAGGTGATGCTCCAGGATTAGTCTTGATTTGACCATTTTCAGCGGTCGCATTTTTAAGCAACAGATCAGATATAAAGTCTAGTCCGTAACCCGCAGTTTGCAATTCAGTTACATCTTTATAAAAAGGTGCAGGGTGAAGCCATTTATCGATATCATGCACCTTTAAGGCCATATCTCTTCCTTCAGACTTATTCCACACATCATATACCGGCCAGTAAATCAAAACTTCATTATCCGATTTCCCTGATTGAAGCACCGATTGTACACGGGTTATATAGGTATTAAGTCCCGGCAAATGCTGCCAGAAACTATTAGCAGGCGTAAAATCAACTGATGCATAAAATAACCATCCCGGCCATGAGGCCTTTTTCGGAGAGAAAGGAGCGCCATGGAAAAACACATGGTTGATACCAGACAAAAACACCTGTTCAACTTCCGGTTTACATTGAGATAAAGAAGTCTTAAAATGCTCGGTAAGCCAGGTAAAGGTTTCACTGGATACCAGGTTATGCCCCGCAACATGCGCTGCCGATGAGGCAAACTTCAACATTACAGGATCAGGATCTACATTTCTGATATCCGCACTATCCCTGCGTAAACCCGGAATAGGAAAATAACTGGATCCAAAGGTTTCGCATTCCGGAATATCAACAGCAGCATACAGATCAAGTAAGTTACCGGGAGAGCCATGCGCCTGGTTACGTGTAATTCCTTTATACTGACGCGCCCACTCAGTCCATGGACGGGTAAAGTTAGTGAGTAACATATCAGACATGGTTTCCCGATAGTCTGACTTCAACCTTGCCACATGTTCTGAAGACTCTTTGCTTACAAATTCTTTAATATATGGCCTAAAATCGTACCCACGATTTGCTTTAAATAGAGCCAAAAAATTCTCTGACCAGTCTGCATCGTACACTTCATAACTATCATTATAAAAAGCCCTTACACCTGGCGATTTATGATCAAAAGCCTGATCAAACCGTTTAAGGTAAGTCGATAGCGCATCTTTAGAAAAATGATTCAGGGTATATCCCTCTCCTCCCGGAGATGACCGTTTCACCATTTGACGGGTTTTACCATCAAAGGCCGCATACAATTCCCAGTTTCCTGATACAGGCGACCAGTTTAAAGTTCCGTCAGCAGCCACCTTATCAGATAGATCCAAGACCTCATTCCGATCACTATAAGCAGTAAGAAACTGAAACGTTGCAGCATCTTGTTTAGGATCCTTTACCAGAATCTTCTCCTTAAGCTTGCTTTTAGCACTAAGCGTGTACGTTTGAACGATTAATTTGGATGCAGCATCCTTAGATGTAATCTGTGGACCACCAAAAGGCCAGCCTGTACCATTCGTAAGATCCACACCCATGTTAAATTCACCTGCTTGTTTGACAGTATACCGAAGCATCTCCATCCATTTGGGTGACAAATAAGAAATGTATTCATTTTCTGCACCTTTAACCCCATATATAGGAGCGATCTCCACTCCGCCTATTCCGGCTTCATGGAAGGTTTGCAATGAGGCTCCAAGCTCCTGCTGATTAACTGCATTTCCCATCCACCACCAACGCACCCAGGGTTGCATTTCTTTCTTTACTTCAGGCCAAGCAGAAGTCTGGGCAAAAACACTACTAAAAACAGTTGTTCCCGTTAGAAGCAGGAGTATAATAACCTTTTTTTTAAATCTCATTGAATAATTAAACTTAAGAATTTATTAAATACCATCTATAACATGCTACAGATTAGCTCTCCTTTACTGGTTATATCCGCTATTTAATCAGGTATTGATTCAATGCTAAATCCTGGATTGTTTTCATCCCTTCTACAACAGAGGCCCCGTTGATTTCTGCGCCTTCCCTATTTGTATGCGTGTGATCTGAAGGGAACATCGTGCTTACTTTTGCTTCACCCAGTACATCATATTTATCAGCGGTTAAGGTATTGAGATCAATAAAATAAGCTCCAGTAGATAAAGCAGTTTCCCTGGCCCATTTCCCATAATCACCCTCTCCTCTTTTCACTTTACCATCTTTCCAGTCACTTCGCGGAACAAGAGAGCATATTATAGGAATTGCACCCTTATCTTTCGCTTCCTTAACGATCTTTGCTAAATACCATCCATAGGTATGGACCACTTCCTGTTGCTTGGTAATGGGATTATAGATCTCTTTAAACTCATCACCCGTTCCTTTAATGGTTCCACGTGCACGGGCAGAATCATCTAAAGGACTTCCATCGTTATGTCCGAATTGCATAATAACAAAATCACCAGGTTTGATCTTTTCCAATACAGAATCCCAAAGACCTCTTGTTCTGAACGTTCTGCTGCTGGTGCCTCCAAGTGCATCATTTTCTATATTGATCTTTGTTGTATCAAAACGCTCGTTTATAAAACTACCCCATCCCCATAACGCGCCATCTCCTTTTCCCTTTCCATTTTTTACGGTGGAATCACCAATTAAGAAAAGTGTCGGTTTTTCTTTGGGTTTTAACAGAATAAAAGAGGATAGTAGTACTATTGCGGACAATAAACTGATTCTGAATAACAAATTCTTTTTCAAAGCTTTATTTTTTATTTAATTAGTGTTTTTTTATTTATATCTGGCAATAATAGGATCATGTTCACTAAAATACTGAATATGCTTCTCTGTTGAAATTCATATTCTTTATAAAAGGAACGTGACTGGCAAAGCTAATAAACGATCCTTTATCTTTCGTGTAACAAGATCTTTTCATATAATTTACCGGGAAACCCGCTCTCTATGAAAAAACGAACTACTCTTCAAGTGAATAGATTCGAATTTTCCTTTTCATGAATAGAAGTAATCGCTTAATAATTAAAGATTTACTTAATAACTAGTAAAAACTTAAGATCCTTTGTAGTTTAAAAATGATTCTTTATACGATTCTACGGTCTTATATTCATTTCTGCAACCTGTAGCATCCTGTACGTTTTAAGAATCGATAACAAAAATAGGCTTCCTTCTATACCGTTTGATTATGATTTGGATGATTTTAAAAACATACTGAACGCTTCACGTTTATGATCAAAAATCATCAAATGAAGGCTATAAATGCTAAATAATAGTTAATGATTCTAATAAGAATGCAATAAGAATCCAGAATGAGTCCAACTTTAGCTAGTTTAAGTCGGACTTAGACCGGAATTTTACTAGCTTATTTTTGCTTTGAATTATAATCAGTACAGCTACTATGTTGCTTTATTTTGATTTGAAATTTTGGCTAAAGCAAATCATAACGCAATCTCATTGACGATTGGCTAACAGCTCAGTTACTTTAAAATAGCATTTGACAT
This sequence comes from Arcticibacter eurypsychrophilus, assembly GCF_001730525.1. Classification (GTDB taxonomy): domain Bacteria; phylum Bacteroidota; class Bacteroidia; order Sphingobacteriales; family Sphingobacteriaceae; genus Arcticibacter; species Arcticibacter eurypsychrophilus. Next base: position 94,854 of record NZ_MDFN01000010.1, read on the forward strand.
GTTACGCCAGCTGATTACATTGTAATTCGTTCTCTTTTCAGTTTCTGTTCCTCCGTAAATGAGTGTCCTTTCTACCTTTTAATCTACCTTACATAAAGCGGGTAAAAATTCATTCCAGGTAGAAAAGTATACAGACAATTACAAGTTACATAAAGCGAAATGACAATATATATCTCTTTTTCATATAGAATTAGCGTACTCAATCGGAAATAGCCGGCAGTAAAAGAGGTAGATTTATCTTCATAAATAAACGGCAATTGTTAAACCAATTGAATCATGCCTACCTATGTAAATGAAAAACGTGACAAGATTGGGTAAATAAATTGGCAAAGTAATGATAACTTCGCTAAACACAGATCATCGAAACACTTACAATGAAAACAGCTACACTAACATCTTTCATTATTACTCTTTTACTCATCCTTTCTTGCCCTGCTTTACAAGCTCAATCTGTACCCGGAGCAGGAAATCCTTCCTGGAAAACTAATGAGCCCTGGAAGAATAACCAATTGATGCAACCTTCTACTCTGGCAGCAATACTGAATAATCCTAAAGCAAAAAAGCCTCTGATCTTTAACATAGGGGTAGTGGAAAATATAAAAGGTGCGCGGAATATTGGTGCTGCAAGTGTACAGAAAAACCTTATTGCATTTAAAACCGCAGTTCGGGGAGTTCCTAAAAATGCAGCTATCGTTGTATACTGCGGATGTTGCCCATTTAATAAATGTCCCAATATTCGTCCCGCTATCATCGCTTTGAATGAACTGGGTTATAGCAATGCAAAGCTTTTAAACCTGGCAACAAACATCAAAGTGGACTGGATCAACAAGGGTTATCCACTATCAAAATAGGTCGTCTGAACTACTTATACAAATTAAGCTTGCTGGCTTCTTTCTGAAAAATAGTCTGCGGAAGATTATAATAGCTAATAAAATCGGGAGCTGATGCATGTCCTTTAAAGGGAACATAATATTCAGTTGTTTGATCACCCGGTTTGTATCCGGCATTTCTCCAGAAAAGTGTATACGCAAAATGATGCCCGGTGAATGCTTTAGCTACTGCTTCTGTGAACCATTTAGAATAGGGAATCTTTGAAAAGCCCATTTCTGCAACAGCAGGGATTTTATTCTTCTCCTTTGCTACAGCTTCTATGATAGTCAGGTGACGGTCGAGATCATTGATGAAGGCAGTGTCGATTTCTGCTTTACCACCTTGATACGTATCAAAAGATACTACATCAATCAGATCATCCCCAGGGTACCGTTCAAGAAACTGTTCTGCGTTATTAAACTCTCCTCCGGTATTGTATACGTACAGCAGGTTATGAACCTCTTTTACATCACGCAGATATTTTACGGTATACTGAAATAACGTTTTAAACTCGTCTACCGAAGAACTCTTTGCTCCCCACCAGAACCAGCCACCTGTTAACTCATGTAAGGGTCTGAATAATACTGGAATTAGCTCGCCTTTTGAACCTTTCAGACTCAAAAGAAAGTCTGCAATTTTATCCAGCTGCGCTTGATAAACGTCATGCTTTTCTGCACCTGGAAGAATAGCTGCAACTGATCCTGGAGTTGGATCCCATGCCGTTTTGCCTGTATAGGGGTTAGTACCATGCCAGCTGATCGTAATTACACCACCCCGGCGATATCCATCCTCTATGTAATGCCTCATCTTATCAAATGGAACGCTGTCTAAATTCATTTTGGCACCAAGCTCTATCCCGCCAAGTTCCCAACCATATAAGGCCGGATAATCACCTGTTACATCTTTGATATCACTCCTACCTGGTTCATATTTCCAGTTCACCCCATATGCCAGGGCATCCTGATGGCCAACCAGATACCCCTTTTTCATTACATTTTTTAGATTAGCATAAAGACTAACGGTCTCTTTAGTAGCTTTTAAATCGGTAGGTTTTGCCTGTTGAGCCTCACTATTAACGTAGCATAACAGGAACGAAAGAAAAAATAATACACTGCTTTTCATTATCTAAATGGATCAAATGGTCTGAATAATATAAGATACAGGCATTGGCATTTCAATTTTTATACTTATAAATTGATTTAAGCCTACACTGGTCTATTGCTTAGTATTACAAACTTACAATTATGTACCTCATTAACATGATAGTTTTATATCCGATCATGCAACTATCTTAACCTAAATATGCATTGCCATTTAAAACGAGTTTAATTTAAACAAACTCGCAAAGTCTTGAGCTTGCTACACTTTATTAGTATACATCAGAATTGAACTAAACTAAATAAGGTATTATGATACTAGTTAGCTTACCTATATGTACAAGCTTAAAAGAATTGAACTAAACGGATTAGAATACGATGATAACAACTAGCTTACCTACATGTACAAGCTTGAACGAATTAAGCTAAACGGATTAGAATACTTGAAGATTGAACTAAACTGGTGAATGTATTCAGTTCCGAAACATAACACTTGATCTGTTAATTTTATCTTTCCTATAAGAATGATTTACCTGATTACAAAGCCAAGTGTTTGGAATTTCACCATATATCCCAATTCTCATAAACCTTTTTTCATTAAAACAAAGTATTCATAACACTAATCTATAATAAAGACATAAATAAAAAGATTAAAAGCAATAACTATCAAATATTATTCATTTAAATATCGAAAAACTAATCTTTAAGCAGTATTAATTATATAAAATTGACTATAAATCATATTTTGTCTCATTAAATAAAATAATCACTAAATATTAGTCGAATTGTATCATATTTGATGTTTAAATTCATATAATTGCTAATAAATACTAAAATAATATATCATAAATAGCATATTTGTACAATATTTAGTTTTAATGCTTTAAAAACAGAACATATGACAACAACAAAGCCCGCTGTAGTTATTATTGGAAATGGAATGGTGAGTTACAAGTTTTGTGAGAAGCTTATTGCTAAAACTTCCAATTTTGAAATTATTGTATTTGGAGAAGAGTCCCGCCCTGCTTATGACAGGGTTCATTTGAGTGAATATTTTAATGGAAAATCAGCCGAAGATCTTTCGATGTCACCATTAACCTGGTATGCAGAAAATGGCATACATCTTCATCTCAATGATCCTGTAAAGGAAATCAACAGGGAAGAGAAAACCGTACATACATTAAAGGGGATCAATCAGCATTACGATTACCTCATACTAGCAACGGGCTCATCTGCTTTTGTTCCCGACATCCCGGGAATTGAAAAGCAAGGTGTATTTGTTTATAGAACCATTGAAGATCTCGACTTGATATTAGCTTATGCGGCAAATGCAAAGGAGGCTGCTGTAATAGGTGGTGGACTCTTAGGACTTGAAGCAGCCAAGGCACTAATCGATCTGGGAATAAAAGAACCTCATGTGATTGAGTTTGCGCCACGTTTAATGCCCAGACAAATTGATCAGGCTGGAAGCAAAATGTTGCAAATGAAGTTGAATGAATTAGGGCTAAAGATTCATTTAAACAAAAGCACATCACGCATTGGTGGAGAGGATAAAATAGATGCATTACATTTTGCAGACGACACACAAATCCCCGTAGATATGCTGATAATCTCTGCAGGGATTCGTCCCAGAGATGAACTAGCACAACTATCCGGATTAAAAATAGGTACACGAGGTGGCGTAGTCGTAAATGACTACATGCAAACCAGTGATGAAAGCATTTTTGCAATAGGAGAATGCGCCCTGCACGAAGGAATGATTTATGGTCTTGTTGCTCCAGGTTACGAAATGGCCGATGTTGCTGTTAATACGTTATGTAATAGCGAAAAAAGCTTCAGCGGTTACGACATGAGCACGAAACTAAAACTTATCGGTATCGATGTAGCCAGTTTCGGAGATCCTTTTATTGCTGAACCTGATTGCCGTTCAATCGTAATGGACGATAGCCATAAAGGTGTTTATAAACGAATCAACATTAGCAATGACGGCAAGCATCTTCTGGGAGGGATCTTGGTTGGTGATGCTACGTCATACAATATGCTGCTACAAACGGTTAAAAACCACATCATATTGCCACCTAACCCCGAAGATTTAATTTTAGGATCAAGAGGCGAATCAACAAATGAAGGCTCAGGTGCGATGTCACTTCCTGATGATGCTTTAATTTGTTCTTGCGAATCAGTCAGCAAGGGAGCTATTCTTCATGCGGTTAAGGAAGATCACATTACTACGCTGGATGGCATTAAGAAATGCACTAAAGCAGGAACATGCTGTGGCGGTTGCGTCCCTATGGTGAAAGATCTAATTGCCGGCTCCTTAAAAGAAAGCGGGATCTATGTAAAAAATGTGATCTGTGAACATTTCAACTATTCCCGCCAGGAACTACTTGATGTCATCAAAATAAATAATGTAAAGATTTATGACGAGGCATTGGATCATTTTGGAAAAGGTGATGGATGCGAAACGTGTAAACCTGTTGTAGCAAGCATTCTCTCCAGTTTATGGAATGATGTCATTGTAAAACAAGGCACTACTCAGGATAGCAATGACCGCTACCTGGCCAATATTCAAAAAGGAGGTACATATTCTGTGGTTCCCCGCATTCCGGGTGGCGAAATCACTCCTGATAAACTTATTATATTAGGTCAGATTGCTAAAAAATACGCCCTATACACCAAGATCACAGGTGGACAACGTATTGATATGTTCGGCGCGCATGTAAATGACCTGCCTGATATATGGGAAGAATTAATTGATGCTGGTTTTGAAAGCGGACATGCCTATGGGAAAGCATTACGTACTGTAAAAAGCTGCGTAGGAAGTACCTGGTGCCGTTTCGGTTTGCATGACAGTGTATCCTTTGCTATTGAAATAGAAGAACGTTACCGTGGAATCAGAGCTCCTCACAAAATAAAAGGAGGCGTTAGCGGATGTGTCAGAGAATGTGCAGAAGCACAGTCCAAGGACTTCGGCATCATTGCTACCGAAAAAGGATGGAATTTATATATCTGCGGAAATGGTGGTTCAAAGCCTCAGCATGCTCAGCTTTTAGCGAGTGATATTGATAAAGAAACCTGCATTAAATATATTGATCGCTTCCTGATGTTTTATATCAAAACAGCAGACCCGCTTACCCGTACTGCCACCTGGTTGAATAAGATGGAGGGTGGGCTACCTTATTTGAAAAATGTGATTCTGAATGACAGTATTGAAATATGCGGACAATTAGAATCAGAGATGCAAGGCCTGGTTGACAGTTTCCATTGCGAATGGAAGGAAGTAGTAAACAATCCAGAACTAAGAAAACGTTTCGTACACTTTGTCAATGCCCCTGAAAAGAAAGACCCAACAGTAGAATTTGACAGCTTCAGAACTCAGATAAAAGCTAAAGACTGGTTATAGATCCACCCACATTAATTAAAAAGTCATGATGATAAATACGGATACAGAATTACAAGCTGAGGCTTCAATCCAATGGATTTTGGCCTGTAAAGAGGAAGATGTACCCGAAAATGGAGGTGCGTGCATAAATTACAAGGGCGAACAAATTGCCATCTTTAATTTTACACGCCGCAAGGAATGGTACGCCACACAGAATCTTTGTCCCCATAAACAGCAAATGGCCTTGGCAAGGGGCATGATTGGTAGTGCGGGAGAAAGCTGTGAGCCGAAAGTTGCCTGTCCATTTCATAAAAAGACATTCTCACTTTTGAGCGGAGAATGCACTTCAGGAGAAGATTATACGATAAAAACATATCCGGTAAAACTTTCCGCGGGTCAAGTGTTTATTGGGATACAATAACCCTGATAAATTTTACCAATATTTGTTCCATGCGCGATATAACCGGCAAGCAGATTACATTAAGAACAGCAAGGGCTGTAGCTGTTATTTTCTGTTCAGCTGAAACCACCGAACTTATTAAAAATAATCAGTTGCCCAAAGGCAATTTGTTTGACGTTGCCCGCGCTGCCGGTTTCATTGGAGCAAAACTTACACCACAACTTCTGCCCCACTGCCATCCTGTTTCCATTGATGGCATGGATATTTCATTTAGCTTTTTATCCGAAAAAGAACATCAGGAATATTTTGAGCCTGCAACATTGCAACAGCAAGGAATTGTCATTTTAGGTGAGGCAAAATCTATTGGCCGTACGGGCATAGAAATGGAGATGCTTACCGCAGTTTCTGTTGCTGCACTTGAAATTTACGACATGTTAAAACCGGTAGATACTGCCCTGGAAATAGGTCACATCAAACTTCTGAAAAAACGTGGGGGTAAAAGCGACCGGAAGCTTTTTTTTAAAACTTCTTCCACCTGCGCTATTCTGGTTTGTTCAGACTCTACAGCAGCAGGTAAACGGGAAGATAAAAGTGGTAAGTTAATTCAAAAAAAACTCGAACTAATCAACGCACAAGTTGTAGATTATAAAATAGTTGCTGATAATAAGGATGAGATCCAGAAGCAAATAAAAGAATGGGTGACCGATGATGTGCACTTTATATTCACTACCGGAGGAACAGGATTAGGTCCCCGTGATCATACTGTTGAAGCTGTAAAAGAAATTTTAGAACGCGATGCCGATGGAATAACAGAAGCGATGCGTACCTACGGACAAATGCGCACCCCCTTAGCTATGCTGAGCCGAGCAGTAGCCGGTTCAATTGCTCAAACTTTAATTATCACCCTTCCGGGAAGCAGTAATGGAGCTTCGGAATCGTTAGAAGCCATTTTACCTGCTGTATTTCATGCCCGTAAGATGATGAAAGGCGGAGGACACTAGATTATGAAAAACTTTCAGGAAGCCTTAGCCTCTATTAATTCCCTTGCAAAACCTTTTGATAAAGAATTCTGTCCACTTGAAGATGCAGATGGAAGGATCTTAGCGGACGACTGTTTTGCCGACCGCAACTACCCTCCCTTTAACAGGGCAGCCATGGATGGATTTGCAATCATGCACAGCGACTGGGAAAACGGGTTAAGAGAATATAAAATCATAGAAGTAATCTATGCAGGTCAGGCATCGGAACAACCCTTACACTCCGGTTATTGCTACAAAATCATGACTGGTGCAGCTACACCTCCTTTAGCCACCGTAGTTATCAGGCGGGAAGATTCCATAGAGCAGGATAACGTAGTAATACTGAACGGTGAATCTCTAAAACCCTATCAGAATATAGCAAAGGAAGGAGAAGATGCAAAAGCTGGGATCCTGATCCTTGAAGCACCCTTACGCTGCGACCCTCAAATTATTAGCCTGCTCACTTCCATAGGAAAAACAAAGGTGTCTGTTTATAAACTACCAACAGTTGCTGTAATTACCACAGGAAATGAAGTAGTTAAGCCAGATGAACCGATCGCCGCATTTCAAATACGAAACAGCAATCAATACCTGCTCCGCTCCCTGCTGAGGAAATGGAATATTAACAAACCAGTTTGTATCCATGTTAAGGATAATAAAGACGCTTTAAGAGAGACCCTTCAGCAAGCTATCTTATCCGATGTCACGATCATCAACGGAGGCGTTTCAGCTGGAGATGCAGATTACGTTCCACAGATCTTACATGAACTGGGGGTGAAAGAGATCTTTCATCAAGTGGCCATGCGGCCGGGTAAGCCTATATGGACCGGACAATCTCCATCAGGGGGTATGGTCTTTGCTCTTCCAGGAAACCCACTTTCCTGTCTTTGTACCTTCACTCTTTTTGTTGAATCCTACCTCTATAAAAGCTTTGGGTTTAAAGAAAGAATACCCTACAAACTCCCTCTCCTTGAAAACAGAAGTAAAAAGAACAAGCTAACTGAGTTTTTCCCAGTACGAATAACTACTGAACAATTTGGACTTCATCTTGCAAAATACAATGGCTCTGGAGATATCACTGCTGGATTACATGCAAACGGACTAGCAGTACACCTTGCTGAAAAAGAACACATACTAATGGGAGAGGTTATCGAATTTTATCCTTTCAATAACTATTTATAAAGCCCTTTCACTGTAATGTTAATAAAAAGGATAAATCTTAACCTCTCCTATGTTAATAACTTGATAGGTTTCAGGGATTGTAGATTTGTTATACCTGAATAGTTACAAAGGATAATTGAATCATTTTAAATACCCAGAAATAAATGGATCCCCAAACACCCTTCAGCCTATATTTAAATTGATCAACTGATCATTTTAAATATCCAGAAATAAATGAATTTCAAAACATGTCCCTCTCTATAATTAAACTAAGCATAGTGTCAGAATAACTTACACCGCTTGTTTTAGACCGTTGGAAAGACAAATGCAGGTGTTGCTGAGAAGTAACATAATTACTCAGGCTATTTATAACTATTATGCGATCCTTCTGTATGTTGCAAATTGCAAATCTCTTGTAACGAGATTTGCAAAATAACTCACAATCAATAATCTATTACTTCTTACCTGTTTTCATATACCCCCAAACCACCCAATCAGTTCTATTATATTACACACCACCATGATCTAACTTCTTCAACCTTAACCACACCTTATCTTACTAAACATTTTAATCCTTTGCCTAAACCTGAAGGCAAAAAATCAAATAAGGGCTAATAATTAAGAAAATCTATATTCACATAGTCTAATAATCAGATATTTTGAATTATAATTCAATTAAAACAAACAAAATTCAACTAAATCAAATAAAAATATAAATATAACTTCTTATTAAATCAATAAAATCAATTAAAATTAAAACATAAGGCTATTAACATCATATAAATTATATTTTATTGCTATTTATAGCAAATTATTACTTTTATACCATCATTTATCTTATATTTATAGCATTACAAAGCAATATCATTAAGATTTAGATACAATTACGTACTCATAAATAATATTAACAAAAAAAAGCGTAACAAATCCAACTATATAGTTCAAGAAAATTTAAATCAACATGATAACTAAAAACTTCAAACCCTTAAACAAACTAAATGTCTTTTCCGCCAAGGGCATTCAAATGCGAACGTTCCACATTACATGGATCACTTTCTTTTTCTGCTTCTTTGGATGGTTTGGAGTAGCCCCACTGATGCCATTAATTCGCGAACAGCTTCACTTAAGCAAAGATCAGATTGGAAACATCATCATTGCATCCGTTTCAGCCACAATTATAGCCCGTTTAATTATTGGCAAACTTTGCGACACATTGGGTCCCCGCTTATCTTACACCATTCTTCTTGTAATTGGAGCTATTCCAGTGATGTGTATTGGCCTCAGTAACAGCTACGAAAGCTTCTTATTATTCCGTTTTGTTATCGGTATTATTGGAGCATCATTTGTTATCACCCAATTTCATACTTCCATGATGTTTGCCCCCTCTGTAGTAGGTACTGCCAATGCAGTTACCGGTGGCTGGGGAAACCTTGGTGGAGGAGTTACCAACTTAGTCATGCCTTTAATTGCTGCCGGATTTGCAGGACTAGGCTTGGTAAGTCATGCTGACTCATGGCGCTTAGCTATGGTTGTTCCCGGAGTGATCCTCTTAGTTATGGCTGTCATTTATTATAAATACACGAAGGATACACCACAAGGAAACTTTAGTGAGCTAGATAAAACTGCCAAAAAAGAAAAGAAAGGCACCTTTTTACTGGCCATGAAAGACTACCGTACCTGGATCCTGGCTCTGGCATATGGCGCTTGTTTCGGTATAGAGATTACGGTAGACAATGTAGCAGCAACGTTTTTTATGGATCGGTTTGGTACTACCATGATTGTTGCAGGTGCATTAGCCAGCATATTTGGTGGCATGAACATTTTTGCAAGAGCATTAGGAGGATATGTGAGCGATAAAGTGGGACGGTCTTACGGATTAAAGGGAAAAGGACTTTTACTAGGTTGTATGCTTATCCTTGAAGGGATTGGCATCACGCTCTTTGCACAATCTCAAAGTTTAGGAATAGCAATCGCCTGTATGTTACTCTTCGCCTTATTCTTAAAAATGGCTAATGGAAGCACCTATGGCATTGTCCCTTTTATCAATAAAGATGCCATCGGATCTGTCAGCGGAATTGTAGGCGCAGGTGGAAATCTTGGCGCTATGCTGGTAGGATTTCTATTCAAATCGGCCAGTCTGACCTATGCGGATGCCTTTCACTATATCGGCATTGGCGTGTTAGTTATAGGAATAATCGTATTTATTACAAAGTTTCACAGAAGACATACATCCGACACAAATGTCTTGCATCCGGCACTTCAAGAGGTCTGATTTAAACGAATTAGAAGCTAAATGTATATGTCGGTGGATAAAGATAAAATATTTAAAAGTACTTGTTGTTACTGTGGCGTAGGTTGCGGAGTAGACATTACCGTTAGTAAAAACAATACAGTTACTGTGGTTGGCGACAAAGATCACCCTGTAAACCGTGGCATGTTGTGCAGTAAAGGAATGAACCTCCAATACACGGTAAATGATGTAAGTGACCGGCTCCTTTATCCTCAAATGCGTTATAATAAAAACCTGCCCTTACAAAGGGTGAGCTGGGATGATGCATTAAATCGTACTGCAGCAGTATTTAAAACTTTTATTGATAAATATGGACCAGACTCGGTTGCTTTTTATGCATCCGGACAGTGTTTAACTGAAGAGTATTATGTAATTAACAAGCTTATCAAAGGATTCATCGGTAGCAATAATATCGACACTAACTCGCGTTTATGTATGAGTAGTGCAGTTACTGCTTATAAAATGGCATTGGGTGAAGATAGTGTCCCGGTTTGTTATGATGATATTGAGTTAGCCGACTGCCTATTTGTTACCGGGGCTAACCCGGCTTGGTGTCATCCTATATTATGGCGACGGGTGGAAGCGCATAAAGCAGCTCATCCGGAAGTGAAAATTATCATTATTGATCCCCGTGTAACGGATACCTGCGGAATTGCTGATTTGCATTTACAACTCAATCCGGGTACTGATATTACCCTAAACCATGCTATTGGAAGAGTCTTAATAGAAAATGGAGCCATTGACCTTGAATTTATAACCCAACATGCGGAAGGCTTTGACCGATACCGGGAGCTTGTATTTGAACGTACGCTTGCTGAATCTGCATTAATTTGTGGCGTTAAACAGGAAGATATCCAATTAGCCGCTACTTATATAGGAGCGGCAAAAGGCTTTTTAACCATGTGGACTATGGGGCTTAATCAAAGTTCTGTTGGTGTAAATAAAAACCTAAGTCTGATTAACCTGAACCTAATTACCGGACATATTGGTAAACCAGGATCAGGACCATTCTCTTTAACCGGACAACCTAATGCCATGGGAGGTCGGGAAGTTGGCGGTTTAGCTAATCTGCTTCCGGCACATCGTGACCTGGCGAATGAAGAACACCGTAAAGAAGTGCAAAAATTTTGGGGAGGCACAACAATATCTGATAAAGCAGGACTTACAGCAACAGAAATGTTTGAAGCTTTACATGACGGCAGACTGAAAGCAATATGGATCCTTTGTACCAATCCAATAACTAGTCTTCCCAATTCGCGTTTTGTTGAAGAAGCGCTGAAAAAAGCAAAGTTTGTAGTCGTTCAGGAAGTGAGCAATACAGTAGAATCCTTACAATATGCAGATGTTATTTTACCTGCAGCTGCCTGGACAGAGAAGGAAGGCACCATGACTAATTCTGAAAGGCGCATTAGTCATTTAAACAAAATCATAGATGCTCCGGGAGAAGCACTACCAGATGCTGAAATAATTTGTCGGTTTGCCACTAAAATGGGGTATAAAGGTTTTGACTATGCCAACATGGAGGAGATCTTTAAGGAACATGCAAAACTAACCTCTAAAACCAATATCAATATTAACGGACTGGATTACAAGTTAATAAAGAAGCACAACACACTACAATGGCCTTTTAATAAAAAGACAGAGACTGGAACAAAGCGTTTATTTACCAATCAATTATTTTATACTCCCAGTAAAAAAGCGGTTATACATAGCCCTTCCGATCAACTGAACAGTGAAATGCCCGATCAGAATTTTCCTTTTGTTCTGACTACCGGCCGCGTTCGTGATCATTGGCATACCATGACCAAGACAGGAAAAGTAAGTAAGCTGAAGCAACATACGAAAGAAGCTTTTCTTGAAATTCATCCTGAAGATGCGGAAGTAATCGGAATTGAAGACAACCAGATTGTGATTGTACGTTCCCGACGTGGTGAAGTGCAAGTAAGGGCAAAGGTAACCACAACAATTAAAAAAGGGGTAGTTTTTCTGCCCATGCATTGGGGAAAAATCCTGGGTAATGACCTCAACCGTGCCAACAATATTACCAGCAACCTCATCGATCCGCTCTCCAAAGAACCTGATTTTAAGTTCTGTGCGGTACAAGTAGAAAAGTTTATAAAACCCTTCCAAAAGATTGTCATCATTGGTGCTGGTGCAGGTGCATTTGGCTTTGTCAAATCCTGCAGAGAGATTAATAAAGAAGATCAAATAACTATCTTCAGCAAGGAAAACTTTCCTTTTTACAACCGGGTGATGCTTCCTGACTACATTAGCGGGGAGCAGACCTGGGGACAACTGGTAAAAATGAAAGATGAAGAAGAGCCGAAGTATAACATCCGTCTTTTAAGAGGGGTAAGTGTCGAAAGCATCAACAGAACGGCTAAATATATAATTGACTCCAGGGGACAAAAAGCTGAGTATGATGTATTGATCATGGCGACTGGTAGTCGGGCAGCATTACCCAAAAACGTTCCCTCTTTACCTGGCATCTTCACTATGCGTAGCCGTGTGGATGCAGACAACTTCAAAAAGCACACACCGAAAAATGCACACGTCCTTATTGTAGGGGGTGGGTTACTAGGCTTAGAAATGGCAGCATCTTTAAGGGAAACCGGTGTAAAAATCACCATCGTACAACGTGTATCCCGATTCCTTAACCGGCAATTGGATCCTCTGGGAAGTCAGCTTTTACATGAAGAAATGGTAGACCAGGGATGCGATATTTATTACAATGATGAAGTGCAACTTTATTATGGCCGCTCCAAACTAACTGGAATAGGACTTAAAAGCGGACGCAAGATCAACTGTGATGCCATGATTATTGCCATTGGCACTACGCCCAATATTGAACTGGCAAGAGCATGTGGATTGGAATGCAAACGTGGTGTGGTTGTAAATGAACGACTGCAAACCAGCGATCCGGCAATCTATGCCATCGGAGAGATTGCCGAATTTCAGGGTACCTTATACGGAATAACAGCAGCAGCAGAGCAGCAGGCAGATATCGTAGCGAAATATATGAATGGAGATATTAGCAGCTTTTACAAGGGCAGCCTTTTTATGAACATCATTAAAATCCATGGATTTGACCTCTGTAGCATTGGTTTGCCCGAGTGTCCTGATGATAAAAATTACGAAGAAATAGTCCTTATTGATAAAGCCAAGCGGTACTATAAAAAGTGTATCATTCATCAGGATCGTTTAGTAGGCACTATCCTGATTGGCGACAAGAGTGAATTCCAGGAATTCAGATCACTCATTGCCAACAAAACAGAGTTAAGCGACAAGCGGCTGCTTTTATTAAGAAGCGGACAAACAACAGAACCCGTTTTAGGAAAATTGGTATGCAGCTGCAACAGTGTAGGTTTTGGAAACTTACAAATGAAGATCACAAACGGTTGCCATGACTTTACAGAGCTGTGTACTTCAACAGGTGCCGGAACAGGGTGTGGATCATGCCGTCCGGAAGTTAAACGCATACTAGAAGACGCTTTGAAAGAAGAACTTCTTGAAAATATAGGCTAGCATGGCAGTGAAAGAAACGACGATATATACTATAAAGGTTAATCTTCCGGGAGGAATTGTATCTGTAGGAGATTTTTATGAAATCCTTAAGGCTGCTGAAAAAGCAGGCATTGATACGGTTAGATTTGGAAACAGGCAACAACTTTACCTTCAAGTCAACCCTGAAACGCTGGAGGACCTGGAGCATGATTTCTTTATTTCAGACACTGAATATGAGATCAATACAGATGAATATCCGAATATTATTAGCTCTTATGTAGCCGAAGATATCTTTGATAGTTCAACCTGGTTACGTGAAGGCGTATATAAAGATATTTTAGATGCCTTTAATTACAAACCGGGGCTCAAGATTAATCTGGTAGACAGCACACAAACCTTTGTACCTTTCTTTACCGGAAACCTCAATTTCATTTCCTCAGATGTCAGCAATTACTGGCACCTGTATATTCGTTTCCCTAAAACAAATCAAATCTATTGCTGGTCTTCACTCATTTATTCAGAAGATATCAGTTCACTAAGCAAGCAGGTTGAAAGTTCGATTCTTCTGGATAGTGATCTGTTTTATGACCAGGAAAACATTGATGGGCAGTTATTGGAAACCAAAGTCAATTCAGCAGAACACTTCTTTCTTCAACCCATCTCTGTTCCGCTGAAACATCCTGATTTCCAGTTGCCCTATTACGAAGGATTCAACAAGTACAATGACAAACACTGGCTGGGCATCTATCGGAGGAATGAACTATTTTCGGTAGCCTTTTTAAAGGACATCTGTACCATTTGCATGAAAACCAGGATTGCTCAAATTCACACCACTACCTGGAAATCTGTCATTATTAAAGGAGTGGAAGCAATTGACAGAAGGTTATGGAATGTCATATTAGGGAAACATCGAATCAATGTGCGGCATGCCTCAAATGAATTAAACTGGCAAAGTGAAGATCTTTGTAACTATGCGTTGGACTTAAAACTAGAGTTGATCAAAGAGTTTGACAAAGTAGATCTCCGAACATTCAACCTTTGTTTTGCCATCAAAATCAATCCAAAGACGGGATTATTCGGATCAGTCATCATCCGTAAACATCCTTTCGAAAAGGATTCAACGAATTCTAAAACAGATCAGTTCGATTTGCTGCATACTGTAGACTTCAACCCTAATTCTAAAAATTATATTCCTTATAAAGAAAATATTTCACGAGATTTACTTAGCAAGGTTTTAATTGAACTATCCGATTACTATTATCAGCAACAAGCGATTACAGACACGAACACGGGGGATACTTATTTTGAAGAGGATACGTTCATTACAGAAGAAGCACAGGTATTTGTTTATCAATGCACACATTGCCTGAGTATCTATGATGAAACAGTTGGTGATGCATACCAAAACATAGAGCCCAACACTCTTTTTAAGGATTTGGATCCTACATATTGTTGTCCGGTTTGTGATTATGGAAAGAACGATTTTATGGCGATTGACAAAACAATCCTTGCATAGACCCTGTTAAACGCAATGCAGCAGGCAAACTAATATTTTTATGTGATGGTTGAAATCAGAGATGAATTGGGCAGGTCTTTCAAAACACTCCGGATAAGTTTGCTTAATACCTGCAACCTTGCCTGTGTGTATTGTAGCTGTGGGAATGAAGACAGCAAGCAAAATCATCTTCTTGCAAAAGATAAATCTTTAAGCGCATGGGAGCTTTTGGCACTTGTTAAACGGCTTCATGAACAGTTAAACCTGAGTACAGTGCGCTTTACTGGTGGTGAGCCTCTATTATATAAAAACCTTGCTACCTTTGTTGAAGGTGTCCATGACCTGGGAATAAATGATCTTAAATTAACTACAAACGCATTATTACTCGAACGTCTCAGCCCTTCACTTAAAGCTGCAGGGTTAAAGTCCATCAATGTATCGCTGGATGCCATTGATCCATTGGTATTTTTCCAAATGAGCAGACGCCATGACTTAACCCGCACATTAAGAGGAATAGATTCCGCACTGCAACAAGGAATTGAAGTAAAGATCAATTCCGTTATTATGAAAGGGCTCAACGACAATCAGATCATACCCCTCTTAAACTTTGCCTTTGAAAGAGGGCTGACTATACGATTCCTTGAAATCATGGCAATGGGACATCTCTTTGGGAATTCTGATAAACATTTCTTTTCGCAGGAAGATATGCTGCAGCTAATTGGTACGCATCATTCCTTTATGCCCCTGCTGCGTACCACGTCTTCTACCGCCAACTACTGGCAAACAACAAATGGAAATCGTTTTGGAATAGTAGCCAATGAAAGTCAGCCTTTTTGTTTGGACTGCAATCGTTTAAGACTGGATACTTTCGGAAATATTTATGGCTGTTTAAGCAGCAACCATCCGGTACCTATTAAAGAAGCCCTTAACCCGTTAGAGCTGGAAGGGAAAATCAAAGAAGCTCTGGCACAAAAACAAGCTCTAAAATTTACAGGAAGTACACTAAGTATGCTTCATATCGGAGGATAAACCCATGAAAATAGAAGTATTCGCAGTTTTAAAAGACTATTTTAAGAAAGAATTTGAAATTGCAGATAAACTTGATACCATTGCTGACTTAAAACAATACTTAATTACGCTTAATCCCTCTTCCGTAGAGGTACTATCAAGATGTCGTTTCGCTGTTGCGGATGATTTTGTAGTAGATAATTATAAGATAACAGGGGACGATAACATCATGATCATTCCCCCAAGCAGTGGAGGCTAATATGAAATATATTACAGAAGAACCTATTGATTTAGTAGGTATGCTGCAAGAGGCACACCATCCTGCAGCAGGAGCAATTGTATTATTCAGTGGTGAAGTCAGAGATCATAACGGGGGGAAATCTGTTGCCTACCTGGAGTATGAATCGCAAATCACTATGGCTTCCAAAATGATAGCCCTTATTTTAAAAGAAGCCAAAAGCCGCTGGAACTTAACAATTGCTACAGCACAACATCGCATCGGAAAAGTAAAGGTTTGTGAGTCGGCCGTAGTAGTGATAACCGCCTCTCCGCACCGTACTGAAGCATATGCCAGCAACAGGTATATTATCGACCGCATCAAACATGAAGTCCCGATCTGGAAATGTGAGTACTTTTCTGATGGGACAAAAGAGTGGGGAGGAAATTGTAATTGTCAAAAAGAGACTGGTGATCCGAATAAACACATTTATGAATCAGCAGATCAATAGCATTGAAAACAGTTTAGATAACAACATCCTCGGAGTAGTTTTATGTGGAGGCGAGAGCAAAAGAATGGGAAGCGATAAAGGGCTTCTTTTAGTACCTGGGACATCCCGAACATGGGCACAACAAGTAGCGGACCTGCTTTTTACCTGCAATCTTCCCTTCGTCATTTCGATCAATGAAACCCAGCTTTCGTCTTATAGCCCCCTGTTCCCTCCAGAACAACTCGTTCTTGATCAGATAAACGTAAGAGGTCCCTTAAACGGTTTACTCAGTGTATACCACGCGCATCCCGGAAAAGATTTATTGCTAATTGGTTGCGATATGATCCAAATGGATCAGGCCACAGTAAACCATTTAATAGCTATTTATCAAGCAGATACCAGGTTTGATTATTACGTTTATGGGCAGGATGAATTTCTTGAACCTTTATGTGCAATCTATACCTCTAAGGCATTAGATGAGATTATGAATAAATTAAATGCAAACGAGTTAACCTCTTTTGCCTTACATAAGGTGATCTCTTCCTCTAATTACAAAAGCATACCCGTTATTGATAAAAAAGCGTTTTCTAATCACAATACAACGAATCTCGCTTCGTGAACGATCTATTTGCTTACTCCATAAAAGAGTTTAGTGTTTAAAACAATCCTCTTAACATTCTACTTTATAGACTCTATTTGTTTTTAACTTATAAAGTTTAGTAATTAGAACTAATCCCCTTAATGTTTGACTTTATAAAATTTGGCACCAAACGCAAAGATTACCAAGTAACAAATAATCGGTAGGTAATACGCATGCGCTATTCCTACATTATCGGCCACCTTACCCATAATTAGCGGAAACAACGCTCCCCCCACTACACCCATTGAAATAAAGGAAGATGCCTGTTGAGTATGTTTTCCCAGGTTCTTAATCCCCAAGCTAAAAATAGTGGGGAACATGATACTGAAGAAAAAGTTAATTGCCAGTAAAGCGATAAAAGAAGGCCAGCCCCAGCCTTGAGCTACGATAATACACATCACAATATTGGCTAATGCAAAACCAGCCAATAAGGTAGGAGGTGCAATAATCCGCATCAGGAATGTACCGATAAACCGTCCCGCTAACATAATTGCCATAAACAAAACCAGGTAAGTACCAGCAGTTACTTCACTGAAACCCATTTGCTCATGACCATAGTTGATAAAGAATGCCCAGGTACCGCTTTGTGCAGCCACGTTAAAAAACTGTGCGGCCACTGCCCATCTGAAATGCACATGCTCAAACAACTTTTTACCTGGTGTTAAATCCACGTTCACAGCATCTCCATTTGACACTACGGCATGTGGATCCGTTAATGGCGGAACTTTTACAAAAGAAAAGGCTATCGCGATCAGGGCAATCACACTCCCGATCACGAGATACAATATTTTGACAGATGTAAGGTCTGTACTTCCGGCCACATTATGTCGCAATAAAAAGTACGAACCAATAGCAGGACCTAAAATAGCACCCAGTGCATTAAAAGACTGTGCAAAATTAACCCGCTGGTCACTAAAGAGAAGCCACAAAAGGATGTGCCACCGTTTCCAGGGTTGATAAACCGCAACCTAGAATAAACAAGGCCACACCAAAGAAACCAAACGAGGCTGTATTGGCTGCCGGCACAAACAGGAAGGCTCCTGTTGCAAACAAGGATAAACCTAGGAGTACCCCATTTTTATAACCAAACCGCTTCATGAACAATCCGGCAGGGATGCCCATTACAAAATAAGCCCCAAAGATAGCGAACTGAACAAAGGCAGACTGCGTTCTGCTCAGACTCAATACATGCTGAAAATGTTTATTTAAAACATCTCCCATCGTGATTGCAACTCCCCACAACATAAATAAGGAGGTAACAAAGATCATGGTGGTAACGAATTTCCTATCTGTAAAAGCAGGCTTTGCGGCTACAGGCTGCTCGACTGAGTTAATACTGTCTTTCATTAAGTGGTTTATTTATTTTATTGGTATTCAAAAGTACAAAGGCAAAATGAAATGAGCTAATTTCTTTATGTATTACCTTCAAATACATGAATACCAAGGTCATTTGAATAACAAAACGGATTTAACACCCGACAAAATTTATCACTTAGGTTAACCGAAAAGGGTTCCCTTATTATCAGCAGATAACCCAGAGAATGGTACCCATAACATCGATCTTGAAAATAATTATCTTAAATCTGTAATAAAATAGCCCTTGCCTTTACTAAGGAGTTAAAACAACAAAAAAATGAAAAAGCTAATAGTATTATTTCAGCCAATGGTACTCATTTTTGGCATCTTAATGCACACTAACCTATCGGCACAAACTGCGGATACAAGCCCTTTCCATGTAACCGTAACAGGTAAAGGCCAGCCCAAGTTATTCATTCCCGGAGCAACCTGTAGTGGAGAAGTCTGGAAAGAAACCGTTGCACGTTACAGCAAGACACATGAGTGCCATGTTTTTACCCTTGCGGGATATGCAGGTGAAAAAGCCATCAATCAAACGCCCTATCTGGATGCTTACGAAAAGGGAATCATAACATACATCAAGAATAAAAAACTTGAGAAGGTAATCTTGGTGGGACATTCTATTGGAGGTTTTCTTTCTTTGTGTATTGCTTCAAAAATGAAAGAGCACTTAGATCGGGTGATCCTGGTGGATGCGCTTCCTTTTTATGCAGGTATTTTTAATCCGGCAGCAAAAGGCGGCTTCAATGAAGTTCAGGCGCAACAACTACTCAATGCGTATAACCAAATGAATTATACCGCATTAGAAGCAAGTCAGCTTGCCGTAGCCCAAACACTGTGCGCTGATTCTACTAAATGGGAAAGGATAGCCCGTTGGGGCGCAGCTTCCGATCGAAAGACAATGGCCTATTCGATGGTGGAAATGCTCGGTCACGATATGCGTCAGGATATTGCTTCCATACAGGTTCCTGTATTAGTTCTGGCCGCCTTTGCACCTGTAGCACAGTATCCACAATTTACCAAAGAAAACGTACTGAACAGCTATCGCCAACAATATCAGGCATGTAAAACCTGCATAGTAAAAGTTGCCCCTTTATCTAAGCACTTTATTATGTATGATGCACCTGATTGGTTTTACCAGGAAATGAATACATTTATTCAAGCTGATTAATCTGCAATCGGGTTATGCAAAATCAACAGGAAGAATTATTTAATGCGCTGATTAAAGAAAATCATGCCAGTATTTACAGGATATGCAGAGCATATATCTATGATGCTTTTCTTGCCGATGACTTGTACCAGGAGATTATATTTCAGATCTGGAAAAGCATCACCACTTTCAAAGGAAAAGCAAGAGTAAGTACCTGGATCTATCGTATTGCCATAAACACCGCAATTAACTTCAATTTAAAGAACAAACAACATCAGCATATATCCCTACCCGATTTTATGCAGCTGCCTTACGAGGATACCCTTTTAAGAAAACAGGAAGAAGAACAACAACTGGATCATCTCAGGTATTGCGTCAGTCAGCTGGAGTCGCCAGACAGACTTATTATCTCCCTGGTTCTTGAGGATAGAAGTTACAAAGACATTGCGGAAATAACAGGAAGTAATATTAACCATGTGGGTGTCAGGATCAACCGTATAAAAGCGCGTTTACTTAAACTCATGTCAACCGAGAAAGAAAATGAATTTTGATGATTTAAAGATGAGCTGGCAGACACAAACCACTCATACCACTACAAAAACTGCTGTTTCGAAGGATGAATTGAAGAGCAAATGGCAAAAACACCAGCAAGCAGTACTCAAGATGAACATCTGCATGAGCCTTGGGTTCCTGGCAGCCATGATTGAAATTGGCTGGGTTTATCTAACCTATCATAATGAGTACGGCTGGCCGTTTAAAGTAAGCATTGCTACTATTTATAGTCTAATGATTGTATTTTCCTTAGTGGGCTGGAGAAATTACGCCTTCAAGAAAGAAAATTTTGATAATTCCAGTGCTGATTATATTGCTTATCAGCTCAAAAAGCTAAGTTGGCAGCGTCAGTTGATTACTGTTTATATTTGGATTTATACGGTCTTGTTATGGTTGGCACTGGTAATGTACATCTGGGAAATCACAACTGGAGCAACTGCATTATTTAGATATTCAGCCTTGGGTATAATCACATTGTATGTTGTTGGCATAACTGTATGGACCCGCTTAACAAAGCAAAAGAAACAGCTGATATTAATTGAAAGCATGACTGCTGACTTGGAAGATCTAAAGAAAAAATTAATTACGGATTGAATCTACATTTCAATTCATCATTTTAAAAAGATGCTGTTTATACAACTTGCCAACCGGAATCTGTATTTTCTCAATTTCTATAACATCAGAGCTGAATGATGTCACCTTGTTTATAGCTACAATATAAGAACGGTGTGCACGTACGAACGCATTTTCAGGCAGCATTACCTCTAAAGCTGTGATGGAATACCTTGTAATCACCACCCCTTTCTCCGTAAATATCTTCACATAATCCTTTAAACTTTCAATATATTGGATGTCCTTAATCAACACCTTAACCATCTTGCGGTCGGCTCTAAAATATAGGAAAGTCTGATTTGGTATCGATACATCCATTTTATCCTCCTCCTGATAAGGAGTTACATCTTTTGGAAGAACCTTCATTATCGCTTTTAAGAAACGATCAAACTGGATTGGCTTCATCAGATAATCCGATACGTTAAGCTCAAAAGCCTGCAGCGCATAATGCTCAAAAGCAGTAGTGAGGATCACAACTGGAGGCTCTTTTAACGATTTGATAAGCTCAATACCACTTATCTGCGGCATTTGCACGTCCAGAAAAAGCAAATCTATTGCTTTCGTTTGCAAAACTGCCAACGCCTGAAGTGCATTGCTGCAATCATCTGCCAATGTCAACATAGGCACTTGTTGAATATACCGCTTTAAGATCTCTCTTGCCCTCGGTTCATCATCTACGATCAGGCAACTGAATGTTTTTTCTGCTTTCATTGAAATAATTTATAGGTTTTAAAGGTAGTTCAGGACTAACATGATCAAGCCAAATCTTTAAATTCACAATGTACATGTCCTCTTCATCCAAGGCTTAGAATTCATATTTACCGGCATAAATTAAATCAAGCCGCTTTTGTGTATTCGCAGTACCAATTCCTGAAGATGACGCCTTTAAGCCGGGTACTTTACCATTAACCAGTTTCATTACCAATACCGTCTCATCTAGCGTCAGCTCAATACTGATCCAGGGATCACGGATCATCTTACTGGCACCATGTTTAAAGCAATTTTCTACTAAGGGAAGTAATAATAAAGGTGCGATGCGGAGTGTTCCTGATGATTCGGGCATATTGACAGAAAGATCAAGATGTGCATCATACCTAACTTTTTCCAGCGCAATGTAGTCCCCGATCATCTTTATCTCTTTATCTAATGGAACAAATGGCTGATTACATTCATACAGCATATAACGTAGTAATTCTGATAAACCGAAGATCATATTGGAGGCTACCACCGATACATCCTGCGTATAACTATAAATATTATTTAAGGTATTAAATAAAAAGTGTGGATGCAGTTGCGCCTTCAACATCTGCAGTTCGGCATTTACCTTATCCTTCTCCATATTTAAAGCCGCTTGTTCTTTTTCGTAAAAACACTTCATGAGTTTGATGGCTGCTGCTAATCCGCCAATGGTAATAGCGCCCCTTAAGCCGGCCAGCATCGCCCCTCCCAGAGGAACATACAACGGTTGGTAATGAACGATCTTTTTATCAGGTAAAAATTGATGACTCCGGAAATTCCTTAAATAATCGATGATCGTGATAGATAACATTCCCGAAATTAAAGCAGCAATCACAAATATGAAAGTGGTCAATACCAAAGCACTTCCATATTTCCCGGTAATCACAAAACGTGGTATGACAATGTACATGAGCGAATACGCCAAAAACATATGAGGAACCAGATAAATCAGACTCTCTGGTGCGGTCAAGCTAATCCGTACCAGGAAAGATTTTTGCTGCAATGCAGGTGAGGGTGAGAATGAGTATAGAAATGCCTGAAAAATGAACCAAGAGAACCAAAATACCACATGACGCAGTACCCGCCATTTAGGTTGGTTCGAAAAAACGAATGGTAATGAATCCATAACCAGCTGCTTTAATTAAAGATACGATTCTCTGTATAAAAAGCTTCACAACTTGATGGTTATTAGACTAATGCATCTAAAAAGAGCACCAAATGCTTAGGTCGTCGATGAAATGATTTAATACAACATAGTTGACTATATAACAACTGCAAATTCCTGCTGGTCTACTTTCTAAAAAACTGATTTACAAGCATGTTACATTTGAATCAACATTAAATCAAACAACAAAATTAACCATCATGAAAAATCTATTTATTACTACCGGTATCGTCATCATCACTCTACTATTCGCTTCAACAGGAAGTGCACAAAGCCGAACTGCATGCATCCCCAAAACAGGATATTGGGTTTTAGTTTCCAATATCCATGTAAAAAAGGCGACTACTGTTCAGTTCTATACCGATGCACACCAATTGATTTACGAGGAACAGGTTAAAGATCAAAAACTTAATTTAAACCGTTTAAAAACGCTTCGCTGTCTGCGAAAGGGTCTGGACTCTGCACTTATAGCCTGGAATCAGCAAAAGAAAGCGGTTTATAATAAGAATTGTATTGCTGCCAATCTGAAATGATTAAAAACTCCGCCTTCTTTAATCAGACAAAAAACGTAAACTGATCTGATCGAAGAAGGCTGAGTCTTGCAATGTGAGAGACAATATTTAGATAGCAATAGCACAATTTTGCAAAAGCAATTCAAAGATCCATGCTACTTAAGAATAGCTATTGACTAAACATCAATTCATGAATAATTATTTATACTTTTTCACTTTCTGTGATCCACTAACAAAAGGCATAATACTCACAGCAGCTCCCCCTCCTTTTGCTAAGTTAAGTCTCAATTTAGTAGCACTTGTAACTATATATTGATAAATAGCATACGCTTCAGGATTCTCCTGCCAGTCAGCTTGCTCGGCATCCGCATAGATCGTTGCGACATACTTTCTGTTCCTATCTAAAAAGTTGAGTTCTACAGTTGTCTTACGTGCATTTTCATCAGTAATTGCACCTAAAAACCAATTGCCTTTCCCCTTTTCTTTCCTTGCAATCGTAACAAAGTCTCCCGGCTCAGCTTCAAGTATCTTTGTGTCGTCCCAATCAACTGGCACGTCTTTAATAAACTGATAGGCATCCATATGTGTTTCGTAGTTTTCCACCTGATCTGCTACCATTTGAACCGGACTATACATAGTCACATAAAGTGCCAGTTGTTTCGCTAAAGTAGTGTGTACCTGTCTTCCTTTAACGTCAGAGTAACCCTTTATCTTAAATATTCCAGGAGTGTAATCCATAGGCCCACCCATTAGACGGGTAAAAGGTAAAATAGTTTCATGTTCAGGCGGATTCCCATCACTGAAAGCATTGTATTCATTGCCCCTTCCTGCCTCTGAAGCTATGAAATTAGGATAAGTTCGATGTAGTCCTGTGGGCCTTACAGCCTCATGCACATCTACCATTACCTGATGTTCTGCTGCCTTTTCCAAAACCCGGATATAATGATTTATCATCCACTGCCCATCATGATGCTCCCCCCTTGGAATTATTTTTCCAACGTAGCCCGTCTTTACAGCAGGAAATCCAAATTTATTCATAAATCGGTAGGCTGTATCCAGCTGACGCTCGTAGTCTGTAGCCGCCCCCGATGTTTCATTATGCATAATCATTTTCACCCCTTTTGAAGCAGCATATGCTGTTATTTCATTTACATCATAATCCGGATAGGCTTTCACAAAATCAAACACCTTCTCCTTCCAATTACCAAACCAATCTTCCCAGCCTACATTCCATCCCTCCACTAAAACCCCTTGCACACCATGAGTAGCAGCGAAATCGATATAGCGTTTAACATTTGCCGTATTTGCGCCATGTGTTCCATTTGGTATCAGCTGACCTTGAGCATTTAAAGTATCTGACCGGTTCGCATAACTCCAGGTGCTCTTTCCCGTTTGCATTTCCCACCAAACACCCACAAATTTCATCGGCTTAATCCAACTGGTATTTTCGATAACAGAGGGCTCATTTAAATTCAATATGGTTTTAGAGGCTAACAAATCGGCAGCATGATCACTGACCAGAATGGTGCGCCATGGCGTTTTACAAGGTGCATACAAATACGCCATATTGCCTACCGCATCAGGCACCAGACGTACAGTCAGATTATACGTATTCTTATCCACATGTAACTGCATAGCAGAATAATCCTGAAGTGCCGCTTCATGAATATTAATATAAAGACCATCTACCGATTTCATCATCATTGGAGTTTGTACTCCCTGCTGATCTGGTGCCACTCTAACCGCAATATCAGTTGCCGCTTTAGTTACTTTCCAGGAGTCCACTTCACTTAATTTACTGGTCGTATACTTATATTCATTTGTGTCGTAATCAGCAGGAATCCAGAATGCTTTATGATTACCAGTCAGGTGAAATTCAGTCCGTTCATTACTTACAATAAAGTATTTCAAACCAGGCTGTTTGGGAAATTCATACCTGAAAGCCAGACCATCTTCGAATACACGGAAAATGATATTCATTAAGCGGTTCGGACTATTCTTTTGTCTCAGTTGAACTACCAGCTGCTCATATTTATTTCTGATGCTGCTCACCTCTCCCCAAACTGGATGCCACAGCTCATTTACCTGTGTGGTTTCCGTCTTGATAATTTCTAACTGCTGATCAAAAGCTGGATCATTCAAGAGATCAATACCGAGAAGCGATTTCTCAACAACCGCTTTACCAGAGAACGAAACTGCATAACATGCCCTTCCTTCCTGATCGAGCATGAATTTAAGTTTTACCTTATTCATGCTGGCCTCAACCATTTTATTTTGCTGCGCAACCACATTACCGGAAACGGTAACGATCCATAAAAAAATAAGTAGTTTCTTCATTAAATGGAGTTTTTAATCCGTTCTTTTAAAATTAGTTTCATTTGTTTTCCTCGTAAAAATCAAGATTATACTCCGAAGAATATAGGGGCTTAAAGCCTTTATAAAGATCCATATAGAAAGTCTTGAATTCACTGCTGTAGGTGTACGTAATGCGGTCAGACCGATAAGGCTTATCGGTGATCCCCTCAGGAGTTAAAAACTGAAGCACCGAATGGTGGTCCCTTAATACGCTTACTTTCACGTTGCCGGTTTTCATTGGAAATCTAAAAACCGATAATCCACTCTTCCCCTTTTTCAACTGACCATTCAAGCTGATTTCCGCAGGACCTTTAAGCAACGTTAACACTTCTATCGAATCTTCCCATTCCGCTGGTATGACTTCTTGCTGAAAAGGGACCACTGGAATATTGAAAGGCTTTGGTTGTATCAAATGATTGTACTTTTTAAAAAAAACAATAGCCACATCTCTATTTTCATAAGGTGAAGCCATGCCCTTCCAGAGGCTTTTATAATAATTGAGCAAAATAGAAAAACCCTCATTATGATTCACTTCAGGTGCAAGGTGATGCCCTTCAGGATAATCATTCCAGGTAATCATATTAAATAGAGAAGCATCCTGTTCAATCCCAAACTCCATTAACTTTCTAAAGTTATAGGACAATCCCGTAGTAATATACTTTCGTTCTACATTTTCAATACCCGCCTGTACGGCATCTTCTACATGGTGATACATATCCCATGTTCCCTTTTTTAGAAGCTTTGACGTATAAAAGTCATTGAATACAGAAGCAGTGAAAGTCCGTTGTCTCCGTTTACATTCAGCAGCGATCATATAACCGATATAGTTCTTACCGGAAAAGGGAAGCGTCCAGACCCATGTAGCTGGAAAATAATCCAAAAAGTAATTCAACTCCTTTTTACTGATCTGTTTGTTGATAGTAAATACGCAAGCAAAACGCTCATGTACAGCATCTGCAAGTCGCTTATACGCTCTGGCCATGTAAAACTGATCAGGTAAGCGCTTTTCGCCAGAAGGGATATCTGCAAGTGACTCTCCATCCCAAAGGTAGATGATCAGCCTGCCGTCTGGAGTACGGAGCCAATGGGGATTACTCCTCCCTGCCACATCAAGAATATGATTCATTCTAAACGCAAATTCCCCAATTTTTAATGCCTCAGTTTTACCTTTAGGATGCGATATGCAGAAAGTAAATTTGAACTTAATATTCTTTTTTTGAGCTACCCTAAAATAAGCCAGAATGATGGCATCGTCGTTAGTACCACCTAAAGTATAGTAAAACTGGAAGCCATCAATACCAGATCGCAATGCAGCACGCATTTCAAACTCCACAGACTCATCAAGCGATGCATTTGCCATCAAGCTATCAACCATTACTTTTACCTGTGTCAATCCGCCTAAAGGCGCTGAACTGTTGCCTGTTGATTTATAATAATCCGGATTACTGCTATCTTCTAAAGGGTGCCCTTTATAGCGGATAATGTTGGTCATACAATGTGCAATAACCAACTTTTCAGAAGTTATCGGCAAACTCAATTCGGATAAGTTTTTTAAAGAGTCTTGTCCAAATAAGAAGTTACTATACAACAAACACAAAACATAAAAAAAACGTAAGCTTAAACTCCTCATTGCATACTGATTGTTAGTTTGAAACAAGAGCAGGAAACATTCAGATGTCCCTGCTCTTTCTTATTTCTAGTATCCTGAATTTTGCTGACCAGCAATCTTTTCATTGGCATTAAACTCTGTTAAAGGAATTGGCCAGGAGTAACTTTTAGACTCATTAAAAGTTAAAGGAGTAGACAAATTTCTGGCTTTTCCATAGAATGCTGCTTCCTGAGGACCTAAGTGCCAACGGCAGATATCAAACCACCACAGACCTTCATGGAAAAACTCAGCCCAGCGTTCATAGCGAAGCGGATTTGCTCCAAGCACCGGATCATTAATAGCCGGAGTAGCGGCTGTTAGAGAGGTGTAATCCCTTGCCGATGCGGTATTGATTGGCAAATCGTAAGCTCTGCGCCTAACCTTATTTATAAATTCAAGTCCTGTTGCTGCATCACCCGCACCAATATTAGCTTCCGCATATAAAAGATAGACATCAGCCATACGGAGAAAATACCAATTCCACTTGTCATAGTTCACGTTATTGATGTGGTAATCAATAGCTGCATATTTCCGGAATCCCCAACCATAAGTATTCGGTTCTCCTGCTAAATAATCAGGCTTGGAAACAGGAACATTCTTTCTTGCTCCACCATTCCAATCAATATTCAGCACATCAATCCAGGGTTGCACCAGGTTCACATACAATCTAGGATCGGCAGTTTTATTCGCACGTACCGCTTCTGCCTGAGCCCGGTAAACAGGGTTCATAATTTGTACGGGATTATCCGGACTTGCCGGCAACTGACTGTTGTAAGCCGGATTTGCCACAAGCGTATAATACCCTAATGGGTAACCAAAACGAGTTACGTTTTTATCATGCACACCAAGATTACCACCATAACCTAATGGTCTGGAACCCGTTTCTGTACCCGTTTCACTCAATATATAAGGCGACCAAATCACTCCATTTAATGTTGAGGCGTTCGGATTACCTCCCCATGGACCATAATTACCGTTATTATTCGCATCCACGTTTAATTCAAACAAGGACTCTTCGTTAAATTCATTCGCTGTATTTCCGTTGAAAGCGTCTTTATATTTCGCAAAAGGCATTAAGGTTTTGCCACTGTTATTTATGACATCCAGTAAAGTTGTTTTTGCATTAGCCCAATCCTCTGTAAATACATACGCTTTTCCAAGCAGTGCTTTAGCCGACCATTTTGTCACTCTTCCAATCTCAGTTGCCGGCCAAACTGTATTTTGGAGTAAGACAGCCGATTCTTGCAGATCACTAATAATGAAATTCCAAACATCACGTGCAGATGCACGCCCTTGTTGTGTAGCTTCCAAGTTCTTAGGCACCTCAGTATACAAAGGAACTCCCATTTTAGCATCATTAGCTCCACCGGCTTTCAAATAGGCTTCCCCAAATAAGGTTTCTAACTGAAAGTAGTAGAAAGCACGCATGAATTTGGCTTGTCCACGTATCGCATCTATATCCGTCTTTTGCGCTGCTGTAGCAGAATTTGCTTCAAAGAAGTCTGCAGCTTCAAGTGTTACGTTGCAGGTAGTCACTCCGGCATATAATGCAGTCCATGCATCCTGAGATCTACTATTTGTAACGCTCAGGTTATTTGCAGTCATTTCATTCCAGGCCTGATCACCATTGTAGTTCGCATCCCCTGCATGTACCGCATTTTCTAAAGCTTTAGGCATCAGGTTAAAGCCATATAGACCCACACTTTTTAAGTTTCCATATGCGGGGTTCAAAATCGCATTTAAATCCGCAAGTGTCGTCGGAAAAGATGAAGTTGAGAGCTTGTCTGTAGGTACTACTAAATCAGGATCCTTTTTACATCCCCCTATACAAACCAGCACCAGGAGTATTATATATATCTTTTTATACATCTTATTAATTTTTAGGTTGTGTTAGAAATTTACATCAATACCAACAGAATAAATGCGTGTTTGAGGATATTGGCTCACTACATCTATACCTCTGGCCGTTACACCGGAGTAACCTGATGGCGAAAAAGACGCTCCTAATTCAGGATCCAATCCACTATACTTTGTAATGGTAAATAAGTTGTTGCCCATTACAAATATTCGTGCACTTCGCATTTTTACTTTAGTTAGCAGGGTGCTGGAAAAGGTATAGCCAATCTGAAGATTCTTAAGTTTCAGGTAATCGCCCTTTTCAACAAAGTAACTGTTCACAGTAGAATAATTTCCATTTGGATCTAATTGAAAGGAGCCATCTGGGTTCACTACCCCTAATCTTGGCTGACTGGTAAGTTCATTCCCACTTAAAAAAGAGGCGCCCCACACTCTAGGTGAGGTATTGCCATCAGAAAACGGACGCATTTCATACGCCTTCACCCCATTGAAAAGATCTACTCCAGCTACTCCGCTAAATAACAGTGCTGCATCAAATCCTTTAAAGTTTAAACGGATATTTGCTCCATATACTAATTTAGGATTTGGATTACCGATGACCTGCCGATCCTGATCATTGATGGTACCATCATTATTTATATCTTCGAAATGAAGATCTCCCGCATGTGCAGCAATACCTCCAACTAACTGACTGGAAGCTTCAGCATCCGTTTGAAAGACCCCTAACGATTTATATCCGTAAAATGAACCAAAGGGTAATCCTTTTCGGGTTACCGTAATCGTCTGGTTAGGCATAATCTGAAAGGCCACATCTCCATTATTATAATAGTTGTACCCGTCATTTAGTTCAGAGGTAGTTTGAGTTGAAAGTTTTGTTACTTCATTCTTATTGCGGGCCCCTGTAAAATTAATATCAAAACCGAGTTTACTTACTTTTGACCGGTAACCTACCATAAGCTCTACTCCCTTATTACTTACAGAACCTATATTGGTTAAATAAGCACCGGATATTCCAGCACTAGGTGCCATAGGTAAGGCATAGAGCATATCGTCCGTCACCTTATTATAGTAATCTGCAGAGAAGTAGAGTTTACTACTAAAGAATTCACCATCTAAACCCAGGTTAGATTCTTTAACAGTTTCCCAATGCAGATCCGAATTTGGAATAGCACTGTATGTGGTTCCTGGTATGATAGTTCCGTTTGGTGAAAAGTTGGCACCTCCTGCACTACCATTTCCAAAACTTGCAAATGGCTGGTAAACAGAAAGGAATGAGTAGGCTGTAATATTGCTATTTCCCAATTCACCGTAACTTGCTCTGATCTTCAGATTATTTACTGCCGGTAGTATTGATTTCAAAAATGGTTCCTCAGAAATATTCCAAGCTGCCGATACTGCCGGAAATACACCCCTTTGTTTGTTGGGACCAAAAACAGTGAAGTTAGCATCCTGCCTGACAGAGCCAGAAAGATAATATCTACTGTTATAGTTATAATTTAAACGAGCAAAAAGCGATTTAACTAAGCCATTGTCATCTTTTTGGCCGGTATAAAAATAAGTGGTGCTTGCAGTCGGAATGAAAGAATATTGTTCGGCAGCATCCGCTGAAACACTGCTTGCTGTTACATTGATGTTATTAAATTTACTGGTAATCTGTTCGTATCCTCCTATCACATTCAGATTATGGTTATTAAACGACTGGTTGAAGGTTAAAATATAGTTAGTCAATAAGGACTGACTCTCCACCGAGAGTTTATTCAATGAATTATTTCCTATCCCTACCCCTCCAATCGAAAAGGCATTTTGAAAATAATTCTGTTTTTGATTGTAGAACGAATAGCCTAAATTGCTTCTAAAAGACAAGTGTAACGGGAGCTTTATCTCAGCATATAAATTTGATTGAAAGTTATTTCTAAAATCTTCTACGTTTGCATTATCAATAGCACCAACCGGATGTGTCCCTGAAAATGCAAGGCCAGGGTATCCTGTCGGCAAAGTACCATATTTTCCATTCGCATTGAACAGAGGCACAATGGGAAGGGTTCTAAAAGGAGCATTATGCAATTGGGCTTCGACACCAACGTTTTGTGGATTAGAAGTGCTTCTTCTGGATACCGATACTTGTTCCCCGAATTTCAGCCAGTCGCCTATTTTAAAATTAGTATTGATTCGGGCGCCTCCAATATTAGAGAAGTTCTTACGGGCAACCCCCTCCTGTTTATTGTAAAAACCCGATATCAGGTAATTGACAATTGGAGCAGATCCGCTGAAAGAAAGGTTATGATTCTGTTCAGAAGCATCATTGAATATTTCATCTATCCAGTCTGTATTCGCAAGCGTATCCAATCGGTCCGCATTAGTAAACCTCCCTGGGTTAATAATATTCTGTAAACGAATGTAATCGTCCTTATTAAGCAAACTTCCCACCTTTGCTGTAGTTTTGCCAAAACGATAGTTATAATTAAACTGCGGAGTTGTAGTTGTTCCTTTTTTCGTGGTTACCAAAATAACCCCTCCTGCTGCTGCTGCACCATAAATTGAAGCTGCCGCTGCATCCTTCAGCACATCCATCGATTCAATATCCTGGACATTTAAATTAGAGATATCCCCCATCCGGATTCCGTCAACGATATACATTGGATTCGGTTGATTTAAGGACGACAGACCTCTGATGACTATGGAAGGAGATGCATCCGGCGCACCAGAGCTTTTTACAACATTGATACCGGCTACCCTACCTTGTAAAGCCTCAACCGCATTCGTGATTGGCTGACTGCTAAACACGCCTCCCTTTACCGAAGAAACGGAGCCGGTAAGGTCTCTCCTTCTTTGTGTACCATAGCCCACGACGACCACTTCATCTAATTGCCTGGTATCTTCCTGCAACCGCACATTGATTACGGGCCCCTGTGAAGCATTGACCTCCCTGGTTGTAAAACCAATCATGGAGAATATCAATACATCATTGACTTTATTTACTGCTACGGTGTAATTTCCATTATTATCTGAAGCCTGTCCTGTTGAGGTCCCTTTCACTTGGATATTTACACCTGGAAGTGGTTGATTTTGGGAATCTGTTACTTTCCCTCTAATCCTTGTTTCCTGTGCATTAGATACATAAGAAAACAGAAGAAATAAACAACAGAGCCATGCTCTATCTACTGATTTTTTGGTCATAATGGTTATTCTCTTAGTTTATAATTGGTAGTTGGACATACATTTGAACAAATCACAAATGCAAATCAAAGGAATAACTTAAATGATAACTTCGCAATACCCCCTACTAAGAATATAGATAGAATCTCAAATAATTACACACAACAATCTGTATAACAATATTTTACAAAACATTCAGACCTATAAAATATAAACCTAAAAGAAGTAAAATAACCTATACAGCCTTTATGGAAAGGATGGCTTTTTCAAAATCTTCGTTAGCTATCTTAGATTTATTTTTAATTCGTGCTTTGTAATTGTAGATCGTGTTCATAGAGTACTCCAATATGGAAGAAATTTTTTCGTTTTCAGTAATTCCAAGCCTGATTAAAGCAAAGATCCGCATGTCGGTATTCATCAGCTGGCCTGCCCTGAGCGTTACCTGATGCTCGGGCTCAAAGAAGGAATTATATGTTTCTACGAAATTTGGGAATAGAGTCAGGAAGGCTTTATCGAAATTTAAAAAGAGTTCATCTCTTTCATCTTTCAGGTTAATATTACTAACGAGCTTTTGGATGTCATCGAACTTTTTAGTTACTAGTTTATTACTTACAGACTTTTTAAACTTATCTAGCTTGGTAATGTATTCCGAAATGAGATTAAAAAAATACCCAATATATTGCTCTTTAATCTTTTCTGCTTCTGTTAGCTGATGTATCGTATCCTGAAGCGATTTGTTTGTTTCCAGAATAATTTTGTCCGCTTTCTTTAATCTTTCCAGTTGCCTTGAAATGATGATTACAAAAAGGATAACCACAACCACGAGTAAGGTAAGAAGTACGACGAAGATGATCAGATTTCTACTCTCTTGCTCTACAGAATTTACTTTTCCCCCAGCAATAACAATTAAGGCATTACTTACCTGGACCTTTCTATGCCTTGCACCATAATAAGTTGCATCCTTCATGGCTTGATTTATAAACGCATAGGCATTTTTGATATCCCCCTTTTGGTACAAAAGCATAGCGAGGTTGAGCATTGCAGCTGCTTCTTTTGTAGAGTAACTGATGTCAGCCTCAGCAGCTTGAAGCAATAAGTCTATCGCCTTATCCGGATCATTTTTCCGTATGTAAATATCACTCAGCGTAGAGTAAGTCACCGCAACCTGATGATCATTCAGAGGATAGTGGTTTATTAAATTTTTAAGATAAACAGCTCCCTGTTCATTTTTACCACCTTTTATCAATTTCAAGCCACTATTATACTGGTAATCATAAGATTTCGGATTAGATAAAGCCAGGGCTGAATCAATATAAGTCTCCGCTTTTCTATTATATAACGGTGTATAAAATTTGTCCTTATCAAAATCTGCTAAATCATAATAGGTATGTGCATTTAAATAGTAAAAATCCTTTTTAGTACTATCCGGCAGTATGCCCACCTGAACCGTTTTTAATGAATCAAAAGTTTCCTTAAACATCCCTGCGGATAGTAAAACGAAACCCAATTTTATCTTTCCGGTAGCCATTTTAACCGGATCGTTTAGCTTTTGTCCAGACTCCTGCATCCGGTGCGCATAGAAAAAGGCTTTATCATAATTGAAAGATTTGTACTCATCATAAAGCTTTGAATATATAGCATATTTGCTAACAAGATTTTGATTTGACCTGCTTTTCAAAGATTTCTCCAAGCTAGTAATACGGGCCAATTTTTGATCATCATATTGATTCTTTCTTGCTATATTCTTATTTAGACGGGCTAATGACTGATCAAAATTAAATTGTGACCAGACAGGATTAGAAAGAAATAACAAAATTAATATAAGGATCTCTTTAGTCGCACTTAAACAGAATAAAGGTTTCATCATTAGGCTAATCTGATTTCAAAAAAGGTAAAGACTGTTGATATTATTGAATATATATCATCTACCAAATCTATAATATAATATTCGTAACTATTCAGGACTGAAGTTAGCAATTAATTTTAGGGCATAAAAGACATCATTACCTGATTT
Source organism: Arcticibacter eurypsychrophilus (assembly GCF_001730525.1). Lineage (GTDB taxonomy): Bacteria > Bacteroidota > Bacteroidia > Sphingobacteriales > Sphingobacteriaceae > Arcticibacter > Arcticibacter eurypsychrophilus. Next base: position 129,542 of record NZ_MDFN01000010.1, read on the forward strand.
AATGGTGGTGTCCATCACAGATCGTATGATAGCAAAGCCGTCAGCACTATCCAGGGAACGAAAACCTGAAACTAGCTTTTATACCCTTTATTGTGCTTGTCTGTTCCTTTGGCTAAAGAAAGCTTATTGAACTTTGAACGGTCTAACTTTGATATAATCGGTGAAAATAATGTTATGTTTATCATGGGGAAAGGAGGATTGTTTTTGTGCACCACAAAGGTAACTTTGTGTTAAAACTTTTCCTTTCTCTTTTTACAACTTTTGGGACGCTATTGATTTTGGAAGGACTTTGTTGTTTGCGGCAATGAATATATCTCTTATATTAGACTTAATCAATACGAGAACAATGGAAAAGTATAGGATATAATTGGGTCAAACCAAATGACATAAAAGCATTTCAATTTTTAAAAGCAGCGGTAAAAAATAACTATCAATCACAATAATAAATTTAGAAATACAAAAATAAAAAAATGAAAAATTATCTCGGAAGAATTATCCTACTCATTGAGGACTATGAAGAAGCAGCTAGTTTTTATGAAAAGAATTTTGGCTTCAAAAAAATGTTTGATGTAACAACTGATGCTGGACAAAGATTTCTACACATGGGGAGTGACCCTTTAGACACTTTAGGCATTTGGTTTTTAAAAGCTGATACTAAAGAGCAAAAAGAACGGATTGGCAATCAGACAAGTGGGCAACCTACTATGGTTATATACACTACTTCATTGGAAGAGCTTTTTAAAAAACTCAAAGACAATAATGTGAAAATTAAAGTTGCACCTGTCTTGACACCAGAATATAAATTTTTCCACTGCCTTGACTTATATGGGAATGAAATCGTTGCTGTAGAAATTAAATAATAAACTGTCCGTTAATGTAGAAGTTCAAAGCTAATTTGACATGACACTGTCTTGAACGAGAAACACGGCAGCAGATAACATTGGTATTACTGCAAGTGGGGGTGGGCGTTGAAACTTCGGCTGTTTGCATCGCTGTACTTTGGTTTGGTCTGACGAATTTCTATTTGACTTTTTTGTTATTAACTTCAATTTTATATTTTCACTTGAACAGCAGTTCCGGGCGGGATGTAGCTGGATATACCTATTTAACTGCCCTTTTATCAACCTATTGTGCATTTAGGCCTGAAAATTTGCAACTCAACCTGTCCTTTGTTTATAACTTGATAGCCCTGAGTGTTTTCAGCTTTGCTATACCTGAATGGTTACAAGTATTCAACTTTTTTGAATTCTTTATTTCCTGTCAAGACAAACTGAGAACATCTTTATATTTCCGATCAAGATAATTGTACTCAGCAAGGCAAGAACTTACCTATGTGTAATTCGATTACAGAGCTATAAATCCTTTATGCTTATGACAATGGGTTGAAACAACAAGATAGTTGATTGCTCTTTAATTTAGATATATAATGGAGCCTCCCTATATACTAATATTAGCTATTAGGATATAGGAAAAATTTGATAATGTACTTAGGCACTGCTACTAGACCGGTATGAAAAATCTACTTACTTTTCAGTGTATCTCTTAGGTTTTTTACAAAGTCTTCCGTAACCCCAACTAAGCTAGCAATTTTTGATACGCTCAAATCTGTTAGATTGATTAAGTTTTTGGTAAACTCAGCCTTTTCTTCAACACGGCCCTTTTCTATTCCTTCTTCTATCCCCTTTTCTATGCCCTTTTCTATTCCTTTTGCTATTCCTTTTTTTTCGGCCAGATCCAGTAACTGTTCTTCAAGTCCCATAGTTGTGTTTTTATTCGTTAAACCAGCAAGCTCTTTCTCAAAGATAACACTTGTTTCAGGATTTTCAAAGTGTATATAATGTCTTAAAAAATTAATCAATAAACGTATCCGTTCTTTCTTTACATCCCTGTAAAGCAATAACTTTGCCAGTTCAATCTTGATTTGTAACAGGTGTTTGTCCCGCTCTTCTATATCCTTTATTTTCTTAACAGAAAGCGACCTTTTAGCAGTCAGTACCACAAGGGCAAACACATTTTTGCTAGTCAATAATTCAGCATCATCCTGCAGGGCAATCTTATAGGTATTAAAAACATAACTCAGACTTGTGCCCATAAAATCTGTATGATAGGTATTGGAGCGATCCTTGGTGACTGCCTCTGTGAAAATTGCAAATGCGGTAATCTTTTTCCGGTATTTATCGAAAATACGGTATTGGTACATGTACATTCTTTCGCTAAAAATCAGGCTATACTGATCTTGTACCTCAATATGAACCAAGATCCATTCCTCTGTACCCTCAAGCGTATAAACCTGGATTAACTTATCAACCTGCTGAGGATAGAGCGGATCTTCTGTTGATGAAAATACCTGTTCTAATTCTTTGTCCAGAAATTTAAAGCCCTTGTCCTTATCAAGTATTGTCCATACAACTGGGTAAAGAAAGGAGAGGAAGTCCTCGAAAATATCTTCGAGCAAGCCTTTCCATAGAATATCTTGTCTGGCCATTGGTTATAAGGTTCAATACTAGGTTTGTGGGTTCAGTTGGAATGCATCAAATCATGGACATTTTTAGCTACAATTTGACGCACAAGTATAGTAAAAGAACCAGAGTATAGAAAAAACTAAAAAATATTTTTTGAGGTTATCTCTTAATTAAACCTGCTAATATGAATGCAATAAGTATCCAGAATGAGTCCGGTATTGAATAGTTTATGTCGGACTTACAACGGAATTTTATGAGTTCGTTTTTGACTTAAATTACATTCATTTCAGTTGTTATCCTGTTTTATTATAATTTGAAATTTTGATTTATTGAAATCAGAATGCCTTTCAAAAGAGATCAACTGGTTCCTTTAATCTGATCAATTACCAGAGCTGAGCTTACCTTAGAATACTTAAAATTGAAACAGGGTACCCGTTTAGGAAAAACCATACCGTTTCATGGAAGATTTGAGAAATTTTAGCATTTATTTCGATCTTAAGAATCTTAATCGATTACTTTATGCAAATAACATAATAATATGGCAACTATAGATCATAAAGGAATGATTCATGGAACCGCAGGTTCAGTGATCTACCGTGCTTACCGGGGAAAAAACATCATCCAGGGTAAAGCAAAGGCATTTAAACAAACTGCAAAAACGATCAGGAGCGCTACTGAGTTTGGGCTTTCGAGTTCAGCTGCAGCAGTGATAAGGAAGGCATTTGAACCGGCTTATTTTTTCAAAGATGGGACAGCAGCTTATAGGAGCACGCAACTGGTGTACCGGTCAATATTAAACAATGTAAGCGGGGATAAAGGGAAAAGGGATTTGCATGATGGGGACCTTTCTCAACTTGATGGTTTGGACTTCAATGCCAACAGCAAACTGACTGAAGTTTTGCAGATGAGCCATGAAGTCAGTAAAAGTTCAAACGGACAAGTAAGTGTTACCCTTGGTCCCTTAAACACCAAAACAGGAATTAAAAGGCCCAAAAACCAAAGCGGAGCTTATATGAAATACCGCATAAGGTTGATGCTGGTTGCTTTTAACTTCAGGGAAGAGTATTATGAAAACCTGGGAGTAAAAGATCTCAATCTGGAAGGTTATCAAAACACAGAAGAACAGATCATCACCTTCACGGAAACAGTTCCAGAAGATTGTTTGGCATTAGTAAGCATGTCGCTGATGCTCTACTCCTCCATCAGTCAAACCAATGAAAGCATCCTGCTTAACAGCAAAGAGTTCAGTCCCTGCGCGATCATCGGAGCTTTTCAATCCGAGAAACCATCAGAATATCCTATAAAAGAGGTCAATACACAACCATCCAATTATCCTGGCAGAGAAAAGAAAATCAAAGAGATGTTTTATAAAGGCAATCTCCTAATGTTAAAACTCATTACTAAAATAAATAAACAAACTCTTCCAATAAGCAAAAAGATTAAACCAAATCAAATAACCCCAGCTATTATTTCCAAAGAAAGGGTTTGGTTTAAAAAGGTATAGGTGTCCATGATAAAAGATATAGGGTTTCGTGATAAAAATTTTTGATAGGGCTCAAAATCCCTTGATAAAAGGTCAGTGCACTAAATTTTTACAAGGATATGATCTTTATTATACACCTGAAAGATTCATCCTTTTTTCCAACAAGAATATTTTACGTTAAAAACCAAAATCAAGATGGCCTGATAAACAGCCAGCTTGATTTTGGTTTATAGTTTTTAATAAGGAGAACTTATTTGTAATTATTATAAGCTCCGTTCACATTAACATACTTACCTACTTTATTATCTGTTCCTATCAGCGTATTTGATGTTGCACTATTGCTATTGGTTGTTGATCCATCAAAAAGCACTACACCATTGTCGGGTCCTAAGCTAGTATTAAAAGTATTTTTAGTGATGATATTTTTGATACTTCCAGCTCTTGCATAGAATGCATTTCCGACTTTTACCTTACCTGTATTACCGGTAATGTTTCCTGATCTGCAATTTACAAGCATCATAGCCATTCCATCCGTTGTAATCTTATTATTGGTAATAGTAAAATTGATTGCATCATTGATTTCAATCCCTCTGATTTTGTTTTTATCAGTAGTAGATCCTGTTAGTTCAAAAACGTTATTACTAATGGTCCAATTTGATTTTGTTTTTGCTGAACCTAATATTCCAGTGAATCCATAAGTATCTGAGTGAAAGTAATTATTATTAGTTTCCAATCCTATAGTACCTGCGTTTTCAATTCCATAATAGATGAAAGGGGAATCTTTCATCCTCATGTTATAGAACTCATTGTTATTGATTTGTCCATTTGTTGAATATCCACTTACGGATACGCAAGATGGTGCAGGACCGGATTGTATGGTTCCTATATCAAAGAAGTAGTTATCATGGATATAGAAATCTTTAAATCGAGCTACATCCTGATTGGCATGATTTTGAAATTCTATAGCCATACGTCCGATACTTTCAAAGCGGTTATTGGCAACAGATATATATTTTACCATGGATCTAGTACCTTCACTCACTAATTTAATCCCGTTTCCCTGTGATTGTGGATTAGTGAATGTACATTTATTAATGTTAATGCCATCCATTAAATCATTAGCTCCAAAGGCAGCGATAAAAATTAATCCTTCTGCATCATTTACAGTGCTTACCCGGGTAGATTTGAATGTAATAGCGGAAATTTCAATATTGTAAGCATTACCTAAAAGTGTAATTATTTTATTGGTTGGAGAAACAAATATAGTTCCTGCTTCACCATAAATTTTAAAATTTGTAATGTTTTTGATGTCAAGTGACTTACTGATCAGATAAGTTCCTTTTGGGAAAAACAACGTTTTATTACTACCAATAATAGCCTGAATTTTAGACTGTTGATCGATTTTTCCATCGTTAGTTATACCTAAACTCTTCACATTCGATATTGCAGAAACCGTCTCTGCAGATATTGGATTAGTAGATGCTGATTGAAGATCAGCATCTTGTTTGCAACTGCTTATTATAGCGAACATTGAAACTATAAAAATAAATCTTTTCATTTTAAGTGATTTGTACGAATGAAATTCTTTTGAACTTTTAAATTGTATCCTTCTACTTAAAAGAAGATCAATGGGTTACGAATATTTTTCATTTTTAGTTTTTTTGGCACGGCATAAAAATCTCCCATCTGACCTAAATACAAGAAAATGTTCTTATTTTAGGTCAGTGAAAATATTTCCTCGAAGCGAGCAATATTATCTCTTAATTAATTGAATAAATTCATCAATTAAGAGGTATTAAGGCGTGACTAATAATAGTTTAAGAACCGTAAATTTGAGAGTGACAGGTTCTGACTAAGCAGCAAAAAAACAGCAATTCTGTTGAAATTACTGGCAATAAATTTGCTAAACTGCTGAGCAATAATTGCTAAAATTATTTTTAAAAAGATTTTTGATTTTTAACAAGATTTTTTTTTTGCTTATCATTATGATAATGTTCGTATGAAATATTAAGGTTTTTGACTAATTAATTATTTGATTTAAATTAAGACATGGCTTATTTCAATTATGATGCTTGGTTAGGTTACAAAATGCCATGTTTAAATGATATTTATAATTTTTCTTACAGTTAACTGATAAAATCGTTTCCTTGGCTTTCCGTTTCATTGTATGAACCTCCGCCAGGCCCTCTTCAATATCCTTAATGATTAATGGAATTCCCAAAGCAGGATCAGTTATTGACTCTTCAATTAAATTATACCAATAACATATACATCCCGAAGAATCCGTACAATGGATAAATACATAGCTTCTTTTTTTCATACTCCTGATTAACCTCTACACCACTATATTATTTGTTCGATTTAAAAATAATGCGTTTTTTGTTAAGGTTTTTTATAAAAGTTTCATCTGTATTAGCTTTGTGTATCAATATGGTATTAATTGAGTAATAATTCTCACCATTTTATAATGTAGTACACATTATTTTTATTCGGAAATGGAACACTGGCTAACTAATAATTTGTTTATAATGATGCTAACCTAACTATTATATCAACAACGGATTGGAATATTAATAGCTTTATTCACCTGGCGAATCCATTCTCTTGCCATCAATTCATGTCCTGCCGGCATAGGATGAATGCTATCCCAGATCCAGTACTCTGCCGGTGCCTGGTGTAGTGCCTGATTAAACGCATGTTGAAATTCGACAAAGATGGCATTATATTCCAGGCTTAAGCGCCTTACTATCTGACGTCGTTTTTCAAACTCAGTAGAGTACAATTCAGGATTATCCTGTTTTTTATTGGGTACCGTTAGATAAAAGGGTTCACAAAGCACAAATTGAATATCGGGAAAAGTTAATTTGGTTTGATCTAATAAGTACCGGTATCCTTTTTCATATTGCTCTGTACTGTAGTTTTGATCTCCTTTCATAAATGCATCAACATCATTAACTCCTATTAGGATACTGAGTAAATCTGGCTTCAGATCAAGTGTATCTTCTTTCCAGCGGGCTGCAAGATCGGTTACTTTGTTACCGCTAATCCCCCGGTTTAAAAAGTTGAAATTCTTTTTTGGATGATCATACCACAAGCGACTGGAAATTAAGTAAGCATAATCTTGACCCATGACATGGTTCCAGTCTTTATTACGTCCTCTTCCCCCATCTGTTATAGAATCGCCCTGGAACAAAAAGGTAAAACCTCCCCTTACTGGTTTTAAAGTAGGCTTATCACTATTTTTTGCACTAAGCAATTGGGGAGTAAATGCGGCTACAGCACTAAATTGAAATAGATTTATTAAAAATTTCCTTCGGTTATTAGTCATTTTAATTAATTAAATCGTCCTGGTAAATGTCCTCAATACTTTTAAGATGAAGGTCTTGATATTAATATTTTTTTTTATACCTTCAGCCGAACATTTTTACACACACAAATTATCAATCGCTCTCATCGGTTCACAATTTTAACGCTTACTACTCTTTCTAATGAAAGTTAAAAAACCTGCTTTTATACTTTTATTGCTACTCTATTGCTGTTGTTTCAATTTTGGATGCGTTCCGCATCATGCAGATGTACCAACCGCTACCAATGGCGTCATCGATTTACGCGGACAATCATTTACTAAGGAAATTGCTCTTGATGGAGAATGGGCTTTTTACTGGCACCAATTATTGAGTCCAAAGGATTCTGTGTTTAGTAAAGCAGACATGATCCATTTCCCTTTTAGGTGGGACGGATATATATTGAAAGGAAAGGTGCTACCATCTTTCGGTTATGCTACTTATAAACTGACTGTTTTATTACCTCAATCAACAGAACCTTTCCGAATTGCAGTACCGAATTTATATTCCTCCTATCGTTTATTCATAAATGGCAAACAGGTAGCCTCAGCCGGCAGGCTAAGTACATCAGCAAAGGATGCGGTCCCATTTTGGGCATACATACCGGTTGACATTACTGACTCCGGGGATACATTAAACCTGGTATTGCAAATAGCAAATTTTGCGCATAACAAAGGTGGCATCAGCAAGTCTATAGTAATCGGTAAAAAGAGCATTGTTAAACTGAAAAGAGATCAATATGAAGCGATTGACTTATTATTGACAGGCTGCCTTATAATGGGTGGACTTTTCTTCTTTGGCTTGTATATAACGGGCAACAGAGACAAGGCTATTTTACTATTTTCTTTATATTGCACTGTATTTAGCTACCGGATCATTGGTGTAGACAACAGTGTTTTACATACGATATTACCTAATCTGAATTGGTACACATCCTTACGTTTAGAGTATATTACTTTGATAATGAGTATAGGTATTTTTGGGATCTATATTCAAAATCTATATCCAAAAGATGTTGACAAGAAGTTTATCAACATTTTGGGTGCAATTTGTCTAATCTATATTTTTCTGGTAGTTAGCTTAGCTCCAGTATACTTTAGCAGATTACTGAACCCTTTTTTAATTTTGGTGTTATTTTATCTGCTGTATTTCCCCTATGTCTTCACAAAGGCTTACAAGAATAAAAGACCAGGCTCTTTATACGCCTTATTAAGTACATTCGCAATATTCCCTCTGTTCCAGATTTCTTTATTAAATTTCTGGGGAATTATTCCATCTATCCCTCTATTAAATTTCATTTTATATATCGCCTTCTTCTTTATGCAATCCATGGTTTTATCTCATCGGGTATCCTTTAAATTAAAAAAAGCCAAAGCGGATGCCGAACAAGGTTTAATAGCTAAAAGCGAATTCTTAAGCAATATGAGCCATGAAATAAGGACACCACTAAACTCTGTGATTGGCATGAGCCATCTATTGTTGAGAAACAATCCAAGGAAAGACCAAATTGAGCAACTTGATGTGATGCTCTTTTCTGCTAATAATTTATTGTCTATTGTAAATGATATCTTAAATTATAACCGGATTGAAGCAGGTATCATCACCTTCGAGCATATTGACATGAATGTATTAACCGTTATCCGGAATGTTATATCCGGATTAAAAAGCTCGGCTGAAGACAAAGGGATTGGGTTGAAACTACATCTGGATGATAATTTAAAGCACACCGTATTAGGTGATCCTACCCGTACTTCTCAGGTAATTTCCAACCTGGTTCATAATGCGATCAAGTTTACACAAACCGGGTATGTAAGAGTAAGCATGGAGGTAGCAGCACAAACTGAAACCCATGTCACCTTAAAAATCCTGGTAAAAGATACAGGAATAGGCATTTCGGAAGAAAAACATAAACTAATCTTCGAAAGATTTACTCAGGCAGATTCATCTACATCGAGAGGTTTTGGTGGTACCGGACTTGGTTTAGCTATTAGTAAAAAGATTTTGGAGTTACAAAATTCTTCCCTTCAACTGATTAGTGAAGTAGGAAAAGGATCTACCTTTTATTTCGTTCAGGCTTTTGAAAAAAACAAGATCACTCCTGAAGAATCAAATAAAAAGATCTTACCCAAAGAGGAAGATAAACCACTTACAGGTATTTGCATTTTACTCGTGGAAGATAATCCAATGAATGTGCTGGTAGCTAAAGCATATCTGGAGCGATGGGGTGCAGCAATTGACATTGCTATCAACGGACTGGAATCGTTAAAAAAATTGGATGTTGCCAAGCATAAGCTTATTTTAATGGATCTGCATATGCCGGTAATGGACGGATATGAAGCATCAACAAGGATGAGAGAAAATGGGGTGACTATCCCAATTATTGCACTCACAGCAAACCTGCCGGATGAGATCAGGGAGCAAGTAAAAAATGCAGGTATAAATGACATTGTATTAAAGCCTTTTTTGCCCGATGAACTCTATAGCAAAGTATTACACTATATTTTCAAGGATTAGCGGGTTTGATAATAAACATAAAAGGAGCTGTTCCTTTGAAAGAAACAGCCCCTTTTATGTTTAGAACTGGACATGTGCGCCAGCATACGATACATTAGTCCTGTTGTATATATTGTTTAACTAGCTTTACTTATTAAACTTCTTCGCTAGAAGAATCAGCAGTTACAGGTTTATAAGTTGAAATGTGAGTGGTTTTAATCGTCAGTAAAAATGATTTTCCTACACTTATCTTTACATTTTTTTCCAATAACATTGCTTTAATTGTATCATCAGATTTTAGGGCTTCGAAAAGGTCACGTGCTACTGCTGATCCACTAATATTATTGGTTACTTTACCATTTTCTAAAGCTATGTTGAATGTATATCCTGATTTTCCACGATCACCTGCCGATTCAAAATCGGTAATGTTCAATTTAAAACTTTGTTCTCCAGTAAGACTTTTTTTCAGATGTAAACGAATAACTGGAATGTATTTTTTCCAAGTCGTTAAATATTTTCTTTCTTCCATGATTATATTGTAAAGGTATTAATTTAATGATGAGAAATTCACAAATAGCTCATTTTGATTTATTAAAGAATTTGACCTCGAGGGGTAAAGGTATTATTTTTTTAATGCATGCTCTTCTTTTACTCTTTCCAGATGACCACATCGGCCGGTTTAATCGTTTTTTGTCCTAATAATATTTTTGCATTAGTGGGAATCGGAATTTCCTGATTTTGAGAAGAATAATTAAATCCATACCAAAAGCCATTGCTGTATTCGACCAATACTCCTTCTGGTAAGGAGAGTGTCGGTACGCTTGCTTGATTGAAGATTTTTCGTAAGACTGTTTTCTCTAATTGTCCATTGTCAGTATCCGCACCCACGTAAGTAATAGTGCCTTTACCCAATTTTCGGTGCAATACAGCTGCTTTGCCTTTATAAAACTGATCGCTATAAGTGGCCCAAACATCAGCTTCCGAGATAGGATCAATCACGTCGCCCCAATTATTCCAGTCATAGTTAGTCTGACCCATATTTATTTTTCCCATTAAAGACACTGGAAGCAAATCAAAATAGATTTCTTTAGCTCCGATTAAATCAAGGATAGGCTGTTGAAATAGCGCTTCCCACAGATGAGCCTCACGGTCCTTCTGACCGGTACGGCAAGTTAGAACCAGATTACCTCCGTTCTCTACATAGGTTTTCCATCTGGAAACAAGTTGATGATCTAAAAGCTGAAAGGCTGGAGCTATCAAAAAGGGGTAAGCAGCAAAATCTTTAGTTTCATCGATTACGTCTACAGGGGCACCCAAAGATTTAAGGGCTTTATAATACCGGTTTACATGGGCCATATAATCCCATTGATTACTCTGCGGCTGATATTCCATTTCCCAACGGCTATCGGGATTATATAAAATTGCCGATTTTCTTTTGACTAAACTAGATGGGATTGCCGTTTCTGGCTGATAAGCTTTGCGTAAGTCCTTTAATTCTTTAATTACCTTTACATATTCGTCTCCAGAGCGGCTCACTGTTACACCATCGGTTTTCATAATGCCATAGTGATACTGCTCTCCACCTGATAAAGGCTCACGAAAGCGGTAATTGCATACAAATTTATTTCCACCGGCCATCACATGGTAAATCCACATACGAACAGTACCAGGCATGGTTTGAGGGTTAAACAACCCCCAATTTACTTGTCCGGGTTGTAATTCCATCACACCAGTCACCCCGTTAATTGGCCTAAAAAAGTCATTGGAAAAACCGATACTATTTGCTGATCCCATACGGAAGCCTTGCTCTCCATGGCCCATATCATATCCTTCGGCTAGATATTTTGTATAGGTAAGAAAATCAAGATCTTTCATTCGAAGCGGATCAACTGGAGAGTAAGTTGGCATTAGGTTAGTAGTTACCCATTGCGCAGGCTGAATATATTTACGCAAAATATTCTGCTGTAGGAGAATAAAATGAGCAGCTTCATCGGCAGTGAAGCGTTTGAAATCCAATACGGCATGCGGATTAGCTTGAGCAACCAGCTCCAACACATTTGGTATATGTATCTGTTCAAAATTATTATAGGTCTGGCTCCAGAAGGCATTCCCCCATACCTTATTCAGCGTACCAATATCCTTATATTTATTCTTCAGCCATTCCCGGTAAGCCTGTTGTGCATTTTCACTATAATCATATGAAGTGCCATAGTGAGAGGGTTCATTATCAATCTGCCAACCCCAAACTGCTTTATTAGTACCATACCGTTTAGCCAGCACGGTTACTATTTTATCTACGTAAGCACGGTAGGTTTTGCTAGACCAGGAGGCCTGTTGCCGGGCGCCATGCTGGATAGTTCTACCCTCAGCGTTTACCATTAAAACATCGGGATGTTTTTCAGTGAGCCATGCAGGAGGTGTTGGTGTGGGTGTGCAGAGTACCACTTTAAGTTTATATTTTGCTGCCAGGGCAACGGCCTTATCTAACCATTCGAAATCATATTTACCTTCTTCGGGCTCCATTGCAGACCAGGCAAACTCACCAAAATGAGTGAATTCAAAACCAAGGCCTGACATATTTTTAATATCTCTTTCCCAATTTGCTTCGGGCCATTGTTCAGGATAATAGTAACTCCCAACCAGGAGGAGGTCTTTTTTATCAAAAAACTTTTCTGCTTTTTGGGCAAAGGAAACTGAAATTAAAGAAGCTAAAATTAAAGCAGTGGGTATAATTTTCTTTACTGCGCAAATAAAAAAGAAATGGATCTGGTTTAAAATCTGAGACATAAGTTTATCTGGGTTAACTATTTGCTAAAATACACTTGTATCAGCAATATATAGGTCTGATTCCATGTTTTTTTAGCAAATAGTCGTTCATCCAGCACTTATTTCATCCAGTAGAATTTCACATTTTCATCTCCAATCAAAGAATATCTTAAGAAAAAGCCGATTAGATTCAAATAGTGAAATAATATAGATTCAAAGCATAATTATTATAGTTTTTTATTGTTGTCCGGTAAAACCGGGATTAGT
>NZ_MDFN01000011.1 GCF_001730525.1 Arcticibacter eurypsychrophilus
GTCAAGTGTATAGTTATTTTAGGATCTGACAAGTCTTCTAACTGATACTTTCTTACTGGGCGCCAGAACCCTATTGTATTCAATCTCTAAATGAAGAAAATTATTATTAGCTTTTAGCAGCAAGTGTGCGGAGAAATTTTCTCACCTCCTTATAATCTTGCAGATAAAAGCGGGCAGCTGAAATATTGCTACCTATTTTAATGGTGTACGCCTCAGCAGGTAAAACTTTAAACATATCTTCATCGGTCTGGTCATCACCAAGGGCCAGAATGTAATCATATTTGTATTTATCTAGCCATGAGATCACCTTTCCTTTGTTTACTTCATAGTTTTTGATTTCGATCACCTTATTTCCGGCCATCATCTGCAAATTCTTATCATCAGTTAAAAATCGCAGGTTATTCATCAGCTCATTAGCTCTCAATTCACCTAAGCCTTCTTCTACCTTGCGATAATGCCAAACCAGGGAAAAGCTTTTTTCTTCGATAAAGGATCCCGGTGTGCGGTCTACATACATTTCGAGTACCGGCATCAGGTCTTGTTTCCACTGATCATTCAAACCTGGTAATTTGGTCCAGTCTTCATTTGCATATTTCTGCCATGCCCCATGTTCGGCAATGATATCAATCTGCATATGTCCAAACCAATCTTCAAGGGTATCGTGGTTCCTCCCGCTTACAATAGCTACATGATTTAAAGGGTCTGCAATCAGTTCGTTAAGTATTTCATACAAGTCATCATCAGGAAAGGCCTGATTTATATTGGTCTTGAAGCCTACTAATGTTCCATCGTAATCCAAAAAGATCAATCGTTGTGATGCTTTTTTGTATTCGTCTTCTAAATAGGTCAGGGTTAAAGGGCCCACGTGTTTAGCTTGCATAGAGGCTTGTAATTCTTTTACTTCTTTGAGTTGATTCATGTATATTTTTACCCAATGTCTGACGTTAAACTTGGCAACCACCTCTCGCATTGGGATCATTCGGCGATTTTGTTCTTCGATTGGCATGCTCAGTGCTTCAATCATGGATCTGTAAAGTTCGCCAACATTGTTTGGATTTACAATTACAGCATCAATCAGCTCTTTAGCAGCACCTGCCATTTCACTTAAAATAAGGACACCTGTGTTGGCTGTGCGACTTGCCACGTATTCCTTACTCACCAGGTTCATTCCGTCGCGCATAGGAGTAACCAAACACACTTCTGCTACATGATACAAAGCAGATAACATCTCGATCTCAAAAGACCGGTAATAATAATGTACCGGGATCCAGTTTAAAGTTCGATAGCGAGCATTGATATTGCCCACTAGTTTATCTATTTCATCGCGAAGTTCTTTATATTGAGGTACGGTGTCCCTGGAGGGTACCACGATCATGTACATAACCACATGATCTATATATTCGGGGTTTTTTTGGAGCAGGATGTCGAATGCCTGTAACCGTTGTAAGATGCCTTTGCTATAATCCAGGCGGTCAATGGACAGTATCATCTTGAAATCCTGAAAGCTCTCTTTTAATAATGCAACATTGTTGAGCACAACCGGATTGACTGTTAGGGTTTCAAATTTCTCTGCGTCTATGCCCATAGGGAAGGCCTCAACAACAATTTGACGGTCGTTGTAGTTGATCTGGTTGGCTGTTGCATGAACGGGCAGAATCCGTGTGGTGGAACTAATAAAGTGCCTTGCATCGTCAAAAGTATGGAACCCAATTAAATCTGCACCCAGCATATTTTCCAACAGCTCCGCTCTCCATGGTATGAGTCTGAAGAGTTCATACGAGGGGAAGGGAATATGTAGAAAGAAACCAATTGTAATGTCGGGTTTTTCGGCACGGATTAATCCTGCCAGGAGCAAGAGTTGATAGTCGTGGATCCAAATAATATCCCCGGCTTCAGCTACTTTAAATATGGCTTCTTTAAATTTATGGTTGACGGCTAGATAGCTGTCCCAGTAACTTTGTTCATAATGTGCATAAGTGGGATGATAATGGAAAATAGGCCAGAGCGTTTCATTTGAAAACCCTTCATAGTATAGATTGATCTCATCCTGTGTTAGAAATACAGGAAATAAACTTAAATCTTTTAATTTATCCTTTATTTCATCTTGTTTTTCGGTGGAAGTGACTTCAAGACCTGGCCAACCCAGCCACATATTATCCCCTTGACGATAGATCGAACCGAGGCCTGTGGCTAGTCCTCCTTCACTTTGCTTGAACGCTAATTGATCGCCATTTTCTGTGATTTTAACGGGTAATCGGTTCGATACAATAATAGTCTTCATTATTTGTGTTCCTCTTTTTTTTAAGACAAAAAAGCGTCCTATGTTTCGAATTTTTAAAAAGTACTTAGTTGGTAATATAGTATATATTAATTTGTAACGGCGGTTGTTAACAAAACTTATTCACACTTTTTCATTAAAAGGTGTTGATTATTAGGAAGATAATGAATATCTTGTGTTTAATATTAAATTTTTATCCAATTCATTAAAATGCCTTTTATGACACATAATAAAGCTTTATTAATTAAAAAATGGATCAAAACTATGGGCTTTAAATTAACCAAATCACATAGTTTGGATCATCATAAAAAAAAAATCAAGTATTACACGCTGGGAAATTTTGGAGTTTATGAACAAACCACATTGCTGGGTAGCAAAATGACCAGCAAAATGAAGTTTACAAGCTGGACTCCCTGGGGAGAAAACATAGAGGTAAATTCGGTTAAAGATCTCTGGCTGGCTTATGAGGATTTTGAAAAATACAACCCCAATTTATTAACAACCTAGTATCAGTATTATCAATTAGCATATTATTATCGGATGAATTTTAGTTTTTCGGCAAGTACTTCAGATATTTTACGATATGATTCGACCGTCCAGCCGGCAACATGAGGGCTGAGCAGCACTTTTTCATTTTCCTTCAGATCATTAAACCATTCTATTTCATCCAATGCCGGGAACTTTTCTACTTCTAATACATCTAAACCTGCACCACGTATTTTACCTTGTTTTATAGCACGCAGCAGGGCAGCGGTATTGACAATTTCGCCTCTTGCGGTGTTCAGTAGAATGATGGGCTTTTTAAAATGAAACAAGTATTCGTCATTCACCATTTGTTGGGTTTCGCGGGTTAATGGAATGTGCAAGCTCAATATGTCGGCATGTTTGACAATTTGCTCCATGCTTACTTCTTTTGCATAGCGGTTAGAAAAGCCGCTTTTATATTTATCATACGCAATTACCTCTACTTCGAAACCACTGAGCTTATGTGCAAAGCTTTGTCCCATGTGGCCGAATCCTATAATTCCGACTGTTTTGTTTTTAAGCTCTAGTCCTCTGTTTCCTTCCCGGTCCCAAATTCCTTCACGTACTTCAATATCGGCCTTTCGTAAATTGGTATATAACGAAAGAAGCATGCCAATCGCATGTTCTCCTACAGCATCCTGATTTCCTTCGGGAGCATTGATACAGACGATGTTCCTTGCTTCGGCAGCAGGAAGATTGATATTGTCCATCCCTGCGCCGGCACGTGCGATAAATTGGAGTGATGTAGCAGCATCTATAAGTTCCTGGTCAATATTAAATTTGGTACGAATGGCGATACCTGTATAATCGTGAATAATGGCAAGCGTCTCCGCCCTTGTAATTTCGGGCCGGTCATCCACCTGATAGCCTAGTTTTTGTGCTTCTTCTTTAAATATAGGGTGAAGTTTATCTGCAATCAGTAATTTCTTCATTTTGGGATATTTATTAAATGGATTTGGTTTGAGTGCCGATTGATCACTCAGCTGAACTTGCCGGTTGATGAATTCCTGTTGTAATCATGTTTGTTAACCGAACAAAATCGGCCACGCTTAGTCGCTCTGCCCGAAGTTCAAAAACCGGATCTTCGGGCATTCTGTCTTTACTTATCAGCGAGGATAAGGAGTTTCGGAGTGTTTTTCTGCGTTGATTAAAACCTGCTTTTACCACTTTCCAGAAAAGTTTTTCGTCACAATCCAGCGTTTTTACCTCATTCCTGTTTAGTCGTATGACAGCAGACATTACTTTAGGAGGGGGATTAAAAACACCTGGTTTTACGGAGAATAAATACTGTACGGTGTAGTAGGCTTGTACAAACACGCTGAGAATTCCATATTCTTTGGTGCCGGGGTGCGCATTGCAACGCTCTGCTACTTCCTTTTGAAACATGCCTACCATTTCAGGAATCTGGTCGCGGTTATCTAAAATTTTAAACAGGATTTGAGAAGATATATTGTAAGGAAAGTTTCCTATTACTGCTACATTTCCGGGGAAAATAGCTGGGAAATCAAGCTCCAAAAAGTCGCCTTTTATTAATTTAGTTCCAAGAGCAGGGTATTTCTTATTTAAAAATTCAACTGATTCGGCATCTACATCAATCATATAGGTTTCGTATTGGTCGTTTTGAAGCAAAACATCCGACAGTATGCCCATTCCCGGACCTACTTCTAAAACTTGCGAAAAGCGGTTTTCCGGTTTTAAACTGTCAACGATTTTTAGTGCTATATTTTTGTCAGTTAGAAAGTGTTGACCAAGATGTTTCTTTGCGCGTACGGAACTCATGAGTATTGGAATTAAAAAGAAGGCAACAAAACCCGCTATAAATAAGCGCTGTTGGCTGTATACAATCCTTATTTGCAAATTAAGGAATTAAAAGGTAGATATTGTAAGAGAATTTGTCTGTAAAGTGTTTAATTTGTATGATTACGTTTAAGTAATAGAATGTAATGAACTATATGAGTGAGAAAATAAAAATAGGAATTTCAATTGGGGATGTTAACGGAATAGGACTTGAGATAATTTTGAAAACATTGGTTGATCCTTCCATATATGACTATTGTACTCCCATCGTGTACGGCACTACCAAAGTAGCCTCATTTTACCGCAAGACATTATCATTAGGAGATTTTAATTTTAATGTAATCAATCAGCCGGATCAGGCGAATCCAAAGCGTGCGAATATGATTAACTGCTGGGAAGAGGAAGTTAAAATTGAACCGGGAGTAGCAAATGAAATCGGGGGGAAATATGCATTTCTTTCGTTGGACAGGGCTACAAATGATCTTATAGCAGGAAATATTGATGCTTTGGTGACAGCTCCGATCAATAAACATACGATACAAAACCCAGACTTTGATTTTCCGGGACATACCGAATATATCCAGCATAGGACCGGATCAAAGGATTCATTGATGTTCCTTATTGGAGAAGATTTAAAAGTAGGCGTGGTTACGGGACATGTTCCGGTTGCTGAAATTGCAAATAATATTACTAAAGAGGTGATCTTGTCTAAACTAGAGATGATGCGGGATAGCCTAAAAAAGGATTTTTGGGTACAAAAGCCAAAAATTGCTGTGTTGGGACTCAATCCACATGCCGGAGATAACGGGTTGATTGGTCAGGAGGAGTTAGAAATAATCACACCAGCTATCGATGAAGCGCAGGAAAAGGGCATTTTTGCATTTGGTCCTTATTCGGCAGATGGATTTTTTGCTACAGGAGCACACTTGAAATTTGACGCGGTTTTAGCGATGTATCATGATCAGGGTTTGATTCCTTTTAAGTATATCGAGTTTCATAACGGAATTAACTTTACAGCGGGGCTTCCGGTAGTACGAACTTCTCCGGATCATGGGACAGGGTATGATATCGCAGGTAAAAACCAGGCTTCAGAGAGCTCATTCAGGGAAGCGATGTTTAGTGCCATACATATTGTAAAACGACGCAGAGAGATTGCAGAGTTAACTTCTAACCCATTAAAAATAAATAAACTGACGAAAGACAGGGACTAAAAGGGGCTGGAGAAACTCTAAATTAAAAAAACTTTTTCCAAGTCATTAATTTCAGTAGCTTTGCAGGCTCAATTGCCGTGCTTTGAATTTGTTAAACGAATATAGAATACCCTTTGTAGGATTGAAAATTGGAGAGCATCAATTCAGTTATGAAATTGATGAGCGCTTTTTCAATGAGTTTGAGTATTCTCTTGTTAAGACTGGGAAAATAAAAGTTGACCTGATACTTAACAAGCTGGAAACAATGCTCATACTGGAGTTTGTTGGGAAAGGTAATATCTTTCTGAGCTGCGACAGATGTGTGTCTGATTTTCCGATAGAAGTGAATATTAAAGAAAGGCAGATTGTGAAGTTTACCGGAGATGAGAATCTGGAAGATAATACAGATGATATCGTCCTATTAGGTAAAAACGAGCATGAGCTGGACGTAGCACCGTTGATATATGAATATATCAATTTAGGTGTACCTTATTTTAATCGCTGTGATGAACCGGGAAAGACCGAATGGTGCGATAAAGATATGCTGGATAAGTTAGAAAAGCTTTCTAACCAGTTACCAGAAGAAGAAGAAGAAGAACAAAAGAGTGAGGCTGACCCGCGGTGGGAAGCTTTGAAGAAGATAAATAACACATAAAATAAACAAACCAGGAAGATGGCACATCCAAAACGGAAAATTTCTAAATCAAGAAGAGATAAAAGAAGAACTCATTACAAAGCTGAGGCCCCTACCTTGTACACCTGTAAAGTTACAGGAGCGGTTCATTTACCACATCATGCTTACAATGTAGATGGTAACCTGTACTATAACGGTAAATTAGTTATTGAAAATACCTCTATTGCTTAAGGTAATTTTCGAGAAATGAGAATTGGCTTAGATATAATGGGCGGAGATTTTGCTCCCGACGCGACAGTGTTGGGTGCAATTGCAGCTTATAAAGCCTTAGAACCACAACAAAAGCTCATACTTATCGGTGATAAAGACCTGGCTCAGCGTGTTTTTGCTGAGCAAAATTTTAGTCCTGATCTTATTGAGTTCATTCATACTACGGAAACGATTGGTATGGGCGAACATCCTACCAAAGCAATTACACAGAAACCTAACTCCAGTATTGGAATAGGTTTTAGTATGCTAAAAGAGGGAAAGATTGATTCTTTCTCCTCTGCAGGTAATACAGGTGCGATGTTGGTAGGTGCAATGTTTAGTGTTAAGACTGTTCCAGGTGTCATTCGTCCGGCAATTTCTTCTATTGTTCCTAAGATAAAAAGGGGATATGGAATTATGCTGGATGTTGGTGCTAATGCTGATTGTAAACCGGATACACTATTGCAATTTGGTGTATTAGGAAGTCTTTTTGCTGAAAATATTCACGGTGTTGCGAATCCAAGAGTTGGATTAATAAACATTGGGGAAGAAGAAGGGAAAGGCAATATGTTGATGCTTGCAACACATTCACTGATGAAGGAAACGAATATGTTTAATTTTGTTGGTAATGTGGAGGGTAGAGACCTGTTTTACGATAAGGCTGATGTAATAGTTTGTGACGGGTTCACCGGCAATGTGATTTTGAAACTTGCAGAAACATTTTATGATCTTACCAAAAATAAGGGATATGAAGATGAATTTTTCGCGAAGTTTAATTATGAACAATATGGCGGAAGTCCAATTCTTGGTGTAAACGCACCGGTAATTATTGGACATGGAATATCAACGCCTGAAGCTATAAAAAACATGGTTCTCTTATCGAGAAGTATGATCACAACGAAGCTAATTGATAAAATCAAAGCTGCATTTAAATAATTCATAGAGGATTATGCAAAAAATTAACGCTGCAATAACAGCGGTTCATGGATATGTACCTGATTACATATTGACAAACCATGAATTGGAAACGATGGTGAATACCAACGATGAATGGATAACATCTCGTACCGGTATCAAAGAAAGAAGAATATTGAAGGGTGAGGGCCTTGCTACTTCTGATCTGGCAGTACCTGCCGTATTGGGACTTTTGGAAAAGAGAGGAATAGGTGCAGAAGAAATTGAACTAATCATTTTCTGTACATCTACTCCTGATATGCATATTCCGGCAACAGCAAATATTCTGGCTCATAAAATTGGTGCAGTGAATGCCTGGGGATATGATCTGCAGGCAGCTTGTTCAGGTTTTCTCTTTGGTTTAACAACCGGTGCTCAGTTTATAGAATCGGGAAAACACAAAAAGGTTTTAGTTGTTGGTGGCGATAAGATGTCGTCAATAACTAACTATGAAGACCGCTCTACCTGTATACTTTTTGGTGATGGTTGTGGAGCTGTTTTGCTTGAACCTAATTACGAAGGAAATGGATTAATTGATTCTATTCTTAAAAGTGATGGATCGGGTGCTCATTCTTTATACCTGAAAGCTGGTGGATCTTTAAGACCTGCATCTCATGAAACGGTTGATGCTAAAGAGCATTATGCGTATCAGGAAGGGCAAACTGTTTTTAAGGCTGCTGTAAGAAGTATGGCTGATGTAGCAGGTGAGATTGTGGAACGAAACCATTTGAAACCTGAAGATATAGCATGGCTTGTTCCTCATCAGGCAAATAAACGGATAATTGATGCTACGGCCAGTCGTGCAGGTGTTTCTCCTGAAAAGGTGATGATCAACATCGAGCGGTATGGTAATACAACAAATGGAACAATTCCTTTATGTTTGTGGGATTGGGAAAGTAAGCTTAAAAAGGGTGATAATTTAATTATCGCTGCTTTTGGAGGTGGTTTTACATGGGGCTCCATTTATTTAAAATGGGCTTACTAATGACGAAAAACTTGAATAATAAAAACTTAACCGGTAAAAATGGATATTAAACAGGTTCAGGAACTCATCAGATTTGTCGCAAAGTCGGGTGTTAATGAAGTTTCGATTGAAGAGAAGGATTTTAAAATCACTATAAAGACAAATCAGCAGCCTACTTATGTAACTGCTGCACCACAGGCCCCTGTTGCCGTTGCTCAACCTGTACCAGCCGCTCCGGTAGCGCCTGTTATTTCAGCAGCTGATGCGAAAGCGATTGCAGCAGCGGAAGATATGGCTAATTATGTCACTGTCAAGTCGCCTATGATCGGTACTTTCTATCGTTCTGCAGGTCCGGACAAAACTTACTTTGTAAATGTAGGTGATGAAGTGAAGGCCGGACAAGTGGTTTGTATCATTGAGGCGATGAAGTTGTTTAATGAAATCGAATCAGAAGTTACCGGAAGGATCGTGAAAATTCTTGTGGATAATTCAAGTCCGGTAGAATATGACCAACCGTTATTTCTGGTAGAACCAGCTTAATTAAATTATAAAACGTGCAAATGTGCAGATGTATATGAATCATCGGTACGTTTGCACGTTTTCATATTTGTACATTTGAGTAGATTATGTTTAAAAAGATATTAATTGCCAATCGCGGAGAAATTGCTTTACGTATTATTCGTACGTGTAAGGAGATGGGTATTAAGACCGTGGCTGTATATTCGACTGCAGACAGAGAAAGCTTGCATGTGCGATTTGCTGATGAGGCAGTATGTATTGGTCCTCCGGCGAGTAAAGATTCTTATCTTAACATTCCAAATATTATCTCAGCAGCTGAGTTAACGAATGCAGATGCTATTCATCCGGGCTACGGATTCCTGTCTGAGAATGCCAAGTTTTCGGCAATTTGTCGTGAATACCATATTAAATTTATTGGAGCGACTCCAGAGCAGATCAATGCGATGGGGGATAAAGCTTCAGCTAAAGAAAGTATGAAAAAGGCTGGTGTTCCAACGATACCAGGTTCTGAGGGATTATTATCCAGTGTGAAGGAAGGTATCGAGATTGCGAATATAATTGGGTATCCAATTATACTGAAAGCAACTGCCGGTGGTGGTGGACGAGGCATGCGTGTGGTTTGGAAAGATGAAGGTTTTGAAGCGGCATGGGATTCAGCGCGTATGGAATCAGGTGCAGCATTTGGGAATGATGGTTTATATTTAGAGAAATATGTGGAAGATCCACGTCATATTGAGATCCAGATTATAGGGGACCAGTATGGAACAGTATCTCATTTATCAGAGCGTGATTGTTCTATTCAGCGCCGCCATCAGAAATTAGTGGAGGAATCTCCTTCGCCTTTTATGACCGAGGCTCTCCGTGAAAAAATGGGAGATGCAGCTGTAAAAGGTGCTGTAGCGGTGCAATATGAAGGTGCTGGAACTATTGAGTTTTTAGTGGACAAACATCGTAATTTCTATTTCATGGAAATGAACACTCGTATTCAGGTGGAGCATCCGGTTACGGAAGAAGTGATTAATTACGATCTGATTAAAGAGCAAATTCGTGTAGCAGCAGGAGTGCCTATTTCTGGACGTAACTACTACCCTGCAATGCATGCTATAGAATGCCGTATTAATGCGGAAGATCCTGCAAAGGACTTTAGACCATCACCTGGACGGATTACCATTTTCCATTCACCGGGAGGACATGGTGTTCGTGTAGATACCCATGTTTATGCCGGTTATCAGATTCCACCAAATTATGACTCGCTTATTGCAAAGTTAATTTGTACGGGTCAGACACGCGAAGAAGCGATTTCTACAATGGAAAGAGCGTTAAGTGAATTTGTTATTGAAGGAGTTAAAACAACTATCCCCTTTCATTGTCAACTAATGCGGGATCCAAACTTCAGGGCTGGTAATTTTACCACTAAGTTTATGGAAACCTTCGAATATGTAGAAGAGAAAGAAGAGGATTAGAATTCGATACCAATTATCAATGATGCCAGGTTTCATGTTTAAAAGATAATGAGCGAAAATAAAAGAAAGAGTTTAATTGAGTCTATAAAAGATAAAGGTAAAACGATAGAGGCTGAAATGTCTTTCTTTGATCATCTGGAGGTTTTAAGGTGGCACCTGATCCGTTCAGCTATTGCCATCGTTCTTTTTACATCGCTCTCTTTTATTTATTACGACTTCATTTTCGATACGATCATCATGGGGCCTAAGAACCCACAGTTCTGGACGTATCGGATGATGTGTATTGTGGGAGAGAAGTTTAATCTTGGTCCTGATTTCTGTATCAAGGATATCCCCTTTAATATCATCAATACAGATATGGCGGGACAGTTTACCCTCCAGATGAACTCATCTTTACTAATCGGGTTGATATTCGGCTTTCCTTATTTGTTATATGAGATATGGCGGTTTATTAAACCGGGTTTAAATCCGAATGAAAAGAATTCAGCAAGTGGTTTTGTGTTTTATGCCAGTATGCTTTTTATATTAGGAATCCTTTTCGGCTATTATATTATAGCCCCATTATCGATAAATTTTTTAGCTAATTATACCATAAGTTCGATCATTCAGAATCAGATTACGATTGATTCGTACCTGTCATCTGTGGCTACATTAACTTTAGGAGCAGGAATTACGTTTGAATTGCCAATCGTTATATTTGTGTTATCTAAGTTGGGTATCATGACTCCAACGTTTATGCGGGCGACAAGG
The DNA here is from genome assembly GCF_001730525.1 of Arcticibacter eurypsychrophilus. Classification (GTDB taxonomy): domain Bacteria; phylum Bacteroidota; class Bacteroidia; order Sphingobacteriales; family Sphingobacteriaceae; genus Arcticibacter; species Arcticibacter eurypsychrophilus. The sequence goes on from NZ_MDFN01000011.1 coordinate 11,324, forward strand.
CGGTATGCAGTGGTTGTTATTTTGATCATAGCAGCAGTTGTAACGCCTACACCAGATATTCTAACGATGCTTACGGTTAGTTTTCCCCTGTTTTTACTTTATGAAGTCAGTATTGGTGTTTCAGCGCGGGTAGATAAAAAGAGGAACAAGGCAATCGGCTTATAACTGTATAAATCATTTTTGAAATAATGTTTTTGAAACCCAACGTATAAAATGACTATAGCAATCGGATCGGACCATGCAGGGTTTGAATATAAAGAGTTAGTAAAAGAATTTTTAAAGGAGTACGAGGTTAAGGATTTTGGGACATATAGTACTGCATCTGCAGACTATCCTGATTTTGCTCATGCGGTAGCTTTTGCTGTGGAAAAGGGAGACTACACTAAGGGGATTCTGATCTGTGGGAGTGCTAATGGAGTAGCGATTACGGCGAATAAACATCAGGGTATTCGGGCAGCAATCTGTTGGACGAAGGAAATTGCTGAACTGGCACGGTTACATAATGATGCGAATGTTTTATGTATCCCTGCGCGGTTTATATCTTTGGAGGATACAATGGCTATTGTGACGACGTTTATAAATACGGAATTTGAAGGAGGAAGGCATGCTACCCGTGTGGGTAAAATAGCCTGTTAACTGGTTCTTTTAAATGAATTGGTTGGTATAAAAAAAAGCTGAATCTTGTGAAAGATTCAGCTTTTTTATGGCTTTGTTATTTAGAATGTTATTCTTACAGATAAACCTAATCCTTTCTCATCAAATTTGGAATATGGGCTAAACACCAAAGCGGGTTTCCAATCTAGTGCAAGATTTATAGGAGCATCACTGAATTTATAATCCAGACCTAAAACCCCGTCCACGCTAAATAGAAAGTCGCTGTTGTCGTTATATTTGTAATTTACATTACCAATGGTAGCACCAGCACCATAATACCATCTCAAACCGGGAAGGTCGTTAATTGGGTTATGCACTTCGTATAAACCTGTAAGGCGGAAAAATGATCTGTCATTCTTATTATCATCTTCAAAGTTTAAGATGAAATCAAGTGCCTTGTTTTGTTGAATAAAGGTCTTATATGTAATCCCGTTTGCCTTACCAACGCGCACACCTAGTGCATTTTTGTATTGTGCCTGAGCAGTAGTTCCGGCCAATAAAAGAACGCCGCTAATTAAAAATAATAATAAAAACTTTTTCATACATTCATTAAATTATATTACAATGACAATACTGCTGTCGGTTTGTTTGGTAGACAGCAGAAATATGTGGTTGCAAAAGTATCAGTTTTTTGTTAATCAACGGATTATAAGTGTAATTCATCTTCATAAATTTTGTATTGAAGGTTGGATGCGTCATAAAAGCACGATTTATTGAAAGCTTTCTATGGAATAAAATTTAAGATAATAGGATATAAAATTTAATAATATAAATTTGCGGCCGGAAGTCGCCAAAGTAATCATAGGGGCTAATTAATAAAATGAGAAAAATACTTACGGTTGCAATATTATTCATGGTGATTATCACTTCTTGTAAAAAAGATGAGTATGATCAGGCAAAACAACTTGCGACTGACGAGAAGCTGATAAACGAATTCGTTGTTGCAAATAAGATAGAAAATGTAAAGCGGACAGAAGATGGTCTATATTACGTTATTATAGAGCCAGGTACTGGTAATGTGGTATATAATGCAAATACAGCGATAAATGTGAAATATACAGGACGCTTACTTAACGGTTCTGTCTTTGATTCCGGTGATACTACCATTAAAAATCAGCCATTTACTCTTGGAGAACTAATATATGGATGGCAGTTAGGGATTCCCTTGATTCAAAAAGGTGGAAAGATTAGATTGCTGGTACCATCTTACTTGGCATATGGGCAGAAAGCGGCTGGCTCTATTCCTGCTAATTCAGTATTAGACTTCGACGTTGAATTAAAGTAAGAGTTGTAAGACGTTGGTTTAAAGAAAGAGTAATATTAATACATTGTTAAAAAATATTTGATGAATTTAAATAAGAAATCCCCTTACTTCATAGTGCTGTTGTTTATAGTATTAACAGCGGCGTGTACAAAAGAGTACGCAACCATTACAGAGGAGGATGATCAGCAGATCCAGGCCTATATCAGCACGAACGGATTAGTCATGCAGAAAAATGATACTACTGGCGTTTACTATTCAGTTACGCAAGAGAGTAAAGGTCCTGATCTTGACTACACCAAGCAGATTCCGCTGATTTATACGGTAAAATCGTTAGATGGCTCTTATACTAGTCAAGATACGTTCGTCAATCATTACGCGTCATTTTTTGGTTATTTTGCTCCGGAAGTCTTGAAAAAAACGATCATGGCTAAGTTGAATAAGGAGGGAGGCACCATACGTGTTATTGTTCCTTCAAATCTGGCATATGGTAGAAATGGCAGTGGTCCGATTCCCGGAAATGCATGTCTAGAATACACGGTGAAAGTATTGGAAAGATCTAAGCTGAAGCAGTATGAAGAATCGGTGATTAGGACGTATCTTTCTGCCAACTCCCTTACAGGATTCGCTGAATATGATACTACAGGGATCTATTACAAGATAAGTGAAGCCGGTACTGGTACTACTACAATAGGCCTGAATTCTACAATCATCTTTAACTATACTGGGAGACTTTTAAATAGTACTGTTTTTGAAACCAACGATGCTGCCACTGCTGTTTTGGGTGCTTATATTCCTTCATGGCAAACTATGATACCATTGATAAAAGAGGGTGGTTCAATCCGTTTTATAGCTCCTTCCTCATATTCATATGGAATCACAGGATCTGCGGCTACTTCAGTTGGACAAGTTTCAATTCCCCCTTTTGCACCACTTGATTTTGATGTAAAGGTTACAACAGTATCCCAATAGAAGAATTTTTATAATAAAAAAAGGGCAGCAGATATAACATCCGCTGCCCTTTTTTTGTCCTATGAGTAATTGTAACGATTTTGCAATCGATTTATTTTAATGTACGAAAGTCGTGTTCTGGATCAATAACCAGAAGTGCGTTATAAATCAAACTAATTACATTATCGACATCTTCTTTATGTACCATTTCAACTGTTGTGTGCATGTACCGGAGTGGTAAAGATATCAAAGCAGATACTACTCCATTATTTGAATAGGCGAAAGCGTCAGTATCAGTTCCTGTCCAACGAGAAGATGCTTGTCTTTGAAAAGGAATGTTATTATCCTGGGCGGTTTTAACCAACAGCTTATTGAAGTTGATTTGAACAGAAGGAGCATAGGATAAAACAGGCCCCTTCCCACAAGCCAGATCACCTTGAGCAGCCTTGCTGATCATCGGTGTTTGTGTGTCATGGGTTACGTCAGTGACAATAGCCAGTTGTGGCTTGATACGGTTAGCAATCATTTCTGCACCACGCAAACCTACTTCTTCCTGTACTGCATTCACGATATACAGTCCAAAGGAAAGTTCTTTCTTGTTTTCTTTCAGGAGTCTTGCAACCTCAGCAATCATAAAACCACCCACCCGGTTGTCTAATGCTCTGCCTAAATAGTAGCGGTCATTTAGAACCATGAATTCATCTTCATAGGTAATAACGCAACCTACATGAATTCCTAAAGCCTCAACTTCCTGATCAGAGATACATCCGCAATCCAGAAATATATTTTTTAAAGTAGGTGCTTCTTCTTTATCTCCACTACGAGTATGAATAGCAGGCCAACCAAATATGGCCTTTACCAATCCTTTTTCGGTATGGATATTGACACGTTTTGAAGGGGCTATCTGATGATCAGACCCTCCATTGCGGATCACATAAATTAATCCTTCTTTACTGATGTAATTGACAAACCAGGAGATTTCATCTGCATGTGCCTCAATGACTACTTTAAATTCCGCTTCTGGATTGATAATAGCTACCGCTGTGCCATAATTGTCGACAAAGTGGGTATCTGTATAAGGTTTGATATAATCTAACCATAAGCGCTGACCTTCCCACTCAAATCCTGTTGGAGAGGGGTTGTTGATATAATTTTCTAAAAATTGTAGTGACTGCTCGGTTACCACTGGAATATGTACTATCTTTTTATCTTCATCCATAATCATGTCTTTATTGCTGGCAAAATTAGTTAATTGAAATTAGGCAGCAGATTTTTCTATAAAAACAACTCTGCTATTACAAAGTCGTACCCATCCTGATGATAAGTCTGATTGGTTTCTTTGAATCCAAACTGGGTGTAAAAGCCTAATGCATTTACCCGGGCATTACACCATACGCGGGTGATCTGTTGAACCTTACTATATTCGAGGATATGACTTAGTAATTGTTTTCCATATCCTTTGCCTTGCTCTTTTTGAAGGGTAGCAAATTTCCTGAATTGCATGTCATTTTCCTTTTTAAATAAAGAAACGACAGAAACGAGCTGATGGGCTTGGTCAAATGCTCCCAGATGAATACCCTCATGGTCATGTGGTAAAGTGAGCTCTTCTAATGTCTGATCAGGATACATAACTATTTGTCTGATGGGAAGCACTTGCTCAATAGTAATTTCTTTAATAATCATTGATGTATGCAGGTTGAATAATCATCGCTGAAAGGGTATTAAGTTTAATAATCATTGATGTATGGATATTTTACTTCAGTAAGATACAATCCGCAGGCAGGCACAGAGCTGCCGGCGTTTGAACGATCTTTACTTTTAATGACATCGTGAATGTGCTCGGGACTATCAAGACCTTTGCCTATCGGAACTAACGTCCCCACAATTGCCCTGACCATGTTTCTTAAAAAGCGATCTGCTGAAATGGTAAATTTTAATCCGGTTTGATGTGCTGTCCATTCAGCCTTAATTATCTTGCAATTATTCGTGAAGACCTGTGTATTGGATTTACTAAACGACGTAAAATCGGTATAATTGAGCATCTCTGCAGCCGCCTGATTCATTAGGTTGATGTCGAGCCGGTCAAATAGAAGCCATGAGCGGTTATGCAAAAACGGATCTTTGTGATGATGGATCAGGTATTCGTAAGAGCGCAGGGTAGCATCATAACGGGCGTGTGCCCGATCATCCACTGGAATAAGTTTTTTAATGGCGATCTCATAAGGTAAAAGGGAGTTTAAACTTTTAAGAAATCGGGCACTTAACAGGTCATGCTGATGCGAGTGGTCGATTACATCAAAATGAGCATAGAACTCTCTGGCATGAACGCCTGCATCGGTACGTCCGCAACCTAGCGTGTCTATTTTTTGGCGAAGTATGATGGATAATGCCTTATCCAGTATTTCTTGTACCGTAGTAGCATTTGGCTGGGTTTGCCATCCATGGAAGGGGTTGCCATTATAGGCTAGTTGAACAAAGTAACGCATATTCAATTTCAAAATTAATAAATCCGGCTCTTCATCCTGAAAAAATAAATATGTAATTTTGGTTAGATATTTATTTATATGCTTCAACGGATACAAACCTTATGGTTGTTTTTGTCAACCACGATGATCTTTGCCTTGTTTTTATTCCCTTATCTGCAAATTTTCAATGCGATGGGGACGCCTAAAGTTATAAAAGTGACTGGTGTTTATGAGAATGTTGGTGGGCAAATTGTAAAAACAGCTGATTTTACATTAATAACTATTGTAACTGTTTTATTGGCTTTACTGCCTTTCGTTGTTATTTTTTTGTATAAAGAAAGGAAGCGTCAAATTATATTATGCTATGTCACCATTGCTTTAATTGTGGCCTATAGTTTCTGGCTGGCATCTACAGCACAACAGGTTTTAGGTGATTTGAGATTGCAATTTCAGAATTATGGCTTAGGAATTATCTTTTTGCCTCTATCTATTTTCTTTATTATTATGGCTTTAAGAGGAATCAGGAGTGATATTAGGCTGTTAAAATCCGCCGAACGTCTAAGATAGCATGTATTCGCATGTTTAAACGGATTTTGCCGATAATTTTGTTACCTTTGCAGAATACCGTCAATACAGTCGGTTTTTTATTGTTATCATGAACCCATTTAGTACACTGGGTATCCGTCATGATATTGTTAATGCCATAACTGATCTGGGATTTGAAACTCCCACGCCAATCCAGGAACAATCAATCCCGGTTTTACTTTCAGGCAGCAACGATTTTGTCGGATTAGCCCAAACCGGCACGGGGAAAACTGCCGCGTTCGGCCTCCCCTTATTAGAATTATTAGACTTTGACAAAAATTATCCTCAGGCACTTATTTTGTGTCCTACAAGAGAGTTATGTCTTCAGATTACCAACGATCTAAAAAACTATTCGAAGAACTTAAGTAATGTAAGTGTAGTTGCCGTATACGGTGGTGCAAGTATTACTGATCAGCTTCGTCAGATTAAACGTGGTGTACAGATCGTTGTCGCTACCCCAGGCCGTATGCTTGATATTATCAATCGTAAGGCTATTGACTTCTCACAAGTACGTTTCGTCGTATTAGATGAAGCAGATGAGATGCTCAACATGGGTTTCCAGGAAGATATTGATAGTATACTTTCTACTACCCCTAACGACAAAAAAACATGGTTATTCTCTGCAACTATGCCTGCAGAGGTTCGTCGGATCGCTAAGAAATACATGAAGGATCCGCATGAATTAACCATGGGTAAACAAAATACTGGTAATGTTAATATCGAACATGAATATATTATTATTCGTGCCCGTGATAAATATGCTGCCTTTAAACGTATTGTAGACTTTAATCCAGAGATCTTCGGTATCGTATTTTGTCGTACCAAGCTTGAAACACAAGAAATTGCGGAAGCACTTATTAAGGACGGTTATAATGCCGATTCTTTACATGGTGATCTTTCTCAACAACAACGTGATAAAGTAATGAAACGTTACCGTGAAAGAGGACTTCAGTTGTTGATTGCAACGGATGTAGCTGCTCGCGGAATTGACGTAAATGACGTTACTCACGTTATAAATTACTCTCTTCCTGATGAAATTGAGAATTACACGCATAGAAGCGGACGTACAGGGCGTGCCGGTAAATCGGGTATTTCAATTGCAATCATCAATGCAAAGGAAGTAGGTAAAATCAGACAGATTGAACGTACATTAGGTAAGAAGTTCACTAAGATTGAAGTTCCAAGTGGATTTGATGTTTGTGAGAAACAACTTTTTGCTCTAATTCATCGTGTTCATAACGTTGAAGTGAATGAAACTCAAATGGAGTCTTACATTCAACGCATAATGGATGATCTTTCTGAGATGAGCAAAGAGGAAATAATCAAACGTTTTGCTTCTCTTGAATTCAATCGTTTCCTTGATTATTACAAGAATGCCCCTGATTTGAATGCTCCTCTACATGATGATCGTTCAAGTGATCGTGGTGATCGTCCCGAAAGAGGCGAACGTTCTGAAAGATCAAGTCGTCCGCCTAGTGCTGACTTCACCAGATTGTTTATCAATCTTGGATCTGTAGATGAATTTACCAGAGGCGATATGCTTGGCTTTATTTGTAATAATGCCAAGATCAGTGGTAAGTCAATTGGTAAAATCGACTTGAAGGGTGTGTATACATTCTTTGAAGTAGAAAACGCAGTTGCAGAAACCGTTCAACAAAACTTTAAGTCGGTAGATTTTAAGGGACGTACAGTTCGTATCGAACTTGCTGGTGATCGTGATGGTGGCGGAAGTGGAAGTCGTGAAGGCAGCGGAAGTCGCGAACGTCATAGCGGTGGAAGTCATGAACGTAGTGGTGGTGGCGGTGGTTACCGTGATTTTTCTGGCAAACGCAAGGAAGATCGTGGCGGTAGCGGCAGATCTTCCGGTGGTGGCGATCGTGAACGTCGTAAACGTTACTAATAATATATAGTTAAAAAGACCGTTGATTTAATTAACGGTCTTTTTTTATGTTCAATATTTTTTAGCTAATCCGTCAGATAGATGCGTTTGCCAGCAAGGTTTTCATAGAACTGACGATCGTACATATCGATGTAGATGTCTTCGCCATTTGGACCTTTGGCATTGTTCAGGAGGTTATCTTTTAGTCTATTGCCGTATCTAATGAGACGGTTCCCTATTCCCTTAGCTGAATTCAGCAATTCGTCAGTCTCGTCTTTTTTGAGAATAAGAGCAACTATTGTAGCTGCTGCTGCTCCTGCAACTACTCCCCAAATGATCATATTTTTCATGGCTGTATTATTTTTTGAATTAACAATACAGTCCCTTGTAAGTTTGATAAAAATTAGGAAAGTTGATCTGCCAGCAATTTCATCTCAATAGAAGGAGAATGACCCTCGTATAAAATTGCATAAACTGCTCTGCAAATAGGCATGTTTACTTTAAATTGCTTGTTGATATAATGTAATGATTTTGATGCATAATAGCCTTCAGCAACCATATTCATCTCCAATTGGGCCGAACGTACATTATACCCTTTGCCAATCATATTTCCGAATGTTCTATTTCTACTGAACTGAGAATAGGCAGTAACTAATAAGTCGCCCAAATAAGCTGACTCTTTAATATCGCGGTCAATAGGATGTACTATATCTACAAAACGACTTATTTCCCTTATTGCGTTTGAGATAAGAACGGATTGAAAATTATCACCATAACCTACACCATGACAAATTCCACTAGCCACAGCATAGATGTTTTTTAGTACAGCAGCATACTCTGTTCCATAAATATCATCAGATATATTCGTTTTAATGTATCGTGTATTTATAAGAGCTGCAAATTGAGTAGCTAATTCACAATTGGGCGAGGCGACAGTTAAATAGGATAATTTCTCTAGTGCCACTTCTTCTGCATGACAAGGACCGCTTAGAACGATGATATCCTCAAAAGGAACCTCAAATGTTTTGTTAATAAATTCTCCCACAATCATATTTTCTTCCGGAACAAAACCTTTTATTGCAGAGATAACCTTTTTTCCTTTGAAGCTGGATGGTGATAAGCAGGAAAGGGCATTTTTTAAAAAGGCAGCGGGGATATTTAACAGGATGATTTCACATTTAGATACAATATTGTTTAAATCATTGCTGATATTTTCAGTCGGAACTTTAATTTCAACTGAGCTTAAATAACTTGCGTTATGCTTGTATGTTTTTATATATTGGATATTTTCCTTGTCCCGCATCCACCAGAATATTTCTTTCGGACTGTGATTATCGGATAGCATTTTAATGTTTGCTGTTGCCCAGCTTCCTCCTCCGATAACTGCTATTTTTATAATTTGATCCATAATTGATATACACGCAAGTTTACGAATTATTAGGTATAACTGTAAGCCCTGGTGTTAAAGAAAAAGGTACTGTTTCTTTGGAAACAGTACCTTTTTCTTATTGATCAGCTGAAAATCCAGGTAATTAATAAATATTGAATTAGTATATAGGGGATAAAATTACTTTTTAGCCTCTCCTTCAAATAATTTATCTTTGCCTACCTTCTCAACAACTATACTATCCTTTAATGTTTTAGATATAGCACTAAAAGGCGCAGAGACAATTTCTTCATTTCCTTTAAGTCCGGACAATACCTGTATGTAGGTGTCATTCTGAATACCTGTGGTAACAGCAATCTGTCTTACCAGGCCATTTTTATAAACAAACACATATTCTTTCACATCCGGCTTGTCTTTATCTTTTTTAGCAGTCTTACTGGCATTCATATTTACATCTTCCCTGGTAGTGACCGATTGGATCGGTACGGCAGTCCCCGATGCTTTTTTTGTTTGAATATCAACAGTAGCTGATAATCCTGGGAGAAAAGGAGATTTCTCTTTATCCCTGTTTCTCATGTATGAAGCGTAAGATTCGGGCAGGATCCTAATTTTAACACTAAAATTAGTCACCTGGTCTGTGCTTTCACCAACAACATTTGCTGAGCTTGCGATCTCAGTTACCTTTCCCTGAAATTTCTTTTCTTGAAAAGCGTCGACTTCTATATCTGCAAGGTTGCCAATGGCGACACGGTTAATGTCGTTTTCATTCACATTCACATTTACTTCCATGGAGTTGAGATTAGAAATACGCATGATTTCTGTACCGGCCATTTGGGCAGTACCAACAACCCTTTCCCCAAGTTCTACAGATAGTTTGGACACCACACCATCTACAGGAGCATAAATAATGGTACGATCAAGATTGTCAGCAGCCTCTTTAACTACAGCTTGGGACTGTTCAACACCATATTTTGATCCAATAATATTTTGTTTTAATGCTTCCAGATTAGCTTTAGCACTTTGGTACTCAGCTAATGCTACATCATTTTCAGCCGCAGAAAGTACTTTTTGTTTATATAACTCAACACTCCTTTTATAACTCGCCTGGGTGTTTCTAAAAGTAGCTTCAGCTTGTAAAAGTTGTTGTTGGGCTCCTGCTAGAGAGGCACGCTGTGTATTAAGCGATGCAACTGCCCGATTGTAACCTGATTGCAAAATATCCGGTCTGATCTTACATAAAAGCTTTCCCTTCTTTACAACATCACCTTCCTTTACTTCAAGTTCCACTATTTCACCCGATACTTCAGAGCTTAATTTAACTTCAATTTCAGCTTGTACTTTTCCACTCGCTGATACTGTTTCGGTAATATTTCTTTTTTGCACCTTTTCCGTTGCAACCATTGTCTTATCACCAGATCCGATCCACCCCATTTTAAAAGCAATTCCTAACACAATGATTAATAGGACAACGCCAATTATTACAAACTTGAGGGTGTTTTTTTTCTTTTTTTTCTGTTCCATTTTTATGGCGTTTCTATCTTAAAATGTTAGTGGTTTACCCAGGTAAAAATCTATAATTTTATTTCTAAAGATCAGATCATATCGTGCCTGAATGACATCAAATTCTTTTTGATTGAGATCTGTTTGAGCTTGATTGAAGTCTAAAGAATTAACCAGTCCTACTCCATATCTCTTACTGATGGCATCAAAAGCCGCTTTGGAAGATTCGAAGGCACTGTTAGCTGATTTAAACCTACTATCTGCAGCCCTAAGATCCGTTACTGCCTGATAAATAATCTTATTGAAATTATTCCTGGCAAGCTGTTCTGTTACTTGTGCATTTTGATACGTGATTTTTGCTCTCCGTACGTTAATACGGGCAGAATAGCTGTTGAAAATAGGAATACTGAGTGTGAATCCGAGCGCTTGATTGAAATTTTCATTCAACTGATCATTGAAGTTTGTTCGCTCAAATGTATTATTGAATTCAGGAGTTAGTATCCTTTGATTCGTTCCTTCCAGAAAGCCGATTACTGTATTTTGGCCGGTTAACTCAGTGCTTACCAGGTGTTGCCGGTTGTTAGAATAGCCTGATCCCAGACTTCCCTGAAAGGTAAGGCGGGGATATAAAGCTGCTTTAGCCACATCAACAGACTTAAAAGCAGCAAGAGAGCGATTCTTAGCCAGTTGAATATCCGGATAATTGTCAGCCGCTTTAGTGTAAATTTCCGCGGCAGCATAATTGGAGTTAATATCTCCTATTTGATCGATAACTGGCTTTTCTACACTAAAATCTTGTGCAGGATCCCTTTCCATTAGCTGAGCAAGATTAAGCTTGGCTATATCAAGTTGATTTTTTGCATTGGTTACATTCAATTCAGCTGTAGCAAATTGTGCTTTAGCCTGCGAAAGATCTGCCAGCGTTTTACTGCCTACCTTAAACTGTTTGTCTTCTCTGTCCAGTTGCAACTGTGATAGCTGCAATTGTTGAATTGATGCCTTAAGTAAATCTTCATAACTCAATACCTGCAGGTAAGTGGTAACAACTGTAAGGGAAAGATCGTTCTTGATTTTTCGCGTATTACTTTTATCGGCCTCTAACTGATATTTAAATTGTGATATTTGATGCCATAACCTGAAACCCTGGAAAATGGGCACTGAAGTGCTAAGTGATCCATTTGAATTGGTGGTTTTCTGATTGACGAACTGATAAGTCAAAGGGTCTACATTTCGTCCAAAGTTAAAATTTAGATTTGCTCCTCCATTTAAAGTAGGATAAAAATATAACTTTGATTCAATCAAATCCTCTTTTGATAAAGATTCACTGAGCTGAGCTTGCTTGATTTGTAAATTGTTTTTTAATGTAAGGTCTACGGCCTGTTCCAGTGTAATCTTTTCCTGGGCGTCGGCAATACCTGAAATAAGCAAACAACATGCAAATGCAAGTGTAGTTATAGGGTGGTTATAGGATTTTTTTTTGATGGTCATTCCTCAACTAATAAATTTGTAGTATTGCACGTATCCTAACATAATATGTATCTCGTTAAAACTCCTGCCTGGCTAAGATTAATCTATCCTTCTCTAATGTGGAGGAAGTTAAACGATTCAAATAAAATATATATCACCTTTGACGATGGTCCTATTCCCATTGTTACACCTTTTGTTATAAAAACGCTAAAATTATATAAAGCTCCTGCTACGTTTTTCTGTATAGGTGATAATATACGTAAGCATCCTGAAGTATTTCAGCAGTTGCTTGATGAAGGATATAGTATCGGAAATCATACCTTTAGTCATTTAAAGGGCTGGATCACAGATGATGAGGTGTATCTCCAAAATATAAAGAAATGCAACCTATTAGTGAAATCTAACCTGTTCAGGCCTCCTTATGGGAAGATAAAAAGGTCGCAGATTGAACTATTGAAAAAAGAATATCCGGATTTAAACATTGTGATGTGGGATATCCTAACGGGTGATTTTGACGAGAACCTAAGTCCCGAAACCTGCCTCAAAAGAGTGCTACACGCTACCCGACCGGGATCTATTATTGTTTTTCATGATAGTTTGAAAGCTTTGGAGCGACTGCAATATGTACTCCCCCGAGCACTTGAATATTGGTCCCAAAAAGGGTATCAATTTGAAAAGCTCTAAAATAATGGCAGTATGGACATGCTAACTGGGTTGTTTCTATTGAGGTACCAATTTAAAAAACTCTAAAAGGAACACTTATTGCCGTATAATCCAAAGAATCAGCTCTAAATATTTCTGTTAACAAGAACTTTTCCAAATAATAATTGTCCTATCTGGATGGGTGACCTGTCATCCATTTTTTGTAATTTCGCAAGAGCTCAACTCAATGGAGTTGAGTTTTAAATGTAAACCCCTTAATAATAAACTCACAATGGCATTTGATATAGAAATGATCCAGAAGGTTTACAGCAATTTGGAAAGCCGTATTGAAGCTGCCAAAAAAGTTGTTGGAAAACCCCTTACCCTAACAGAAAAAATTCTTTATTCGCATCTATGGAGTGGTAATGCCGAAGAAGCTTACGGTCGCGGTACCTCTTACGTGGATTTTGCACCTGACCGTGTAGCCATGCAAGACGCAACTGCTCAAATGGCTTTGTTGCAATTTATGCAAGCTGGCAGGCCTCAGGTTGCAGTTCCTTCTACTGTGCACTGCGACCATTTGATCCAGGCAAAAATAGGAGCTACAGAAGATTTAGAAATTGCGAACAATACGAACAAAGAAGTTTACGACTTCCTTTCTTCGGTATGTAATAAATATGGACTTGGTTTTTGGAAGCCAGGAGCAGGGATCATTCATCAGGTAGTATTAGAAAACTACGCTTTCCCTGGTGGATTGATGATTGGTACTGATTCGCATACCCCTAATGCAGGTGGATTAGGCATGATTGCTATAGGTGTTGGTGGTGCTGATGCTTGTGATGTTATGGCTGGCTTCGCCTGGGAGCTTAAGTTCCCTAAACTGATCGGTGTTAAATTAACCGGTAAGTTGTCAGGCTGGGCATCTGCTAAAGATGTTATCCTGAAAGTTGCTGGTGTGTTAACCGTTAAAGGCGGTACAGGTTGTATCGTTGAATACTTTGGAGAAGGAGCACGTTCTTTGTCTGCAACCGGTAAAGCGACCATCTGCAATATGGGAGCTGAAATTGGTGCTACAACATCTGTTTTTGGATACGATAAAAAAGCGGAAATTTATCTGCGCGGAACAGGAAGGGCAGAAATTGCCGATCTTGCTAACCAGGTAAGCGCCCATTTAACAGGTGATGATGAAGTGTATGCTAACCCTGAGCTTTATTTCGATCAGGTAATAGAAATTGACCTCGACACACTTGAACCTCATATTAACGGCCCTTTTACTCCCGATTTAGCATGGCCTATTTCTCAGTTTGCAGCAGCAGTTAAAGAACATAACTGGCCGGCAAAACTTGAAGTTGGTTTGATCGGTTCTTGTACCAACTCTTCTTACGAAGATATTACAAGGGCAGCATCTCTAGCTCAACAAGCGGTAGACAAACACCTGATTGCAAAAGCAGAATATACAGTAACTCCTGGATCGGAATTAGTGAGATATACCGTAGAGCGCGATGGTTATCTGGATACATTTGAAAAGATTGGCGGTGTAGTATTAGCCAATGCATGTGGTCCTTGTATAGGTCAATGGGCTCGTCATACTGATGATCCTACCCGCAGAAACTCCATTATAACCTCATTTAACAGGAACTTCGCCAAACGAAATGATGGTAATCCCAATACACATGCTTTTGTAGCATCTCCTGAAATCGTAACAGCTTTGGCTATTGCGGGAGACCTGACATTTAATCCGCTAACAGATTTTCTGATTAATGAAAATGGTGAATCAGTTAAACTGGAAGAACCTCAAGGTATAGAAATGCCAATTAAGGGATTTGCAGTGGAAGATGCAGGTTACCAGGAACCAGCTGAAGATGGTACTGCTGTTGAAGTACTTGTTGATGAAAAATCCAGCAGACTGCAACTTCTTGCACCTTTCCCTGCTTGGGAAGGCGTTGATCTTAAAGGGCTGAAATTATTAATTAAAGCAAAAGGCAAGTGTACTACCGACCATATCTCTATGGCAGGACCTTGGTTGAAATTCAGAGGACACATTGACAATATTTCTAATAATATGTTGATCGGTGCGATGAATTACTATACAGATCAAACCGATTCAGTCAAGAATCAACTGACTGGCGTATATGGTCCTGTTCCAGCTACTCAACGTGCTTATAAAGCAGCAGGTATTGGAACAATTGTAGTTGGTGATGAAAACTATGGAGAGGGATCTTCACGTGAACACGCTGCTATGGAGCCCCGTCATTTAGGAGTTCGGGTTATATTGGTTAAATCTTTTGCCCGAATCCACGAAACAAATCTTAAAAAACAAGGAATGCTGGGTATCACGTTTGATGACCCTGCAGATTATAATAAGGTTCAGGAAAATGATGTAATTGACATTGAGGGATTGACTTCTTTTGCTCCTGAAAAACAACTTCATGTTGTACTTCACCATGGTGATGGAAAGTCTGAGTCTTTTGCTGTTAACCATACCTACAATCAACAACAGATTGAATGGTTTAAAGCTGGTGCTGCGCTGAATATCATAAGGATGAAATAAGAGGTTTAGAATCTTCAGTTAATTCAATAATATAAAAGTCCCGGTCAATTGACTGGGACTTTTATATTATATAGCTAATTGAAGATTATTATCCAGCTATTGAAAAATTACCTTAGCCTAGCTTAGCTAGTTCTTCAGCCATTGCAGCACCTATTTCAGCAGGTGATTCCACTACGCGGATCCCACATTCTGTCATAATACGCATTTTAGCAGCAGCTGTATCATCAGCACCACCTACTATTGCACCCGCATGGCCCATTCTACGTCCCGCAGGGGCAGTCTGACCAGCAATGAACCCAACAACAGGTTTAGTGCCATTTTCTTTAATCCACAGAGCCGCTTCAGCTTCCATTCCGCCACCAATTTCACCAATCATGACGATTCCTTTTGTTTCCGGATCTTCCATGAGCAGTTTAACCGCTTCAACAGTCGGTGTACCTATGATCGGATCTCCACCAATACCAATAGCAGTGGTGATCCCTAATCCTGATTTGACAACCTGATCTACTGCTTCATAAGTCAATGTCCCTGATTTAGAAACAATGCCAATTGAGCCTTTTTTGAAGATAAATCCTGGCATAATACCAATCTTTGCTTCGTCAGCTGTTATTATTCCCGGGCAGTTTGGACCAATAAGGCGACAATCTTTACCCGATATATATTCCTTAACAAGGATCATATCTTTCGTAGGAATACCTTCCGTTATACAAACGATAACTTTAATACCTGCTTCAGCTGCTTCTAAAATAGCGTCGCCTGCAAAAGCAGGAGGCACAAATATGATAGATACATCAGCACCAGTCTTTTCAACTGCCTCTTTAACAGTGTTGAATACAGGTCGGTCCAGATGGGTTTGTCCTCCTTTTCCTGGAGTAACACCACCTACAACCTGTGTTCCGTACTCAATCATTTGGGTCGCATGATAAGTACCTTCATTTCCGGTGAAGCCCTGAACAATAACTTTGGAATTCTTATTAACTAATACACTCATTGGTCGGATTTTAAGATATGCAAAACTAAGAGATTAGCTTAATAAGCCAAACCTTTTTGTCAGCTTACCGTAGATTTTTCAATTCCGGCCGAATTAAACTGCAGATCGAACAACCGTTTGTAGAATCCATTGAGCTGTAAAAGTTCCTGATGGGACCCGATTTCCTGAATCTCTCCCTGATCAAGCACAATGATTTTATCGGCATTCTGCACCGTAGACAGCCTATGCGCAATCACAATAGAGGTACGACCTTTCACAAGCCGCTGTAGTGTAGATTGAATTAGTAACTCGGTTTCTGTATCTACTGATGATGTTGCTTCATCTAAAACCAGAATTTTAGGATTGTAAATTAAAGCACGGATAAAAGAGATGAGCTGCGCCTGACCGGCAGAAAGCGTGGAACCCCGTTCCATTACGTTATAATCATACCCACCAGGTAGTCGCTCAATGAATTCATGGGCTCCTGCCTCTTTAGCAGCTTCAATTACATCTGCTTTCTGGATATTGGGGTCTCCCAAAGTAATGTTATTTTCAATCGTATCCGTAAAAAGGAAAACATCCTGAATAACAGTGGCTATTTTTGAACGGAGATAAGGTAAGGAGTAATCTCTGATATCATGGTCATCAATTTTAATACTTCCTTTTCCTATGCTATAAAACCTATTCAGTATATTAATAATGGACGATTTGCCTGCGCCGGTAGCACCCACAATAGCTAACGTTTCGCCTGGTTTTACTTTAAAACTGACATCTTTCAGAACCCATTTCTCTTCGGTATAGGCAAACCAGACATGCTCAAAGGATATAGACCCGGTAAAAATCTCCGGACTGTAGTCGCCTGTATTTACTTCCTCCTCCTTGCTGTCCAACAAAGTAAATACACGTTCGGCTCCAACCATACCCATTTGAAGAGTGTTAAATTTATCTGCCAATTCACGTATGGGTCGGTACAATAAATTAATATACATGATAAAAGAAACGATCACACCCGGAGACAGGTTGTTTTCTATAATAGACTTCGATCCATACCATACCAGCAAACCAATGGAAAGTGACGATATCACTTCTACAACAGGAAAAAATATGGAATAATACCAGTTTGACCTGATGTTTGCATCTCTGTGTTTAGCGTTAATCTTCTTAAACTTGTGCATCTCCTGGTTTTCACGGGCAAAATATTTTATAATGCTCATCCCGGTAATATGTTCCTGCAAAAAGGTATTCAAGTTACTTACCTGACTGCGGACATCCTGAAAAGCCGATTTTATAGCTTCTTTAAATACATAAGTAGCTAACATCAGCAAAGGCATCGGGGCCAATACAATGAGGGTCAGTTTCCAGTCCACGTAAAGCATTACTCCAATGATGGCAAATACTTGCAGGATATCTCCAACAATGACAATCAGTCCTTCCGAAAATATATCAGCAATGGTTTCCAGGTCAGAAACAGTACGTGTGATCAGTTGCCCGATAGGAGTACGGTCAAAAAAACGAAGTTTAAGTTTGGTGATATGATTAAATACATGAATCCTTAAATCGCGGATAGTAGACTGTCCAAGTACGTTGGTTAAATAAGTATGAAAATATTGAATAATCGTTTGCAAAATGAGCAGAACGATCAGTATAATAGTCATGAAAACTAATCCCTGAAAATCATTTTCAAATACATAATGATCGAGTGTATATTGAATAAGAAAGGGGCGGAGTGGAGCCACTATGGCCAGAAGTACAGTTAACACCACACACCATACGAACATCTTATGGTAAGGTTTGATATAGAGGTATATCCTTTTTAATAAATTTATATCATATGCTTTTCCGCTAATCTTCGCCATCCATCAATTTTTTCATTGCAAAATTACAATTTTTAGAGTCAACACTATATTAAGACAACTGGGAATTAATTTAAAAAATTCCTGTTCTGCGGTATAGACAGAAGAAAAGATAAAAGAAAAGGTTATTCCTGTTAACTAATGCATAAAAATAGAAGATTTAAATTTCACCCTATCCCCACTTAAGTCATATCCTTGTGGAGAAGCTGCGGAGAAGCTGGGTAGAAAGTGAAGAGGAATTGCACTCTAGTTATATGCCAGCTAATTCTATTTTTAACCGTAATACAGATAGGATTAATTGCTTAACATGAATTTAACATTTAGTCTGATAATGTTAAGTAATCTTAATAGTTTTACTTTTTTAAGATTAACTAATAATGCCACAGATTAAGCATACCTTCTTATCCTTTTTATTTTTATTTATTACCCATAGTGTCCTTGCCCAAGGTGAAGTGGATGAACGTCCAATGCTTTTCAAAATGAAAGGGTTAGAAGTAGTAACCAAAGATTCCTCTTTCTATGCCAACTTTCGTTTTAGAATGCAAAACAGAATGGGTTTTTATACAAAAGGTGGCGATGATTTGGGTATCTCAGAGTGGGATGCACGGGTAAGGCGCCTCCGCCTACGGGTAGACGGCTATGTGCTGAGTCCTAAAATTGGTTATAGTATTCAACTTGCATTCACAAGAAGTGATCAGGACTTTGACAATACCGGGATTGCTAATATTGTTCGTGATGCCGTGGTCTTTTATCACTTTACTGATAAATTCTATATCGCTTTCGGGCAGAATAAGCTTCCCGGAAACAGACAGAGGGTGAATTCATCAGGACAGCTACAGTTTGTTGACCGATCAATAGTGAATGGGATCTTTACAGTCGATCGTGATTTCGGCCTTAAGGCCTATTACAACAATACGATTGCCGATATGCCTTACCGTGTCAAAGCGGCAATTACAACAGGCGAAGGCCGTAGTGTAAATGGCACAGACAATGGATTGGCTTACACCGGAAGAGTAGAGATTCTTCCTTTGGGCCTGTTTAAAAATGATGGTGACTATTCTGAGGGTGACTTGGAAAGAGAGGAAACTCCCAAACTAGCAATAGGAGGAGGGTACAGTTATAATGTAAAAACAAATCGTACCGGTGGCCAGTTAGGCAAAGAATTATATGCTCAAAGGGATATGGGAACGGCAATATTCGATATAATCTTCAAATATAATGGCTGGGCCTACCAATCTGAATTTCTTAAACGCAGATCAGTTAACCCCCTTACCTTCAATACAGCAAATGATGTTAGGTATGTATATGCAGGTTGGGGAAATAATAATCAGGTCTCCTACTTGTTTAAAAATAATATTGAAACCGCATTCCGGTATTCCATTGTTCAGCCTGAACATCAAACCTCTATATATGAAAATAGAAAGGAAGTGGCCGAAGCAGGTTTATCTAAATACTTTAGAAATCATCGTATCAAAGCACAATTTAACTTAAATTATAATACGGAAGAAGGTGATTGGAACATCCACAATACGAATAATTATTGGGGTGCCTTATTTCAGGTTGAACTAGGAATCTAAGTTTCATATATAATTTAAGTGTAATTTCCTCGTTGATAACGATAAAACTAAAAGCTATTTTGTTAGTTTTGCTGTAGATGTTATCACACACATGAGAAAAGCACTTGCCAAAAGACTCTTCAGCATATTTTTCTTGTCTATCTTTCTAAGTAAGATGGTGATTTCCATCGCACCCCTGATTATTGCTCATCTTGATTCAAAAAGCGTGAATAGTGTGATCATGCAACTGGAGATAGAGCATCCTAAATCAGTAGATGTTAAGGACTCCGCAATAAAAGAGTTTTTAAATCTTCACACGTTAAGCATTACGCCATTAAATCCTTTATTGATTTTAATGCCTGTTATTGTGATATCTGATCATGATAAACATATTAGGTCCTTCTATCCTGTTGTACCTACCCCTCCTCCAAACGTTTAATTTTTGCAGTTATCCTATATCAGCCATTCTGATATAAATTTTGTTAATAAATACAAATTTACCTTCTTAAACTTAAGCAGATCAAATTATGCCTGCATCAAAGATTTTTGCGAGATATTTATCGCCTAAAAATTTAAAAAAAGACCTTCCCGCAAGCTTAGTTGTCTTTCTGGTTGCATTGCCTTTGTGTTTGGGTATTGCCCTTGCATCCGGAGCGCCACTATTTGCCGGTTTATTAACCGGTATTATAGGTGGAATTATTGTTTCTACCGTAAGTGGATCTCAATTAAGCGTGAGCGGTCCGGCTGCTGGCCTAACTGTAATTGTATTCACTGCAATAGCCCAGTTGCAAAGTTTCGACATTTTCTTGCTGGCCGTAGTGCTAGCAGGCATTATTCAGATAATATTAGGTCTTGTAAAAGCCGGTACAATTGCCAGCTATTTCCCTTCATCTGTAATTGAAGGGATGCTAGCAGCTATCGGAATTATTCTTATTCTAAAACAACTTCCCCATGCAGTAGGGTATGATAATGATTTTGAAGGTAATGAGAGTTTTGTAGCTGGGGCTAATAATACCTTCTCTGCGTTAAGTGAGGCGTTAAGCCGGATTAGCTATGGTGCTGTCATTATTAGTCTTATTTCTTTAGCTGTATTGATTTATTGGCCTAAGGTAAAAAAGGTAAACAGTATTCCCGCCCCTTTAATCGTTGTGATTGTTGGGATCGTTTTAAATATCGTATTCAGTGGAACTTCTTTATCCATCCAAGCTGAACACCTGGTGCGAGTTCCCGTTGTTGAGTCATTCGGTCAATTTACAAGCTTATTTGTAACACCTGATTTTAGTCAGATTACTAACCCTCTTGTATGGACAGTGGCTTTTACAATTGCAATAGTGGCCAGTTTAGAGTCATTGCTAAGTTTAGAAGCTGTTGATAAAATTGACCCCTATAAAAGGGTGTCTCCAACCAACCGTGAACTTATTGCCCAAGGAATAGGAAATATGGCATCTGGATTAATAGGTGGATTGCCTCTTACAGCAGTAATCGTTCGCTCTTCAGCAAATGTAAATTCGGGAGGTAAGACCAAAATGAGTAGTTTTTTCCATGGTATTTGGTTGCTAGCATCGCTGCTTCTGATTCCCGGAATAATCAACAGTATCCCACTGTCTTGTCTGGCAGCCGTGTTATTGTTCACTGGTTACAAACTAGCAAACGTTCACCTCTTTAAGAAAATGTGGAAAGAGGGAAAGTCTCAGTTTATACCTTTTATAGTAACTATCGTAGCCGTTGTGTTTACCGATTTACTTAAAGGCGTAGCCATAGGGATGGTTATCGGGATCTTTTATATTCTTCGTAATAATATGCGCAATCCATATTTTTATACCATAAGCAGGGAAGGGGATAAGAAAATAATCCATATTAAACTTTCGGAGGAGGTATCTTTCCTGAATAAAGCAGCAATCTCATATACTTTAAACAATTTACCTAAGGAATCAGACGTTATTATTGACGGAACAAATTCCAGATATATCGATCCTGATGTACTCGAAGTTATTCACAACTTCAAGCATTCTGCTTATTCAAAAGCAATAATTGTAAGGCTCATTAATGTCAAAAAACAATATGACATTCCACAATTAAAAGATCTGATTTTTAAACCCTAGAATTAAAAAACCATGACAAAAGAAAATAATGCAGTAGTATCAGATAATGAGCTACAGAATACACAAAGATACACATACGAGCAATTACTTGAGGGTAATAAAGTCTTTGTAGAAAATGAATTGAAACAAGATCCCGACTATTTTAAGAAATTGGCTGCCGGGCAGAACCCAAATGTACTATGGATAGGTTGTTCAGATAGTCGCGTTCCTGCAAATCAGGTTACCAACACTAAACCAGGTGATATATTTGTTCACCGTAATATAGCGAATGTATGCGTGCATTCAGACATGAATATGCTTAGCGTGTTGGATTATGCAGTGAATGTATTAAAGGTAAAACATGTTATTGTAGCTGGCCATTACGGATGCGGAGGAGTGGCTGCAGCGATGACCAATAGACAGTTTGGCTTGATTGATAACTGGCTAAGACATATAAAGGATGTTTACAGACTTCATTCCCATGAACTAGATCTAATTACAGATGATAAAACACGCGCCAATCGTCTGGTAGAATTAAACGTAATTGAACAAGTATTCAATTTATGTAAAACTACTATTGTGCAAAATGCATGGCGTGAAAGAACTGATTTGGAAATCCATGGTTGGGTTGTCGATATCAGTACCGGGTATGTCAAAGATATGCACGTAAGCTGCAGTAATTCAGATAATCTTGGTAAAGTATTTGCTCTTAATCAGAACGAAAATTGAAAGAAAAGCAAGCTGTTTAATAAAATAAGCTGGTAATATAAAATGAAATGCCCCCATAAAGTTAGAAACTTTATGGGGGCATTTCATTTTATATTACCAGCTTATTTAAAATTAAAGTTTTTTAAACACTAAGTTCAGCATAAGCCTCAATAGGAGGACATGAGCAGATTAATGTTCTGTCACCTTGAGTATCATTCACTCTACCTACAGCTGGCCAAAATTTATGTTCGGCTACATAAGGTAATGGAAATGCCGCTTTATGGCGACTATATGCCTTCTCCCATACATCAGCAGTAACAACCGACGCAGTATGAGGTGCATTTTTTAAGATGTTATCGTGTTTATCAGCACCATTCATAACCTCATCCACTTCAGCCCGAATAGCGATCATCGCATCACAAAAACGATCAAGCTCATGTTTGGGTTCTGATTCAGTAGGTTCAATCATCAACGTTCCAGCTACAGGAAAGGAGACCGTTGGCGCATGAAAACCATAGTCCATCAATCGTTTCGCTATATCAGTCACCTCAACACCATCATGCTTAAATGCCCTGCAATCTAAAATCATTTCATGAGCACATCTTCCCTGGCTACCGGAGTAAAGAACAGGGTAATAATTTTCCAATCGTGATTTAACATAGTTAGCGTTTAATATCGCATACCTTGTTGCATTTGTTAGTCCTTCAGTACCCATCATCGCAATATAGGCATGAGATATAAGAAGGATTGAAGCCGATCCCCAGGGAGCTGATGATACAGCTGAAATGGAATGCTCATTATTAATGTTTACTACCGAGTGTCCGGGTAAATAAGGTACAAGGTGTTTAGCTACACCAATTGGACCCACACCGGGGCCACCTCCACCATGAGGAATACAGAAGGTTTTATGCAGATTCAGATGGCAAACGTCGGCACCAATAGTAGCGGGACTAGTAAGTCCTACCTGAGCGTTCATATTTGCACCATCCATATAAACCTGGCCACCATTCTGATGAATGATACTACAGATCTCAATAATAGCCTCTTCAAAAACACCATGAGTAGAAGGATAAGTAACCATCAGTGCGCAAAGATTCTCTTTATATTGAATGGCCTTGGCATTCAGATCTTCGACATCTATATTTCCGTTCTCATCACACTTAACCACCACCACTTTCATTCCTGCCATAGAAGCAGAAGCAGGGTTAGTTCCATGCGCAGAAGCTGGGATCAGCACAATATTACGGTGACTCTCATTTCTATCCGCATGGTAAGCTCTGATCACCATTAATCCCGAATATTCACCCTGAGCGCCTGAATTAGGCTGAAGGCTCATTTCCGCAAAACCGGTAATCGCACATAACCACTCATTTAATTCGGAAATTACCTGCATATATCCACCAACCTGATCGGTGGGAGCAAAGGGATGAATTTTACTAAATTCTGCCCAGGTTACAGGAAGCATCTCGGTAGTCGCATTCAATTTCATTGTACATGATCCCAAAGGAATCATCGAATGACATAAGGAAAGATCCTTTGCTTCTAATGACTTGATATAGCGAAGCATCTCATGCTCTGCATGATGTGAATTAAATATAGGATGAGTGAGATAAGATGAACTTCTTTCCAGTGCAGAAGGAATAGCTGATACAATCTCCTTTTTCAGAAGATCAGGATTTGCATCATTCAGCTGTTTTCCTTTTACTTTGGCAAAGAACTTAACGATCATTTTTACATCCCCAAGAGATGTTGTTTCATCAATAGAAATGGTTACTTCAGAGCCATTGTAGGAAAAGTTAGACTCATTATTAATCGCTTCAGCATGAATTGAAGTACTCAGCTGACCCAGATCAAAACGTATAGTGTCGAAAAAGGAAATATTAAGTTGTTTATAATCCAGTTTTTCAAGCGATGCTGCAAGCAGTGTAGCCAAACTATGAATTCGTACCGCGATATTCTTAATTCCTGTAGGGCCATGATATACCGCATACATTCCTGCCATGATAGCAAGTAAAGCCTGAGCGGTACAAATATTGGATGATGCTTTATCTCTTCGGATATGCTGTTCCCTGGTTTGCAAAGCCATACGGAGCGCATAGTTGCCCGTGTTGTCAATCGTTACACCAATGATCCGTCCAGGGATGCTTCTTTTATATACATCCTTGGTGGCAAAGTATGCCGCATGCGGACCACCGAAGCCCATAGGTACACCAAAACGTTGAGTTGAACCAACTACCACATCAGCTCCCCATTCTCCCGGAGGAGTCAGGATAGCTAAACTCATGATATCAGCAACTACAGTTAGTTTAATATTCCGTTCATGAAGCTCAGCAGCAAAGTTAGTGTAGTCATAAATACAACCATTTCCTGCAGGATACTGAACAATTGCACCAAACATCATCTCGCTCAGCTCAATAGTTTCATGATTACCAATCACTAACTCAATTCCAAACGGTTTAGACCTGGTCTTCAGTACATCTATGGTTTGAGGAAAAAGATTTTCAGAGACAAAGAAGATATTAGCCTGTGGATTTTTACGTAAACCATATTGCATAAACATCGCTTCAGCTGCCGCAGTACCTTCATCAAGTAAAGATGCATTGGCAATTTCCATACCTGTAAGGTCAGCAACCATGGTTTGGAAATTCAATAAGGCCTGAAGGCGACCCTGAGATACCTCTGCCTGGTAAGGCGTGTATTGAGTATACCATCCTGGGTTTTCAAATATATTCCTTTGGATAACAGGAGGGGTGATTGTATCGTAATATCCTTTGCCTATAAAAGACTTAAATACTTTGTTTTTTGATGCAGTCCGCTTTAAATCATTGATATACTCAAATTCGCTCTTAGGTGCCGGAAGGTTCATTGGGACTTTAAGCCTGATCTGTTCCGGTACAGTCTGCTGAATAAGCTCATCCAGCGAGTTAACACCAATTGTAGCAAGCATTTCTGCTGTTCCTGTACCATCAGGGGCTATATGACGCGATTCAAATTTTTCTTTAAAATCAGTATTTAAATTCATGAAAATGAAGGATAAAAGACAATGCAAAGATAAGAAAATGGCGTGAATTAAGAGATAGGATGGGTTTTATAAGAGGGAGGAAGAATTTTTACCATCAACAGAATATATTCCTAATTAATGCAGTCACACATTATTATATTATATAAAAATCAAAAGAAAGGAAACAATAATAGGTTCATAAAGACTTATAAAGACTATTCTTTGGTGAGAATCAGAATGGATTATCCTGAAATAACTCTTGATTAAAGAAGAATATTATAATTAACTAAAATTTTACGTATAAATACGCTTTAAAACGACCCGTTTACCCCTTCAATTGATCTAAATATCGTTGAATGGTAACTTCAAGTCCCAAATACAGTGCATCACATATCAGTGCGTGACCGATGCTCACTTCAAGTAATCCGGGGATATTTTGAGCAAAATAGCGTAGGTTTTGCAAATCGAGATCATGACCAGCATTTAAACCCAGAGAAGCTTGTTGAGCCACTTTAGCAGCCTGAAGATAAGGCGTAATAGCCAATTCCTTGTTTAGGCGATAGTTGCTGGCATAAGATTCAGTATATAACTCAATCCGGTCCGTTCCTGTTGTTGCAGCCGCTTCTACCATTCTAGGATCAGGATCGACAAAAAGAGATACACGAATACCCGCATCCTGAAACACTGCAACAATATCTTTCAGATAATCCTGATTTTTAATCGTATCCCATCCATGATTGGAAGTAATCTGTCCCAACGCATCAGGAACCAGTGTCACCTGAGTAGGCTTATTAGCCAATACCAACTGAATAAACTTCTCTTCCTGACAGTTGCCTTCGATGTTAAATTCGGTAGCAATAGCCGCTTTTAAATCAAAAACATCCTGATACCGGATATGCCGTTCATCAGGCCTTGGGTGAACAGTGATGCCCTCTGCACCAAAAGATTCACAATTCAAGGCAGTCTGAACAAGATCGGGGTTATTGCCACCTCTCGAATTACGCAGCGTTGCGATCTTATTAACGTTTATAGAAAGTTTGGTATGTGGAAACTCAGCCATAAGTAAGAGTAAAGATGCTTACCAGAAGTAAGCATCTTTTTGAAAATTAAAAACAGACAATTAGTATCTGTATGTTTCTGCTTTATAAGGACCATCAACAGTAACGCCGATATATTCAGCTTGTTCCTGATCCAGTACATCCAATTCAACACCAATCTTAGCCAGGTGAAGACGGGCAACTTTCTCATCTAAATACTTAGGCAAGGTATAAACCTTGTTTTCATATGCAGCAGTGTTTGTCCACAATTCAAGCTGAGCCAGTGTCTGATTAGTAAAAGAATTTGACATTACGAAAGAAGGATGACCAGTTGCACAACCCAGGTTTACAAGGCGACCTTCAGCAAGAACAATCACATCTTTACCATCAATTGTATACTTATCAACCTGAGGTTTGATTTCAATTTTAGAATCGCCATAGTTACCATTTAACCAAGCCATGTCGATTTCATTATCAAAGTGACCAATGTTACAAACAATCGCTTTGTCCTTTAACGATCTGAAATGCTCAGCACGAACGATATTGCAATTTCCAGTACAAGTAACTACAATATCAGCTTCTTTAACTGCAGTGCTGAATTTCTTTACTTCAAAACCTTCCATCGCAGCCTGAAGCGCACATATAGGGTCAATTTCAGTAACAATTACACGAACACCAGCGCTACGTAAAGACTCAGCAGAACCCTTACCTACATCACCGTAACCAGCAACAACAGCCACTTTACCAGCCATCATTACATCAGTAGCACGACGAATCGCGTCAACTAATGACTCACGGCAACCGTATTTATTATCAAACTTTGATTTAGTAACAGAATCATTTACATTGATAGCAGGAATATGTAAAGTGCCATTTTTCATGCGCTCGTATAAACGATGAACACCGGTAGTGGTTTCTTCAGACAATCCCTTAATTTCAGGAATCAACTCAGGGAACTTATCAAATACCATATTGGTCAAATCACCACCATCATCTAAAATCAATGTTAGCGGTTTACGATCTTCACCAAAATGAAGCGTTTGCTCAATACACCATTCAAATTCTTCCTCATTCATACCCTTCCAGGCATAAACAGCAACACCTGTAGCAGCAATAGCAGCAGCAGCATGATCCTGAGTGGAGAAAATGTTACATGATGACCAGGTTACTTCAGCACCCAGGGCAGTTAACGTTTCAATTAAAACAGCAGTTTGGATCGTCATATGAAGACATCCCGCAATACGAGCACCTTTCAATGGCTGTGTTGGACCAAACTCTGCACGAAGTGACATTAAACCAGGCATTTCAGCCTCAGCCAATCCGATTTCTTTTCTTCCCCATTCTGCAAGGGTAATGTCCTTAACTTTATAAGGAACGTAAGTTGTCTCTACTGATGACATAGTGATTTTGTTAATTATTTGATTATTAGTGATTTAAAGTAAGTTATAAATGGTAGGCGCAAATGATTACACAGGCATTATCAAAACTTCCTCTTATTTCGCATCAAAAATAAGCAATACTTTGACTAATTTCAAAGGGTATTAATGGTATGACTATCTTGTGATAATGGCATTTGAGTGATATGTTATACTCAATACTCATAGTTGATACTTTATCTGATTTTTCAGATACAACTCTTCTAACCAAAAGGTTAACAGTTTAAGATCGATTGGCTTTGACATATAACCATCCATACCCGCCTTAAAGCAAATGTCTTTATCCTCTGTAAGGGCATTTGCGGTCATCGCTAAAATCATAGGTTTAGTGCCGTAAGTCGTTCGGATTAACTTTGTAGCTTCTAAACCATCAAGATTTGGCATTTGGATATCCATTAAAATGAGGTCATACTTTTTTGACTCCATCATGCTTAATACTTCCTTGCCATCGTTTGCCAGATCAGGTTGATAACCTAGTTTGCTCAAAACCCTGATAATGAGTACTTGATTTATGATATTGTCTTCAGCTACAAGTATTTGAAAAGGATAATTTAAAGCAAACCCTTTGGATAAAAGAGCTTTTTTCGTTTCAGTGATTAATACACTTTCTTTTTTTAATACTGACTCAATTACATTAAATAAATGCTGTTGCTTAACAGGCTTTATCAGTATGGATTCAAATAGATCCGGAAGCATCTTTCTGCTTTCATTGCAAACCGAGGTCATTAAAATTAAAGGACTAAAATTTTGTATAGCTCTGATATTAGCACCTAGTGTAGCACCATCCATACCCGGCATTTCCATATCTGCAATGATCAAATCGAAGACTCTCCCATTTGATAAAAATTCTAGTGCCTCCTTGCCTGAAGTTGCAGCGGTGGTGATCAATTTCCAATTATTCAATTGAGAATTCAGTATTCTTAAGTTGGTTAAATTGTCGTCAATAATAAGAGCTCTTTTTCCTTCAAAGACAGCCAGATCTGGGAAGAGATTAGGAGATGTTAAATCAGAGCCTATTTGACATTTAATATTAAAAGTGAATGTACTGCCAACATCCTGTATGCTTTTCACCTCAATATCACCCCCCATTAACTTTACCAAACGCTCGCTGATCACCAGTCCCAATCCACTGCCTCCGTATCTTCGCGTTATGGATGAGTCGATTTGGTTGAATGCTTTAAATAAATTAACAAGCTGGTCCGCCCGTATTCCTATCCCCGTATCTCTTATCTCAAATCGTACATTTAATGTATGATCATATAAAGTAAATCCGGATACATCAAGAAATACCTCACCAACAGAGGTAAACTTAACCGCATTGCCAACCAAATTAATCAAAATCTGGCGAAGTCTGGAGCCGTCAGTAAATAGAAATCTGGGAATAGTATCATCTATATGATAGACCAGATCGGTTCCGGTTTGTGCTGTTTTAGATGCAAAAAGATCAAATACCTCTTCAATACATTTTCTCAATTCAACATCATGATTATCCAGCTCGATTTTTCCTGATTCAATTTTGGAAAAATCTAATATGTCATTTATCACAGTTAGTAATGAAACGCCACTAGTTAATATGGCTTCTGTATATTCTCGTTGTTCAATCCCAAGTTCCGTTTCAGAAAGAAGCGATGCCATTCCAAGCACACCGTTCATTGGTGTACGTATTTCATGACTCATAGTAGCAAGAAAGGTGCTTTTAGCCATATTCGCCTTTTCTGCTTCAAATTTAGCACTTTCAGCTTCCAGTCTTGCCCTTTGTTCCTTTTCCTTTTGGTTAAATAATTCCTCAGACTGTAATTTTAACTCCTCTGATTGGGCCTGATACTCCTCAGACTGAACTTGCAGTTCTTCATTCAGGTCTTGAAGATAGCTGGCCTGATTACTTATTTGTTCAGTGCGATCTAAAACTTGTATTTCCAGCTCTTTCTTTTGTTTTTTAATTAAATAAATTTTTAACTGGTATAAGATATAGAATGCACTAAAAGCCAGAATGATAACTAGTGCTCGAAACCACCATGTCATCCAATACGGAGGGGTAATGATTACTCGAACTGAGGTAGCGTTTTTACTCCATACGCCATCATTGTTTGAAGCTTTGACCCAAAAAGTATAAGTCCCCGGATCAAGATTTGTGTATGTAGTACTTCTTTTGTTTTTATTATACCTCCATTCTGTATCAAAACCCTCAAGCTTATAGGCATATTCGTTTTCTTGAGATACCGTATAATCCAGAGCAGCAAATTCAAAAGAGAAAACAGACTGAGAATGATCCAAAATTATTTCTTTTGTAGTTAAAATACTTTGTATTACCGGAGAGTTTTTCAGATGTATCTGAACCTGTTTGTTGAATAATTCAAATCCGGTTATCCTTACAATGGGTTTATTGTAATTAAACTTTAAGTGCGTTGGGTTAACAATATTCAATCCGTCAATACTACCAAATGCAATATTACCATTAGGCAGTTTAACTCCACTTCCTAGATTAAATTCCATGTTTTTGATCCCATTGTGCTCATTAAAGTTTCTGTATAATTTCTTTACCGGATCAAATCGTGTTATTCCTTTCAATGAGCTCAACCATAAAAAACCCTGAGCATCTTCTGCAATATAGTTTACGGTATTATTTATTAACCCATTTTCCTCTGTATAGGCTGACATCTTTCTCGTTTTTAAATTAAAACGGTTAAGACCACCTTCCATCGTTCCAATCCACATGTTTCCCTTCTTATCTTCATGGAAATCGCTGATAACATCACTACTAAGGGCACTGTTTTTAGAACTTATCCGGAGGAACTTTGCCTTTACAGGATCATAAATACTTACTCCATGCGAGTATCCGCCCATCCATATTTTACCATTTACGTCTTCATACAGAGCTTCTACCGAATTGTCGCTAATAGTGTTTGGGTTTTTAGGATCATTAGTAAATTTTTTAAATGTTTTTGTTGCAGGGTTAAATACGTTTACGCCACCTCCGCCAGTTGCGATCCAAATATTGCCAAGATGGTCCTCCATTAATGAATAAATAGCATTACTGTTCATATCAGTCGTTTTTATACCTGAAGTATAATGAGTAAAGACCCCCGTTTTAGGATTGAAGCAGTCTAGTCCATTACTGTAGGTTCCGATCCAGACCGCACTATTTTTCCTGTTTATTAATATTGAAGAAGTATAGTTACTTGTTAAGCTTGTATTTGCGTTGGAGTGATGAGTATAAGATGTAGTAGAACCAGTTGTCGGGTCAAAATAGTCCATTCCGGCATCTGTAGCTAAATAAAGTTTCCCTTTATTATCGGCCGCAATACCTCTAATGATGTTTTTAGCAGAAGGATAGTCTTTTTTTGAGGCTTTGAAAGAAGGAAATATATTTAGTGCTTTATCATACTTTAAAATACCTTGGCTTGAAGTGCCTAACCATAAGTTATTGTATCTATCATTCAAAAGTGAATAAATTCCATCATTGGGCATGTCATCATTGTGTGATGTTTCATTGATTGCTATAAATGCCTTTGTTTTTATATCAAACAACTGTAGCGTAGTGTTGGTACCCACCCAAAGATGTCCGGCCTTATCGCTTGAAAGAGCGTAAATTGGATTATATCCAGTTGCAGTGAATTTATCAATCTCATTAGTATAGCTCTGGAATGAATTATTGGTCCTATTAAAAAGATTTAAACCTTTCCTTGTTGCAATCCAGAGATTGTGATTTTCATCTTCAGTAATTGCATAAACAAAATCATCGTTTATACTTCTTTTATTTTCGTCATTATGAGTGAAATGCCTGAAAGTATGGTCGGCATCATTATAAAGATCTAAACCCTTAGTAGTCCCTACCCATAATTTATGCGATCTGTCTTCAAATATGGAGTAAATGTCAGAGTTGCTTAAACTAGTAAGATCGCCTGGATTATGAAAGAACTGTTTAAATGTATTCGTTTTACTATCAAGAAGATTTAATCCGTTTTCAGTGCCAACCCATATGTTTCCTTTTGAATCATTAAGAAGAAAATTGACCGTATTATTAGAAAGAGAATTTGGATTGTCAATGTCAGCTTTAAAATTGATAAAATGATCTTTTTCTCTGTTATACTTACTTAAACCGCCTAATCTTGTTCCAATCCATAAATTGCCTTTAATATCTTCACAAATCGCTAAAATATTATTTGCAGTTATACTTTTAGGGTTTTTTGATAGGTGCTTATAAGTCGTAAAATTATAACCATCAAACTTGTTTAACCCATCCTGTGTTCCAAACCACATAAAACCAAATCTATCCATCAGCATACACTGTATACTGTTTTGAGAAATGTTGTTAGAGCTTTTAAGCCTGGTAAATTGTGGACCAGTGTCTTGAGCAAATAAAAATGCAACCTGACTAACTAGTATTAAGAATACTAATATTAAAACGTTTCTGAAATATTGCATTATTTAACCATATGCTGTAGGTTAGTACTCCCCTAAGGAGGGTGAATTATATCGCGTAAAGATACACAATACATAATTCATAAATCACAGGTTAATCTATTCGCTCTTAGCAATCTCTACAGCATAGGTTTGCTTGTTCCCTTCAAAGTTTCCACCAAAAATTATCCATTTACCATCAGGAGAAAAATGTACATTCGGTTCCAGACCCCTGTAATTATGATCTTTCATATTGACAAGGCGCTCTGATCTGAAATGATTCTCCTCTGGATAAAAGGCATAGATCCACATTCCGTTTTTCGCTTTCGCAACCTGAGTAGAATCACCGCCATCGCCAGCAAACATGTTCTTATCCGGATATACAGCAAAATGAATTGACCACTCATCAGCAGTCATTTCATAACTAGCCATTTCCTTTCCCGTGTTCACATCCGCACCAGCAAGATAAAAAGTCTTACCTCTTGGTTTTTGAAGATCAAACCAAATCACTTTTCCGTCAGGTTGAAAAAACTCATGTCCGGCTATCTCCATAGGCATGGTACGTTTATGCATCAATGTAGTTTCTTCCGTTTTGATTTTGTACCTCCAAATACGGTCTACTTTATCCCATGGCCCTTCATGGCAAAACATCAGTATGTTTGGATCAGTCGGCGAAAACTGAATATGTCCTAGCCAATTGTTCTCTTCATGAATCACTTTGAACTTGCCGGTTTTAATATCAACCGTAAAAATGCTGTTCAATAAATGAGCATCGTAAATCCGATTAAAGAATTGACTCTTTAATGGGTATTGTTGAAGTATTTTAGCCTGCTCAGGACTCGAATAACTTCCAGCAAATAACGTAGCATCCGCATTGATTGTAGCTATAGCACCTTTAGTTCCAGCAGGAAAAACATATAAAAGTCTGGTTTTCTTCGAGTCAATGTTCGTAGCATAGATGCTGTCCGCAGTCTGGTATATAATTTCACGCGTTTTAGGTGAAGTCATGGAAAGCATTTTCTTTTGAGAAACTCCACTAGTAACTTGCTCTATGCCCTTATCCTTCAAGTTAAGTGTAAAAACCTGGTTATGCAGCCCATCGGTATCCGAAAATACCATTTTGTCTCCTTCATTCTCCTTTTCCTTTAAGAAAGGATTATTATGGAAATACCAGTTATTAATAGGACCCGTTTTACCAGATAAGCGAACTATTTTGTGACCTGTATCCTTATCAATCCATTCGGCAGGCATTGGCTTTTGAGAGCCGGTAACTAACACTTGTTGGGCAAGTAATTTACTATTGATCATCAAGAGGAAACATCCTGATAGAATCATTGATCTGCTAAGTTTCATATTATTTATGGCCGTAAAATTGGTGCTTCAATTTTACTGTTTCTCTAACAGAACTTTTGTAACGTTTGTATGGAGATAGGGAGTTCTTACAAATACTAACTTTGCATACCATTTACGATATAATTAAATTAATCGGTAAATGGTATGCAGAGCCTTAATTCAAATTTGTATCAGGCCGAACATTTCTGTCCATTTCTACAATCCCGATACAATAATTCCGTTATGTGCCAAACCAAAAATGGGTTACTTTTTCATCCCTATTGAATCCGGCACCTGCGTTATAGACGACTCTACCCGCTCCTGATTCAAAACTTATTACTAAGCTGCTTCCAATTCAAACCCTGATTCAAATCCCAAAAGATGAATTGCAGCATTTAAATCTTTCTGTTAACCAAATGTAGAATGTCCTTAAAGAAGAAGTGATTCTCCAGTCCAATCTTCTTAACTCTTCTCAATGAAGTATCATTTTGTCTTTTTTAATGCGAATTAGCCGACGGATAAAATCAATCTTTAATTCGCTACATTCGTCTGTGGATATTTAAGCGAGAAATAAGCTTTTATTTATCCGCCAGGCCATAATGCAATGAAAAAATTCTATACCTTACTTTGTGCTATACTTATCACAAGCATTGTTACCTATTCAAAATCAGAGCGAATTGATCCGGCTGCACGAAAAACAGTTATTTCTGAAGTTAACTCGTTAAAACTTCCCAAGATTAACCGGCTTGATATTGGTAAGTCAGCACCAATCAGAAAACTTGAAATCCCCAGATTAAAACTAAATCAATATGTGATTACACATGCCGCCTATTCACTCTCTTATAATGAGCCAAACGAACAAGCAAATTGGGTGGCATATGAATTGACCAGTAAAGAAACTAACTCCACATTTAAACGAACAAACAAATTTAGCATTGATTTACTCGTTAAAACTGGGTCAGCAGATAATCAGGATTATGCAGAAAGCGGATATGATAGGGGACATCTAGCTCCTGCTGGTGATATGGGTTGGTCATCTACGGCTATGAAGGAATCGTTTTATTACAGTAACATGTCTCCACAGAACCCTAGTTTCAATAGAGGTGTTTGGAAGCGGGCAGAAGAATTAGTAAGGAGCTGGGCCACTGATTACAAATCTGTTTATATTGTTACCGGACCCATATTAACCAAAGGTCTTTCTACTATCGGTTACAATAAGGTGGCAGTTCCAAAGTATTTTTATAAAGTAATCCTTGATAACAATGCCCCTGGCATTAAGGGAATAGGATTCATTATTCCCAACACCGGATCAAACGAGTCATTGCTAAATTTTGCAGTAAGCATTGACCAGGTAGAAAGAATTACAGGAATTGACTTTTTTCCATTACTGCCTGATAAGCAAGAAAATCTGATTGAAAGTAGCTTGAATACTACAGCCTGGATTTGGAAAAGTTCCCCATCAAGTAGTAAGAGTAAGTCTGTTAGCAAGCGAAGAGTCAGTTCACTAAAATATAATCGAACTACTACTTATGTTCAGTGCTCCGGGACCACCAAAAAGGGTTTACGCTGTGGGAATAAAACAAAAAATGCAAGCGGTAGATGTTACCTGCACCAGTGAGATCATTAATTAAACAACACGATCCTTCCACTAATCCTCTTAAAATGTGACAAATTATTGATCTGCTTTAATTTAGAAGCGTTATTTTTGTAAATCAATAATTTTTAATAATATGTATCCAGAATATTTAGTTGCCCCAATGAGGGAAGATCTTACAGTAGCTGGTTTTCAGGATTTAAAATCAGCTGACGAAGTTGCTGCTGCAATTGAGTCTGAAGGGACTGTATTAGTTGTTGTGAATTCTGTTTGTGGATGTGCTGCTGCTAATGCGCGCCCTGCTGCCAAGCTTGCCGCCGGAAGTGCCAAACATCCTGATAAATTGGTAACAGTTTTTGCAGGCGTTGAAAAAGAAGCAGTTGATAAAGCTAGAGCATACATGTTGCCTTACCCATCATCTTCTCCTTCTTTAGCCCTTTTTAAAGATGGTAAATTGGTTCACATGATTGAACGTCATCAAATTGAAGGACGTCCAGCTCAAATGATCGCTGATAATCTTATCGGTGCGTTCGAACAGTACTGCTAAAAATATAAAGAGGCTTACTTGTAGGTCCTTCTTTTAATCATTAAATCCTCAAAATTTAAGCTGATCAAAGGTTTACATTTTGGGGATTTGTTGTTTTTAAAAAAGAATATCCGGATATTGATCGAGTTAAAGAAAACGCCTATTTTTCTTCAAGCTCTGTCTATTATCAATAAAAGTTACTATCTCCAGAGTGTTTTTTCTAGGCTTAACCCGATAAACCACAGAAATGTGGGGAATGATTAAACCAATGTGAGTATATTTCGTTTTGAAAGTTCTGCGAGCAATAAAAGGCTCACTGCTTAAAATATCCAAATATTGAAAGACCCTGGCAATAAACTTATCGACCTCATTCTGAGTCCAATTGTCTTTAAGATAATCAATGTTTCTCTGAAAAGTTTCACCTGCTTTTTCAGACCAGATAATCGTCATTACTTGTAGCCAAATCTTTTCTTTGCATCTTCATGACTGAAAACAGCACCTTTATCTAACTGAGCTAATCCTTCTGTCACATCGTTTTGTTGAGCCTTACTCAAGTCATCGAACCAATCCATGTCTCTGCTGCTTATCAACATCTTTATATCATTAATAAGGGTGACATCATCAGAATTGATAATATGCTGCAGTACATTTAGTTTTTCTCCCTGTATATTCATATAAGTAAATTTAACGAAATCTAAATAGAAACGAAAAAAACCAAACAATTATATATCCCTAATCAACAACTTCTCCAAATCCTCATACGTCACATCCATTCTTACCCTGCCTTGTTTCGCATAAGCAAGCTGCCCAGTCTCTTCCGAAACAATCACAGCCACCGCGTCGCTCAGTTCCGTAATTCCAATTCCTGCCCGATGCCTTAACCCATACTGAGCCGGCAGCTTAATATTATCACTCACCGGAAGAATACAGCTGGCACATTTAATCTTCCCCTCCGAAATAACCATCGCTCCATCATGCAGCGGACTATTCTTCTTAAAGATCGATTCAATGAGCCGTTTAGAAATAAACCCATCAATCGCCTCTCCCGTATTCTGATAAAACTGATCATCGAAATATTTAGCGAATACAATCAGCGCACCCGTGCGACTATGTTGCATCGTTTTGCAGGCCTCAATAATATGTTTTATCGATGGGATATTAATATTCTCAGCCTCTTTATTTCCGGGAATAAACGTCTCCCAGATCTTATTTCGATGTAAAGCCGCATTTTTTCCAATTAACAAGAGGAATCGCCTGATCTCTTGCTGGAAAACAATGATCAGCGCCAGAAAACCCACACTCACAAATCCCCCCAGTATATTACTCAGCAAACGCATATGCAGCTGCTCCGTAACAATATATACGAGGTATATAATGATCAGTCCCAAAACAATATTTACCGCTATTGTACCTCTTATCAGATTGTACAGATAATAAATAATGATTGCAACCAGTATAATATCGACGATATCAAGAAAGCGCAAGTGTAAAAAACTAAGATCAAAGCGGTCCATTTATAAATACTTAGGGTCCGGATACAGGATATTTCCGGACGGTTGTGTTGAACCCGAATATAGGAAATTTGTATAAGAAACAGATAAAATTAATGTTTTAAGCAACCTGTCAATTTTACTGCTTCAACGGCTTCCTTCACATCATGCACCCGCAAAATCTTAGCTCCTTTCATCAGCGCAATGGTATTAAGCACGGTCGTTCCGTTCAAAGCTTCTTCCGTAGAAATATCCAGCGTTTTCCAGATTGTCCTTTTTCTTGATAATCCAACCAAGATAGGTAGGCCGGTCAGTTTAAACCGATCCAGCTGCTTTAGTAATTCAAAGTTCTGTTCAATGGTCTTTGCAAAGCCGAAACCCGGATCAAGAATGACATCATGGACATGAAGTTCGCTCAACTTTTCCATTTTAGCAGAAAAATATGCAAGTATTTCCGCGAACATATCTTCATAGTTCGTCAGTTTATTCATGGTCTGTGGAGTGCCCCGCATATGCATTAAAATGTAAGGAACCTGTAGCTTTGCCACCGTTTCAAACATCAGAGGATCAAGTTCTCCCCCTGAAATGTCGTTGATTATGTTCGCTCCAGCTTCAATAGATGCCTTGGCAACGGATGACCGGAAGGTATCAATGGATAATATAGCGTCTGGGAATTCAGAGGTAATTGCCTCAATAACAGGAATTAAACGTTTAGTTTCTTCTTCTTCGGATACTTCCACTGCTCCAGGACGAGAGGAGTAGGCCCCAAGGTCCAGCAAGTCTGCCCCCTCGGACAGTAATTGCTCGGTACGGATTAATGCTCGCTCAACTGTTTGCACCCGACTGTCGCCAAAGAAGGAATCTGGCGTAATGTTCAGGATGCCCATTACTTTAGGGATTGTAAAATCTATGAGACTCCCGCCTGCATTAATGGTATTCTTTTGATGAAAAAATGTACTTTTATCGCTCATTATAAATACAAATTAAAGATTAATTCATTAATTATATGTGTTGGAATAAAATACGTTTAAAGGATAAGATTTAATTTCCTAAAAGTGCAGCTATTTTTCTCAGGTAATAAACGGGATATTATAGCTCATCCTAAATCTTTAAATTACGTAAAAGCAACGAATTAATTAATATACATACTCATGTTAAGATCAAATACACGTCCCGATTATTTATTATGGTTTTCCAGAATCTTTGTAGGAGTGCTTTTTATTTTCTCCGGACTAGTTAAAGCAAATGATCCACTCGGCTTTGCCTATAAGCTGGAGGAATATTTCGAAGTTTTCCACACTACATTTCTTAACGACTATGCCGTAGCCCTTTCTATTTCCATTTGCGCATTGGAAATTATTCTAGGAGTTGCCCTACTCGTTGGTTACCGGGCATTACAAATTAGTTGGGGATTGCTGTTGCTGATCGTGTTTTTTACATTTCTTACCTTCTGGTCCGCCGCTTTCGATGTCGTTAAAACCTGCGGTTGTTTTGGAGATGCCATTCCTTTAACGCCATGGCAATCTTTTTCCAAAGACCTGATCCTGCTCACCCTGATCCTGGTTATTTTCTATAAAAGGAAAATGATTAATCCAATCACAAAATCACACAGGTCAATGCATATTTTAATAGCCGTAGCCGTACTATTCTCCTTTGGCTTTGGATTGTTTACCTACAATTATCTTCCTGTTGTAGATTTTCTTCCCTATAACATCGGCGCTAACCTTCCTAATAATATGCGGACACCCTCTTCAGCACCTAAAGATGAATACGTCATTACCTATCAGCTTAAAAATAGAAAAAGTGGCGATACACAGCAAATGACTGATAAGGAGTACCTGAAAACAGAAATATGGAAGGACGACAATTGGGCAATCATCGGCGAACCGGAAAATAAACTGGTTAAAAAGGGATATGAACCGAAGATTCGCGATCTTATGATTACCGACAGTCAGGGGACCAACTATACCTCCGAAATAATTGAAAATCCCTATTATAATCTGATCATTGTAGCCTATAACCTGGACAATGCCAATGAAAAGGGCATAGGCGATTTAAATGCCATAGCTAGAAATTCTGCGGAAAATTATAACATCCGAACTGTTTTACTCACCTCAAATACGAAAGAATCCACCGATCAGTATATCAAAAAACATAAGCTCATCATGGAAACCTTTAATGCAGATGCTGTTCCCTTGAAAAGTATGGTTCGCTCCAATCCAGGTTTGCTCTTGCTCAAAAATGGCGTAGTGATCAATAAATGGCATTTCCACACCTTGCCTTCATACGAGGAGCTCGAATCAAAGTATTTCAGAGATAGTAATTTAAAGTAAAAGATGAAAATTTTCCTTGTTGGATTTATGGGTTCCGGTAAAACTACCCTCGGTAAAAGGCTTGCTGCAAAGCTCGACTGGAATTTTATTGATCTCGATAAATCAATAGAGCAACATACCGGTCAAAATATTCCCGATTATTTTAAAACCCATGGTGAAACGCTTTTCCGTGAAATGGAACGTGTGGTTTTGCAAACGGAAAAATATCCCGACAACACAATTATTGCTACAGGAGGCGGCGCACCCTGCTACTTTGATAATATGAATTGGATGAAAACACAAGGCATAGTCGTGTATATCTCCTTAAGTCCTGCAGATTTAGCCGTTCGCTTAGACCGCTCTGAAGAAGAACGCCCCGTATTACAAGGGTATAAAGGAGAAGCACTGGTTGGCTTCATCGCCGGAAAGCTATCTGAACGTGAGCCCCATTATCTTCAAGCCAATATCATTATATCGGGTAGGGCACTGAGCGCCACTAAACTTTGGAAGGCTATTGATCAGCACAAATAAACCACATCTTCTGTATCCGGCTGGTCAGATAAAACGACATCCACATGTTCTTTGGTAATCGTAGAAAGTTCTATACCGGTGTAATCGGGCGATACCGGAAATACACGGTGACTCCTGTTTACCAACGCAACAGTACGGAGCTTTTTAATAGGAGTATGTAAAAATATCCCTATTCCATGCGCCATTGTGCGGCCCTGATTGACTACATCATCCACAAGGATCACCACTTTATTGGTGCAATCTGCTACAGGAATATCCGTCTGAACCGTTAGATCCGAACTGTTTTTATCCAGCATGATTTTCATCAGCGTGATCCTGATCCCCGAAATTTCCTCCAGCTTCGTTTTAATCCGTCCTGCTAAAATATATCCGAAATCAATAATACCCGCAACAACCATTTCTTTCTCGTCCAGGTTATCCTCCCAGATCTGATAGGCAATGCGGACTATCTTTTGTTCAATTTGCTTTTGGTTCAGAACGATTATTTGATTGTTCATGCTGGTATACGTTAATGATAAGGGTAAAATACAAAGTTAGCACCTTCGGGCACAATGACGAAGACACAGATAAAATCTTCAGGATTCTTGAACGTTTTAATGAAACGATCTTTCTTCTCGGGATGGATGATTCCTTTTTTTATAAACTCATCCAGCGTAGAAGCCTGTACCGACCAGCTGGTACCTAAATCAGTCTTGTCTAAAATTAATTCACCTATGTTTACCTCATGCTGGTGCGCAATGAAAATAGGATAATCAGAGATCCCTTCGTTTACTATTTCCGCAGATACCTCTTTAATCGACTCACTGTAAAACTTAAGGTCTTTCTCCAGACTTTTAAGCGGACTTATCTTTTCCGGTTTGTCATTTCCATCTGACTCCGATGCATTAATTAAATCTTTCAGTTCCATATTAATCTGATCTATTAATTTTCAGTATGAACAACAGGACGCAGGGTCAATAATACCACATTTTCCACATGTTGGGTATGCGGAAACATATCAACCGGTCTGATGCGTACTGTATCGTACTTTTCCTTCAGTAAAAAGATGTCTCTGGCCTGCGTTGCTGCATTACAACTCACATATACGATCTTAGGCGCTTCCATTTCCAGCAAACGCTGTACCACATCGGCATGCATTCCTGCTCTTGGAGGATCGGTGATAATCACATCCGGCTTCCCATGTTCATTCGCAAAATGAGGCGTCAAAACGTCTTTCATGTCACCAGCATAAAACGTCGTATTGCTGATTCCGTTTAACAAAGAGTTCTCTTTCGCATCTTCAATCGCAGTAGGCACATATTCAATGCCAATAACATGTTTAACCGAACGGGCAATGAAATTGGCAATCGTTCCAGCTCCCGTGTACAAATCATACACCAGCTCATCGCCTTTAAAGCCTGCAAACTCGCGGGTTAAACTGTATAACTCATAAGCCTGTAAAGAGTTCGTTTGGTAAAATGACTTTGGGCCAATCTTAAAAGACAATCCTTCCATTTCTTCCAGGATATAATCCCTTCCGGAGAATACATGAATCTCCTGATCAAAGATCGTGTCGTTCTTCTTATGATTCACGATATACAGCAAGGAAGTAAGATCACCGAATTGCCCCTTAATATGCTCCATCATCAGTTGAATCTGTGTTTCTTCCACGTAAGCAAATACGACGATAACCATCACCTCACCCGTTGTCGAAGTGCGGATAATCAAATTACGCAAGGCACCTTCATGATTGCGGAGATCATAAAAAGAGATCCCATTTTCGACAGCGAATTTCCTGACACTGTTTCTGATTTCATTGGAAGGACTTCCCTGCAGATAGCAGGTTTCAATATTCAGGATCTTATCAAAACGAAGAGGCACGTGGAATCCCAGTGCATTCATGTCCTGATGCTCATCCTGAACATCCACATCAGTCAGCCAACGTTTATGCGAAAAAGTATATTCCAGCTTATTTCTGTAATACCGGGTTTCAAAGGAAGGAAGAATAGTTTCTGTAGAGCTAGTGTCGATCTTTGCAATGCGTTCCAGCGCGTCATTAACCGACTTCTGCTTAAACTTCAGCTGTGCTTCATAGGTCATGTGTTGCCATTTACAACCCCCACAAACACCAAAGTGCTGACAAAAAGCATCAGTCCTGTGCTCTGAAGGAGTAACAATCTGAATAATTTTAGCTTCAGCGAAATTCTTCTTTTTACGATATATTTCAATATCTACTATATCGCCGGGTATTGCTTTTTCTACAAATATGACCAGTTCCTCAGATTTTCCAAGTCCCTTTCCTTCTTCAGCTATATCGGTTATGAGTACATTCTGAACCTGCTTTTTATCAGCCGGAATTTTTTTCATTGAATTGTCTATGTTAAAAACCAATAAATAAGGTTTCACCTATTACCGGTTTATCAAAATTAATTAGGCTGTTTCTCTTATGGCAGCCTTAACCAGGTAAGGAAGAATTTCCTTTTGAAAACTAACAAAGTTTTTGCGCACATCCGAATCGCTTACTGAAGTGAACGCATACGAAAATACAATACTTTTGCTTGCTTTAATTAAAAAGCGAACTCCTCCTGCCAGGTTTTCATTGTTTTTAACAGGGATAGTTTCCTGAAAGGTCTTGATGAGTAATATTTCAAGATCATCGGATAAAAGTTTTAATAAACCCTGTGAGTTGGCAGATTCCCTGATGAAATCCCAGCCGATAAACTCATTGCAAATGATGTAGGTGATGCGGCAAGTCTTAAAAATAAGTTTGCTTAAGTAATCCTCCATATCATTTACGTTATACTCCGAATTAATCATCTCGGCTACACTATCATGGATGTAATCCATCAAAATATAATGCAGCAACACCTCCTTGCTTTCAAAATATTTATAAATGGTCGCCTTCGCAACCTTTGCTTTTTTTGCTATCTCGTTGACACTGGTTTTGTAATATCCATACTTCCGGAATAGCTCCTGAGCCGCCTCTATTATATTCTCCTTTACATTGTCAATTTCCATTTGATTAATTGCTTACGGAGATTTGTCCATTACTCTCTGTGACGATATATGTTTTTAGCGGCTTTTTAGCTATATTGTTTTGTGCTGATCCATCTAAGAGCGAAAATATGGCTCCGCTGCAAGGGTCAGTAGCGGTAAACCTAGTAGTTACATGAACGGCACATTCTTTTTCCGGATTAACAGTACTGCAGCGGTCATAAGCAACCAGCTTATCAAAAGGTTTTCTATAAATAATCAATCCCGCCACACCATGTCCTGGTACTTCTACGTATCCACCATCTACCGATAACCCACTATATTGAGGATTCCCGAAAATTGTAGCGCGGAAAGTAAACGATACGTCAGGCACTCCTGAAGGATCTTTCCCACATGAAACAAAAATCAGACAGATTCCAACTAAAAGCGTAATTCTGTTCATTATATAATTTCACTTTGAAATTGCTTTAAAAAGCGAACATCATTTTCGGAGAACAGGCGAAGATCTTTAATCTGGTACTTCAGATTAGTAATTCGTTCAATACCCATTCCGAATGCATAACCTGTAAATTTGGTACTATCTATACCGCAATTTTCCAAAACATTCGGGTCAACCATACCACAACCGAGTATTTCAACCCAACCGCTATGTTTACAAAACGCACATCCGTCGCCACCACAGATGGTACATGAAATATCCATTTCAGCAGAAGGCTCTGTAAACGGGAAATAAGAAGGACGGAAACGAACTTTAGTACCTTCGCCAAACATCTCTTGAACAAAATAAAACAGAGTTTGCTTTAGGTCGGCGAAAGAAACATTTTCATCTATATATAAACCTTCAA
This sequence comes from Arcticibacter eurypsychrophilus, assembly GCF_001730525.1. Lineage (GTDB taxonomy): Bacteria > Bacteroidota > Bacteroidia > Sphingobacteriales > Sphingobacteriaceae > Arcticibacter > Arcticibacter eurypsychrophilus. The sequence continues at coordinate 55,312 of NZ_MDFN01000011.1, forward strand.
CCTGGTGGAAGAAACAATGCGCACGAGCAGAAATCGCTTCGTTACGGTATACACGACCCGGCATAATAGACCGGAAAGGTGGTTTTCCATTTTCCATCATCCGTACCTGTACAGAAGAAGTATGCGTACGAAGAGCGATATCACCGTTCTCCGCATCTTTTTTAATAAAGAATGTATCCTGCATATCACGGGCAGGATGTTCCTGAGGGAAATTCAGCGCAGAAAAGTTATGCCAGTCGTCCTCAATTTCAGGACCTTCTGCAACAGTAAAGCCTAATTTCTTAAAGATTTCTATAATTTCAGACCTGACCAATGACAACGGATGACGCGATCCATTTTCAAATCCCTCTCCCGGTAAGGTTAAATCCAATTTAGCATCGTCAGCACCGCTTCCGGATTCAAAAGCATCCTTAAATTGCAAATACCGTTCTTCAGTTGTTTTTTTAAATTCATTCAAAACCTTACCTAGCAGGCGTTTTTCCTCTGGAGAAACAGCTTTGAATGCATCGAATAAGTCTTTAATGATCCCTTTTGTTCCCAGAAATTTAATTCTGAAGATCTCCAGTTCTTCAGCAGAAGATGGTTCGAAAGCCAGTATTTCGGAAGTATATTGAGTGATCTGATCCTGCATTATATCGTATTAAATTTTAAATCTAATGGTTTGAGGGTATTGAAAATCCTAAAAAGAATTTAGCCCGTTATAATCTTCAAAATTATAAAAATATAAGTATTTAATGGGTACTTAAAATTGGGTTGTTAGGAATCAATAAAGATTGTTAGTGAATAGGGGAATAAAGGAGGGATGAGGGTTGCTGATGCAAGGATTTAAAATTAGAAATTGGACGGAAAATGATGATGGGAATATAGGATATGTTAATCCGGTCGGTTTAGTGTGCTAGTTCAAAGTTAAAATAGATAATGGTTAAGATTGCCTAAGTGTTATAAATTGAAATAATTGTAAATCGATAGTCACTATTTGATTTATTTTGATTATTGCACACATTTTTTCAAATTGTTTGTTAAATTTGGTAACCCCAAAATATGCAGTTTAAATACAAAAAAGCGGTTCAAGCCTTTAATTACATTGCCGAAAAAAACAACGGTGAGGTATACAAACTGAAAGCGATAAAGTTGTTATGGCTTGCTGACAGGTTGCATTTAAGGAAATATGGGAGGACCATAACAGGTGATAATTATGTAGCGATGCCTTATGGGCCTGTTGCATCTAAGTCTTTGGATATCCTGAATAATCAAACCTCATATGAACCAAATTTGGAGGAAGCGATTGAATACGGTAATCATTTTGTTGAGCTAAGCAATGAAATTATACATAGTGTAAATGCCTCTAACCTAAGAGTATTTTCTCAAACAGACATTGAATCACTTGATCATGTAATTGCAACTTGGAATCACATAGAAAGATTTGATCTCGCTGATATCTCTCATGAGTTTCCGGAATGGAGCAGGTTTGAAGAAAGATTCAGAATATCAACTCAGAAGCGATTCAATATGGATATTTATGACTTCTTCCAAAATGTTGACAAATACGAGATGTTTTCAGATTCAAATGAAGAATTAGAAATTACCAAAGAAATTTTTTTAGATAGCCAACAGCTTGAAGAAGCTTTAAGTTAATGGATCTTCCTGCATCGGTTTTTTCTTCGATGATCAAGGAAAGAGCAATGTATTATTTCTCAGCCAAGAAGTTGATAATAACAGATGTTCCTCATCATTTCATCGTGATCAAGAAACTGAGTGGTGGAGTGCTGATTTTATCCTGCTGCACATCTAAATTCGATACAATCTATAAGTTTATTTCCTTAAAAAAGTTTCCAGAAGAAACAATGGTTACTATTCCAGCTTACACAGAGGATACAAAATTAACCAAACACACCTATGTTGACTGCAACAAGTACTTCGAGTATACCATTAGGGAATTCGAAATCTTATACAAAAAAGGTGGTATAAAATGTACCGGTACTCTTCCTGAAGAATATTACGAAAAGATTGTCTATGGGATGATTGTCAGTCCTGAAATTGAAGAAGAATTAAAAGATGAGCTAAAAAAAGGAATTTGAGTTCTTTATTCCCTTTATTCGTACCGTATAAGAATTGGTATGAAAAAAGACTTCACAATTCTATAAATATTCCTTTTATCTATTTCAAACTGAAAAGATGCCTCCTATACAGTTGCTGTCATTCGTTCACCTATTTTTAGTTTCACTGATGCTTCTTTATTTTCTCAAAATAAACTTTTATATTTAAAGTATAATCTATTAAATATGAAAAAGGTAAGCAGATTTCTTATACCACTTTTGCTTTCAGTCCTGATTATAGCCTTTTTATTATTCCTTTTTAAACCCTCTAAGCTCTCTAAAGAGAATAGTAAGCAATTGAAGGGTGTTGTTAGTGTAGTCGATATTGGAGGCAAAGGGGATATTATTGTGAGCATTGAAGGAGTTCGTGGAATTCAATTTATAAGTAATGGTATTAAAAGAGGGATCAACGTTGATCTTTTAAAAAAAATACTGATTAACAAGCAGGTGACATTGTATTATTCTAAACCAAGCTTTTGGACCAAATTAAGCCCGGTGACCGATACAAGAAGAATTACAGAACTGAAACTTGGTCAGGAAACTGTATTTACTGAGTTTCAGTGAGAACTCAAGGGGAAAAAACTATTCTATATGTGGGAGGGGGCTTTGCATAAATGCTTTGAGGTCTTGATATATGGTTGGAGGGACTGGTTCGCAGGGTGTTTAAATGGTACCCTGATTTTAAAAGATTCGGGTAAGAATGCAGTAAGAATGCAAAATGAGTCCAATTGTGGATAGTTTAAGTCGGACTCAAACTAGTACTTTGTTGCTTTGTTTTTACTTTTAATTACAGTCATTTAAACTATTGTTCTATCCTATCTGCCTTTTATTGTCATATCATGACGTTTCCGAGAACATTTGAGAAGATTTAGCATTTGTTTCGTGCTTAAAATTTTTTAGTGATTACTTTACCGGATAACATCAAGATTATGGCTACAATAGACAATAAAGGAATGGTACATGGAACCGTAGGTTCTGTAATTTATCGAGCTTACAGAGGAAAGAACATCATTCAGGGTAAAGCAAAGGCATTTAAACAAACCGAAAAAACGATTAGGAGTGCTACTGAGTTTGGACTGTCAAGTTCTTCGGCGGCAGTTATCCGGACTGCGTTTGAACCAGCTTATTTTTTTAAGGATGGGACGGCAGCTTACAGGAGTACGCAACTGGTGTACCAGTCGATATTAAATAATGTGAGAGGAGAGAAAGGAAAAAGGGATTTGCATGACGGGGACCTTTCTTTTTTACAGGGATTGGATTTTAATGCGAACAGTAAATTGCATGAAGTGCTGCAGATGAGCCACTCGGTAAGAAAAAGTGCAGAAGGTTTGGTAAGTGTTACACTCGGTTCCTTGAACACTCAAACAGACATAAAAAGGCCTAAAGGGGCAAGCGGTGCTTATATGAAACACCGGATACGGTTGATGCTGGTTGTATTTAACTTCAGGGAAGAGTATTATGAAAACCTGGGCTTTCAGGATTTGGATCTAGAAGGGTATCAAAATTTCGAAGGACAAGTCATCACTTTTACAGAAAAAGTTCCTGAAGACTGCCTGGCACTTGTAAGTATGTCGCTGATGCTGTACTCCACAATCGCTCAAACCAACGAAAGTATCTTGTTGAACAGCGCGGCGTTCAGTCCCTGTGCAATTATTGGTGCTTTCCAATCAGAAAATCCATCAAATTACCCTGTAAAAGAGGTTTTTATGCGACCTTGTGATTATCGGGGTATGGAAGAGAAGATCAAAGAAATGTTTTATAAAGGAAATCTCCTGATGTTGGGCCTTCCTAACCGCATAACTAAACAAGCCGATAGGAGTAGCAGAAAAGTGCTTGAAAAGCAGGTTAGTCAGCATCTAATCCCAATTGGGCGGGTGTCGTTCAAGCACTAAAAGGTATTAATATTGGAAATGGAGACTTAAATTAACTAAAGACAAGTTGCTTAACCTGTCTGATAACCAATATCAATGATATTTGAAAATCAAATAGAGAAAATTCCCCTGAAGGAAAATGTATTGTGTAATCTATTTGGTAATTCTGTAGAATAAGTTGACCCAATTTTCTTAGGGTCTACCGTTGTTATTATTCATGCAGTGTTGGATTTCAAACAGTTTTTGGCAAAGAGAATAGATATTCAGGTGTAATAATTGATGCCTGCATGAATCTATAATAATTAGATTATAGTTACATAAACTTTTGTATGTTTACGTTAGCAGTACACGTCACGCTACCCATAGGAACAGCGTCCCAAGGCGTGTCTTTTGCTTTTATACCTTTTGTAAACCTTAATTCTGTGTACATTAAAGCTGCTTTGACTGTCCGGCAACAAATTGATCAGCTCACTGAAAGAGGATTGATAATAAGTCCTGAAGACAATGTGATCCATTTTTTAAACCATATTAGTTTCAGGATTTGTCTATATTCCAAAATACAATAGAATCCACGTATGTCTACTATTTTCTTTAGCTTTTTACAGCCAGGGAAAACGTATATAGCGACGATTTATGCAGATGCGAAGGATGCGCATTACAAAACAAACCCTCAGGCTTATACAGTTACAAAACTAGTGGTAACAAACAAATCAAAACTGACACAACTTTGTGCTTCAGGAGGAGGTTATGCGATTAGTTTTTTAGAATCAAATAAAGACCAGTTAAAAGGGCTTAAGAGATTGTAAATATTAAAATCAACAAGTTTGCCGCTCTTACGTTAGGCTAAGAGGGCAAACCTGTTATGTTATATGTCAGCTTTCAAATTACTCAGATAAACAGAAGGACTTATTCCAAATTGTTTCTGAAAATCCCTTGAAAAGTTAGTTGGTAAACTGTACCCTACCATGTTAGCTATTTCGTTTATTTTGTAATTGCCCTCAGCAAGTAATTCAGCTGCTTTCTTCAGTCTGGATAAGCTAATCAACTCATGGGGCGTGAGATTTGATAAGCCCTTAATTTTCCTGTATAGCGTTGGCCTGCTCATATTCATCAAGTTTGATAACTGATCGACATCTAAGTCCATGTCGCTGATCTGATCATAGATGACAGTATTCAGTTTTTCAAGAAAGTCTTTATCTGCTTTTGAATAGGCAATTCCTTTGATATGAGTGAGAGGGGAACGGGCAAAGTGCTCTTTAATGATGTTTCTATTAAGGAGTAAGTTGCTCATTTGTGCCAATAGATGTTCAAATGAGAATGGTTTTTCGATGTAGGCATCTGCACCGACATCAAGACCCTCAATTTTGGAGTTAAGTGAGTTTTTTGCTGTTAAGAGAATAATGGGAATATGACTATAATTCAGATCATTTTTAAGCTTTCTGCAAAGCTCGATACCATCCATAACAGGCATCATAATATCACTGATAATCAATTGAATATTATCTTTCAGAAGAGCTTCTATCGCTTCATGCCCGTTACCTGCTTGCTTGATATTATAATTTACGTTTAGCTCTTTACTTAAATAATTTAAAATCTCCTTATTGTCTTCAACAAGGAGTATAAATGGCTTTGAGTGGTTTATCTCTGGCACTCTTTCAGCGTTTAAGATAGCCGCAGTATCATCTTCTCTATATTCTTTCAAATTTATTTCTGTATCCTGATGAATCGGCATGGAAAGAAGAAAGATATTCAAGTCAGTATCAGAATCTTTATATTGCAATTGACCTTTATGCAATTCCGCAAGGGAACGGGCGAAGGGTAGACCTATACCTGTGCCAGCTTCTTTAGTGGTTTCGATACGGTAAAAAGGCTCAAAAATTTTATGCTTGTGTTCATTGGAAATTATTGATCCATCGTTTCTGAATTCGATATTGAAATTATCATCATCACTACTAAATGGTAGTAACTTAACAATAACGGTCTTATCGGAATATTTAATAGCATTGTTAAACAAATTGCTGATTATTTTTTTAAAGGCTTCAGCATCTACATAGGCATGCAGGGTAATACGTGGTAAGTCCAGCCTGTAAATTAGTTCTCTTTGCTCAGCTATCGGTTTGAATGTTGCATATACGTCATTCAGTATCTCATTGATATCTGTATTAATAAAATTAAGGTTTAACTTATTCGCTTCTGCTTTTCTAAAATCAAGTAATTGGTTGGTTAGATCAATAAGCCTGTTTGTGTTTTTTCTCATCATGTTTAAGCTTTCTTGTGTATCCGGATCATCGATTTGTTTGGTTATTAATTTGTCAAGTGGCATTTTAATCAGCGTTAAAGGCGTCCTTATTTCATGAGCAACATTAGTAAAGAACTCAATCTTGGCGTTATAAATTTCGCGTTCCTTGTTGATTTCCAAAATATCTATTTTACGTCTGTTCTTCTCATTGAGCGCTAAGTAATAATACCAGAATATAATGAAGATGATGCTTGTTATAATAATGGTATAGAATAAGTAAGCCCAAGGCTTTGCCCAATAAGGAGGCGTAATGATTATGCTGAGCTGAGTTACTTTATCGTTCCATATTCCCTCACTGTTTGAACCTTTCACTTCAAAGGTGTACTTGCCGGGTGGAAGTTTAGTGTAGAAAATTTTCCTGTTGTTTTTTAAACTGATCCAGGTTTTATCCAGTCCTTCCATCTTGTATTGATATTCATTTCGTTCTGGAATGATGTAGCTTAAAGCAGCTATATCGAAATTTATGTTGGCTTCATCATAAGGAAGTACCAGCTCTTTGGTATAAATAATAGCTTTCTTAAGCGGCGAGGTCTCTCCTTTGATTAATACATCTTTATTGTTAATCTGTAATCCGGTGATATAAACCGGAGGTATAAAGTGGTTTGTAATCAACTCAGAAGGTTTAAAGCTGATTAGTCCTTTTATGGTTCCAAAGAATAAAGTGCCATCCGTGTTTTTAAAGGCAGAATTATAATTAAATTGTTCTGTAGGGAGCCCATCAGAGCCATGATAATTATTGAAGCGGAGAGTGGCCTGATTATAATTGCTTAAGCCTCTTGCCGTTGAAATCCAATATTTGCCGCTATCGTCTTCCAATATTCGAAAGATCTGATTGTCTGGAAGTCCATTATCTGTTGTGAAACTGATTATCTTACCAGTAGAAACAGCGTAATGGGATAAACCACCTTCTGTACAGAACCAAACGTTCTTTTTGCTGTCCAGATACACATTATTTACATAGTTATTGATCAGGCCTGATTTAATCCCGGGCTTATATATAATATGACCTCTTTTGTTTTTAGCTTCATTAGCGTAATATGCGCCGTTTCCGTAAGTGCCTACCCATAAAGTTCCTTCGGCATCTTCACTGATCGTTTGGATATGTCCATAAAAGAATGGAATCAGGGAGAAATTATCTGTTTTTCTATTATACTTAAATAGCCCATTCCAGGTACCTATCAGGATGTCGCCGTTTTTTCTTTTATAAAGAGAAACGATAAAATCACTTGTAAACGAGGTTGAATTTTGGGCCGCATTGTAATGCCGGATAATTTTATTGGTTCTTAAATCCATCACATCAAGGCCATGTTCAAGCGTTCCAATCCAAAGTTCGTCATTAACGGCAATCAGCCCATGGATGTTATGGTAGGAGATACTGCCTGGTTTTTTATCAGGTAAAAAGTTTAGGAACTTTCCGTTCGCTAAATTCAATTGATTGAGTCCGGCGTCTTCTGTTCCTATCCAAATCTTACCATACTTATCCCTGCAGATTTCATGTGCAATATTACCGCTTAAACTGGTTTTTGCGGACTTGGGGAAATACTTACTGAAATTATTAGATTGTTTGGAGTAATAGTTGATTCCACCAAAGAATGTGCCTATCCATGTGCCACCTTCCCTGTCCTTATGCATCGTGTAAATCACATTATCAGTGATCGAATAAGGGTTTCCTGCTTCATTTTCAGCTGTTTTATAGCTGTCATTTGCTAGGTTATATATGAACAATCCGGCTTCTGTACCTATCCAGAATTCATTGTAGGATTTTTTAGATATGGTATGTACAAATGTACTCTGATTTTTAACGATGTTCTTTACGGAAGAATTCTTCAGGTTTACAAGTAATGTCTGCGTAACGGTGCCTACCATGATTGCTGTGTCACCTATTGAATAGATGTATTTAATCTGAGCTAGATTTTTTCCATATATTTTTGAAATATTAAAGGCAGTAAACTGATTGCTTTTGGCAATGTATTTTTTTATTAGCCCTGTATTTGTAGCTATAAGCACAGTCCCTTTTTGTGAAACATGTAAGGCAATGGTTTGCTGCTGTCGAATTGGGTATACGGTGATCTTGTGTGTTAATTGGTTGAATTTATAGAGTATATAGTTTGATATGACCCAAATATTGTGTTGACTGTCGCCCTGAATAAATCGTATTTCACCGGGAGGTATAAATTTAAACAACTTGAAATTTTCATTTACAGGGTTATAGATATAAATTCCTCTATAAGTACCGACCCATAACTGCTGTTTCTCATCTTCATGTAAGCTAAGTATGGAATTACTTCCTAGACTGGTTGGATCTAACAGTTTATTTTTGAACACTTTAAATTTGTTCCCGTCAAAGCGATTTAATCCATTGCGGCTACCAAACCACATAAAGCCCTTTTTATCCTGAGTAATGGCTGTTATGGTGTTGCTTGACAAACCGTCTGCAACCTGATAGTTTTTGAAGTAATGAGTAGAGCTTTGCGATACTCCTCTAAGCGTAATAAATGCGGTTATCAGTGTAAGGTATAAAAATTTCAATTTGTTAGCTTATAAACAAAGATATTACCTTTATCGCTGGAATCAAATAAGTTAGATTTATATAGTGGTGCCATAGTTCATTATTTAGAAAAGGTGCTGTAGATCTTACTTTGCATAATTGATGATTAGCAAAGTAATGTTCGTATAGTGCTTAAGTTCGGATAAATAAGAATTCCTCATTCTGATCGAGAATCCTTAATTTTCCGTTTTTAAACTTTATTACTTTTGCTAAATGGATAATTTTATAGCTGCCCGGTCACAAATGGCCCTTTCCCTGGGTTTTCATATTATTTTCTCGTGTATTGGAATGGTTATGCCTTTTTTTATGGCTGTTTCGCATTTCTATTGGTTGCGTACCAATGAAGTGGTATATAAGAATCTAACGAAGGCCTGGAGTAAAGGTGTGGCCATATTTTTTGCTACCGGTGCGGTATCAGGAACGGTTCTATCTTTTGAACTGGGTTTGCTTTGGCCTGAGTTTATGAAACATGCGGGACCGATCTTTGGAATGCCTTTCTCATTGGAAGGAACGGCTTTCTTTATTGAAGCTATTGCCCTTGGATTCTTTTTATATGGCTGGGATCGGTTTAATCCCTGGTTTCATTGGTTTACAGGTGTTGTGGTAGGGGTAAGCGGACTTCTTTCTGGAATTCTTGTTGTGGCTGCTAATGCCTGGATGAACAGCCCTGCTGGATTTGATTATGTGGATGGCAAGTATATCAACATTGATCCGATTAAGGCAATGTTTAATGATGCCTGGTTCTCTCAGGCGCTGCATATGTGTATTGCTGCCTTTGTCGCCACTGGATTTGCTGTGGCAGGCGTGCATGCTGTGATGATATTAAAGGGCAAAAATGTGCACTTCCATACGAAAGCTTTTAAAATTGCGGCTTTGTTTGCTACTGTAGCTGCTGTTCTTCAGCCTTTGAGCGGGGATGTATCTGCTAAAGATGTGGCACAAAGACAACCTGCAAAATTAGCGGCTATGGAGTCGCATTTTTATACGGAAAAGTCGGCCTCACTGATCATTGGCGGGATTCCTGATGTGAAAAATAAGGAAGTCAACTATGCGGTTAAGATTCCTGGTATGTTAAGTTTTCTGGCTCATGGGGATTTTACTACGGAAGTAAAGGGATTGGATCAAATTCCTGCGGATGAACAACCTCCAGTAGCGATTACGCATTTTGCTTTTCAGATTATGGTTGCGCTGGGAATGATTATGCTCTCCATTGCCGTATTATATTTTATTGCTTTGTGGAAAAAGCGGGACTGGTTGCAGCGTAAATGGCTGCTAAAGCTGTTTGCAATGGCCACTCCTATGGGTTTCCTTGCTGTTGAAGCAGGCTGGACGGTTACTGAAGTAGGTCGTCAGCCCTGGATCATTAATGGAATTATGAAAACTGCTGATGCGGTGACGCCTATGCCGGGGATACAATATTCTTTTTACCTCTATACGGCGGTGTATGTCTCTTTAGCCATCCTGGTTGTCTTTATGCTTTACCGTCAGATTAAGATGGTAGATAAACTTTATGATATTTAAGCCATGTTATACGTTGTAATTGCTTTTTTATGGACAGCTATATTGCTGTATCTTTTGTTAGGTGGAGCTGATTATGGCGCCGGTATCATTGAATTGTTTACTTCTGAAAATAACAAAGCGCAAACCCGTAAAACGCTGTACCGTGCGATTGGGCCTGTTTGGGAGGCAAATCATATGTGGCTGATTATAACCATTGTGATCTTATTTGTCGGCTTCCCGGATATTTATTCCCGGATGTCTATCAATCTGCATATTCCGCTTACGATTATGTTGCTGGGTATTATTGCTCGTGGAACGGCTTTTACGTTCCGGCATTATGATGCGGTAGTGGATGATATGCAACACCTTTACAATAAGATTTTTGCTTATTCAAGCTTTGTGACTCCCTTTTTTCTGGGGATTATTGCCGGAAGTGCCGTGTCGGGTAAAATAGACCCTTCTGCAACGGATTTTCTTTCTGCTTATATATTTAGCTGGTTGGATTGGTTTTCTGTTGCTGTTGGATTATTCACGGTGACTATATGTGGATTTCTTGCTGCAATATACCTGATTGGCGAAACGGATAATGAGAAGGAAAAGAAGATGTTTGTGAGTAAAGCACTCCGGTTGAATATTGCGGCTGTTGTATGTGGCGGATTGGTGTTTATTGCCGCTACATTAGAAGGGATTCCTCTTTTAGAATGGGTATTTGGGAATACAATAGGCTTAGCTGCTATTATCGCCGCGACGCTCTCTCTGATTTTCTTATGGTATTTGCTTTATAAAGGGAAAACGGGCATGATTCGTTTGCTTGCAGGTTTTCAGGTTACGATGATTCTGTTTACTACGACGTTCAGGCATTTTCCTAATATTGTGATCCTCAAAAATGGGGGTTATTTGTCGTTGCTGGAACATCGTGGACATGATAAAACGATTGAAGCACTGGGTTGGGCTTTATTACTGGGTAGTATATTTATTCTGCCTGCACTTTTTTATCTGATCTATAGCTTTCAGAGAAAGAGGATTGATTTACATTAATAAATCAGATGATTTACCCGACTATCAAATAAACTTTTTATGTTTGACAGTATAGACAATATTTAGAGTGAAAAAGAAAAAACTTTCTATTAACGACATTGCAAAAAGTCTGGATATTTCAGCTACTACTGTTTCGTTTATCTTAAACGGGCATGCAGTTGAAAAGAGAATCAGGAAGGAACTTGTTGAACGTGTTTTAAAGTATGTGGAAGAAGTGGGTTATAAGCCTAATTCGCTTGCAAGGAGTTTACGCACAGGTAAATCTAATACCATTGGTCTGATGGTTGAGGATATTTCGAATCCTTATTTTTCGGGTATAGCACGCTTTATTGAAGAAAATGCCTATAAAAATGGGTATAAGATCATCTATTCCAGCACGGATAATGACCCAAAAAAGACGAAGGATCTGATCCAAATGTTCAGGGAGCGTCATGTAGATGGTTATATTATTTCCGCGCCTGTAGGAGTAGAGGAAGATATTAACGAATTGATCGCTGCTGGCCTTCCTGTTGTGCAATTTGACCGTGTACTTCAGGGTGTGGAAACGGATGCTGTTGAAGTGGATAATAGCTCGAGTACGTATAATGCGATCAAACATCTGATTGATGGTGGGTTTAAAAATATTGGGTTTGTTACCTTAATTTCAGTTCAATCTCAAATGTTGGGAAGGTTGCAGGGTTACAAGTCTGCATTGTCTGAACATGATTTGAAGGAGCATGTAATGGAGATCCCTTTTTCAACCGATCCGGAGAATAATATCAATCATATTTTGTCCTTTTTGGAAAATAAAAAGGGATTGGATGCCGTTTTATTTGGCACCAATTACCTTGCTATAAGTGGTTTAAAAGCGATTAAAAGACTGGGTTTAACGATACCGGATGATTTAGCCGTCATTGCGTTTGATGATCATGATTTATTTGAATTGAGTTCTCCTACCATTACCGCTATTACACAGCCAATAGCTGAAATAGCCAATGAAGTGATTACTATTTTGTTAAAGAAACTTAATTCAGACCCGTTGGTAACTATAGAAAATCAGTCTGTTGTATTACCTACTTCCATGATAATAAGGGGTTCGTCAAAAAAAATAAGATAAAGGGGTTTTTTGCCCCTTTATCTTTACCAGGTTAAACTTACGTTTATTCCTTCCGGACTGTTATCAAAACTCAGAAAGCAGGTTCCTGATGTGTCATCCCATGAGTTTTTAAACCCATTTAGTTGCTGTCCTTTGCTGTCTTTAATCACGATCTCTTTGGGTAGTGCAGGTAAGCGTACTCGCATACTGTTAATGGTATGAACAGGACTTTTTGCAACAAAACTATAGGTATTGCTACTGGTCTTTTCATTATAGATCCTGGAAGCAGAAGCTAAAACCTGAGGCTGTGTTTTATTCGGCATTCTGCTGATATTATATAGGAATGCCTGTTCGCCAGGTTTGATAACTTTTTGTGCCAAGACTGGGAGTGAAGGATCAAAAAGATCAATTACTGGACCGCTGATTTTGTAAGGTGTAGTGTTGGTGTTTTCGTCCATTACGGATACAATATCATAAGGACCTCTTTCTAAATACAGATTATTCTTAAAGGTAAGGGGTCCGGCCTTAGCGTCCTTTTCATAAGCTTCTTTGATCGTAGCAATGTAACCGGAGGAAGCTTGTGCCTGCATGACAAACTCTTTGGGATTTTGTCTGATAATGTGCACAGTCCCTTTTCCAACAGTAAATTTTGTGGTTTTTGTGCCGACTTTTAATCCTAGTAATTGAAATAGATTTTCAGATGGCGCTTTATATTTATTTCCTTTCGTGTTCCACCATTCCATTATGGTTTGATAGGGGTCATCATCTCGTCCGCAATAAACCAATACACCACCTTTGTTGACCCAGTCCCGGAGTTGTTTATGCACTAAATCGGACATAGGTTTCATATTGGAGTAGCTCATGATCAAAACTTTAATATCCTTTAAGGTGGTTTCAAAACCTAAATTCTCCATGTGTACGGTTTGAACGGGCACGCCATTTTTAAGCAAAGGGAATGTCTGACCATAGAAATTAGAGAATTGAGGGTCTTCAAATCCGTTGTGCGTGGGGAAACGCTGAAACATGAGGGAGTTGCCCATTAATACGCCAATGCCATTTACACCAGAAACGCGGTTATCTGATCGGGGCATATGATTTAAAGAATTCACCATTACTTGCATTTGAGTGGAGTAGTATTTGGGAATGAGCACACTGCTATCACTGTTTGCAATTTTATAAGGCCTGGTATAGATGCGTTCCGGCCAGGGCATGACCTCATAATCAGCCACCATAGGGTAAAGGAGCTTTGCTGTGAATGTGGCTTCATAATTACGTTTGTAATCGCTCCAGTCACGTGGCCAATCTTCTATAGGGTCGGTTAAAAAGAATACTTTACGGCCGGTAGGTGCTGTCATGGATACCATTGAACCGTATTCTAAAAAAGCATTTTCAAATACCCGCTCTTTTTCTAAGCCATTAAAATAGGTTGGCTCTCGCGCCGTTCCGGTCCATACTTGAGCGATATAACCATCAATGCTTGGTAAAGAGGCTAAGCTTGCTTCGGGGCTCACAATTTTCCATGATGAATAGTTTACAAGGGAATGGGTGGGAATGTAAAATTTTATTTCAATTCCTTTACTCTTTCCGTACTGTTTCCCATAAATTGAAACTTCCTTTATTGCGTTATAATACAGCTGATATTTTAGTTTGCTAGAGAGGTAGGTGTTTTCAGGAGAAAGATGCTGAGCCCTCCAGGGGAAACCATAGAATTTCTGCCACTCTGCCTTAAAGGCTGAACCGTAACCTGCTCTTGACCAGAACTCAGGTTCTTCCAGGTATATGGAACTAATTCCAGCATCAATAACTTTTTTGATCACTGCTGTTTTCATGTATTCAATGAAAGAATTAACCGGTACAATGTAGGGGATGTTTTTCCCATGCCAGATGGTGTCCCCATTCATTTGTACCTGACCTTCTCCAAGGTGGTTTTTACCATCCCATTTGCCAAGAAAGTAGTCTTGGTATTCACCCCAAGCAATTCCTGTCATAAAATGAGTTTGATATCCATGGTCTCTCCACGATTTGACACGTTCTTCAAAGGTCATATTCGGCCGGTCATTCGCGCCGTATACGATGGCAATATCTGAACGTACATCTATTTCGGGCATCCATGGACTGCTCGTTTGGAAAGCTGTTTTTTCTTGCGCATGCACGTTGACAAAAACAGATAAGCAGACGAAAAATAGAATTAACTTTTTCATAATGATCTAGATTTACCTGTTATTTCATTGCAAAGTCTGGAGATTTTGATGCTGATGTGATGCCCCATTTTTTGTTTGGTTTACTACCCATCGTAAATTCAAGTGTTCCTCCTTCAATAATATCCTGATGCGTAATATATGTTTTGTTACACAATTTCCCATTTAATCTAAGTGATTGGATATAAACATTTTTTGCAGACGGATTTTTTGTAGTTACAGTGAAATTTTTATCTCTGCTCAAATGAATAGTTGCCTTTTTTAAAATCGGTGAGCCAATATCATATATTCCACTTGCTGGGTTTACAGGGTAAAATCCCATTGAACTGAATACATACCAGGCACTCATTTGTCCGCAATCTTCATTTCCTGAATAGCCGGAAAATGTATTGTTATATAATTCATTGAGCACTTTTGCCACGTATAACTGCGTTTTCCAGGGCTGGCTGCTGTAGTTATATAAATAGGCAGCATGGTGACTTGGCTCGTTTCCATGTGCATATTGTCCGATAAATCCTGAAGCATTTCCGTTTACTTCTCCCGGAAGGTCATTCAGTGTAAAGAATTGATCCAGTTTTGCGTTGAACTTGCTTTCTCCACCTGTTAAACTAATAAGTCCATTGATGTCCTGGGGTACATACCAGAAATATTGCCAGGCATTGCCTTCTGTATATGGATTGCCTCCATTGCCTCCATATTGCAGTGGATTAAAAGGGGATAACCATTCTCCATTTGCTTTTTTACCGCGGAAGAAACCTGATTGTGCGTCATATAAGTTCTTGTAATAGGCAGCACGGCTCATGAAGTGTTCGTAATCTGCTGTTTTATTTAATTTTTTAGCTAGTTGTGCCACACACCAGTCGTTATATGCTATTTCAAGGGTTATGGATACAGATTGAGACTGGAGATCTTCGGGCATATAGGAATATTTTTCCCATACTTCAAACGGAGAACCAGGATGACTGATAGTTGAGGAACCCTTAATGGCTTCGTAAGCTTTATTGATATCAAATCCTTTTATTCCTTTAAGTGCAGCATCTACAATAACCGGAATGGCATGGTTGCCGATCATGCAATAGTTCTCCTGTCCCCAAAGTTGCCAGATAGGTAAATAACCATAGGTATCATACTGACGCATCATACTGTTGATAAAACCTGCAGTGCGTCCCGGTTGAAGTAAGGTATATAATGGATGTGCGGCCCGGTAGGTATCCCATAATGAAAAGGTGGAATAGTGCATTTTGTCAGGAGCATTCTTTATAGTCATATCAGTTGACATATAATCACCGTTTACATCTGCTACATTATTAGGTTGTATAAAGGCATGATAAAGGCCTGTATAAAAGATTTCTTTTTGTTTTTGTGTGCCTTCTATACTGATTTTTGAAAGCTCTTTTTCCCATTTTTCTGTTGCCTGAGCTACCACCTGATCAAAGTTGGAATCTTGTATTTCTTCCTTAAAGTTTTCTCGGGCATTCGCAGTACTTACTGCTGATAATCCAACTTTTACAATCAGCTCCTGATTGTCTGAGGTGTTGAAATCCAGTACAGAGCGAACATTGGTTCCGTTGACAATGGGGATGTTATGATAGGTGCTGTTGCCATTTACCATTAAAATATTCTGAATAGGTTTTGAAAATTCAGCGTGAAAGTAAATCTTACGCAGCTGTGCCCAACCTGTCAGGATTCTATACCCTTCAATGGTTCTGTCGTTGACCATACGAATTTCTGCTCCAATAACTTTGCAGCTCCAGTATGTTCTTTTTTTATTTAACGTATGGTTTAAGTCAATGACCACATGAGCTTGTTCTGTTTTGGGGAATGTATAACGATGAATTCCTGTATGTTCTGTTGCACTTAACTCAGCATTAATGCCATAATCCTGAAGCTTAACCTGATAGTAACCTGGCTTGGCACTTTCATCTTCATGTGAAAACTTTGATCGGTAACCACTCCCTGGTTTATCAGGATCGCCAGGAATCGTTTTGATTTCTCCTGTTGTTGGCATTAATAAAACATCAAACAGGTCTGAAACACCAGTGCCACTTAGATGAGTGTGACTAAAACCAACGATCGTTTTGTCATTATGATCGTATCCTGAAGCTGGATTATCTGGATTATCTTGTGTATCAGGACTCAATTGGACAAAACCAAAAGGAGTTGTCGCTCCTGGAAAATTACTGCCCGATAAACTGGAGGCATTTATAGCACCTGTACCGATAAATGGATTAACGAAAGATACTATTTTGGGGTCATTCTGGGCATAAAGCGAAGAAGAAAGGAGCGTAATTGCAGCTAAAATTTTTATTTTTGTGTGCATAACGAAGAAATTATAGAGTTTAACGAAAGTCTAGCACAATTATAATAATAAAACTTATAGTTTGCTAAATCGTTTTAATTATTAAATTTGTTTTTAAGAAGAATGTGATGAATAATTACCTCTTTGCTAGTATAAACCATTTGAGAATAAGCTAAATAAATTATGAAGCCTAAAATGTTTTTCGCCATCGCCCTTACAATCAGCTCTTTTGTCGTATTGGGTCAGAATGTTAATCAGGTAACCGACCCTGTAGAGTACGTCAACCCCCTTATGGGAACGGATTCAAAACCCGATTTGTCCAATGGAAATACGTATCCTGCAATAGCGGTACCCTGGGGTATGAACTTTTGGACCCCACAAACAGGGAAAATGGGAGATGGTTGGGCTTACACCTATACAGCCGATAAGATCCGTGGTTTTAAGCAAACACATCAACCATCACCATGGATGAATGACTATGGACAGTTCTCCGTTATGCCGGTAACAGGTAAAATGGTGTTCGAACAGGATGAGCGTGCAAGTTGGTTTTCACACAAAGCAGAAGTATCCAAACCTTATTATTATAGCGTTTATTTAGCTGATGCCAATGTAACAACAGAGTTGACACCAACAGAAAGGGCGGCACAATTTCGTTTCACTTTTCCTAAGGGTGACAGTTCCTATATCGTCATCGATGCCTTCGATAAAGGCTCTTATGTGAAAGTTATTCCTGCAGAACGCAAGATTATTGGTTATTCTACTCGTTATAGTCGTGGTCCTCTTCCTAATTTTAAAAACTACTTTGTGATCTATATCGACAAAGCTTTTGCAGATGCTAAAGTATGGAGTGATAAATCAATTGTAGAAGGGTTAGAGTTAACAGCAAACCATGCTGGGGCCGTTATTGGTTTCAAAACAACAAAAGGGGAAAAGGTGAACATGAAGGTTGCTTCCTCCTTTATTAGTTTTGAACAGGCAGAGTTGAACCTGAAACGAGAACTAGGTAGCGACAGTTTTGATGTTACCGCTCAGAAAGCGAAAGCATTGTGGAACAAACGACTGAATGCTATTTCAGTAGGAGGAGGAACAGTTGACCAGGTGCGTACTTTTTATTCTTGTATGTACCGTACCCTGTTTTTCCCTCATAAGATGTATGAACATGATGCCAATAATAAAATCGTTCACTACAGTCCCTACAATGGTAAAACATTGCCTGGATATATGTTTGCTGGTACAGGCTTCTGGGATACGTTTAGGGCATTGTATCCCTTTTTAAACCTGGTTTATCCTTCAATTAACAAGGAAATGCAGGAAGGTTTAATTAATGATTACAAAGAAGGAGGATGGTTACCTGAATGGTCAAGTCCGGGATATGCAGATATTATGGTTGGTAATAATTCAGCTTCAGTGGTATCGGATGCATATATTAAAGGATTACGTGGCTATGATATCAACACCTTATATAAGGCGCTTACTCACGGAGCGAATAACGAAGGCCCTATCTCAGCAGTAGGCCGTAAAGGAGTGAAGTTTTATAATGAGCTGGGTTATATTCCTTTTGATGTGGATATCAATGAAAATGCTGCCAGAACGCTGGAGTATGCTTATGATGATTTTGCCATCTATCAACTGGGAAAAGCGCTTAACAAACCTGAATCTGAGATTGGAATTTATGCTAAACGGAGTCAGAATTACCGCAACTTGTTTGATCCCTCAAGCGGTTTAATGCGTGGTAAGAATAAAGACGGAAGCTTTCAATCTCCTTTTAGTCCTTTTAAATGGGGTGGAGCTTTTACAGAGGGAAACAGCTGGCATTATTCATGGTCTGTTTTTCATGATATGAATGGACTTGTGAATTTAATGGGAGGAGATCAGAAGTTTGTAACTAAACTGGATTCCGTATTTTCAATGCCTCCCGTTTTTGATGAAAGTGCCTATGGAGGCGTGATCCATGAGATCAGAGAGATGCAGATAGCTAATATGGGCCAGTATGCACATGGAAACCAGCCGATTCAGCATATGATTTATTTGTATAACTATGCAGGCGCACCATGGAAGACACAGTACTGGGCACGTGAAACAATGAACAGAATGTATCGCGCCACACCTGATGGTTATTGTGGAGATGAGGATAACGGACAGACTTCTGCCTGGTATGTATTCTCAGCGATGGGTTTCTATCCGGTTACACCTGCTGTAGATCAGTATGTGCTTGGAGCTCCTTTATTTAAAAAGGTGACTCTTAATCTGGAAAATGGAAAGAAGGTGATCATCAATGCCGGGGCTAACAGTGCAGAAAATAAGTATGTCAAATCTTTAAGCTGGAATGGAAAACCTTATAGCAAAAACTGGGTGAGCCATAGTGAATTGTTAAAGGGTGCAGTGCTTGATTTTAGTATGACCCAAACAGCTAATACACAAAGGGGATCTGATAAAAAGGATTATCCATATTCCTTTTCAACAGATAAATAGTACTGGAGCTCCTAATCAGGTTGATGTTTTCAACAGATAAATAGTGCTGAAACTTCAAATAAGGATGATGTAGAAAACCTATAGATCGGGCGATTGCGAATTGATAATTATTTTTAAAACTGTTATTTTTTATAATGAAGAAACTGCTAACGGTGTTCGTTCTGTGTTCAAGCTTTTATGCTTATAGTCAGAATAAGCAAAATCAATTATTGATTCAATATGTGAAACCCATTATTGGAACGCAAAAGATGGGACATACCTTTCCGGGTGCTACAGTACCTTTTGGAGCCGTACAGCTTAGTCCCGATACTGATACGATTCCTTATGAAAAGGACGGGAAGTATAATAAGGATGTATACCGTTATTGTGCCGGTTATCAATATGACGATCCCACTATTGTGGGGTTCAGTCATACGCATTTCAGTGGTACGGGACATTCAGACTTAGGCGATTTTCTCATCATGCCTACTGTAGGGAAGTTGCAGTTGAATCCGGGAACTGCGGACCATCCTGAGAATGGTTACCGGTCCGCTTTCTCTCATAAAAATGAAGTAGCAGAAGCTAATTATTATAAAGTTAAACTCGATGACCAGCAAATCCTTGCGGAGCTGACTACCTCCACACGAACCGGTTTTCATCAATATACTTTTCCCGCATCTGATGAGGCGCATATTATTCTGGACCTGATGGCGGGGATTTATAATTATGAAGATAAAACGGTGTGGACGCATGTACGGGTAGAAAATGATTCGCTGGTAACGGGTTACAGGCAGACAAATGGTTGGGCAAAAAACCGCATGGTTTATTTTGCCATGTCTTTCTCAAAGCCGTTTAAAGAATATGGTACCAGGGATTATTCCAAGGGACAGGTTTATAAAGGGTTTTGGAGAAAGTTTGATCAGAGTAAAAACTTTCCTGAAATAGCAGGAAAGCAATTGCGGATGTACTTCAATTTCAATACTACAGATCAGGAAAAGATTAAGATCAAGTTTGCCTTATCTCCGGTAAGTACAAAAAATGCACTAGAGAATATGCAGGCGGAAATACCACATTGGGATTTCAACCAGGTGAAGCAAGAAGGACAGCAGCAATGGGAAAAGGAGCTGAGTAAAATTAAAATTAAAGCCGCTGGAACTGAAGAGATGGTCAACTTTTATACCGCGATGTACCATGCTGCCATGATGCCTACGGTTTACATGGATGTGAACGGCGAGTATAAGGGTTTGGATCAGAATGTGCACAAAGCAGAGGGTTTTGTTCATTATACTTCTTTTTCTTTATGGGACACTTACCGGGCCTTCCATCCCTATCTGAACATTGTAAACCCTTCCCGAAACGCAGATATGATTCAATCCATGTTAGCTCATTATGACCAGAGTGCCCAGAAAATGCTGCCTATATGGTCTCATTACGCAAACGATAATTGGTGCATGAGTGGCTATCATAGTGTATCTGTTATTGCTGATGCCATTATAAAAGGAACTTTTAAAGGTGGTGCGGCAAAAGCGCTTGAAGCTTGTGTAACTACAGCCCGGACCAGGAGTTATGAAGGCATTGGTTATTATATTGACATGGGGTATATTCCTCAGGATAAGAACAGTACTTCTGTTTCCTCTACGCTGGAATATGCCTATGATGATTGGTGTATTGCGCAAATTGCAAATAAGTTGAAGCGCACAGACCTGTACAATGAATTTATTAAGCGGGCAGATAACTGGAAAAACGTATACGATTCTTCTATTGGTTATATGCGGCCAAGAATGACTGACGGCACTTTCAGGAAGGAATTTGATGTATTGAAAACTGACGGACAGGGTTTTATTGAAGGGAACACCTGGAATTATAGTTTATATGTTCCACAGGATCCCGATCAGATGATCGAAATGATGGGTGGTAAAAAGAAGTTTGCTGTACATCTTGATTCCTTGTTCAGTATGCATTTGCCTGATGAGTTTTTTGCAGAAACAGAGGATATTACAAGGGAAGGCATTATTGGAAACTATGTGCATGGTAATGAACCTTCACACCATGTTGCCTATTTATATAACCGGACTGGACAGCCCTGGAAAACGCAGGAGAAAGTAAGGATGATTCTGAAAAAGCAATATCACACTGGTCCTGGTGGATTAGGAGGGAATGATGACTGCGGACAAATGAGTGCCTGGTATATATTCAGTTCACTAGGTTTTTACCCGGTGGCACCTGCTTCTGATCAGTATTGGTTAGGAAGTCCTTCTGTTTACTCAGCCGCTATACAGCTTGAAAATGGGAAAATATTTAAAGTAGAAGCTAAAAATCAGAGTGATAAGAATGTATATGTACAAAAGGTAACCTTGAACGGTAATGCTCTTGATCGGTTGTATATTTCCCATCATGATATTACGGAAGGAGGAACTCTTATTTATACGATGGGACCAAAACCTAAAATTAGTAAATAGCCTGTTATTTATCTTTTAAAATGAACCTCTTAAAACAGGTGAACCCAAATTATAGATCTTTATGAAACAGCAATATTTCTTTTTAAAAGCTTTGCTCGTGTTCGGTATTGCAGGAATTTTCTCTGCAAATGCTGAGGCACAGAACTTAGAAGTTGTCAAAACAAGATGCGAATATTTGATTAATCCGATAGGAATTGATGCAAGTGCACCTCGGTTTACCTGGCAGCTCAGCGACAAACGTCAAGGAGCTAAACAAACTGCCTTTAGATTGATTATTGGTGTTGATTCATTAGGTCTCCTGAAAGGTGAAAATCTGGTATGGGATTCCAAAAAACAGAATAATGATGCGATGCTGGTATCCTATTCTGGGACTGCACTGCTTCCAGTTACCAAATATTACTGGCGGGTAGCATCCTGG
The DNA here is from genome assembly GCF_001730525.1 of Arcticibacter eurypsychrophilus. Lineage (GTDB taxonomy): Bacteria > Bacteroidota > Bacteroidia > Sphingobacteriales > Sphingobacteriaceae > Arcticibacter > Arcticibacter eurypsychrophilus. The sequence goes on from NZ_MDFN01000011.1 coordinate 77,564, forward strand.
GATCAAACAGGAAAACCGTTGAATTCCCCTGTTGCTACTTTTGAAACTGGTTTAATGTCATCAACAAACTGGAAAGGTACATGGATCAGCGATGAAGGTGATATTTATTTGAAACCTGCCCCATTATTCAGAAAAGACTTTGTTACGAAGAAAAAAGTGAAACAAGCCAGGGCTTATATTGCAGTTGCAGGTTTGTTCGAATTATATGTCAATGGAAAGAAAATAGGCAATCATCGTTTGGATCCTATGTATACCCGTTTTGACAGGCGGAACCTGTACGTGGTTCATGATATTTTCTCTTCTCTTCAGGAAGGCGAAAATGCAGTTGGGGTGATGCTGGGTAACGGATGGTATAATCATCAGTCCACAGCTGTTTGGGACTTTCATAAGGCTCATTGGCGTGCCAGACCAACATTTTGTATGGATATCAGAATTACCTATGAAGATGGAACAGTAGAGATGATTAAATCTGATAAATCATGGAAAACTTCATTAGGTCCGGTTATTTTTAACAGCATATATACTGCTGAACATTATGATGCACGTTTGGAGCAGATAGGCTGGAATTCTCCTGGTTTTGATGATTCAAAATGGAAAGGGGTGATAAATAGAACAGCTCCTTCTTTAAATATTGTATCTCAAGCCATGCAACCTGTACGAAATGTAGAGGAAATTAAAGCGCAGAAAATAACCCGGATTAATGATACCACGTATGTGTTTGACCTGGGCAGGAACATTTCAGGAGTAAGTAAAATTTCGTTGCAGGCTCAAGAGGGTACAAGGCTTCGGTTAATTCATGGTGAACGCCTCGGAAAAGATGGCCGGGTTGACTTGTCCAATATAGATTTACATTATCGCCCCACAGACAATCAGGATCCTTTTCAAACCGATGTCTTTACACTAAGCGGTAGGGGATTAGAAACTTTTATGCCGCGCTTTAATTATAAGGGCTTTCAATATGTAGAGGTAACCAGTAACAGACCAATACAGTTGACAAAAGAAAGTCTGAAGGGCTACTTTATGCATAGCGATGTTCCTGTTTCGGGATCAATTAAATCGTCTAATCCAACTATTAATAAGCTTTGGTTTGCAACAAATAATTCATACCTGTCTAATCTTTTTGGTTATCCAACAGATTGTCCGCAACGGGAGAAAAATGGCTGGACAGGTGATGCACAGATTGCTATAGAAACCGGTTTATATAATTTTGACGGGATAACCGTATATGAAAAATGGATGGCTGACCATCGCGATGAACAACAACCCAATGGCGTTCTTCCCTCTATTATTCCCACTAATGGTTGGGGGTATGAATGGGGTAACGGTCCGGACTGGACAAGCACTATTGCCATTATTCCATGGAACCTGTACCTTTTTTATGGCGACATTAAAACACTGCAGGATTGTTATGAGCCCATTAAACGGTACGTGGATCATATCGATGAGTTGAGTCCTACCGGTTTAACTGATTGGGGATTGGGTGACTGGGTGCCTGTGAAATCAAAGTCACCTGTAGAGCTTACCTCTACTTGTTATTATTATGCCGATGCCATTATCCTTTCCAATGCGGCTAAGCTGTTTGGCCACACTGCAGATTATGAAAAATACAGTGCTTTAGCAGCTAAGATCAAAAAAGCGTTTAATGATAAGTATCTGAATCGGGATACTGGAATTTATGGAAGTGGTGTGCAGACCGAATTGAGTGTGCCACTTTATTGGGGCTTGGTGCCGGAGGACATGAAAGAAAAAGTTGCCTCTAGTCTGGCTAACCGGGTAGCAGCAGATCATTTTCAGCTGGATGTTGGTTTACTGGGAACCAAGGCTATTTTGAACGCCTTAAGTGAAAATGGACATGCCGATGTAGCATATCGACTCGCCTCAAATGAGAAATATCCTTCCTGGGGATGGTGGATTGCTAACGGAGCCACTACGTTATATGAAAATTGGAACATTCAATCTAAATATGATATCTCGTTAAATCATATCATGTTTGGTGAAATCGGTGCATGGTTGTTTAAAGGGCCGGGTGGCATTAAACCTGATCCTCAATCACCAGGTTTCAAGAATGTGCTTCTTAGGCCTCACTTTGTTCCTGGCTTAAGCCAATTTGAAGCAAAACATGAAGGGCCTTACGGTATCATAAAATCATCATGGAAGAGGGTAGGTAAAAAAATCGTTTATGAGGTTATCGTACCTGCAAACTCAAGTGCCTCTGTATATCTTGAATCCGGGAAAGTTAAATCACTTCGAGAGGGACCAAAATCTTTAAATCAAAAGTTGAATCCGATCCATACCACTGAAGGTGATCAATTTCAAATAGAAGCGGGAACCTATACTTTTGAAATTATATAATTGTATTGGTTATGCTATTTGCGTATTGACCAACGATAAGTTTTGAGCTATTTATTTAATTAGGGTTAAATAGATTCACCATTTGTTTAAGCCTCTAAAGAAATTTAATTTTAATATAATCGAACATGAAATCTATTTTATTACTGTTTGTTTGTGGTTTTACTACGCTTTATTTAAACGCACAACCGCAAAAAAAGATAGCGGGCAAATCTGGTAATCCCGTGTTTCCCGGTTGGTATGCTGATCCGGAAGGTGCTGTCTTTGGAAAGACCTATTGGATTTATCCCACTTTTTCAGACAAGTATGAGAACCAGGTATTTTTAGATGCCTTCTCTTCATCAGATTTAACGCACTGGACCAAACATGAACGGGTTGTTGATACCCTGAACTTCAAGTGGGCCAAGAAAGCGGTATGGGCCCCTTCCATAATTAAGAAGGATAAGAAATACTACCTTTTGTTCGCAGCAAATGATATCCAGAGTGATCAGGAAGTAGGAGGTATAGGAATAGGCGTTTCTGATAAACCGGAGGGGCCATTTCGCGATCATCTGGGCAAACCGCTTGTAGACAAGTTTCACAATGGGGCGCAGCCAATAGATCAGTTTGTTTTTAAAGATAAAGATGGGCAGCATTACCTGATTTACGGAGGCTGGAAGCACTGCAATATTGCCAAATTAAAGGACGACTTTACGGGATTTACCCCTTTTGCAAATGGAAAAACCTTTGAAGAAATAACCCCTGAAGGATATGTGGAAGGGCCTTATATGTTTATGCGAAATGGTAAATATTACTTTATGTGGTCTGAGGGAGGATGGACAGGACCTGATTATTCGGTAGCTTATGCAATAGCAGATTCGCCTACAGGGCCCTTTAAAAGAATAGGCCAAATACTGAAACAAGATCCTAAAGTTGCAACTGGTGCCGGTCATAATTCTGTAATCAAGCATCCAGGTAAGGAGCAATATTACATTGTATACCACAGGCGACCGCTGGGAGAGACGAACGGGAATCATCGTGTTACTTGTATTGAGAAAATGGAATTTGATGCTGATGGCTTAATTAAGCCTGTGCAGATTACATTTGAAGGGGTTGATGCAGATGCAATTAAATGATTATTTTTTAAAAAGGCCGAATGGATGATTTCCATTTGGCCTTTTTAATTTTCTTGGTTCAGAAAGTGCAATTAATACGGCTCCAGCTACCATAAAAGAGGCTCCAACCAGCAATTGTCAGGTGAATTTTTCTTTTAAGGATAGTATGGATATTACAATTAAGAAAACCATGGAGAGTCGTTCTATGGTTGCAACGTAGGAGGCAGGCCTCATGGATAATGCTTTGTAAGATAACAAGGAGGAAAGAGAAGTGGCTATTCCTGCCAGGATTAATAACATCCATATTTACTTTCAATTTCTTTTAATCCGGCAAAGGTTCCCTGATAGGATACTACTCCCCAAGTAATTGTTAAAATGAAAATAGATTGAATAGCGAAAGCAAGACTAGAGTCTGCATTTTTTAATCCTGCTTTCGTTAGGATGATAACTCGTGCTACTGAAACAGTAGCCATGAGAGCTCAAATGATCCACATAAATCACATTTTTTTATTTTAACACAGGTAAGGTGGAAGTGATTGTAACAATACCCGATCAAACGCATTCACCTAAATACGCTACAAAGTGCTTTATTGTATAGTTTAAACAATAACTGATTATAGTTTATAGCAAAAATAAACTAATAAGAATCAGGTGTAAGTCCGACTTAAACTATCTAATACCGGACTTATTATGGACCCATATCGCATTCTTATTAGAGTATTTAAAATTCAAGCTTACATGAATAGGTTAGTTATACTCATGTGTTTTGTGATAAAAAAGAGAAGAAAATGCATAAGAAGGTTGCGCATGATACTTAAAAATCAGTATCAAATATCAAAAACAATAAAACAATTAATTAGCTTAAATATGCGCTCGATGATTAATCGCACAATACGTAATAGGTGATATGATAAAGGTAGTAAATGAAAGTTTAAACAATCCCGCTATCGGTCATGTTTTAATAAAGACATTAAAACCGAAAAGAGGCATTCCTGAATCAAATCTGGATAATGCCTCTTTTGTTTATTTGGTAGCGGGGAGCAGGATCGAACTGCCGACCTCAGGGTTATGAATCCTGCGCTCTAACCATCTGAGCTACCCCGCCGTGTTCATATTTGATTGGCTTTATAGTTTGCAACAAAGCAAATTACATTGCCGCCTTTCAAAATTGAGTTGCAAATATAGTTTAAATTACTTTTCTTTAGGAAATAAATCTAAAAAATGCTTGCATTAGGTTTTTTGAATCAAGAAAATGTCTGAGAAAAAGAAGTTTACGTTAGAGTACGAAATTCATTCTTCACCTAAAATTTTGTTTACTTTCCTGAATGAACCCAATGGATTGGCTCAATGGTTTGCTGATGACGTTTTATACAGGGAACAAATCTATTCGTTTATGTGGGATGGAGAAGAGCACAGAGCAAAACTTACAAACGTAAAAGAGAACAAATTTGTTCGGTTTAGATGGCTTGATGATGAACCTCAATATTTCTTTGAGATGGAGATTCTACAGGATGAGTTAACAAATGATGTTGCTTTATCCATAACAGATTTTGCGCCGCCTGAAGCTATTGAAGAAAGAAGACTTATTTGGGATAATCAAATTCAGTATTTGATCAGTGTATTAGGTGCATAAGTAACAATTCACTAATTTTGTAAAGTGAAGAAAGTATATCTGCTACTAATTAAGGCATTCATTAAGCCTTTTATTGTAACCTTTTTCATTGTGATGTTTGTGTTGCTGATGTTGTTTTTATTCAAATACATCGACGATCTGATTGGTAAAGGATTTGAGTGGCATGTGATTTTGCGTTTGTTACTATACGCTTCGGCAACAAATGTGGCGATGGCTCTGCCTTTGGCTATGTTGCTTTCGTCCATTATGACTTTTGGGAACCTGGGTGAAAGTTATGAGCTTGTTGCTATAAAATCTATTGGAGTTTCTTTACAAAAGGCAATGCGTCCTTTGTTTTTGCTTGTCACATTATTAAGTATCTCTGCGTTTCTGTTTTCCGATTATATGCTTCCTGTTGCAAACTTAAAAATGGGTTCTTTATTGTATGATGTCCGAAATCAAAAAGCATCATTCCTGATAGAAGAAGGTATTTTTAATAATAGTATTGAAGGTTACGCCATACGTGTTCAACAAAAAGGAGATGATGGTCGTACTTTGAAAAATGTCTTGATCTATGATCAAACAGGAACTAATGGGAATATTTCTACTACATTAGCTAAAGAAGGGTTAATGTACAAAATAAACAAGGACCGTACATTGGTATTGGAATTGAAAGATGGGGTTCGTTATGAAGAAACATCAGGTGATAAATCTTATAACCCAAGACAACGTTTTACCCGATATCGTTTTAAAGCTACAGAGCAGAAGTTTCCGCTGGATGATTTTGAAATGAAACGGACAGATGAGGGTCTTTTTAAGTCTAATTATGCCATGTTAAACCTTCGTCAGTTGAAGATTTATAAAGATTCGACAACACGGCAGGCGGATAGTGCTGTAAAGGCAATAATGCCTTTTATTGCTCCATCATACAGACTGTTTAGTTTTGTGAAACCGCCCGATCGTCCTGTTCGGACTGTTAAAGTATACCAGAACAGTGTTTCCGAGCTTTTTAAGCAAGATCAGAGGTCGTCTGCAGTAAGTTATGCACTAAATGAAGCGCGATCTGTTACCGAGACGCTGACAGGAAGAACTGAAGAGTATTTATCACTGCAAAAAACAATCAGGCGTTATTTGATTGAGTATAACCGGAAGTTTACCTTATCAGTGTCCTGCCTGGTGTTGTTTTCAATAGGGGCTCCTCTTGGCGCAATCATCCGTAAAGGTGGGCTGGGTCTGCCAGTTGTCATGTCCATCATCTTCTTCCTGATCTATCATATCATTTCTACGATTGGAGAAAAATCAGCTAAAGAAGGTTCCATGTCACCTGTATTCGGCATGTGGATTGCTATATTTGTCCTAACCCCCCTTGGTATATTTTTAACTTACAAGGCTGCCAGCGATTCTGCTTTGTTTGATGCTGATTCATATAAGCAGGCCATTGTAAAATTCTTTAATCGCTTTAAGAAGAATAAAACCGTTAAATAAGTATAGGGATGTTCTTGTGAATCTTTACCTATCTATTATAGTAATCTTGACGGATTAACTTAATTTTGTACTCAAATGAATATTAAACTTAATACAATTGAAGAAGCCATTGACGAGCTTAAAGCCGGCAAGGTTATCATTGTAGTTGATGATGAAGATCGGGAAAACGAAGGAGACTTTATTACTACAGCCCGCAACGTAACTCCTGAAATTATAAACTTCATGGCCGCATATGGCAGAGGTCTGATTTGCGTACCAATGACGGAGGCGAGATGTGATGAACTGGGCCTTAATTTGATGGTAGGGAACAATACAGCTCTTCATGAAACGAATTTTACGGTATCAGTAGATTTAATAGGTAATGGTTGCACGACAGGTATTTCAACGTCCGATCGTTCCAAAACAATACAAGCTTTAATTCATCCTGCTACTCGTCCGGAAGACCTGGGTCGCCCTGGTCATGTGTTTCCATTGCGAGCTAAAGAAGGAGGCGTATTACGCCGTGCCGGACATACTGAAGCGGTCGTAGATTTGGCCAGTATAGCTGGAATGGAACCTGCGGGTGTTTTGGTTGAAATCATGAAAGAAAACGGGGAAATGGCCCGTCTTCCAGACTTGATGATCATTGCAGAGAAGCATAATTTAAAGATAATTTCCATTAAGGATCTCATAAACTATCGTTTGCAAACGGAATCTTTAATTACTAAAGAGGTTTCGGTAACGCTTCCTACCGAGTGGGGCGATTTTCAAATGATAGCTTATACCCAAACTGATACTCAGGAACATCACCTTGCTCTTATTAAAGGGGAGTGGGAGCCTGATGAACCGGTTCTAGTGCGTGTACACAGTTCTTGTGTGACTGGTGATATATTTGGTTCATGCAGATGTGATTGTGGACCTCAGCTTCATAAAGCGATGCAAATGATTGATGCAGCGGGGAAAGGCGTTGTTATTTATATGAATCAGGAAGGTCGTGGAATAGGGCTCATTAATAAGCTTCATGCCTATAATCTTCAGGAGAATGGTTTTGATACGGTTGATGCCAATCTTCAACTTGGTTTTAAAATGGATCAACGGGATTATGGTGTAGGTGCTCAAATATTAAGAAGTCTGGGCATTACTAAAATGAAATTACTATCTAATAATCCAACTAAGCGTGCCGGACTAATAGGATATGGGATAGAGATCGTTGAGAACATTCCAATCGAAATAGCTTCTAATGTTCATAATGAATTGTACCTGAAGACTAAGCGTGATCGAATGGGCCATTCTATTATGATTAATCCAATTATTTAATATTATTTGGATACTTTCCGTTTGGGAGTGTCTGATGAAGATGGTAAAATAACGGTAGCAGGAGTTGAAGGAGATGTAGAAACAGGGATGGGAGCAGGTAATTGTCTTTCATCCCTTCTTCTTTTACCAACCAAGGCGCGTAAAAATTCGTTTAGGGTTTCAAAGTCTTGTCGGTAAAGTAACCCAATAGCACTGATATATTCCTGATCAGGATTTAGAAAGTTTCTATTGTTTAACCGGTTTGATGCTCTTACATTCAAACTTCCGTCTTTTCGCAGTAGGTATAGAAGCTCAACATCTCTGGCCACTGAATTGCCAATAATGTTTAAGTCGTTCAGTTCTGCTCTTCGGTCTGTAACACCTCCTGTGATTACTAAACGATCTTTTAATAGCCGTAATGAAGCGCTGGCCTCGTTCAGCGAGCGAATATTTAAATCTACAAAATTAAGATTAAGAGATTGAGCGAGAATATTATTCAGCTGGTTAAAGAAGAGCTCAGTACCGGCACTGAATAAAGTTGAGTTAACGGCTTGTACATTAACAAGTCCGGTGTTGGGGGAAAATGAGCGTCGCACAATTAAACTCAAAGCTTGTGTATTCTTATTATTTACATCGCTAAAGTAGTTTTGAAACTCATCTTTGAAATAAGTATCTGTAGGGAAGTTGATGTCAAAGGAGATATCTGGTTGTGCCAGATTGCCGCTCAGGTTCATTATCGCTTCGGCCAGTACCCTTCCTGTTGATGACGCTGCTCTTCCCGCTGCCTGATAAAGAGGGCTGATGTCAGTTCTCACACCATAAACTGCTTTTAAGTTAATGAGGGCGTCTGAGGGGTCGCCTGTCCAGCGGATAGACCCACCCTGACTTAGATCAAATATTTTATTGATGAAATCTTGTGCGGTAAGTTGAAATTTACCACTTGATATGAGGTAATCGCCGTACATTTCGAAATCACCTAAACTGGTAATCTTCAGATTTAGAGTGGCATTTCCTCTTCCGTTTAATTTTCCCAGGTTGGTTATTATATTGACCTGACTGTTTTCATCTACTACCAGATCGAAATTCATGACAAGCCCCTGAAAGAAAGATTGTGCTTTAGGAGTGAATGAAGAGTCTTTTGCTACAAAAGTGATATAATCATTATTTCCTATTGTTTCAGAGGCATTTAAAGGGATGTTGAATACGGTACCTGCTTCAGTTTTGGCATTTATATCGATATTCATACTTTTTGTGGGTCCTCTGAACTTGAAGGTTCCTGTTGCATAAGCTGTTCCGTAATAGATGGGATTGTCTTTTGCAGTTGTATTCAATGCCATGAAACTAGTAGCCCTGATTGAAATATTCATCACCGGATTCTGTAGGTTGGTCAAGTCTACTGTTCCTGTGGCAATGGCTTTATTGTTGTTGATGTCCGTTAATTCCAGATCATCTAGATTTATGACACTGTTTTCTATGGAAACATTATCTGTGATCCGGTACGGGGTTCGTAAATAATTCACTGTTAGGTGAGCATCTTTTAAGTTTAAGGTTCCGTTTATTTTAGGATCAAGAATGTTACCGCTTATATTTACTTTGGCAGACACTTTACCTTTAACATTGGAAACCAGGCTTCGTATGGCAGGGGTAAAGATGACAAGTTCATTATCCTCCATATTTACGTTTAAATCGAGTGTGTTGATTTCTGCGCTGGCGTTGTAGGTTCCCTGGATATTCATGGTTTTTGTGCCATTTTTTGTGATATCCATGTTGACATTTACAAGTTTGGTCTGATTATCCAGATCTGCGACTAGTTTAAGGTCACCTATCTCTGTATTATTCATCACAAGGGTATCAATCTTTAATTCTGACTCTACTTTTGCGGTTTTTAAAACAGAACTTAAAGCTATATTTCCGTTCAGTTGTCCTCCAAGAACAACTCCCGCTGCTTTTGTCAAAGAATTGAAGGTTACAAGGGTGAAATTTTGGAACCCTATATTCAGCTTTTCATCAGGTTGGTCAGAGATAATTCCATCAATGGTTAAAAGTTGGTCATTTCGTAAGAGTTCAAAGCCCTGGATAAACACTTTACGTTTATCAAATCGTAGTTTAACTTGCTCGGGGACTTTCCAGATCTCTCTGTTAATAATAAAATCAGAAGGAAGCAGGCTTAATTTGGCAAGGGTGTCAGTTCCAAATTCTACCAAAGCATTTAAATCGAGCTGATTGTTGGCATCTTTATCTGAGAGCTTGATATTGAGGGCCAGACTGTCGTTATATAGTATGTTGGCTACGTTTATATTCTGGATGTATAGACTATCGGTTATGTCAATGCGGTCAGCGGTCATAAACAAGTTAAGGGCTTTACTTGCTGCTGATTCATCGATAATGAAATTATTCACTTTAATCTTTTTATACTGGATCAGTTCACTGGATCCGTTAATTGCGGCGAGACTATCCTGGCTATTGAATCGACCGTAGAAAACGGCACCTTTAGGTATTTTTAGATCAGGAATGAGAAGCATGCTCAAAGGGGCAAAATCTTTTACGTTTAAGTAAAAATTAAATTTCTGTAAGCCAAACTGCCGGATATCAGTTTTTAGTGATGGAATATAGCGTTTAACTACCGATTTAAAATAGGATGGAAGGGTATTCAGATCATATTGACCATTGATTTTAGCTTCGACTATATCTGAATTTATAGCTATTGATCTGGAGCTGCCAATTCCATCGGCACTTAAAATGATAGAATTCACTACTAATGAACTGTCGGAACTGGTAAACCTTAACCGATTCATTTCTAGTTTACCTTCAATGTTATTTAAATTATTTCCTGTAAATGTGGTAGTTAAGTCTGCATCTAACTGAAGTGTGTCTTTGGAAAAATGGAGTTTATGCAGATTTACACCTGTAAGTGAGGCATTAAAATTAAAGGATGGCAGTTTCGTGTTTAAATTAATGTCGCCATCGAAATCTAGCTTTATATTAGGATCATTGATTTTAATATTGCCCTTGAAGAGTTTATTGATAATATTCCCGTTGATATTAATATTGGTATACCGGTAGCCTTTTAGATCAAAGTAGGTTGCTTTTGCATCTATTTTGTCCTTGAGTTGATTCATTTTAAAGCCTTTTCCATCAACTTTGGCGGTAAGTGTGGTACGACCAAGTGTTTTTTGATCGAGTAATTCTCCCAGGTTGAAATCTATCGCTTTGACGGTTCCTGAATAGGCCGGTAGATTTAAAAGATTAATTCGGATGTCAGGAATTACACGTCCAAGGCTTGTTTTGATTTCACCCTTAGTCTCAAAATCTTTAATGAACCCTTTAAATGAACCGGTAAAGCTTACATTACCTAGCTTTTGTGCAATTACTGGAATTCTACCGGTTAGTCCTGTTGCTCGTTTTATTAAATTATCCGCATCTTTTTTATTCGTAAAGAACCGCTCTATTTTTAAATCTAAATGGGTTTTATCCAGGTTCGGCAGTCCCTTAATTTTAAAGTCACCTTTAACATAAGTGGCCTGACCTGCAGTAATGGAGAATTTTTGTGCGTTTATGTTATTTACAAATCCACTTAAATCTCCGTTAAGTTTAACGGAAATATTCATTTTATCGAGTGCAGTGGTGAAGTAAGAGATGTCTTTAGAATCTAATGTGCTATTTTTTAATGATCCCTTAACGTATACTTTGTTGATAAAGTCGCTGAAGTCACCAAAGTTTTTGTATTTAAATACTAGATAATTACTAACCAGACTCCTATCTGTTTCCAAATGAAGGTCCGCAAATTCCATCCTTGCCGTATCAATTGTTGCATTGGCATTTAAATTATTGAGCTTGAATCCACTACTTTCCTTAAAAGATAGACCGCGAATCTTCGCTTTAAAGAGGTGTTTATTGATGTCTATTGCCGTTAAAACGGTATTTAATTCACTCAGTGCAATATGGTTGAAATTAACGCCAGTTGTAATAGTAGAGTCATTTAGGTTTTTATATTTAAAGGATGTGTTGTTCACAATGACCTTTTCTAAAGTAATTGTGTAGGGTTTCCCTGTTGTTTTCTGTTTGGGTTTACCAAAGTTAAAGTAATTGAGAATAAACTGGAGGTTGGTGGTTTTATTTGGATAACGTTTTAGGAAGAATGATCCGTTATCCAGTTGGATCGTATTGATATCAATGATTTTATTTTTTAATGAAAGTAAATTTAAGTCAACAGAGAACTTAGGTGTATAAAGTAATGTATCTTTATCGCGGTCTTGTACATATAAGCCTTCAAGAACTAGAAGTTTGAACGGTTTAATGTACAGGCTAGTAATCTCGATTTTAGTATCGAGTTCTTTTGATAAATAGGTGGCAGCCTTTTTGGCAGCAAATGTTTGGACTGATTTAAATTGCAGTGCAAATATTAGTGATGCAGCCAGCAAAATTATTGCTGACAAAATCCATAATGTTATTTTAAGTAGTTTTTTAATAATTTTGTACTTTAAGTATCACAACAACAAATTCATTATCTGGTTTGGCTACAATTCTCGCTATCGAATCATCCTGCGATGAAACCTCTGCATCTATATGTAAAGATGGTAAAATCCTATCTAATATAATTGCAACTCAAGCAGTTCACGAAAAATATGGAGGCGTAGTTCCAGAACTTGCCTCCAGGGCTCATCAACAAAATATCATTCCTGTAGTGGTAGAGGCTATTTTGGCTGCTAAAGTAAGCAAAAAAGACATTCAAGCAGTTGCTTTTACCAGAGGACCCGGACTTTTAGGGTCTTTACTTGTAGGAACTTCCTTTGCTAAAGGCTTTGCATTGGCTCTTAATGTGCCTCTGATTGAAATAAATCATATGCATGCCCATATACTGGCTCATTTCATAGATGATCCTAAACCTGCGTTTCCTTTTCTTTGTCTTACGGTATCTGGAGGGCATACACAAATTATCCTTGTGAGGGATTATTTTGATATGGAGATTGTTGGGGAGACCACTGATGATGCAGCAGGAGAGGCGTTTGATAAGACCGCAAAAATATTGGGTTTGCCTTATCCTGGGGGACCCTTAGTGGATAAACAGGCCCGGATAGGTAATCCGCATGCCTTTGTTTTTCCTGAACCGCAAATCCCCGGATTGAATTTTAGCTTTAGCGGATTAAAAACATCGATACTCTATTTTGTAAAAGATCATAAGAAGCTTGATCCGGATTTTGTGCAGAATAATTTGGCAGATATTTGTGCTTCTGTACAGTATCGGATCGTTACTATACTGCTTAATAAATTGAAAAAGGCAGCTAAACAATACCACATTTCTGATGTTGCAATCGCAGGAGGTGTTTCAGCAAATTCGGGGCTCCGTGATCTGCTTACTGAAACAGCTGTGAAAGAAAACTGGCAGATTTATATTCCTGCATTTGAATATTGTACCGATAATGCTGCTATGATTGCCATTGCCGGATATTATAAATATATTCATGGAGATTTTGTTGGACAGGATGTTTCTCCCCTTGCCCGAATGGACTTTTAAAAAAAAACAATGATAGTTAACTCATTAATATTCGCCTTCGTTTTCGCAGTTCCACTATTGGGCTTTATTTTTTATCTGATTTGGAAAGATAAACAGAAACGTAATTTGGGTATTGCGGTGTTAATAGTGCTCCTTGTATTTGCAGTGCTTGTTGCTTATCAGGCTAATAAGGATAAGGGGATTTAAGTTCATTCCTGCATAAAAGTTTCGAATGGTCGACAGTCAAATACGGAGTGAACACGTTATTGTTATAGGTGCAGGCATTGCAGGGATCGCTACTGCAATTAGACTAGCCATAAAGGGGTATAAAGTCGATGTTTATGAGGCTAATTCAGTTCCAGGAGGTAAATTAACTGAATTTACCAATTTAGGATTTCGCTTTGATGCAGGTCCAAGTTTGTTTACCATGCCTCAATATGTAGATGAATTGTTTCGCCTGGCAAATAAAGACCCCCAAGATTATTTCAGATATAAGAAACTTGAGGTGGTATGTCAGTACTTTTTCGAGGATAGCACTAATTTAACGGCTTGGTCAGATCCTGATAAATTGGCTAAAGAGTTTGAATTGAAAACCAGTGACACCAAAGAATCAATCACTCGGTTTCTGAAAAATAGCAGCAAGATTTATACAATAACCCATCATGTTTTCTTAGAAAAATCTCTTCATAAGCTGAGCACTTACTTCAATTGGAGTACGATGAAGTCCCTTTTAAGTTTCCTGGATATTGATCCCTTCAGGACGATGAACAAGGCAAATGAAAGTTATTTTCAGGACAGTAAAACGCGTCGTTTTTTTAATCGATATGCCACATACAATGGCTCAAACCCTTATAGTGCCCCTGCAACTCTGAATATTATCCCTCATTTGGAGCAACATTTTGGTGCTTATTTCCCGGAAAATGGGATGTATAGCATCAGCAGCTCTCTGGTCAGGCTTGCAGAGGAGCTTGGCGTTCATTTTCATTATAATGCAAAAGTTGACGAGATTCTTCTCGAAGATAAAAAGGTAAAAGGAATAAGAGTTACTGATAAATCTATTTATGCACCATATGTCATATCAAATATGGATGTGTGGTTTACCTATAATCAGCTGTTAAAAGGGGTAAAGAAACCTGAAAAGATCTTAAAACAGGAAAGAAGCAGTTCTGCACTTATCTTTTATTGGGGTATAAATAAGGCATTTCCCTTGCTCGATTTGCACAATATTTTCTTTAGTGAGGATTATGAAAAGGAGTTTTCTGCCATTTGGAACCAGCAAACTATTTATAATGATCCTACTGTTTATGTGAATATTTCATCAAAATATTGCCCTACTGATGCGCCAATAGATGCAGAAAACTGGTTTGTTATGATTAATGTACCAGCTAATACCGGGCAGGACTGGGATGGATTAATTGCAGCGGCAAGGACTCATATTATAGAGAAATTAAGCCGGATATTAAAAGTAGATATTGGATCACTCATTGTGTCCGAAAATGTATTGGATCCAAGAACTATTGAATCTAATACATTTTCATATCAAGGCTCCTTATATGGCACGAGTTCAAATGGTAAATTTGCTGCTTTCCTCCGTCATCCTAATTTTTCCAGTAGTATTGATGGGCTTTATTTTGTTGGAGGAAGCGTTCATCCTGGAGGAGGCATTCCATTAGCATTACTATCAGCTAAAATTATTGATGATAGTTTTTCAACATGCCAGTAATTCAAGCTTCATTTTTTCGTAATTTTAGGTTTTTCCTATAGAACGATTAGCGATGCCGGAATTCTCTCATTTACATGTACATACACAATTCTCCCTTCTTGACGGAGCAGCAGATATTTCTAAATTGTATAAGAAAGCTGCTGCCGATGGCATGAAGGCTCTGGCCATTACCGACCATGGAAACATGTTCGGCGTGTTTAAGTTTGTTGCTGAAGCTGGCAAGCATAATGTAAAGCCAATTGTAGGTTGTGAGTTTTATTTAGTAGATGACAGGCATAAAAAACAATTTACCAAAGAAAAACGTGACGTTCGTTTTCATCAGCTATTTCTGGCTAAGAATGCGCAGGGTTATAGAAATCTGACTAAGCTTTGCTCTTTAGGTTACCTGGAAGGGTTGTATAGTAAATGGCCTCGAATTGACAAAGAATTAATACTTCAATATCATGAAGGACTTATTGCGACAAGCTGCTGTATAGGTGCTTCAGTGCCTCAGGCTATTCTTAAAAAAGGAGAAGAGGAAGCAGAGAAAGAACTTAAATGGTGGTATGATTTGTTTGGTGACGACTATTATATTGAACTTCAACGCCATGCAATTCCTGAACAGCAAATTATCAACGATACCCTTTTAAAGTTTGCTAAAAAATATAACATCAAAACAATTTGCACTAATGATTCTCATTATGTGGATCAGGAGGATTCAAATGCACATGATATATTGCTCTGTTTAAATACAGGAGAAAAGCAAATCACTCCAATAGCAACAGATGAGGAGGGTGGAAAAGGATATCGATTCGGATTTCCAAATGATCAGTTCTACTTTAAGACACAGGATGAAATGGGTAAGCTGTTTCATGATGTTCCCGAATCGTTAGATAATACCAATGAAATTATAGATAAAGTGGAGCATCTCAAGCTGAAAAGAGATATTATGCTTCCCAATTTCCCAATTCCTAAAGAATTCAGTATCCATAAGGATGACGTAATGAATCAATGGGAATTTCTGAAGGATATGACCATGAGAGGTGCGAAAGAACGCTATCAGGACATTACACCAGAAGTTCAGGAACGTCTTGATTTTGAACTGAACACGATCCGCATTATGGGATTTGCAGGATACTTTTTGATTGTATCCGATTTTATAAAGGCAGGAAGGGATATTGGGGTATTTATTGGCCCCGGCCGTGGTTCTGCTGCAGGTTCTGTTGTGGCCTACTGTACGGGTATCACCAATATTGATCCTATCAAGTATAATCTGCTGTTTGAGCGTTTCTTAAATCCAGACAGAAAGTCAATGCCCGATATTGATACAGATTTTGATGATGAAGGGCGCCAGAAGGTAATCGATTATGTGGTCGAGAAATATGGGAAAAACCAGGTTGCGCAGATTGTTACCTATGGCTCTATGGCAGCACGGAGTAGTATTGCGGATGTAGCGCGCGTTTTGAATGTGCCCTTGTCTGATAGTAATGCGTTGAAGAAAATGGTTCCTGATACCCTTGGCATTACACTTAAACAAGCTTTCGAACAGGTGCCCGAGCTTAATGCGATCCTGAAAGGGAATGACATGAAAGCACAGGTACTTCGTGCAGCTGGAAAGCTGGAGGGCCAGATCAGAGGTACGGGTATTCACGCCGCCGGTATTATCATTGCACCAGAAGATTTGACCAATATTATTCCGGTAGCCATTATGAAAGACTCCCCATTGCTAGTTACGCAATACGATGGACGGGTTATCGAAGATGCTGGAGTAATTAAAATGGACTTTTTGGGCTTAAAAACCTTAACCATTATTAAAGATGCCCTTCGGCTAATTAAATCAAATTATGGGATCTCCATTGATATTGATTATATCCCGCTGGATGACCTGACCACACTTGAACTATATCAACGTGGTGATACAAATGGAACGTTCCAGTTTGAAAGCGAAGGCATGAAAATGTATTTAAGGGAACTTAAACCTGATAAGTTTGAAGATCTTATTGCGATGAATGCGTTATATCGTCCGGGACCAATAGAATATATACCCAATTTTATTGCACGTAAGCATGGCCGGGAGTTGGTTACCTATGACCTTCCGGATATGGAGGAATATCTTGCGGATACATATGGAATCACGGTTTACCAGGAACAGGTGATGCTTCTATCTCAAAAACTTGCCGGCTTTACAAAAGGCGATGCCGATGTATTGCGTAAAGCAATGGGTAAGAAGGATAAAAAGATGATTGACAAATTGAAGCCTCAATTTGTTGAAAATGCAAAGGAAAAAGGGCATGATGCGAAGTTGCTAGAGAAGGTATGGACGGATTGGGAAGCTTTTGCCTCTTATGCCTTTAATAAATCGCATTCAACTTGTTATGCGCTTGTAGCCTTTCAAACAGCCTATTTGAAAGCACATTACCCCTCTGAATACATGGCGGCGGTATTAAACAACCAGAATAATATTGAGAAGATCACCACATTTATGGAGGAATGCCGCCGTATGGGTCTTGCTGTTCTGGGTCCCGATATCAATGAGTCGAACCTGAGCTTTGCAGTTAATAAGAAAAAAGAAATTCGCTTTGGTATGTCCGCTATAAAAGGGGTAGGCGAAAAGGCTGTTGAAAGCATTATTGAGGAACGTGATTTGAATGGGCCGTTTACTAGTATCTATGATTTTGCTAAACGTGTTAACTCACGAACTGTTAATAAAAGAGTTTATGAAAATCTGGCTTATAGTGGTGGATTTGATTGCTACGGTTTCAACCGTGCGCAATTCTTTTTTAAAGCGGATGGAGGCTTTTATAATGGTATAGAGCGCCTTGTTAAATATAATAATGATTATCAGGATAGTTTAAATACCTCACAGTCTTCTTTGTTTGGTGGTACTTCTGATGCAAATATTTCGGAACCCATCATGATTGATTGTGAAGAATGGGACTTGCTCGAAAAACTTAAATACGAAAAGGAAATGATCGGTATTTATCTTACCGGACATCCGCTCGATAATTATAAGTTTGAAATGAATAATTTCTGCACACATCAGGTCAGGCACTTATTGCTTTTAGCTGAGTCTAAAAGCGGTGAGATGAATGAGGAGGATGCAGAAGAATTTGAGAAACTTAAAAACAAAGAGATCTGTATTGGAGGATTAGTGTCTAATGCTGAAGATCGTTATACTAAAAATGGCAAGCCTTTCGGCTCTATGATGCTGGAAGATTATAATCATTCTGCTGAGATTGTTTTATTTGGTGAGGAGTATGTAAAACAAAAGATGTTTTTTGCAGATGGTTACTTTTTACAGATAAAGGGGACCATCTCTGAGCGATATCGTCAAAAGGATAATTGGGAGTTTAAGATTACTCAGATTTCATTACTATCAGATTTAAGGGATAAGATGTCAAAGTGTCTCACCATACACCTACCTTTACAAGGGTTATCCTCAACCTTTATAGAACAGATGGATGAGCTTCTTAATCTTAATATAGAGCAGAACCCGAATAGAAATTGTTTATTAAAATTTGCCATATATGATGAGGAAGAAAGAACCATCTCTGTAGAGATGCCTTCAAAGAATTTTAAAATATTTCCAAGTAATGAATTCTTACATGCTTTAAACTCCAAAAATATCATGTATCGGTTTAACTAGAAGGCTTTAAACATATCCCTGTCACAATGTCCCAATTAATTTGTGGTAAGGTTATTGTATTCATAAATTTGTTTAAGAACCACGTAAATAATTAAAAATGGCTATAGAAATAACAGATGCAAACTTTGATGAAATAGTTCTCAAATCTGATAAACCTGTATTAGTTGACTTTTGGGCAGAATGGTGCGGCCCATGCCGTATGGTAGGTCCTTTAGTAGAAGAATTATCTAAGGAATACGAAGGAAAAGCAGTAATTGGAAAAGTAAACGTGGACAATAATCCCGGTATATCTACTAAATTCGGAATTAGAAATATTCCTGCTCTACTGTTCTTTAAGAACGGTGAAGTTGTTGACAAGCAGATTGGTGCAGTACCAAAATCAGTACTTGCTGATAAGTTAGTTAAGCAATTAGCTTAGATTAAGTATAAAAAATTAGTTCTAGCCGGCTCCTTGGGGCCGGCTTTTTACTTTATGAGAAAAGTTCAGAAAGCAACATTACAACTCGAAGATATTAGTTCAGAGGGTTTTATTAATCTGGAACTTCTTGCAAGGCAAGTTGTAGAGGGCTTCATTACTGGTTTACACAAAAGTCCCTTTCACGGCTTCTCTGTCGAGTTTGCTGAGCATCGTTTGTATAATAATGGGGACTCTATTAAAAATGTGGATTGGAAGTTATATGGAAGAACGGATAAGCTATTTGTAAAGCGATTTGAAGAAGAAACAAATCTAAGATGTCAACTTGTTCTTGATGTATCGTCCTCGATGTTTTTTCCTGAAAATAAATTCAATAAACTAATTTTTTCAGCTTGTTCAGCTGCAGCGTTAATGCAACTTTTTAAACGACAAAGGGATGCATTTGGATTAAGCTACTTCTCTAATACCCTTGAATTTTCATCTGCCGCCAGGTCAACAACGGCTCATCAGAATTTCCTCCTATCGGAACTTCAAAACCTGATCCTACACAACTCCCAAAATAAACGAACAGCACTCGTATCCTCTCTGCATGAACTTGCAGAGAAGCTTCATAAAAGATCATTAGTTATTGTTTTTACTGATTTGTATGAGTCTTATACAGAAAAAGTTGATTATTCAGACCTGTTTGCTGCGCTACAGCATCTTAAGCACAATAAACATGAGATCATTATTTTCAACGTGCTCGACTATGAAAAAGAGATAAACTTTAATTTCAAAGAACGTCCTTATCATTTTATAGATATCGAGAACGGAGATGAGATCAAGCTGCATCCTTCTTTGTTGCGTGAAGCATTTAAAGAATCTGTTGCATCAAATTTAAAAGAGCTCAGACTTAAGTGTGCTCAATATTCAATCGATTTAATCGAAGCCGATATAAATGCCGGCTTTACTAATGTACTTCATTCCTATTTGATAAAGCGAAATAGAATGGCGGTTTAAACGTACTTAAATACATCCGAATCGTTTTATTTGTCATTATTTAAAAAAGATCAGTACATTGAAATTATTAATATTCATTTAAAATAATTGGCTAGATAGCCGTATATAAAATTTATGAGAATCCCTATTGAACGATCACCAGTTAAGGTTTACCCTGATTCAAAAAGAGTAATAGCACGATTTTTTTTTAACGGTGAAGAAAGAGCTAAAGGAATCATTAGAAGAGTAATGGCAATCAACGAGCAGGAAGTCTTCGGATTGATTTCTCCAATTTTGCAGGATTATTCTAAAAGACAAAGGAATATTACCCGTTTACTTCACAAACACTGTAATAAGTTAAAACATCTTTTTGAGGATCTAAATATTGACTATGATGAAGTTAAACATTATCGCAGACTTTTAATCGGATCTTATTTTACTCATGAATATTCAATTGAATCAGCTGCCTTTTTTAATCCTTCTATTGTTGAGGATCCCGATCAGAGTGATTTAGAAGAAGGACAAAAGCGACTGATTATAAGTTTTAGAGCTGTAGGCGAGGGGCATATTTCCTCAATCGTATTTAGAAGAGCTATTATTAATAAAGATAATTCAATCAATGTTATTCCTGTAGGGAACTATATTGATGAAGCTGAAGTAATAAGAAATGCGCGGTACAACAAGAAATTGTTTTTTGAAAAAGCCATAGCGTCAATTATAGATGAGGGTGTTTTAGAAGTTTTAAAAGCTAAGCTTGATGATCAATTTGAATACGCCGCTTTAAGGAAAATAATTATAGAGTGTCAGCGAGTTGAAGAAGATGATTATAAAAAGCTTCAGTATGAAAAGGTATTGTGGCTTTCTGACTCGTATTATGAGATGGTCTTTTCTTTGGATACCGATATTACCGACCGGGTTATTTTCCCTTATTCAGAACTTGAAAGAAAAGGTATTGAAGATGCGCGTTTTGTGAAATTTACACATGAGGACGGAAATCCTATTTACTATGCAACTTACACTGCTTTTGATGGGGCTATGATTATGCCTAAATTACTTGAAACCCGCGATTTTTATGACTTTAAAATAAGACCATTATATGGAAAGGGAGCTCAGAATAAGAACCTCGCACTGTTTCCACGTAAAATAAATGGCAATTATGTCATGATTTCCCGTATAGATGGATGGAACAATTACATCATGTATTCCAAAAATATTACGATTTGGGAAGATCCTATCTTACTTCAGGAACCAAAATACAACTGGGAGTTTGTTCAAATAGGGAATTGCGGATCGCCAATCGAAACCGAATATGGATGGCTTGTCATCACCCACGGTGTTGGTCCAATGCGAAGATATTGCCTTGGGGCTAGTTTGTTTAAACTGGATGACCCCAGTGTAGAAATAGGCAGATTAAAGGAACCATTACTGGTGCCAAACAAGGAAGAAAGAGAAGGATATGTACCAAATGTCGTTTATTCTTGTGGATCGATAATCAATAATGATAAACTAATTATACCTTACGGACTGTCTGATTATTCTTCTTCGTTCGCAATTGTAGGATTAAAAGAACTGATTGATAAATTAACTTCAGAGACACCTTAAGTAGAAATTATTTTTTGGTATACACGAATATAATCGGTCACCATTTTTTCAGTTGAAAATTTAGATTTGGCCCAGTTATGGCAGTAAAGGCGATCAATATGAAATATTGTCTTTACTGCTTCTGCCGCTTCGTCTATGGAATTTACCAATACTCCACTTTTTCCATCATCAATTAACTCAGGCATAGATCCTTTATTAAAAGCTATTACGGGAGTTCCACACAGCATCGACTCAGCAACGCTCATTCCAAAGGGCTCTTTAAAATTGATGGGATGTAATAGTGCTAGCGCATTTCCTAATAATTTATTCCGTTGCGATGGACCTACGTTTCCTATAAACTGAATCTGTTCATTCAAAAAGGGTTTAATCAGTTCATTAAAATAATGGGTATCCTGAATAAGGCCAGCCATTATCAGCCTTTTATTACTCTTAATCGCTATTTGAATAGCTTCAGATGCACCTTTATCACGATGAATCCGGCCCAAAAATAATAGGTAATCCTCTGGCGAATTATTAAAATCAAAGTCACATACATTCAATCCATTATATACGGTTGCTATATAATCAAGCTCTGGACTCCGGTTTGAATTACTTATGGACACATACTGAGTAGATTGGTTGTATTTTTTGTAAACAGGTAAAATCTTTTCTGATGAAAAGCCGTGAATTGTAGTTAAAAAGGGAGTTTTTATAAGTCGGGAATACGTTAAAGGCAGGAAGTCAAAATTGTTATGAATAAGATCGAAATTAGAAGATTTCTCCATTAAATTACTGATATGGAGGCATTCTAATACTTTGGCATCCTGGTCATTATCTTCCCCATATCCTTTTTTAACCACAGCATCAAGTTTTCCTTTAGTCAGGGAATCTGCAGTAGCAAATAACGTCACATCATGACCTTGCATCACTAACCCTTCGGCGATATTAGATGCAACTTGTTCCCATGGTCCATAATGCCTGGGTGGGGTCCTCCAGGCGACAGGTGATAATATAGCTATTCGCATTAAAGAACAGAGGCTGAAGCCTTACGTTTAATTTTATAATACCTTGACGCATCATCCATGCCTTTAAGAACCGCTATATGTGATATCAAACAAGCCAACGTGCTCTCTGCACCTTGATTTCTATTTATGCCACTCATTTGCAGTCCATCCGAACAGCCTTTTGTTTCTGAATCATACAAAGGAATCCGCAACTCATTCAGACCATAAAACCACATAAAGCTTTGATACATTTTATGTAGCATTTTAGGATCCTGAGTTAAATGATACGCTTGAGAATACATAAGTACCATGGCCATCGTTTCAATAGCCTGCTGGTCGTATAACGGCGCTTCGCCTCCCTTAATCAGCCACCCAGTATTCCCAACTGGAGTCAGATATTCTTTATAAAAGGTCTTTTCTTCTAAAAATGTCAATGATTCCAACGCAATTAAACGTACGCTTTCAATCCCTGTTATTTCACTGGAATGTAATAAGGCAAGCGGAAGTATAGCATTATCATAGGTCATGCTCGATTCAAACCAATGCCAGTTTTCTGACCTGTTAGCCTTATAAGTTGCCACCAATTGTTCGGTGAGTATTTGAAGCTGGGCCATCATCTTTCCATCTGATGGATAAGTCTTCAAATAATAAGTCACCCCGATCAACGTATTCGCAATTCCCCGAATATAGCGTAGGTTCTTAAAATGAGGTATCGAGTATCGAAGCAAATCTTCGCCAAACTCCCGGTATGAATTGTTTGGTGAAGCATTTATCAGGTAGCCCAATGCCCAGATAGTTCTGCCGAACGAATCTTCAGAGCCCTTTTCATCCAGATAGTCACGGTTAAAACTCAGAAAGTTTCTGAAATTTCCATCCTCGCGCTGCATGTAATGGATATAACTCAGATATTTAGGAAAAAGTTCCAACGCTTCCGCCGATTTATCGTATTGATGTACCATCAGCATAAGGATCAGGGCACGTGAATTATCATCCAGACAGTAACCTTCTTTATAATTTGGAATGCCGTACTTGGCATGCTGTATTAAGCCTGTTGAGTCTGTAAGCCGTCGGATATGTGTGAGGTCAAATGGAGGCAATGATTCTTTTTCGGGAAGAGATGTCGAATTCTCCGTTTTGGACCTTGCATCTTTTATGGCCTTGTTAAACGCATTGATATATTGTTTGCCAATAAAAGGCCATCTCAGATGTAGGCCGTATTCGTAGGCATTCTTCTTTAACTTGGTTAATTTGTCTTCGTTATCAAGCAAATCATTAACAATATCTGCCAGCGTATTGAAATCTTTAAAATTAAATAATCGGCCTCTATTGTTATCTAATAATTCCTGGGCATGCCAGTAGGGAGTAGAAACCACAGCGGCACCTGCACCAACTGCATAAGAAAGGGTGCCACTTGTAATTTGTGCTTCGTTTAAATATGGAGTTACATAAATATCGCATGCGGTAAGGTAATGCATTAACTCTTCTTCTGAAACAAATTTATTGATAAAGAAAAGGTGATCTGCAACCTGTAGTTCTTCCGCAAGTTGCTTCAATGAATCTCTGTATTCTTCGCCCGAATTCTTTATAACACCAGGATGTGTATTTCCCAATATGACATATACAGCATCTGGATGTTTTTTTACAATTCCTGGAAGAGCACGTATCACAGTTTCTAATCCCTTATTCCGGCTGATTAATCCGAATGTAAATAAGGTCTTTTTGCCCTTAAACGGAGCCAGATTCTTTACTAAATTAATCTTAGGTGACTCTAAATCGGGAACACCATGTTCAATTAACTGTATTTTTTCTAAAGGTATACCATAAATGGTAGTCAGAAACATAACCGCTTTTTTGCTCATCACCACTATACGTGAGGAGTGCTGTGCAATTTGTCGTGTGATGAGTTTTTGGGTGTAATTAGGCTCCCGTAAAACAGTATGAAGAATAGTAATCAGCGGTTTTTGTAAAGAGGTAAGTAATGACAATAGATAAATTCCACATTCACCACCATAAATTCCAAACTCATGCTCTAAGATACAAGAGTCAGCATCGCTGTTATTAATAAACTCTGCTGCATGGATGTAATCCTTTTGTTGCTCTTGGCGTATTACGAATTTTACTTCTTTCGGATAGATGTACTGCTTAATATCATCAGAATCGTTAAGTGCTACTACAAATCCACTATCTGAGAAAACTTGATCTTTAAAATTAGAGCTTATGGCCAGAATCAGATTGCTGTTAAATGTAGCAATTCCACATTCACGGGGTAAATACGTAGAAATATATGCTATTTTCATTATAAGACTAACATTTTTAAGACAGACATTGTTTTTAAAACCTATTGATTCGGTCGTATGTAGGTAGCCTGGGATCTACTAATCTAATCAGAGGGATACAATTAACATCGATTAAATGATGCGTTGTTTTGAAAACATGTTGTTTGCCGAAAATAGTTTAATAAGAATAAAAAACCTTAGCAGCACATAAATGTACGAATTAACATGCTGTGCAATAAATAATAAAAGGATAGATGCGAGTTGTGTTAAACCTCAATAAATGAGGAGTGTAGTTGTAAAACAGAACGTATTCCAAGATCAGAACAATGGCTATCCTGCACTGTCTCAATTTTATACATAACAAATCTATTTTTCCTTTAAAATAGTCATTCAAAATTATAGCACAACTTATTATTTAAGCTCTCACTAAAAATGAACTATTTTTAAACTAATCCGCAGTTTAGACAATTCCGAGCGGAGAAGGTGCGGAGAAGGTGCGAGTCATCTGGAAGTAAAGTGAAATTAAGTTATGAGGCATACTAGGAAAAGTACCGCGAATTGAAGTATTTTTAAACGCAGATTTTAAATATAATCTTTTTTAATAGATACTGCCATTTTTTGCTTAAATCTTCGAAACAGAGAAAATTAAGAATGCAAAAATCCAACATACGCTGCTTAATTTGAAATTAATCGTACTAAAAAAAAAGATTTACGCCTAATTGTTCACGTTTTTTTGTTGTTTAAAAAAAATATTTTTATATTAACTTGTTCTTTTTATATTTAATGTTCTGAAATACAATATCATGTAAATTTTTTTTATTTAAACTAGTGTTGGATTTCAGTTAAGCATTTACTTAGACGCGAAAAAATATTGAGATGAGATTAATTGATCAATTAACGTATTTTTGACTTTTTGCGGCTAATGGTCAAATAAGACAAAAAAAAGACCAAATAAAAGCGTATAATCACATAAATGAGTTTTACTTTTACAAAAAATTAACTTCACCTTAATGCGTAAAAAATTACATGATCGGGTTCTTTCTTTTACAGAAGCATTAGAAATTAAAAGAAAGGGTTTGTATCCATATTTCCGGGCTATAGAATCCGGCCAGGATACAGTGGTGTTTATTGATGGTAAGGAAGTTTTAATGTTTGGCTCTAATTCATATTTAGGCCTTACAAGTCATCCCAAAATCAAGGAAGCAGCCAAACAGGCAATTGATAAATATGGCACAGGATGTGCAGGTTCACGTTTCTTAAATGGAACGCTGGATATTCATTTGGAATTGGAGCGCAAGCTTGCTACCTATGTAGGTAAAGAGTCCGCTGTAATTTTCAGTACTGGCTTCCAGGTCAACCTGGGCGTTTTATCATGCGTCACCAACCGAAATGATTATCTCATCCTTGATGAGTTTGATCATGCTTCAATTATAGACGGAAGTCGTTTATCTTTCTCCAAAACTATTAAATATGCTCACAATGACATGAATGACCTTCGTGCAAAATTAGCTTTGTTGCCAGAAGAAGCAGCCAAAGTAATTGCAGTAGATGGTATATTCAGCATGGAAGGTGATATCGTTAAGTTACCTGAAATAGTTGATCTGGCAAATGAATTTGGTGCGAATATCTTTGTAGATGATGCACATAGTCTGGGAGTTATCGGTGTAAATGGTGCAGGTACAGCATCCCACTTTAACCTGACTGATCAGGTCGATTTGATTATGGGTACTTTTAGTAAATCACTAGCCTCTTTGGGCGGCTTTATTGCTGCAGACGAAGCAACCATTGATTATATTAAACATAGAGCCCGTTCTTTATTGTTCAGTGCAAGTATGACTCCTGCAGCAGTTGCAAGTGTTATTGCTGCTCTTGATATTATTCAGGCCGAACCACAGATCATTGACAAACTTTGGGATAACACCCGATATGCTAAGAAGCTATTGTTAGAGAATGGTTTTGATATTGGTCATACTGAAAGTCCTATACTGCCTATCTATGTTCGTGATAACGAAAAAACTTTCCAGGTTACCAATGATTTATTACTGGATGGTGTGTTTGTAAATCCTGTTGTTTCTCCTGCTGTGCCTTCAGATTCATCCTTACTTCGACTTTCACTGATGTCGACACATACGTTTGATCAGATTGACGAAGCGGTTGATAAATTAACACGCGCCTTTAAAAGACGTGACATATTTGCAGCCATAAAGAATTAGAAATGAAAGTGCTTGCTCTTGAAGGACAAAAAAGTTTAAAAAGTTTTATTGATTTCCCACATGATTTATATCGCAATGATCCGAATTATGTACCCGAATTATATATTGCTCAACATGATATATTGACTCCGGGCAAGCACCCTTTTCATGAACATTCAAAGGTTCAGTTATTTCTGGCTTATGATGATCAGAATAAAGTTTGTGGCCGGATTGCCGCTATATTAAATAACAATCATAACACATTTAATAATACCACTGACGGTTTCTTTGGTTTCTTTGAATGTATCAACAACCAGGAAGTAGCAACTGCGCTTCTTAATGAAGCTGAGGTATGGTTGAAAAAACAAGGTATCACAAATATAATCGGCCCAGCAAATTTTTCTACAAATGAAACAGTAGGTCTCCTTGTTGATGGGTATGACAGTCCCCCTGTCGTGATGATGCCTTACAATTACTCTTACTATCTTCAACTGATTGAGAATGCAGGATATGCTAAAAAAACAGACTTGCTCGCTTATGATGTGCCTTATGATACACATAATGACCGGTCTGTAAGATTACTAGGTGCTTTACAAGCCAGATTGAAGCGAAGCAATATCATTATCCGGAAATTAAACATGAAAGACTTCAAAAATGAAGCCGCCAAATTGCGCGATGTTTACAATCAGGCATGGGATCGAAACCTGGGATTTGTTCCGATGACGGAAAAGGAATTTGATCATATGGCTAAAGACCTTAAGCTAATTTTAAATCCTGAATTCTGTCTTGTTGCTGAACAGGGTGATAAGTTTATAGGCTTTGCTCTGGGGATCCCTGATATTAATCAAGTGCTCCGAAAGGTAAAAAGAGGTCGCTTACTGCCTTTTGGCATATTTAAACTTTTGTTTGGCCTTAAAAAGGTTGATTGGTTAAGGGTGATGGCTTTGGGTGTGCTAACGGAGTATCGGAAGCTTGGAATTGAGGCGTGTCTCTACGGTATAATTATTCAGAATGCAATGGCCAATAACATAAAAGGTGCTGAATGTTCCTGGATGTTGGAGGATAACTACATGATGAATAATGCGATTGAGGCCATTAACGGCAAAATATATAAAAAATACAGGCTTCTTGAAAAGGCTTTATGAGAAAACGGATCCTAATTACAGGCGCCTCCGGGTTTGTAGGTTCTCATCTTATAACCGCTGCTCTTGATGAAGGGTTAGAAGTGTATGCCGCTGTTCGATCTTCCAGTAATATAAAAGATTTTCAATCACTACCGGTCCATTGGGTCAATCTCAGTATGTCCGAGCCTCAGAAATTACAGTCTGAACTAGAGCTAAATCAATATAACTTCATCATCCATTGTGCCGGATCGACAAAAGCAAAAACGCAACGTGATTATGATTACGTAAATGCGGAACTTTCAACAAACCTGGCAAGCGCAGCTGCTCAAGCCGCTATTCCTCTGGAAAAGTTTGTCTTTGTGAGTAGTCTTGCTGCATTAGGGCCGATCGGCTATGAGGATAATAACCCTATAGAGGTTAATCATGTGCCCCGACCAGTTACTGCATATGGGAAAAGTAAACTTCTTGCTGAAAAGCAGTTGAAGGAAATAAAGAATCTCCCTTTAGTAATTGTTCGCCCTACAGCTGTTTATGGCCCCCGTGAAAAGGATATTTTCATTGTCATCAAAACTATAGCTTCAGGTCTGGAGCCTTATATTGGCAGTAATCCACAGAAATTAAGTTTTATTTATGTGAAAGACCTTGTCAAGGTGCTTTTGGTCAGTTTGCGTACTACTATTCCCATAGGAAGTAGCTACAACGTATCCGACGGAGCCGTATATTCAAAATATGCACTGGCAGAAATCACAAAAAACTTATTAAAGAAAAAAACATTTAAGTTCCATTTACCGATCCCACTGGTAAGTCTTCTAGGGTCTTTAATGGAGTTGATATATACGTTCAGAAGCGATGCGCCAGCACTGAATAAAGAAAAAGTTGCCGAATTAAATGCTGAAAACTGGTCCTGCTCTATTTCTGCGTTGAAACAGGATATGGATTTTATTCCTGAATACCCACTTCAAAAAGGAATGGAAGAGACCTTATTGTGGTATAAGCAAAATAATTGGCTAACCTAAGATTGTTATTTTAATAGTTTAATAACTGATAAATCAATAGAAATGAAAGAACAAGTAAAACCTGCTACAGGTAAGTTGGGAATTCTGATTCCTGGTTTAGGTGCTGTGGCGACAACTTTTATTGCTGGGGTAGAGGCCGTTAAAAAGGGTCTCGCTCAACCAATAGGATCCCTTACTCAAATGAGTAATATTCGTGTTGGTAAAAGAACGGAAGATAGAAACCCGAAGATTAAAGACTTTGTCCCTTTGGCCGATTTGAATGATATTGTGTTTGGTGGATGGGATGTGTACGCAGATAATGTATATGTAGCTGCCTCAAAAGCAAAAGTATTGGAAAAGGATCTTTTATTTGCGGTAAAGGCAGAATTAGAAGCTATCGTTCCAATGAAAGCGGCGTTTGACAGGCGTTATGTTAAAAATCTGGATGGCACTTATATTAAGTCTTTCGTGACCAAATATGATTTGGCCGAACAGGTTATTGCCGATATCCGGAATTTTAAAGCGGATAATGATTGTGAGAGACTGGTTATGGTGTGGTGCGGATCAACAGAGATCTATCATCAGATCAGCGATGTGCACCTTACTCTGGCAGCTTTTGAAGAGGGATTGCGTAATAATGATCCTGAAATTGCCCCAAGTATGATTTATGCTTACGCGGCTCTTAAAGAAGGCGTTCCTTTTGCAAATGGTGCTCCTAATCTAACGGTGGATACTCCAGCTTTGTTAGAACTGGCTAGTTTGACGCATACTCCTGTTGCTGGTAAGGATTTTAAAACCGGACAAACCCTCATGAAAACAATTATTGCCCCAGGTTTAAGCGCCAGGGCGCTTGGTGTTCGTGGTTGGTTTTCTACTAATATCTTAGGGAACAGAGATGGTCTGGTATTGGATGATCCGGATAATTTCAAGACGAAAGAAGTCTCTAAACTTAGCGTTTTGGATGAGATCTTCAGACCGGAAGCTAACCCGGATTTATATGCGGATATGTACCATAAGGTTCGAATTAACTACTATCCCCCACATGGTGATAATAAAGAGAGCTGGGATAATATTGACATATTTGGTTGGTTAGGATATCCAATGCAGATTAAAATTAACTTTCTTTGTCGCGATTCTATTTTAGCTGCCCCAATTGTATTAGATCTTGCCTTGTTTATGGATCTATCCAAGAGAGCTGGAATGTCAGGAATTCAGGAATGGTTGTCCTTCTATTTAAAGTCTCCTCAAACTGCCGAAGGGTTAAGGGCTGAGCATGACATTTTTAAACAATTAATGAAATTGCAGAATACATTGCGCCATATGATGGATGAAGATCTAATTACCCACCTCGGTTTAGATTATTATCAGGACCTGGTTGACTCTATTCAATAATATGTATAAATTAATTTCCACAAGTCTGGGTATTGGTTATATAAAAGGAGGGGGTACAATTGCGTCTCTGTTATGCTGTATATGCTTATATTTTAGCCGGACTTGTGGAATTAGTCCCCCGTTGTCAGTACTTATTGCCCTAATCATTTTTGCAGTAGGCTGGTTCACTGCAGAGAAAATGGAGCCTCTATGGGGGAAAGACAATTATCGGATCGTTATTGATGAAATTGCCGGTATGTACATCACCATGCTCTTCGTGCCATTAAGTTTGAAAACCTTATTCGTTGGATTCGTTCTTTTCCGACTCTTTGATATCACAAAACCATTTTATATCAGGCGCCTTGAAAAACTGCCAGGTGGTTTAGGCGTAATGATGGATGACGTTCTGGCAGGAATTTATGCAAACCTGATCCTGCAAATCGCCTTATTTGTAAGCTTTCTGTAAATTCAATGAAAAAATTCATCAAAGCACAACTTGCATCATTTAGTGGCACAGCTATTGACTTTTCTACTACAATAGTCAGTGTGGAGGTTTTTAATCACTGGTATGTGTCATCTAATTTAGCTGGAAACATATTAGGAGGGTTAACCAACTTTGCGCTGGGTAGAATATGGGTGTTCCAAGCCCGTGGTGAAAAGTTGCATTTGCAAGCTTTTAGATATGTATTAGTTTGGATTGGGAATATAATACTCAATACTTCTGGGGTATTTGTTCTCACTCATTATATGAGCATATCTTATATATATAGTAAAGTAATTGTATCTCTTTTCGTTAGCGTAGGGTGGAACTATTTTTTACAAAAACATTTTGTCTTTAAATAAGTGGATTCAATCAACAGGTTTATTAAAATTAGCTTTTTTACCATCATCTCCGTATTCTTTGTGCAATTGTCATTTGCGCAAACTACCGTGGTTAAAGGGACAGTAATTGATGCAAAGACTAAAGAAACGTTACCTTTTGTCAGTGTTACCATACCAGGGACCAGGTTAGGTTTCAGCACAGATGCCGACGGTAATTTTAATGTACAGTTAAGTGGCAATTATAAAACCATTTCTTTTACATACGTAGGGTATATATCACAAGTGAGAAATATCACTCCAGGAATTCCCCAAACCATTAAAGTACTCTTAAAAACGGATGCGAATGTATTATCCGAAGTTGTTGTTAAATCAGGAAGACGGAAAAAATACAGGAATAAAAATAATCCTGCTGTCGAGCTGATTGAAAAGGTAATTGCCAATAAAGATAACAACAGGGTTAAAGGGTATGACTTCGCTGAGTATCAAAAGTACGAGAAGCTTTCATTCGCTTTAAGCGATTTGTCGGATAAGTTCAAAGAAAAAAAGCTTTTTAAAAACTATCAGTTTCTTTTTAAAAATCAGGATTCGACAGCAATAGGGGGGCAGACTATTCTTCCTCTTTATATGGAAGAAAAGCTATCTGAAGTGTACTATAAGAAGAATCCTTCTCAAACCAAGACTAAGATACTTGCAATGAAAAAGGTTGACTTTGATCCTAAATATATTGATCAGCAAGGAGTAAGTGCTTACATGAACAGGATGTATCAGGATATTGATATTTATGAGAATAACATTTTTGTCGTAAGTAATCAGTTTTTGAGCCCTATTGCAAACAGTGCACCCAATTTTTATCTGTATTACATTACGGATACGGTAGTGATTGACAATCAGAAAGTCATTGAATTAAGCTACGCTCCAAGAAACAAAGGCGATATGTTGTTTCAGGGCAAGCTATATATCAGTCAGGATGGCAAGTTCGCCGTCAAGCAGGCATTAGTAACCGTACATAAAAATATCAATTTAAACTTTATCCGGGACTTTGAATCTACTCTTGACTTTAATCAGAATGAAAAGGGACAGTATTATTTAAGCAAAAATACTTTACAGATCAACTTCGGGATTTCCAAATCAAAGGGGAGTGGTGTCTTTGGTGAGCGTATGGTATCGTTTAAAAACTATATCATAGATAAACCTATCCCTGACAGTGTATTTAACGGTCCGATGGAGGAAGTAGTGAAAAGTGCCGATGTGCATACAGAAGCGTTTTGGAAAGACAACCGTCATGAGGTTTTAGCAGCTAGTGAACAAGGGATCTATCATAATATTGACAGTCTGCAGAATATGTCATCCTTCAAGCGTACAGCTGAGATCGCCACTTTACTTATAGCTGGATATAAATCTTTTGGACCTGTAGAAATTGGTCCGGCAAATACCTTCTATAGCTTTAATCCGGTTGAAGGATTCAGACTTAGGTTTGGGGGCAGAACCACTACCCAACTCAGTAAGCGCTATTATTTTGAAGGCTATGGAGCATATGGTTTTAAAGATGAGAAATGGAAGTACTTTTTAAGTTCCACCTATTCACTGAATAACAAGTCTATTTACCAGTTCCCGCAAAATTATATCCGTGCAAGTTTTCAAAGGGATACGAAGATTCCAGGACAGGAATTGCAGTTTGTGCAGGAAGACAATTTTCTATTATCTTTCAAACGAGGGGATAATAATCAGTGGTTGTACAATGACGTTTACAGGTTGGATTATATCAAGGAATTTGAAAACCATTTTTCATATACGCTTGGATTCAGGAAATGGAATCAATCACCTGCAGGATCGCTTCAATATAACTCCAGTCAGAACAATACCGTAGTTTCTCATGATGATCTCAATACCTCCGAACTCTCACTTGAATTGCGCTGGGCACCCAATGAAAAGTTCTATCAAAGCAAAATTTACCGTACTCCGGTTCCAGGACCTAATCCTGTATTTACTGCAAGATATACCGCAGGGATCAAAGGAATACTTCAGGGGGAATACAACTATCATAACTTGCTGGGCAATGTGTATAAACGGTTTTATCTGTCACAGTTGGGATATACAGATGTGACTGTTGAAGGTGGCTATATCTTTGGACAAGTTCCCTTTCCTCTTCTTGACATACATAGGGCGAATCAAACCTATTCTTATCAGTTAAATTCATATAACCTGATGAATTTTTTAGAGTTTGTGAGTGACCATTATGCCAGCTTAAATATTGACCATAGCTTTAATGGATTCTTTTTAAATAAAGTGCCTTTGATAAATAAACTAAAGTTGCGTGAAGTGGTCACCTTTAAAGGCCTTTATGGAGGGTTAAGAAATGAAAATAATCCTAGTATACATAATGAGTTATACAGCTTTCCGACCAATGAAAACGCGGTCCGCAGTACCTATACGTTAGACAAATCGCCTTATATAGAGGGAAGTGTAGGCCTCTCCAATATATTTAAGGTACTTCGAATTGATCTGGTAAAGCGATTTAATTATCTTGATCATCCTGAAGTTTCAGAATGGGGTATAAGAACACGCTTTAAATTAGATTTCTAACATTACCTTTGCGTTAATAAATAATTAAAATTATGTCTTTTGAGTCTATCCGGACCAGTCTGCAGTTGAGCATTTATAAAGTAATCAATCCTTTTGTAAGAATGCTTATAAAAATGGGATTAACGCCTAATGCAATCACGACGATCGGCCTGATACTGAATTTAGGAGTTGCAGCCATTTTTATAATGGGTGCAGAAAAGGGAAATCGTGGTGATTTGCAATTTGTAGGATGGGCAGGAGCTCTGGTATTATTTGCCGGCGTATTTGATATGCTTGACGGTCAGGTTGCCCGTCTCGGAAATATGAAATCCACCTTCGGTGCCATGTACGATTCTGTTCTGGATCGATATAGTGAACTTTTTCTTTTTCTCGGAATTTGTTATTACTTAATATCCCACCATTATTTCCTGAGCTCTCTTTTTGCTTTTATTGCCATGATCGGCTCCATGATGGTGAGCTACACCAGGGCAAGAGCAGAAGGCTTGGGTATTGAATGTAAAGGCGGCTTCATGCAAAGACCCGAACGAGTTGTGCTGATTGGAATTACTGCACTTGCCTGTGGCATTAGCGCTAAATATATTGGCAGTGACTATAAATTATTTATTCCTGGGATTTCAGTTCATGTTTTTGAAACCATGTCTATTTTTACTATCCCGATTACTATAATGGCTATCCTGACAAACATAACCGCAATAAAAAGGCTTATGGGTTCAAAAAAAGCGCTGGACGAGAAAGATGCTCAGGTGACATCATTAAAGCAACAGAGTGGAACAGCGGCTGTTTTGATTCTGTTATTCACTTTAGCGACATTTACTCCTCTAACACTTCAAGCAGGTATAGATCCACCTGCTAATTTTCCAGTTCCTAAAAATATCAAGAACCAACTCTTTTATCTGCAGCGCGATCCGAATTCGAATACAATCATTTGTCAGCTAAAGTTAGATGAGAATGGCAAGCCAGATAAAAAGAATCCTGTAAATGTATATTGGATCCGTTATTCGGAAAAGGGGCAATATGCACAACTTAGCTATATTCAGCGAAAGCTGGCTTACGGTATTAGTTCAAGGCAGGTGACTACTGAGGAATTTGAACTTAACTTTGTCTCCTACCCAAAATATCTGATGTCTTTAAAAAAGGGCAAGGATAATAAATATCATGTATATTCGAAAGTAGCCAATAGAAATGCCATTCTGAATAGTATTTATGTACATATAAAAGGGGGGACTTTCTGGGTTCCAAATGTAGTATATGTAGAGTTTAAAGCAACTGACCCAGTTACAGGAGAGAAATTGACAGAACGCATTAAAGTGTAATGAGTTTTAATCAAAAACACAGCTGGATAGTCACTATCTTATCTGTTTTATACCCGCTGGTTTCTTATTTCCTGATCGGATTTAAAGTTGAGCAGCTATTTCTGGCTGCATTAGTAAACTTTTTATTTTACGTATCCGGTGTAACCAGAAGAGTTATAATCGGATTTTCTATTTTCATTATATATTGGATTCTTTTCGATTATATGAAGGCCATTCCTAATTATCTCTATCATTCAGTTGATATATTACCCATCTATCATTTGGATAAGAAATTATTTGGCATCAATTATCAGAATCAAGTTCTGAGTTTGAATGAGTATTTAGATCTGAAACAAAATTCTTTTCTGGATGTTACGGCAGGTATTTTTTATTTAACATGGGTACCTGTACCTATGCTTTTTGCCCTGTACTTGTTTTTTACTAAGAGAGAGCAGTTTTTTTACTTTTCTTTAACTTTCTTGTTAATCAATATAATGGGTTTTGTTATATATTACCTACATCCAGCAGCTCCACCCTGGTATATTCAACAGTATGGGACTGTGTTTAATCCTATAACCCTGGGCAATACAGCTGGATTGGGACGTTTTGATACTTACTTCGGAGCAGAAATTTTTAAATCTATATATGCCAGGAGTTCCAATGTGTTCGCTGCAATGCCTTCTCTTCATTCTTCTTACCCCTTGTTGGTGCTTTTTTATGGTATCAAAAACAAGCTGAAATATATTAATATCTTATTCGCAATTATCATGATTGGGATCTGGTTCGCGGCGGTATATACGAGTCATCACTACTTTCTAGATGTTTTTGCCGGAATAATATGTGCTTTATCGGGGATAACCATTTTCCATTATTTGTTAAAAACTCAAATAATGAAAAACCTGATCAGGTATCTAATGAAGGTAACTCAGTAATAAGGCCTGATTCGTTTATTAACCACATAATGTTTGCTTTATTAAGGGGTTTATTTAAAAATCCCTTGATGTTTTTATAGTTTCCAGCTCTGGTGATATCTTCAGGATTTATTGATGATGAAAGAATGACTACATCTATGCATATAGAAGCCTCTTTAAGGGTATCAAGAAAGTCCCATGCATTCATCACGGGCATATTTATATCCAATAAAACCAGCTTGTTCTCAGGTGCGTTTTTAACGTAAATAACTCCAAGTGTAGGATCTTTAAAAACCGACAATTGCAGGTCTGCATTTGTCGATTTAAGCAGCATCGAGTGAATTTTATTGATTAAAGGTTCATCATCCACTAATATTATTTCTTTCACGTCAATGTTTTCAAAAGTGTGTTTAGGACTTATTTAAACGTGGATCAAGATAATGATATTGTTAAAATGTAAAAATATATTTCATTAAAGCCAGTTTTTCTTTTTAAAGTAGATTAAAGTAAATAATGAGGAGGCAATCATAAACAAAACTGCTGCAGCATATCCCCATTCCCAGTTTAATTCAGGCATTAACTTGAAATTCATACCATATACACTCGCTATTAAGGTAGGTGGCATAAAAGCAACTGTAGCTACGGTAAAAATCTTAATGATTCTGTTCTGTTCAATGTTCACAAAGCCCATAAACGTATCCTGAAGATATTCTAGTCTTTCGAAAGCAAATTTATTGTGCTCCAGGATAGAATTGATGTCCTTAATCATAATACGTAAAAAAGCCATGTATTCTTCGGGGAAGCTATTGCTTTTCATTAAGGCTGATATTAAACGTTGCTTGTCTATTATATTTTCCCTTAAAGACATGGTTTCGTTTTGAAAAGACGAGATCTGAATCAGCACTTCTTCATCTGAACGCTTCTGACGAAGAATAATATCCTGATTAAGCTTTGCGATCTTCCTCGCTAGTGCTTCTATTAAATCGGCATCCAGATCAATGGATGTTTCTAATAAAGTCATTAATACCTGGTAGCCATTATTAAAAGATGCAGGACTGGCTCGTATCTTTTTGACTGATTCACTAAATGTTTTCAGGTCATTATACCTATAGGTAAATAAAATTCCCTTTTCAACGATAATAGATACAGGACAATATTCAAAACCCTCTACGGTTATGGATAAGAAATTGCTATTTATGATTAATTCGTCTTCAAATTCACTAAAACGGGAAGAACTTTCAATCTCTTGAGATTCTTCTTCCGAAGAGTATTTAATATCGAAATAGGTTTCTACGGTCACCTTCTCCTCTATCGTAGAATTTTGAAGATCTACCCAAACCATACTGGTCATTGCTATATCGCGGAGATCTTCGAGATCAGTTTCTTTAATAAGTCGTCTGTCTTTTTTATAGTAAATACGAAGCATTCTCAAAGTTACAACATCATATTGATTATCTTTGTGTTAATGGAGAAGCTGAAGACGGTTGATAATGGATATAAAAATTATAATTCATACGGGGCCTATCTTAAAAAAAAGTATGAGGGGCAACGTGTCTTCAAAATTATTGTAGACGGTGGTTTCACTTGTCCAAATCGTGATGGCAGCAAAGGTTACGGCGGCTGTACCTATTGCAATGTAGATTCCTTCACACCTGAACTTACACGTCAGACTTCTAATATCCGCGAGCAGATTGAGAATGGAATCGAGCGTGCCGTCAATGGTTATAAAGCGGATAAATTTATTATTTATTTTCAACCCAATACAAATACCTACGCTCCGACGCACTACCTAAAAATGATGTATGATGAGGCGCTAGATGCATGTCCTTCTGATAAAGTAGTAGGCCTCTCTATTGGAACCCGTCCTGATTGTATAGATGCTGAGAAAATCGCGCTTCTTGAAAGTTATGCACATAAGGGACTTGATGTTGATCTTGAAATGGGTATGGAATCCATTTATAATGAAACACTCAGCCGGATTAACAGAGGATGTACCCATGAAGAGTTAGAGCATACTTTAAATTTGTTGGAGAATTCTACACTTGATGTTTGTCTTCATACCGTATTTGGTTTTCCATGGGAAAGTACCGAAATGATGTTACGTTATGCAGCTGAAATTAATCGGTTTCCGCAGATCAAGTTTGTTAAACTCCATCAATTATATGTAGTGCAGGGTTCTATCATGGGTGTTCAATACAAACGTGAGCCCTTTAAGTTGTTTTCAATGGAAGAGTATGCAGCTTTTCTTGCCCAATTTATTCCTCTTCTTCGCCCGGATATAGTGATTCAGCGGCTGTTTGGAATCTCTGATCTGGATTTGTTGATCGCACCTAATTGGGGACTTAAAAAGTCAGGTATTCAAACATATCTGGATAAATACCTGGAAAAACAAAATGTAGTGCAGGGTTCCTCTTATATATCTTTATAAGTGCCAAAAATTTCGTTAATTTTCTTCTCTCTGTAAGTAAATATCTTTTGAATTTTACTTTTTACCGTAATTCCATTAGCAATTCTGCCTACATAACCATATGGTATCGCATAGGTTAGAATATCTTTCATTTCTATTCCATGATCTATTTCTTTAAAATGATGTTGATGATGCCATAAGGCGAAAGGTCCGAAGCGTTGTTCATCTATGAAATATTCATGTTCAGTAATATGGGTAATCTCTGTCAGCCAATCCATTTTAATTCCTAGTAACGGTGCTACGGTATAGGCTATTAATATTCCAGGATACATTTTTTGATCAGTTTTTAAATCGCTTACAATTTTGAAGCCTAAGGAAGGGGTTATGTGTGCGAGGTTAAAAGGAGAGGAAAAAAAATCCCATGCAGTCTCCATAGTCACAGGCATTTTCTGTTCGAAGCGAAAAGTGTAAATCTTCATAGTGTGTTAACAGTATTTCAAGCTAAAAGTTCCATTTAGAGATATTCTGAAGAAATGTTTTTTTAAGCGGGTCAATTTTGTAATTAGAGCCAAAAATTCAATTTTATGGTGTTCTTTCCTTTAATTGATCGATCCCAATGATTAAAGTATAAAAAAATATTTAATTTTTATTTTTTTATACTATCTGTGGTAAATTCATGTAAAATATCGCTTTACAATCATTTATAATCAATTTTTGTCTTGTGTAATTGAGGTAAATATGTGTTTTATTGAAATAAAGTTAAAAAAAATACAAAAATAATTATGAATTATCTAAAAAATGCCTATTTTTATTTAAAAATCAATACAAAAAACTCTAAAGATTAACTAATACCAACAAATCTTTAATTTAACAACACTAAAAAAAAAATTATGAGTAAAAGCTTAGCTAAACAAACTATCCCATTTATTTTGCTGCTAATGGCAGCAATAGGGTCAGTTTTTATTCCTTCCATGCAAAATTTCGATGACGGGGGAAAAATTTACAATGGTGCAGATATAGCCTGGATCATGACTGCAACAGCATTAGTGTTCTTGATGACACCAGGGCTTGCTTTCTTTTATGGAGGAATGGTTCACCGCAAGAATGTGCTATCCACGATGATAAAGAGTGTGGTAGCAGCTGGAATTGTTACCGTATTATGGGTAGTGGTCGGTTTTAGTTTATGCTTTGGCGATTCCGTTAACGGAATAATAGGTAATCCTTTAACATTCCTGTTTTTTAAGGGAGTAAGTTCAGGTGCTCCCTGGGCAGGAGCTCCAACTATTCCTCTAACGCTATTTTCCATATTCCAATTGATGTTTGCGATCATCACACCAGGATTGGTAGTGGGTGCTGTAGCCGGAAGAATCCGTTTTACATCGTATATCACATTCATCGCTTTATTCATGCTGTTCGTATATGCCCCATTGGCACATTGGAGCTGGCATCCGGGAGGTTTCCTTTTTAAAATGGGAGCCCTTGATTTTGCAGGTGGTACTGTAGTACATATTTCAGCCGGATGTGCTGCTCTTGCTGGTGCATTGGTTTTAAAACGCCGTAGAGCTCACCTTGAAAATACCGAAGTTCCACCTGCCAATATTCCTTATGTACTGATTGGTACGGGTTTATTATGGTTTGGATGGTTTGGGTTTAATGCAGGTTCTGCTTTAGGCGCAAATTCACTTGCTGTTTCTGCCTTTATGACTACTAATGTTGCTGCTGGTGCAGCTGGACTAGCTTGGATGTTCTTTGATGTCATCCGTGGAAAAAAACCTTCTGTTCTTGGCTTTTGTATCGGTGCTGTAGTAGGTCTGGTAGCAATTACTCCAGGTGCAGGATTTGTAGCCATTCCACAAAGTATCTTTATTGGATTTATTGCCGCCATTATATCAAATATAGTTGCACATAAAATGACAAACTCCCGCATCGATGATACACTTGATGTATTTGCTTGTCATGGTGTAGGTGGTATGGTAGGGATGCTTTTAACAGGTATTTTTGCTACTAAAACAGTTAATGGAGCTGGTGCTGATGGTTTATTCTATGGCAATCCTGAATTCTTTTTTACTCAGTTTAAAGCGATGGCTGTTGCTGTAGTGTATAGTTTCACTGTTTCCTTCCTGATCTTCAAACTTATTAACCTGATTCAACCAATACGTGTTAGCACAGAGGAAGAAGAACTAGGACTTGATGCCTCTCAGCATAATGAAAAATACATGCAGGGCACACTGCTGGTTACTAAAGATGGAATAACCACAGAGGAAAATGCACTTTAGCCTTTATAAATGATTAAAACAGTAAAAATAATAAAATGAGTTGCAGGGCTTTGAGGCCTCATCGCTCTGCAACTCTTGTACCTCAAAGCAACCTTAAACAATCAAATTAATTATCAACATGCTAAAAAGATTCATTACTGCGATGTCAATCGCTGCAGTGGCAACATCTGCCTATGCTCAAGACAGTTCGAGTGTGTCACCGCTGGAAATTTCCGGTTCTGTTGATGCCTATTATAAGTATGATTTTGCGCAGCCGAAAGGTGGTAGCGGCAACATCGGGACTTCGTTCGCCAGTGACAATAATTCACTCTCCCTGGGAATGATTGATCTGATGCTGAAGAAAAGTACCGGAAAAGCTTCATTTGTCGGTGAGCTCTCATTTGGCCCAAGAGGTCAATACCAGTCTATTCCTAATGGAGATGGCGTAGATGTGGCCGGAAATAGTTTTCATATTCAGAATTTATATATGACCTACGCTTTCAATGAGAAAGTTTCTGTAACAGGTGGTTATATGGGTACATTCATTGGCTATGAAGTGATCTCTCCGGTCGGTAATTTCAATTATTCTACTTCATACTTGTTTACTAATGGTCCTTTTCAAAATGCAGGTATCAAGGCAAACTTTACATTGAGCGATCAGGTAGGATTAATGATTGGTGTATTTAACGATTGGAACGTATATAAAGACCGTAATGGTGTATCTCACTTTGGAGCACAATTGTCTTTATCTCCAGTTGAAGGGTGGACTGCTTACTTGAATGTCCTTACAGGTCGTTCTGCTAGTATTGCAGATGTTGATTTTGGAGATGGAACTCCATCTTCTGAAATATTAGGATCAGGAACCATACTTGACTTGACTACGGCTTATCAGATCACTCCAGCATTTAAGTTAGGCCTAAACGCTGCAGATTACAGTATGCCGAATGATAACGCAGGTGGCCTTGGTTATAGCGGTATTGCTTTGTATCCTCAATATGGAGTTTCTGATAATTTCATCATAGGACTACGCGGTGAATACTTCACATCTAAAGATGTTGCAGAGGTTTCCGGAACTTCAGTAAAAGCATTCACTTTAACTGCAAATGTAAAAGCAGGCGGACTTACTTTCATACCTGAACTAAGATTGGATAATACATCTGAAGCGGATAGATTTCTAAAGAAAAACGGTGATTTCACAAAAAGTGCATCTCAATTTTCTCTGGCGGCAGTATATGCATTCTAATTTTTCAATATTTAGCAATACGTATTATATAGAAAAAAAACTACTATCAAACAATAAAGGTTTTATGTTGGTTTAGTGTTGTTAAAGAGGGACAAGCTTATGCTTTCCCTCTTTTTATTTTCTAAATTTGCATCTATGTTCTCATCATTTAATTTTTTCTCCAAAAAACCAACTAATGTCACCTTAGAATGGATGGGCGTAGATATACACTCACATATTCTGCCGGGGATAGACGATGGCTCCAGAGATATGACCAGTTCCATATCCTATATTAAGGGCCTTTCTGAATTAGGAATCAAGAAGTTTATCTGCACCCCGCATATTTTTACTGAAGTTTATCCCAATAACGTGGATACAATTACTCCTGTACTTGAGTCTCTGAGGAAAGAGCTTGTTCTTCGGCATATAGATGTAGAAGTGAATGCTGCCGCCGAGTACATGATGGATCTAGATTTTTTAGATCTCTTAAAAAACGATCAGATATTATGCTTAAAGGGGAAATATGTTCTTGTTGAGATGTCCTATCAAGTTGAAACCCGTAATATAGATCAATTTATCTTCGATTTAAATATCAAAGGCTATTTACCCGTACTTGCTCATCCGGAACGGTATATCTATTACCACAATAATTTTCAACAATTGCGCCGCATGAAAGAACAGGGATGCCTGTTTCAGCTTAATCTGCTTTCCCTGGCAGGTTATTATGGAAAAGCGGTTAAGCAAATTGCGTTGATGCTAATCAAAGAAAACATGATAGACGTTGTAGGGTCTGATCTGCATCATGATAAACATCTGGAATATGTAAACAAATTTGTGAAGAGTGGAGACGCTGCTAAATATCTGGGAAATTACCCAATCCGAAATACGGAGCTTTTTTTATAGAAGAATAGGTCCTAATTCGAGAAATCAGATTTGTTTTTCCCTTAATAAAGACATGCAATAAATGGAATAATAGTTGTCTAACCATCAAAAAATGCGCTTTTAGGCTCTTGAAGTGACAATTAACGATTTTTAGAAGCGATTTGCTGGAATTAATTAGGTTGATATTTCTCGCTTATCTTATCAAAAATCAGTGAAAATCATCTAATTAGAATTGAAACTTCAATGGAAATAAAAAAAGCTTAACATTTTCTTAAAAGTTATTTAATGGGAAAATTGTAACAAAATTTCTCGTTTATTTACATAGAACAACGAAGGAAAGAAATGAAAGCGAAAGAATTTTTTGAAGAACCAGCAGAGATTAACAAGATTACAATTTTGGCATTTATCATAGGAAATGCGGTAGCCGTTATTGCCTTCATTACTCCATTTGCTTTATATATTTTGGCAAAGGAAATTTGATAGTAATAGGTGCCCTTCGTTTAAAGAACGGATTGTCGTTTACACCACATTCTGTTCTTTAAACGGAAAATTTTTCATTTTCAGACCTATTTTTAAATTACTAATCCCAGCCGGAGCCCTTAGTGGCTACACCAGATTTAACATGTTCTTCAGCTTTAACCTTACCAAGGATGGCGGCCATCTTGTTTCCTTCGCTATCTTTACCAGTAGCAATATATCTTCCTGACTTAATGTCGATCACTGGATCAATCATCGGAACATTTTTAGTCTTAGTTTTTACAGAATAAGCGGAAATTCCTTCTGTTTCTTCGGTTTTCTTTTCAGTTGTCATACGTGTCAAATTAAGCTCTTAATCTTTCAATAAGGTTCTGTAAAGCAAATTGTTTGCATTTAACCGCTATTTCTGTTAGAAAAATTAGAAAAAAAATATTTATTTATAAAGAATGATGATGATCATTTTTTAAATAGGCATGTGATTGTATGTTTGTCGTAGAAACATTCTTAATGAGTTGAAAGGAAAATTAGTCCGAACCTCCTGGTCCGGACTTTTTTATTTTAAATAAATATCCTCTCTGGAAGTAGCGTAAAGCTCATACCAGTCCTGATGATCCAGATCAATGTCAAAAGCCTTTACGATATTTCTTATTCTCTGCTCTTCTCTGGTACCTATTAAAGGAAGCGCTCCAAGTTTTATCAACCATGCTACTGCTACTGATTCGATATCCATCTCATATTTTACTGCAATTTTCTGCAGCTTCATCCTAACTTTAATTGCAAGGTCGTCCTTGCCATGAGCAATCCTTCCATCCGCCAGAGGGGCGGATGCTAAAGGTTTCATATACCTTTGCTTGATATAATCAATCTGACCATTATCCAGGGCCGATGTATTTAATAAATTTAGCTCGATATGATTGGTTACTATTGGTGCATTTAAAAATGATGCAAGCAACTGGTGTTGA
This sequence comes from Arcticibacter eurypsychrophilus, assembly GCF_001730525.1. GTDB lineage: Bacteria > Bacteroidota > Bacteroidia > Sphingobacteriales > Sphingobacteriaceae > Arcticibacter > Arcticibacter eurypsychrophilus. Next base: position 121,970 of record NZ_MDFN01000011.1, read on the forward strand.
AATACTGAAAAGTTTGTGATTCCAATATTCTTTATTTTTCCTGAATTTTTAAGTTGCGTTAATGTTAGAGCCGTTTCTTCAATATTAGAGATCGGATCGAGATGATTAAGCAAAAAGATATCAATATAATCGGTACGTAGCTTCCGTAATGAGTTTTCTACCGATGCTAAAATATGCTTGCTGGAGGTATCGTAGTGTTTTATGCGAACGCCAGGCTGACTACTATGCGGAACTCTCAATCCACACTTTGTAAATATGACAAGATCTTCTCTTTTAAAGGATTTTTGGCTGATAGCCTGACCAAATAATTCTTCACACTGATAGGAGCCATACGAATCGCCATGGTCAAAGGTATTAATGCCTAGTTCAAGACACAGGTTAACAATTCGTTCCATGTCGGCCGCAACATTACTTGCTTCATCATTCCAGCGATAAAATCCATATATTGCTGATGATACTTTCGGTCCCGAGTCACTTAAATAGGTCTTTTCCATAATTGTGTCTTAAAATACAATTATATCTAAATTATAGATTCATAAAGAAAAATTTTAAACGAATTATATACATAAGGACTATTTTGTAACAAGGTGTAATTGAAAGTATCAATTAATTATTTGTAGCTTTTATATCTCTTCAATCAAATTTCTAACCCAAGACATTTAGGGGTTTAGACTAACCTGATTGTTATTGATAGCAAAATAAAACTAGTGTGTTTCCGACAAAAGTCCGACTTAAATACATGTAAGTGGGACTTATATGGGAGTCATATTAGATTCTTACCGGAATCTTTAATTTGAGGTTACATGTATAAGTGTAATCATGGGCTGGAAATACCATGCAATATTTGATTTAATAAGTAAGAGAATGGCACTTATCTTTAATGAATCGCTAGCTTTACAGCTCTAATTGAAGAATATGAATGAGTGATAGCTTAAATAAAGAAAATCCGGAAGTAAGGCTAAGAGCATTTCGGGCAGTAGATGAACCGGAAACCTGCGAACTCTTTATTGAAGGACATACACACGTACTGACAAGCATAGGCGTAACCAAAGTTACTTCATCTAAAAATGAATGGATGTTTAATCCGGCGACATTTGTGATTGTTGTAGAGTCGTTGGATCGTAAAAAAGTATATGGTGGTGCGAGGGTACAAGTGGCAGGAGGTACTGAACCTTTGCCTATTGAACAGGCTACGGGAGCTATAGATCCGCAGATATTTAAACTGGTGTGGGAATTTGCACAAAAAGGTACGGGCGAGTTATGTGGATTATGGAATTCACGCGAGATCTCCGGATACGGCATAGGCTGTATTTTCCTAATCCGTGCTGCGGTTGCTATTTCCACTCAAATAGGTATCGAGTCGCTTTTTGCGCTGTGTGCTCCATATACGATAAAACCTGTGGAAGCAATAGGCATGGAACTGGAAGAAAGCATTGGTAACAATGGGACCTTTTATTATCCAAAACTGGATCTTCTGGCTACTACGATGTTATTAAAGGATGTGTCTACTATCAAAAAGGCCTATCCTGAGGATAAGGACGCTATTTTTAAAATCAGGGAAACTTTAAATATTATCCGTCTGGAGGAATTAAGGCGAAAAACCATCAAGATTCATTATGAAACTGAGATTCCTTCTATCGATAAATGGGATCTGGGAAATACGATTAAGAATGCCAAAATGAACTTTTTAAAAGGTTCCCTCGATGAAGACGATTTAAGTATCTTTTAATTCAATTATCCGTAAAATATAAATTCATGGAGATAAATCAAAATTATACCCCCATATTATTAAGAATCACTAACCCTGTTGATAAAGAAACGTTCGATGCTTTAATTGACGATAAAAAAGTAATGTTCTTTCATGACGAAATTTATGGTCAGTTACAGGAACTAATTAAATCTGAGCATCCTTCTACAAAGATCAAAAAGGAAGATTATCCAGCATTGATTGATCAGCACCTTGCTGGTATTGCGATCGATGAGTATGGGGTGTGGGTTTATTATCCATGGAGTTTGCGTATGGTACATCTGCTGGATGAAGCAGAGTTTGTGGAAGTGAGAACCAACAGAAACCGCTATAAGATTACCAGAGAAGAGCAAAATGCGCTTCGGGAAAAGAAAATTGGTATTGTGGGCTTGTCTGTAGGGCAGTCTATTGCTTTAACCTTAGCGATGGAACGTACCTGTGGGGAGTTGCGCTTAGCAGACTTTGATACCGCTGAATTGAGCAATCTGAATAGGATTAGGACCGGTGTACAGAACCTGGGTGTCAATAAAGCGATTATTGCCGCCAGGGAAATTCTGGAGATTGATCCTTTTATAAAAGTTCGTTTATACATGGACGGCCTCCAGGAGGATAATATGGATCATTTTTTCACCGCCAATGGAAAGCTGGATCTGTTTATTGAAGTATGCGACGGACTGGATATTAAAATAGAGAGTCGTTATAAGGCAAAGGAATTTGGAATTCCGGTAGTGATGGATACGAATGATCGGGGAATGCTTGATGTAGAGCGTTTTGACCTCGAGCCTGATCGTCCTGTTTTGCATGGTCTAACTGAAGGATTGGATCCGAAAAGTATCAGAGGGCTTAGTAATGAAGATAAAGTGCCATATATTTTGCGGATGATAGGTGCGGATACGATATCTACCAGGATGAAGGCCTCTATGCTGGAAGTGGAACAATCAATTAATACATGGCCGCAGCTGGCATCATCGGTAACTTTAGGGGGCGCGCTTACCACCGACGTGTGCAGACGGATTTTATTGGATCAATATCATGAATCGGGCCGGTATTACATTGATCTGGAAGATTTGGTAAAGGATGAGAAAGTAGTACATGCTGAAAAAGAGGTCAAAGAAGTAAATCCATATTTGCCTATTGAACGGTCTGATATAAAGGCCCAGGTTGATCAGTATTTTCAAAATAAGGAAGAGTCAGCGTTTGGAGTTACTGAAGATCAGCTTAATCGTCTAATTGATGCAGCTTTAATAGCTCCATCTGCGGGGAATAATCAACCCTGGAAATGGTTCTACAGTCATAACGTCCTGTTTTTGTTTCATGATAAATTTCAGTCCTGGTCATGGGGTGATTATTATGAAATGGGATCTCATTTGTCGCTGGGTGGCGCTTTGGAAAACGTTCATATACAAGCTCAAGCATTGGGTTTGAATGATGCTGTAGAATTGTTTCCTGTGAAAGACAGGCAGATGCTGATTGCTGCTATTCGTTTTAGCGCCTCAACTGAAGTGGTTACGGCAGATGCTGTTGAACTGGCAAAATATATTTATATTCGTAATACGAATCGAAAACTGGCGGAAAGGAAAGTTTTGGGGGATGATTTTTATCATAGAATGGAGGATGTGGTCCATCAGATCGATCATGTAAACCTCCACTATACTGAAGATGAACTGGCACTGGCTGAATTAGCCGATATAATTGCTGAATGTGATAAGGTCAGGTTACTGAACCAAATGGGTCATGAGGAGTTTTTTCATGAAATACGATGGAACAAAGAAGAGGCAGGCAAGACTAAAAATGGTGTCGAAATTGATGCGGTTGATATAACCCCAAGTGAAAAGGCCGGTTTTAGAGTGGCACAGGATTGGAATGCAGTGAAGTTACTGGCACAATGGGATAAAGGTAATGCGTTTAAGAAAATGTCGCTGGATGGTATAAAGTGTGCTTCTGGCATTGTGGTATTAAGCGTTCCCGAATTTACACATGAGGCATTGATTGAGGCGGGAAGGGCAGCACAAAAGGCCTGGATTTTTGCCTGTCAGCAACACGTTGCCGTGCATCCAATGCTTTCTACTGCTTTCTTTTTTAATCGCCTGATGCATGGAAAAGGGAAAGAGTTGCCAGCACATGTGGCGGATAAATTGTCTTTATTGAGACAGCGTTTTTTAAAGGTATTCGCATTGGAGGATGTAAATGCTGCGAATCCGGTTCAAAAGGAGGTTTTCTTAATGAAAGTTTCGATTGCTCCGGATGCGGAGAGTACATCCTTAAGGAAGGATAAAAAAGAGTTGTTTGACCGGGAATAAGGGCTAGATATAACATGATAAAACGAGCTAATGCGTTATTGATATTCTTATTTTTCACTTTAAATGCTTCTTTTGCTCAGCCAGTGCTGAAGTTTAAGGGTGAATTAGTGCCTATTGGTGATCAGGTAGAAATATTGACAGATAGCAATTCTACGATATCTTTACAATCAGCACTGTTATCAAAGGCTTTTATAAGATCTTCGGGTAGTCAATTTCCTAATCTGGGGACAACCCCTTACTCGTATTGGATCCGGTTTACATTGGAGAATGAGAGTGATTCGAAGGCAATGGGGATCCAGCTGACGCAATCTATGATGGATTATGTGGATTTTTATCAGGTAAAAGGGGATTCGGTAACGCGTACAAATTTTACAGGTCACAGAAGGCCTTTTAATAACCGATTCATAAAACATCAAACTTACATTTATCAAATACCGATTACCAAAGGAACGAGTAAGACGATCTATCTGAAGGTAAAAAGCGGAAAGCAACTTACGTTGCCTATTTACGTCGGTTCGATAGAGGAGATCGTGGAAAATGCCATGGTTATTGATTTATTATTTGGCATTTACATAGGGATTATAATGGTTATGCTGCTTTATAACCTGTTTATTTATTTCTCGATAAGAGATATTACCTATTTGTATTATGTGGCATACCTGGGCATTGTGATGCTTACACAGGCATCTATGCAAGGTTATATCTTCCGGTTTATTCTACCCACCTATCCGGAAATAGCTGATATGTTCATTTATATCAGTACCTCGCTTATTGGTATTGCGGCCATTGAATTTTCAAAGCATTTTCTTTCTTCTAAACAGTATACGCCACTATTGCACCGGATATCATTTGTTTTTTGGGCTTTATACGGTATTCAGATTTCTTTAGCTCTTGCCGGATATCAAAACGTTAGTTATAGCATGATGTTGGCCTTGGCTATGGTTAGTGCCATATATGTGTTGTATATGGCTGTGGTGATCATGTTGCAGGGATTTCGCCCTGCAAAGTTCTTCCTGATAGCTTGGACTGGTTTTATCTTTTGTGTGATCGTGTATGTATTAAAAGATTTTAATCTGATTTTTCATTATAACAACATTACCAACTTTACCTTACTGATTGGATCTGCTTTCGAAGCGATTATGTTATCATTTGCATTAGCTGATAAGATAAATATCCTTAAAGGCGAAAAGGAGCAGTCTCAGCTGGAAACTTTGAAGGCCTTGCAAGAGAATGAACGGATCATAAAAGATCAGAATGTTGTTCTTGAAGCCAGAGTTAATGAGCGTACGTCGGAATTATATGAAGCAAATGAGGAGCTTAATAGTACATTGGAAAATCTGAAGCAAACACAATCTCAGCTTGTTGAATCAGAAAAGATGGCTTCTTTAGGTCAGCTCACTGCAGGAATAGCACATGAAATAAATAATCCTATAAATTTTGTTACTTCCAATATTAATCCATTAAAGCGGGATATTGATATTTTACTTGCTGCACTGGATGAAATTGAAATTGTTGGTCTGTCTGATAGCACTGTTTCTGCAAAACAGCTGCGTATTAAAGAATATAAAGAAGACCTTGATTTTGACTATCTTAAGGTAGAAATCAATCAGCTGGTTAAAGGTATTAATGAAGGAGCCTCGCGCACTGCGGAAATTGTAAAGGGACTTCGTGTTTTTTCGCGGTTGGATGAAGATGACTTAAAAAAAGCGGACATCAATCAGTGTCTTGATTCGACCATGATTATTGCTAATAATCAATTGAATAATAATATTAAGGTAATAATGGAGTATGGTGATGTGCCTTTAGTTGAATGTTATGCTGGAAAGCTAAACCAGGTTTTTCTGAATATAATCGTCAATGGCATACATGCTATTCATGCAAAATTCGGTGGTATTGCGGGAGGGGAGTTGAAAATTACGACATCTGCTGATGATGAAAATGTGTTTATAAAGATTTGTGATAATGGAATAGGAATGGGTGCTGAAACACAGAAAAAGGTATTTGAGCCATTTTTTACCACTAAAGATGTGGGTGAGGGTACAGGTTTGGGTATGTCTATTGCATACAATACAATTAAAAAACATAAGGGTGAGATAAGTGTTAATTCTTCACTTGGGGAAGGGTCTCAGTTTAGTCTGCAAATACCCATTTTTAGTAATTAACAATTATCTCATCTGAATTAAGTTGTCCGCATAAAACAAAACCAAGTGGCAGAAAAGATAAAAATATTATATATTGATGATGAGCCGGATAATTTGGTAGGTTTTAAAGCTTCTTTTCGCTTTGATTATCAGGTTTTTATTGCAGAAAATGCAGTGGCGGCCTACTTGCATTTGAAAAATTACCCTGATATCAGGATTGTATTTTGTGATCAACGGATGCCTGATCAGACTGGAGTTGAGCTTTTTGATGAAATGAGATCTCTCTATCCATCCGCAGTTAGGATACTGCTAACTGGCTATACCGATGTGGAGTCTATTATTGATGCAATCAATAAAGGGAATATATTCAGGTTTGTTAAAAAACCCTGGGCTGAAATCGACATTATTTCAGCTATTGAAGAAGCAAATAAATTTTTTATCAGCAATTATATGCTTGCCGTTAAGCATGAGGAATTGCAGAGAGCATATAGTGAACTGGACAAGTTTGCTTATAGTGTAAGCCATGATATTCGTGGCCCGCTTTCGGGTATCTTAGGTGCAATTAATGTAGCAAGGGTTACCGATGATGTTGAGGGTATGAAAGAAGTTCTGGGTATGATGGAGAAATCGTTGGAAAACCTTGATAATTACATTGTGAATATGCATGAATACCATAGTCTGCAAAGGGGAGAATTACAGATTAAAGAAATTGATTTCAAGGAGGTAGCGTCAGGCTTAAAAAATATATATCAGGTAATTGCTGAAACAAGCAACATCTCTTTTGTTTTAAAGATTGATCAGTCGGAACCTTTTTATAATGATGAAGGGCCAATACAGCTTATTCTGAATAATCTTTTATCCAATGCGTTCAAGTACCAGGAAAAGGATAAGTCGGATAAAGTTGTTGAACTAAGTATTGAGGTGAACAAAGAACAGGCAACTTTTCAAATAAGCGACAATGGAATTGGGATTCTGAGAAATCATATCAATGAGATTTTTAATCTGTTTTACAGAGCGACCTCTCAGTCTACAGGCTCTGGTTTTGGACTTTATAATGTGAAGAGTGCAATATTAAAGCTAAACGGGCACATAGAGGTCAGCTCCGTACTCAATAGGGGAACTACTTTTAAAGTGATCATTCCGAGTAAGTAAGCTTTGATTTGTTGTTTAATCGAGTAATTTTTGCCTTAATATAAATTCAAGCTGATCATTAGAGGTAGCTAATTTTTCATTCATAATTTTCACTTCTTCGCGTTCCTTATATACCTCGTATGCACGTTTAATTGTCATATCAAGTTCTTCTTCATTCCATGGCTTAGTCAGGTAATGGAATATTTTTCCTTTGTTTACGGCGTCTACTACGGCTGCCATATCAGCATAACCAGTTAATAGGATGCGGATTGGATCAGGGAATTTCTCAATTACCTTTTCTAAAAATTCGACACCTGTCATATTGGGCATTCTTTGATCCGTGATGATAATGTGGACTTGATTGGTGCGCATCAAATTGAGTGCCTCATCTCCGCTGTTAGCAATCAGAACTTTATATTTTATACGGAAAGCAGCCTTAAATGAAAACAGGTTGTTCTCTTCATCATCAACATAAAGTATTTTAATTTTTTTATCCGGCATATGTGAAGCTTTATCAGAGTGGTAAAGTTACTGATTTGTTTTTTGATGCTATTTGGTTGAAGCGCTCAATGATAGGTCAGTATATACAGGATAATGATCGGAAGCTTTTTCTGCCACAATAATATGAGAAAGAACGCTCCATCCGGGTGAAGTTAGAATATGATCAATTTGATAGCGTAAAAAACCTTTGTGCAGGGTTACCGCGTATAAGCCACTTCCTTTTTCCTTATACGTGCTTTGCATGCCTTTTGCCATTTGATTAAAAGCGTAGGAAGAGGGTGGGTCGTTGAAGTCGCCACAAATAAGATAAGGATAAGGGCTTGTAGCTGCATGTGCCCTCACCAGATCTACTTGATGGGCACGTTCCAGAAAGGCTCTTCTTAACTGTCCGCCAATCTTTTTAGAGGGTCTTAATCTCTGTGTTTTTCCCTTAATGAATTTACTCATGTAGTTCAGCTGATATTGCTGGAGGCGAATAGATTCCAGATGAACGGCATAGATTCTGAATGTGAGGCCACTCTTTAGCAAGTCGACATAAATGCATTGATTGCCATCATGATCTTCTGAAAAGGGAACAATCCCCTTAGATACAATAGGAAATTTAGAGAAAATAGCTATTCCTGATCCTTGCTTGCTAAAATCTACATAGTGAAAGTTCTTAGTCTGAAGGATTCTTTCTAATGAATCTACGGAATTCAACCTATTAGGCCTGGTGTCGTTATAAAATTCCTGAAAACAGGCGACATCGGGTTGTATGCGATTGATAATGTTGAATACAACTTTGCTTTTTTCAGGATCATGAGTGGCTTCATTGAAGAAATGAACGTTATAGGTCATCACCCTGATTGCTGAGGAATCGGCCAACGAACTTTTAGGTTCTATTGTTGCTCTTTTATGCAAGCTGAAAGAATTTGTCAGGTTAGACCATCCCAGTAAAATGCAGCAAAGCGGCACTATTGCAAACCAGGATCGTTGGAGGATTAATATAAATAGGAAGATCAGGGTAATGAGCAGGACAGGCACGTAAGCCAGACTGATGAAAGCCAAAGGCCAAAATGACCGGGGATCTATGTAGCCACCCAAATAGGTTAATAGCAGAATAATACAGGATAATACAGTGAAAAGGCGAAGGATTTTATTCATACTTTTTTCGTCAATACATTCTTGGCAAACTCATTTTATATTTTACCGCCACAATTCGTATAATGCAGATAACAATGATTGAAGTAAATCGGGTGATATTAATATCGATTCCTATTTTTATTAATGTAATATACACCAATCCACCAGCAATACATGCAGTAGCATATATTTCTTTTCGAAACAGTAAAGGGATAGTATTCAGTAATATATCCCTGGTAATGCCTCCAAAACATCCGGTTATGGTACCTAATGCAACACATATTTCTGGTTTTAATCCTGCATTAAGACCTTTTTGTACGCCTAAAATGGTAAACAAACCAAGGCCAATGGTGTCAAATAGAAATAAAGGTAGCTTAAAAGCTTTTAGACGCTTCCAGAAGATTAATGTTGCAATGGTAGAAAAAAAAGTTACACCTGCATAAAATTTGTCCAGCATCCAGCTTACGGGTAACTCACCCATGAGTATATCGCGTACCGTTCCTCCTCCAATAGAGGTAACAAAAGCAACTGTTAGGACACCGAAGATATCGAGCCTTTTTTGGATACCGGCGAACGTTCCTGAGATAGCAAAGGAAATACATCCCAGAAGTTCTAGTGCATAGCTTATCGTCATTATTTGACAAATATATTAACTTTACCCTATGGATTCTATTGGACAGACATATCGGGCAAAAAATGCACGTATTGCGGTAATTGGACTTGGGTATGTAGGATTGCCTCTTGCTATCGAATTTGCTAAAAAATACGCTGTTTTAGGTTTTGATATCAATCAGGGGCGTGTAAAGGAACTGTCGGAAGGACGTGACCGCACTCAGGAAGCTGATATTGATGATTTACAACTGGTTATGGCTAGCAAGGGTCTGCGTTTTTCATGGAACAAGGAAGATTTGTCGGCTTATAATACCTTTATAGTAACAGTGCCTACTCCAATAGATGAGTTTAAATCACCTGATCTTCAACCTTTGATTAAGGCTTCTGAAATGCTAGGCTCAATATTAAAAGCAGGTGATGTTGTGATTTATGAGTCTACTGTTTATCCTGGTTGTACGGAGGAAGTATGTATTCCTGTACTGGAAAAAGTATCTGGTTTAGTATTTAATAAAGATTTTTTTGCGGGATATTCGCCTGAACGTATAAATCCCGGAGATAAAATAAATACGCTGACTAAAATTAAAAAAGTAACCAGCGGCTCAACTCCTTTCATTGCTGATGAGGTGGATGCCTTATATGGTTCTATTATTTTAGCCGGAACGCATAAAGCACCTAGCATAAAGGTAGCGGAAGCGTCAAAAGCTATAGAAAATGCGCAACGAGATGTAAATATTTCTTTTGTGAATGAGCTCTCCCTTATTTTTGACCGGATTGGTATTGATACAAATGACGTTATTGAAGCTGCAGGTACCAAATGGAATTTTTTAAAATATAAACCGGGATTAGTAGGTGGACATTGTATAGGGGTAGATCCTTATTATTTGGCCTACAAGGCGCAGTCACTGGGATATCATCCACAAGTTATTTTATCTGGCAGAAGGGTAAATGATGCGATGGGAGCGTTTGTAGCTGATAAAGTGGTTAAACTTATGATTCAAAAAGATCAACGTATAAAAGGCTCTAAGGCGTTGATTTTAGGGGTTACTTTCAAGGAGAATTGTCCTGATGTACGAAACACCCGTGTGGTTGATATTTATCATGAATTAATGGATTTTGGAGTGGAGGTTGTTATTTATGATCCTTGGGCAGATAAGGAAGAAGTAAAACGGGAATATAAAGTGGATATTTTAAATACATTAGATATGAGTATTCGCTATAATGCCATAATAGTAGCGGTAGCTCATAAAGATTTTTTGGGTTTAGATTATGAAGCATTAAAGATGGAAGACGGAGTAATATTTGATACAAAAGCATGTTTAAGACGAGAAATAGTAGATGCCAGATTATAAATGATGGGATGCTTGTTTTTCTCACGTTTAAAATGTTGAATAAAATATAAAATAATAGAGCAGAATTTTAGAGATTAAATATATTTTTGTTGTGGTTTTAAATCTTATCAATCAATTTTACCATGATATATAAATGCTACTTAACAATAAAGGCTTATTGTTTCTTAAATCTTTTACTGAAAGAGTATAAATGCAATTAATTTACAATCGCATTTATACTCTTTTTTTTATTTAAAAATATAGCTAACTCTTTGTTTTTATTTGCGTATAAATACATTATTATATACGTATATTTACTTTATGGCACAAATGGAATTAGAAAAATCGATAAGTTTTCATGATCAGCCAACTCTGAGAATGAATGGAACTGACTATACAGTCAATATTGAAGAGATTGAAGCATTTATTGAACAATGTGGAAAATTTATGCCTTTGGAGAATGTGACTCAATTTGAGTTGCTCACACAAGAAATTTCAGACACGCTAATTGATTCTGCAAGCGGAGATCTAACCATTGAGCAAATAAGACCACATCTCCTCTTTTTAAGAGAAATTGGTTTTTTATTAAAAACAATGTTAAGTCCGGTACAAGAATAAAATTTACCTATTTAATCTAATTTGGTTCCCCCTAATTGTGGGGGACTGTTTTTTAGACCTTTTATAAATAAAGAGAATTCTTTTCAACGTAGGCTAGTAGTAACTGGTTATGTTTTTCTAACAAGTCAATATATTTGTCCTTCCAATATTGCTCGTTTCGTGTTCTTCCGTCAAACTCATCCTCAACATATACGGCTTCATCAGACGTGTTAGGGAGGGTTCGTTGGTCGGTTTTCATAAATAATTCAGGAAACTCATTTGAGAAATCATGTTTAAGAGCTACGCCAATTTTATGAATAATTGCAGGTTTTAGATATTTTTGGTTAAACCAATTATATACTGATCGGCGATTCACATCCGTCAAGCGTGCAAGTTCACTGATACTGTACCCATTTCGCCTAATTACCTTTTCAATAATTTGTCCATAGTGCTGATCTTTGAAGTTTTCATTCATGTTTTTTTTTTTAAGCCTGTACAGCTAAAGCTGAACTGGAAATAGAATTTGCAAATATGATATTTTGGTCAACGGATACTTTTGCGATCAATACGCAGTCTAATTGTTGGATGCTAATTAAAACTGATTTGCCTTTAATTTCCATAATTTCTCCCTCGTAATTAATGAAAGCTCCCTGTGTTATTTTGATCCGGTCTCCAGGGGAAAAATTTCTTATACTTAAAGTTTCAATATCTTTGTATGTATCTACTATCTGTCTTATTTTTTCAATATCAGAATCATTTACTATTGCTGGCTTACCGCAGTAGTAAATAAAATTGATGATTCCCATTGTTTCTCTCACTCTATTTTGTTCCGAGGCGTTGATATGAACAAACAAATAAGAACTAAATAGAGGCATTTCTACAGTTGTGTTTCGGTCTGCCCATTTACGGCTGGTTTTTACTAGAGGGCAAAAACATTCTATGTCTTTTTCCTTTAATAAGCGATCAACTTTCTTCTCCCATTTTGAACGTGTATAAATCACCATCCATGTCTTTTTTAAACTATCATTTTTTGTAAGTAAAAATCCGTTCACATCCATAATTTTTGACCTTATATAATCTGTATTAATCTTGTTACTCTGACTTAAGGTTAATACGAAATTAATTAAAAACCTACTCGAAAATCTGGTGCTTTCTCACCATGTATAACACTTTGTAGATAAGTGTGAAATCATAGGAAATATATTGAATAACTGAACTTGTTACTATTATTTACAATAGTTCACATATCTAATTGATTGGTAGCCAGTGTTTCTCATTAATTCCCGGGTTATGCTACATATAATAGATTTATTCCTAGAATCAGAATAACGACATTACTTTTATGATAATTATTAAGGACATAGTCAGGTAGATATTAATTTTTAATTACTTAACAAGACTTTATTTATGTTTTTATGAAGTGATATAATAAAGGACATCAAGTTGATTGCTGTTTAAATTTTTTTCACTTCTATTTTTTAAATATTAAATGTGAATTTAAATGGCACAGTTTGCCAGTTCAGTCTTAATATTTTAATAACCAAATAGCTGTATTTAATCTATCAATAAATGAAAGTACTACATGTTGTTCCTTCAGTAAATCCAAACTTTGGCGGAGTGTCTCAAGCTGTCAGAACACTTATTGTTGGCTTGTATATTGAAGGGATTCAAAATCAAGTTGTTTCGCTTGATGATCCTCAAAGTGATTATATCAAGAGTAGTGTTATAAAGATTCATGCAGTTGGACGGGGAACGGGTCCATGGCATTATCATAAATCTTTTTATCCTTGGTTAATACAGAATCTTAAGCTGTATGACAAAGTTATTCTTCATGGTTTGTGGCAATATCCTGGATATGCATTGTATAAAGCACTAAATAAAATTGCACAAAATCGGCCTGAATTATATATCATGACTCATGGTATGCTTGATCCATATTTTCAAAAATCGGAGGGAAGAAAGTTAAAAGCTATACGGAATGTTATTTATTGGAAATTAGTGGAGCAAAAGCTTGTTAATTTTGCGGATGGTATTTTATTTACATGCGAAGAGGAAAAAAGGTTAGCAGAAATGCCCTTTCTGCCATATCATCCTAAAAGCGAATTGGTAGTAGGACTTGGTGTTGAAGAACCTCCTGAAAAAAGCCATCATATGATGGCAGATTTTTATGCACGTTTCCCAGAACTTCAAAACCAGCAATATCTTCTTTTTCTCGGTCGAATTGATGAGAAAAAGGGAATAGTGATGTTGATTCAGGCGTATAAGCAATTTACTGATTCGCTTCTAGAAAAAGATCCTTCGCTGGTAATACCTAAATTGCTGATAGCCGGACCAGGTTTAGAGAGTGTGTATGGAAAGCAGCTACTGAAACTGGCTGAATCTATTTCCAATAGTAGCAATCAGATTATTTTCCCTGGAATGTTGTCTGGTAATTTAAAATGGGGTGCTTATTATGGTTGCGAAGCGTTTGTCTTGCCTAGTCATCAGGAAAACTTTGGTATCGCAGTAGTTGAAGCTCTTGCCTGTAGTAAACCGGTTCTGATATCTAATCAGGTGAACATATGGGAAGATATTGTCAAAGGAGGTGCCGGAATAGCTGCTGATGATACCCTGTATGGTACGGGTAATCTTCTTAAGTTTTGGCACGACTTATCCTCTAATGAAAAACTAGCTATGGGAGAGAATGCCAGGAAGACTTTTGAGCATCGGTTCGCTCTTGAAATTGTGATGAAGCAGTATGTAAAAAAATTGAATCTAAGGGAAGTAATTAAAAAACAGAATGAGCCAAAAGAGGCATCTGTTTTTCCGGTTCATGAATATGAACATGAGGTTAAAGCTAAGAAAACGAAGGAATGCACTACTGATAAAAAAAAGGTATTAATTCTGGGAATCAATTTTGCTCCTGAATTAACAGGAATAGGGAAATATACAGGTGAAATGGTGGACTGGCTTGTAGATGAAGACTACCAGGTTACCATGGTTACTTCGTTTCCTTATTATCCTAACTGGAGTGTTCATAAGCCATATTCGGGTAGATGGTTTAAAAAGGAAACGGAAAAGGAAGGAAAGCTTACTGTTTTTCGTTGTCCCATGTACATTCCTATAGTTCCTTCAGGTTTAAAGAGAGTGTTGCAAGAGTTTACTTTTTTTATATGTTCATTTTTTATTATATTCTATTTGCTGTTCAAAAAAAAACATGATCAGATTTTTGTGATGGCACCGCCTTTTCATTTAGGTTTTCTTAGTCTGTTTTATCGTTTTTTTAAAGGTGGTAAAATAGATTATCATGTGCATGATATGCAAATTGAGTCTGCTAGACAGTTAAGAATAATTAAGGGTGACATTGCTTTCCGGATTTTATTCAGGCTCGAAAAATATATACTGAATAGTGTGGATTATGTAAGTACTATTTCAGGAGGAATGAAAGCGAAAATTCAAAAGAAGGTTCAGCGTGATATTATTATGTTTCCTAATTGGGTCGATACTCAAAAACTTTTTCCTATTACTGATCGGCAATCATTAAAAAAAGCCTGGGGATTTAATGTAGAGGATAAAATTATTCTTTATTCAGGAAGTATTGGTGAAAAACAGGGGTTACAAAGTTTGGTTCCAATTGCCAAAAGCTTGCAGGCTTATAAATTCATTAAATTCGTGATTTGTGGAATTGGACCATATAAAGAGCACTTGATTAAATTAGTCTATAAGGAGCGGTTAGACAATATCTTTTTCTTGCCATTGCAACCTTTAGAACAGTTCAATAGCTTGTTAAATATGGCCGATGTGCATCTTGTTTTACAAAAGAAAAATGCAGCGGATCTGATGCTACCATCAAAATTAACAGGAATATTGTCATCAGGAGGTTTGGCTCTTGTAACAGCCGATCAGGGCACGTCTTTATATAAGGTTGTTGTGGATCATGAAATGGGAATTGTGATTCCAAGCGAGGATGAAACGGCCTTGAAAGTAGCAATTCTGGATTGCTGTGTGTCAGACCATACCAGCGAAACCGTAAATGGTCGCTGGTATGCTGAAAAGTATCTGAATAAAAATAATATAATTAGCAATGTGATGCTATATCTTAAAGAGCCTTCATTAGTAGATAAAAGTATCTTAGAGTATCTTGATCTAAGGAATGCATGATTTAAATAGTTAAGCTACAGATACCTGATGTAGAAGCAAGGTGTTGTAGCGTTCCAGTAAATCAATGTATTTGTCTTTCCAATAATGTTTGTTATAAAGATCCTCAGGTTGATCCGTGCTGTTATTTAAGAATGAAGTCTTTCTAAATCCTTTTTGAAAATCTTCAGATGTAAAGAGCTGCGGTAGCTCTACGGAAAAATCATGATTGATGACACATCCAATCCTATAAATAATTTCAGGCTTAAGTTGCTGTTGATTAAACCAATTATAGACTGAGCGTCTGTTTACATTTGTTAAGCGTGCCACGTCACTTATTGAGTGTCCGTTTCTTCTTACTACTTTTTCGATAATTTGTCCGTGATGAATTAGCATGTTGTGAGAGTTAGTTAATTTAAAACTAGTGTTACCAAGTGTTTTTTGTTTATAAATACACGCTTTGTGTATTTATTTCCTCATGTGTAGAATTTTTTGCTCGTTTTATCTCATTTATTTATATATTGCGACATTAAAAGTGACCTGCGTCACATAACTGAATCACATATTCTCGCATCTTCTGTTTAATAAACAATATCTGTACCGATATTGAGACTCAAAAAAACATTAATATACATATATACTCATCATCTATGTACGGAAAGAAGATTAGTTTGGATGTTTGTTTTTTATTTTTTTCACTTAACCTTTATTGGAGTTCGGATTTTATATTTCTTTGTTTGGATTGTTATATGTTTTGTTATTTTGAGTTTAATAGTAGAAAAATTCTGTTTTTCTGACAATTAGCAACAGTAATAGCATCCTGGATCTCTCGTTTCAATCTGTAATAATTTGATTTCGTTTAAAGTGTGTAGATTTGTTCATATTTGCTAGTAAAGGAAATTTATGAAGAAAATACTTATCACAGGAGGAGCCGGTTTTATCGGATCACATGTAGTCAGAAGATTTGTGAAAAGCT
>NZ_MDFN01000012.1 GCF_001730525.1 Arcticibacter eurypsychrophilus
GTTTCAGTACTACCGGGCTTTTTTGCGTTTAATGGTTTTTGAAACTGGTTTAGCTTAGCAGGATCAGTCATTATCCTACCTCTTTTAAGAAGATATAGGAAGATTACATGCTATAATCGTACGTTCCGGATCCGCTTTTTATATTTAGGCAACAGAAAGATTAAACCCATTATCCTGGAATGGAAACGAATGGATTTAATCGGAAGCAGCTTAGAAATAAGGGCCTCGATCAGGAGCGGATAGAAACGTCTATAGCGCAGGTACCGGGTTGGGCAGGAAGGAAGAAGTAACCCATTTCTGGTTTGGCACATAACTGGATTATTGTACCGGGATTGTAGAAATGGACAGGAATGTTCGGCCTGGTACAAATTTTATTCATGTACTGATGCCTTTTATTCATCACAAGACAGTTTAAACTTAGTAATTTAAGTTTATATCATTCTAAATACGATGTAGGTAGGGTGAATATTTTAAATCAATCTTCAATGCGCATCTTTGCCGTTAAACCAAAAGATTTATTAAACTTGTAGAGATCGCTAATGTTTGTTTGTTATTAATCTCTAATATTAAGTAGCGGTGACTGAAATTTAAATGGTCAAATTGCGTTAAAATACATTAATTAAAAAGTAAATACTCTGAATGAACTTCTTCAATAAATTACTTCTAATAGCGGCATTTTTGCCATTTGCTGTTATCGCTCAAAAAAAGGACTCTCCTAAACCTAATTGGTTCAACCTGGATCTTCAAAATGATGGAGTATTTGGGGTGAGTACAGAAAAAGCATATTCAGAATTACTGAAAGGTAAAAAAAGTGTTCCTGTAATTGTCGCAGTTATTGACGGAGGGGTACAGCGTGATCATGAAGATTTAAAACGCGTGATGTATGTGAATCCGAAAGAGATTGCGTCTAATAATAAAGATGATGATAAGAATGGTTTTACAGATGATGTACATGGATGGAACTTTCTGGGATCTTCAAAAGCAACTGTTCGTTACGATAATCTGGAGGTATTAAGAATGATTCGGAAGTATGAAGATCGGTATGCTGCTGTAGTTAATTCTACTCCGCTGACTAAAGAGGAGCGTGCTGAGTTTAATCTGTATAAAAGAATGGTGACTGATTATATGGGCAAACTTGAAATGGCTCGTTTTGGGTATGAAAATTATTTAAAGCTGGATAAATATTTGACTACGATCTTGGTCCGCATAGGAAAGAAAAAACCTGATCTTAAGGATTTCGAGAATTACAAAGCTCAAAATGAACAGGAATCTAAAGCACTTAAAATTATTAAGTCTGAATTGAGGAAGGAATCAGATTTTGATAAGGTTAAAGAAGATATTGAAGAAGCTTTACATTATTACTCCAGTGAGATTAATTATCATCTAAATGCGAATTACGATCCGCGTGATTCTATCGGTGATAAGTATACTAACGGGAAAGAGCATCAATATGGTAATGATGATATAACAGGTCCGGATGCAGAGCATGGTACACATGTTGCTGGTATTATCGGGGCGGACCGGACGAATAATATCGGGATAAAAGGAGTAGCGGACAATGTAAGGATTATGTCTGTGAGAGCGGTGCCTGATGGGGATGAGCGTGATAAAGATGTTGCTAATGCTATAATTTATGCCGTTGATAATGGTGCTAAAGTGATCAACATGAGTTTTGGAAAGGCATATTCGTGGGATAAAAAACTGGTGGATAGTGCCGTTCGTTATGCAGCGTCTAAAGATGTGCTTTTGGTGCATGCTGCAGGAAATGAGGGAGCGAATACAGATGTTACCAATAATTTTCCTAATCGCTTTTATGCTGATGATGAGGATCCAAATTTTTGGAATGCTCCAAAGCCTCTTCGTATTCCTCTTCCTCAGCAAAGCGGTAACCAGAGGCCCATGGGGCAGAGATCACTGCCTCCTATGAAGATTGAAAAAGATACTATTCAATACACATTTCCAAAGGCTGCAAACTGGATTGAAGTTGGTGCTTCAGGGTGGAAAAACGATGGGTCTTTAGTGGCCAGCTTTTCTAACTATGGAAAACGTACTGTAGATATCTTTGCTCCAGGTGTAAAAATTAATTCTACGATTCCTAAATCTAAATATAAAGAGAATGATGGTACGAGCATGGCATCTCCGGTAGTTGCAGGTGTAGCAGCTTTAATACGATCTTATTTTCCTTCTTTAACTGCTATACAAGTAAAAGATATCATCATGAAGTCGGCAGTGAAAGTGGAACAAAAGGTTAAAGTGGAAGATGAAAGATCTAGTAAAAGGGTTGATTTTACTGAAGTATGTGTTTCAGGGGGCATTGTAAATGCTTATAATGCAGTTGTATTAGCAGAAAAGCTTGAGCATAAATAATAATTTTTTAACTTTGCATCGCATTTAACGCTGTTTGCAACAGTATCGATGAACATATGACACAATATCAAACCATACTATACTATTGTTATACGACAATAGAGAACGCCGGGCAATTTGCGACCGATCATCTTGAATTTTGTAAATCATTAAAACTTGTTGGGCGAATTATCGTAGCCGATGAAGGTTTGAATGGCACTGTATCAGGAACAAAGGAATCCTGTGACGCCTATATGAACCATTTGAAGGCTAACCCTGTTTTTGATTCTGCGGAATTTAAAATTGACGACGTAGAGGAGCCTTCTTTTATTAAGATGCATTGTCGATATAAGTCAGAAATAGTGCATTCCGGACTGCGTGATCCGGGTATTATCAATCCTCAGGAGAAAAGCGGAATACATTTAGAGCCTAAAGAGTTCATGGAAATGAAGGATAGGGACGATGTGGTTATTTTAGATGTGCGATCCAATTATGAACATGCTCTGGGTAAATTTAAAAATGCAGTTACGCTGAACATAGCTAATTTTCGTGATTTTCCTGCCATGATTAATGAGCTTGCGCAGTATAAGGATAAGAAGATTATTACTTACTGTACGGGTGGTATTAAATGTGAAAAAGCCTCTGCCTTGCTTCTTCATGAAGGATTTCCTGAAGTATACCAATTGCATGGTGGTATAATTAAGTATGGAAAGGAAGCAGGGGGTGAAGATTTCGAAGGTAAATGTTATGTTTTTGATAATCGTGTAGCTGTTGATGTCAACAAGGTTAATCCTGTTGTGATTTCTACTTGTTATAATTGTGGAAAGACAACGGCTAAGATGATTAATTGCGCTAATCCGGAATGCAATGAGCACTTTACTCAATGTGATGCCTGTGGCGTTGAATTGGATGGTTGTTGTTCTGAAATTTGTCAGGCTCATCCCAGAAAGCGCCTTTATGATGGTACTGGATATTATGTGAAGATTCCTATGCAGGTGAATCTAAATAAAAGAGTAAAAGGGAATTATTCTAATGTATTACCTCCGGCTGAGAGTTGATTCAGCTGCAAGCCTTGCTTTTAAATGCGGTATGGTCTAATCACTCTGGTAATATTTTAAAAATCTTATAAATAGATATGAAAGGAATCTTTACAATTGCAATGTTAAGCATCTCCAATATATTTATGACTATTGCCTGGTATGGACATCTTAAATTTAAAGAGATGGACTGGAGTAAAAACCTTGGTTTAACAGCTATAATTTTTATTAGTTGGGGAATAGCATTTGCAGAATATACATTTCAGGTTCCCGCAAATAAATTTGGATTTAAAGATAACGGAGGACCGTTTACTCTATTGCAGTTAAAGGTTATTCAGGAAGCCCTATCCATAACTATATTTTTGATCCTTTCATTGCTCTTCTTTAAGACAGAAAAGATTGCCTGGAATCATCTTGTTGGTTTCTTTTTTATTATTCTTGCAGTTTTCTTTATTTTTAAAAAATGGTAAGCCATATATAATAACCGTTTAAACCTCAATTATTAATATGTTCAGAAGAGCTGGAATTTTACTTTTGTGGATTACCTGCTTTTTGCTGATCAACAAATTGGCCTTAGGAACGGATATAAAAGGTATGGGTGTTCCATATGTTCAGAATTATACAAAAGCACAATACTTGTATGGCAACCAAAACTGGTCTGTTACTAAAGATCAGAACGGAATTATGTATTATGGTAATTCAGAGGGTTTATTATCATTTGATGGGCGATACTGGCAGCAGTACAGGATGCCTAATCATTTGATTGTTCGCTCCGTTGCTGCAGATGGGAAAGATAGAATATATGCTGGAGCTTTTGGTGAATTTGGCTACTGGTCATACAATAAGAGTGGTAAACTGGTATATAATAGCCTTACTCCGCTTGTTCCTTCCAAATCTATCCCTAAAGATGAGATATGGAAAATTTATGTGGATGGGCAAAGAGTAATATTTCAATCATTTGCAAGTATATTTATATATGAAAAGGGTAAGATTAGCGTAGTAAAAGCAAGCAAACCTTTCCTCTTTTTATTTAAAGTAAAAAATCGTTTTTTTGTGGAAGTGATTGGTACTGGCCTTTTCGAATTAAAGGGAAAGATACTTCAACTTATTCCGAATAGTCATATTTTGGGGGGTACCGGGATTTTAACTATTCTGCCTTATCAGAAAAGTAAATTCATAATTGGTACTGCTAAAAATGGTTTATATATTTATGATGGAAAATCCATTATTCCATGGTCCAATCAAGCTAACCAGTTTTTAAAAACCTTTCAGCTAAATAATGGCCTGATTTTAATGGACCGCTATTTTGCTTTTGGTACCATACTTAATGGAATTGTTATTCTGAATGAATCAGGACAGATTGTGCAGCAGATAAACAAATCAAGTGGACTGCAGAATAATACAGTACTAAGTTTATACTCAGATAATGAGCAAAATCTATGGGCAGGACTTGATAATGGGATTGATCGAATAGAACTGAATTCGCCTTTATATTTTTACTTCGATAAAAAGGGAGACTTAGGTACTGTATATTCAAGTATAATCTATAAGAACAAAATATATTTAGGTACTAATCAAGGTCTTTTTTATAGTGATCTGAATGCCGATCAGAATGATAAATTTCAATCGTTCAACTTCAAGTTCATTCCTAATTCACAAGGTCAAGTTTGGGATCTTTCCTTACTGGATGATCAACTGGTATGCGGTCATAATGAAGGAACTTTTGCTGTTGTTGGGGAGAGTTTAAAGCGACTTTCTTCAGTTAATGGGGGCTGGACAATAAAAAGGTTGAATTTATATCCTGATATGTTAATACAGGGAACATATACAGGACTAGTTATATATCGAAAGACTAGTGAAGGAAAATGGGTGTTTTCTCATCGTGTAAGTGGTTTCGGTGAACCATCTCGCTATGTTGAACAAGATGCTAAAGGGCAAATTTGGGTGGCACATGCTTATAAAGGGCTGTATCGGCTTCAATTAAGTAGTGACCTTAAAAGTGTAGTCTCGAGTCATTATTATGGAGTTAAAAATGGCCTTCCTGGAAGTTACCATATTAATGTCTATAACCTGGATAATCGTATCGTATTTTCTTCCGATGCTGGATTTTACGTCTATGACGATATCAGTAATAAGTTTTATAAGTATAGTCAACTCAATACTATTTTGGGATCATTTGCATCTTCGAATAAAATTATACCGGCTGCTGATAAGTCATATTGGTTTATAAACCATGGCAGCGTCGCATTGACAAGTTTTAAAGAGCCAGGTAAGATTTCAGTTGATTCAAGCCGTTTTACTGTTTTGGATGGACGAATGGTGCAGTACTATGAAAATATTAGTAAAATAAATAATTCCATTTACTTAATTAGTATGGATGATGGCTTTGCAATATATAATGGTAATACCATTCCGATAGCTGATCCTTTAAAAATTCCCAAGGTGCTAATTAGAAAAGTTGAGAACATAACCTATGGCAACTTTTCAATAACAGAGAATGGAAGGGATGGTGAGGTGGAAATACCTAGTAATAGAAATAACATCAGGATTACTTATGCTCTGCCTTATTATCGGCAGGCCAAAGTAAGCTATCAATTCATGCTGGAGGGTTATACCAAGCGCTGGTCTGAATGGAGTCCTCAAGCATCAAAAGAATTTACCAATCTAAGTCAGGGAACTTATGTTTTTAAGGTAAGAGCACGCATTAACGAGAAGATTATATCAGACACAGCTATTTTTGAATTTATAATTCTACCTCCATGGTATTTGAGCACTTGGGCGATCATATTTTATATATTACTACATATAGCAGCCTTTTTGTTTTTGAGGAGGTTATACTACATGAAACTTAGAAATCATCAGGAAGAGATTCATCGTAAGCTAAAGCTGGAAAAGGAAGCACTTTTAAAACAAGAGTTGATATCTAATGATCAAAAAATAGCTAAGCTAAAAAATGAGCAATTACAGGTCGATTTGGAGAGTAAAAGTCGGGAGCTTGCTAATTCGGCGATGAATATCGTGTATAAAAATGAATTGCTTCAAAAGATAAGTGATGAGCTTATTCATTTGAAAGATAGTCATGGAAAAGTGTTAAAGGAGGACCAGTTAAAACGCATACAAAAGGTAATTGATGAGGGCATAAATGACGAGCGGGACTGGAATGTTTTCGAGCATAGTTTTAATGAAGCGCATGAGAATTTTTTTAAGAAGCTTAAAATTAATTCGCCTGATCTCGTTCCTAATGACCTGAAGCTTTGTGCTTACTTGCGAATGAACATGAGCAGTAAAGAGATTGCCTCTTTATTAAATATTTCATTAAGAGGCGTTGAAATAAGAAGATATAGATTGAGGAAAAAACTTAATCTTGATCATGATAAGAATCTGTCGGAATTTTTCATAGAGCTTTAATACTACATCAACACCTCTCATAGGGTATGTATTTCAAGTATATAATTGATGTATTTTATTTGTACACTATGTGTATAGAAAATTGATTAATTATGCTCTGATTTCATTTAAACGTATGATTTTAATTAAATTAAAACGAGATTTCCTCGCTTTGATGTAGTAAAGTGAAGGTTAATTAATTTTTTTGTTGCACACAATCATTTGATCTTTGTGTAGTTAACCAAATATCAATTAATCTAATTATAAACTTTATGAGGAAATTATATACTAACCTGTTAGGTTGTATTCTCGTATTCTTTTTTATTTTAGGAAATGCTTTCGCTCAAGGAAGTATTACAGTAAAAGGAAAAGTAACTGATGCTATTAATGGAGAGGCATTAATCGGTGTAAGCATTAAATTAAAAGGGAGTACACAAGGTACATCAACAGATGTAAGCGGGGCCTTTACAATTAATATGCCCTCAAATGGAATTTTAATATTTACTTATATTGGCTTTGTATCCACAGAGATTCCAATAAACAATCAAACAACTCTTAATGTAAAATTGAAAACTTCTTCAGCTGCACTTGATGAGGTGATTGTTGTAGGTTATGGTACACAAAGAAAAAGTGATATTACTGGTTCTGTTGCAAGGATTAAAGGTGCTGATATCGCCAGTCAGCCTGTACTTGCTGCAACACAGGCTATCCAGGGTAAGATAGCTGGAGTTCAGATTATTAGCTCAGGAGATCCTAATTCTTTGCCTACTGTCCGTATCAGGGGAACAGGAACAATGAAGGCAGGAGCAAACCCATTATATGTAGTTGACGGAATTCTTACAGAAGATATCAGGAACATAAACAACGCGGATATCGTGTCAATGGATATTTTAAAGGATGCTTCAGCAACTGCAATATATGGAATGAGAGCTGCAAATGGAGTCCTTTTGATCACCACAAAAAAAGGAAAGACCGGTAAAATGGTAATTGCCTATGATGGACAAGCAGGTATAAAGGAAGCGGCTCATTTAGTCAACATGGCTGGTCCATCTCAATATGCTGGTTATCTAAACGAAGCTAGTATATATTACGGTACAGGAGATGAGCTTATTACTGCCGCTCAACTACAATCGGGTGCGAATACGGATTGGTACGACGCTATATTGAAGAAGGGGATACAGCAGAATCATAATATATCTTTGTCCGGAGGAACAGATGATGTGACTTATTTCATAAGTGCTGGTTATTTATCTGATAAGGGAATTATTGAGACCAATGATTTTAACCGTTTTACATTACGTTCAAATAACGAATATAATGCTGCAAAGTGGCTCAAATTATCTTCTTTGATTTCTTTTAGCAGACTTAATAATAGGACTGTTGATCTAAATGCGTTTAATATAGCGTATAGAGCAGCACCTTACATTGCTTCTAAAATAGGTGAAAAGTATGGTAATACCTCTCTTTCTAATAATGTAGGTAATCCATTATTAAACCTGGAAAAGGCTGACAATTCCGTTTTAGGCAATAGGTTACAAGGGTCGTTTGCTGCAGATGTTAAACCGGTGTCGTGGTTAACTCTTCGTTCAAGCTTTGGTGTCGATCTAGATTTTCTTAAAAGTACAAACTATGGATATCAATTTAACAATGTAGGCGCAAACAGCATATTTCTTACAGAAGGTGGAAATCAACTTCGTGATAAAAGTGATTTGACCGTTTCCCAAAATAATGCAACAAAATGGGTTTGGGATAACACAGCGACATTTGCAAAGGTACTTGATAAGCACAGCTTCAATATCTTAGCTGGTATAACTTCAGAGCAATATAAGTTTAATGGATTAACTGGTAAACGTGTGAATGTTCCTGAAAATAAAGATCAATGGTATTTAGGTATTGGATCTACCAAAGGAGCTACTAACGATAATACAGGTGATAAATGGACCCGGAATTCATATATAAGCAGATTGAACTATGCTTATGATAACAAATATTTACTGACTGCTACATTCAGGGCAGATGGTACTTCAAGGTTTCCTACACAGAATCGTTGGGGCTACTTTCCATCTGTAGGGCTTGGTTGGAATATTGCGGAAGAAGATTTCATGAAGGGTCAAAAGACATTTACCACCCTTAAGATCCGAGGAAGTTGGGGTAGGGTTGGGAATGATCAGATTGCTACAAATGTGTATTTCCCAATTGCTGCGATCAACATCCCTTACTTCTACAACAATGTCGAATATTCTGGAATTGCTTTTAATCAGTTACCAGATAAGAATGTAAAATGGGAAACTACCGAGGAGTATGATCTCGGACTTGATTTTGGTTTTTTTAATAATCGATTAAATGGTGAATTGGATTATTATTCCAAAACAACAAGAGACGCGCTTATTGATATTCGAATTCCAGCGATTCTGGGTGATATTGATGGATTATATACCACTAATGCATCGAATTTCACGAATAAAGGTGCTGAGTTTGCTTTGAACTGGACAGATAAAGTTAATGACGATTGGAGTTACAATATCGGTGGAAACGTGGCTTATAATAAAAATGCAGTTACACGATTAAATGGAGGTCAGGCTTTAGTAGATGGAAACACCGGTGGAAATCAAGGAAATGTGACCAAATCTGATAACGGTCAGCCTATAGGAAGTTTTTTCATTTATGAGGCCGATGGAATTTTTCAAAACGTGGATGAAATTGCAGCTTCAGCCCAAAAGGATGCATTGCCTGGAGATTTAAGATATAAAGATTTGAGTGGTCCGGATGGAACACCTGATGGAATTATAAATGAATCAGATAGAACTTTTATGGGCTCCTACCAACCAAAATATACTTTTGGTATAAATGGAAATGTAACCTTTAAAGAGTTTGATTTAGGAATCAGCACCTACGGTACTACAGGTGGAAAAATCTACAATGGAAAGAAGGCATCCCGAAATGATCAAAGAGATAATTTGGAAACAGATGTAGTTAATAACCGATGGACACCAGACAGACCAAGCAAAAGTGAGCCACGTGCTACTCTGAGTCAGCTTCCAGCATCTAGCTATTTTTTGGAAAAAGGAGATTTCTTCCGGATAAATAATTTAACACTGGGATTTACTATTCCTAAAGCGACCTTATCCAAGTTTAGTATAGAGCGTCTTCGAATTTATGTGGCTGCTCAAAATTTGGCTACCATAACAGGTTATAGTGGGTTTACTCCAGAAATAACTAGTGATAGAGCTACTACTGCAGGAATTGAATCAAGTATTTATCCTACTACCAGGACCTTCACTTTTGGGGTCAATATAGGTTTATAATTTTAAGCGGAACAAAAATGAAAACGAATAAATATATCATAACTTGTATAACTGCAGGATTAATTGTTTTATCTGGATGCAGTAAGGACTTCCTTGAGGTTAGTCCCCAGGGACAATTAACGGAAGATCAGGTATTGAAAGATCCAAATGCCGCTAATCAATTAGTTGGAGGAGTCTACAGCACTTTATATTTCGGCGGATTTGATAATACAACGGTCGGATTTCTCTTTGAATGTTTAAATGACATGGCTTCTGATGATACAGATAAAGGAAGTTCTCCATCTGATTTTAGTGCAGGTGGTGAGATTGATAATTTTACAGTAACGGCCAACAATTTTGTATTGAATAACATCTGGCAAGGGCATTATAGTGCAATTAACAGGGCAAATAAGGCTATTGATGTTTTAACTCAAAGTACATTTGACGAGGGTGTAAAAAATACTTTGATAGGCGAAGTGCGTTTTTTAAGAGGCATCTATTATTTTAACATGGTAAGATGTTTCGGTGGTGTACCAAAGGTAATTCGTACTCCTGATCCTTCGGAAGGAAACAGTGATGAATTTCAAACCAGGTCCACAAAAGAGGAAATTTACCAAGTAATCTTAGATGACTTGCAGTTTGCAGCAGATAATCTTCCTGAAAAGGGAAGCACAGAAGTAGGTCGCGCTACTAAAGGAGCTGCACAAAGTTATTTGGCTAAAGTTTATATGTACCAGAAAAATTGGGCAAAAGTATTGGAAAATACTACAGCTGTTATTAATTCAGGTAGATATAATCTGGTAAATGATTATAGTTTGATCTTTAGGGAAAATGCAGTTGGAAATGATGGAGGAAATAATAATGTGGAATCTATCTTTGAAGTTCAAACAGGTATAAATTTAGGTGAAAATGCAGTTAGTCTTTTATATAGCAATGGTCAGGGTCCTCGTTCAAAAGGAGGATGGAATGACTTAGGTTTTGGTATCAATACCCCAAGTTCCGACTTGGCTAATGCATACGAAGCTAATGATAAGAGAAGAGCGGCAAGTATTATTTTTATAAACCCTACGGTTATACATAAAGACGGCGGTAACCCTTTAAACGTCGGAACTGTGCTATGGGATGGATTCCGCATACCAACGCAGGATTCTGTTGAAAATGAACGCTATAACTATAAAGCTTTTCATAGCTCCTTAAAAGAATCGCCTCAGGTTAGTAATAATAAAGACAGTAAACCTAAAAACATTAGGCTGATGCGCTACGCGGATGTTCTGTTGATGTATGCTGAAGCACAAGCTAATTTAGGAAATAGTGGGGAAGCAGAAGCCAAGTTGAAATTAGTAAGGAATAGAGCAGGACTAGTGACAGTTGCGGGCACTGTAGCGAATATCTGGAATGAAAGACGAGTTGAATTAGCAATGGAACAGGATCGCTTTTTTGATTTGGTTAGACAAGGACGTGCAGGAACAGTTCTTAGAGCAAAAGGTAAAGCCTTTGTTGATGGAAAAAACGAGTTGTTTCCTATTCCACAGGCTCAACGTGATCTAAGCGCTGGACGACTTACTCAAAATCCAGGATATTAATTACTAACCATTATATCGATATTATATGAAACCTAATTATAAATCAATATCAGTCATCGTAATGGCGATATTAACAAGTATACTATTTACACAATGCACTCAACCTGAGAAAGATGATGTTTTTACTCCAGGTGAGGGTCCTTCAATAGGAGAGTGGAGTACTTCTGATGAAGTATCGCCGGACAATTTAGTAGCCTATTGGAATTTTGATGGTAATATAGCCGATTCAAAAGGTAATGTTACCGGCGGTAAATTAAACGGCGTAGGAACATTTGTTGATGGTAGAAAAGGCCAGGCTTACAAGGGAAGTGCAAATGCTTTCATTTCATACGACAATCCTGGTACAATTGCAGGATTGACAAGTTTTACTGTATCCTTTTGGATGTATACTGCGAAACATGATGGTGGAGCCCAAGGGATTTTTGCTCTTGCTAAAGCAGATGGTTCGTTTTGGGCCAATTTCTTTGTTATTGTTGAAGGGAACACCTCCACCACTAATAAGATGCAAATAAAGCTTCATTTTGAAAAAAATGCTACACCGGCAATCCCTAATACTGAAAATTGGGTTGACCCTGCTGAGACTCTAAGGCCTGACAATATGTATGGAGCATGGCGACAAGTAACGTATACCTATGATGCACAAACTTCAAAAGTAGCTATGTATGCCAATGGTCAGGCTATAGCTTTACCAGCAGCTGATGCAAATCGGAAAAGTGGTGTTGGAGATGCTGGTCTAGGCCCACTGGCCTTTAAAGATGCTACAAAATTTGTTATTGGTGCATTTCAGAATAGTCTTGGCGCTCCCTTTAATGGATTAGAGCCATGGATGCTCAATTACACCGGAATGCTTGATGAAATGCGAATCTATAAAACAGCTTTGAGCTCTCAGGAAGTATCTGCTTTGTACCAATTAGAACGACAGGGTAGGTGATCATATATATGTCTAAAATAGCTATGCGATATTCCATCATCTCTGCTTGCTGTATGTTGTTATTCTTGTTTGGTTGCAGTAAAAACAGTAGCGAAGATGCTTTACCTGTAGTTGATCCTTTTACTTTTGTTTCTGCTACCGTTAACGGAATATCGGATAGCTCTTTATTTTTCAATGAGGTAGGTACTAGCCCTTCGATTAAACTTTTTTTTTCTGATCCAATAGATATCGCTTCAGTTCAAGAGAACCTGTTATTTAATCAAAGTTCAGGTGAGGCGATTAATTATAGCGCGACTTATGAAAATGATAACACTGCTATAGTTCTTAAGCCTGCTTCGAGTCTGGGTTCATTTAGTAACTATAAAGTTGTGATATCCGGAAGTTTAAAGTCGGCAACGAAGATTAGCTTAAATAAAAGTATTACCGTTAGTTTAACTACAGGACTAGACTCAGCCGATAAATTCCAAAGAATACCGGAAGAGGACTTGTTTAACCTGGTACAACGTCAAACGTTTAAGTATTTCTGGGACTTTGCACATCCTGTTAGTGGGTTGGCAAGGGAAAGGATTACATCAGGAGAGACAGTGACTTTGGGTGGTTCTGGTTTTGGTGTTATGGCAATTGTGACAGGTATTCACCGGGGCTTCATTACAAGAGAGGAAGGTTTAGCCAGGATGCAAAAAATCGTCGCTTTTCTTAAAAATAAGGCGCAAAGGTTTCATGGAGCATATCCGCATTGGTTAAATGGTACAACTGGCCAGGTTCAGCCTTTTAGTGCAAAAGATAATGGTGCTGATTTGGTAGAAACCTCATTTTTAATGCAGGGATTATTAACCGCTCGTCAGTATTTTTCTAATGCAAATTCCAATGAAACTGTCCTTCGTGATGATATTAACGCCATATGGAATACAGTGGAATGGAGCTGGTTCAGGAAGAATAATGAGAATGTGTTATACTGGCATTGGAGTCCTGATTTTCAGTGGGAAATGAATATGCCTATTAAAGGATGGAATGAGGGTTTAATTACTTATGTCCTTGCTGCATCTTCAACTACTTATCCTATACCTAAAAGTGTTTACGATAATGGCTGGGCAAACAATGGATCTATTCGAAATGGTAATCTTTATTATGGAGTGCAGTTGCCTTTAGGTCCGGCTAATGGAGGTCCATTGTTCTTTTCGCATTATTCTTTTCTTGGAATAAATCCTAATGGTTTAAAGGATGCTTACGCTGATTATGAGATTCAAACTAAGGCGCATAGTTTAATAAATTATAAATATTGTGTTGCTAATCCTAAAAAGTTTTATGGTTATAGTGGCGATTGTTGGGGTTTAACCGCTAGTGATGATATTAATGGGTATCTGGCTCATGAACCCAATAATGATAATGGCGTTATTTCTCCAACAGCGGCTTTATCTTCATTTCCTTATACTCCTGTTGAATCCATGAAAGCATTGAATTTTTTCTATTATAAACTGGGAGATAAGCTTTGGAAAGATTATGGTTTTATAGATGCATTCTCGTTATATGAGCCATGGTTCGCGAGTTCATATCTGGCAATTGATCAGGGACCCATTATTATCATGATTGAAAATCATAGGAGTAAACTCTTATGGAACTTATTTATGAGTTGTCCTGAAGTGAAAACCGGAATGAAAACACTGGGCTTTAGTAGTCCTAATTTATAATATAACATGAATAAATTACTGTCTCTATGTATGCTTTTTATCTTAATCCTCTTTTTAAATAGTTGTGTAGGACATAGAGAAAATTCTACTTCTGCTCCATCTTTAAAAGATACGCTAAGTGATGATTCCTTACTTACCCTAGTTCAAAAAAGGACCTTTAATTATTTCTGGGAAGGTGCTGAGCCAGTATCAGGTTTAGCCAGAGAGCGCATTCACATGGATGGCGACTATCCTGAACATGACCAGGATGTAGTCACTATTGGTGGGGGAGGGTTCGGTATAATGGCAATTTTAGTGGGCATAGAACGTAGATTCATTACCAGACAGCAAGGGGCTGAAAGGCTCAGGAAAATTGTAAACTTTCTTTCCAAAGCAGATCGTTTTCATGGAGCCTGGCCGCATTGGCTATATGGTCCTACTGGTAAAGTAAAACCCTTTGGTATTAAAGATGATGGTGGCGATTTGGTAGAAACTGCTTTTATGGCTCAGGGTCTTATTTGTGTGAGTCAGTATTTTAAAGATGGGAATGTCCAAGAGCAGCAACTTTCAAAAGATACAGAAAACCTTTGGAAAGAAATAGATTGGAGCTGGTACCGTAATGGAAACCAGAACGTACTCTACTGGCATTGGAGTCCTAAATATCAGTGGGCAATGAATTTTCCTGTATCAGGCTATAATGAATGCCTGATTATGTATGTCTTGGCAGCCTCATCTCCTACATATGGGGTACCTGCGGCAGTATATCACGAGGGTTGGGCTAAAAAGGGTGCAATCAAATCAGATGGGGAACAATTAGGATACAAAGTGTTTTTGAATTATAATGGAGTCGAGGGACATGTGGGGCCACTTTTTTGGGCGCATTACTCATATCTGGGCTTAAATCCAAAAGGCTTAAAGGATCGTTATGCCGATTATTGGCAGCTTAATAAAAACCAGACACTTATTCACAGAAAGCATGCGCTTGAAAATCCAAAAGGCTTTAAAGGATATGGGGAGAATACCTGGGGACTGTCGGCCAGTTACTCTGTAAAAGGCTATAGCGCACATACGCCTGATAATGATTTGGGAGTGATCTCTCCAACAGCGGCTTTATCCTCTTATCCCTACACACCAACTTATTCTATGCAAGTCATTCGTCACTTATATCAGGACCTGGGTGATCAGGTGTGGGGTAAATATGGATTTTATGATGCTTTTAGTGAAACGGATAACTGGTATCCAAAACGTTATCTGGCAATTGATCAGGGTCCCGAAATTGTGATGATTGAAAACGGAAGGTCTGGATTGTTATGGAAGTTGTTTATGAGTAATACAGCGGTACAAAGTGGCTTGAAGAAATTAGGCTTTGAAAGCCCCTATTTAAAACTATAAAATGATCAGGAACGAATTACAAAAATATTACTCAACAAGAGAAAAATCTAAGAAAATTGTACTGATATGCTTTATCCTGGGTATTGCTTTATCATTAAATACCGCTGCGCAAACTACTCAAATGACCACCTATTGTAATCCCCTCAATCTAGATTACACCTATATGGTTTACGATTCCAACCGTGATATTTCTTATCGCTCAGGGGCCGATCCTGCTGTTGTTACCTTCAAGGGTGAATATTATATGTTCGTTACCCGGTCTATGGGCTATTGGCACTCTACAGATCTAACTAATTGGACGTTTATTACTCCTGAAAAATGGTATTTCCAGGGATCAAATGCTCCGGCAGCTCATAATTATAAGGACTCTGTTTTGTACGTAGCTGGCGATCCTTCCGGTTCTATGAGTATCCTGTACACTGATAATCCTAAAAAAGGAGATTGGAAGGCTACACCCGCAATTCTCAATGATCTGCAAGATCCTGATTTATTTATTGATGATGACGGACAGGCGTATATGTTTTGGGGATCTTCCAATACGTTTCCGCTCAGAGGGAAAAAACTAGACAAATCGAATCGTTTTCGTGCATCTGATGAAACGGTTGAACTGTTTAAACTCGATGGTGATAAGCATGGATGGGAAAGATTTGGTGAAAATCATTCCGATACCGTACTTAAAGGCTATATGGAAGGCGCTTGGCTAACTAAATATAATAATAAATATTATATGCAGTACGCTGCACCAGGCACCGAATTTAATGTATATGGCGATGGAGTCTATATGAGCGATTCCCCACTGGGGCCATATAAGTATGCACCTAATAATCCGGTCTTTTATAAACCAGGTGGTTTTGCTAATGGATCCGGACATGGAAGTACGGTAATTGGTCCTGACAATAAGTTCTGGCACTTTGCTTCGATGGCCGTTTCAATAAATGTAAACTGGGAAAGGCGTCTTTGTTTATTTCCAGCCTATTTTGATCAGGATGGCCTCATGTATTCAAACACTTCCTTTGGCGATTATCCTCACTACACACCATCGATAGCTGGAAAAATGGGACAGTTTAAAGGCTGGATGCTGCTTTCCTATAACAAGCCCATAAAAGCTTCTTCCTCTTTGGATAAATTTAAACCAGAGAATATGGTGGATGAAAGTATTAAAACTTTTTGGGTCGCAACGAAAAATGATGATCAGCAATGGATTGAGATTGATCTCTTAAAACCAGCAAAAGTATGTGCAATCCAGGTAAATTACAATGATTATAAATCAAATCTTTATGGAAGAATTCCTGGTCTTTACCAGCGTTACTTAATTGAAGGATCAAACGATAAAAAGAACTGGACCGTACTGGTTGACCGTCAGGAGAACTATAGAGATGTACCAAACGATTATGTAGAATTGGGAGTGCCACAAAAGGTCAGATACATTCGGTATAAAAATATTCACGTTCCTACACCTAATCTTTCCATCTCAGGATTACGTGTTTTTGGAATAGGTGAAGGTAAAAAGCCTGCTCCTGTAAAAGGGTTTAAAGTAAAGCAATATAAAGACCTTCGGGACGCTGATATCTCCTGGAACAAGCAATCTGGCGTTCAGGGATATAATGTTTTATGGGGAATTGCTCCCGATAAGCTGTATAACTCCTGGATGGTGTATGAAGCTAATCTATTGAACTTGAAAAGTTTGTCCGTTGATCAAACTTATTATTTCTCCATAGAGGCTTTTAATGAAAATGGAATTTCAGCAAGAACTAAGCCCCAGAAGTTAATTAAATCTAACTATTCTGGTACTAAATAAATCTAATTAACAGTAAATTATAGCGTATGAAAGTTTTCAAAAAGTGTTTGTTTTTATTCATTACAGTTGTTACAGGGGCATCTGCACAAACAAAACAGGATGTTAAGATGGATAAGTTTATATCTACGCTAATGCAAAAAATGACTTTGGATGAAAAGCTAGGTCAGTTGAACCTTCCAGGTGCGGGGGACATTACTACCGGGCAAGCATCCAGTTCCGATATTGCACAGAAGATAGAAGCGGGCAAAATTGGAGGTTTATTTAATATTAAAACAGTAGAAAAGATTAAGGATGTTCAAAAGATAGCGGTTGAAAAATCCCGGCTAAAAATTCCTTTAATCTTTGGGATGGATGTTATTCATGGGTATCAAACTGTTTTTCCTATACCATTAGGCTTGTCCTGCACCTGGGATATGGCTCTAATTGAAAGGAGCGCAAGGATCGCAGCTATCGAAGCAAGCGCTGATGGAATTAACTGGACATTTTCTCCTATGGTAGATATTTCACGTGATGCCCGTTGGGGCAGAGCATCAGAAGGATCGGGTGAAGACCCATACCTCGGATCTCAGATCGCAAAAGCGATGGTAAAAGGGTATCAGGGTGATGATCTGAGTCGGAACAATACCATATTAGCTTGTGTGAAGCACTTTGCGCTATACGGAGCAATAGAAGCAGGTCGGGATTATAATACTACTGACATGAGCCGGCTTAGAATGTATAACGAATATTTTGCACCCTATAAAGCAGCAGTAGACGCTGGGGCAGGAAGCGTAATGACTTCCTTTAATGAGGTTGATGGTATTCCTGCAAGTGCAAATAAGTGGTTGATGACCGACGTATTGCGTAAGCAATGGGGATTTAATGGAATGGTGGTGACTGATTATACAGCCATTAATGAAATGATTGAGCATGGGTTAGGTGATTTAAAAACAGTATCAGCACTGGCACTTAAAGCAGGTGTAGACATGGATATGGTAGGGGAAGGGTTTTTAACTACTTTAAAACAGTTATTAAGCGAAGGAAAGATTTCGCAACAGGAAATCGACATGGCTTGTCAACGCATATTGGAGGCGAAATACAAATTAGGATTGTTTGCTGATCCCTATCGGTATTGTAATGTTAAACGGAGTAAAACTGAAATTTTTACACCTGCAAATAGAAAAGAAGCCAGGTCAACTGCTGCTCAAAGCTTTGTTTTGCTAAAAAATGATAGCCAGATATTGCCACTAAAAAAAGGTGGTAAAATTGCTCTTATCGGTCCACTTGCTGATGCAGCCGAAAATATGACTGGTACCTGGAGTGTTGCAGCTGATTTCAAAAAGTCAGTGTCCTTGCTGAGTGGTCTAAAAAGCATTGGAGGAAAAAATACAAAAATTAGCTACGCAAAAGGAGCAAACTTAACGGCTGACAGTGCCCTGGAAACAAGATCCACTATGTTTGGTAAATCATTAGGAAGAGATCCTCGCTCCGCAGATGTACTTCTAAAAGAAGCGTTAGCGATTGCTCAACAAGCCGATGTTATTGTAGCTGCTCTTGGCGAATCAGCTGAAATGAGTGGTGAGAGCTCAAGTCGTTCAGACATTACGATCCCACAAGTTCAAAAAGATCTTTTAGCTGCTTTATTGAAGACAGGCAAGCCCGTTGTACTGGTATTATTTACTGGGCGGCCTTTAGCATTAAAATGGGAAAGTGAAAATGCCCCATCGATATTAAATGTTTGGTTTGGCGGATCCGAAGCTGGAGATGCAATTGCTGATGTTCTTTTTGGAGATGTAAACCCTTCAGGAAAGCTTACGATGACATTCCCTCAAAATGTAGGTCAGGTGCCTATCTATTATAACCACAAAAACACAGGGAGACCGCTCGCTGAAGGAAAATGGTTTCAGAAATTCAGATCCAATTATCTGGATGTTTCCAACGATCCCTTATACCCTTTTGGTTATGGTTTGAGTTATACTACATTTGATTATAGCGCTATAAAACTAAGTGATACCCTATTGCGAAAAGGACAGTCTATAAGAGCCGAAGTTACTGTAAGAAATACAGGGTCAAGGGATGGGCAGGAAGTTGTACAGCTATATACTAGAGATCTGGTAGGTTCAATTACGCGACCCGTTAAAGAATTGAAAGGATTTCAGAAAATAAGCTTAAAAGCAGGTGAATCTAAAGTAGTTACTTTTACTGTTACTGATGAAGATCTCAAGTTTTATAACAGTGATTTAAATTACGTAGCTGAGCCTGGAGCCTTCAAATTGTTTATTGGTACCAATAGTAAGGATGTCAAAGAAGTAGGATTTACTTTACAATAAGTAATTTATTGTTGCCAATAGAGACTAATCTTCTTTTTTAGGTTTCATATTGCTGGCACTAAAACGCGGCTTATAAGCAGGTTTAGGAGCTTCATCTTGTTCCTTCTCAGCTGGTTTTTTCTCTATTGGAAGATCAGCTGAAGGCACAATCTCTTCTGCTACCGGTTTTGCGATAACTTTAGCACTGAATCTTGGTTTATAAGTCGGTTTAGGAGTGTCTTTCTTTTCTTCCCCAGCAAGCTTTTCCGCTTCAGGTAGATCAATCTCAGGTAATACTGTCTCCGGTATATCTTTTTCTATAAGATCAGCTGAAGGAACCACCACTTCTAAAGCAGGTTTTACAATAACTTTGCTAGTAAAACGCGGCTTAAAAGCAGGCTTTTTTACCTCAGTAGCACCTTCGGTTTCATCAACTTTAGGAATTGAGGGAACATCAAGATCAGTAACAGCATTCGTTCCTGGCCTGGCATCAGGATCTTTTACTTCATCAGAAATTAAAGAAGGCACTTTTACATGCCGGGGTTTAAATCCAGGCTTAGCAACAGGTTGGGAAATCTCAATTGTTGGTGACTGAAGAGGCTCAGCCTGAGCAGCCAGATTGGGCTCAATAACCACCGGTTTATCTTTAGGCACTATTGCCAGGTGATACAAGTGTCTTAATTTATTAAACCAGAATTTTTTTGAATGATCAAAACTCTTTTCCCCCATTAAATTAAAATGACTTTTGAATTCAGTGTAAAGCTTAGGGTCAGCTTTCGCCATCAACTCCAGGTTGATCCTCTTTTTAGTAAAAAATTCTTCAAAAGTCATTTTAATTTTTAATTATTCAGCCATATTGTGATAAACAGCCTGAACGTCGTCATCTTCTTCTAATTTGTCAATTAGCTTTAATACATCAACAGCCTGTTCTTCCGAAACTTCAATAAAAGATTGAGCGACCCGTTCTAACTTTGCGCTTTTCACTTCAATCCCCTTTTCTTCCAATGCCCTTTGCATTTTTCCGAAATCTTCAAAAGAAGTATGGAGTACAGCTACATCATTACCTTCCGCATCTTCCTCTACAAAAATATCTTCTAATCCTGAGTCGATCAGTTCAAACTCAAGCTCTTCCAGGTCACGTTCCTGCGGATCAAACTGAAAAACAGACTTCCGATGAAAGATAAAATCAAGCGCACCGGTCTTTCCAAGTGCACCATTATTTTTGTTGAAATAACTTCGAACATTAGCCACCGTACGGTTTGTATTATCCGTAGCTGTTTCTATTAATAAAGCAACTCCATGAGGGGCATATCCTTCATATACAATTTCCTCGTAATTCGTTTCGTCCTTGCTGATTGCTCTTTTAATGGCCGCATCAATACGATCCTTAGGCATATTTACAGCCTTTCCATTTTGGACAGCTGTACGAAGACGGGAGTTTGTTTCAACATGTGGTCCGCCCGATTTTACAGCCATTACAATTTCCTTACCCAAACGAGTAAACTGGATGGACATTTTTGCCCAACGTTTAAATTTTCTTTCTTTACGGAATTCGTACGCTCTTCCCATATATGTGAAGTTGTTTAATAGTTATTTTAAATTGATTCAAGCAAAAAGTGCTTATCGGTTCAAATTTACAAAATATGAAAGATATCCCCCTGATCAGGATTATATTATCATGAATTTAAGTATAAATTAAAATTTATGGGCTAGAACACAGGCCTTTCGGTATTTCTGTGTGTGCCCATTCATGTCAGTTAAGGTAATGTATAGGATATAAATTCCCGGAGGCATCAACGAAGCATTTTCATCGGCCCCATCCCATAAGAGCTCACCCTCGGTACCTAACGTAACATTTTTACTAATTTGTTTAACCTCCATTCCTCCACTTGAATATACAGCAATATTCGCCAATGTTCCAGGTTTATTTAATACATATCGAATAATTAGCTGATCTTCAATTCCATCATTGTCAGGAGAAAATGTTTTAGAAACCAACGTAACAGCATCGCTTACCTCTTCCTCACTCTTATATTGCGAATTTTTATAACCCGGCGTAGCATATCCTACTGCAGCGGCTGCTGAAATAAAATTCCCTGGTTCATTGGTTGCCGTGTTAAAACTCAATCGTTCAAGGGATACCCCATCAGGATTATTGATTAAAGGGGAGTGCAATTTTTCTGAATAATTGAATTGATCAATGATACTGCTGTCAGACAATAACACCACAACCCCCACGTCATTACTAAAAGCCGGCAAAGCGGATACTTTAAGAAAGGCATTTGCATCTTTTGTGAAATATTCTGCCTTAATATTATCTGGATCACTACTTAATACCAGGTAACAATGAGATAAGAGTGTAATCCCAATGTTAGAAATACGCTTTATTGAAGAAAGTGTGTCTTTTTTAATAGTGGCAACTGATAGATTCTCTAAGTTTATGGGGCGGTCAGAATTATTATAAATCTCCAGGAAGTCAACCCCATCTCCTCTAGGATTGAAAAGGAGCTCATTAATCAGGATTTCATTTTTACCAATAATGGCGGCTATAGGAACAGTTCCTCCGCCAGTATCCGGAATGTTTGTGCTATCAACCGGGGCAACAACTGATGGATTAGAATCTTCAGCCGTTAACTTCCTGATCATGAAATCATCAAAATAAAATAGGTCTGAACGTGTTTTCGTAAATACACATTGAACCCCAAACCATGATGTGCTTAAGATAGGGGAGGTATTCGTTTTCTCTCCCTCTCTACAAAAAGCAGATTCCTCCTTATTGCGACTCCATAGCTCCCATTTGCCAGTGCTTGACCGGTTTACCTTAACTCGTGTATTTAATGAAGAAGCAGATGCTCTTCCTTCCAAACCTTTAATCAGTAACTGTAAATTAGTTCCATTAAGGCGGTACAGATCATAAGAATCCGTGAAGCCATCTATCCCTATCTGAATAAAATACGCATTTGAAGCCACATTTAAATCAGCCTTGTCGGCGATCAGATAGATCCGCGTCCGATTATATGAAGTCGCCGCAAACCCCATTTCAACCGTAAACTCCCAGGTGCAATCTCTTCCCATCGAATTGGGAGTTGACAAATATATAGAACCTGAAGAGTCACTCTTCATTGATTGAAGCCTACCACTTGAATTGATCTTAAATGCTGAAACATCCCCTCCCCAGGCAGGCGAAGAAGTAAAATTACCGTCATTAAACGTTTCATTAACCTGACATACAGCAAAATTCCAATAAAAAATAGCGTAAAGCAGTAAACATTTTTTCATATTTGCTGGATTAATAATTATATAGTACACATTTATACCAAACCAAGATGAAAGTTGCAGTTGTAGGCGCTACTGGTCTAGTAGGATCAGTGATGTTAAAAGTATTAGCAGAGCGTAATTTCCCGGTTACCGAATTAATTCCCGTAGCATCTGCCAAAAGCGCAGGTAAAGAAGTTGAATTCAAGGGTAAGAAGTATAAGGTAGTAACGGTGGATGACGCAATTGCAATGAAACCAGATGTTGCCCTATTCTCCGCAGGAGGAGATACTTCTCTTGCAGAAGCGCCGCGTTTTGCAGATGCAGGAGTAGTGGTCATTGATAATTCGTCAGCTTGGCGCATGGATCCTACAAAAAAGTTAGTTGTTCCTGAAGTAAATGCAAATGTTCTTACCTCAAACGATAAGATCATTGCTAATCCTAATTGTTCGACAATTCAAATGGTGGTCGTGTTAAAACCACTTCATCAGAAATATAAGATTAAAAGGGTTGTCGTTTCTACCTATCAATCGGTTACTGGCACTGGTGTTAAGGCTGTTGATCAGTTAATGAACGAACGGAACGGTATTGAAGGTCCAATGGCTTATCCTTATCCTATTGACTTAAACGTTATTCCTCAGATAGATGTTTTCCAGGATAACGGATATACTAAAGAAGAGATGAAAATGATCCTGGAAACTCAGAAAATTTTGGGTGATAACTCCATTAAGGTTACGGCCACTACGGTACGTATCCCTGTAATGGGAGGCCATTCCGAAGCCGTGAACATTGAGTTTGAGAATGACTTTGATCTCGCTGAAGTGCGTAGCTTATTAGAGGCTCAACAAGGTGTAATCGTGCAGGACGATCCTGCAAACCTGATTTATCCAATGCCTAAGGATGCGCATAATAAGGATGAAGTGTTTGTCGGACGTATTCGCCGTGATGAATCTCAGGATAATACATTAAACTTGTGGGTTGTGGCTGATAACTTACGTAAAGGAGCTGCCACCAATGCCGTACAAATTGCAGAGTACTTACTAAAAGAAGGATTGTTACCAGCCTAGGTTTGTATATCCAAAACAAGCGGCTGTCAATAAATACATAAATTAAAATACGAAAAAAAAAGAGGCTGAAATCATACTTGATGTAGCCTCTTTTTTTATGCTTTTAAATTTCCTTTAAACAATAGCTTAATGAAAATAGTAGGTACAGTCGCCCTTTTAGCAATCAGCCAAATGCTCTTTGCGCAGTCATTACCCGACAAAATCGCGAAGGCCTTTGCCCAATTTGAGCTTGATGGTCAGCTTCAGTACGGCTTAACTTCGCTAACGGTTTTGAATTCAGCATCTGGCGAAGTGGTGTTTTCTAAAAATGGGAACACCGGTCTTGCTCCTGCATCCACCTTAAAAACCATTACCAGCATCACCGGATATAATATATTAAAACCCAATTATAAGTGGGAAACGACTCTAGCCTATACCGGGTCTATCAAAGAAGGTGTGCTTTATGGTGACCTTATCGTAAAAGGCACAGGAGACCCTACATTGGGTAGTGATCGCTATCCGAATACGAAGGGCGCTCTTTTACTTAACAGATGGTTAGAGGCCACCAAAAAGGCTGGTATTACGAAAATTGAAGGGCGGGTGATGGCTGACGATTTGCTTTTTGGAACACAACCCATTCCTGATGGATGGATTTGGGGCGACATTGGAAACTATTACGGTGCAGGAGCCACCTCTCTAACCTGGCGTGAAAACGAAATAGAACTAACGATCATTCCCGGTTCTAAAACAGGCATGCCTGTACAAATAAAAAGTATGGATCCTAAGGTTGAAGGATTGAAATTAATCAATGAGCTGAAAACAGGAACATCAGGCAGTGGTGATCAGGTTTATGGCTTTTCTGCTCCCTTTACTGATCTGACTTACCTCAGAGGTACTTATGCGATTGATTTAAAAAAAAGAATTGTAATCTCCATGGCCGACCCAGCCTATCTACTGGCCTCTCAATTGCAGGCATATCTAAGCAAAGCAGGCATCACTATCAATGGGAATGCCAGTACCACAAGAAGACTAAGCATGGAAAATAGCTATCGCCCTCTACCATCAATTACTATTGATCGTTATCTTTCCCCTGGCTTTTCTCAGATCGTGTATTGGTTGAATCAAAAAAGTTTGAACCTCTATGCTGAAAATATCTTAAAATCAATGGCCGTAAAAGCCGATAAACCCGCTACCTTCCAAAATGGCATTTCTACCTTAACATCCTATTGGAATAAGCGGCTTGGAATTGATTCTAACGCGATTTCAATTCTTGATGGGAGTGGACTAGCACCCGAAAACAGAATTACAACAGCTGTTATGGCAAAGATCCTGAATTCCGCAAAAACAGAGGATTGGTTTCCAGATTTTTATGCAAGTCTGCCCGTGTACAATAATATGAAAATGAAAAGTGGCAGTATCCGCAATGTTCTCGCTTATGCCGGTTATGAAAAGAGCGTTTCCGGTACACCTCTGGTATTTTCATTCATTACCAATAATTATACAGGCAGTACTTCTTCCATCAAACAAAAAATGTTCAGAGTTCTCGATACGCTTAAATGATTTTATTATTTTTGGTTAAATAAATCAGATGAATAAACTTATACTTATTGTTTTATTACTTAGTATTTCCTATTCGTCTTTTTCTCAAACTAATTACTATGGGAAGATCAAATCTTTTCGAGTATCTTCCACACTAAGTGATAAAGACTATATCCCCAATACCGTTATCATCAAGTTTAAAGCAGTAGCGTCCTCTAATGCAAGATCCAAATCTGTAAGCCCTACGCTTGACCTCAAATCTACCACTGTTAAAAGTCTGCATGTTAAATTTTCGGAAGTTAGCTCAACTGCCAGGATAACTACATCTGCAGAATCTGACCGGATTGGACTAAATAGAATTTATGAGCTTAAATATTTGGGGAATGCAGCCATTGAGACTGTCATAGATGAGCTATCAGCAAAAAAGAACATTGAATATGCCGAGCCGGCGTATGTCTATCATACCACGTATATTCCAAGCGATCCCCTATTTTCAACAAGGCAAAGCTATCTTACCCAAGTTAAAGCACAACAAGCCTGGGATATTATACGTGATGCCTCAGGCATAATTATAGGAATTGTAGACACTGGTTCTGAACTGACTCATGAGGACTTAGCCTCGAACATAATAAGTGGAATAGATCTTATCGGTAGCTCATCCACAAATTTTATAGAGGACAATGATGCAAATGTTAAAAATGCGGCTAGTGATCATGGCGTTCATGTAAGTGGTCTCGCTTCAGCCGTTTCAAATAATGCCAAAGGAATTGCCAGTATAGCGAATGCAAAACTCCTTATTGTGAAGGTAGCAGCTGATGATTCACCCGGTGACATTTATAATGGATATGAGGGTATCATTTATGCAGCTGACCATGGTGCAAAAGTAATTAACTGTTCCTGGGGAGGAGATGTCAGAAGTCGCTATGGGGAAGATGTTGTGAATTACGCCATCAGTAGGGATTGCCTGATCATTGCTGCAGGTGGTAACC
Organism: Arcticibacter eurypsychrophilus; assembly: GCF_001730525.1. Taxonomy (GTDB): domain Bacteria; phylum Bacteroidota; class Bacteroidia; order Sphingobacteriales; family Sphingobacteriaceae; genus Arcticibacter; species Arcticibacter eurypsychrophilus. The sequence continues at coordinate 26,543 of NZ_MDFN01000012.1, forward strand.
AGGGTAATAACGTTCCTGATTATCCTGCGGGATATAAAGGGGTATTAGCGGTTGCCAATATAATGTCGAATGATGTAAAGGCTTCGTCTTCAAATTACGGTGGTTACATTGGGATCTCTGCTCCGGGTATTAATATTTATAGTACAACTTATTCGAGTACCTATGGTGTTAAATCAGGAACGTCTATGTCTGCGCCGATTGTATCTAGTGCTGCAGCATTGATAAAGGCATACTATCCTGCTCTTTCTATGGCTCAGGTAGGCGAACTGCTACGTGTAACAGCCGATAATGTCGATCGGGTGAACACAACTTATGCCGGCATGTTAGGCAAAGGCAGGCTGAATGTTTATAGGGCATTAACAGAAAGTGCACCTGCAATCCGAACCATCAACCTAACTTTTGATGATCAGCATGCAGGAACATACCGCGCTGGTAATACAATAGATGTCTATATGGATCTGCGCAATTATCTGCTGCCTGCAACTGGAGTTCAAGTGACACTGGAAAGTACGAATACGAATGTGACGATTTCCAATGCAACTCAACTCATTACGGAGATGGGTACCCTGGATGAAAAAGCAGGTATCGGGGCCTTTAAAGTAACGGTAAATTCGGGTACTCCTGACAATACGCCTGTCGAATTCAGAATCGTTTACAAAGCTAATGGAGGAACCTATGAGGATTATGAAACGTTTACCCTCGTTGTTGCCCGCGATTATATGAATATCATCACCGGTAATCTGTCTACCTCGGCTACCAGCATAGGTAAAATTGGATTTGGTTCAGCTAATGAAACGGATGGACTGGGTTTTATATATAAAGAAAATAAACTTCTTTATGAGTCTTCACTGCTGATCGGCCGGTCCGCAAATGCTATTTCGGATAATGCCAGGGCCACTGAAGGAAGCACTAACGTTCATTTTGTAAAGCAAAGTTCGATTAATGAATCTCTATCAGATAATAAAATTGTTGGTTATGCTCAATTTAATGATACTGGTAATTTAAACGGTCTTTCTGTAGATGTCAACCATACGGTTACTGCTGATAAACAAACGGGTAAGGATAATTACATTGTTGCAGAATACGAAGTTGTAAACCGGAATGCAACAGATCTTACAGGAGTATACATTGGCATGTTTACAGACTGGGATATAAACGGAGGGGCCTCGAATGCTACCGCTTATGATGCCACAACTAAGTTGGGATATGTGTATAGTACAAATGCCGAACTTCCTTATGCCGGAGTAAAGCTATTAAGTACTTCCGCTCCTCCGAATTATTACCCCTTATCCTTGTCTGCTGGATTCATAGCGGATGATAATTTCACCGCAGCCGAAAAATTTACGACATTATCTTCCGGTATCAGTTCACCTGGCATTGGCTCCAGTGCCGACGGTCATGATGTTTCTTTTGTTTCCGGATATGGTCCTTATTCCATTCCAGCTAATGGTTCTGTGAAAGTGGCTTTTGCCTATATTGGTGCTGATAATCTGGAAGGTTTAAAAAATAGTGCTGTTGAAGCACAAGCGGCATACGATGTGAGTATTGGAGGTCAGCAAATAACAACTATTCTATCAAGCTACCCAAATCCTATTACACCAAATAATAATAACAATGTCGCTGTGGTTATTAATCTGCCGGAAGACGCGCCCATTACCCTAGAAGTCTTTAATATGCTTGGAGCGAAAGTAAATACACTCATTAGTGGTACCTCCTTTTCTAAAGGAGCACATACCCTTTATTATAGCATGGCAAATTTAAATCCTGGAATTTACATTCTCAGGCTCGGGTACAATGGAAAGGCCTCTTCCCATAAAATAAGTGTGTTGAAATAACTAATCCTTACGTATAAAACAGGCTCTGCAACGGGGTTCATAACTTTCCTTTTCTCCCAGAAAAAAAGTTTCATCATTTGCTACTGTACGATATGAATAGGTTGCAGGGGCACCACACTGCGCACATATAGCGTGTACTTTGGTTACATCCTCGGCTATGGCCATTAAAGCGGGCATAGGGCCAAAGGGCTTACCCTGAAAATCCATATCAAGGCCGGCAACAATCACTCTTATTCCTTTGTTGGCTAAAATAACGCAAACCTCGGGTAACCCATCATCAAAAAATTGGGCCTCATCTATTCCAACAACTTCTGTATTAGAGCCAAATAATAAAATAGACGAGGAGTTATCTATAGGAGTAGAGGGTATTGAAGTAAAGTCATGCGATACTACGTCACTTTCATGATAACGGATCTCCGTTTTAGGTTTAAAGATCTCAACATTAAGCTTTGCTATTTTTGCCCTGCGCAAACGGCGGATAAGTTCCTCTGTCTTTCCGGAGAACATCGATCCGCAGATCACTTCAATACTACCACAACGATCATTTCTAGACCTAAAATGAAATTCACTAAACAACATATCTCGCTTATCCGAGCGGCTAATATCAGAATTTAATGCTACTTTTGAGAACCGAGTTACCAACAAATCAATATCTAAATTTGGCTATTTATTATGATTAACAAAGGAGAAATTTTTAAGAAGGCAGGATATATTCTCATTGAATTAAACGAGCAGTATCAATATATTGAAGAAAATCCAAGAGCCCTGAATGATTTAGAATTAGAACTTTTCTCAGCAAACGCCGATTTCCTTGCAGAGAATTTAAGAGTGCTCAGAAAGTTCAACGCAAAGAAAGCAGAGCGATCTGCTACCGGTTCAGAAAACGATAGTTTTACACATGAAGAACCGTCTGACAAAGAGGTCTCTCTTTCTGCTTTATTGGAGCATCCGGAGGAAATAAGTTCTGTTCAGGAAAAAGCTCCTGTTGCTGAGAAAAAAGAACTGGTATCAGAATCCTGGTTTAACGATAAAAAAGTAGAACATGAGGAAGCTGAAAAAGCTCGAGTGACACTCCCTTTATCTGTTCCTGTTCCAGAGCACCTTCCTGTTGCTAAAATTCCTGAAGTAAAATCTACAGTACCCACTTCTTCTGATGTAATTGATTCCAGGTATCCATCTGTGCCTGTCCCAACTCCGGTTTTCGATCCTATTCCTGTTTCTGCTGCTCCTAACAACGCACAGCCAGCCCGTGTACAAAGTATCAATGATCTGATCTCTTCACAGAAATCTAAACAAGTTGTATCCGGTCAGTTAAATAAACAACCTGCAATAGGCGATCTGAAGTCCAGCATCAGTTTAAATGACAAGCTACTATTTATAAAAGACTTATTTAATGGATACAGTCTGGCCTATAGTGAAGCGATTGAAATATTAAATCGTTTTGAGACATTTGATTCCGCTGAACACTTTCTTCAATCGAATTATGCGGTTAAAAATAATTGGATTGGCAAGCAGAGTTCCGTAGATAAGTTCTATGAAATTCTTCACAGAAGGTTTTCCCGATAGTTTATATCACTCCCATCCTGTTGGAATCTAATTTCAACAGGATAAATAACAGAATGGTGAAACTCCAGAGCGAGGAACCTCCATAACTTAGAAAAGGTAGGGGTATCCCAATAACCGGTACAAGCCCTATAGTCATCCCTATGTTGATGAAGAAGTGAAAGAATAGGATGGATGCCACCCCATAACCATAGATTCTGGAAAAAGAAGCGCGTTGCCTCTCTGCAATGTTGACTATGCGTAATAGCATAATTAGATAAAGGCTGACGACAACTAAACTACCCACAAAACCCCATTCTTCTCCCACAGTACAAAATATAAAATCGGTACTTTGTTCTGGTACAAAGTCATATTTAGTCTGAGTACCCTGAAGATATCCCTTGCCCCACAGTCCCCCCGAACCAATTGCTATCTTGGATTGGTTTAAGTTATAACCCTGGCCCCTCGGATCATCCAGCTTTCCCAGGATAACATCAATTCTATTTCGCTGATGTGTTTGAAGGATATTCTGATACGCGAAATTTACGCAGAAAATGAAGGCGATTCCCACGGCTATAGAAACTAAAATAGGCTGAACGTGTCTCCTGCTTTCCCGGAAAACAAAAAGTACCAGGAGTGTTAAACCTATAATAATGCCAACCAGCAAAAATTTATTAATCACCAGTGTTAAAACAAATAAGGTAATAAGTATGGCTCCGATCACTAAAATGTATCCGGAAAGTCCTTCCCTGTATAAGGCAAATACCAATGAAGTAAAAGTTAATGCCGATCCCGTATCCGGCTGAAGCATAATCAGACTTGTAGGAATAAGCAAAAGAATGACACAAATGCCAATCATTTTAAACTCATTCATTTTTAAGGTAGTCGAACTGATATAATGTGCGAGAATCAAGCAGGTAGAAAACTTGGCAAACTCGGATGGCTGAAGCCGGAAACTTCCAATGGGGATCCATGCCTGGTTACCACCTACATTTCGCCCTACAATCAGTACAAGAACAAGAAGCAACAATGTGATTCCGTAGAAAACCGGCGAAAAGGTACTAAAGAACTTTGAATCAAGCAATAGGATCACCACACCCAGAATGATTGCTGAAATGATAAACATAAACTGCTTTCCGTAATTGGTGTTCATGTCCATTATTCCGGGGAATAAGGGATCGTATACCGCAGCATGAATGTTAAACCATCCGATCGTACAAAGACTCAGATAGATCAGGATCAGAATCCAGTCTACGTTGAAAAAAGGACTACGTTGATTGATCATGCGGTGCTATTGATTTTGTCGTAACGGGCACTATTGGTTTAATCTCGATCTTAGGAATACTATCCGTCTGCTTGCGCGGTGCAGCCTTTTGTTTGGCTTTATGGCCGGGAAGCAGGTTTGCATTATAAAGCCGGTCTGTATAATACTTCGGACGTGTTATTTTACCTCTGAGGTATTGTTCAATCATTAAACTGGCAATAGGAGCAGACCATACAGCTCCATACCCTGCATTCTCAACCACTACCGCAATAGCAATCTTTGGATTGATCCTGGGAGCAAAGGCAAAAAATACAGAGTGATTTTCACCATGTGGATTTTGCACCGTACCTGTTTTACCACATACCTCTATTCCCTGGATCTGTGCAATCGGATAGGCAGTTCCTCCTGGTTTATTCACTGCCCCGAACATGCCTTCAATTACCGGACCATAGTATCGGGCATCAACACCTGAGTAGTTTTTCTTAGTATAGGCTGCTTTAACAATATGATCTTCACCAATACCCCGAATTAAATGGGGAGTATAATAATAGCCTCTATTGGCAACTGTAGCAACTACATTAGCCATTTGTAATGGGGTGATTCCTAATTCGCCCTGACCAATAGAAAGTGATATATTATATGTAGATGTCCAGCGGTCACTTTTGAAATGCCTGGTATAAAATTCCGCAGTAGGAAGAAGTCCTTTCTTTTCGTTCGGCATATCTACACCAAGCTTAGAACCTATTCCAAAATGATTAACCGCATCATACCATTTCCGGTAAGCATTTACTGAACGCATCCCCGAACGGTCAATCATCTGTTTGTATACATTTCCGTAATAGGTGTTACATGAAAACTGTATAGATTGGGCAAGCGTTAACGATCCATGGGCATGTGTACAACCCATTTTGCCGCGTCTGCCATAGTAATAAGCACCCGGACAAAAAAAACGCGTCTCTGCATTTATTCGGCCCATTTGCTGGGCTACCAACGCATTTATGACCTTAAAGATAGATCCCGGGGGATACTCAGCCATAATTGGACGAATAAAAAGTGGATTTGAAGGGTTTCTCAACAATTTCATATAGTTGTTTCCCTTCTCCCTTCCTACCATTAAGTTCGGATCGTAAGATGGGCTGCTCACAAAAGCCAGGATCTCTCCTGTAGAAGGTTCAATGGCAACGATGCTCCCGATCTTATTGACCATCAATTTCTCCCCTAAAATCTGTATATCTCTATCCAGCGAAGAGATTAGTTTTTTGCCTGTAACAGATAGCGTATCATAGGCTCCTTCGGCAAAGTGCCCTTTGGGCCGGTTAAATGCATCAACCATTTGGTTTTCTACCCCTCTCTGTCCTCTTAAAAGGTCTTCATACGATTTTTCTACCCCTGTACGGCCAATATAGTCACCTGGTTTATAATAGCCTTTAGACTTGATAATATCCGAAGGCACTACTTCATTAATATAGCCGAAAAATTGTGATGCAATGCTATCGGGATAGCGCCGAACGGAACGTTTTTGAACATAAAAACCCTGGAACTGAGTAAGCTTTTCTTGAAATGCCGCAAAGGTCTGCGCAGATAGTTGTTTTTCAAAAATCGAAGCGCGATAAGGTGAAAAGTTTCGTGCCTTGGTGAGCCGTTTATCAAAACCTTTCTTGTCCAGCTTAACCAGCCGAAGAAATTCAAGCGTGTCAAATTGGACTACTTCACGTGGAATGACCATCAGGTCATATACAGGTTCATTTTGAACCAGTATCCGGCCTTTCCGATCCAGTATGATACCTCTGGCGGGGTAGATAACTACTTTTCGGAGTACATTATTGTTTGCTGATAAAAAATAGCTTTTATCAATAACCTGTATGTAGAAAAGGCGGGCCAATAGAACAAGTGCTACTGCTATAAAAATACCCTGTACAATGTATTTTCGTTGAAAAAAACTATTCATTAACGCTCTTTCTTACGGAAGAATATAAACTCTGATATCACGATGAGGAATATGGTAAAAATAGAACTAAAGAATACGCGGGTTAGTATATCCTTTACATCAAAAAAACCAAATGCTTCAAGAAAAATCAGGGTAACATGATGGAATAAAGTCAATACTACCGTATATATAAAAAACCAACGGAAGCCCATAATCCCAAGTTTGGGTTCCGGTTCATTTTCAAAACCCTGTCGTTCTACTGTTACATTGATAAATACGATCCTTACAAATGCCAGAACCGCACAGGCAGCCGCATTTAAACCTGCCGTATCATAAAATGCATCTACTGTTAATCCGGTACCCATGGCCAACAGAAATAACAACCAGTTTGGCACCTCAAAAGGTAACAGCATGATAAATAAAATGTAGGGGAAGGGTATAGATAAGTTGTAAAAGCCAATGTTCTTCAGCAAAAATGCCTGAATGAAAATAAGCAGCACAAAACGGACTATATTTATTAATATTGTTCTACCCATCTTTTTTGCTTTGCTTTTCTAACTTTTCTTTTTCAGCACTGAAAAGATTTTTAATTACATATACATACTGTAGGGTGGAGAAATCAGTATCCAGGCGCACTACAATTTCGGGGAAACTTTCGCCTCCTTTTTCTTTGGTACGCAGAATTCGCCCAATGGGTAAGCCTTCGGGAAATAAAGTTGAATAACCGGAAGTAACCACATGCTGCCCAATCTTAACCTGGATATGATTAGGAATATCCTGCAGTACAGCAGTTCTGGGATCAGAATTTCCCTCCCCCCATACCAATGAACCAAATGCCTGATTCTCGGTAATGCTTGCGCTGATCTTTGTGTCGCTATGCAGTAGAGAGTAAACAGTAGCGAAATCTGCAGATACATCTTTTACAATACCCACAATTCCGGATGGGCAAATAACGCCCATGCCTGGAAGAATTCCATGGCGGGTTCCCCTGTTGATGGTGATATAATTATTCTTTTGATGGATGGAATTGTTGACTACGCGGGCAACAATGTAGGTATACTGCTGCCGGGAGACGGTATCTAAAACCGACTGCTGAACCAGACTATCATCAAAATGAGACATTTTGAGGTCCTTTCTTAAGAATGCATTTTCTTTGGCCAGACTGTCATTCACTTCGGCAAGCCGAAGATAACGCTGTACCTTATTAATGCGGCTATAAGCTTCGCCTACAAATTCGTTGGATGAATTAAACACTCCTGATCTTTGAAATGAATTATTCCGAATAATCAAAGTAATGGAAATGATAAAACAGATGATAAAAAAGAAGAATGCGTTGTACTTACTGATAAAACCCCAGAGGTTACGCATACATATTTAAGTTAAGCGTTGCAGGCAGTAAACTTACGATCACAGCATTAGTCATAAGCTTACCGCCTTTAATAATATTACTGCATTAAAAATTTATAACTGCCAATATTCTTAAGTGCAATCCCGGTACCGCGTACCACTGCTCTCAAAGGATCTTCGGCAATGTGAACCGGCAATTTAGTTTTTGCAGCAACCCGTTTATCCAATCCTCTCAACAAAGCTCCACCTCCGGTTAAATAAATCCCTGTTTGATAGATGTCTGCCGACAACTCAGGAGGGGTAATTTCCAGTGCCTTTAGAATGGCTTCTTCAATTTTAGATATTGATTTATCCAGACAATGTGCAATTTCGGTATAGGATACAGTGATTTGCTTCGGAATACCTGTCATTAGATCTCTGCCTTGTACGGCAAAGTCAGCAGGTGGATCAGCTAATTCAGGTAGGGCAGCACCAACTTCGATTTTAATCTTTTCAGCGGTACGTTCCCCAATCATGATATTATGTTGACGGCGAATATATTGAACGATATCACTATCGAAATTATCACCTGCAGTACGGATAGACTGGTCGCAAACAATGCCTGATAAAGCAATAACCGCAATCTCAGTTGTCCCTCCGCCTATATCGATGATCATGTTTCCCATGGGTTCTTCCACGTCAATGCCAATGCCAACCGCAGCAGCCATAGGCTCATGAATCAGATACACCTCTTTTGCTCCTGCTATCTCAGCGGAATCACGAACGGCTCTCTTTTCTACTTCAGTAATGCCCGAAGGGATGCAGATCACCATTCTTAAGGATGGGAAAAACCAGCCTTTGCCATTGTTGATCATTTTGATCATTCCTCTGATCATGTGCTCCGCCGCATTGAAGTCGGCAATTACACCATCTTTCAGTGGACGAACTGTACGTATATTATCATGGGTTTTACCCTCCATTTGCATGGCCTGACGGCCTATTGCAATGATTTTATTTGTAGTGCGGTCAAAAGCTACAATTGATGGTTCGTCAACAACCACTTTATCATTATGTATGATCAGCGTATTTGCCGTACCCAGATCGATAGCGATTTCTTGTGTAAACCAATTAAATAAACCCATTAAGGACGTTTTAAATTGTTAAAAGTATGCAAATGTAGTAAAATGTTTAGTACTATATTAATGTTTGAAATGTCTAACCCCTGTGATTACCATTGCAACACCTTTATCGTTGGCCATGTCGACTGAAAGTTTGTCTTTTATCGATCCTCCAGGTTGTAAAATAGCCTTTATGCCTGCGTTTGCAGCAATCTCCACGCAGTCTGGAAAGGGGAAAAAAGCATCGGAAGCCAAAACGGCGCCATCCACATTAAATCCAAATGATTTAGCTTTTTCTAAAGCCTGTAACAGGGCATCCACTCTGGAAGTCTGACCTACTCCGCTAGCGATTAGCTGTTGGTTTTTTGCAATCACAATCGTATTCGATTTTGTATGTTTTACCAGTTTATTGGCAAAATGAAGGTCTTTCAATTGTTCGGTAGTAGGCAACATATCAGTAACCGGAGTCATTTGTTCCGGACCTTCCATGGTACCATCTTTTTCCTGCTCAATCACGCCATTCAGCAGTGTCTTGAATATTTTAGTAGGAAGGGCTGTCTCTTTTCTTAACAACAGAATTCTGTTTTTCTTTTGTGTAAGAATTGTAATTGCTTCGGCACTAAAAGCAGGCGCAATCAGTACTTCGAAGAAAAGGTTGTTGATATCCAGTGCTGTTTGTGCGTCTACTTCACCATTACAAATGATTACCGCGCCAAAGGCAGAAATAGGGTCACAAGCAAGAGCAATTTTCCAGGCTTCAAATAAGCTAGGATTAGAAGCAACTCCACATGCATTGGTATGTTTAAGAACCGCGAATGTTGGTTCATCAAATTCGTCTATCAAAGCAACTGCGGCATCAACATCTACCAGGTTATTATAGGAGAGTTCCTTTCCATTCAGCTTTTCGAACATCGCTTCCAGATCGCCATAGAAATAACCTTTCTGATGTGGATTTTCTCCATAACGAAGGGTGGACGATTTCTGTTCGCTCTGTTTAAATACAGGTAAAGGGTTTTCGCGGTTGAAATAATTAAATATAGCGGTGTCGTAGTGAGAAGAAATATTGAATGCTTTTTTAGCAAACTCTTTACGATGCGACAATAAAGTCACACCATCGTTTTCTTCCAGAATGGTATTTAGTTCCTCGTAATTATCTTTAGAAGACAGGATTACTACGTCATTGAAATTCTTTGCAGCTGCCCGTATTAATGATATGCCACCAATGTCAATTTTTTCAATTACTTCATCTTCGCCAAGACCGGCACGCACTGTTTCTTCAAATGGATAAAGATCAACAATGACCAAATCAATCTCAGGAATATCATATTCTGCAGATTGTATTTTGTCTTCTTCCAGATTTCTTCTGGATAAAATGCCACCGAATACTTTAGGATGCAATGTTTTTACGCGTCCACCTAATATTGAAGGATACCCGGTAAGGTCCTCCACACGGATGACGTCGAATCCAAGCTCCCTGATAAAGCTTTCTGTTCCACCTGTAGAATAAAAGGTAACACCTAAAGAATGAAGTTTTTTAATCAACGGTTCTAGCCCGTCTTTGTAATATACTGATATTAAAGCGTTTTTTATTTTGACAGGATGGCTCATTTATGGGAAAATTAAGCGGCAAAGATAGGCTTTTTGTGACGTAAGTTCCTAGCAGATTTAATAGTAAAACTAAGGAATAGTAATATTTCTTATTAAGGAATGATGTTTTTAGGTTGCTAATATGTTAGCGCTGGATTTTTAATCCATCAAAAATCAAGACATCATACCAAGGGATAAAAATCCAATCATTTCTTAAAGGAAATCTTGCCTTTGAGAACATTATTCCGGTCCACTTTTTCTATTAAGCACGTTTTGCTGGCTATAAGGGTTTGTTTACTAGTTGAAATGTCACGTTTCTTAATCCTGGCATCCATTCCTAACATAAGAAGATTGCCTACATAACTCATTTGTTTGATCTTTTCTTCCCGGCCTGGATAGTCAGATGGTTGAGTATTTACCCCTTCTATGGGGTATTCTGATGGATTTTCAGATTGAAAGGTGCCGATGATTGCGCAGGGACTAAACGCTACACTGTTTAACAAGATGCTTTCATTGGTTTGATTTATAGAGGAATAGAGCATCAATGACATGCTTACGAGGATTAGGCAATCCTCAGGAACCGGTTCTGTAAAGGAGATGACCCGTCCTTCTACACTTTGATATCCTTCCAGATCGATATCCTGTACGCCCAGATTTTCATAATACTCTTCCCTGAAGTTGAAAGCGACTAGCATTAGTCGGATGCGGTGTTTCATATAGGCTCCGCTTGCATTCTTTGGCCTTTTGATCTCTGTCTTGGTATTTAAGGAACCAAGGGTAACACTTACTAAACCATCTACGCTTTTATTAACTTCATGGGTTATTTGTAGCACTTCATGCAGTTTGCTATTTGCATTGAAGTCTAATCCTTGTAAAAAAGAAAGGTCGCCATCATGCAGATCCCTTTTCCCTTTCTCTCCGCTTACATTGTTCAATATTGACCGATACACAAGTTGGGTGCTTCTATACGCTGCTGTTCCGTCTTTAAAAAAATAAGCCGGTTCAAATGCTGTCCGGATAACCGCTGCTGCAGAACTCGAAAGTCCAAACTCATTAGCGCTCCTGATTGTTTTTTCAGTTTGCTTAAATGCCTTTGGTTTACCCTGGATGATGTTCTTCCCCCGATACCCGCGGTATATTACTGAACCTGCGGTTCCGTGAACCATTCCTTTTTGATCTATAGTTGCCATGTGATATAATTTATACAGGCAAAGTACTCCATTAGGAAATCCAATAACAAAAGAAAGAGGAAATTTTCCAATATCTTCTCCTATACGTATAAATTTTCTATAAGAGTGCAGGTAAATGAATTAATGTTAAAGGTAAAAATAATGTAATAATTATCTGTGTTAAGTCCGACTTTAACTAGCCAGGATCGGAGTGATACCAGAGGCTTATGCGATTCTTTCCAGAAGGAAATACACGGGATAGTATAGATGATAACCTTTCTCCTACTCAACTTATCAGTCCTGGAGGTTAGGTTAGGGAAGTCACTAATTCCGAATAGGTAAAATTGTTTATTCATGGGAGTGGTTTAAAATAAGGTTTTGGATTCTAAAAGTATTAAGGCCAATTTAAAATAGTGGCTTTTGTACCTGAGGCTCGGGCGATTGTCATCGAGGTCAATATCTCACATTCAAATTAAATGCAACGCCCAAGCTATTACGTTTTACTATCCTGGCCTGACTAGATCGCTTCACGAAGGTTCCATTTGAAAGCAGGCTTGCGGATAAGTATAATGCTTCCCCTCTTTTCGGCTCCGTTTCATTTTTAATCCACTCTAATGTAACTATCACATCATCAGCCAGGCTTATGTCATAAGGCTTTAGGTCGACAGAAATTAATCCTGTTTGCTTTGCAGCAACAGGTATTAAAATATTTTGCGACAATATATTTTGAAAAGGCCTTCCGTTTTTCATGTCATAAATATTTAACCGAAACCATACCCTGGTACTCAGTCTGTTATAAGATATGTGAAAATTAAATGCATCGACAAAAACAGGCTGCGTTCTGACAGGAATCTTGATGCCCATTTCAGTGCCGAGCAGGTTATTAAATGGAGTGCTCAGAAACTTAGAGGTCGTTTTATTGCCAAGAACCTTTTTTCTTAATTTCTTAGAAGTAACCAGCACTTCTTTAAGCTGATTAATATCCTTGGCAAGCTTAATGGTAACACCATCTTTTAGGGCTAAAAGTTCATTTATTTTATAAACCTGCGATTTATATCCTATCATAGAAATCCGAAGGCTATCGTTAACTGAGGCATCTGTAATCCTTATTTCGAATTGACCACTCTCGTTAGTTACAGTTCCGATTTCTGCTTCTAGGGTTCCAATATTTACATAGGGCAAAGGTTTCCCTGTATAGCTGTCAAATACAGTGCCTTTAAGCGGCATGGCATTAGTGCCGGTTTTTTCGGGTTTTATCAGGCTAGTAGTTATTTTATCCGATCTTTTTAATTCATTATAATAATCATCAAATCCTTCTATGTTTTTTAGCTCTTTATGTAAAAAAAGTCGTGTACTTTGTAACACATTATTATAGATATCCAGCTTATGGCTTGAAGAATTGAGTAGAAACGGAATGCAGGACAGATCTTCATGCCCGCTATTTGTAAAGCATAAATAATACTTTTTTATTTGCACCTTGTCGTAGTAAGAATATTGATCTACAGGCCGGGGACTGTTACTATTTCCGCTTTTCAGGTATAAATAAGAAATGTCTTTTATTCTTTCGTTGAGCAGTGCTGAACCAACTATTTCCTTCAAATTCTTATCATCGTCTTCGCTTTCTCCAAAAACATGGTTCTCGCTACCGTCAAGTGAAACAAGGGCTTTTATTTCCGCGTTTCTGCTGATTAAAACCCCTGCACTCATACCTCCCCAACTGTACCCTATAACTGCCATCTTTTCAAAATCAATCTGAATCTCGTTTTGATTTTTGAGTGCATTTATTGCGTATTCAGCATCGTATACCTGTTCCATCATATCTGCCTTTTTATCGGTCATATTTCCCGGATAGCGGCCAACAGAAGAAATTGAAAGAACAACATATCCACTTTCGGCCAGGTGTTCAAGGAGTTTGTAGTTTTCGAAGCTCATCCCGTTTAACCCTGCCATATAGAGAATTAAAGGCATTTTCTCTCTCGTCGGAATAGAGTTTCTATAGCTGTTGGTTTTGATTACTAAGAGATCTCTGGCATTTTCAGGCTTCAGTCCAGATTCCAATGCAAATTGTAGCGCAAGTTCTGCTGTGATTCCGGTGTAATCATCTTTGTCCTGGTACTTGTTAGCCCGCAGTTCAAAAAGTTTAAGTAAATCCCCGAAAACCATGCTGTAATTTTTTTTCTCTAAAGAGGGATACCAAACATCTAAATCAAGAGGCCTGAAGTGTAACCGGTCTGCTATGGGGGTGTCAGCCTTGTAAAGTCTGGAAGAATCAACTAGTGTTAAGGTTTTAAAGCCCGCTAGAAACGCCTCTGTATTAACCTGGCTAGATGCTTTGATGAAGCATGCGGTTAGTAGAAAACTAAATAAAATTGGTCTCACTGATATGCTATTTTGACGAACAACCAAAATACGGTGAACTCCTCTCTTTTTGGTAACCTTAACAATCTTTAACAAGAATCAGAACCCTGTTAGACCTCCACTAAGTTGACACTTTTCCATTTTTCAGAATAAAGGTCGTTTTCTTATACAATGTAAGATAGACTTTTCATGAATTCGTTTTGGCCGTTACAGACTAGAGAATAGAAATAATGCTACTACTTCTCTACCTTGAAAGTAAAATGTCTTTGAGAGAAATAACTGAAAATAGCCAAAATAATGGAAGTCAGAACCTTTGCAATCGTTGGGTAAAAAGCAAATGCTTCAACCATTAATTTCATGAAAGCATAGTTAAAATAACTGAAAATAGCCAAAATTAAAATGTCTTTGAGAGAAATAACTGAAAATAGCCAAAATAATGGAAGTCAGAACCTTTGCAATCGTTGGGTAAAAAGCAAATGCTTCAACCATTAATTTCATGAAAGCATAGTTAAGCATGAGGTTGGTAACTACTATGGAGCCATAGCGGAAAAGCTGAATTCTACCTTTCAATTTTGAATCCGTAAAGATCAAGTATTTATTTAAAAGGAAACCGATTATGAAGGTAATAGTGCATTCAATGGCCAGAGCGGCGATCGGGGCGGTCACTAACAATTTGGAAAGCCGGATGTCTTTTTGTTCTAATATATAATTGTAGGCCAGGTAATAGACAACAATTCCGGTTGCAAAGGTAGAACCACCCGTTGCAAGGTATCTAAAAGTGTCACGAGAAATCCAGCGGGAAAATGGTGGGAAGAAAAAATCTATACAGGTTAATATTGCTTTTCGCATAATTAGAATGTGCACGAAAGTAAGAATCAAAGCGAATTTTCCGGCAAACTGCGGCTATTATCATGTAACATAAAGTTCATAAGGCGAAAAATACCCTACTGATGTACTTTGCCACGTGCCCGCAGCCAGGGTAATTGTAATTTCGATAAGACAACATTCAATTCGAGTATTTTTAGGTGATCAGGCATATATAGATTTTAGAGAGCAATTTTTATAAAGGCAAGTTAAAATATTTGCTGGAATTAAAATTATCTATCATTATTTCCTTGTTATTTGATAATTTAATGTGATAACAAATCCATGCTTTCAACCAAAGCAGATCTTTGCCTATAAGCCTTACAGATGTTTTTATTTTTCCGCTGATTATCATAAACTCATTCTATTAATCAAAAGAATTTTTTATTTTTGATAATGAGTTTTTCATGATGAAAACATGAAAATGTTGGTCTGAGAATAACGCTTATATAGATCCGCAGACTCCTTTGGCTATAGGGGTTGATCAGTTGGTGGAGGTGATTTACAACTCTTACAAAACGTTTCCTGGTAGAAAGTTTAGTTTAATTGCTCAGGCAGACTGTCATCACGGTAGCGGTCGTTTTATGTGGGAACTTGTTGTGGCTAACCAGGATGTCGTAGAGGGAATGGATTACTTCGAATACAATGAAAAAAATCAAATTATCCGTATCATCGGTTTCTTTGGCCTTTTATTATCGACTAGCAAAAAGAGTGAAGTAACCCGAACACGAATAAACCAAACCACATGATTTCGAATTTAAATAATGGCAAATAAAAGGGTCCAAAGCTATGTAGGGAGTAAACAGATTACAATTGAAGATGAGCTAAAAGGCATATCATTTCCTGCTATAATACATTATCCAACTTTGGAATCCCCCACGCTTGTGGCTTTCGGGCCTTACGTGATGGAAGTAAGTGTGGATTCCATAATAATGGAAGGGCAGTTTCCCTTAATAGTCATATCTCATGGCAACGGCGGATCACATTTACTATACCGTACGATCAGCATGCATTTAGCCCGGCATGGTTACATTGTGGTTATGCCCGAGCACTATGGAAACAATCGCAATAACAATACTCTCGAAAACACGGAGGAAAACCTCGTGCTTCGACCCCGCCATATCAGCATAACCATTAATGTAGTGACACAAATGGCGTTTTTTCAGGAAAGTCTTTTACTTGAAAGCATAGCGGTGATCGGGCATTCTATGGGAGGATATACCGCTTTAGCTTTAGCAGGCGGTGTACCTTATACGCGGGAAGGGAAAAAAGTAGATGTTGCTGCTGACCCCAGAGTAAAAGCCTTAGTACTGCTTGCTCCCGGAGCCGGGTGGTTTGCTGATAACTTACAAAAGGTAACCGTCCCGATTTTGCTGCTGACGGCTGAACATGATCCAATTACGCCTGACTGGAATGCTGCAGTTGTTATTAACGGTGTTCCTGATTCATCTATGGTTACTTTTCGAAAAGTTGATAACGCGGGACATTTTTCCTTTTTAAGTCCATTCCCTGAAACTATGAGAAACCCGAACTTCCAACCAGCTACTGATCCACAAGGCTTTGACCGGGAGATATTTCATCAACAGCTTCAGGTAGAAATTTCTATCTTTTTAAATGCTATCCTGATTAAAACTTCCGGCTTAAAATGGTAGTTCCTCAAACTTCATCCAAGTCATCTATTACGGAAAAATTCTTTTAGTTTAGTGCCCTGAGTTATGATAACTTAAAAATCCTTAACCAACTAGTATGAATGACATTGAAAAGTATTTTCGGGAGAACGATCAGCGCCTGATACATAAATGGAACCATTATTTTGACGTCTATGAAAAACATTTCAGTAGATTTAGAAATAAGGAAGTCGTAATCCTGGAAATTGGAGTGTCTCAGGGAGGAAGCCTGCAGATGTGGAAGGATTACTTCGGTGTAAATGCAAAAATATATGGCATTGATGTCAATCCTAAGTGTAAGGATTTAGAAGAAGAGAATATAAAAATATTTATAGGTTCTCAATCTGACCGAAAATTTCTAAAGACAGTGAAGCAGCAAATGCCTCCTATAGATATCCTGATAGATGATGGAGGACATACCATGAATCAACAGATTGTGAGCTATGAGGAGCTTTTTTCGTCTATCAAAGACAATGGGGTTTATTTTTGTGAGGATGTTCACACCTCTTACTGGTTAGGCCATGGGGGCGGTTATAAAAGGCGCGGAACCTTTATTGAATACAGTAAAAAGTTCATAGATCTTTTAAATGCCTATCATTCTGAACAACGAGCGTTAAATGTTAATGATTTTACACGTTCAGTTGATTCAATTCATTTTTATGACAGCATTGTTGTCGTTGAGAAAAAAAAGAGATCTGCTCCTTTCGATGAAAAGACAGGTATAACTTCCTTTCAGAATAACAAGAAAACGAAGCTGCAGAAGATTCAGGATAGATTGATTAAAGAATCACTTACTACGATAAACAAAACACTGCGTTTTTTCAGATTAGGGGGATTTATCTGGAAATAACCGGATTCGTGTATAATAAAGCAAAGCTTCACCTTCTTATAAAGACTTCATTTTTTTAACCAGGTTCTCTACCACTTTAGGATAATGAAGGTGTTCGAGTTGCTGACCTTTAAATTTGATCATTTCAATATCGTCATTTTTGTCGATCCTGTAACGGGATTGATGAATGATCTCTCCGTCATCAAAGTTTTCATTCACAAAATGAATGGTGATGCCTGATTCTGTTTCCTTATTATCCAGAACAGCTTGATGTACCCGATCGCCATACATTCCCTTGCCTCCGTATTTAGGGAGAAGGGCAGGGTGGATATTGATAATTTGGTTGGGGAACGCTTTTAACAAATTTTCAGGAATGAGCCATAGGAAGCCAGCCAGAACAATCAGGTCAATTTCCATCGATTTGAGGAGCTTAAGAATGGTATCCGTTTTGGTGAATTCATACTTATCAAAAACATGAGAAGGGATCTCAAAATTGTCGGCACGTTGAATGACATAGGCACTGGGGTTGTTGCAAAGTATAAGGGCTACTTCAGCGTCGGGATGCTTGTTGAAATGTTCCATTATCTTTTGAGCATTTGACCCTGAACCTGAAGCAAAAATAGCAATCCGTTTTTTGAGTGGCATATTGAATGAAGTATGTTCAAAGATATATTTTATTAAGGAAGAAGCGAATTAACGTCTGCTTTCCTTTTGATAAGGATCAAAATGATTTTTGAAATCAGCAGATTTGACGGTCATTGTTGGATTGTCAGGTAACAGGTTTTCAATTGTAGTTCATATATGCATCAGATGGCAGCGCGGTGTGAATTTAAAAAATTAGAAAATGTAACTCCTATTTCAAAAAAAAGGGGTATTGAAAGTAGTTGAGGATAAGGTGATTCTGTAATAAATGCACTTGTTTGTTTTTGTGTAATCGGCTTTTAAACGCAATCTGATTTAATTAAAGGTGCATATACGTAAATTTCTTTAAAAATAAACGGCTAAGTGTTTGATAATTAATTAAACATTCCTATCTTTGCCGTCCCTTTCGAGGGATTTACATTGCCTTGAACGAAGCCCTACTGCTTCGATGGGCTTAAAAAGAATTAAATAAAAATGTCAGGTATTATTGGAAAAAAAGTAGGAATGACCAGCATTTTCGATGCCGATGGAAGAAACATTCCATGCACGGTAATTGAAGCTGGCCCTTGCGTTGTTACGCAGCTTCGTACCTCTGAAATTGACGGTTACGAAGCAATTCAGTTGGCTTACGATGAGAAGAAGGAAAAGAACACTACTCAGCAGCTGAAAGGTCATTTCGCAAAAGCAAACACAACTCCAAAGCGTAAACTTGTGGAGTTTAAGTCGTTTGATGATGTGAAAAGTCTGGGAGACACAGTAACTGTTGAGATCTTTGCTGAAGGAGACTTCGTTGATGTCGTTGGTACATCTAAAGGTAAAGGTTTTCAGGGTGTAGTGAAACGTCACGGTTTCGCCGGTGTTGGTATGGCCACTCACGGTCAGCACAACAGACTGAGAGCTCCAGGTTCATTAGGTGCTTCTTCATGGCCTTCCCGTGTATTCAAGGGTATGCGCATGGCTGGTCGTACAGGTGGTTCACGTATTAAGGTTCAAAATCTTCAGGTTTTGAAAATATACGCAGAACAAAATTTATTGGTAGTTAGCGGTTCAATTCCGGGAGCTAAGGGTTCTTACGTAATCGTTGATAAATAAGATGGAAATTAACGTAGTAGACATATCAGGTAAAGAAACAGGAGCCAAGGTGCAACTGTCTGATGCGATTTTTGGCGTTGAGCCTAATGATCACGCGATTTATCTTGACGTTAAGCAATATCTTGCTAATCAACGTCAGGGAACACATAAATCAAAACAGCGTAATGAGATTGCAGGTTCAACCCGCAAGTTATATAAGCAAAAGGGTACAGGTGGTGCACGTGCTGGTAGTATAAAATCTCCATTATTCAATGGCGGTGGTCGTGTATTTGGTCCTCAACCCCGTGATTACAGTTTTAAACTGAATAAGAAGTTAAAGCAACTTGCGCGCAGGTCAGCTTTATCTTACAAGGCGAAAGATAACAGTATCGTGATACTGGAAGATTTTGTTTTTGATTCAGTGAAGACTAAGAATTACCTTCAACTGGTAACAGATTTGAAGGTGGCATCTGAGAAAACGCTATTGGTTTTAGCAGTTGCTAATAATAATGTGTATTTATCAAGCAGAAACATTAAATCAGCGAAAGTAATTACTGCCGATCAGTTAAACACATATGATGTGTTAAACGCAGGAAAGCTAATTCTGACTACCGGTTCTGTTAAAACATTAGAGGAGGCATTTGCCAAGTAGTATGGAAATTTTAAAGAAGCCTATATTAACGGAGAAAGCAGCTGCATTAACTGAAAAGTTTAACAGATATGCTTTTAAAGTAGATCACAGAGCCAACAAATTGCAGATTAAAGGTGCAATTGAAAAAATGTTTGGTGTTAGCATTAGTGCTGTAAACACCATGGTGGTATCTGGTAAAGCAAAGAATCGTTATACTAAAGCTGGATTTGTATCAGGCCGTATGCCTAAGTACAAGAAAGCAATTGTAACGCTTAAGGATGGAGAAACTATTGACTTTTACAGCAATATTTAAATAGAACATGGCAGTTAAAAGATTTAAACCGGTTACCCCTGGTACTCGTCACCGCGTAGGAGGCGATTACTCTGATGTTACTACAAACGTTCCTGAAAAATCGTTAATAGTTTCCATCAAAAATTCGGGTGGTAGAAATAATACCGGTAAAATGACTATGCGTTATCTCGGTGGGGGACATAAACAGTCGTACCGATTGATTGATTTTAAACGCGATAAAAAAGATATCCCCGCAAAAGTTGCCACAATTGAGTACGATCCAAATCGTACAGCTCGTATAGCATTACTTCATTATGTTGATGGAGAGAAACGCTATATTATAGCGCCAACAGGACTTAAGGTTGGACAAACCGTGGTATCTGGTGAAGCATCAGCTCCGGAAGTTGGAAATGCAATTCCTTTGAAGAGCATTCCATTGGGTTCAATTATTCACAACATTGAAATGAACCCAGGACAGGGAGCAATCATTGCACGTAGTGCAGGAACATATGCTCAGCTATCTGCTCGTGACGGAAAGTACGCTATTATCAAATTGCCTTCAGGCGAAACTCGTATGATCTTGTCAACTTGTATGGCAACAATCGGATCGGTTTCTAACGCAGAAAGATCTAACGAAGTGTTAGGTAAGGCTGGTAGAAAACGCTGGTTGGGACGTCGTCCTCGTGTTCGTGGTGTTGCCATGAATCCAGTCGATCACCCGATGGGTGGTGGTGAAGGAAGATCATCAGGTGGACATCCTCGTTCTAGAAATGGATTGTTAGCTAAGGGCTACAAAACTAGAAACAAGAAGAAAATTTCGAGTCGTTACATCATTGAAGGGAGAAAGAAATAATGGCACGTTCAATTAAAAAAGGTCCTTATATCGATCATAATTTAGAAAGCAAAGTGCTTACTATGAACGAGATTAGCAAGAAGTCTGTAATCAAAACCTGGTCTCGCCGGTCAATGATTTCTCCGGATTTCGTAGGACATACATTTGCAGTTCACAACGGTAACAAGTTTATTCCGGTGTATGTAACTGAAAACATGGTTGGTCACAAGTTGGGAGAATTTGCTCCAACAAGAACATTTAGAGGTCACTCTGAAAAGAAGAAATAAGGAATGGAAGCAGTAGCAAAATTAAATGATTGCCCTACCTCTCCTCGTAAGATGAGATTGGTTGTTGACCTGATCCGTGGTGAACGTGTTGAAAAGGCACTATATATATTAAAGTTTACCAATAAGGAAGCTGCACAACGAGTTGAAAAACTTTTGTTGTCAGCGATCAAAAACTGGGAAGCTAAGAATGAGGGTCAACGTCCGGAAGATAGCGGTTTGTTTGTGAAAACAATAACTGTTGATTGCGGACGTCAGTTGAAGAGACTTAGACCTGCGCCTCAGGGCCGTGGTCATAGAATCCGTAAACGTTCAAATCACGTTACCCTTGTAGTGGACAGTAAGACTGTGGCAGAGAATATTGAGAACCTTGAATCAGTAACTAATTAAGGAAAATGGGACAAAAAGCACATCCAATAGGTAACAGACTAGGAATCATCAAAGGTTGGGATTCTAACTGGTTCGGTGGCAACAACTATTCCGATAAACTAGTTGAAGATGAAAAGATCAGAAAATATCTTTCTGTACGTATAGCTAAAGGTGGCGTTGCCAAATTAGTTATCGAGCGTACATTAAAGCGAATCACTGTAACAGTACACACAGCTCGCCCAGGTATAGTAATTGGTAAAGGTGGAGCGGAAGTTGATAAAATCAAGGAAGAGTTAAAGAAACTGACTAAAAAGGAAGTTCAGATTAACATCTTTGAAATTAAACGTCCGGAACTTGATGCTCAATTAGTAGCTGAAGGTATAGCGAAACAACTTGAAGCGCGTATTTCTTTCCGTCGTGCAATGAAAACCTCTATCGCATCAACAATGCGTGTGGGTGCAGAAGGAATTAAGATCATGTGTTCTGGTCGTTTAGGTGGTGCTGAAATGGCTCGTACTGAACAATATAAAGATGGAAGAATTCCATTGCATACGTTCCGTGCTGATATTGACTATGCATTAGCAGAAGCGCTTACTACTTATGGTAAGATTGGTGTTAAGGTATGGATCTGTAAAGGTGAGGTTTATGGCAAACGCGATTTATCTCCAAACATCGGTCAAACAACCGGAGTAAGAGGCAGAGCAGGAGAAGGTAATTCTTCTTATGGTGCTGGCGAAAGAGGAGAGCGAAGAGGCGGAAACGATAGACGTACTAACGACAGACGTGGTGGACCGGGTAACGGACCAGGTGCTGGTGGCGATAGCAGAGGTGGAAATCGTGGTGGTAATAGCCGTGGTGGAAGCGCTGGTGGACCTGGTGGCCAAGGTGGTAACCGTCCAGGCGGTCAAGGTGGAAGTCGTCCTGGAGCTCCAGGTGCTAACCGCGGCGGTGGCGCTGGTGGTGCAGGATTTCGCCCTAAGAAATAATTGTCAAACATCAAAAAATAGATAAATACAGAAAAAGATGTTACAGCCAAAAAGAACGAAGTTCAGAAAGATGCAAAAAGGAAAAATGAAAGGGTTAGCTTCTCGTGGAGCAGAGCTTTCATTCGGATCTTTCGGAATAAAATCGCTGGAACCGGCATGGATAACCAGCCGTCAGATAGAAGCTGCACGTATTGCGGTTACACGTTTTATGAAACGTGAAGGCCAAGTGTGGATTCGCATATTCCCGGACAAACCGGTTACCAAAAAGCCAGCGGAAGTACGTATGGGTAAAGGTAAAGGTGCTCCAGAATACTGGGTTGCAGTTGTTCGCCCGGGTAGAATGATTTTTGAAGCAGAAGGCGTTCCTATGGAAGTTGCCAAAGAAGCATTGCGTTTAGCAGCTCAAAAATTACCGGTACAAACAAAATTTGTAGTACGTAGGGATTACGTAGAAGCATAATTAAGTTGTAGGTTGCAAGTTGTATGTTATGTGAATAACTGCAACAGACAACTTGCAGTCCACAATCAAGAAAGAAGAAAAGATGAAACCCTCAGGAATAATAGAGCTATCAACTGAAGAGATTGTTTCCCGCATGAGCGAGGAAAGAACCAATCTCACTAAATTAAAATTTGCGCATACAGTTTCTGCCATAGAGAATCCATCTCGTATTAGTAAGGTAAGAAAAGAAATCGCACGTTTGAACACAGAATTGACTAAGCGCAAAGCGGCCGCTGCTGCTGAGAAACAGTCCGCTTCTGAAACTGAATAATTTTAGAATCGAAATGGAAGAAAGAAAATTAAGAAAGACCCGTACAGGGTTGGTAGTGAGCAATAAGATGGAAAAATCTATCGTTGTTGCTGTAGAAAGGAAAGTGAAACATCCGATCTACGGAAAGTTTGTTCATAAAACTACCAAATTTATGGCTCATGACGAAAGCAACACTTGCGGTATCGGTGATACAGTGTTGATCATGGAGACTCGTCCTCTGAGTAAGACTAAGAACTGGAGATTAGTTGAAATTTTAGAAAGAGCGAAATAATGGTACAACAGGAATCAAGACTAAATGTCGCAGACAATAGCGGAGCTAAAGAAGTTTTAGTGATCCGTGTTCTGGGAGGTACTGGTAAAAGGTATGCTTCTCTTGGTGACAAAATTGTTGTTACCGTAAAAAGTGCTATTCCTTCTGGAAATGTGAAAAAAGGAACTGTTACAAAAGCAGTTGTTGTTAGAACAAGAAAAGAAGTAAGACGCAAAGATGGCTCATATATCCGTTTCGACGATAACGCAGCAGTTTTGTTAAATAACCAAGACGAGCCGAGAGGTACCCGTATCTTCGGTCCGGTTGCAAGAGAGCTACGTGAAAAACAATTTATGAAAATCGTATCATTAGCACCGGAGGTATTATAACATGCAAAAGAAGAATTTAATTATACCTAAACTGACGATCCGTAAAGGAGATTTAGTACAGGTGATAGCTGGCGACTCAAAGGGAAAACAAGGTAAAATCGTTGAGGTTTTAACTAAAGTGAACCGGGTTATAGTTGAAGGCGCGAACATGGTTTCACGTCATACCAAGCCGAATGCTGCTAATCCAAATGGTGGAATTGTCAAGAAAGAAGCTGCTATCCACGTGTCAAACGTAATGGTAGTAGATGCTAAAACAGGCAAACCAACCCGTATAGGAAAGCAAAAGAATGCAGAAGGGAAATTCGTAAGGATTTCTAAAAAGTCAGGGGAGGAAATTAAGCTATGAGTTACGTACCAAGATTAAAGTCGAAGTATAAGGAAGATATCCGCACTGCATTGAAAGAGAAGTTTCAGTATAAGAGCGTGATGCAGGTTCCTAAGCTTCAGAAAATTGCGATCAACCAGGGTGTTGGTGCTGCAACTACTGATAAGAAGCTTATTGATAGTGCTATTGTTGATATGACCACTATTACTGGTCAGCAAGCTGTAGCAGCAAAGTCAAAAAAGGATATTTCAAATTTCAAATTACGTAAGGGAATGCCAGTTGGTGTTCGTGTAACTTTGCGTGACAATCAGATGTATGAGTTTCTTGACCGCTTAATAGCTGTAGCGTTACCTCGTATCCGTGATTTCAAGGGTATTAATGATAAAGGCTTTGATGGTCATGGGAATTATACTTTAGGTATCACTGAGCAGATCATTTTTCCAGAGATTAACATTGATAAAATCAATAAAATCATGGGTATGGATATTACTTTCGTAACTTCCGCAAAAAATGACGTTGAAGCATTAGAGTTACTAAAACAATTTGGTTTACCGTTCAAAAATCAAGCACCCGTAAATAATGGCTAAAGAAGGAATAAAAGCACGCGAAGTTAAGCGTGAGAAGATGGTAGCTAAGTTTGCCGAAAAGAGAGCTGCTTTAAAAGCTGCTGGTGATTTTGCAGGATTAGATAAATTACCTAAGAATTCTTCACCGGTTCGTTTACACAACCGTTGTAAATTAACTGGTCGTCCTCGTGGATATATGAGACAGTTTGGTATTTCACGTGTAACATTCCGTGAAATGGCTTTAGCTGGAAAGATTCCAGGAGTGAAAAAAGCAAGTTGGTAGTTTAGGTTGGGAGCTGGTCTCCCAACAAACCAATAAAATATAAACAATTAACCGATAGCAGGTCCCTTAAGTGGATACCACTATCACAATAAACAAGTAATGAATACAGATCCAATAGCAGATTATCTTACAAGAGTAAGGAATGCCATTAAGGCCAACCACCGGGTTGTGGAAATTCCTGCATCAAACCTTAAAAAAGAAATTACAAAAGTTCTTTTTGATAAGGGTTACATCGCGAACTATAAGTTTGAGGACAATACGGTACAAGGCACAATTAAAATTGCGTTGAAATATCATCCGGTAACTAAAGTTCCTGCTATTCGCACTCTAACACGTGTGAGTAAGCCTGGTTTGAGAAAATATTCAGGTGTAGACAGCATGCCACGTGTATTAAATGGTTTGGGAATTGCAGTAGTATCAACCTCTAAGGGAGTTATGACTGATAAAGAAGCCCGCAACCTTAACATCGGTGGTGAAGTATTATGTTACGTTCATTAATCAAAGAGGATTAAACGATGTCAAGAATAGGAAAAACCCCGATTACAATACCTTCTGGTGTAACGATAACGGTTTCTGCAGAGAATGTAGTAACGGTTAAAGGACCCAAAGGCGAATTATTTCAGCATCTGGATGGTGATATCACAGTATCTCAGGTAGACGGAATATTAACAGTTGAACGCCCTACAGAACAGAAGCGTCATAAAGCACTTCACGGTTTATACCGTTCACTTATTAACAACATGGTTAAGGGTGTTACAGAAGGCTACAAATTACAACAAGAACTTGTTGGTGTTGGTTACCGTGCTACAAACACTGGTAATACACTTGACCTTGTTTTAGGTTATTCTCACCATTATGTGTTTGAATTGCCTAAAGAGATCTCTATAGTGACTACTGCAGAGAAAGGAAAGAACCCAACAATCATTTTAGAAAGTATCGACAAACAGTTGTTAGGACAAGTTGCAGCTAAGATTCGTTCGCTACGTGCACCGGAACCATATAAGGGTAAGGGTATCAAGTTTGTAGGTGAAATATTAAGAAGAAAAGCAGGTAAATCAGCAGCTAAGAAATAGTATCATGTCAGGAATAAAATTATCTCGCAGAGAACGTATAAAAAAAGGCATAAGAAAGAGACTGTCTGGTTCTACTGATCGTCCTCGTTTGTCAGTATATAGAAGTAATAAGGGCATTTATGCTCAGGTTATAGATGATGTTACTGGAAAAACATTAGCTTCAGCATCTTCGGCTTCTAAAGAGTTTTCAGGAACTGGAAACAAAGTAGAGCAGTCTAAAGCTGTTGGAAAACTAGTAGCTGAAAAAGCTATTGCTGCCGGTGTAAACGTGGTAGTATTTGATAGAAATGGTTATTTATACCACGGTCGTGTTAAGTCTCTTGCAGACGGTGCACGTGAAGCTGGTTTAAACTTTTAATCTGAGAATAGATGTCAACAATCAATATAAAAAGAGTTAAATCAAGCGAAATTGAATTAAAAGATCGTTTAGTAAGTATACAGCGTGTTGCTAAGGTTACTAAAGGTGGTCGTACATTCAGTTTCTCAGCCATAGTTGTTGTAGGTGACGAAAATGGTGTAGTTGGTTACGGATTAGGTAAAGCAAAAGAGGTAACTGAGGCAATTGCTAAAGGAATCGATGATGCGAAAAAGAATTTAGTAAAGGTTCCAATTATTAATGGAACAGTACCTCATGAGCAATATGGTAAATTTTCAGGTGGGTTTGTTTTAATCAAACCAGCTGCAAATGGTACTGGAGTTATTGCTGGTGGAGCAATGCGTGCGGTTCTTGAAAGTGCCGGTGTACATAACGTATTAGCAAAATCCAGAGGATCATCTAACCCGCATAACGTGGTAAAAGCAACTGTTTCAGCTTTGTCTCAAATGAGAGATGCGTATACAGTAGCTCAGCACCGTGGTGTGGATCTTAATAAAGTTTTTAACGGATAAGAACATGGCGAAGATAAAGGTCACTCAGATTAAAAGCGTTATCGATAGAAGCGAGCGCCAGAAAAGAACTATGCAGGCTTTAGGTTTAAGAAGGATTAACCACTCTGTAGAAGTTGAAGCTACCCCGTCAATCATCGGGATGGTAAGAAAAATTAATCATCTAGTAGCAGTAGAAAGTATTTAATCATGAACTTAAGTAATTTAAAACCTGCAGAAGGTTCAACAAAAAATAAAAAGAGGATAGGCCGTGGTACCGGTTCTGGTCGCGGTGGAACATCAACCCGTGGTCATAAGGGAGCTGGTTCACGTTCAGGACATAAAAACAAAATTGGTTTTGAAGGTGGTCAGATGCCATTACAGCGCCGTGTTCCTAAGGTTGGTTTCAAGAATATCAACCGTATTGAATACATAGGTGTAAACCTTGACGTTATTCAAGCCCTTGCTGAGAAATTTAGCTTAACAACAATTGATTTTGTAGCTTTAAAGCAGCATGGACTAGTTTCTAAAAACGATCTTGTTAAAATCCTTGGAAGAGGAGAACTGACAACTAAATTAGAAATTGCTGCTCATGCTTTTACAGCTACGGCTCAAAAAGCAATTGAAGCAGCTGGTGGTGCAATTGTTAAATTATAATTGATTAATGAAGAAGTTATTCACTACCCTTTCCAATATTTGGAAAATTGAAGACTTAAGAGTGCGTATTTTAAACACACTCTTATTTCTTTTAATTTACCGAGTAGGATCATTTATCGTGCTTCCCGGTGTTAGTGCCGCAGCATTGGATAATCAACAAGCCAGGGAAGGAATCCTGGGATTATTAAATATGTTTGCAGGCGGTTCATTCGCCAGGGCATCTATATTTGCCCTGGGGGTTATGCCTTACATCTCTGCATCTATTGTGGTACAGCTTTTAGGTATTGCTGTCCCTTATTTTCAAAAGATGCAAAAGGAAGGGGACAGTGGTAGGAAAAAACTTACTCAGCTTACCCGCTACCTGACTGTAGGAATTACTCTTTTACAAGCTATTGGGTATGTTCGTACTCAAATTACACCTGAAGCCAGATTGCTTTCAGAGCCGTTATTCACCATTTCTTCTATGGTTATTCTAACCGCAGGTACATTATTTGTCATGTGGCTTGGAGAAAAAATAACTGATAAAGGAATAGGTAATGGAATCTCATTGATTATCATGATCGGTATAATTGCACAGTTACCTGGAGCATTTATAACGGAATTTGATTCAAGGCTGAATGGTTTGGGTGGAATTATTCCATTTTTAGTAGAATTAGCCGCGTTGTTCTTTGTTATTATCTTTACGATTCTTGTTGTTCAGGGTGTTCGACGAATACCGGTGCAGTATGCCAAAAAGATAGTAGGCAACAAACAATATGGTGGTGTTCGCCAGTATATACCTCTTAAGGTAAATGCAGCAGGTGTAATGCCAATTATCTTTGCTCAGGCATTGATGTTTATTCCTTCTACACTAGGGCAATTTTTCCCAGCAGCACAAGGTCCGGTTTTAGCTTCATTAAGTAATTATACTTCGGTTGCTTATAATTTGACTTTTGCTATTCTAATCATTGCTTTTACTTTCTTTTATACTGCTATAACAGTTAACCCTGTTCAGATGTCAGATGATATGAAGAAGAATGGTGGTTTTATTCCGGGTATTAAACCTGGTAAAGCAACAGGGGAGTATATTGATGGTGTAATTTCAAAGATTACGTTGCCTGGATCAATCTTTTTAGCAGCGATTGCGGTATTACCTTCATTAGCCATAATACTTGGCGTGAATAGTAATTTTGCACATTTCTATGGTGGTACATCTTTACTTATTCTGGTTGGTGTTGTTCTAGACACTCTTCAGCAAATAGAGAGCCATCTGCTTATGCGCCATTACGACGGATTGATGAAGACTGGTCGATTGAAGGGCCGTACTCCTATAGCTGCCGATAGCGGCGCTTCTGGGTCTGTGATTTAATCGGAATATGTCTAAGTTGATTTTAAAAACAGCTGAAGAGGTTGAATTGATTCGGGAAAGTTCATTGCTCGTTTCGAGGACACTGGCAGAAGTTGGACGATTGGTTAAACCAGGTGTTAAAACAATTGACCTAAATAAACATGCGGAAACCTTTATTAGAGATAATAAAGGTATTCCTGCATTTTTAAATTATAGTGGCTTTCCATATTCATTGTGTATATCAACGAACGATAAAGTGGTACATGGCTTTCCTGGCGATGACGAACTTAAAGAAGGGGATATTATATCAATTGATTGTGGGGCTATTCTGAATAAGTTCTATGGTGACTCAGCCTTTACTTTTGCAGTAGGGGAAATATCTTCAGAAATTCAGCAGCTTCTGGATGTAACGCGTGAATCTTTATTACGTGGGATTGAAAAAGCTGTTGTAGGATCGAGGATAGGGGATATAGGCTTTGCGATTCAGGATTATACAGAGAACCATGGTTACGGTGTAGTGAAGGAGCTTGTGGGGCATGGGGTAGGTTTTAAGCTGCATGAGAAGCCAGATGTGCCTAACTATGGTAAACGTGGTACTGGAATGAAACTGGAGGAAGGGATGGTGATTGCTATCGAACCCATGATTAACCTCGGTAGAGCCGGAGTGAAGTTTTGGAAAGATGGATGGACGATAAGTACAGCAGATGGAAAACCTTCTGCACATTTCGAACATACAGTCGCTATACGTAAAGGGAAGGCCGATATTTTGTCCACATTTGACTATGTGGATGAGGTATTAAAAACTAGTATATAATAATTATTACAATAACTTCAAATAACTAAAAATTTTATTTAATTTTGCAACCCCAAATGGTGGGAGTTAATTAAATAGAAATCAATAAAATATGGCTAAACAGGCCTCTATTGAACAAGACGGGATCATAAAGGAAGCATTATCAAATGCTATGTTTCGTGTGGAATTAGAAAATGGTCATGAGATCATTGCTCATATCTCCGGAAAGATGCGGATGCATTACATCAAGATTTTACCTGGAGATAAGGTGAAGCTCGAAATGTCTCCATATGATTTGTCAAAGGGAAGAATTACTTACAGATACAAATAAGATGAAAGTTAGAGCATCCATAAAGAAGCGCAGTGCGGACTGCAAAATAATTCGCCGTAAGGGAAAACTTTATGTAATTAACAAGAAGAACCCTAAGTATAAACAACGCCAGGGATAAAATAATTTGTTGTGTGTTGGAGGATTGAATGATCGGTTTTAAAGCTGTAAACTTCAATCTGTTTATCATTCAATCAATCAATCATTCAAAGAAATATGGCAAGAATAGCAGGTATTGATTTACCAAATAAAAAAAGAGGAGAGATCGGACTTACTTACATTTTCGGTATCGGCAAGGCTACAGCACAGAGCATATTAGATCAAGCTGGTATTAGTCATGATGTGAAAGTAGAAGAATGGGACGATGATCAATTAACAGCGATCCGTACGATCATTAATGATTCAGTTAAGGTTGAAGGATCTTTACGTTCAGAAGTTCAATTAAATATCAAACGTTTAATGGATATTGGTTGTTACAGAGGATTGCGTCACCGTAAGGGACTTCCTGTTCGTGGACAACGTACCAAGAACAACACTCGTACCCGTAAAGGAAAACGTAAAACAGTCGCTAACAAGAAAAAGGCTACTAAATAATACCAATAAGTAATGGCTAAAACAAAAAAAGTAACCAAGAAGCGTATCGTTGTAATCGAGCCAATTGGCGAAGCACACATTAACGCTACTTTTAATAACATCATTATTACCTTAACTAATTTACAAGGACAGGCTATATCATGGTCTTCTGCAGGTAAGATGGGTTTTAAAGGTTCTAAGAAAAACACTCCATATGCTGCAGGTCAAGCTGCTGCTGATTGTGGTAAAGTGGCGTTCGATTTAGGTCTTCGTAAAGTAGAAGTACTTGTAAAAGGTCCGGGATCCGGTCGTGAATCTGCTATCCGTACTCTTCAGAATACAGGTATAGAGGTTACTACAATAAGAGATATCACTCCACTTCCACATAACGGATGTCGTCCTCCGAAAAGAAGAAGAGTTTAATTAATCGATTTTAAAGATAAGATTCGGCAACTAAAGGTTGCTTGATACTTTAAACAGAACAAAAATGGCAAGATATACTGGTCCAAAATCCAAAATTGCGCGTAGATTCAGAGAGCCCATCTTCGGCCCTGATAAAGCATTAGAAAGAAAAAATTATCCTCCTGGAATGCACGGTGCTTCTAAGCGTCGTGGAAAGCAATCAGAATATGCTGTCCAGTTGATGGAAAAACAAAAAGTAAAATATACTTACGGAGTCTTAGAGCGTCAGTTCGAAAATCTGTTTCACAAAGCTTCTGCTAAAGAAGGAATTACAGGTGAACTGCTTTTGAAATTGCTTGAAGCACGTTTGGATAATACCGTTTACCGTTTAGGCATTTCTCCGACACGTTCTGGTGCTCGTCAGTTAGTAGGTCATAAACACATTACTGTAAATGGTGAAGTTGTAAATATTCCTTCATACTCTTTACGTGCTGGTGACGTTGTTGCAGTTCGTGAGCGCTCTCAATCACTTGAAGCGATTACGATGTCAGTTGCTGGTCGTAAGATCAATAGATATGCATGGTTAGAGTGGGATGCAAATTCTTTCACTGGAAAGTTCCTAACCTACCCTAGTCGCGATGAGATTCCTGAAAACATAAAGGAAAATCTAATCGTCGAATTATACTCTAAGTAATAAGTTTTTGAGCAGTTCTGATTTTTCGGGACTGCTTTATACCGTTTTAAACATTAACTGAATATAAATGGCAATTTTAGCATTCCAGAAACCAGATAAAGTTATCATGCAGAAATCAACGGATTTCGATGGTACTTTTGAATTTCGTCCGTTAGAACCGGGTTTCGGTGTTACCATCGGTAATGCTTTACGTCGTATTCTATTGTCTTCTCTAGAGGGATATGCAATTACGTCTATACGTGTTTCAGGGGTTTCTCATGAGTTTTCAACTATCAAAGGTGTTGTTGAAGATGTAACTGAAATAATCCTGAATTTAAAGCAGGTACGTTTTCAGAAAACTGGCGACGCTGGTGATAGTGAAAAAGTATATGTAGTCATTAATGGCCAGGAGCAGTTTATGGCAGGAGATATCACAAGATTCTCTACCAACTTCACTGTACTGAACCCAGAAATGGTGTTGTGTAATATGGAATCATCTGTAACTCTAGAAATAGAGCTTACGATTAATAAAGGTCGCGGTTATATTCCAGCTGAGGAGAATAAAAATCCAGATGCTAATGTAGGCGTTATCGCTATTGATTCTATTTTTACGCCCATTAAGAATGTTAAATATACTATTGAGAACTACCGTGTTGAACAAAAGACGGATTACGAAAAGTTAGTTCTTGATATTACAACTGATGGTTCAGTTCATCCTGAGGATGCATTGAAAGAAGCAGCAAAGATCTTGATTCACCACTTCCTGTTATTCTCTGATGAGAACATTATGCTGGAAGCGCAGGCTAAGGAAGAAACTAAGGAAGTAGATGAAGAAATTCTTCATATGCGTAAAATTCTTAAAACTGAATTAGTTGATCTAGATCTTTCAGTACGTGCATTAAACTGCCTGAAGGCAGCTGACATACGTACACTTGCAGATCTTGTTTCTTACGATGTAGCGGATATGCTTAAATTCAGAAACTTTGGTAAGAAATCTCTTACTGAAATTCAGGATTTAGTAAAATCAAAAGGACTTTCTTTTGGTATGAACCTATCAAAATACAAGTTAGAAGAAGAGTAATCTTCTTAATTTTAATAAGCGACGTGTTTATAATTCCTCCTTTTACAGGAACGGTATAAGCACGGAAAAATAACAAACAATGAGACACGGAAAGAAATTTAACCATTTAGGCCGGACAAATAGTCATCGTAAAGCGATGATGTCAAACATGGCTTCTTCGCTTATCGAGCACAAGCGTATTACAACTACTTTAGCTAAAGCTAAAGCATTGCGTATGTATGTTGAGCCTTTAATTACAAAAGCTAAAAATGATACTACTCATTCACGCAGAACAGTATTTAGTTACCTTCAAAATAAGGAAACAGTAACTGAGTTGTTTCGTGATATAGTTGCAAAAGTTGGCGATCGTCCAGGTGGATACACTCGTATTATCAAGTTATCTAACCGTATGGGTGATAATGCTGAGATGGCAATGATTGAATTAGTTGATTACAACACAGTTTACAAATCAGAAGCATCTGCTCCTGCTGAAAAGAAATCAACACGTAGACGTGGTGGATCTTCGAAAGCAAAGAAAGATGAAACTGTTGCTGGTACTGAAGAAGTTGTTGCAGAAACAGAAACACCTGTTGCTGATACAACTACTGAAGAAACTAAAGAAGCAAAAGGAGAGTAATTCTCTTTTACAGATAAGGCCGTTTGGATTCAATCCAAGCGGTTTTTTTGGTTTTAAGTGAAGAAAAGGACTATCAACCTTCATGTGAAGAAAGGAAATTAAAAAGGTGGTTAAAAATCCACTTTTTTAAAAGAAAAAGTGAGACTCTGAAAATCGGTTATAATAAAACTTCCATCAACACTTACCCAAATAAATAACAGAAAAGGGGTTGTTCTCATACTTTTGAGACAACCCCTTCTTTTTTAACTAGCCTAACAATATTTTACCAAAGTTTGGCAGGGTAAGTTCCGTTTGCTATTAAAGCAGCGATACTTTTTTGTACGATAGGTTTATCTTCTTTATAAGTGACACCAAACCATTTTGCAGAAGTAGGAATAACTTTAAAGTTAGCTTTACCAGTTTTAACAAGTTCTTCAGCAATAAGAGGTATGAAGAATTCCGACTTTGGATTAGCCTCATTTGCTTCTACGAACCGTTTAAACATGGGGTTAGCCTGTTCGAAAACAGCAGGCGTAAATCCCCAGAAGTTCATTGAAGCACGTGCATCTTCGTGTAGCGGTGTAATTTCCCCAGATTCTTCTTCATAAACGATTTGACCATCTTTAGCATACACTTTGGTTCTTTCATTTATTTCCTGAAGGTTACCTGCTCCATTTACAAGACAGATTCCTCTGGACACCGCACCGTGTTCTGATAAAGTTTTATCTACTTCGTAGCCTATTAAGCAATAATTATCTTCTCTTACATCAGTAGTAAGGAAATCTGCCATCTTTTTGAAAGCATCATAACCATAGAAATCATCTGCGTTGATCACGCAAAAAGGTTCTTTCACATTGTTAGAGGCTTCCAAAACTGCATTACCAGTTCCCCAAGGCTTTTGTCTTTCAATGATTTTGTCAATTCCGTATTTTTCAAGATCGAACGTTTGGAATATATAGTCTGTTTCAACAACACCTTTGAGTTTTGGTTCAAAGATGGATTTAAAACTATCAAGAAATTCTTCACGGATTATAAAACTAACCTTGCCGAATCCAGCACGAACCGCATCGTATATAGAGTAATCGATAATAGTTTCGTTATTGGGTCCAAATCCGTCAACTTGTTTCATGCTTCCGTAGCGGCTGGCCATGCCAGCGGCTAAAATAAGGAGTGTTGGTTTCATTCGTCTAAAATAAATATTATGAAGTCAAGTAACAAGAAGTATTGTTTAGTTATTCGTAAAGTGATGAAAGTTATTATTATGAAGCGGAGAGTGCGCGTTTAAATTCTTTTAAAATTCGTTCTCTGGCAAATTTATGATCCACTATAGGTTTTGTGTATTTAAAGGGATCCATGAATTCGGGTACCCATTGTTTTACATATTTTAACTGCGGATCAAACTTTTTAGTTTGTAAATCAGGACTAAATATCCTGAAGTAGGGAGCAGCATCATTCCCACTGCCTACTGCCCATTGCCAACCTCCAATATTGCTTGCCATATCATAATCGATTAATTTTCTGGCAAAATAAGCTTCCCCCCATCTCCAGTCTATTAATAAATGCTTACTGAGGAAACTGGCAGTGATCATCCGCACCCGGTTATGCATCCAACCTATTTCATTAAGTTGTCTCATTCCTGCATCCACTATTGGGTATCCTGTTTGCCCATCACACCACGCTTTAAATTCATCTTCGTTATTGTGCCAAGTAATATTATCGTAGGGTTTTTTAAATGAATTATGTGCAGTTTGCGGGAAATACCATAGAATCATAGCATAAAAATCTCTCCAGATTAATTCTGATAGCCACCTGTCATCTTTTAAAGAATGACCATATTTGGCGAGATCACGAATACTGACTGTACCAAATCTTAGGTGGACGCTCATCCTTGAGGTTCCATCAACTGAAGGAATATCCCGAGTATTGGCATAATCCTGAATCCGTTGGTGGTAATCAATACTAGGGAATTTGTTTTTACTATAGATAAATCCGATACTTTCGAGAGTAGGGATGGGGAAATTAGACCGGTGAAAGGTGTTAAAATATTTTTCTGTAGGGTATGATTTAAGATGAATTGCAGGCTTTAGTTGATCTAACCATTTATTTTTGTAAGGAGTGAAAACGGTATAGGGCTCCTTGCTGTCCTTAAATATTTCATCTTTTTCAAAAATGACCTGGTCTTTAAATTCTTTAAATTCAATTGAATTGTCCTTTAATAGTTTTTGGACAGCTGTATCGCGATCTTTCGCATAAGGCTCATAATCAGAGTTTGTATAAACAGTATCAAGTTTATAATCCCTTATAAGATTTAAAAAGGCATCTATGGGTTTCTTGTGAAAAATAAGAAGTGACGAACCTTGTTTTTTTAATTTATTATTTAGAGTAGTTAATGAATTATGGATGAAAGTTAATCTGGAATCGTCCTGATCAACTAATTTAGTCAGAATCTCAGGGTCGAATATAAAAATAGGTAAAGTGGGAACACCTGATTTTAAAGCATGGTATAATCCTGCATTATCCTCCAGGCGTAAGTCTCTCCTAAACCAGAATATATTAATTGGATCAGTCTTTGGCATATAAGTCTTTTAAGGCTTCCTTGATGCGTTCAAACTTAAATTTGAAGCCCGCTTCTCTGATTTTATCTGAACGCGTTCGGGTACTACTCAATACTACGGCTTTCATTTCACCTAAAAAAATCCGAAGAGCTATTGCCGGAAGATTTGGAAGCCAAAGAGTCCTATTAAGAACAGTGGAAATAGATTTAGTTAATTCCTTATTCGTAACAGGATTAGGAGCGGATAGATTATAAGTACCTGACATTGAACTGTTTTGTAATGCGAATAGATAAGCATTAACCACATCGTCCATGTGGATCCAGGGAATCCACTGTTTTCCTGATCCTAAAACAGTTCCTAAATTATATTTCACGGGACCTGCTATTTGAGGGAGCGCGCCACCCTGCAAGCTTAGTACAACACCTGTTCTAAATTTAACTATCCGCATATTTAAATCGAGACTCATGTCTGCTGCTTTTTCCCATAAGACGCAAGCCTCTGATAGAAATCCTTCTCCTGGATCACTGTTTTCATCAAGTAATTCATCATTGCGATCGCCGTAGTAACCAACAGCCGAAGCGGATATAAGTGATTTTACCTGAAACTGCGGATTATCTTTCAGTGCTTTAAAAATAAGGCCTAGAGAATCAACTCTACTGCTGATAATTGCTTGTTTGCGTTCTTCTCGCCAGGGCTTTTCGGCAATCCCTTCTCCGGCAAGATGTATAATCGTATCAACATTTGCCAGGCAGTTTTTATCGATATATCCATTTTTTACATCCCACTTAAATCCTTTAAAAGATGGATTATATTGAGGTTCTTTTCTGCTTAATACATGGATTTGATATCCATGGCTAAGTAGTAGTTTAACCAGTGGCTTCCCGATCAATCCACTCGCACCTGTAATTAAAACTGTTGCAGACATATTTAAATCTTAACTGAAGAGTTGTACATTTGTTTGATATGTTATACGCAAAACACATTTTTATATGTACCAATCAACGTCCTGAGGGTTCCAGGGTATGTTGTGGGGAAAGTCATGGTTTGGCTTTAGTCGCCGCTTTCAAGAAGGCAATTAAAGATAAAGGACTTCAAACTGAAATAAGGGCACAAAGAACAGGTTGCCTGGAAGCCTGTGAAATGGGCCCTTCATTGGTAGTTTATCCAGAAGGTATTTTTTATGCTCATGTACAGTTAGAGGATGTTGATGAAATCGTTACTGAACATTTAGAGCATAATCGAATCGTTTCCCGGCTTGTAATGGACTTCGATAAACTGCGCGAATTAAAATCGTGATTTAGCTATTAATATATCCTTCCAGTTGTTTAATTGTGTCTTTTTGCGAATCAATGATTGCTTTTACCAAATCGCCTATTGAAATCATTGCGACTACTTTTCCATCGTTAATAACAGGAAGATGGCGGATGTGCTTGTCAGTCATTAGATTCATGCAATATTCCAGCCCATCATTAAGAGAAATAGTTAGCGGATTAGCCGTCATTACTTCATGTACCTGCGTATCTTTTGAAGATTTACCCTGCAGTACAATTTTTCGTGCATAATCTCTCTCAGTAAAAATTCCTTTGAGTTGATCTTGCTCGATTATTAGTAGTGCGCTAATGTTCTTTTCCATCATTACTGTTAGCGCATCAAATACTGATATCGATGAATTTATTGAGAACAGATGAGATGGTTTTTGTTTTAAAATGTTGTTTACGGTCTTCATAAAGGGTTGTTTTGCATAAATTTAAGTTAAATTCATGCAATTATTAAATTTAATTTGGAGATATTTTAAAAATAAAATTATTCTTACAGCATGTGGTCAAGTTTTTTAGATAGCAATTTTAACTAAAATTGAACCTAGGAAAGTGCTAAAAGCAGGTCCTGAAACTGCCATTTCTTGATTAAGAAATATATGAAAAGGTAATATTTAAAATGGATTAAAACAGGTCTCAAGGATCAGCCCCAGTAACGGATGAAATGTTTCAACCTCGTTAGTTTCAACAAATTTACGACGGATGAAAATCATGTAGAAAGTGCGATTGAAATGTTTCAAACTCGTTGGTTTCGATAATATATAGCGGATGAAAATCATGTAGAAAGTGCGATTGAAATGTTTCAAACTCGTTAGTTTCGATATTATATAGCGGATGAAAATCATGTAGAAATTGCGGTTGAAATGTTTCAAACTCGTTAGTTTCGATAATATATAGCAGATGAGAATCATGTACAAATTTCGGTTAAGATGTTTCAACCTCGTTAGTTTCAACAAATTTACGACGGAAGAAAATCATGTAGAAATTGCGGTTGAAATGTTTCAAACTTGTTAGTTTCGACAATATATAGCGGACAAAATTCAGTGTGCGAATTTTTGTAAAGCTGCCTAGCGAATTGAAAAGGCTTATAACGAGATCTTTTTCAATGCAAGGTCCTTAATGTTAGTCTGAAAAGCTAATCTTGAGCAGCTGGATGATGGAGAAGAATAAGGTCTGTCTTTTGATTGTTAAAAAGATGTAAAGATTAGGCTATAATATAGGTAAGCACTGATCTTACAATTTTTTTTTAACTAATTTGCATCCAATCAATATAAGGAGGATATGAGTGAGAAGACTATCCTAATTTGGTTTCGCAATGATCTGAGAATACACGACAACGAAGTGCTGATAGAGGCAGTGAATCGAGCTGGTAGAATATTGCCTGTTTATTGCTTTGACCCCAGATATTTTACCGAAACAAGTTATGGTACATTAAGAAGCGGCTATTACAGGACAAAGTTTTTATTAGAAAGCGTTGAAAGTCTCAGAGAAGCATTTAGAGAGCGTGGGGGTAATCTCATCATTAGAATTGGGAAACCCGAAGATATACTTCCCGAGTTGTGTAAACAATATGGTATATCAGAGGTGTATCATCATCGGGAAGTAGCAAACGAAGAAACTGAAATTTCAGCACATGTTGAAGATGCGCTTTGGAAAATGAAAATTAACCTGAAGCATTTTATCGGACATACCATGTTTCATAAACAAGACCTTCCATTTCCAATTAAAAATATACCGAATGATTTCTTGATTTTTAAGAAAAAAATAGAGCGGGAAAGTATTGTTCGTCGAGGTTTTGAATCTCCCGATAAATTGGAGGTGCCCTTAGATGTAGAATGGGGGCCATTGCCACTTATGGAAAATTTAGGGATAAGTTCTGCTACTGACATTGAAAGTGACTTGCTCTATACAGGTGGCGAAAAAAAAGCACTTGAAATTATGAATCAACTTTTAGAAATGCCATTTTCGGATTTTGGGGTATTAAATCCGAATAAGTGCAATTCAGCAGTGTTGTCC
This sequence comes from Arcticibacter eurypsychrophilus, assembly GCF_001730525.1. GTDB lineage: Bacteria > Bacteroidota > Bacteroidia > Sphingobacteriales > Sphingobacteriaceae > Arcticibacter > Arcticibacter eurypsychrophilus. Next base: position 65,972 of record NZ_MDFN01000012.1, read on the forward strand.
CCCTGGCTTTCACTGGGATGTTTGTCTCCGCGCTTAGTCTACTGGAAAGTGAAAGAAAAACTACCACCCAAATCAGATCTAAGTATAAAAATTATCATAGAATTACAATGGAGAGACTTTAATAGATTTATGTTAAAAAAACATGGTCCTGTATTGGAGATGAGCTCAAAAAAACTTAAACCTGCTGAAAAATTGAAATTTATAAACTGGAAAGAAGGCCATACAGGTGAGCTTCTTGTGGATGCCTGCATGCAACAACTTAATGCTACGGGTTATATCAATAGTATTTGTAAATCATTCGTCTCCGCTTACTTAATAAAAAAGTTAAAAGTACAATGGCCTGCCGGGTCAGCTTACTTTGAAGAAAAGGCAATTGATTTTTCTCCCGCAATTGATTGGGGTAACTGGGCAATTGCCTGTGGTGTAATAGCTTACGGAAAGTATGCAAATCCTGCTAAGGAAGAAGTTATTGAAGATCAACATATAAAAAATAGATTAATTTATTTGCAGGAGCATAATAAATCAGCCTGATACAAAAAAAACAATATTAGAATTAAATACTTTCTCATATATACGGTTAAACTTTTATTTTTGACCCATCTTAAGATTTGATATTCATGGACAATCTGTCATACCTTAGTAATGCACACTCCTCTTACATAGATTCTCTGTACCAGTTATATAAAGAAAATCCGGGATCAATCGATTTTGGCTGGCAGAAGTTTTTTGAAGGATTTGATTTTGGAAAAGGATCAGAAACGATTAGTGCAGGTGAAACACCACAAAATTTGCTTAAAGAGATCAATGTGATGAACATGATCTATGGATACCGGCAACGCGGACACCTATTTACCAATACAAACCCTGTAAGGGAGCGACGTAAATATTTTCCTGGTAAAGAGCTTGAAACTTTTGGATTAAGCGACGACGATCTCGATACTGTCTTCAATGCTGGTATTGAAGTTGGCTTAGGTCCGGTTAAGTTGCGCGAAATTCAAGCTTTATTGGAGGAAACTTATTGCCGTTCTATTGGCGCCGAATTCGTTTATATACGTAATCCGGAAAAACTGAATTGGTTTAAGACAAGGATGGAGTCCGAAAGAAATACCCCAAACTTAACATTAGACACCAAAAAGCAAATATTAAAAAAGCTCAACGAAGCAGTTGTATTCGAAAGTTTTCTGGGTACAAAATTCCTGGGACAGAAACGCTTCTCTCTTGAAGGTGCCGAAAGTTTAATTCCGGTTCTTGACTTTGTCATTGAAAGAGGTGCCGATCTTGGCATTGAAGAGTTCGTGATCGGTATGGCACATCGTGGCCGCCTCAACGTCCTGGCTAATATCATGCACAAAACGTATAAGGATATCTTTGCAGAGTTTGAAGGTAAAGGATATGATGAAACTAAACCTTACGGAGGTGATGTGAAATACCATCTTGGATTCTCTACTGATGTTCAAACCAAGGCAGGAAAGAAGGTTCATTTAAGTCTTTGTCCAAATCCTTCTCATCTTGAAACGGTAGACCCTATCGTTGAAGGAATAAGCAGGTCTAAAATAGATTTCAAATATGATGGAGACAACTCCCGACTAGCACCTATATTAATCCATGGTGACGCATCAATAGCAGGGCAGGGAATTGTATATGAAGTGTTGCAAATGGCTAAATTGGATGGTTATAAAACAGGCGGTACCATCCATCTTGTCATCAATAACCAGGTAGGCTTTACTACCAATTACAAAGACGCTCGCTCGTCTTCCTATTGCACAGACCTTGCAAAGATTACACTATCTCCTGTTTTTCATGTCAATGGAGATGATGTAGAAGCACTAATCTATGCTATTAATATCTCATTAGAATATCGTCAAAAATATAAAAATGATGTATTCATCGATATCTTATGTTATCGCCGATACGGACACAATGAAGCAGATGAGCCTAAATTTACCCAGCCCTTACTTTACAAAGCGATAGAGCAGCATCCAAATCCTAGAGAAATTTATAATAAGAAACTTCTGGAAAGTGGAACAGTTGATGCAAGTCTGGCTAAAGAAATGGAAAAGGATTTCCGAAGCTTACTTCAGGAGCGTTTGAATGAATCCAAAGAAAGTAACGTGTATCAACCTAACGTTATGTTTTCAGGCGCATGGACAGGAGTGAGAATGTCTAAACCCGAAGACTTTGATGTCAGTCCGGATACTGCTGTAACAAAGGAAGAGTTATTATCCATCGCCCAAACCATTACCACATTACCATCCGATAAAAAGATCTTCCGTAAAATCGAAAAGCTTTTTGAAGACCGAAGAAAAATGGTTCAGAATAACTCACTGGATTGGGCTATGGGCGAACTTTTAGCTTATGGTACTTTATTAAGTGAAGGATTCAGGGTTAGGCTAAGCGGACAGGATGTCGAAAGAGGTACTTTTTCTCATCGCCATGCGGTAGTTAAAATTGAAGATTCCGAAGAGGAGTTTATCCCATTACAACAATTAAAAAATCAAGATCTGCAGGCCAAGTTTGATATCTATAACTCACATTTATCCGAATACGGTGTTTTAGGCTTTGAATATGGTTACGCATTAGCTAATCCACATTCATTAACGATTTGGGAAGCACAGTTCGGCGATTTTGTAAATGGAGCACAGATCATTCTTGACCAATACCTGGTTAGTGCAGAAACAAAATGGCAACGTTCCAATGGAGTTGTGCTATTACTTCCACATGGATATGAAGGACAGGGACCCGAACATTCTTCAGCAAGAATGGAGCGTTTTCTGGAGTCATGCGCAGATTATAACATCCAGGTTGCTAATTGCACCACACCAGCCAACTATTTTCATTTACTTCGTCGTCAGCTAAAACGTGATTTCCGTAAACCACTTGTTGTTTTTACGCCTAAAAGTTTACTTCGGAATTCATTATGCGTAAGCACAATTGAGGAATTTACAGAAGCGCGATTTCAGGAAGTAATTGATGACAGCATCGTTAAACCCAATGCAGTAAAGCGGGTTGTATTTTGCACAGGTAAGGTATATTATGATTTACGAGAAAAACAAAAAGTAGACTCGCGTTATGATGTAGCTATTGTTAGATTAGAGCAGATTTATCCTTTGCCAATAAAGCAGCTGGAGGGCATACAGAACAAGTATAATAAAGCAAAAGAATTCTATTGGGTACAGGAAGAGCCTGAAAACATGGGAGCATGGCCTTTCTTATGCAGAAAGTTTAGAAGTATTGATGTTAATCTTCAGGTAATATCCCGAAAAGAAAGCAGCAGTACAGCTACCGGATATGCTAAACAACATATCTCTCAACAGCTTTATATTATTGGTAAAGCGTTTGAAGATTTAGCAGGTAAAGAGATAAAGAAGTCAGTAATTAAAACTACCAAAAAAGTAGTTGACATAGATTAACCCTTTTTAAAATATATACAAATTATGAGTTTAGAGATCAAAGTTCCGCCTGTAGGCGAATCTATTTCAGAAGTAACCTTATCGCAATGGAAAAAAAAGGATGGTGATTATGTTGAAATGGATGAGGTTATTGCTGAACTTGAATCTGATAAAGCAACTTTTGAATTAACAGCATCAGTTGCCGGAACTTTAAAAATAACAGCTGCAGAGGGTGATACACTAGAAATAGGTGCAGTAGTTTGTACTATCGAAGAGGGAGCAGCCAGCAAGTCCCCGGAAGCGTCAGCAGCTCCTGCTTCGGCTGAAGCAGCAACACTTGTAACCGCACCAGCAGATCAAGCAGAAGGTTCTTCCAAACCAGAATCAACTGATAGTGGTACAACTTTAGAAATTAAAGTTCCACCTGTAGGGGAGTCGATTACTGAAGTAACCTTGTCAAAATGGCTGGTTAAAGATGGTGAAAGTGTGGAAATGGATCAGCAGATTGCCGAATTGGAATCAGATAAAGCCACGTTCGAACTTACTGCAGAAACCGCAGGAATTGTAAAACAAATAGCTGAAGAAGGAGCAACCTTAGCAATAGGAGCAGTAGTATGTGCTATTACTTCAGGATCAGCGGGTTCATCAAGCCCTAAACCAGAAACAGCAGAAGCCAAAGCTACGGCCGACAAATCGCCTAATTATGCATCAGGAACACCGTCTCCTTCTGCTGGTAAAATCCTTTCAGAAAAAGGAATAGATCCAGCATCAGTTGCAGGAACAGGTGTATCGGGACGCATTACCAAAGAAGATGCAGTAAATGCTCAAAAAACCGTACCTCAGCAAAGCGTTAAGAAAGCGGAACCAGTTGCAGCTCCGGCGGCAGTTGTTTCCGGATCACGTAACGAAAGAAGAGTAAAAATGACTTCTTTGCGGAAAACCATTGCCAAGCGTCTTATTGCCGTTAAGAGTGAAACCGCGATGTTAACTACTTTTAATGAAGTAGATATGAAGCCCGTAATGGACCTCAGAACAAAATATAAAGATAAATTTAAAGAAAAGCACGGTGTTGGTCTTGGCTTCATGTCCTTCTTTACTAAAGCAGTTTGTGAGGCATTGAAAGAATTTCCATCAGTAAACGCCAGGATAGAAAATGATGAAATTGTTTATAGCGATTTTGCCGATGTATCCATAGCTGTTTCAGCACCTAAAGGTTTGGTCGTTCCTGTTATTCGTAACGCGGACGCAATGAGCCTGGCAGAAATTGAAAGGGCTGTTCTTGGATTGGCCTTAAAAGCCCGTGATAACAAATTGACCATTGAGGAAATGACTGGTGGAACATTTACGATCACTAATGGTGGTATTTTCGGTTCAATGATGTCCACTCCAATCATCAATGCCCCACAGTCGGCTATATTAGGCATGCACAATATTGTGGAACGACCTATTGCCTTAAATGGCGAAGTAGTGATAAGGCCTATTATGTATATCGCCCTATCTTATGATCATCGGATCATTGATGGAAAAGAGTCAGTCAGTTTCTTAGTGAGGGTAAAACAATTACTTGAAGATCCGGCTAGACTTCTTCTGGGGGTTTAAACCAGGGTATAAAATAAAAAGGGGGTATCTTTAAATGAAGGTAGCCCCTTTTTATCGAGCAAAAACGCTGTTTTTAGTATTCCGATTTTTTGTATTAGAAAAAAGGTTCCGGACCGCACCGCCCGAAACCAGATTTATGTGTACAGTTTAATTAAGATATACAACTTGGAAATTTGTTACATGATTATAATAGGAAAATAAATGTCCTTAATTATAAAAACTGTAATAATTTTGTTTGTAAATAATGATGATCCTTTTATAAATGAAGTTAATAGTAGTTGATAGTGCCCTACTCATTCAGAAGTTTTTGCAGTTGCCGGTAAATATTTATAAAAATGATAAAAATTATATTCGCCCTCTAGACGAAGATATTGAATCTATTTTTCACGATAAAACCAACAAATTCTACAAAAAAGACAATTGCATAAGATGGATTCTTACGGATTCATCTGGAAAAACCATTGGAAGAATAGCCGCATTTATTAATGAACTAACTGCATACAACTATGATCAGCCTACCGGAAATATTGGTTTTTTTGAATGTATAAATGACCAAAAGTCTGCATTTATACTTTTTGATGCCTCCCGTAAGTGGTTGCTTGATAAAGGTATGCAGGCAATGGATGGTCCGGTTAATCTTGGAAGTCGCGAAAAGTGGTGGGGGCTCCTTGTTGATGGTTTTTATCCGCCCTCGTATTGTTGCAATTATAACTTACCGGCTTATCAGTCCTTTTTTGAAAATTATGGATTTAAGGTCTTTTTTAAACAATATACCTATCTCCGGAGTGTGATGGAAAGACTGAATAAGGTCTATTATGCAGTAGCTGAACGCATATTCAGAAATCCTGATTATCATTTCAAAACGGTTGATAAAGCCCATTTAAATACATTCATAGCAGACTTCAGAACCATATATAACAACGCATGGGTCAACCACGAAGGCATTGGTGAAATGACAAATCAAGAAGCAGATCATCTCATCCGTTCACTCAAGCCGGTTATGGATGAAAAGATAGCCTGGTTTGCCTACTATAAGAATGAACCGATCGGTTTTTTTCTTAGTATTCCCGAATTAAATCAGCTGTTTGTCAAATACGCCAAAGGGAAGCTCAGCTTCACAGTCAAAATGCATTTGCTCTATAACAAATGGATGGGCAACTGCAAAACCATGTATGGACTCGTTTTTGGTGTCATACCACAACACCAAAAAAAGGGCGTCGAAATCGCTATGATTGTTGCTGCTTCCGAATCTTTGTTGAAAAGAAAGGTTTATGAACAGGTACAGATGAACTGGATCGGCGATTTTAATCCCCGGATGATGCATGTGGCTGAACAAATTGGAGCAAAAATTTATAAAACACATTATACGTATCGGTTTCTGTTTGACAGAGATGCCGAATTCAAGCGACATCCGCTTATTTGATGCGCAAATTAAGGACAGGAACATTAACTTTGATTAAACAAATACAACTATGCAATACGATGTTACAGTAATAGGTAGCGGACCAGGCGGATATGTAGCTGCCATTCGTTGTGCCCAATTGGGACTCAAAACCGCTATTATTGAGAAATATGAAACTTTCGGCGGAACATGTCTTAATGTTGGATGTATTCCTTCAAAGGCGTTATTGGATTCCTCCGAACACTTTTACAATGCGGCTCATACCTTTAAAACTCATGGTATAAATATTAACGATCTTAGTGTCGATCTGAAGCAGATGATTGCACGTAAGGATCAGGTTGTACTGGAAAATACCTCTGGTATCGCCTACCTGATGAAGAAAAATAAAATTACCACACATATTGGTGTTGGTTCTTTTGAAGATAAAAACACGATTAAGATCCGTAAAAGTGATGGTACCGAAGAAACGATCAGCACTAAAAATGTGATTATCGCTACAGGATCCAAGCCTACCGTTCTTCCTTTTCTTCCTATCGACAAAAAACGAATCATCACTTCTACTGAGGCGCTAAACTTACCCGAAGTTCCCAAACACCTTATTGTAATTGGTGGTGGAGTAATAGGGTTGGAATTAGGATCCGTTTATGCTCGTTTAGGCGCCAAAGTTACCGTAGTAGAATTTCTTGATTCTATTATCGCTAATATGGACAGCACATTGGGTAAAGAACTTCAGAAATCATTAAAGAAAATAGGGTTTGAATTTCTTTTAAGTCATAAAGTTACCGGTGCTCTGGTAAGCGGTGAAACCGTTACCGTTACTGCGGAAAATCCGAAAGGAGAGACTGTTACAATTGAGGGCGATTACTGTATCGTAGCCGTTGGAAGAACTGCTTATTCTAAAGATTTAGGATTAGAGCGAATCGGTCTGAAATTAGAAGACCGTGGCAATAAGATTCCTGTTGATGATCATCTGGAAACAGCTGTCAAAGGCGTTTACGCAATAGGTGATGTGATTAAAGGAGCTATGCTTGCCCATAAGGCAGAAGAGGAGGGAACTTTTGTTGCTGAAACTATTGCCGGCCAGAAGCCTCATATCAATTACAATTTGATTCCCGGTGTGGTTTATACCTGGCCTGAAGTGGCGAGTGTGGGTTACACGGAAGATGAGTTGAAAAAACAAGGTAAGAAATATAAAACGGGTTCTTTTCCATTTAAAGCAAGTGGACGTGCTCGCGCAAGTATGGATACGGACGGATTAGTAAAAGTTCTTGCGGACTCCGTAACAGACGAAATATTGGGTGTTCATATGATTGGTCCACGTGCTGCCGATATGATCGCAGAGGCTGTCGTTGCTATGGAATTCAGGGCATCTGCAGAAGACATAGGACGCATCAGTCATGCTCATCCTACCTATACCGAAGTCTTTAAAGAAGCGGCTTTAGCCGCTACTGACAATAGGCCAATCCACATATAAAACACAATAAAAAAAGCCATCAGAATATACGTTACTCTGATGGCTTTTTCGTTAGAAATCCTTTTAACTAATAGGTATGTTCCAATACCTCTTTTTCATCAGGGTCTGGTTCAACCATCATCGCCTCAATATCATCTCCTTTTTCATTGAACCCTAATTTCCCCATGATCTTATCAAAAGCCTCATAGATAACCGGCACAATAACTAAGGTCAGGAATAGTGAACTGGTCAGACCACCAATAATTACCCAGGCTAAACCATTCTTCCATTCGGCACCTGCACCTGATGCAAGAGCAATAGGAAGCATCCCAATAACCATCGCAATAGTGGTCATCAGAATCGGACGTAAACGCGCATGGTTAGCTAAAATCAAAGCCTCCCTTGTAGATTTACCTTCGGCCTTCTGCTGATTCGTAAAATCGACCAATATAATCGCATTCTTAGCAACCAGTCCAATTAGCATGATCATCCCTAATATAGTAAAGATGCTCAGGGAGTTGTTGGTTAAAGCTAGAGCCAATAAGGCACCAATAACGGACAGTGGAATGGAAAACATGACAACAAACGGGTGGACATAGTTATCATACAAAGCCACCATAATCAGGTAAACCAAAATTAGCGACATCAGTAAAGCCACACCTAAGGTACCAAAACCTTCAGATTGATTTTCCTGGTCACCACCAAATTTATAACTCACACCTGACGGTCTTTTCAAATCCTTTATCTGGATCTCAATATCTGAGAATACAGATCCGGAAGGACGACCAACAACTTGTGATTGAACAGAAACCTTCGTGCTTTTATCCTGACGTTCTAACTGACTTGGACCAGATCCCTCAGTAACCAAAGCAAATTGTTCCAGCCTGATCCGCTGATCATCCTTATTCATAAAAGTAAGACCTCTAACGTCGTTGATGCTTTGTCTGCTGTAATCATCCAGGCGAATATTGATGTCATATTCATATTCACCCTGACGAAACTTACTATCTGTATTTCCATTGAATGCAGTTTGCATAGTAGCTCCTACCGTTTGAAGCGATAATCCTAATGAAGCCATTTTGTCCCGGTCTACTTGTACCTTCACTTCAGGGTTTCCGCTTTCTACAGAAAGCTTAACACCTGTTGTACCATTGGTTTTTGCTACTTTAGCTTCTACCACTTGAGCATAGGCCATTACACTTGGTAAATCAGGACCCATTACAATCACTTCAATGGGAGCTCTTTCGGCACTTCCCAAAATACTGATTGGTGTAGTTGTAATTTTAGCTCCGGCTAACTGAGATGAAAGCTCTTTCTTTATTTTCGCAGCATATACATCCGACTGATCTGCCCGTTCTTTTCTTTCTACAAGATGAACGGTTATTTCTGATTTATAGGCTGTAGATTGACTGGCACCCATACCATCGCTGGTTTGTCCTACCGTAGTGATCAAACGAATAATCTCTGCCTTCTTCGAGAGCAGATTTTCCGCTTTTGAAGTCATCAGATTAGTTTGCTCAATCGAAGCATCTTTAGGCATTTCAATTTGTACAATGAATTCACCTCTATCGCTTTTTGGAAAAAATTCAGATCCAATATAGCCCGTAGCAAGTAATGCGAAAGAAGCAAAGAACAATGCCAATGTTCCCAATAAAATCGTCTTCTTATGTCCAAGTGACCAATTCAGTATGCTTGTAATCCATGCAGTGAATTTATCAAGACCTTTTTCAAACCGAAGAATAAGTCGCTCAAACATATTCTTTCCTTGCAGGTGTTCCAGCTTTCCAAAACGAGATGACAATAACGGAACAATAGTGAAGGAGGTAAGCAGACTTAAAAGTGTGGCTATAATTACAACCACACAAAATTGCCTAAGAATGTCTGAAACCAACCCGGTACTGATGGCAATCGGGAAAAACACCACCACAATAACCAGTGTAATGGACATTACTGTAAATCCAATTTCACTCGTCGCATCATAGGCAGCCTTCACACGGTTTTTGCCCATTTCCATATGCCGGTAAATGTTTTCCAACACCACAATGGCATCATCTACCAGGATCCCTACCACAAGAGATAACCCTAGCAGCGACATTAAGTTCAAGGTATAGCCTAAAAGTTTAATCCCTATAAAGGTCGCAATCAGCGAAGCCGGAATAGAAATCATCACGATAGCCGCATTTCGCAAACTATGAAGGAAAAATAGCATCACGAATGCTACCAGCAAAACTGCCAGTATAAGGTCATGAATTACCGCATCAGCAGATTCTAGTGTATAAATTGAGCTATCAGAAGCAATAGTAAGCTTTAAATTATTCTTAGCGTAATCCGTCTGCAGAGAACTGATAATGGCATGAATCCCTTTACTCACCTCTACCGCATTCGCATCCGATTGTTTAATTACCTGTAAGGCAATAGACGCTTTCCGGTCTACCCTTGCCAGTTTCTCTACATCTTTTTGTGCATCCTGAACATCAGCAACCTCTCCTAAACGAACCTGAATACCATTTTTATCTGATACTACCAGGTTTCGCAGTTCTTCTACACTACTGTATTTTCCGGCAAGCCTTACCAGGATATCTCTGTTATTTGTTTTCACAGATCCTGTTGGGAAATCCAAATTGGAACTCTGGATCACTTGTTGAATATCAAGTAAAGATAATCCGTAAGCCTGAAGTTTGTTGTCGTCAACGCTTACCTGAATTTCACGCTCACGTCCACCAATAATGTTGACCTGTGCAACCCCGTCCACACGGGAAATAGCTGGCACAATACGGTTATCCATTAAGTCGTAAAACGCAGCATCATCCATATTGGAGGTTGATGACATCGTAATAACGGGGAGGTCATCCAATGAAAACTTATTCAAAGAAGGGGCCTCTACATCATCAGGTAACTGTGATAAAATTGCGTTAACCTTTCTTTGTGCATCATTCAACGCTAAATCTACATCTGTACCACTATTTAAAGTGATGACAACTGACGATAAACTTTCATATGAAGTCGCATTTAACTTTTTAATATTTTCCATGGATGACACCGCATCCTCAATCTTTTTAGTTACTGTATTTTCCACCTCACTTGGAGATGCTCCCGGATAGATTGTAGTTACAGATACAACAGAAGGAGAAAACTTAGGAAGTAACTCGTAACTCAGTGATCTATAGCTAATATACCCTAGTATGGTCAGTACTGTAAACAGTACGACCACTATAGTGGGCCTTTTTATTGATATTTCAGCAATTTTCATAAGGACAATTTGTTCTATTTAATATTCTCTACCAGACTTCCGTTAACCAGGTTAATCTGACCGCTCACAATAATGGTTTCGCCTACTTTCAATCCCTCAAGTATTTCAACAGACTCTCCAATTATTCGCCCGGATACAACCTTGCGCTCAACCGCTTTATTGTTGTTTTCCAGCATAAACACCTTGTTACTGTTCACACTGCCTACAAAGGCACCTCTTGGAACCGTAATAATGGCAGCCTGTTGCGGAAAGCTAAATACAGCTGTTCCGTACATTCCCGCCCTTAATTGATTTGTACCATTGTTAATCAGTTCAATCTGCACTGGGAAATTAAGACTGTTGTCTGCTTTAGAAGCGATAAAGCTAATTTTTCCCTTAAAGTCTTTGTCTGGAAAAATAGTCGATTTAATACTCACCATATCTCCATTTTTAAGATTCACAACCTGAGACTCATTTGCTGTAACATTCAACTTTAACTTCGAAACATCTACAATTTCAAATAAAGCAGTGCCGGGAGATACATAAGATCCCTGTTCAATAGAACGTTTGTTGATTACGCCGGAGAAGGGGGCCTTTATATTGGCATCACTTGATTTCCTTTTTGATGATTGAACAGACGCTTGGGTAGTCCGCACTTTTAAACGTGCGTTATCCAATTGTTGACGAGTAACACCACCTGTTTTAAATGCATTTTCATAACGGGATAAATCACGTACAGCATTTTCATAATTTGCATCAGCAGTTTCTGTATCTACATTTAGAAGTTCATTGTCAATTCGGGCCAAAACCTGTCCACTGCTTACACGGTCACCTTCGTCAACCGCTATACGGGTTACTCTACCGGAGTTTTCAGCAGAAAGTATTAATTGCTGATTTGCTTCAAATGTTCCGTTAGATGAAAAGTCAAGTTCAATTTCTTTTTTGCCAACCTTAACCGTTCTTACAGCTACAGCACCAGAACTTCCTTCAGCTACGACTGCTGTTTTCTCTGCATTTTTTTTCTTGTTATTTTGCAGTACCCATCCGATTATTACGAATGCTGCCAGTACTCCTATAATGGAAATTATAGTATTTCTTTTCATGTCCTTAGTTTATGAGCGATTTGATATTACCGTTAGATTTCATTAATTGTATTTCAGCCAGTTTATAATTTAATAAAGCCTGGGTGTAGCTGTTCTGTGCATCAGTTAGTGAAGTTTCTGAACTAAGCAGATCGGTTAATGTAGCTAAACCGTTATTATAATTATTCTGTGTGCTGTTGAATACTTCACGTGCGAGTCTTTGATTTTCATTCTGATTTCTAATCGTGTTGACGCTTGTTGCTAATTGCACTTTAGCATTACTATAAGCCAGGTTGAGTGATTGCCTGTTGTCCTTTAAATCCTCGCCTAACTGATCAATTTCAATCTGCGACTGCCTAACTCGCGATCTCCTACCAAAACCATCAAAGATGGGGATACTTAAATTTAATCCTATAGCCGACGAAGGTATCCAGCTCGCTGTGCTAGCTGACTTGAAAAGATCAAATTTATTGCTCAAACCACTTTTGCTATAGTTGCTGACAAAGGATAGTTTAGGATAGTATTCAGCAATTTTTGATTTTTTCTGTAAAATCAGCAGCTGTTCCTGTTTCTTTAATAGCGTGTACTCTGTTAAACCAGATACATCTACCGTATCAGTTAAATTAGAAGCACTCTGCTGCATTTGGTTCAATTCTTCTTTCGGAATTTGAATGGCTATGCCTATAGGCATGCCGATATAGTATTTCAACATATTTTCTTGCTGAAATGCTGTTTTATCCAATTCGTCTTTTTGGGTCTGAATATTAGTCAGACTTACCTTAACTCGATCCACGTCGATACGTGTAGCCAATCCATTCTTGAATTGATCAGCCAATATCTTTTCGGTTTTTTTAAGGGAGTTTAAGTTTGCTTCAACAGCAGCTATCTTCTCTCTGCTTACCAATACCTGATAATAAGAGGATGCAACCATTTGCAATACATTTTCTTCACTCAGGTCTACGTTCAAATTATAATATTCCTCCGCTGTTTTGGCTGCTTTAAAACCTACAAAAACACTTTGGTTAAAAAGCTGCTGACTTAATTGTACCTGTGCATTTGCGGTGTACTTCTTACCGAAAGCGACCAATACGTCTTCTCCCGGTTTTCCTAATAGCTCTCCGGGAAGTAAACTTTTTTGAAGTTGCAAGTTATCATTCAAACTTCCAGTGGCAGAAATTTGAGGATAGGCATCAGATCGGATCTCAGTAGTCATCTCTTTTCCTTTCTGTGCTTCCAGTCTGGCTTTTTTAATCGTTACATTGTTTTTTAGTGCAAAGGTTAATGCTTCCTTCAAGGATAGTTGTACAGTCTGGGCTTGGATATTGCCCATATTGATTACGCTAAGGAACAGCAGTAATGCTATTCCCGCGATCTTTTTCGGTGTGTTCATTCGTATCAGTACTTGTTGCTTTTTATATATTTATAGATGCAGGCATTCATTGAAATTTATTTGCCTGGTTATTTTGAGGTTTTTAGTCCTGAAATAAAGACTTTGGTAAATTCTTCTTGTTTCGTAAGTATGGCCTCAAACTCTTCATTTCCCGGAAATAGTTTTTTGTTCTTTGTGATAAAAACAAACATGCTCAAGCCGGTTAACACATCTATATATAATCCACTCATTTTATGAGGGTCTATTTTAGAAATACTTCCATTGTTAACTGCTTTTTCTAAGAGGCCGGTAACGAAAGCCGCCTCTTTAATATGCGCCTTTTTCATAATTGGCTGGCAGGAATCGTGGATCTGTCCAACCTCTTGGGTCGCTTCAGTTAATTTCAACATGAAATACCTTTCCATGAACTTTTTGCGGAGAGTAAGTATGCAGTAAAATTCTTCGTCCAGACTTTGTAAGCCATCCATGCATTTATGCAATTCTTCAAAGTACTGGTTCATTATACGTTCTACCACAGCAATAACGAGCGTCATTTTATCAGGGAAATAGTAATACAATGCCGGCTGAGTAACTGATATGTCATCTGCTATTTCATTCATTGTAGTCTTTTGTATGCCAAAATGAGAGAAACGTTTTATGGCACTCTCTACAATTAATTCCCTTTTCTTATCTAACTCACCCATCTGTTTTAATTATCTGACCTTTTTTATAATTTGGTCAAAAATAAGGTAAGATTCTTTATTCTCAAATTTTATATTCATTTTTTGAGAGATATTTAAAAAATTAACCTTTTTATGATAAAACTTAAGATCAATATCGATTTTGGAGGTATATCTGTTAGTAGGAATCTGATATCCCATCGGTCTAATTATGCAAAAAATATAGCTATTTTAGGGCTATATGCAGGACTTGTTACTCACCTGTTTATAATTGATAGCAAATTTATACTAGTAAGTTTCCGACAAAAGTCCGACTTAAAGGTCCTACAGTCGGACTTATATGGGATTCTTATTGCATTCTTACTGGAATTATTTATATGAGGTTAACAAAAAGCTGACTGTGTTTTGTACTGAAAGTGCATGACAAAAAGGGAGAATTAAGCTGCTTTACATTTGCAGAAAAAAAAATGGATGCTTGCCTGTTTTTGCAATCGGTTCATCCACTTGATTTCCTTTGGAAGGAAATTACCTATTGGAGTTTTATTTCCAACGAGCTTTTTGTTGTTGGAAAACTGCGGTAATAGAAATGAGAATTATAGCCAGTGCTACATGACTTTTAATAAAAAGTTCAATATAGAATTTATAGGAGTATCTATATGAACTAACAGATCTCCAAAGCTGAGCGGACCATTAAACCCTTAAGAAATATTTCTCCTAGTTTTTTCTGACGGATCAGTATCGTATCAAATTGCTCCTTTTCGGGAAAAAAGGCTTGAGTGTGTCTCTTTAAAACTGTAAAGTAGATACCTGATAAGGCATCCTTTAATAATCTGGCAGTTTCTTCCAGATCAGATACTTCGAATTCCCTTGCGGAGATTCCAATTTCCAGCACTGTTTTCAAAACGGTCACTTCAGAATCTTTTGCTTTTGTAAACATACAGGCAAGGCCTTCTGGAAGTTCAGATCCTGTAACCTTAGTAAAATCAAGGAGGTTGTAGTACTTACGGATAAAATCTTGTCTTTTGTCCAGGCAAATAGTAAGAGCTTGCAAACTGTTAGTTGCACGACTCACATCTTTCAGAAGTTCCTGATCCATGTTTTCAATTATGCTTTGGAGCACTGCAGAGTACAGAGAAATTTTATCAGGAAAGTAGTAATACAACAGCGCTTTAGATAGTGACAAATCAGTAGCAATCTCTGTCATTGTTGTTTTAGAGAGTCCGAAATGGGCAAAGCGTTTAAGGGCAGCGTCAATAATTAGGTCCTTTTTCTTATCCTGGTTTTCCACGTTAGTCAAAAATAAAGTTTATTTTCCTAATGCAGGTATAATCTTCAAAATATAGGATGGTTTTATTTTGGGGGATTATAATTTATAAATGCGAAATTCGGCCATTAAAACATAAATATGCTCCTGATAACCGAAAATGTTTCCCTGAAAAGGATGAATACTTTTGGCGTAGAAGTTTACGCCCGTTGGTTCACGGAAATCAACACAGAAAGAGATTTGGAGGAATTGTTCTCAAGCGATAAATGGAAATCTACTCCCCGGTTAATAATAGGAGGTGGAAGCAACTTGCTTTTCACTAAGGATTTTGAGGGGATTGTCATAAAAATGAATATTCAGGGAGTAACCCAGAATATAAAAGGTACACAGGTTTTTGTTACGGCAGGAGGAGGGGTGGTATGGAATGACCTTGTGAAATATTGTGTGACGAATGGTTTTGCAGGTATGGAGAATTTAAGTCTAATTCCTGGTTCTGTAGGAGCGTCGCCGGTTCAGAATATCGGTGCATATGGTGTTGAATTAAAAGATGTATTTTTTTCCTGCAAAGGTTATCACATTGAAACCGGAGAAATGAGGAAATTCAACTATGAAGATTGTCATTTTGATTACCGGGATAGCATTTTCAAAAGAGAACTTAAGAATCAGGTAGTGATTACATCGGTTACCTTCAAGCTTAGTTTAGAAGCGGAAATTAATATTTCCTATGGTGCCATCAGTCAGGAGCTCCAGGCAAGAGATATACACAATCCTACTATAGAGGATGTTTCCAAAGTGGTAGCTGATATTCGGGTGGCCAAACTTCCAGATCCTTCTACGATAGGAAACGCAGGTAGCTTTTTTAAAAATCCTGTTATAAATACTAGTCAATTTGAACAAATACAGTCTGCTTTTCCAGACATAGTACACTATTGTCTACCAAATAGTACAATTAAATTAGCCGCTGGATGGATGATTGACCAGTGTGGCTGGAAAGGGAAACAAATTGGTCAAACCGCAACATGGCAAAACCAGGCATTAGTTATAGTCAATATTGGAAACGCCTTGGGTACAGAGATATATAATTTCTCACAATCGATTATTGATGATGTAAATGAGAAATTTAGCGTGATATTAGAGCGAGAAGTGAATGTGATATAGTTTATGGTAACGTTAATTCGGTATTAATTTACCTTTTTCAAGGTGGTTTCTGTGGATAACAAAAGTTTTAGCATAGAGTTTGTGTGATTGTTATCATATTATTAATCTCTAAAACTTTTTAATATGACAAAGATCGAATTCAACACTATGGTTATGCATCAGGCAAGTTCTTTGAAAATGTATGCATTGCATTTCACCCACGATGCTGATGACGCTAACGATTTGGTTCAAGATACTTTACTAAAAGCTATTACATACTATAATAAATTTAAAGAAGGAACGAACTTAAAAGGATGGCTATATACGATTATGAAAAATACATTCATAAACAACTATCGTCGTTTTGTAAAAATTAGTTCTTTTGTAACCAAGTCTGACGAGATATCATCTGCTAACCTTGTTTTTTCATCCACAAAAAATCAAGGTGAATCGAAATTTATAATGGATGACATAAAAAATGCTTTAGGTAAATTACCTGATGAATATTATGTTCCATTCAGCATGTATTTCGAAGGACATAAATATCATGAAATTGCCGATCATTTATCTATTCCCATTGGAACAGTGAAAACACGGATCCATGTAGCAAGGAAACTGCTTAAAAAGAATTTAAAGCCTTATGATAATGGTGTTAAAAAACCAATATATGCTGAGGCTGATTAACTCAAATTAACAAACTCAAAATGCATAACCCCGGATCTAATCTGGGGTTTTTTTATTACATATGAAATTTCAGGAACGAAAATAATCGTTTGAACATAGGATTATATAATAATTAAGTATGTTTGTAGTTAACCTGCATACCATAAACAGGTGATCATGTATTCAGGCCTTCATGTCAAAGTTAGACGAAATAAAAAAACCTATAGAGAACGAACTGGAATCATTTGAAGATAAATTCAAATCTTCCATGAAAAGTTCAGTTCCATTGCTTGACCGAATTACACACTATATCGTAAAGCGTAAAGGGAAACAGATCAGACCCATTTTTGTATTCTTCTCTGCAAGCTTATGTGGAGGAATAACTGAGGCAACCCACAGAGGAGCAGCATTGGTTGAACTTTTACATACGGCTACTCTTGTGCATGATGATGTAGTAGATGCATCGTATGAAAGGAGAGGTTTTTTCTCTGTAAATGCGTTATGGAAAAATAAAATAGCCGTGTTAGTAGGTGATTATCTGCTTGCTAAAGGTCTGTTGTTGTCCATCGACAATAATGATTTTCAATTATTGAAAATTGTTTCTTCAGCTGTTAAACTGATGAGCGAAGGGGAACTGCTTCAAATAGAGAAAGCGCGTCGCCTGGACATAAGCGAAGAGATTTATTATGAAGTAATCCGTCAGAAAACAGCGTCTTTAATTGCTTCTTGTTGTTCTTGTGGTGCAGCCTCTGCGGGAGCAGATGACATCGTAGTAGAAAAGATGCGCTTGTTTGGCGAAAAGATTGGAATGGCTTTTCAAATTAAAGATGATCTGTTTGACTTTGGAACTGATGATGTAGGGAAACCTTTGGGGATCGACATCAAAGAAAAGAAGCTAACGCTTCCGCTTATTTATGCATTGAATAAAGTTTCAAAAGCAGAGCGGCAACGGATCATTAACCTGGTTAAAAATCATAATGAGGATAAGGTAAAGGTGGAAGAGGTAATCTCTTTTGTTAGAAACAATGGGGGACTTGCTTATGCGGAAATGCAGATGCTGCGTTTTCAGGATGAGGCTTTTGAAGTATTAAACACTTTCCCCGATCACCCTTCTAAAATCGCCCTGGAGCAGGTGGTACGCTTTACAACAGAGCGAAAGAAGTAATTAATTACTTAGTTGCCGTTCATCTGAGCCAGAATCTGTTCCACGTACTTCCGTTCATTTGCGAGTCGGGGTACCTTATGCTGACCGCCTAACTTGCCACGATTCTTCAGCCAGGTATAGAATGTTCCTTGAGGGGCAACATGAATGGTAGGACGCTGCAGAGCTATATTATTAAAGCGTTTAGCGTCGTAATCTGAATTTATTTCCCTTAGTGTCTGATCTAGAATGTCGGTAAAGTGTTCCATGTTTTGCGGAAGGCTTTCGAACTCGATAATCCACTCGTGTCCACCTGTTGCATGGTCGCTAAAGTAAATAGGACAAGCTGTAAAATCGCGTATAATGGCACCTGTTTCTTTACTGGCCACCGTCAATGCTTTTTCAGCATTATCAACAATTACTTCTTCGCCAAATGCATTCATAAATTGCTTGGTTCTGCCGGTAATCTGAATACGGTAGGGTAAAATAGAGGTGAACTTAATGGTATCACCAATTACATAACGCCATAAACCACCATTTGTAGAAATGATAAGGGCGTAATTTTTACCTAGCTCAACTTCGGACAGGCTTTTAGTAGGAGGGTTCTCTTCGGCAAAATTCTCCATGGGAAGAAATTCATAGAATACGCCGTAATCCAGCATCAGTAACATTTCTTCAGAATCGGGTAAATCCTGAATGCCAAAAAAACCTTCTGAAGCGTTATAGGTCTCCAGATAATACATGGAAGGAGAAGGAATCAGCTTTTTGAACTGCTCCCGATAAGGGCCGAACTTAACTGCTCCGTGAATATAAAGCTCCAGATTTGGCCATACTTCCAGCAGGTCGTTTTTGCCCGTAATTTCCAAAATTCTTTTGGCAAGCACAATGGTCCAGGTAGGCACACCAGCTATTGAGGTCACATTTACATCCTTAGTAGCCTGAGCCATCAGTTCAATCTTTTCTTCATAATTATCCATCAAGCTGATGGACATATCAGGGGTGCGATGAAACTCTGCCCATATAGGCAGATTCTTGATTAGTACAGCAGATATATCACCGAATGAAATATCTGCATTGTAATTATTCACTTGGTGACTTCCGCCAAGAACTAGTGATTTTCCGGTGAATAACTGGCTTTCAGGTCTGTTATTACAGTAAATAGAGATCATGTCCTTACCGCCCTTGTAATGGCATTCTTCGAGTGATTCTTTACTTACAGGAATAAATTTGCTTCTGTCGTTTGTGGTACCAGATGATTTGGCAAACCATTTGACTTCGGTAGACCAAAGGATATTTTGCTCCCCAAGCATCATCCTCTCGATATAAGGCTTTAGCGACTCGTAGTTCTGGAGGGGCACGCGTTCTTTAAACTGTTGTTGGTTAAAGATGGAATCGTAGTGGTATAACTTCCCCCATTCGGTAGACCTAGCCGAAGAAATAAGCGTGCGGAACACTTCATCCTGAACATCATGAGGGTGATTCATAAATAGCTCAATCTGATCCATTCGTTTTTTCATGAACCAGGTCACAATCGTATTTACAAGTGTCATAAGGGGTTAGTGTTGTTGTTCTTTTTTTTACGCAATTCGAAATGCTGTCCAAGATAAAACTTTCTGGCCATTTCATTACTTGCAATTTCTTGTGGTGTACCGGCAAGCATAATTTTACCTTCTGTTAGTAAATAAGCGCGATCTGTGATAGAGAGCGTTTCCTGAACATTATGGTCGGTAATTAAAATGCCAATATTCCTGTCTTTTAATCTGGAAACTATCGATTGGATCTCCTCTACTGCTATCGGATCTACCCCTGCAAAGGGCTCATCCAGCAGAATGAAATTCGGCTCAGCAGCAAGAGCACGGGCAATTTCTGTACGTCTTCTTTCGCCTCCTGAAAGAAGGTCACCGCGGTTTTTACGTACGCGGTTTAAACTAAATTCAGAGAGTAGCTCTTCCAATTTATGTTTTTGATCCGCTTTGCTTAATGACGACATCTCGAGTACGGCTTTCACATTATCTTCCACACTCAGTTTTCTGAATACAGAAGCCTCCTGGGCAAGGTATCCTATCCCTTTTTGTGCCCTGCGGTACATGGGGTCGCCTGTGATGTCTTCCGTCTCCAGATAAACATTCCCTTCATTAGGCTTTATTAATCCCACAATCATATAGAATGATGTGGTCTTACCTGCTCCGTTAGGACCTAGCAGACCTACTATTTCTCCCTGTGCTACCTGAAAGGAAACGTGATCTACAACAGTACGCTGTTTGTATTTTTTAACTAAGTTTTCTGCTCTAAGTATCATTTTATTGGTGCTGAGGTGTTCGTCTTACACCCTTCAAATTTAACTGGATGGAACGTTTTTCTTTCCAAACGTTCTCCTCAATGGTATAACAAATATCAAATTCCTGATTTTCATTAATGATATCGAGTGACTCCCCTAAGCCAAATCCAATGCAATCAAATGGCTTTGAATCTCCTTGTTTAACAGTCATTTTAATATGATTGTTTCCTACTACAAGGGCATGTCCTATACATGTTACTTGTTCACTTATAAAGATGGGTGTAGAATTTAGCGGTCCAAATGGAGCGAACTGATTTAATACTCTAAAAAACTTACCGTCAATTTTTTCAAGCTGGAGCTTAGCGTCTATGACTAACTCCTGTACCAAAAGTTCGTCAGGAATTGTTTTTGATACCACATCTTCAAATCTTTCCTGCAGGGCAAGAATGTTTTCTGTTTTGAGTGTAATACCGGCAGCATATTTATGACCTCCAAATTGTTCGAATAAGTCGCTACATGAATTTAAGGCCTCATAGAGGTCGAATCCAATAACAGAGCGCGCAGATCCTGAAACCTGTCCGTTCGACTGTGTAAGTACAATAGTTGGCCGGTAATATTTTTCTGTTAGCCTGGAAGCTACTATTCCAATAACGCCTTTATGCCATCCTTCATTATAAACAACGGTAGTTTTTCGCTTCAATAGATTAGGGTCGGCAGCAATCATAGCAAGAGCCTGCTCTGTAATGGAGGCATCATGCTCTTTTCGTTCCGTGTTTTTGATATTGATGATATGACTATGTGCGCGTGCGATATCTCTGTTTTCGGAGATCAGCAAATTTACGGAATGCCGGGCATCATCTATTCTTCCTGAAGCATTGATCCTTGGTCCGAGGGTAAACACCACATCGGATATGGTATATTGTTTTTTACCTGTTATTTCAATCAATGCGGCCATGCCGTGGCATGGTGAGGTATTCAAACGTTTAAGTCCAAATTTAGCAAGTACCCTGTTTTCTCCTGTTATAGGAACAATGTCAGATGCAATACTGACTACTACAAGGTCCAGATAACATTCAAGCTCTTGAAAAGGGATGCTGTTTTCCATGGCAAAAGCCTGTACCAGCTTAAATCCTATACCACATCCGGAAAGTTCTTTATATGGATAAGAGCAGTCTGGCTGTTTAGGGTCGAGTACGGCAACTGCATCCGGAATAATACATCCCGGTAGATGATGGTCGCAGATGATAAAATCTATATGTAAACTATTAGCGTATTCTACCTTATCAACGGATTTGATACCACAATCTAATGCTATGATTAAGCTGATGCCATTTTTATGGGCATAATCAATTCCTTCGGTAGAGATGCCATAACCTTCTTTATAACGGTCGGGGATATAATAGTCTATGTGATAATGATACTTACGAAAAAAACCAAATACAAGTGCAACGGAGGTGGTACCATCTACGTCATAATCGCCATAGATCAAAATCTTTTCCTTTGAAAGGAGTGCTTGTTGAATCCGGCTCACAGCAATATCCATTCCTTTCATTAAAAAGGGATCATGTAGCTGCGCTAATTCCGGTCTGAAGAAACTTCGGGCATCTTCAAATGAAGTAATATTCCTGTTTACCAGCAGCGTTGCCAGAACTTCGTCAATATTAAGTTGATCCTGAAGTTCCTTAACAGCTTTCAGGTCCTTTAACTCCTGTTCTGCCCACCTTTTTTGCATATCTTTGTTTAGGTTGTGGGGTAAAGATACTATTTAAAACGCTATTTTACCCTCACCTGTTTATAAGCAATTCATTGTCAACTCATACAATTTACCGTGAAAGTATACGCATTGACTGAGGGTTCCTATTCCGTAGATAGCTCTAAAAAATTTATTCCATTTAATCCTGAAACAGATAATCCTAAAGACAGGCCTGCTTCCTTATTTATTTATGTGCAACCTTTTTTAGTTGAAATAGCCGGTAAGCTGATCTTATTAGATACTGGGTTAGGTTATAAAAACGAAGCCGGCAAGCTGGTTATTCATGAAAATATCCGAAAGGCTGGATACGATCCTGATGATGTAAGTATGGTGCTGATGTCCCATCTTCACTTTGATCATGCTGCAGGGATGGTGTATGAGAATGATGGCAAATGGCAGTTGTCTTTCCCTCATGCCGAATATGTGATCAATAGAGATGAGTGGGAAACGGCATATAGTGGCGAGTCGGCCTCTTATCACACTGATATTTTTGATATTGTTCAGCGCAGTGGAAGTATCCGTTTTATAGAAGGAGATGGAGCTTTAACCGATCAGATCAGTTATGAGGTAACTGGAGGACATTGTAAGTATCACCAGGTCTTTCTGCTGAATGAGAATGGGGATAAAGCCTTTTATGGAGCAGATATATTACCGGAACCGGAACAGTTACTTCGAAAGTTTAAAGCAAAGTATGATTATGATGGAGCGAGATCTTTGGAATTGCGTAGCCACTATGGTAAGCTAGCTGCTGAAGAGAATTGGTTGTGCCTCTTTTACCATGCTAAAAGTGGTGCTTTGGGTAGGGTAGAAGAAATAGATGGAAGTTTTAAAATCAAGAAGGTTTAAAAATAAAGAGGCCTATAAGGCCTCTTTATTTTAGTTTGACTTATTATTTCTTGGCTACAAGATTGATAGACAACGTAAATTCATCACTTATAGCCTTGTCACCAATACTGGCGAAAAAGCTTTTTGAATTATAACGGATATCATATTGTGTTCTGTCAATCTTAACATTTTGTGCTACTGCGACTACTGCATTTTTTTCTCTTTTTACGATTGCAGGAAATGACAATGGTTTAGTGATTCCTTTGATCGTTAGAGTTCCAGTAATTGTAACCTGGTTTGCGCCTGCTGGTGTAACTTTGGTAATGTTGAAATTTGAGGTGCCATATTTTGCAGTTCCGAAGAAATCTTCTGCATTTAAATGACCTTCTAATTTTGTTTTGTATTCGCCTTCAAGATCGGTAACAGAGATTGTTTTCATATCTGTTATGAAAGATCCACCTTGAAGATTGCTTCCGTTAAAAACTAGGTTTCCTGATGCTAACTTAATTGTTCCGTTATGTTTTCCTGTTACTTTTTCAGCATGCCATGCAATTGATGATGCTTTGGTATCAATAATAAAAGTTTCTGATTTTAAAGCTGGCTTAAATGCGGAAAATAAAGCAATTGCTGCTAGGGCTAATACGGGTGCTAATTTCATTTTTTTGTTATTTATGAGGCAAACATAGGGTTAAGAAATGAACAATAGATGTTTAAACAGGTATTTGTTTTAATATGACAATAGTAACATATATGCGATTTTGAAATAAGACTCAGTGTCCGGATTAAAGTTGTTTAAATAAAATATGCTTAATAAGCAGGTGTGTAATTTAAATTTAGTTTTATTGCTATAGAAATTCAGAAATATCCGGTAAAGTATCGAGAAAACTTTCTCTTCAGATAGCACAACAAGAAAGTGAACCTGAGACTGATTGTTTTCTACTAGATTCTCTTTTTTAATTTTAGAATAATGTACCTGTTATTTGTGCCTTTGCTCAGGATGTTTAATATAAAACTTCTATTATCCTTTGAACTAAAAAGGGCATTGATTTCTTCTAATCCTATTTCTTTTACCGGTTTAAAATCTATGCTTAGTATTTCATCTTCGCTACGCAAGCCAACGTCTTCCCCAGCTGAAAGAGGTTCAACCCGACTGATGAAGATCCTTTTAAAGTCAGGGCCTATAGTGATTAATTCAAGACCGCTCATGTCGTGTTCAAAAGGTTCTTTAAAGTGGCTGGATGGTTTCAGATAGATGCGATTGCGGCTATAATCAAAAGTTACCTGAAATTTTTTAAGAACAGGATTACCCAAGTTTCCGTTTCTATTAGGGTATACAAATCCTTTTACCGTTTCATTATATTCTGGAAAAGAAGATACCACATCATTAAGCGTGAATTTGCTAATCTTTAAGTTTTTAATCCGGGCAATATGTCCGTTTATAGGTCCCAAAAGCCCAACTCCCAGATTGGCCTTGATGTTTTTTTTGGGTAAAAGGAAAGATTTTCCATTATAATTTTCTAAAGAAATGGCATGGCCGGCTCCTGTATCAATGATTAATTTAAGAGGAATGGTGGTGCCATTATCGGATTTCATAGTAACAAAGACATAAGGCTTTTTTTCTTCTAAAGATATGGGGATGAGGATGTGTTTCCTCTCTTTAAAACCTTGTTCAAAAGGGTGAAGGACCAATCGTTGTGTTGAATATCTTATTTCTACTATAAAACTATTAAAGAAATCATAGCCAATTAGTCCATAAATAGGAATACCTAATGTTTCGGATAGTTCTAAAAGGTCATTATTTAATATAATTGCAGGGATAGAGTCCGTTCTTGTTTTTCCAATCTGCATAGAGATTTTCGGAGCAATGGATGCTCTCAGTTCATCTCCCTGACCAAAGCCGGTTATTCTGATCGACCCCAGGTTCTTCAATTTTAATGAATCAATTAACGAGGGATTGGTGATTAGGCACATCCCTATTCCTGTATCAAGTAAAAAGTTATATGGCCCTTTTTGGTTGATCTTTACTGGGATAACGATCAGGTTTTTAACCAATTTAAAAGCTATGGATAGTTGTTTTTTCTGATTTAGAAAATAAAATTCCTGAGCACAAGCGATTTGGCTTTCTAAATAAAAAATATGTAGTACAATTAAAACTACCTTTAAATATGGTTTTAAAGCAATCATAAGATTACAACTGGCATATAAAAATACATAATTTTTACTTTACATTAGGGACAATCTCATTAGGATCCGTGCTATCAGAAGGTGTGTTTTTTATCGATCAACCTGGTGTTTATCCTACATTTACTGTTTCATATAAATCGCTATAATTTATGCATGTTCATTCCAAACTCGTTTTTGTATTACTGTTATTTGTGATGGCTTCCTGCAGACAAAATGTGCAGATGAAAGATAAGTCACCAATGGACCTATATCCTGGTTTGTTTGGTGCAGTACAAGTAAGTCATTTGTTTTCTGATAGCAAAACCTTTCCGGATTGTATCCCTAATAGAGATCCGGCGGATA
The DNA here is from genome assembly GCF_001730525.1 of Arcticibacter eurypsychrophilus. GTDB lineage: Bacteria > Bacteroidota > Bacteroidia > Sphingobacteriales > Sphingobacteriaceae > Arcticibacter > Arcticibacter eurypsychrophilus. Next base: position 91,762 of record NZ_MDFN01000012.1, read on the forward strand.
TATTAAAGGACTATGAACAGCAGAAGACAAAAAGCGGATTTAATCTGAAAACGTTTGTAGAACAAAACTTTACTTTACCAGAGAAGGCTGCAGAAAATTATAAGAGTGATATAAATGCGGGTGTTGAGGCTCATATTAACACCTTGTGGGATGTTTTAAAACGCCGGCCGGATAAGTATAATCAATACAGTTCACTGATTGCACTACCTCAGCCTTATATCGTACCGGGAGGAAGGTTCCGTGAAGTGTATTATTGGGATTCTTATTTCACCATGCTTGGTCTGGAAGAAAGTCAGCGGGTGGATCTCATAGAAAATATGGTTAATAACTTCGCTTATTTGATACGTACCTACGGCTTTGTTCCTAATGGAAACCGGACCTATTATTTAACCCGTTCGCAGCCCCCCTATTTCTCCCTGATGCTGAAGTTGTTGATGGATAATAAGAAGCTTAAAAGTGATTCTGTGCTTGCCTCAAATAAAGATGCGCTGGAAAGGGAATATCATTTTTGGATGGATGATAAGGGAGCAAAAGAGGGTGCCAGCTTACATGTAGTATATATGCCTGGAGGTGAAAAGCTAAACCGATATTATGATGCAGGTAACTGGCCTCGTGAAGAAGCATACACTGAAGATATAACCGCTGCTGCTCAAAGTAAATTGTCCCAAAAAGAGGTGTACAGGCATTTGCGCTCAGGAGCAGAATCTGGTTGGGACTATAGCAGCCGATGGCTTTCTGATGGTAAAACATTAAAAACGATTCATACTACTGATATAATACCTGTCGATCTGAATTGCCTTTTATACCACATGGAAATGATGCTCGCCCGATCTTACAGGACAAGCAGTGATAAAAAAGCAGGGGAGTTTATGATTCAATCTGCAGAAAAGCGGAAGAAGGCAATTGTTAAGTATTGCTGGGATCAGGGCTCCGGGTGGTTTAGGGACTATGATTGGAAAGCTTCTAAAATGACCCCAGCTGTTAGTCTGGCCGGCGTATATCCTTTGTTCTTCAATATGGCCTCCCTTGGGCAGGCAGATAGTGTTTCGCTGATGATTCAGAATAGGTTTTTAAAGCTTGGGGGTCTAGTTACTACACTTGCTGATACTGGACAACAATGGGATTCGCCAAATGGCTGGGCTCCTTTGCAATGGATGGCTATAGCCGGATTATCCAATTATAAAAAAGAAGATCTTTCGCGCGAAATTGCTAAACGCTGGAGTCAGCAGAATATCCGTGTTTTTAATAAAACCGGAAAACTGCTTGAGAAGTATAATGTGATGGATACGACATTGACCGCAGGGGGAGGGGAGTATCCGACTCAGGATGGATTTGGCTGGACTAATGGGGTATTAATGAAGATTATGAGTAGACAAAAGATGCGGGGTGTTAATTGAAGTAAAAATCAGGGAATATGTATAGATAAAGGCTATTAGGGTTGGTTTATGCTAGGACAAATCAAGAGTATATTTCGTCTTTATAAAAGTTTTGGGTGATCTGTTTTTAGTTCCCAAGCGTTAACAGAAAAAAAAAACAGGCTTTAAATCAACTGAATCTGTATGCAGAGAATTAAAATAATACCTTTTATTTCAAAGGGAATCTTTAGGTAAATTATCAGAATGAAAACAGTTTTTTGCGTAATATTGAGACCATGAAAATCCTGATTGTAGAGGACGAAAAGAATCTGGCCCTAGAGATGACTGAGTTTTTTCGTAAGGAAGGTTACTCTATTGAAAATGCCTGGAAGAAATCGTCTGCTGAAGATAAAATAGCTGAAAATACATATGATTTTATACTATTAGACCTGGGTCTGCCTGGAGGAGATGGTTTTGAATTGCTGCATCAGCTCAAAAAGTTAAAAGGGCGTGAAGATGCCGTGATTATCCTTACTGCCAGGGGAGACGTGGAAGATCGCATTAAGGGCTTAGAGGCTGGAGCGGATGATTATCTGCCAAAACCCTTTTCCTTAACGGAGCTTTTGGCCAGAATGCATGCTATCATCCGGAGGAAACATAACCTGAAGATGAATGAAGTGAATGTACATGGTTTTATACTTGATATTAGAAATCATGAAGTTAGTTTTAACCAGCAGCGTTTAAGCTTAACGGCAAAAGAATTTGAGATTTTTAATTACCTGGTATTGAATAAAAATAGGGTAATTTCCCGTATTAACCTTACTGAACATGTGTGGGGAGATATTCTGGAGATCAATGCCGATTCAAATTATGTAGATGTGCATGTCAAAAATCTACGGAAGAAGCTATCTGTGTTTGCTCCTAATGAATGGTTTGAAACCGTAAGAAGTATTGGTTATAGAATAAATGTAGGCGGATGAAACTGCAGCTAAAACTCGCTTTTTATAATACGTTAACTAAGGTTGTTATTATTACGATCATGGCTGGGCTTATTCTAGTTTCTATTAACAGGATCTCAGTCCACCATATTCAACAGCGTCTCCTGCATAAAAAAAGTAAACTCATTTCGAATCTTTCTTCAATGGAGATTAATGACCTGTTAACCCAACAGGGAACTTTTACTGATTATAACTTACTAAAGGAGGAATATATTATACTAAAGAGGGGACCGGCTCATCTGATCAAACCCAAACAGTACTTCCGACAGGGGAACCGTACCATTGAGGGCAGTGACGAAGAGTATCAGATTTTAATAGCGGAATTTACTTATAAAGGCAAAAACTACTTACTGGAGCTTGGCGAAACGACTTCTACGTTGGGGCAGCTGGAGCATACCATTTCCATGTATACCTTTTTTATCCTTTTGGCCTCCATTATATTGACCTCTGTAACTGATTTAGCATTTACGGGATTTCTGCTAGCACCTTTTTACAAGATCATTGATCAGAAACTCAATAAGGTAAACGATCCGATCAGCTTTAATTATGAGGGTATTAAAACTACTACAGAAGATTTTAGGATTCTGGATCAAAGTATCAGCTCCCTGATGAAGAAAATGGCGGATATGTTTAGCCGGGAAAAGGAATTTATCGCTAATGTTTCGCATGAATTATTGACACCCATCACGATACTAAGCACCAGATTGGAGAATCTGCTGAATGACGAAAAGTTATCTGCAGCAGGGGAGACAAAAATATTTGCTTGTTTAAAAACACTTACTCGTCTGAAATCAATTATTAATAGTCTCTTGTTGATTTCTAAAGTGGAGAATAATCAATATGATAAGCTGCATACGATCTCTGTAAAGGAGGTTGTGGACGAAGTTTATGAGGAAATGGAAGACCGTTTGGTGACTATGGATTTAAAGTTTACAATTGACCTGCAGGAAGATCATGCTTTTAAAGGTAACCGTTACTTGTTTCATACGTTGTTAATGAATATCGTGAATAATGCGATCAAGTACAATCGTCACTCTGGATCAGTTTCCATTAATGGGAATCATGCAAATGGTCAATTTATGCTTACTGTGCGAGATTCAGGTCAGGGAATGCTGCTGAATCAGGTAAAAAATGCTTTCCAACGATTTGAAAAGTTTCAGTCAAAAAAGGAAGATAGTTACGGTTTAGGCCTGTCTATTGCACAAAGTATAGCTAGTTTTCATCACCTGGAGCTTGATATTCAATCCGAAAAGGGTAAAGGAACTCAGGTGAATATTATTTTTCCGAAATAGCTTTTGTCTTCATTCAATCTTCATGTACCGTTTGGAACTTTGAGATATCAAATAACAAACATAGTATATATCATGAAAAGATTAATTTTAGCATTAGCATTTGTTGCATCCTCAGTAGGTGCATTTGCGCAAACTACACCTAGTACTACAACATCAAAACCAGTAGCGCACAAAACAATGTCTCACAAGAAAATGACTAAGAAGGTGACTACTACAACTCCCGCGTCAAAAACAACTGTAAAAACTCCAGCAAAGAAATATTAATATTTCAGTAGGGGAAGGCTTAAAATAAAAGAGGATGCTCCGATTAGGGTGCATTCTCTTTTATATATATAAACTGGTTTAAATATAACCAAGATTGAGCTAATCGTCTTCGTGAAAAGAATAACGGTAATCTGTAGCCGGATCTAAAGTTTCTTTTATCGTTCTGGGAGAAACCCAGCGCAACAAGTTGATCATAGAACCTGCTTTGTCATTCGTGCCAGAACCTCTGGCACCACCAAAAGGCTGCTGTCCTACAACAGCTCCAGTACATTTATCATTAATGTAGAAGTTGCCTGCAGAATTCCGAAGGGCAGTGGTCAATTTTTCAATCACATACCGATCCGAAGCGATGATTGCGCCGGTAAGTGCATAAATAGAAGTCTTGTCAAGCAGCTCAATAGTTTCATCCAACTTTTCGTCATCATAAACATAGAGGGTAAGAACAGGGCCGAAGATCTCTTCACACATGGTCACTGAAGAAGGATCTTGAGTGACGAGAATAGTGGGATCTATAAAATAGCCTTTAGACTTATCGTATTTTCCACCAGCGATGATCTCTACACCTGGATCTGCTTTTGCCTGATCAATAGCAGCTGCTAATTTGTCAAAAGATTTTTCGTCGATAACAGCATTAATAAAGTTTCTGAAATCTTCGACAGGTCCAACTTTCAAACTAGCAAGATCACAAACCAAAAGCTTTTTAAGTTCAGGCCAGATCGATTTCGCTACATAAGCCCGGGATGCAGCAGAGCATTTTTGTCCCTGATATTCAAAGGCTCCTCTAACGAGTGCTGTATTGGCAACTTTAAGATTGGCAGATCCATGAACAAAGATATAATCCTTACCACCAGTTTCGCCTACAATACGGGGGTAGGTCTTGTATTTATGAATGGAGTTTCCAATTGTTTTCCAGATGTTTTGAAATACGGCTGTTGATCCGGTAAAATGAATACCGGCAAAGTCTGGGTGTTGAAAAATAATTTCCCCTGCATCAGGTCCGGATACATAAATCAGGTTAATTACGCCATCGGGCAAACCGGCTTCCTTAAGTACTTCCATAATTACGCTTGCTGCATAAACCTGGGTGTTAGCGGGCTTCCATACGACCACATTACCCATCAAGGCAGGAGCTGTAGGAAGATTTCCTGCAATGGCAGTGAAGTTAAAGGGAGTTAATGCAAATATGAATCCTTCGAGGGGACGTTGTTCTAAGCGATTCCATGTTCCTTTTGAAGAAACGGGTTGTTGCGCATAGATGTCGGTCATGTACTTTACATTGAAACGAAGGAAGTCAATAAGCTCACATGCGGAATCAATTTCTGCCTGATAGGCGTTTTTAGACTGGCCAAGCATGGTTGCCGCATTCAATTTATAGCGGTAAGGACCTGCTATAAGGTCGGCAGCTTTAAGGAAAATAGCAGCCCTTTGTTCCCAGGCTAGATTTTCCCAGCCAGCCTTTGCTGCTAATGCAGCATCTATGGCCTGTTTTACGTGCGTTTTATCACCCTGATGAAAGTGTCCTAGCACAAATTGGTGATTGTGGGGAGGCCTTATCGCTAATTTATTACCAGTGCGCACTTCTTCTCCACCGATGTACATGGGTATATCGGCCTGTTGAGAATAGGCTACAGAAATTGCTTCTTTTAAGTAAGATCGTTCAGGGCTACCCGGACTATAGTTTTTTACCGGTTCATTTACCGGTGTTGGGACATTAAAAAAACCTTTTGTCATATTTTAAAAAACTTAAGGTGTAAAGATATTAAACCTTTAAGCATATAAAAGGATTGTCTTGTAATTGAAAACGATAGCAGAACAATCCAGGCAATCCTCCAATTAATATCAGTTTCAAATGACAATATTTGCCTATATTGCACTTTATAATTTATAGTTACCTGAGCTTTAAAAATATTTTAGTGTATTGATATGGAAAGCAATGTTCAATTGCAATTAGCGTCTGATTTTGTGCAATTTACAGATAAAAATATTTTTTTAACAGGCAAAGCAGGAACTGGAAAAACCACCTTTTTACATGAGCTAAAAAAATATTCGGTGAAGCGGATGGCTATTGTTGCTCCAACAGGGGTGGCAGCGATCAATGCAGGCGGGGTGACTATTCACTCGTTTTTCCAATTACCATTTGGTCCTTACATCCCCGAAGATGCTGGTAATCCTCCTCAGAAAAGAAATACCTCTTTTAATGCCAATAGATTTCATAAAGAAAAAATTAATCTGATTAGGAGTCTCGATCTTTTAGTTATCGACGAAATTAGTATGGTTAGGGCGGATACATTGGACGGAATCGATGAAGTGTTGCGCCGGTATAAGGATCACTCTAAACCTTTTGGTGGATTACAATTATTAATGATTGGTGATCTGCATCAGCTTTCGCCAGTCGTTAAGCAGGATGACTGGCAGATCCTCAAGGACTACTATCCTAATCTTTATTTTTTTAACAGTAAAGCTCTTAAAAGAAGTTTACCGGTTAGTATTGAGTTAAAACATATCTACAGACAGTCTGACACCGCTTTTATTGATCTTTTGAATCGTATTCGCGAAAATGCAATTGATGCGACTGTATTGGATAAATTGAATGAAAGATACATTCCAGGGTTCAATCCGCCGGATGAACAGGGTTATATTACATTGACAACGCATAATAATCTTGCACAGGAAATAAATGTGAAGAAACTCCTTCAGCTTAAGGTGAAAGTCCAAACGTTTATAGCTGAGGTTGAACAGGATTTTCCTGAATATTCCTATCCTACGGTTGTTGATCTTGAACTTAAAGTTGGGGCACAGGTCATGTTTGTTAAAAATGACAACTCCAGAGAAAAGCTATTTTATAATGGTAAAATTGGAAAGGTTATTCGTTTAACTGATGATACCATTTATGTTAAATGTCCCGATGACCAATTAGATATAGCCGTGCAAAAGGCAGAATGGCAGAATATAAAATATACCTTAAATCCTGTAACGAAAGAAGTTGTGGAAAGTGTAATTGGTACTTTTAGTCAGTTTCCTTTAAAACTGGCCTGGGCAATAACCATACATAAAAGTCAGGGTTTAACATTTGAACGTGCGATTATTGATGCGAATGCTGCATTTGCGCATGGGCAGGTTTATGTCGCGCTAAGTCGTTGCAAAAGCTTTGAAGGCATGGTATTGAGTTCAGCAATCTCCTCCTCAAGTGTAAAAACAGATGGCACTGTTGCTGAGTATACTCGTAACGCGAGCAATAATGAGCCTGGCGAAAAGCAACTGAATCTTTCCAAGATCTCATTTCAGCAATCCTTATTATTTGATCTCTTTGACTATAAAGATATTAAGCAGTATTTCTTTCAGTTTCAGAAGATCGTACAGGATAATGACCGGATCGTTGCTCCTTCCCTTGCGGATGATTTGATGGAAATGAGAGAAGCCGCGGAGAAAGAAATCTACCTGATAGCTGCTTCTTTTCAAAAACAGTTGCAGTCATTACTTCAGGAGGACCACATTCCTGAGGAAAATGAAGTACTACAGGAAAGAGTTAAAAAGGCTTGTGTTTATTTTGTGGAGAAAACAAAGGTTATCCTTCAGGAGGCCTTTCGGAAGTTTAGTTTGGAAACCGATAACAAGGCTATAAAAAAGAGTTTGGGTGATGCTTCGGAGCGGCTAAAGAAGGCTGTGTTTATTAAAGTGACATCCTTGGGTTTTGGCCTCCGTGGGTTTAATACGCTGGGGTATTTGAAGACAAAAGCCAATGCGGATATTGACTATGAAACTTCCTTAAAGGTCATTCCTGCAACACGGAAACCCCCTATAACTACTAATGTTCATGCTGAGTTGTATTCCACTTTATGGAAATGGAGATCAGATATAGCAGCGGATCGGAATATTCCTGTATATATTGTGCTGCCTCAAAAATCACTTATTGAGCTTGTCGAGCAATTACCTTCCACAGCAGAAGAATTGGAGAAGATAAATGGAATAGGCAAAACGAAAGTAAAATCGTTTGGAAAAGATATATTGGAGATGATCGCTTCATACTGTGAGAATAAGGGAATCGACAGGCATCCTATGGAAATTAAACTTAAGGAAACGAAGGTTAAAATTGATACAAAGGAAGTTTCTCTTGATTTGTTTAGATCGGGAAAAAATATCCAGCAGATCGCTACGGAAAGGAGTCTCAGTGTAGGTACTATAGAATCCCATATAACATTTTATATTGGCTCCGGGGTTATTGGGATTCATGAAATGGTGCCAGAAGAAAAGGCAAATAGTATTGCAAAATATATTAAAGCACATCATCCTGAATCCATTAACGATATTAAAGGAGCACTTGGTGATGCAGTGACCTATTCAGAAATACGGGCGGTAATGAAGCACTTAGAATATGTGCAGATTACGGTTTGATCTTATTAATACGAATGCAAGATAACCAACAGTTTTAAACACAAATTGTGATTAAAGAATATTTTAAACCTATCATTTTCAGCATTTGCTGCCTAACCGTACTTAATTGTTCTGCCGGTACGGATATGGCAAAGTATCCCAAAGCCAACAGTGTTATAATCAAAACTATTGATTCTTTGAATGATTTGGCATTTAAGGTGAAGCGAAATAATATTACCCGAGCGCTTGATATTCTTTATCAGTCATCCTATCTGGCTGAAAATAATAATTATGAAAATGGAATTGCCACAGCTCTGTTAACCGAAGCAGGTATATATCAGCAGAATGGTTATTTTAAACGTGCTTTAACATTATATTATAAGTCGTTAAATATCAGCGCTAAAAATGGTGACTCCATGAATATTGCCAGAGCCAATCAACAGATTGGTAGTATCAGTATGGAGAGTGGTAACTATAGAGAGGCAGAGCGTCAGACCATTATAGCGATGAAATACTTCACCTTATTAAGCAAGAAAGAGGATATCATTAATATGAAGAATAGCCTCGGATCAATACTGATGAATCAGGGTAATCAGGTTGCTGCTATGAACTATTTTAATGCGGCGTTGCTTGATGCCAGTAAAATTCATTATGAATATGGTATAAAAAAGGCGTGTTACAATATAGGACTGGTGAATAGCAGTACCGGAATGTTTAATAATGCAAAGATCTATTTTTTAAGAGCCCTTGCTTTTGATATTAAGAACAAAGATAACTATGGTATTGCGCTGGTTAAAAATCAATTGGCAATCATTGCAATCAAAATGAAAGATTATGCAACGGCAGAAAACCTACTTGAATCTTCCATAGTTGCTTCCAGATCAATTTCAGCTGCGCAGCTGGAAATTGATGCCGTTAGTAGTTTATGCCTTATATATAAAGAGCAAAAAAAACTGGAGAAAGTCATTGAGTGGCAACAGGTGCTTATCCAAAGACATCAGAAACTTTTGGAGAAGGAAAAGGTTTACGCCATGAATTTTATGGAAATTCTAAGGGAAAAGGAGCAGGAGCGATTTTTATTTCAAAAGAAAATTCTTAAGGGACAACAGGACGCAAAATACGTCAGCATGATTCTCGGAGTGGTAGGTCTTGGTCTTGTTATATTTATTGTAGTCGTACTTTTATGGTATAAGAATTATATAAAGATCAAAGCCTACAGCAAGGAATTAATGAGTAGTAATATCGTTATTCAAAGTCATATTCTTTCTCTTAAGACTTTGAATCAAGAAATCTCAGGTCAGAACAGCAGTCTGGAGGAATCAAACAAGATGAAAGATAAGCTTCTATCGATCATTAGTCATGATCTCAGACAGCCCCTGGCTAATACGAAAGGGATTTTGGATCTTATTGATGGCGATTATTTGAGTGTTGATGAGATGAATCAACTTTTGAAGGATTTGGATACCCAGTATGTGAGATCCCTGACCTTGCTGGATAACCTATTGTTCTGGATTAAGAGTCAGATGGCTGGACAGAAAATTGAATCAAAGCTAATCAATTTAAGAATCCTTATTAATGAGATCAGTCATGAACTGGAAATTTCGGCCAGTAAAAAAGGTATTACTATCATAAATGATATTCAGGATCGTGTTAACATATCGGGCGACCTTGAAATGATGAAGGTAGTTTTCCGGAATCTGATCTCCAATTCAATCAAATTTACTGAAAAGGGCTTTGTGAAAATTTATGTAACGGAAGGCGCTGAGCTCTGTGTTCATGTGCACGATAGCGGCGTGGGCATGACTGATGAAGCGTTAAAAAAAGTATTAAGCAAGAACTATTTTACTACAAGGGGAACACATAAAGAATCAGGTTCGGGTTTCGGACTGTTAATATGCAAGGACCTTATCAGCAAGCATGGAGGGAAAATGGAAGTGAAGAGTGAAATAAACAAAGGCACAGAATTCACTATTTTCTTATCGAATGTGATTAAACCATAATTTTTGTCTTCAATTTCCTACCTTAGCTTGATTATTTGTTTTTGAAAATGACTACATCCTTTGATTTTGAAAAGCCTATAGCTGATCTTCTACAGCAGATAGAGAAAGTTCAGCAGATTGCTGAAAAGACGAAAGTTGATATGAGCGGAACGCTTGAAGAGCTTAATCAACAGTTAAATACGACAAGAGAACAGATCTATTCTAATCTTACAGGTTGGCAGAAGGTACAGATTTCCAGGCATCCAGAAAGACCTTATACCTTGCAATACATCGAAATGATGTGTCAGGATTTCATTGAGCTGCATGGTGATAGAACTGTTAAAGACGATAAAGCAATAGTTGGAGGCTTTGCATCTATTGGCGGGCAGACTGTGATGGTCATTGGTCATCAAAAGGGTACGAATACGAAATTACGTCAGTTTCGTAATTTTGGTATGGCTAATCCTGAAGGTTATCGCAAAGCACTCCGCCTGATGAAGCTGGCGGAAAAGTTCAATAAACCTGTTATTACTTTGATTGATACTCCAGGAGCATTTCCCGGTTTAGAAGCGGAAGAACGTGGCCAAGGCGAAGCTATTGCACGTAACTTGTTAGAAATGTCTGTTCTGAGAGTTCCCGTCATTTGTGTGATCATTGGGGAAGGTGCATCAGGTGGTGCATTAGGAATTGGAATAGGGGATAAGGTACTGATGTTGGAACATTCCTGGTATTCGGTTATTTCCCCTGAAAATTGCTCAGCCATATTATGGCGCACATGGGATTTTAAGGAGCGTGCCGCAGAATGTCTGAAGCTTACTGCAGATGACATGCTTAAGAATCGGTTGATTGACGGAATAATTCCAGAACCTTTAGGGGGTGCTCATTATAACCCTGCGATGATGGGTGGAATCCTGAAAGAAAGAATTCTGAAAGAGTTAGCTGAACTAAAGGCTAAAGATATTGACACGGTTGTAACAGAAAGAATTGATAAATTCTGTGCAATGGGAGTGGTAGTTGAATAAATTACGATTAGGAATAAACAAGAAAGGCCCTGAATATTCAGGGCCTTTCTTGTTTATTCCTAATCGTGCTGCTAATAGTTTAATGAAAGTTTACTTTGCAGGTTTGTAAATTGTTTTTGAATTTCAGCATGAAGCGCTGTTTGTTTGTTAGCCTCAGTGATTTTGAGCAATTCATTGTAAACGGATATTCCTAACTGAATATCGTTCATCGCGAACTTTTGTCTGCTATTTGACAATCCACCAAGGTATCCTAATTCCGCCCCGATATAGTCACTGGTATTTTTAACCAATTTGTTTGCAGCCTTCGTTTCACCCACCTTATAAAGCAGATCTGCTGTATAATACCGGTGAAGGATATAGTAAAACAGATAATTTTTATCGGGAACAACTTCAAGAGACTTGTTTATTACCTTTTTGGCTTCTGTAATACGACCTTGTTCATATAATTTGGTTGCCAGTGTATTGAAGCTTTTGATTACCGTTGCGATCATCCTTGTCGTTTCAGGATCAAGGTAATGGGCATTTTTCATGTTACCCCATACAAACTTATTGATCAGATTATTGTACATCTGATCGGTATTAATAAGTTCCGGCTCTTGTTTCGTAGAGTCAGCTACTGCAGTTTTTAAAGGTAAAAGCCGGTACGCAAAACCTTCATTGTAAAGGTATTTATCCAAACCTATATAATTGCTTGAAGGAACCGTAACTGCAAAATAAACAGGACGTTTCCAGTCATTATGAGCAAGAATATCAATCATTGCCAATTCTGTCTTGGTTACATAGTTCTTGTTATAGGTCCATTCCATTACAGGCGTAATACTATCTTTCAGAGCTAAACTAACTGTTTTGGTAGCCAGTACCTGTGCCGGATCAATGGTAATTTTAAAGCTTTTGGTAGGAAGAATATTTTCTTTAGTGCCATCCTGCTGAACGGGGAACTTATCGTTCTCATTATCTGATGTTAGTACTTCAAAAAGACTCTTCATCTCAATAGGATCTGCCAATTTGTAATCGTAATACCGGATCACGTCCCGTACTCCCTGAACAAACTTGGCATTAGGCATGGTAATTGGTAGCGGCTCTGCCTGGTTGATCTTATCCTTCATCTGGCGGATGTACCAATCCGTGCCCAGCAAACTTAAGTTTACTATACGCACATCGGGGCGAACACCCTCCACTTCCTGTACATACCAAAGCGGGTAGGTATCGTTATCCCCATAAGTAAAGAGGATGGCGTTTGGAGCGCAGGATTGTAGATAATCGATTGCAAAATCGCGGGTAGTGAATTTTTCTGAGCGGTCATGGTCATCCCATTCCTGTGAAGCCATTAATACCGGTGCAGCCAATAAACCAATAACGGTGGCACCGATGCCGGCAACCTTGGCGGATATACGCTTCGACAGCCAGCTGGCAATAGCGGTAACCCCCAAACCGATCCATATGGCAAATGCATAAAAAGACCCGGCATAGGCATAATCACGTTCTCTTGGCTGGAGTGGATTTTGATTCAGATATAAAACAATGGCCATTCCCGTAAAGAAGAACAGTAACCCAACTACGCCTGCATCTTTTTGATTGCGTTTGAAATGCCAGAAGGCACCAATTAATCCCAATATAAGAGGAAGGAAAAAGAGTCGGTTATGCGCATTGTTTTCGGTAATGCTAGGAGGAAGGTTATCCTGAGAGCCTAAAATTAAGGCGTCTATTGGTTTTATTCCTGAGATCCAGTTTCCTGATGTATAGTTTCCTTGTCCCTGATCATCGTTCTGGCGACCTGCAAAGTTCCAAAGAAAATAGCGGGCATACATAAAGCCAGTTTGATATGAAAACAGGAAACCAAGGTTATCAGAAAAAGTGGGCTTTTCAGTTTCTCCCAGCTTCATCCAGTCGCGATAATAACCTACATGTTGCGGGTCGTCGCTGTACATCCTCGGAAGGAGGGTATTGCGATCATATTCAGTTGAGAACTTTCTGCCGGCAATTTCATATTTAGAATCACCTTTCCGGTATATATTATCGTTCTGTTCGTAATTTGTAACCTGCGAATCGAAATACTGTCCATATAATAATGGACGATCTCCATATTGTTCCCTATTCAGGTAACTTAAAAAGGCAAATGCATTGTCGGGGGCACTATTATTTAAGGCTGGATTAGCTTTTGCACGTACAAGAATCATGGCGTAAGAGCTATAGCCCAACATGATAAAGGCAAAACAAATTAAAGCCAGATTTAATAGCGGTTTGACGCTTTTTATGGAGTAAATGATTCCATAAGTTGTAGCAGCTACCACTAATAAAGCAAATACAAATACACCACTTCCGAAGCCCATGCCCAGTGTATTCACAAAGAACAAGTCAAAGTAAGCAGCAAATTTGACCAAATACTGGATAATGCCGTACTGGATAATTGCCAATATCACAATCCCTGCAAATAACGAAAGGAGACTACCCTTACCTGTAGGTTGTTTAGATCGTTTGAAATAATATACCAGAGCCATTGCCGGTATTACAAGCAGGTTAAGTAGATGTACTCCTATAGACAGGCCTATTACATAGGCAATAAATATAAGCCATTTGTCTGCCCCAACTTCATTAGCATGTGCATCCCATTTCAGTATAGCCCAAAATACGATGGCTGTACAGAGAGAGGACATGGCATATACTTCAGACTCAACTGCAGAGAACCAAAAGGTATCAGAGAAAGCATAAGCAAGTGCGCCTACGAGTCCAGATCCTATTATAGTAATCAGCGTAGCGGGTTTTAATTCTTCTCCCGTCTTATAGATCACCTTTTTAGCAAGCGCTGTGATGGTCCAGAATAGAAAGAGGATAGTTGCCCCGCTTGAAAGAGCTGATCCTACATTCATCCAATAAGCTACTTTGGTTACGTCTGACCCGGCAAGGAGTGAAAATATCTTTTGAAGGATCAGAAATAATGGAGCACCGGGTTGGTGAACAATCTGTAGTTTATAAGCAGCAGCGATAAATTCACCGCAATCCCAAAAACTTGCTGTGGGCTCTGCGGTCATTATATAAGTCGCAGTAGCGATTATAAAACATAGCCAGCCGAAGAGGTTGTTGATTTTATTGTAATTCATATATTATACCAGTATCGATATCGAGCCCGAAATTAATGAATTGAATTTAATTACCAAGTTTTACAGGAGAGGTTTAACACATTTTAGTAATCAATTTTGTGCAATACCTGATACAGCTGTTCTGTGAAGATTTGATATTGACTCTTAAACGTTTTTTTATAAAGTTTTTGTGTTTGATAAACAGGATGTTAGTGGAGCAGTAAAAGCGAAATGCATCTAGATAACTATTATTTGAAAAAATGTGTTGCATTAACAGGTTAATCCTCCTATATTTGCATTCCATTTAGAAGGAAAAACTAATAAATGGAAGATTGCCCGATAGTATAAAGGTAGTACAACGGTTTTTGGTATCGTTTGTCTAGGTTCGAATCCTGGTCGGGCAACAAACAATTCGGATTTTCTGATCGCTTGAAAAGTGTACATTCAATTCAAAGTTCGAATTTATGTTGTCATAAATAAAATATTTTGAGTTCTTTATATAGTAATCATAAGATCCACTGTCCGAACGATTAAAATGCCACTCAGATCCAATCCCGTTAAGTTATTCGCCGGCTCAGGCACTACAGCACTAGCTGCTAAAATAGCAGGTTCCTATGGAATCGAACTTGGTGATGTTGTTACATCGCGTTTCAGCGATGGAGAATTCCAACCTTCTTATAATGAATCTATTCGCGGATGTGATGTATTCGTTATTCAATCCACAAATCAGCCTTACGATAACCTGATGGAACTCTTGTTGCTTATTGATGCAGCAAAAAGAGCTTCAGCCCATTACATTACGGTTGTGATGCCATACTTTGGAATGGCAAGACAGGATCGTAAAGACAAACCACGCGTAGCGATTGGTGCCAAGCTGGTTGCTAATTTACTTACTGCTGCCGGAGCTCATCGGATCATGACTATGGATTTGCACGCCGCACAGATACAAGGATTTTTTGATATCCCTGTAGATCATTTGGATGCTTCCGTCATCTTTGTCCCTTATATAAAGAGTCTTAGTTTACCCCATCTTACTATTGCTTCACCTGATATGGGCGGTTCATACCGGGCACGTACATTCGCTAAATTCTTTAATGCGGAAGTAGTGATTTGTGATAAACGGCGTAAAAGAGCCAATGAAATTGAATCCATGTCCATTATCGGAGATGTAACCGGTCAGGACATTGTGTTGATGGACGACATTTGTGATACGGCAGGAACACTCGCCAAGGCAGCGGAATTGATTATGAAAAACGGTGCACGCAGTGTAAGAGCAGTATGTTCGCATCCCGTGCTTTCAGGTAAGGCCTACGAAACGATCGAAAATTCGGCCCTTACAGAGCTGATTGTTACTGATACGATTCCTTTAAAACAACCTTCTGATAAAATAAAAGTCCTTTCTACAGCAGATCTTTTTGCTAAAGCTATTTCAATAGTACATGAGCATGGATCTATAAGCGGATTATTCAGTGTAGAACAAAATTTGAATACCTAACAATAAATATATAAATATGAAAACTATCGCTATTAGCGGTTCCCTTAGAGGGAACGTAGGGAAACGCGACGCAAAGGAATTGCGTTACGAAGGTAAAGTGCCTGCAGTTCTTTATGGTGGAAAAGGCCAGACTCATTTTTCGGTTTTGGCAAGTGACTTAAAACTTTTGATCTTCAGTTCAGATGTAAGTTTTGTTGGTCTTGAAATTGACGGAGTAACTACTCAGGCAATCATTCAGGATACTCAATTCCATCCTTTAACAGATCAGATCATACATATTGATTTCTTGGAGCTTCAGCTTGACAAACCTATTGTTATGCAGATTCCTGTTCAATTAACAGGTACATCTCCAGGTGTTAAAATGGGTGGTAAACTATTTCAGAAACTACGTAAACTGCGTGTAAGAGCATTACCTGCAGACATGCCACAATACGTTCAGGTTAATATAAATACATTGGATGTTGGACATGCAGTACGTGTACGCGATTTAGATTTCAAGGGTTATGATGTAATCAATACACCAGAAGATACTATCGTATCTGTAACTACTTCTCGTGCTTTAAGACAAGCAGAGCAGGATGCAGTAAAGGGTAAATAATATCTTTTGCATTCGGTAAAAATCGTAAAAGAGGGGTTATCTGTAGAGATAACCCCTCTTTTTTTTAACCAGCTACCTTATAAAGATAGCTGGTTTATTCATTTCCTCTTTTAATTTACATTTGTAGAATGAAATACCTAATTGTAGGTCTTGGAAATATCGGACAGGAGTATGCAGATACTCGTCATAATATAGGGTTTATGATTGCTGACGCACTTGCTAAAAAAGAAGGCATAAGTTTTTCCAATCTCCGTTTAGCTTACTACATGGAATACAGTCATAAAGGCAGAAAGGTTTATGTAATTAAACCGACCACATTTATGAACTTAAGCGGAAAAGCGCTTAATTATTGGATGAATGATCTCAAAATCCCGATTGAAAATATTCTGATCCTGGTAGACGATCTGGCCATTCCATTTGGCAAGGTTAAAATCAAACCAAAGGGAAGCAATGCCGGTCATAATGGCCTTAAAAGTATTGAATCTGTTCTTAATGGATCTAATTACGCTCGACTTCGGTTTGGTATATCAGACAATTTCCCTAAAGGGCGTCAGATTGACTATGTGCTGAGTGGTTTCGATGACGATGAGCGTCCTGCACTACCCGCATTAATTGATCGTTCGGTAGAGATGATCGAAAGTTTTGTTACCGTTGGCCCTGAACTAACGATGACCCGTTTTAATAATAGCGACCTATAAATGATGATACATATTTACGGAATCAAAAACTGTAGTACAGTACAGAAAGCACTGAACTGGTTCGATGAACACAAATTAACGTATGAATTTCATGACTTTAAAAAAGTTGTAGTTTCGGAAGAGAAGCTGGCTTCATGGGCTAAACAAGTAGGCTGGGAGGCCTTGGTCAATAAAAAAGGAACCACCTGGAGAACCGTAGATCCTACAACGCAGCAGTCGGTTGTGGATGCCTCTACAGCCTTTCCGCTGTTGATAGAAAAGACCAGCCTGATAAAAAGGCCTGTTATTGAGCAGGGTGATACTGTATTGTTAGGGTTCGATGAGAGCCGTTATCAAGAGCTGTTCCAATAAATTATTTATCTTTTTAGGTTAGCTTAAATATTCAGATCATTTTTGCGTTAACTATGCATGATCTTTACTATGATCATAGACCGTTATTCCCCTTTATGTATTCTATAAAAATTCTCGTTTTTTTTCTTTCTCTGTCTTTCGTATCCATTTATTCAATCGCTCAGCAAAGCGGTAACTCTTCCGGCAAGAACAATAAGAACACTGGTATTTATGATTATTCTGAAGCTTTCGCCGGGTCAATCTATGGATCGTCAGGTAATGAAACTCGTTCGGCTTCGGGAAAACCCGGACATGCTTATTGGCAAAATCGGGCAGACTATAAGATTCAAGTTGCTTTGAATGAAAAATTAAAGACCATAACTGGTTCTGAAATAATAACCTATACCAACAATAGTCCCGATAATCTGGAATTCATTTGGCTTCAGTTGGATCAAAACCTATATAAACAAGGTTCACGTGGATTGGCAATTGTTCCCCTTGGAGGAAGTCGAAGCGGAGTAAAGGGACAGGTGTTTGATGGTGGTTACAAGGTAAAGTCGGCGAAGTTGTTGACCGACGACGGCAAAGAAATAGAGCTTAACTGCATGATTGATGATACAAGGATGCAGCTTTTATTGCCCGAAGCACTAAAATCTAAAACGAAGCTTAAACTTAAAATTGAATTTTCTTTCATCATTCCTGAATATGGTTCCGATCGGATGGGAATCTTAGAAACCACCAATGGTCCTGTTTTTTCATTAGGGCAATGGTATCCGCGACTTTGTGTATATGATGATATTTCTGGTTGGAATACGATTCCATATACTGGTCCGTCGGAGTTTTACCTGGAGTATGGCAATTTCGATGTTGCGATTACTGTGCCGGCAAATCATGTGGTAGCCTGTTCCGGACAATTGCTTAATCCGGATAAAGTCTTTACTGCCGATCAGCTTAAGCTATGGAATGAAGCGGCAGAAAGTGAAAAAACGGTCATGATAAGATCGGAAAAAGATGCCCGCAATGCGATTAAACCCTCCGAAGAAACCCGTACCTGGGAGTTTAGGATGGAAAATACCAGGGATGTGGCTTGGGCATCCTCATCTGCCTTTATGGTTGATGCGGCGCGAATAAATTTGCCGGACGGAAAAGTTTCCCTGGCTGTTTCGGCGTATCCTGCAGAGTCAAGCGGTAAGTTTGCCTGGGGAAGATCAACACAATATATTAAAGCATCTGTAGAGTATTACTCGGCAAAGTTGATGGAATACCCCTATCCTGTAGCCATAAATGTAGCTAGTAATGTGGGCGGAATGGAATATCCGGGACTTGTATTTTGCGGGAGTAAAGCCCGTACCTCAGCACTATGGGGGGTTACAGACCATGAATTCGGGCATACCTGGTTTCCAATGATAGTGGGGTCTAACGAACGTTTGTATCCATGGATGGATGAAGGGCTGAATACATTTATAAATGAATTTTCGACCACCTCGTTTAATGAAGGTGAGTATGACAAAGGGGCACAAAATAAACGGAGATGGGTTTCTTTAATAACAGACTCATCTTTTGAACCGGTTGTGAATAGTGCAGACAATATAAAGGAAAAGAATATCACCTATCTTTCTTACTATAAACCTGCTGTAGCGCTGTTTATGCTGAGGGATTATGTACTGGGTCCGGAGCGTTTTGATCGTGCCTTCAAATTGTACATTGACCGCTGGGCATTTAAACATGCAACTCCTGATGATTTCTTTCGTACCATGGAAAACAGCAGTGGTGAAAACCTGAATTGGTTTTGGCGTGGCTGGTTTCTGAATAACTGGGAGCTGGATCAAGGCATTACAGGAGTGAATTACGTTAAAAATGACCCTTTAAATGGTATCTTAATTACGGTGGTGAACCTGAATAAAATGGTGATGCCGGTTGTTGTAGAGATAACTACAAAGAGTGGTAACATTTTCCGGGTGAAGCTTCCTGTGGAAATATGGCAAAGGGATGCGAGCTGGACCTTTCAGTATCCTTCTACAGAAGAGATAGCAACGGTAAAAGTTGATCCGGATGAAGCGTACCCGGATATCAACACCGATAATAACACCTGGCAGGTTAAGAACTAAACGGATTCGGGAGGAGAAGGAGTCGGTTAGGAGAGTAATCCGCATATAGACCTTGCCTTG
Source organism: Arcticibacter eurypsychrophilus (assembly GCF_001730525.1). Lineage (GTDB taxonomy): Bacteria > Bacteroidota > Bacteroidia > Sphingobacteriales > Sphingobacteriaceae > Arcticibacter > Arcticibacter eurypsychrophilus. The sequence goes on from NZ_MDFN01000012.1 coordinate 111,409, forward strand.
TTCTTTGGAGCTGGCTTCGTGCTCCGTTTCGGGTCGAAGCACGAAGCCAGCTCCAACGAACAAAGAACGAACAGTACTCGTATTCAACTTCCAGTTGGTACCTTAGTTTTTCGAGAAGGGTATCCATAATGTGTAGATGATATCATTGCGTTTCAGTTGTTTGAGGGCTATTCTATAAACCTATTTCCACTTTATAGCGCATAATTAACGGCATAGGTAGGGTTTTAAGCGATGGTACAAGTACTTACCGAAATATAATCGCATAATATAATAGTTCAACCCCTTGATAATCATAAATTTCTTATTACCTTTGCATTCCTTTTTAGGACAATACAATTAAGTAAATTTAATTAAAAACAAAAAAACGTAAATGCCTACTATTCAACAATTAGTTAGGAAAGGTAGAGTAGCTCTGGTGGATAAGAGTAAATCCCCAGCGTTGGACAGCTGTCCACAGCGAAGAGGCGTGTGTACCCGTGTATACACTACTACCCCTAAAAAACCAAACTCAGCAATGCGTAAAGTTGCGCGTGTTCGTTTAACAAATGGAAAAGAAGTGAACGCTTATATTCCAGGAGAAGGACACAATTTGCAGGAACACTCTATCGTATTGATCAGAGGTGGACGTGTTAAAGATTTACCAGGTGTACGTTATCACATCATCCGTGGAGCATTAGATACTTCAGGAGTAGCTGGAAGAAATCAACGTCGTTCAAAATATGGTACAAAACGTCCTAAACCAGGACAGGCAGCTGCAGCCCCTGCAAAAGGAAAGCCTAAAAAGAAATAAGTAAGGAGGATATATAAATGAGAAAGTCAAAACCAAAAAAGAGAATTATCCTTCCTGATCCGAAGTTCAATGACGTAATGGTAACCCGTTTCGTGAATAACATGATGTACGACGGAAAGAAATCAATTGCTTATTCAATCTTTTACGATGCTGTTGAACTAGTTGAAAAACGTACAAGTGAAAGTGGCCTTGAAGCATGGAAAAAAGCATTAAACAATGTGATGCCAGCTGTAGAAGTTAAATCCCGCCGTGTAGGTGGAGCAAACTTCCAGGTTCCTACTGAAGTTCGCGCAGAGCGCAAAATTGCTTTAGGAATGAAGTGGTTAATTTTGTATTCCCGTCGTCGTGGAGAAAAGACCATGATGGAGAAACTGGCAGGTGAAATCATGTCGGCTTCTAAAGGAGAAGGTGCTGCTGTAAAGAAGAAAGAAGATACGCACAAAATGGCTGAGGCTAACAAGGCGTTCTCTCACTTCCGTTTCTAATTAATAAGATTACATAGATTTAAAATAAATTACATCAGTCTGGTTTAGTTTTGCAGACTGATGTAATCCTTTTTTAATTAGAGAATCATAAAAACATAATGGCAAGAGATTTAAAATATACAAGAAATATAGGTATTGCTGCCCATATTGATGCGGGTAAAACCACAACAACTGAGCGTATCCTCTATTACGCAGGGGTTAGCCATAAAATAGGTGAAGTACATGAAGGTGCTGCAGTTATGGACTGGATGGCTCAGGAGCAGGAACGTGGTATCACGATCACTTCCGCTGCTACAACTGTGGAATGGAAATACAGAGATCATTCCTATCACATCAATATTATTGATACACCGGGTCACGTGGATTTTACTGTAGAGGTAAATCGTTCATTACGTGTACTTGATGGATTAGTATTTCTTTTTTCAGCAGTTGATGGTGTTGAACCTCAATCTGAAACCAACTGGCGTCTTGCTAATAACTATAATGTTGCCCGTATAGGCTTCGTTAACAAAATGGACCGTTCAGGAGCTGACTTCTTAAATGTAGTTAAGCAGGTTAAAGAAATGTTGGGTAGCAACGCAGTGCCATTGCAATTGCCAATTGGTGCTGAAGAGCATTTTCAGGGCGTAATTGACCTGATTAACTTCCGTGGTATCGTTTGGAATGAGCATGATAAAGGTATGACCTTTACTGAAGTGCCTATTCCTGAAGATATGATTGAAGAAGCAACTGAATGGAGAGAGAAATTGCTTGAATCTGTTGCTGAATATGATGAAACCTTAATGGAGAAATTTTTCGATGCTCCTGAAACAATTACTGAACGCGAAGTACTTGATGCTTTACGTAAAGCTGTTTTAGATGCAAAGATTGTTCCTATGGTTTGTGGTTCATCTTTCAAGAATAAGGGTGTTCAAACGATGCTTGATTACGTGATGGAATTACTTCCTTCACCAATGGACGTTGAAGGTATTGTGGGTACTAACCCTGATACTGGTGCGGAAATTGTTCGTAAACCATCTGTTACTGAGCCTTTCGCAGCTTTAGCATTTAAAATTGCAACTGATCCTTTCGTAGGTCGCCTTTGTTTCATCCGTGTTTATTCAGGTAATCTGGATGCCGGTTCTTATGTGTATAACATGAGATCAGGAAATAAAGAACGTATTTCCCGTATCTTCCAAATGCATGCAAACAAGCAAAATCCTATTCCTAATGTTGGAGCTGGTGATATTGCTGCTGTAGTTGGTTTTAAGGATATCAAAACAGGTGATACACTTTGTGATGAAAAGTTCCCGATCGTTCTTGAGTCTATGAATTTCCCTGAGCCGGTTATCGGTTTAGCGATTGAACCTAAAACTCAGGCTGATATGGATAGATTAGGTTTATCTTTAGCTAAGTTGGCGGAAGAAGATCCTACATTCCATGTAAAGACAGATGAGGAAACAGGACAAACAGTTATTTCAGGTATGGGTGAGCTTCACTTAGATATTTTGATGGATCGTTTGAAACGTGAATTCAAGGTTGAAGTGAATCAGGGTGCACCGCAAGTAGCTTACAAGGAAGCGATTACTGGTACTGCTCAACACCGTGAAACATATAAGAAACAAACTGGTGGTCGTGGTAAATTTGCCGATATTCAGGTTATTATCTCTCCTATTGATAAGGACTTTGAAAAGGGCGGACTTCAGTTTGTGAATGAAATTTCTGGTGGTTCTATTCCACGTGAATTTATTCCTTCTGTAGAAAAAGGTTTTGCTGCTGCCATGGCTAATGGTGTGTTGGCAGGATTCCCTCTACCGAACATGAAAGTTCGTTTAATTGATGGATCTTTCCACGCAGTCGATTCAGATGCTTTGTCTTTTGAAATCTGTGCACGTTCTGCATTCCGTGAAGCATTGCCAAAATGTAAGCCAGTTCTAATGGAGCCAATAATGAAGGTAGAAATACTTACTCCGGAAGAAAATATGGGTGACGTGATTGGTGATATGAACCGTCGTCGTGGTCAATTATTAGGTATGGATTCTCGTGCTGGTGCTCAGGTAATTAAAGCTACAGTGCCTCTTTCTGAAATGTTTGGTTATGTAACTCAGTTACGTACGATTACTTCAGGACGTGCAACCTCTACTATGGAATTTGATCACTATGCTGAAGCTCCACGTGGTGTTCAAGAAGAAGTTATTGCTAAGGTAAAAGGTAGCAAGAATAATTAATATAAAAACAAATCGCCTTACTTAACTAATAGCTCTTAAGTAAGGCTTAACAAAAATAACAATGAGCCAAAGAATTAGAATTAAATTAAAATCTTACGATTACAACTTGGTTGATAAATCAGCTGAGAAAATCGTTAAAACTGTAAAACCTACTGGTGCAGTAGTGAGTGGTCCTATTCCCCTTCCAACAGAAAAGAGAATTTTTACAGTATTGCGTTCTCCACACGTAAACAAGAAGGCTCGTGAGCAGTTTGAATTATGTGCTTATAAAAGACTTCTTGACATTTACAGTTCTAACTCTAAGACAGTAGATGCTTTGATGAAACTTGAATTGCCAAGTGGTGTTGAAGTTGAAATTAAAGTGTAAGTACTTGTTGCTTATATGATATAAAAAAAGACCATGCTTGTTTTAAGTATGGTCTTTTTTTGTAATGAATAGAACAAAAGCCTTGTTAAGTTTTGAAAGACGCTTAGCCTTATTTTGTTAATATAGTTTTGTTAATCCCGGCGTCCTAAGTCGTCTAGTTTGTTTCGTTCATCCTGCAATTCGCGGGCTAATTTCTTTTCTCTTTCGTTGGCTTTAACCTTGTATGTTTGGAATTCTGCTGAAAGCTCTTCAAATAATTTAATACGGTACCTTGCTTCTTTACGTGCACCTATGGATTGGAATATGCTGACTAAAAGAGCGATTCCAAGTACCAGAACTGCACCCCACATGATCATATTGTAGGTAGACTTATCTACAGGCATGCCCAAAAAGCTTACCTGGTCTAATTTTGAAGTAGATGCTGCTAATGCTTCCTCATTCGTTGCTAGGTTTTTTTTAAGACCTTCGACCGATGTGGTTAGGGTTTTAAATTTAGTCTGCACCTGAGCAAGCTTCCTATGCTCTTGTTTTAAGGAATCGGTAGCGCTTCGCCATAAGTTGGTTAAACGTGTTGGATTAACCAGCTTATATCCATCCAGAGTTCTGGACTTGCTGAGCATATCTTTATATTGACTGTTTAAGCTTAGATCTGCTACTTTTGTGGTGTCTTGAGCTTTCAAATCAGTAAAAGATCCGCATATTAGTATGCTTGAAAGTGTCAGTCCTAATAAAAAGGAATTTTTCATAGTGTTGGAATTTCTAATTAAAGATGAATTGTTTAAGAAAATCAATTCTATAATAGCAATAATAAGTTAAAGTTATTACTTGCAAAAATAAGATCTAAAATCTATGCATATATTTACAGTATGAACATTGGTATCATAGGTTTAGGAGACATGGGTTCGGTTTGTGCTAGAAAGTGGGCATCTAAAGGATTTACGGTATTTGGCAGTGATCTTCCTGAAAGATATGATCTTCTAACTGAACAGTTTGAGGGTACTTCTGTCACTATTTTAGAGTCGTCAAAAGCGGTAGCAAGAAAGGCCGACTTCCTATTATATTCCGTTGAGGCAACAAATATAGGACCTGTTGTTGCTCAAACAGCCGATTCGGTAAAATATGGTTGTATCATAGCGGGTCAAACTTCTGTGAAAACTCCGGAGATTGCTGCCTTTGAAAAATATTTGCCTTCGGATGTTCATATAGTGACTTGTCATTCTTTACATGGTCCTGCGTTTGCAACAGAAGGTCAAAAATTGATTGTGGTGAGACATCGGGCTACTGATGCTATTTACCATCAGGCAATGCAAATATTTGAAGCTCTGGAATCTGAAATAATTGAAATTGCAGATTACAAAATGCATGACCAGATTATGGCTGATACGCAAGCGGTAACACATATGGGATTTGAGAGTATGGGTACTGCATGGAAAAATGCAGGTTTTTATCCCTGGGATCATGGTGCGTATTCGAATGGAATTGACAATGTGAAAATCCTGACTACTTTACGGATTTTTAGTTATAAAGCGCATGTTTATGCTGGACTTGCTATTTTAAACCCTTATGCGCGTAAACAGGTAAGACAATACGCGAAGTCTGAATCAGAACTATTTAAAATGATGATCTGCGAAAGAGAGGATAGTTTTCGGCAGCGGATTAAGGCAGCGAGTGAATTTGTATTTCATGGGCTGCGAGATTTTATAACACTTGATCCGGAAATCATGAAGGATTTCAAAATGGCTGAAGAGGCTGGAAGTTATATGCCAAATTCGCATTTGAGCTTGCTGGCTATGGTAGATGCCTGGTATCAGATGAGGGTTAATCCGTATGAAAATTTAATTTGTCAAACGCCTCCGTTCCGTTTACGACTAGGGATAGCTGAGTATTTGTTTAAAAATGAAGCCCTTTTGGAGGAAACGATTCAGACGGCTCTGTATGATAAAAGTATCCGTGCAGATGACCTGGAGTTTCATTCTGCAGTACGGGAGTGGGCATCGATTATTGAATATGGTGATATGAATGGGTACCTTTCTCATTTTGATCAGGTAAAGGGGTTCTTTGCAGACAGGTTGCAAGAGGGGGCAAGGCAAAGTGCAAGGTTAATTGAAAAGCTTACTCAATAATTTTTGTTTATTGTGGGAACGAAGGGGTGTTCTTATCTGTATTTTGTATCGAAAGCTACAATTGGATTTGAGAACCTGGTTCTTTTATAAGATCAACTGAAATGAAAGTTTATAATTCTGTGCTGCGTGCCTGTCTTTATATTAAGATTAACTGATTGAGAGATTATAATTCTGTGCTGCGTGCCTGTCTTTAAATTAAGATCAACTGATTGAGAGATTACAATTCTGTGCTGCATGCTGTTTTTATATTAAAATCAACTGATTGAAAGTTTACAATTAAATATCGGGATCTTTTTTTTTATAAAGATTACTTGAATTGAAGATTATAATTGGGCCGAGAGGAGCTGTTTTTATATGAATCACTGTATCGAAAGATTTACAATGCTTTAGTGCGTGCTTGTTCTTTTATTAAAGATATTTGGTATTGTGCAAATTGAAGCAAAACTTCTGTTAGGCAAGGGTATATTAAGTTTAAAAGGTCGTTCTAGCTCTGAGAATAGTGAGGTTTAATATTTTAGAAAATAATTGATTTAATGTAGCTGTGGTATAAAAAACCAAAACAATGTTAAAAGTATATAGTTCAGTATTTTATAAAATCTTTACTATGCGAATTTTGCAAATATCATTGGTAGTCTATGTTACCGTAATCTTAATGGCCTGTAGCCCGAATAAGAGTCAAAGTCAGCCGCAGGAAGCTACTCAAGATACAGCTGGAAGTGCAACATTACCTTCTCCTGGAGAGTCAAAAACCAGCTATAATCGGGTGATTGGTTGGCCCGAAGGTAAAACGCCTATTGCACCTGCTGGATTTACGGTAACCAAATATGCCGGTAGCTTAACTAATCCAAGGTGGATCTATGTGGCACCAAATGGTGATGTTTTTGTAGCGCAGGCAACCACTGAATCAAAAAAAATTGCTGATGTTATTAGTGGGAAATCTAAATCACAAAATTTAGGGGACAGTCCTAATTCAATAGTATTGTTTAGGGATACGAATAAGGATGGAAAGCCGGAGGTTTCGAAGGTGTTTTTATCAGGATTAAACCGCCCATTCGGCATGTTAATCATTGGCAACTTTTTTTATGTGGCCAATACAGATGGCGTGTGGATGTATCCGTATAAAGAAGGCCAGGAAGACATAACTAGTGCCGGAAAGAAGATTCTTGATTTGCCTGCAGGAGGGTATAATAATCACTGGACCCGCAATTTAATAGCAAGCCCAAATAATTCTAAAATTTATATTTCAGTAGGTTCTGGAAGTAATGTAGCCGAACATGGCATGCAGAATGAAAGTAGGCGAGCTAACATACTGGAGATTAATCCAGATGGAAGCGGCGAACGTATATATGCTTCAGGATTAAGAAATCCGGTAGGAATGTCCTGGAATCCTGTAAGTAAGGTATTATGGACCTCCGTAAATGAACGCGATGAATTAGGAGATGATCTCGTACCCGATTATATTACTGGCTTAAAGGATGGTGGTTTTTATGGTTGGCCTTATTCTTATTTCGGACAGCATGAGGATCCCAGACGGGCAGGAGAGAATCCAGAGCTTGTAAAAAAGGCAATAGTGCCTGACGTAAACCTTGGAGCCCATACTGCTTCTTTAGGTCTTGCATTTTATAATCTAACATCATTTCCTGAAAAATACCGAAATGGGGCTTTCATTGGTCAGCATGGTTCATGGAACCGCTCTACGCTTGCTGGGTATAAAGTGGTGTTTGTTCCATTTAAAAATGGTAAACCTGCAGGGCAATTAGAAGATTTCTTAACTGGATTCATAGTTGAAAAGGGGGGGAATGATGTATACGGTCGTCCGGTTAGTGTTGCTGTAACTCCAGATGGCGCATTATTAGTGGCCGATGATGCAGGCAATACGATCTGGCGGGTAGCCGCAAAATAAATCTACATGCGTATATACTTTTTTATAGCTTTCTTTATAACCTCTTTATCCGCAATCGCTCAAGACCCTGATAGTATTGAGCGATTGGATGAAGTGCAGATAAAGGCATATTTTAATAGGCAACCTATATTGAGGTTACCATCTACTGTTGGTTTTTTAGGCAAGAGGATGCTGGATGAACAACAACCGCAGTCATTGGTTTCCGCTGTAAATTCAATCCCTGGTGTACGGATGGAAGAACGATCTCCGGGAAGTTATCGTTTATCGATCAGGGGTAGTTTGCTTCGGTCACCTTTTGGGATCCGTAATGTAAAAATGTATATTGACGATTTTATCCTGACTGATGCAGGCGGCAATACTTATTTAAATGCATTGGATGCTGGGGGGGTATCTCAATTGACCATTTTAAAGGGACCAGAGGCAAGTGTTTATGGTGCAAATACAGGAGGCGTTGTTTTAATTAACACGACAGATGAAGATTCTTCCTCCGTTAAAGGGAGCCTTGTAGGTGGGGCTTATGGTTTGTTTCAACAGAATCTGTCTCTTCAAAAAAAATGGGATAAAGTAAATTTGGCTATTAAGCAGGCCTATCAGAAGTCGGATGGGTACAGGAATAACAGCGCGCTGGATAGAAAGTATATACAAGCCTTACCGCAATGGAATTATTCGGTTAATGCTTCAATTAAGGCAATATTTCTGTATTCTGACATGAGTTACCATACTCCGGGAGGATTAACAGAACTGCAATTCCTTGCCACCCCGAGGGCTTCCAGACCAGCTTCAGGTAATAATCCTGGTGCTGAAGAGCAAAAGGCTGGTATTTATAATAAAACACTCCTTGTAGGATTGCAGCATGAGATAAAGCTCAGTAGCAATTTTAAACATGTTATTTCGTATACGGGTTCCTTTACTGACTTTAAAAACCCCTTTATTACGAATTATGAAACGAGAAAAGAGCAGACTGCCGGATTAAGGACTTACCTTCAATATTCAGGTATGCCTGTTTTATCGATTCCTATAGATTGGGAAATTGGATACGAAGGTCAACGTACTACATCAGATATTAGTAATTATAGCAATCTGGGAGGGGTTAAAGGAACCCTGCGCTCTGCGGATCAAATAACGAACAATCAGCAATTTGTATTTTCTCACGTAAGTTTCGATATAAATTCAAGGCTAATACTTGAAGCGGCAGCTAGTATTAACTTTTACAATTATGATTACGGTGCTTTGGGTTTAAGTAAATCGGAGCTAAGCACTGTTAAATTTGATACGCAGTTTATGCCTCGCCTTGCTATGTCCTATAAGCTTTCAGATATGTTTGCGCTTAGGGCATCAACGAGTAGGGGTTATTCAGCACCCACTATTGCAGAAGTTAGAGCATCTAATACGATTATTAATACGAATCTTCAACCTGAATCAGGATGGAATTATGAAACGGGTTTACGTATGTCTCTCTGGAATAACCGTCTGTATTGGGATGGAGTACTGTTTAAATTTGATCTTACTGATGCCATAGTGAGGCGCCTTGATGAAACAGATGCAGAATATTTTATTAATGCCGGGGGAACCAAACAAAGTGGAATAGAGTCACAGCTTATGTATTGGGTCATTCCTGAAAAAAAGACAGGCTTATTACGTAGTTTACAGTTTAGAAACAGTTATACCTTCAGCTCTTTTTCGTTCAGTAACTATCAGGATGAAAAGGCTGATTATTCAGGCAATCGCTTAACAGGGGTTCCCCGTCATGTCCTGGTTTCCTCTATAAGTATGGGATTTCCTAAAAATTACAGCTTGTTTGTTCAGCATAACTTTACATCTTCTATTCCATTAAATGATGCAGGTACAGCGTATGCCAAAAAGTACCATCTCTTACAAGCTAAAGCGTCTTACCAATTTAAAGCATCAGCTCAAACAAATCTGTCTATCTTTATAGGTGCTGATAATATTTTAAATCAATTATATAGTTTGGGAAATGATTTGAATGCTTTTGGGAGCAGATATTTTAATGCAGCAGCAAAAAGGAACTTCTTTGCCGGACTAACTATGGCTTTATAAGGTAAGATTATAAGTCAACCCTCATTTCTTAACCTACAATCCTTTTCTATCTTTGCAGGACTATTATGATGAAGCAAATAGAAGATTATATAGATAGGCACCCAAATAGAATATTTTTCTTGTTTATCCTTTTGGCGCTTCCCGCCTTTTTAATAAACTTAGGTCTTTTACCACTATTTGCTGATGAGCCTACACGATCAAATGTAGCTTTGGAAATGATCCTGAGTAAAAATTATGCGGTCCCAACTATTGCAGGCGATTATTATTATAATAAACCCCCTATTTATAATTGGATCCTGGCCTCCTTATATCTTCTATCCGGGAGTTATTCGGAATTTATTACCAGGCTCCCTGCAGTAATTCCTATGTTCTTATTTGCTATAACGATTTATATTTCTGTGAGTTATTTCATTAAGGATAAAAGAATGGCCATGCTGAGCGGTCTGTTTTTTCTTGTAAACGGACGGATGCTGCTATATGATTCTATGTTGGGACATATTGATATATTTTATTCATGGCTCACCTTTATAGCGTTTATGAGCATCCTTTATTTCTATCAAAAGAGGTTGTGGTTTATGCTCTTTTTTATTTCCTATCTCATTACATCCGTTACTTTTTTGAGCAAAGGCTTGCCATCTATCGTATTTCAGGGTTTTACCTTAATCGCTTTTCTAACTTATACCAGGAACTTTAAAAAGTTATTCAGCTGGCAGCATATTGTTTCCGGTTTATTATGCCTTATTATTATATGGGCCTACTTTTATAACTATTCACGCTTTAATGCTAATCTGGAAGGATACTTTAGTACGATATGGGATCAAAGCAGTCAGCGCACCGCTATCCGTACCGGATTTTGGTACAGTATTAAACATATCCTTACCTTTCCCTTTGAGCACATTGTCCATCTTTTACCTGCTAGTTTATTGCTCGTATTTTGCCTGAATAAGAATTTCATTCAGGGGATAAGAAAGAACGAATTTCTCCTTTTTTGCAGTGTAACTTTTCTCTCCAATATCTGGGTATACTGGTTGTCGCCTGAAACGCGTCCTCGTTATCTATTAATGTTATATCCATTTCTTTTTATCATTTGGAGCCATGCATATTACACCTATAAAGATAACTTCCCTAAGCTCAACCATGTTTTTGAAACGACTCTCCTGATTGTAGGAATACTGGTTACCCTTGCTGTTTGTGCTCCATTATTTATAGGAATGAACGCTTATGTGAATTATCTGCCATTTAAGGTAATTACCGTGTTTATGGGATGTGCTTTCTTTACCTTTTTAATCTTTAATTTTCAAAGACATCAATTGTTAGCCTTTGTTGGCCTGCTTCTTATGATACGTCTCGCCTTTAGCTTTTTTGTGTTACCACATCGTTCTCAAAACAATGAAGGTCAGTATTATAAGGCTGCGTCAATAGAAATGGGTAAAATTAGTAAAGGAAGTAACTTCTACTTTTACCATTTTGATCCACCTGTGTTTAGTATTCCATTTTATCACCGTCTTGTTTTTTATATTGAGCGGGAGCGGATGGATATTATTCAAACCACTGAAGCTGATACTAAGCCCGGGTATTATCTTACCTTTGACAGGGATTTAAATAATCCCCAAGCGGTTTTAGTAAAAACCTATGAAAATAATCTCAAACTATTTAAAGTGAAATGAAAGATCTTTCCGTAGTAATTACAGTCCTCAACGAAAGAGAAAATATATTACCTCTCCTGGATGCGATCAGGAATGCACTAGGTCCGCTTAGTTATGAAGTGGTATTTGTAGATGATGGATCATCTGACGGAACTCAAAAAGAGATTCGTAAATATGCCGATGATCATATTATATTAGTTGAGCTTCGGAGGAATTATGGACAAAGTACTGCAATGACAGCAGGTATTGAACATTCCACAGGACGATACATTGCACTATTGGATGGCGATTTACAAAATGACCCAACTGATATTCCTTTAATGCTTGAAAAACTGATTGACGAAGATTGGGATGTTGTAGCTGGAAACAGGAAGGATCGTCAGGATGGCGCATTCCTGAGAAAATTTCCATCTATGATTGCTAACGCCATCATTCGCCGTATGACAGGTGTTTATATTAAAGACTACGGATGTACGTTAAAGGTATTTAAAAGAGAAATTGCTGAGGATCTCGGTATTTATGGAGAGCTTCATCGTTTTATACCTGTACTGGCTAAACTTCAGGGCGCCAGTATTACTCAGGTTGATGTTAAACATCATGCGCGGATGTATGGTAAATCTAAATATGGGCTGAGTCGAACATTCAAAGTGATGGCAGACTTGATTACCATGGTTTTTTTCGGAAAATACATACAGAAACCCATGCATTTATTTGGTACACTCGGTTTTGTATCTTTTGGACTAGGCTTATTGATCAATTTTTATTTGCTCATCTTAAAGCTTCTTGGTCATGACATTGGTGGAAAACCATTATTGATTTTAGGGCTTATATTGCTTTTGGGAGGTATTCAACTCATCACCATTGGTATTATTGCAGAAATCAGTATCCGTAATTACTTTGAAGGGACGAACAGAAAAACATATCAGGTCAGACGAATATTTAATGGACAAGAAGAAACTCTGGAGTAGCGCTAAGGTTGCGTTTAAAATTATTGTCACTTGTCTTCTGATCTATTATGTATTTCAGAAAATTGATTTTAATAAAGTAAAGAGTCTGTTTTTAACAAGTAATTTATGGTTCATCCTGTTGGCCTTTTTTACTTATTTATTATCTCAGATTGTATCATCATGGCGATTACTAGGTTTTTTAAAAGCAATAGGACTAGACTTTTCTTTCGGGTTTAACTTCAGGTTATATCTGTTGGGTATGTTTTACAATGTTTTTTTACCCGGAGGAATAGGAGGGGATGGATATAAAGTGTATTTACTGCGTAAGAAATATAAATTACCTACCAAAAGATTGTTATTAGCACTTTTCTTTGACCGTTTAAGTGGCCTTTGGGCTGTTGGTTTTATCTCTGTATCGCTAATCATCTTTATTCCTCAGATTCAAATACCCAAAACCTGGCCTATAGCGGCCCTGTTAATAGGAACCCTGATCTATTACCTGGTGATGAAAAGGTTTTTTACTGACTATTCCCGACACTTTTTTCGAAGCCATATAAAGGCAGGTACCGTACAGTCACTGCAAATATTAAGTGTAATTTTTATACTATTATCTCATGACTTTACAGGAAAATTTTCTCCTTATCTATTTAGTTTTCTGATGTCATCTATTGCCGCATTGGTTAATATAGGGGTAGCGGGGTTAGGAGTAAGAGATTTATTCATGGCTCACGCAGCTTCATTATTTGATATCAATCAAAATTGGGCAGTATTTATAACCTTTACATTCTGGATGATTAACGTCCTTGCATCTTTACCGGGATTATGGTTTGTATACCGGTCCAAAGAATTTGAACCTCTCCCAACAGAAGAAGAGGCAGAACTGGTTAAGAAAGAACAGGAATAAAGAAAGTGATGCTAATGAATTGAACATTTGCAAGTTTTGGATACAGATTAATTCTCAAGGAATTGATGCCTAACCAATAATACGAAAAGGAACGAATAAAACAAAAGGAAAGAGGGTATTCATAAGACATGATTACCCTCTTTCCTTTTGTTCTTTAAATAATCTATTGAGTTAAACCCAAATGATTAGGGTGATCTTTAATTGCTTCTCAATGTCTCAGACCTTTTACAGCGTAAAACCCTTTAAACCAATTATAAAAAGATAAAAGTCCTTCCTCAAGTGAGGTAGAGGGATCATAGTTCAAATATTCCTGTGCTTTAGAAATGTCTGCAAAGGTTGTAGATACATCTCCAGGCTGCTCTAAATAGCGATCAATAATAGCTGTCTTACCACAAATTTCTTCAATTGCAGTAATTAATTTTCTAAGGGTAATGGTATTATGATTCCCGATGTTTATAATTTCAAAATTTGATCTGTCATAGTCTAAAGCTGCCACAATTCCTTTTACTGCATCATTTACAAAAGTATAATCGCGACTGGTTGTGCCATCACCATAAACAGGGATCGCATTTTCTTCTGAAATAGACTTAAAAAATTTATGAATAGCAAGGTCGGGACGCTGTCCTGGGCCATATACTGTAAAGAAACGGAGAGCTAAAAAACGAATACCATATAAGTGACTGTAAACATGTCCTAGCATTTCACCCGCAATCTTAGAAGAAGCGTATGGACTAATTGGACATAAAGTATCTTCCTCGATCCATGGCGAATGTTCGTTAACGCCATACACGCTGCTGGAAGAAGCGAAAATAAAACGCTTTATGTCGTTTGCATGTGCATATTCAAGTAATACCTGCGTTCCGTTGATATTAACATCCAAGTATAGTGATGGATTCTGTATGCTTGGTCTTACACCTGCCTTTGCTGCCAGGTGGATAATAATATCTACCTCTTTGGCAAGATTTAAATCTTCCGCATTTCTAATGTCTCCCTGAATAAAGGAAAAATCAGGATTAGGAAGAAAAGGCTTTATATTCCATTCTTTTTGTTCAATAGAATAAAAGTCATCAAAATTATCGATACAGGTTATTTTGTATTTTTTACTTTGTAATAATGAAGCAATCAGGTTGCTCCCAATAAAACCAGCACCACCAGTTACAAGAATATGTTCCATGATTTATATAATCTGCAAATCTACATTTTTCAATTATTCTCTGCAATTGAATCTTAACTCTAAGTTGGTGTTTTTTATGGATAAAGAATCTTTTTCTTAATTTTGTATTCTTTTATAACAACTAACGAATGAAGATCTTAATTACAGGAGTAAGCAGTGGAGTGGGATTTGAAGCTGTGCTTGAATTGATTCAAAGTAATGATCATGAGGTTATAGCGTTAGCCAGGTCGGAAGATAAACTAAAGAAACTGTACGATATTGCAATGGGATTAAATCCGGACTGCAAGCTTTTTCCCGCAACTTTTGACATTGTGCACGATGACTATGGATCATTACAAACCTATGTGAAGGAAAAAACGGGGTCTATTGATGTCCTGATAAATAATGCAGGACAATTGATTAATAAACCATTTGCAGAGATTACTCATATAGATTTTGCAGCCATGCTTCAGGCGAATCTTTTAGGACATGTTAAAATGATCCAGAATATGCTTCCCTTGATGAATGATAATGCTCATGTTGTCAATATAGGTAGCATGGGAGGCTATATGGGAAGTGTTAAATTTCCAGGGCTTGCTGCCTATTCAGCAAGCAAAGCTGCTCTCCACGCACTTACAGAGTGTCTGGCAGTAGAATATACCGAGCGCAATATTCATTTTAACTGCCTAGCCTTAGGGTCTGCGCAGACAGAAATGCTTGAAGAAGCATTTCCAAATTATAAGTCTCCTGTTATGGCATTTGAAATGGGTAAGTATATTGCTGATTTTGCACTTACAGGTCATAAATTTTTCAATGGTAAAGTAATTCCGGTTGCTGTTACTACTCCATAATCAATAAAAGATTTCTTATGAAAATTTACGCATGGTCATTTGTTATTTTTGTGACATTTATTTATTCCTGTACCAGCGATAAGAAACCGCCCTTTGCAGAAACACATGATTCTATTGCCAGTAAGCCAGTAGATAAACCTATACTTGATTCCTTGCCATGGAATACGATATACAATGAACAGACGCATGAATTAGTGTTAAAACATCATGTCAGCGATATGACAGGAGTAGGGCAGGAAGAAATTATCAAGGCATTAAATAAAAAATACCCTGATATTCAAATGGAGTTTGTGAGTGCGAAAGGCGATACCGTTATTACGCGAATAAAAGATGCTTTACAACTTACTCAAAATATTGGGACAGCCGGCGCAGAAACCTATATGGCAGAAGCAACCTATTCCTTAACGGAGATCCCTACCATAAAAGAAGTAACCTTTGAGTTTGAAGTAGGTGACCATGCCATGCCGGGAACCTATAATAGAGCAGATTTTAAGAACTTCAAATAGTAAAAAAGAAGTTACATTCAATTTCTTTATAGAAAGCATGCAACCATTTGTATTTCATCTCGTCTATAGTAGAAACACACGAGATTATGAAATATTTACTAATCCTAATTATGCCTCTTATGCTGATGATGTCGGCATGCGAACAAACCGAATATGTGGTGCCTAACCGGACTATCATTGTTGATATAAGCTCCGGAGATTGGGTAACTTATGATAAAGGCTATACTTATGAAGTCCCCATAGACCTTCCTGAATATGATGATTATAATAATGAAGAAGGTGCAATCCTCGTTTATAGAAGCTTAGATAACAGAAACTACGAGCAGATTCCGCAGGTTTACAATGGCATAGCATACAGTTACGTTGCAACAGCCGGAAGCCTTAAAATAGAGGTACAAGGCGCTGAAGATTTAATAATAGAAAGGCCTAAATCTATGACCGTCAAAATCGTTCTGATCGATTCAAACTATTAATACAATAAAACAAAAAAGCGGCGGAAGAATAAACTTTCGCCGCTTTTTATGTAAAGAAAACTTACATTTCCATCTGATCAATAACCGCATGGCTAATTCCAGTAAAGGAAAATCCTCCATCATGAAATAAGTTTTGCATCGTAACCATTTTAGTAAGGTCAGAAAATAAAGTAACCGTATAATCTGCACACTGGTCAGCCGAAGCATTCCCAAGCGGAGATTGTTTCTCAGCAAACTTAATAAATCCTTCAAATCCTTTCACTCCTGAACCTGCAGTTGTACGGGTAGGGGATTGAGAAATCGTATTTACACGAACATGCTTCTTAACCGCATATTGGTAACCGAAGTTACGCGTAATGCTTTCCAACATTGATTTAGCATCAGCCATATCATTATAGTCCGGAAATACACGTTGAGCTGCAATGTAAGACAAAGCCACTACAGAACCCCATTCATTAATTGCATCCATTTTCATGGCAGTTTGCAATACACGATGTAAGCTCATTGCAGAGATATCTAAACTTTTATGCATTAAATCGTAATTGGTATCTGTATAAGGATTCCCTTTACGAAGATTCATACTCATCCCAACAGAATGCAGAATAAAATCTACACCACCGCCAAAGTGTTCAAGTGTCTTACTGAACAAATTTTCCAAATCTTCCATGCTGGTAACATCAGCCGGAATAACAGGAGCATTGCATAGTTCAGCAAGTCTATTAATTTCACCTAACCGCATCGCGATAGGAGCGTTAGTAAGCACAATTTCGGCGCCTTCTTCAACACAGCGGAGAGCAGTTTTCCAGGCGATTGATTTCTCATCAAGTGCTCCGAATATAATACCCTTTTTGCCTTTTAGTAAATTATAAGCCATTATTAACCAATTTGGGGTCTAAAGTAAGGAATCTAATCAGTTAAAATGAAATCTATTGATATCATTTTATTTCTCAGTTTGTTAAATCTCATTTCACATCTAATAATTCTTTAGCATGCTGTAGTGCAAACGTACCCGGAGGCTCACCACTTAGCATTTTCGCTATCTCAGTTATCCGCTCCTCTTTCGTTAATAAGGCAATGTTGGTATGCGTAATATCCTGTTTCTCATCTTTATACACATAATAATGTGCATCGCCCTTACTTGCAATCTGTGGAAGATGAGTAATTGTAATCACCTGCATTCCTTCTGATAGGCGCTCCATAATAGAGCCAACTTTCAAAGCTATCTCGCCAGAAATACCGGTATCAATTTCATCAAAAATAATTGTAGGCAGTGCAATATGGTGCGACATGAGCGATTTTATGCTTAGCATTAGGCGTGAAAGTTCACCACCCGACGCCACTTTATTCATTGGAGCAAGATCCTGACCCTTATTTGCAGAGAACAGAAACTGAATCTTATTCCTTCCGCTACTGCCTAGTGACAGCTCATCCAGGAGCTGATTATCAATTTTTAAGTGCGCATTAGGCATCCCAATTTCATTTAGCATCTCTTGCAAACGCAGCTCTATGGTAGGTATAATTTCGTTACGACTAGCCGATAATGTATCCGACAAAACGATCAGCTCCGCTTTAAGTATCTCGCTTTCCTTTTTAAGCCGCTCGATTTCTTCATCTGCATGCGATACCGAGTTAAGTTTATCTGAAAAACTTTCTCTCACATCAATAAGCTCCTCAACAGAGCTCACGTGATGTTTCTTTTGTAAGTTGTAAATGATACTGAGACGTTCACTGAGTACGTCAGTCCTAGGCACATCAATTAAGGTGCCCTGTTCAATCAATTCTACTTCTGCAGCAATATCCCTTACCTCTATCAACGCACTATTCAAACGTTCACTCAGTACTTCCATTTCAGGAAGATACTTTTGTGTATGCTGCAACTCAAGTAGCGCCTCCTTTAAAAGCACAACAGCTGCATGCTCTTCATCCGAGAGGGCAAGACCTACATTGATCAGACTCTTTTTAATTTCCTCAGCATGACTCAGTGCATCCAGTTCCTGCTCCAATAGTTCCTGTTCTTCCGATGCATTCAAGGATGCTTCTTCCAACTCATTAAATTGAAAAAGATAGTAATCCGCATCCGTCTTAGCCTGTGCAGTACTATCTACAAGTGTCTTTAATTCATGATTAACCGCCTTGAATTTTCGGTAATTATCCTGATAGCTTTTTAAAAGCAATTCATTAGAAGCAATAGAATCCACTACCAGCAACTGAAATTTCTCATTATTGATCTCCATTGTAGCGTGCTGCGAATGAATATCAATCAGCAACTCACCCAGCTCCCGCAACACCGTTAAGTTTACCGGTGTGTCATTCACGAAAGCGCGAGACTTACCATCTGAAGAAATTTCTCTTCTCAACACCGTTTCCTTTTCATAGTCCAGATCCTTGTCGTCAAAGAAAGAGCCTAGCTGGTAGTCTGATATATTGAAGTGCCCCTCAATTACACACTTCTTCTGTTGATTAAAAAAGTATTTTCCTTCTATACGTTGTCCCAGTATAAGCGATAATGCACCAAGAATGATGGATTTCCCAGCTCCTGTTTCTCCAGTAACAATATTTAGTTTCCCTGAAAATGCAATATCAAGATTTTCAATAAGAGCATAATTGCGGATTATTAAACGACTTAGCATAATGGTATATGGACTAAAGCTTATAGCTATTTTTTTAAAAGTACATCAAATATACAATAGCACTATTGATTACTCTTTAACAAATCATACTTCCGAATGTTGGAGGGATCAACGACACTTAAAATAGATAGTGCACGTTTCTTTTCCTGTGGAGAGGCACCATTTAAAAGTTGAACCAGCTCATCCGCTTTTGCAGTAAAAAGAATCTGATTCAGCATGGCTCCCTGACGTTGCTTGTCAATTTTAAGCAACTCCGGAAGAAGTGAAAGAATGACCTTCCTTCCTTTTTCAGGATTCTCTGACATTATATCCAGACCATTTCTGTGGTATCCATACATGAAATTTCGTATCGGCTGATAAGCCGCGTTTGTTAGGTTTTCTATAAACCAATACCGATTGCGTAACCCCTCAAAAGCCTTCCATCCTATATTGGGTGCATTTTGTGAATAATTTACAATGGTTTGCGCCTTTGTATAATAAGGACTTCCTCCATACATCGAAAATGTGTCATGATCCAGACCCACTATAATATAGGAGTAATAAGCCAGCAGCGCTGATAGGTTACTGATGTATTGCTGATCAGAAAAATCTAAAGGTTGTCCTTCAATATAACTGAAGTTAAAATCTTTATCACTAAAATTTAATAAGGTGGATTGATAGGTTGCACCATAAACAGGTCTACTGGATTGAACCTGTAACTCTGCTCTAAAGTTCGAGGAGCCGTCCCATTCCGTAATATTGATCAAGAAGCTGCAATCTATTCTTTCCTGTGGCTTCAATTGGTCCTGCGACCATTCCTTGCCATTCAGGAAATCACGTATAGCCGCTTCCAGAACCTTCAATGCCCGTTTATTAGTATTCTGAACCTGAGGAGACAATACCTGAACCCTGGCATTTAGATCTTGTGCCTGCGAATAGAATGCAACATGGAAACACAAGAATAAAAGTAGTACCAATTTTTTCATTAGCTCAACTCAATTATTTTCAGACAAACATCTTTAGCAACCTCTTCTTTTGATTTTAAAGGAAACACTTGTTTATTTAAATGCTTATCGATTATCGTAATCTTATTCGTATCTCCCTGAAATCCAGCCCCAGTATCCCGAAGCGAATTCAGAACAATAAAGTCAAGGTTTTTCTTTCTAAGTTTCAATAAAGCATGTTCTTCTTCCTTGAAAGTCTCCAATGCAAAGCCAACAAGAATCTGATTGTCCCTTTTAATCTTCCCAAGAGAAGACAGGATATCAGTGGTCTTTACAAGGTCTATAGAAAAATGACTCTCATCTTTCTTAATCTTTTCCTGTGCAACAACCAGGGGCTTATAATCAGCAACAGCAGCATTCATAACCATAATGTCGCTTTCCGGAAACAATTTTTGTATAGCCTGATGCATATCATCAGCAGAAACGACGTCAATGCGTTTGATTTGATTGTTGGATACAATTTGAGATGAAGGTCCGCAGATCAGTGTGACAGCTGCTCCCTTTCGTGCAAGCTCTTCTGCGATAGCGATCCCCATTTTTCCCGAAGAGTGATTCCCCAGAAAGCGTACCGGATCAATAGCTTCGTAGGTAGGACCTGCAGTAACAATAGCCTTTTTGCCATTTAAAGGTAAGTCAGCGCTGTAAGTATCATGTAGAAATGCAATGATATCTTCAGGTTCGGCCATTCGTCCTTCACCTACCAGTCCACTAGCCAGTTCGCCATAAGCAGGTTTAATTTCTATGTTTCCATACGATTTCATCATTGCCACATTATGCTTTACAGCAGGGTGTAACCACATGTCCAGATCCATTGCCGGAGCAAAAAAAACCTTACAGGTTGCAGATAAGTAAATAGCCGAAAGTAAATTATCGCAAATGCCGCTGGCGAATTTAGCCAATGTATTTGCAGTAGCAGGCGCTACTAAAATCAGGTCAGCCCACAAGGCCAGTTCAACATGATTATTCCATTCGCCGTTATCCGATTTAAAATAAGTACTATAAACCGGATTTTTAGATAGCGTCGCAAGCGTAAGCGGGGTAATAAAATGCGTCGCATCTGTAGTCATAATTACCTTGACGTCTGCACCAGCTTTAACCAATAAACGAGTTAAAGTAGCAGATTTGTAACTGGCTATACTGCCACAGACGCCTAGTAATATTTTTTTTCCTTCAAGCATATCCCATTAAGTAAACAGTTCAGATCATTAAAATCTAAACATACTAATTCTTAAAGGACTATACCTGTTGTTCTTTAGCAGGGTTACGGAAATATACCTTGTCGTTTAAAAATTCATCAATAGCGATAAGCGTAGGCTTAGGCATGCGCTCGTAATGTTTCGAAATCTCAATTTGTTCTCTGTTTTCAAATATCTCTTCCAGGTTATCATTAGATGACGCAAATTCAGATAACTTACCTGATAATTCTTCCTTAATATTATTTGAAATTTGATTTGCTCGCTTTGCAATTACAACTAAAGATTCGTAAACATTTCCTGTAGTTGTATCTAACTGGCGTAAATCTCTTGTGATAGTGCTTGGTGCAACTGTGCTTTTTACTGTATTACTCATCTTAACTTATTTATTTTGCGTAGTGACTTTTTCTTCTTCTTTTTTAACCTCTTCTTTTACCACTGGCCGAGAAGCTGCCATTAGTTTCTGAACCTGAACAAGTCCTTGTTCAGCATGCTTTTTTGTATCCTGAGCATCTTTCAAAAACTTACTCTTTGGATAATCTTCTATAAACCGATCTGCCATAGTCATTGCCAAAGTAAAACGTTCTTCCTGACGAATCTCCAAGCTGTTTTGTGCATACAAGTATTGAGCCTCAATAGCCAGGGACTCCATTTCTTCCGCATATTTAGTATCCGGAAAATCGCGCAATGCATTGTCAAAAGCCATTACAGCAGATTTATAATCTCCTATATCCAGATATAAACGTGCATTGGCCATCGCTTTGCGCTCTAGTTTATCACGCAAATCTGCAATAAGTCCACTCGCTTCTACCACCCGGTCACTCTTTGGATAAAGATTGATGAATAGTTGAAGAGACTCAATGGCATGAAGGGTGTTTTGTTGATCGAGACTAAAACTAGGTGAATCCAGGTAATAGCAATAAGCCGACATGAACCTGCATTCCTCAGAACGGGCGCTATTTGGATATGTATCTGCAAAAACTTTAAACTGATAACGTGCGGTCGTATAATCTCTTAAACGATAATTGGTATAGGCAAAATAGTAAGCAAGATCTTCTGCTTCACCACGACCTTTGTATTTCTGGTTTAACCCATCGAACAAAAGTAAGGCCTTGCTATAATCCTTCTTATTATAAAGTCGAATCGCTTCCTGATACTTTTTACCCGTATCGTTGCTTTGAACTAACTTTTCAAATTTGCTTTTACAACCAGCAACAACGGCTAAAATCAACAATAAGCTCCACGTTAATAAACGCCTGTTTTTAAACATCCTGCAAAGATACATTAAATCAAAATAATAGACAATTCAATTAATTAAAATCGAAGGTATGTTTATTTATTTTCAGTCAGGGCATTTTAACAAAACTTAACAAAAAAGGAATGTTCGCCAAGCTTTAAATTGTTGAAGAAAAGCAAAGAGCGCTATAAGAAAAATGGTGTTGATGCAATTAGAGATGTTTTCTGTATGGTATTGAGAAAATTACTCTCCCTTGTCGTTTTATCTGGGTACGGACAATCAGCCATTCAAACGCTTCTTAGTACCTATTCTGACGGTAAGCCCTATCAATCTGATGCCAGTAAAGGTTGGTGTTGAACGGAAAAGGCTTTGTTCATGTTACCGCTAAATAAAAGGATAGCGGAGCCGCAAACATTTTTGCTGTGTATGGGGCTTCTGTTCCTGTTACCGCAGGAAGCATGTTGCTATCCGTATATTAAAGGTTCCAAAAAGATACTGGTATGAATCCGGTATAAGTCCAATGTAAGCTAGTTTAAGTCGGACTTTTGCCGGATTCTTATTGCTTTGAATATGCTTTAAATTATAGTCAAATTAGTATTGAATACCCACCAAAGTTGGTCGCAAATGGATCAGGATGATATTTTTTAGCAGATCTGAGGTCAATTCTATTTTAAGTTCGTTAAGATTCAGAAACAGATTGGTCGGCGCTACTACTAAAGAATGGAAGTGATAATTGAGGAATGGATACATGGTTAGCCCCATCAGTAAGCCATTTCTATTAACTAAATTTGATAAACACAAAGGCAAATGAAAATAGACACCGGTAGTATTGATGTGAGATTTGAAACATCAGACTGTAGAAATGAGGTTTTTTCCCTGAGCCACTCTTTGGATCAAATAGTCATAGTTGGCTTTTTGTTAAAGCAATAGGTGCGGGTGTCGACCTTTCCGTCCATGGCATTCAATACTGACACATTTTTTATTGTTGAGGCAACAGGTGCAGGTGCCGACCCATCGTTAGTTGGAAAACGATATGCAGCCTTAACTAAAACCGAAGGATGGCAACAATGATCAAATTGCAAAAGCCATGGAACTTGCAGAATCACGCACGCCTTATGGCAAGTCATCATTCAGCACAACTAATAATTTATCAGAATTGCCTTTTATCTAAAATAATGTATATTTCAGCTTACATACATATTTTGCGATTAATTGTGATTTTAGTAAATACTATTTTATATGAATTCTGAATCTAAAATAAGAATGAGCCTGCTTTTGGTATGCAGTATCATGATCACTTCCTACTCTGCATCGGCTCAAAATAAAGTCATTACCATCAAAAATCCATCAAAGATCAATAGAGATAATGAGCTTGTTATATTGAAAAGAACATTTATTGAAAAGAAGGTAGGGATACTTTCCGGAGAAGAGCGCATCAGTATTCGGTCAGCGAAAGGATCTCCATTATTTATTCAGTTCGATGACCTGAATGACGACGGTAATTGGGATGAGGCGGCTTTTCTATATTCCTTTAAGGCCCAGGAGCGGGTTGTGCTTCCCATCTCTAAATCGGATATTCAAATTAAACCTATTATAAAAGCGCATGTAAGGCAAAGGATAAAAAATGCGAATGATAGTTTTGGTCTTCTTGTTTACGCAGATAGCGTTCAAGCCGGTCAGCCCAATACTGACTTTACTAAACAGGCTCTTCCTTCGCGTTTAACTGAAGGTCCGGCTTGGGAAAATGATAAGGTTGGATTCCGTATCTATATGGATGTACGTAATATAAAAGATATCTGGGGGAAAACGACTTCAGAGATGATGATGGATACGGTAGGAGTAGACCCCAAAGTTATTTATCATCATTTAGATAAATGGGGGATGGATATTCTGGCAGTAGGCAAGTCCCTGGGAGCAGGTTCGCTTGCATTGAAGGTTCCTGTAGCTGGTAAAGCTGATACTCTGGTACGACTTGGAGGTCAGAATATGGGCAAGATGGTTTATAAGATGATTGTTGACGGACCAATAAGGGCAGTGTTTGCATTGTCTTATCCGGAATGGAATGTATTGGGAGATGGCAAATTAGCTTCTTTAACCGAGCAGATCAGTATTTGGGGTGGACAGTACTTTTACCAGAGCCAGGTAACTGTTAAGAATGCACCCAAAGGGGCAGAACTGGTAAGTGGCATTGTTAATCTTAAAAGCAAGAAGTCCGCCTTACTAAGTTATGGAAATACCCGAGCACTCTATACTTTTGATACACAGTCGGAAAATAAAGATCACTTAGGTATGGCTTTGATGGTGTCTAAGACTAATTTTTTGGGTACTGCTCAAACTCCTAATGCTGGATCTGATATTCTTAATACCTACACCTTGCAAATGCCAATTCATTTAAAGGCGGCTACAACCTATCGGTTTTATTCTGCCTGGGAGCGTAGTGATAGTCGTTTTAAAACTTTAGACTCATTTAAAAAGTATCTTTCAGATGAAGCTGCTTCGTTCAATGCGGCTTTAGTGATTAAATAAGGTATTTATTAAAATACGGCAAAAAGGAAGATTCCGATGAAAGGAGTTCTCTTTGTTTATTGTATGAATGGTGTGTTCTTATTGGTTAAACTTATCATGTGACGCTTTTTTTTACTTTTTAAATTAGTTTATCAATAGCCTTGCGCTATACAACGATAGTTTTTATTGGTGATCTAATTCCGGTCTATCATATTAAGACCAGCACTGTTTCCTGATATTTCGTATCAAGAGGAGCTATTTTATGCGGAATTTACATTTTCAGTATTTTAAATTAACAAATAATTTACTTTATTTTTCGGCCTTAACAGGCTGTCGGATAAGCGTCCCTGCAGGTTCTGTGTGATTTGAGCCTGTTCATTCTGTTCAAATAACCGCGAAAAACTTGCAGGACTGGGATAGAATGC
>NZ_MDFN01000013.1 GCF_001730525.1 Arcticibacter eurypsychrophilus
TGAGTTTAATTTTTATCGGACAGCAGTGATTGCTATTATTATTTTTTCTTAAAATAAGTAGTTGTATATCTTAATTGTAACAATTTTTATATATATGATAAGAAAATTTATTTCTAAAAAACATCTATCCAATTAACTTTATGAAAAAAAAACTTAATCTTATCATTATTATGTTTGGCAGTAATAGGATGCCAAAAAGATGAAGAAGCCCCTCCTACGAATACTTTGGTGAATTCAATACAATTTAACGAAGGCAGACTTAAAATCACCAGTCTGCAATCCTTTAATGATTTAATGCAGGAAGGACACGATCATTCAGATGACATTTCTTTTGTTCAGAACAAAATTTCCAGTACAGTTAGTAGTAGATTCATTTCATTAGAAATGAAGAAAAATACACTTACTTCAAAAATCGATGGTTTTAGTGTAAGCGAGGAAAATGGCAGTAATGCTACAATAGAAGATTTGGTTCCAGACCCAATTTTCGCATCTGTACTAAATGAGGACGGAGAAATTCAAATTGATAGCACTGTCTATAAAGTTACTTTGTATGGTACTTTCATGTTTCTAAGTGACAAATTGTCTTCGGTTGACAGCTTAATTGCTACTTTTGATAGTAAAAATAATAACCATGATTACAGCCCTTTTACTGGTTTAACCTCCGTTCAGGATAGATTTTTTAAGATAGGAGATGGTATATTTTTATATGATACCTATGGTTACACCAATGGATACAGACCAAATTATCTGGACGATGAGGAAGTGCTTCCAAGTAATCAGGAAAATTACTTGGCTGATTTCACTATAGATACGGCGGAATACCCCACAGGGACAGACTCGAAAGTTAGTAACGCTTCAAGTCTCTCCAGTAAAAATAAATCTAATACAGTAAAATCCGATGAAGATATTTATAACCAGCTTGAAAATTATTCATTTGGTCCAAAAACACTGGTAGGTAAGCTACTTTCGTCTATTAGAGGTAGAGATGAAGTGCATACAATAAACTTTGATAGTAAAAGACGTGTAAGAGTGAATTTTTACGATGCTAGCTATATAGTATATTCAGCAATAGGCGTATCGGTTAAAATGGAGAAAAAAAATTGGATAGGGTGGTCAGGTACCGATGCAAGTGAATTACGTATTGGTTGGGACGCCATTCAATATAATGCTGGTACAGGTTTATCGTTGCAGATACCTACCAATGTAATCATTAATAGTTACCCTTATGAGCATCCGAGAAACTTGCTAAATAGGAAAAATTATACAACCACTAAATTAGAAACCACTGGAAAATTTATTGAAAGTGAGTATCGTTACATCTTTACTTTAGAAGATTATCAGTATGCGCTGAGTTTAAATAAGTAATAAAACTGTCAGTAAATATTAAGCAATATAAATTAATTAAAGCGATTAACGTCTGTTATTCGCTTTAATTATAACGAAATAATACCACAAATTGAAGGTTCCTAAAAAATGCCTAGAGAATTTAGGGTTAAATGAAAAATACAAGATCCGGCATGAACTTTCCTGTAAGATTTAAGTAAGAGCTCGCACGTCTCTCTTGACTACTCTTTCCCATGAATTTTAACCCCACGGTGTCTTAGGTATTTGTAAAGGGTCATTTTAGAAATCAAAAGCTCTTTAGCGATAGCGTCTACTCCTAATGTCCGCTCATTATACAGCGTTTGAGCAAGCATGGCTGTCCGTTCTGCCTCTTTAGACAAGCCCCTGCTTCGCCCTCCCTTTCTTCCACGAGCTCGGGCTGCTTCCAATCCGGATTTTGTTCTTTCCCTGATCAAATCTCTTTCAAATTCAGAAAGCGAAGCAAAAATGTTAAAGATCAATCTGCCCTGAGCGGTGGTAGTATCAATATGATCATTTAAAGATACCAGGCCGACTCCTTTCTTTTCAAAATCCGAGGCCAATTCTAATAAGTGTTTTAAAGACCTGCCTAGCCGGTCAAGTTTGTAGATGTAAATCACATCCCCCTTTCGCAAGATTTGTTGCATCGCCGAAAGTTCATGCCGTTCTGATTTAGTACCCGAAGCCTTTTCCTGGAATATTTGTTCGCAACCCTCTTTGTTCAAAGCGTCGAGCTGCATCTCTAAGTGTAATGGTTAAAACGAATTCGTGAATTTAGCCAAAACGAATTCATGAAAAGTTTAATTTCTACATCCTATATAAAGCGGTGCCTTATGCAACAGTCCCATCTCTTTTGGAGACAGTTTGTGAACTTCGATTAAAGTTCACAAATATGTTATTGTCATTTGTTGAGAATAGTACTTTTTATCCTGATACAATCATGCACTTACAGGCCATCTATCTTTTAAAAAGTTGTCTGTAAATCTTGGCTTTTTTTCCTACCGTCTGATACAGAGTAGCATTAATTTAATCATGAGGTTCGGAGGAGTCAAAATGGTATGTAACTTATTTCTGCAACTCCCGCAATTGAGTTCTGATTTCCCTAGATTCTGGATTCAGTTCGCCTGCTTTCTTATAAGCCTCGATTGCTTTCTGCTTGTCTCCTACATTGCTATATCCTTCACCCAAAGCAGCAAAAGCTTTGGAAGAAGAAGGATAATTGATTGTATTCATTTTCAAAAGCTTTAAGCCAAAGCTCACGTTAGCTGAACTTGCTACTAGCCATTCACCCCACTCATTAATATTTGATTCTTCAGGCAATATGGTGTATCCAAATTTCTCGGATAATAACTTATAGTGTTTCATAAGGTTATCAAAATTATCCTCTTTATAACTTAATGGGGAAAAACCCCACTGTCGATAAATAAATCGAAGCCCGTCATAGTATGATTTAATAGGGACGGTATTATGGTCCTCCATAGGGTAGTGGATAAACTTGTAATCTAATCCCTGGAGACTGCGCTTTTCAAGCAAAGAATCCAGCGTTAGAAATGTGTTATGAAAAGCGGCCTTATTATAACGACCTTCGTCACCATTGCTTAAAAAAAACGTCTTAGATAAGGTGGAACCTGATTTCAATGTTTCATCTGCTAATTTAAGAATATAGTCATGATCCCACCAAAGAGCCGGGCTTATTGCAATATATGCGTTAAACATATCAGGATAATTAATCAGACAATTAATTGCTGTTGAGCCACCAAAAGAATGTCCTGCAAAAATGCGATATGGCTTGATTTTATAATTGAAATTCACGTATGGTATAAGTTCTTGGCGTATAAATCTTAAAAATGACTCATTCCCTCCAGTGTTCTTAAATGCTACGGTATCCAAATTACCTGAAGAGTCAAAGCTCGAGTGAGAGGGTGTAAGGTCACGGTTTCGGTCTGTGTTTGTAATCCCTACAACTATCATCGGCGGAGCAACTTCTACATCTGCCCTACCGAAGAATTTTGAAAGTTCTACTAGCAGATTATAGTGATTCTCGGCATCAAGAACATAAATTACCGGATATGCCAAATTAAGGTTTGCTGAATCCTTAGGTGCGTAAATCATTATCCGGCGGTCTTCTTTTAGTATTTCTGAATGAAGTGTTACAATATTTCCCTGGTTCGACATAATAGGTTCGACCTTTTGGGCACTCGCTAAAAAAGAAAAAAATAAAGACAGTGTGAAAAGAAAAAAAATGAAATGCTTTTTTGTTAAAGATGCTTCCATGTTGGGTTTAATACGGTGACTGCAAAATAGAAAAAATTTCGACTAACTTAATTTAAATTTTTGCAAGAGTTAAAGTCTGAGTTATTACGTCTAACCAACCTTTAATTTAAATATAACATCCCACTGGAATTAATCTTCTCTTAGTTTTCTGGTTCTTATATAGCTTTCAACTGTTAATCGGTTGACGCCTAAAATTCTGCCTATTGTAGACACTCCAACTTTCTTATCCAATAATTCCCTTATGGTGGCTTCCTTACCAGTTAATTTTGTTTGTTTAGATAATGATCCTGCAGGACGACCAATCGGCAACCCTTCACTTTTCATCCTTGCCATCGCTTCTTTGGTACGTTGGGATATCAAGTTGCGTTCTATTTCAGCAGAAAGGGAAAATGCAAAAGCCAGCACTTTTGAAGAAATGTTATTGCCCAATTCATATCCTTCTTTTATAGCATATACCTTGCTTTCCTTCACCATACAATTATTTAAGATGCTCATTACTTCCATCAAATTTCTTCCTAATCTGGAAAGTTCGCTCACTATCAAAATATCGTTTTTCTTTAGATCGGTCAAAACCTTGCCAAGCTTACGGTCTTCGGAGCGCTTATTACCACTTACAGTCTCCTCAATCCATTCGTCAACGTGTATCCTTTTACTGGAAGAATATTTTAAGATTTCAAAGCGCTGGTTTTCGACTGTTTGTTTGTCTGTTGATACCCGGATATATGCGTAAATCATAGAAAAAGAGGAAAAGTTAGAGAAAGGGTGCTTTTTGATATTTAATTATACATCTATTTGGTAAAAATAAGGAATAATTTACTACCTTAAATGTAACGTACCTTAAGGACCCCTTTTTATATGAATACTTCTGAGATAGCCAGTCAGGATTTTATTCACTTTCAGGAATATCTGTATGTTAAAGGTATGTATTTGGCTGACCATCTTAAAATTCCTCAAAGCATTATCGACACAGGAGCTCAGGCATATCTATCCATGTCCTCCACCGAATGGAAACATATTTTACATCAAGGATATAAATGGTTTGATTATAAGTCCATACCCATAGAAATCTTAATTAAGTATCAGGTTCCCTCACAGGAAGAGTTAATAGCAAAATTCAAAAAGTCATTATCCACTGAGGCGGCACCCGAGAATAAATTGTATCAAAATGAGATGCTGGCCATTCAAATCGCTTTAAACAATGCAGATTTATTCATTCCAGAATTTACCGCCAATTCAATTAGAAAGGAAAAGATTGCCAGTTATTGCAATTCATATGCTGTACTACTTTTACTTCAACAATTCACTCATCTCAAAGTTTATGAACAGTTTAACATATATCTGGCAGTATCAGATTCTAATTTCTCTTTTCAAACAAGAAGTCTTAATCATTTCTATGCTAAGACTAAGGATATAAAAAAATATGGGCTCTTAAGGAGTCTGCTTCATCAGGGTATTTCAAATAGGAATGCAGTAAAAATGTTTGAATACCATGAAAAGCTAATAAGTCATTTTACAGGGAAGGGAAAAAGCTTTCGCAAAGAGATATTTGCACAAATGTAAACACGATGCTAAGATCCAGGAATGAACCTGAGATTAGTTTAAGTGCCGTTAAGCATATTTTGTTAAAGACCTATAGGAAAAATTTAGATGATATAACCAGAAATGGTGAGGCATGGATGAAAAACACCCTTCTTCCTTTTTTAATAAGGGAAGAGCCAGAATATCCCTGTGACCATTGGCAGATTGATGCCACTCGGCTTCAAATCTTTTGTAAAGATGAAGCTAAACAGGGCTCTTTCTTATGGATTGCGGTGGTACTTGATGCTCATTCCCGAATGGTAATGGGGTTTGCAATCGGCGAAAAGGAATGCCCTGACTTATATACCAGGGCACTAAAAATCGCAATTGGCAGAAGTAGGTTGCTTCCAGCAGAAATATTAAGGGACAACTATAAGGGGTATACCCAGGACAGTGAATTAACGGACTTGATTGATCAGACGGAAAAAATGGGTGTCCGATGGCGCGCTCATAAAGTTGGTAATCCCCGGGATAAAGGTATCGTGGAACGCTTTTTTGGTGTTTTTAATACGGTCTTCTGCAAGGGAATAATCGGTTATACTGGAGAGGGTATAAAGAGTAGAAGTGTAAATGCACGGCCTAATCCTGATGATATGAAACTATATCGCAAGTATAAGCTGTTAAAAACCAAAGATCAAATCATCACCATCATTACAGAAGATATACATAAATATAATCAGGGCGGAATCAATAAAAACGACATATCCCCAATCGAAAAATTCAAACTAAAGGAGACTAAGAATGCCATATCTATAGGTTCTGATGAATATGCATTGATCTTTTATAAAAAGAAAATCTTAAAAGTCAACCGATCTACGATTTGTATTCATTTAAATGGGTGTTCTTATTTCTATCAGCTAAGTGAAGTTGAGCATATCCTAAATTACAATCGCGTCTGTGTTCAGGTGCATTATGACCCAGCTGACATGACAACTATTCACTTATTTACGGAAAACGACAGTAAGCCCATAACAATGCTAAGCAAAATAAAGCCAGTATCACTCGCTCAAATTAATCATGATAAAGACGACGAAGCTAATCTGCACCGGTACTACGCTAAAAATCAATCTTTGATAAAACAACTGAGGGAAATAATTGAACAGCGTGAAGCTGCTATTGAAGCATTAGATTTACCGGTCTCCGTATTAAATTCGAATGTATCATTAGTGTTTCCCATTCTTAATGAAGCAGAAATGGACCTGAATGACCATTTACAACTTCCAATGGATGAGGCTTTGAAAAAAGATAAGATTTTCAAAAAGCATCGTTCCCTATACTCTGAATTGCAGGACTCATTATATAAAAAGAAGGGTTCTGTTAAACGATTACAATAATGGATCTTACAAGTTTTGACCTTTCTTTAATTCGAAAACCACCATCAGACTTGGTTCTTGAAACCAATGTATTAAGAACCATAACAGAAAATTGTCAGGATGCTTTGGAATACCACCGGATGATTGCTTTTATTGGCGACTCAGGCTATGGAAAAACTAAATCACTTCAATACTTTGCAGCTAAGAAAAAGAATGTTTACTATTTGGTGGTCGAAAAGAGCATGACTTCAAAGCGGTTCTACGTAGAACTTCTAAATGTGCTTGGTTTTACAAATTCATTTCGTGGAAGTGATCTAAACAATTTAATAAAAAGTATTAGCTTCCATTTGTGCCATTCCAAACAATCAAATTTATTGATTATCGATGAAGCGGGCAAGTTCAATGCCAATCAGCTTTTGTTCTTGCACGAACTCCGTGACAATACAAAAAGCAATACCGGGATAATTCTTTCGGGTCCACCTTACTTCAATAAAAATATGGATCTCTGGAAGCTTGCAGGAAAGGAAGGGATACCCGAGTTATATAGAAGAATTCAGTCATGGATTCCATTGCCAGAGCCATCTATGAAAGAGAAAAAAGCCTATTGCTCGGAATTTGGTATATTAAATGATCTGGCTGATGAACTTGCAGATGAGTCAAAGGACTTTGGAACGTTAGACAATAAAATTCTTGAGGTTAGAATAGCGGTCATTAAATATTTGAAGGCAACAGAAAAGAAAACCAATAAATAAAAATGCTTTTTCATTAATTCGTTTTAACCTTTACCAATGTCATTTAATTTTTCCTCAAACTTGCCAATTAGAAGAATACCCATTGGTAACTCATTTATTATAATTTTTAGCTAAAAGTGTTCGGTTTCATCTAATTATTATTGCGGTATTAAGGAAGGTTTAGATTAAAATTTTTAGGGGAGGCATGAACAAGTTAACAGATGTTAAATTTTCAATCATCACATAAACTTTAAATAGATTTGGCCATAGCTAATTCTGAAAAAACGATTATAAATCTTTTAACTTCCATTGAACTAACAGAAGAAAATCCTGAGCTTAAACAAATTTATAGGTATTATATCAAAATCCTTTCTCAAAGCGTAAAACTTATGGCTTTACCTAACTGGTATGATCGGTATATTTTTCGTGATCAGTGTATGGCAGAGAACTGCATGTGGATAGCGGAAAGAAATCCAAATATAAAAGTACTTGTTTGGGCTCATAATGGTCATGTTAGTAAAAGCATTACAGACTCAGACATTCGTCCTATGGGGAGTTACTTAAAGGAAAAATATTCAAGTGGTTATTATGTATTAGGATTTGGCTTTAATAAAGGAGCTTTTCGTGCTCGGGTTGATAAGGAGTCAGGAATAGATGTAATGACTGTTCCCGAAGTAAAAAGTAATTTGTCTACTGACTTTATCTTCGGTCAGTGCAAGGATGAGAATTTTTTTATGGATTTTAAAAGTACAACTGGGAATCAGGTTGTTCAGGACTTTTTAAATCGCAAATTATACTCTCGTTATATTGGAGCAAGTTATAACGCAAAGAAAAGTGAGAATGGCAAAGACATCAAGAAAGAACTGATTAATCTATATGATGGAATTGTCTTTTTTAAACAAACAATCGCAGCCTCACCGCAGCTTAAATTATGGCAGCAGACGAAGAGTCTATGATTTATTGCTTAAGCTCAAAGCGAGATTATGATTAATAGTCCTTTAACTTACCATTATTTAGGCCAGCTGTAATATCCAATTGCAAGTTAGTTTAGTATCGTTCATCAAGAAATGGAAATGTATATTTAACATAAAATCAGTTATTGAAGAATTATTACCCAAGCCATCCTTAAGGTTACTAGAAAATGTGGATAAACGTTAAAGAAGGACTCGTATATAATACTATATATAAGAAATAGGCTTTTCATGAATTCGTTTTGGCCAAATTCATGAATTCGTTTTAACCCTTACATATAGGGAATTATGCAATTTCCGAAATAGCTAAAAGGCTACAGATGCCCATAGCCACTTGTTATCGATATTTAAGATATGTAAAAGAGAGCAAGGCAAGTGACGTTTGATATAAACTGCAGAGCCGTGATCTTTTCACCAATCGGAAATCTTATATAAAAAGGGTAAACGGTGCAGAAGGAACGTTTTATAATACGAAGTAAGAAATAGATCTTTCATGAATTCGTTTTGGCCAAATACACGAATTCGTTTTAACCATTATCAATATAACTAATTAAACCCTCATTTAAGTTGCCATTTAGCCTCTCTAAAATTCAAACCCGAAGAAGAAAATCATGAAAACCAATAAGAACATTAAGATGATGTAAATGTAAACCCGTATGAATTATTATTCATGTAAAGGTAGATCTGTTTAACTGTCCGTTTTCTGTAAGGTATTTTCAGCTTGAGAAGTATATAATGATACTGATAAGATAGCAGTATGAATCCGGTATAAGTCCGACTGTAGGGTCTTTAAGTCGGACTTTCACCGGATTTATACCCGAATTATTTTGCTACAAATAACATCCATGTTATAAGAAGAACAGATTAAAATCATGAGATTCCTATCTCCCTATATCTCTTTCCTCAGCACTTCTAAAGGCGATCCGTTTAAGCTGCTCCGGCTATTAAACAAACCGATGGCAACCGTTAACAAACAGACAGAGAAAAAGAGGATCAGAACAGGGATTAACTGAGGCGAAAAATCGGTCTCGAAATTGTACTTCGCTAAAGCCCAAGCTGCGGCAAATGACAATATGATCCCTGTGAATGCAGCAAATGCACCCAGGAAAAAATATTCCATTCCAGTGATGACCAAGATCTGCCTGCTACTGGCACCCATTGTACGCAATAAAACGACCTCCCTCGACCGCTGGTATTTACTGATCAACACCGAGGTAATCAGTACCACGATGCCGGTTATGATGCTAAAACCAGCCATAAAACGAATTACAAAACCAATCTTACCCATAATCTCATCCAGAATATTCAATACCAGGTTCAGATCGATAATGGATACATTGGGAAAATTACGAATCACCGCCTGCTGAAAGGAAGCGGCTTGTTCAGGTGTGTTTAAACGCGTAATAAGCACATGAAATTGCGGGGCACTTTCCAGTACACCTGCAGGAAAAACAACCCTAAAATTGGTTTGTATGTTATTCCAATCCACTTCTCTGAGACTTCCTACTACGACAGGAATTGGGGCACCCTGCACATTGAATATCATTTTATCTCCGATCTTCACATGTAAGCGCTCTGCATACTTACTTTCCAGAGAGATTACAATATCTTTATCATTCTCATTAAACTGACCCACCCATTTACCCGCTGTGATTTTTTCCGTTGGTGTAAGATCTTTGCGGAAGGTCGCCCTAATTTCCGAATTGTAGGACCGATAGGAAAGGTCTAGACTAGAGTCCTTCCTTGCCTGTGTAGCCGTGATTCCACGAATTTCTTCAATGCGCATAGTCACGATAGGAACCTGTTGGATCACAGGGAGGTGAAAGCTTTTTGTGAGGCTTGCAACGGCTGTTTTTTGTGAAGTTTGGATATCAAAAAGCACCATATTGGGCTTATTTTCACTCGATGAGCTGGATACCTTTTTTATGAGAACATCCTGCACCAGGAGCAGCGTCCCGATAAATGAGGTACCCAAACCGATGCAGACAATCAGGATTAAAGTCTGATTGTTAGGCCGGAATAAATTAGATAAACCTTGTCGCCACAAATAACTCCAGGACTCTGGGAAATATGCTCTAACGAGCCAGATCAGCAATTGTGCAATACCTGCCAGAATCAAAAAGGCAACAACGATCCCACCTGTAAAAAAGAGGGCTTGTTTAACTTCTCTCAACTGCAGGTAACTGAATCCGGCCATGAAGGCAATAATTGCTAAGTAAACAACCCATTTTAAAGGGTCCTGAGCTGTTTTATCTTCACTAAGGCCTGCCCTAAGCGTGTTTAAAGGTGATACTTTTCGTACCGCAAGCAGGGGAAGCAATGAAAACAAGAAAGAAACAATCAATCCGGTTACAATCCCTTGCAGGATGGCCATAGGAGATATGCGGGAAGTAATTTCCAGAGGAAGAAAGTCTTTGAGTACCAGAGGAAGAACCTGCTGGATCGCGGTGCCGAGTAAAGCGCCAAGGATGGAACCAACAAAGCCGATAACTACGATCTGGATCAGGTAAATCAGGAAAGCCTGAGAAGCTGTGGCACCCAGACAACGTAAAATGGAAACCGATGCTAACTTTTCGCGGACGTAAATATGCACAGCACTAGCCACGCCAATACAGCCAAGTAAAAGAGCAACGAAACCAACGAGCGACAAGAATTTGGTCATGTTGCGGAAAGAATCGCCCGTATTCTCCTTTCTTGATTCAATAGTTTCCACTTCCATGGACGCCTTTTCTGCTTTCTTTCTGATTGTTTTGAGTTCCCGGGCTAGTTGCTCCGGACGGTTATACTTATAATAATAGGTATAGTTGATTCTACTCCCTTTTTGGAGCAAACCGGTTTTTTCAAGTGTAGCAAGAGGAATATATATAATGGGTGCGATCGCGGATGAAAAACCAGTTTGACCGGGTGCCCCGTTCAGGGTGCCTACTATGGCAAAAGTTTCGTTGCCAAGTTTAATTGAATCTCCATTTGCAGCACCATATTGGAGCATCAGTGTTTTGTCTACTAAAGCATGGCTACCTGTTTTAAATGTTTGTGCTGCAGAGGCAGGACTCGTTTCGATCTCCCCATAATAAGGAAAACCACCTTCAAGAGCGCGTACCTGTACCAGTCGGCTAGCTCCACTTCGGGTAAAAAGCACCATGGAGGCGAAGCTTCTCTCTGTAGAACGGGCATCACCTAGCTTGGATAGATAGGTAATGATTTGATTTGAAGGCTTTTGATTGTCAGAAACAATAAGATCAGCGCCTGTCAAACTTGCCGCCTGAATGGTAATATCCCTATTTAAATTATCACCAAAGGAATAGATTGCAACCAGTGCCGCGATGCCCAGGATTATGGAAGAAATAAAGAGAAATAAACGCGACCTGCTTCTTCGGCTATCCCGCCAGGCCATTTTAAAGAGCCATGCCGTTTGATCTTTCATGCTCTTAGGATTCATTTTCGGAAGAAATTACAGGTTGATCAGATACAATTGCACCTCCCTTAATCCGGATGATGCGCTGAGTTCTTGCAGCTAGCTCGAGGTCGTGTGTAACCAGTATTAAGGTAGTCCCTGCTTCGCGGTTCAGTTCGAAGATGAGTTTAATGATCTTTTCACTGGTTTCGGCATCTAAATTCCCTGTAGGCTCATCTGCAAAAAGAATTTGTGGACGATTGGAAAAAGCACGGGCTAAGGCCACGCGTTGTTGCTCACCACCGGATAGCTGGGCTGGATAATGATGCCCTCGATCAGAAAGACCAACTTTTTCAAGCAGATCAAGCGCTACTGGCCTGATATTCTTTTCACCCCGGAGTTCCAATGGAACCATTACATTTTCTAACACGGTAAGTGTAGGCAGCAGTTGAAAATTCTGAAAAATGAAACCGGTGTACTGACTTCTTACCTGCGCCTTTTGATCTTCATTTAATTGATCGATCCGAATATCATTAATCATCACAGAGCCTGTTGTGGAAGTATCTAAACCTGCACAGAGTCCAAGTAACGTGGTCTTCCCACTTCCCGAAGGGCCTACAATGGATACGGTGGCGCCCCGCTCGACGGAAAAACTTACATCGTGTAATACAGTAAGCGTTTGTCCGGCTCCTTTATAAACTTTACTGAGATGCTCAACTGTTAATATATTTTCTGCCATTTAAACTAAACATAGATGTTCCTGTTTAAAATGAAGCTTTTATTTAACTTTAGGACATTATTATGAAAAAACTATTCTTCTATTTATCTCTTATTCTAATTGCAACGAGCTGCACGAACAGAAATATGGATCAAAAAAAGGCTGCAAATGAAGCTTCAAACCAAAACAATACTAGCGAGAAACGAGAAACTAAAAATATATTATTCTTTGGGAACAGTCTTACTGCGGGTTACGGTCTGGAGGATCCTTCAAGTGAGTCCTTCCCTTCCTTAATACAGGAGAAAATAGATTCGTTAAAGCTGAGTTACAAGGCTATCAACGCTGGTTTAAGTGGTGAAACTACTGCCGGAGGAAAGGGGCGGATTGGATGGCTTTTACGTACACATGTGGATGTTTTTGTGCTGGAATTAGGAGCAAATGATGGTTTGAGAGGCTTGCCGGTAACCGAAACGATTAAAAACCTGCAGTCGATAGTGGACACCGTTAAAGCGAAATATCCGGATGCAAAATTAGTTTTATTGGGCATGAAAGTGCCACCAAATATGGGAGGACGTTATGCTGCTGATTTTAATGCTGTATTTAAAACCATAGCAGATAAGAATAATATGCTACTTGTCCCTTTTTTATTGGAGAATGTAGCTGGGATTCCAAAACTCAATTTGAAAGATGGCATTCATCCAACTGCTCCCGGACAGAAAATAGTGGCAGAAAATGTGTGGAAAGAGTTGAAGAATATACTGTAAATCAGTTCGTTTTCTCTAGAAATGGCCTTATTTTGGTAAAAAGATCAGCAGGCACAAATGGTTTCCAAACAAAATCGTTCATGCCTTTATCTGTTAATTCCTTTTTGCTAATATCCAACTTACTAGCAGTTAAAGCGATGATAGGAAGCTTTTTATATTTCTCTTCGGGTAATGCCCTGATATGCAGACAAGCTTCATAACCGTCCATAATAGGCATGTGGAGATCCATTAATACCAGATCGTACTTTTTCAGTTGAACCATGTCTAAAGCTTCTCGTCCATTCTCAGCAAACTCACTCACGATCTCCCATCTTTTTAATACCTTTTGCACTACCATCCTATTAATGGGATTATCATCTACAACTAATACAAGGGAAGGGAGTGGTTTTTCTATAACTAATTCTACTATATCTTCTGAAGACCGGTCTGTGCGTAAAAAAGGGATGGTAAAATAGAAGCAAGAGCCCTTGTCTTTTTCACTTTTTACATAGATTTCTGAGTGATGGATATGCAAAAGTTTCCGGGTTATCGCTAAGCCCAAACCAGTTCCTCCATATTTCCGGGTAGTGTCAGAACTTGCCTGGGCATAGGATTCAAAAATATATTTGAGTTTGTCGTTGC
Organism: Arcticibacter eurypsychrophilus; assembly: GCF_001730525.1. GTDB lineage: Bacteria > Bacteroidota > Bacteroidia > Sphingobacteriales > Sphingobacteriaceae > Arcticibacter > Arcticibacter eurypsychrophilus. The sequence continues at coordinate 13,727 of NZ_MDFN01000013.1, forward strand.
TTATTCCTATCCCGGTGTCTGTTACCTCAAATTTAATGGTAACCGTTGTATCATTTTCACACTTTAAAGAAAGATTGACCTTAATTTCTCCTTTTTCAGTAAATTTAATGGCATTTCCAAGGAGGTTGATCAGGATCTGAAATAAGCGGGTTTTGTCTGCTTGTACATATTGAGGGATGCGGGGATCGATATGATAATGCAGCATAACATTATTTCTATTAACACGAAAATACATCGTTTCAACTGTAGAACTAATGAATTTACTGATATCAACTGATCTCGATTCCAGTTCTACATTGCCGGTTTCAAGCTTGTTAAAATCAAGTACATCATTGATTAAAGCGAGCAAGTTTTCAGATGAAAACTTTAGCACATCCAGGTTTTCTATTTGATGTTCCTGTGGCTTATCCTCTAAAAGGATTTGAGTCATACCAATAATCGCATTTAAAGGAGTGCGAATTTCATGACTCATCACAGATAGAAAAGTCTCCTTTGCTTTCGCTAATTTAATAGCCTCTTCCCGGGCGTGTATAAGTTCAGCTTCCACTTTTTTCCTTTCCGTAATGTTGACACCAATGCATAATTGACGCTCCAAATCTCCTGAAGAGTTAAAGATGGGTGTATTCGAAATGTATAACCATATCTTGCTTCCATCCTTTTTATAAAAAAGATTATCGATCTCATAAGGTTTTCTATTATCAAAAGCCGTTACTGCTTTCGAAATCAGTGACATATCCGTTTCTGGGCCCAATAGAAGACTTCCTATTTTTTTTCCTTTTAATTCGGCTAAAGTGTATCCTAAAGTTTGTTCAAACGCTTCATTAACCCAAAGCACCTGATCCTCTTTATCACGAATAAGAATTCCTACGGTTGACTTGCTAGCTGCCAAACTTAAAGTTTGGAGTTCGATCTCCGCATTTTTATGATTAGTCACATCAGTTACTATCTCAATACTATTGATAGCCTCCCCTTTTTCATTCAAGATGATGGAATTCATTACAGAGAACCACCTTGGTTCACCATCTTTACGATAGGACAAAACATCTATATTATAGGACTTCTGGTCTGAGGTTTGCGTTCTTGCATATTCAATACTTTTTATATCTGTTTTTTTTCCAGAAAGAAAATCACCCAGCCTTTTGCCTAATAACTCATTCTCAGTATAACCAGTAATCGTTTCAAATGCTTTATTTACCCAAATAACATGATTGTCAATATCATTGATAACCACGCCATTATTAACATGACACGCTACGAGGGAAAGCTGCTCGAGACTCTGAGTTGATTTTTTATGTTCAGTAATGTCTCTTCCATTGGCAAGCCATCTTCCGTTTAAAAGCACATTACACCAGCTGTAATTGCGTACTTCATTACTTTTGGTGACTACTCTTGTTTCCAGTTCAAATCGGCATTCTCCATTTTCAACCCTTTCTTTGATAGGAATCCATACGGCATCTCTTTCTCCGGGGATACAAAAATCCCAGATTGTTTTACCTATTAATTCATCTGCAGAATAGCCTATTATATTCTTCACCGAATCATTGATGTACTCGATCTGTCCTAACTCATTGGTGATGCAATGTAAATCGCCGGAATTATTAAATAGTACATGAAATTCTTTTTCCTCATCAAGTAGATGCCGAAGTTCACGGTTTCGTTTTGCGGACTCCATATGCACTAGAATTTCAGATGAAAATACCTGTAGCGTTTCGCGCTGTAAATCCGTTAGTAGTCCTGGTTTTGTATCTAAAACGCATAAAGTACCTAACCTGAAACCTTCAGGCGAAATTAATGGCATTCCTGCGTAAAAGCGAATAGGCTCTGGTTCGGTTACAAAAGGATTTGCAGTGAAACGACTGTCCTTAAAGGTATCCGGAATTTCTAAAAGCACATCACTTTCTATAGCAAAGTTGCAAAAAGCAAATTCTCTTGATGTTTCACATAAATCAATACCTACTTTTGATTTAAACCATTGACGGTTTTCATGCAGCAAAGTAATCAGCGCAATGGGCTTCTGGCAAATTCGGGATACAAGCTTGGTGATCGAATCATATGTTATTTCGCTTTCTGTATCAAGAATTTGATAATTCTCTAATGCTTTAAGTCTCTTCGACTCTTGTTCATCTACAACATACTTATGCATTTGGGGACTATACGTATTAGTATACTTATACTTTAAAACTACAAAAAAGATTTATTAAAACCACTATAGTTGATAGGGACATCGTACTATGGGAGAAATCTGATAAAAGTAGGTTCAACCAACAGCATGATCATGGAGGCTGACAACCGTATACACGAGCATGATGAAGCTAGATTTTGACAATGTATGATATAATACCTTTTGATTGTTATATCATAGCAATGTCCCGATATTTACCTATTTAATTTCAATATGCTTTCCAGATGCTTATTGAGCCCGATAAATAATAAAAATAGCAATTATAGCCAGCGCTATTCCGATTTTGTTGATCTTGCTCAGCTTTTCCTTAAATAAATAAACTCCTATCAGTGCACCCACTATGATCACACCAATATTCATTGCAGAAAAAACGACTGAGGGATTGTCCGGTAAAGCTCTATGAGCTTTTAAATAAAACAGAATGTTCCCAAAGTTGAAAACGCCCAAAATGATTCCACAAAATAGATTAATTATTCTGAATGTAGTCTTACCGATTAGTATAGCGATGACCAAAACAAGTACGGCAATTGCAAAAGCAAGCTGAAAGATTATGAACAAAGACGTAGTATAGGGGATCAACGTAAGTGCCGCTATTTGTTTAAAAAACAGATCGATGATGCCCATTCCAACAAATACCAACAGGGGATAAAGCCAGTTTAAAACAGCACCTGTATTTTTAAGAGGTGTCTTATGCCATGGGATCGTGCATATAATAGCTATAAAACCAATACTGATTCCAACAGATTTCAGGATTGAAACCGGCTCATTTAAGATAAGAAAGGTAAATACTAACGGAATGAATAAGGAAAGCCGCTGTGCCAGATCTGTTCGAACAATTCCAGTGTACCGCACTGAAAGCCCAAGGATGATAAAAAGGGAAGGTAGCAGGATAGCGAGTAATACAAAAATATTTATGGGTGCTGAAGCCCAGTTAATTGCGCTGAAAGAGGGCCGGTAAAACGCATAGGTAAGCAGGGATGCAACTGCATAATTCCATACAATAGCCTGAGGGACGCTAATTTCATATCTTCGAGCTAATTTAAGCAGGATGGATACGACTATATTGCAAGTTATGCTGAGAAGAATATAAATCATTTGCCAATTACAATTATTTGAGGTGTGGGCATCAAAGATAGTATAATGGCTTTGGCATTTCAGAGGTTTCTATTTATCAAAAAAGGCTGAAATCTTTGATGATCCAGCCTCTTTTGATAAACAAAATAGGTAATTAAAGAGCTATTTCGCTTGATTAGATTATCACCTAAACATATCTGTTTATGACATTCTCCATGTATTCCTGCTTGCCGCTAATAGTTGCTGGCTCGCCATTTTCGATTGCATAATCTCTCAAATCTTGCAGCGTTAGCTTACCTTCTTCAAAAGCCTTGCCTTTACCCGAATCAAAAGATGCATAACGATCTTCTCTTACTTTTTTATAATCAGATTTTTGTAGAATAGCATCCGCTGCAATCAATGCATGTGCAAAAGTATCCATACCGCCAATGTGCGCATAGAATAGATCTTCTCTGTCTGTGGAATTTCTTCTGATCTTAGCATCAAAATTAACGCCTCCACCCTGCAGTCCACCTGCTTCAAGAAAGACCAACATACATTCAGTAAGTTCACCTGCATTATTTGGGAATTGATCCGTATCCCATCCATTTTGATAATCGCCTCTGTTTGCATCCAATGAACCTAGTAATCCTGCATCTGCAGCAACCTGCATTTCATGCTGCATGGTATGGCCAGCTAAAGTTGCGTGATTGACTTCCAGATTAATCTTAAAGTCGCCCATCAGATCATACTTTTGTAAAAAGCCCAAAACTGTTGCGGCATCATAATCATATTGGTGCTTAGAAGGTTCGCATGGCTTTGGTTCTATGAAAAAAGTACCTGTAAAACCATTCGCACGTGCATAATCCTTTGCAGAATGAAGGAAACCAGCGAGATGTTCCTGTTCGCGTTTCATATTGGTATTAAGCAAGGACATGTATCCCTCTCTACCACCCCAAAATACATAATTCTCGCCTTTAAGTGCGATAGTAGCATCCAAAGCAGCTTTAACCTGGGCTGCTCCGTGAGCTAGCACATGAAAATCAGGATTAGTTGAGGCTCCGTTCATGTAACGGCGGTGAGAAAACAAGTTGGCTGTAGCCCATAAAAGTTTCACTCCACTTTCTGCCTGTTTTTCTTTTGCATACTCCACAATTGCAGCTAAACGACGTTCGTTTTCTACTACGTCATTGCCATAGTCCACTAAATCTACATCATGGAAACAGTAATAAGGCAAGTTCATCTTGGTAATAAACTCAAACGCTGCATCCATTTTATCTTTAGCACGTTCAATTACATCCGTTTTCTCATCCCAGGGAAAGATGTGTGATGCACCACCAAATGGATCTGCTCCTGTACCATTGAATGAATGCCAGTACGAACAGGCAAATTTAAAATGATCTTTAAGTGTTTTTCCGGCAACAACACGATTCTCATCGTACCATCTGAATGCCAGTGGATTGTCTGATTCTAATCCCTCGAATTGGATCTGGCCGATTCCTTTGAAGAATTCTTTTTCGCCAGTAATTACATTTCCCATCGTATATTATTTTATAATTAATTGTTCTTGTAGTATTTTTTTCCAGTCCTGATAAACAGGTTCATAAAATTCAGACTTGCCCGGTTCAATCAGTTGAATTGCTTTGTTATTTTGAAAGGCTTCTTTTTCAGATCCAAAGACCCCTACTCCTATTCCTGCACCAAGGGCAGCACCTACACTTCCATCGTTATCGTATAATTCTACGGGAACATTCGTCGCATTGACAAATGCTTCAGCAAAAAGTGCACTTTGAAACAGGTTTGCTTTACCGGCACGGATCACAGTAGGATACATGCCATTCTCCCTCATGATATCAAGACCATAACGGAAAGCAAATGCAATACCTTCCTGAACGGCTCTAAAAATATGGTCAGCGGTGTGCAGGTTTAAGTCAATATGATGAAACTGTGCCCCTATCAGCTTATTATTTAGCATGCGTTCTGCGCCGTTGCCAAAAGGGAGGATACGCAATCCTGCTGATCCGATGGCAATTGCCCCTGCTTTATGATTTATATCCGCATAGCTTAATCCATGGCCAAACGTATTCTTTGCCCAACGGTTTAAAATTCCGGTGCCGTTAATGCATAAAAGTACGCCGAGCCTTTTGTTTTCTGAAGAATGATTGACGTGAGCAAAGGTGTTCACGCGCGATTGGGGATCGTAGGACAACTGATCACTTACACCATAAATCACGCCGGATGTACCTGCAGTGGCGGCTACTTCTCCTGGCTGCAGCACATTTAACGATAAGGCATTATTAGGCTGATCTCCGGATTTGTAGCTTACAGGAATTCCTTTACGAAGCGATAACTGCTCTGCAATGATTTCTTTCAGGTAACCATGTTCAGAAAAAACAGGTTTCACTGGTGGAAATAGTTTTTTGTCAAATCCAAAGTAATTTAAAATATCTTCAGACAGCTGGTCATTTTGGAAATCCCAGAAGATGCCTTCGGATAAAGAGGAAGGACTGGAGGTTATATCTCCGGTTAACTTCATGGAAATGAAATCGCCGGGCAACATCACTTTATCTATTTTGGCGTAAATCTCTGGCTGATTCTCTTTTACCCATGCTAATTTTGAAGCAGTAAAGTTTCCAGGAGAATTTAACAGATGGGAAAGACTCTTTTCTTCCCCTATTGCGTCAAAAGCGGCATTTCCAATTTCAACAGCACGGCTGTCACACCATATGATTGAATCACGAAGTACCTGCTGTTGTTGATCGACAACTACTAGGCCATGCATCTGGTAAGCAATACCAATCGCCCCAATATCCTTGGGATCGAATGAACCTAAGGCATTAATCTTTAAGATAGCCTGAGAGACATGCTCCCACCACATTTCGGGTGATTGCTCTGCCCAACCGGGTTGTGGCGAGTTAATTTCAGTCTCTGTTTCCGGATACTGAACCGAACTAATTGTTTTTTGGGTTGCCGGATCCACTACCGAAACTTTAATGGACGAGGTGCCTACATCGATTCCTAATAATAACATTTCTTTATATTGGTGGTTGATAATGCCAACGTTAGCGCAATTGTAAAAATAAATTCTGATATTAGAAAAAAAAATCATCTAAAAGGGCATACAATTTTATTGTATACCTTTAAAAAAATATTTTTGTTTTAAAAAACAGAGCAATAAAACGGCATATAGGCCATTAGCTTAAATGAAAAAAATTACAATTTTAGATATAGCAAAAGAGCTGGGTATCACATTTTCTACTGTTGCCCGGGCATTGAACGATCATCCAGCAATTAGTGCCAAAACTAAAATGGCTGTAAGAGAGACAGCAGAACGCCTAAATTACAGGCAAAACAAAATAGCTTCTTCGTTAAGATCAGGCAAAAGCAATGTGATCGGTGTGCTGGTTCCAAGCTTACAGGTCACCTTTTTCAGTTCAGTTGTGTACGGTATTGAGCAGGTGATGAATGCCAACGGCTATAACATATTATTATATCAATCCAATGAAAAGCTGGAACAGGAAAAAAATGGAATTGAAACATTTTTACAATCCAGGGTAGACGGTATTATTGCCTCCATCTCTACTGAAACCACGCACGTTGAGCATTATCAGGAAATCATTACCCGTAAAACTCCCTTACTGTTTTTTGACCGTATCCCTACACAGTTATCTGTTCCTTCTGTAACGATTGATGATTATAAAGGAGGATTTATTGCGACAGAACATTTGATTAAACAGGGATATAAACGTATTTTACACATTACGGCTGAGCAGGATATTGCCATATTTAAAGAACGATTACGTGGATATATAGATGCTTTACTGCATTATAATTTGAAGATAGATGAAAATCTTATTATAAAGGGCAACTTTTCTCTTGCCTTTGGTAAACAGGTTATTCAGGAAGCAAAAATAAATGGTTTAAACTTTGATGCAGTGTTTGCATTAGAAGATTTTACGGCAATGGGTGTCATGCAGCAATTACTGGAATATAAGGTAAACATTCCGAAGGAAGTTGGTGTAATTGGCTTTGCTAATGAATCTTTTGGAAGTCTGGTTACTCCTAACCTATCTACAATTGATCAGCAAACGCTCACTATGGGAAGAGAGGTTGCTAAATTATTCTTGAAACAGATTAAGAATGATACCTTGGAGGATCATCCGGAGCAAATTGTGCTGGATCCAATTTTGATTGTCCGTAATTCCTCCAATAAGAAAAAACCACATTTTAAGGTATCTAAATCAGACTAATCAATACCCAAGAATAAAATTTAATTCTATTAATAAATGCTCATGCTCAATATTTTAATTGGTCATTTCTATTGGTAAAACTTCAGATTTTATCACGTTAATCATTCCTGACATGCAGCATTTTAATTTGGCTAATGGTTGCTGAGGCTTAGTGTTTTAATTACACTAATGATTCCGAAAACCAAGTAAATTATTACATTTGCCATTATCAGTAATAAAGCCATGTTAGATAACCTTAAATTAAAATTTTCTGAACTATTTGGACAACAAAGCCAAAATACTTTCTTTGCTCCTGGACGTGTAAACCTTATTGGGGAACATATTGATTATAATGGTGGACTGGTTATGCCTTGCGCTGTAACTTTTGGAACTTACCTCTTAATTGCTCCAAATAAAGAGGGAATCTTTCGCTTCCACAGTACTAATTTTGAGGATGTATTGGAGATTCCATTACAGGACGACTATGAACGAACAGGAAAAGAATGGTATAATTATCCATTAGGTGTAATTCATAATTTTCTTGTAGGTGGAAAAAATGTCCATGGACTCGATCTGTTGTTTTATGGGGATTTACCTATTGGTGCAGGTCTTTCTTCCTCTGCTTCTGTTGAAGTAGTCATGGCTTATGCCCTTAACACTATTTTTAACTCCGGATATTCAAAACTTGATTTAGTCAAGATCGCTAAAAAAGTGGAAAATGAATTCATTGGTGTGAATTCAGGTATCATGGATCAATTTGCTGTGACATTCGGTGAAAAAAATAAAGCCTTGAAGTTGGATTGTGAGACCTTGGATTATGAAGCTGTAGAATGTGATCTTGCTGATCATCTGCTCGCTATTATTAATACCAATAAGCCACGCAAACTGGCAGAGTCGAAATACAACGAACGGGTAAGTGAATGTCAGGAGGCCCTGCAGGCTCTGCAATCCGTACTTAAAATAGAGAATCTATGCGAAATTCATACTGATACATTTAATCAGCATAAGGACCTGATTAAAAATCCTATTGTTCAAAACAGGGCTAAACACGTTGTGGAAGAAAATGACCGTGTAATTGATGCAGCTAAAGCATTGGCCGCTCATAAACTAGCTGAGTTTGGTGTACTGATGTATGCTTCTCATGAGTCGTTAAAGACCCTTTATGAGGTATCAGGGGTTGAGCTTGACACTGTTGTTGATTTTTGTAAAACCTATGATGGTGTTACAGGAGCAAGAATGACTGGTGCCGGATTTGGAGGTTGTGCCATTGCATTGGTCAAGAAAAATCAATTTGACGATTTCAGTAAGTCAGTTACTGACTATTATACTGCTAAAATTGGATACGCGCCTTCAGTATACAGTTCTGAAATTGGTACTGGTGTAGTTGAACTTTAATTAAGAAATGCATAAACTCAAATTGGATGAACTCAACAGGGTAAGCGTTGATGAATTTAAAAAACAAAAAAAATTGCCTCTTACCATTGTCCTGGATAATGTAAGAAGCATGCATAATGTGGGCTCTATTTTTCGTACATCAGATGCCTTTGCAGTAGAGAAAATTGTTCTTTGTGGAATTACAGGTCAGCCTCCTCACCGTGAGATTGAGAAAACGGCACTTGGAGCGACTCAATCTGTCGAATGGATACACTTTGACTCCACACTAGAGGCCATTACCTCGCTTAAAGCTGATGGGCTAACCATCATTGCACTAGAACAGGCCAATAATAGTATCAGTTTGGACGAGTATAGTCCAATGCCTGATAAAAGATATGCTTTGGTATTCGGAAATGAGGTAAACGGTGTTTCTGAAGAAGTGATGGATAATATAGATACCTGTATTGAAATCCCTCAATTTGGCACTAAACATTCTTTTAATATTGTGGTATCAGCGGGTATCGTTCTGTGGGACTTTTATGTTAAGTTATCAAAAGCTTAACCTTAGAAGGTTCTAAACAAAAAATGCTGCTTTCTCTCGAAAGCAGCATTTTTTGTTTAGAACCAATTTATATTTTATAGTTTTTAAAGTTAAAAAACTAAGCGTACATGCTTTCAGCATCTTTACTTTCAAGAGAGGTATAACCAGAAAGAAACTGGTCTACTCTTCTGGCTGCTTCACGACCTTCAGAAATGGCCCAAACAACAAGTGACTGTCCACGGCGCATATCTCCGGCAGCAAAAACTTTATTTACGCTCGTTTGATAGACACCTTCCTGGGCACGTACATTTCCACGTTCGTCTAGCTCCACTCCTAGTTGTTCCAGTAATCCCACCTTTTGAGGAAATAAGAAACCCATGGCAAGGAATACACGCTGGGCAGGTAATACACGTTCAGATCCTTCCACTTCAGCAAACTTTATTGGTCTGCCAAAAACGTCAGTTTCCCATAGTACATCTACGATACGAATTCCAGTCAGATTACCATTCTCATCTCCAACAAATTCCTTCGTATTTACACTCCATGAACGGTTGCAACCTTCTTCATGAGAAGATGTGGTTTTAAGAATCATTGGGTAAGTAGGCCATGGCATGCTTTCTGTACGGGATGCAGGAGGCACAGGCATCAATTCAAATTGAATAATAGACTTAGCACCTTGTCTGTTAGATGTTCCTACACAATCCGATCCTGTATCACCTCCACCAATTACGATAACATCTTTTCCGGTAGCAAGAATTTCTTCCCCCTGTACTTCAAGTTCGCTTACCCGTTTATTCTGTTGTTTAAGGAATTGCATAGCATAATAAACACCTTTTAATTCCCTTCCCGGAGCTGGTAAATTACGAGGCATAGTAGAACCACCGGCCAATACAATAGCATCAAAATCACGTAGTAATTCGTCAGCTAATATATGTACACCAACCTCTGTATTGCATTTAAACACAACACCTTCTTCCCGCATGATCTGAATTCGACGCTCTACAACCCATTTCTCCAATTTAAAGTCAGGTATGCCATAACGAAGTAGTCCCCCTGCACGGTCATCTCTCTCAAAAACGGTTACCAAATGACCCGCTTTATTAAGTTGTGCAGCGGCAGCTAAACCTGCAGGACCTGATCCTATTACAGCGATCGTTTTTCCTGAACGGATTAAAGGCACTTTAGGTTTAACCAATCCTTTTGAATAGGCTATTTCAATAATGTGCTTTTCAATTTCCTCAATGGTTACCGCAGGCTTATTAATACCCAAAACACATGAAGATTCACATGGAGCAGGACAGATTCGCCCTGTAAACTCAGGAAAATTATTGGTTGAAGACAAAATAGTATATGCTTCTTCCCAATTTTCCTTATAAACAGCATCATTGAATTCAGGTATAATGTTGCCAAGTGGGCAGCCTGAATGACAGAATGGTATTCCACAATTCATGCAACGGGCAGCCTGATTATTCAGCTTATCAGCTGCAAACATCGTATTAAATTCTTTATAGTCTTGAATACGTTCTTCAGGTGATCTCTTTGAAGGAAGCTCCCTGGTGAATTCTTTAAAACCTGTAATTTTCCCCATAATCAATTTACTGGTTGATATTGTGCGTGTTGTAAAACTCTTTTATATTCTTTTGGAAACACTTTAATAAACTTTCGTGCTTCATCATTCCAGTTACTTAGCAGGAATAAAGCAAGGCGACTTTGGGTCAGCTTGAGATGTGTATTCAACAAAGCAAGAATTTCTTCCTCATCTTCTCCAGTTAAAGGATCCAGATCAACCATTTCCGGATTGCAATTCTCTGCAAAAGTGCCATCAAGGTCGTAAACCCAGGCGATACCACCACTCATTCCAGCAGCAAAGTTACGTCCTGTTTTACCCAGGATTAAAGCTCTTCCTCCGGTCATGTATTCACAACCATGATCTCCAACACCTTCAACCACTGCTACCGCACCAGAATTACGTACTGCAAATCGCTCACCAGCCTGACCGCGAACAAATAGCTCTCCGGCAGTTGCTCCGTATAGAGCTACATTACCAATGATGATATTATCTTCTGGTATAAGTGTACTTTCCGATGATGGATAAATAGCAAGTCTGGCTCCAGACAAACCTTTACCTACATAATCATTTGCTTCACCTTCGAGCTCAAAACTTAAACCCTTAGCACAAAATGCACCAAAACTTTGTCCTGCAGATCCAGTGAACTTATAATTAATGGTATTATCAGGTAATCCTGCTGAATGATAGATTTTAGATACCTCATTTGAAAGCAATGTACCAATGGTCCGGTTTGTATTTCTTAATTCAAAAGATCCGAACACGGGAGTTTTATTTTCCAATGCCTGCTTTGCATGCTCCAATAACTTCCAATCCAGAATATCACTCATACCATGATCCTGAGACTCACTATTATAAAGAGTAAGATGAGAAGGATTAGTAACCGGGAATAATATAGCAGAAAGATCTAAAGTTTTAGTCTTCCAATGTGTGTTATCCTCACGTACTTTTAAAAATTGAGAGCGTCCAACCATATCGTTAATCGTTTTGAACCCAAGTTCAGCCATGATCTCTCTCAGCTCTTGCGCTATGAAGTGGAAAAGATTAACAATATGTTCGGGTTTACCGGTAAACAACTTACGTAATTCAGGGTCTTGAGTAGCAACGCCAACCGGACAGGTATTAAGATGACATTTACGCATCATAATACACCCTCCTGCTACCAGAGCAGATGTAGCAACACCCCATTCTTCAGCTCCAAGAAGTGCTGCAATGGCAATATCCCTTCCAGTCTTAAGCTGGCCATCGGCTTGTAATACGACCCTGCTTCTTAATTTATTACGAACCAGTGTCTGATGTGCTTCTGCTAATCCAAGTTCCCAAGGCAGTCCTGCATGTTTAATAGAACTCAAAGGAGATGCACCTGTACCTCCATCATATCCGGCTATTAGAATTACATCTGCATGCGCTTTCGCAACTCCTGCAGCAATAGTTCCCACGCCTGCTTTTGAAACTAGCTTTACGTTAATCCTGGCATCACGATTCGCATTCTTTAAGTCGAATATCAACTGCGCAAGATCTTCAATGGAATAAATATCATGATGTGGTGGTGGAGAAATCAAACCAACACCAGCAGTAGAGTGACGGACCTTTGCAATCCATTCGTCTACTTTATGTCCAGGAAGCTGTCCACCTTCACCAGGTTTAGCGCCCTGAGCCATCTTAATTTGAAGCTCATCCGCATTCGAAAGATAATACGATGTCACACCGAATCTTCCTGAAGCCACTTGCTTAATGGCGGAACGCATGGAATCGCCATTTGGCAGCAGCGTATAACGCATATCATCTTCGCCACCTTCACCTGTATTGCTTTTACCACCAATACGATTCATTGCGATTGCCATTGTACTATGTGCTTCATGAGAGATCGATCCGAAAGACATGGCGCCTGTCGCAAATCTTTTCAAGATTAATTCGATAGGCTCAACTTCCTCAATCGGAACAGGTTCCCTATGATGCGCAAACTCAAATAAGCCACGCAGCGTGTACATCTTCTTCGACTGATCATTTATATGCTTCGCATATTGCTTGTAAATAGAATAATCATTCGTTTTAGTCGCCTGTTGTAGTAAGTGAACCGTTTGAGGATTAAACAAATGTGCTTCTCCCCTACGTTTCCATTGATAAATACCACCTTCAGGAAGCAGTTGTTCTTCGGGCTTCGCATGAACGAAACCATGATTGTGTTTAAAAAGGTTCTCCCTGGCAATCTCATCTAAACCTAAACCTCCTATACGGGTTACCGCACCGGAAAAATAACGATCGACAACCTGTTTATTGATCCCCAAAATTTCAAATATCTGTGCACCCTGGTAGGATTGAAGTGTAGAAATTCCCATTTTAGAGAAAATCTTTAACAAACCATCACAGATCGCTTTTATATAATTTTTAGCGAGATATTTATATTCTAAAGATGTTTCTAGTTTATTCTCATCTTTCAGTGCATAAATAGAGGCAAGAGCCAGGTAAGGGTTGATTGCGCTTGCACCAAAAGCTAACAGACAAGCAAAATGATGCACTTCCCAAACATCTCCGGCTTCTATAACAAGACCAACCTGACCTCGGAATCCAAGACGTATAAGATGATGATGTACGGCAGAAACTGCTAATAATGAAGGTATTGGTGCATGTTCGGAGTCTATTGCCCGGTCTGAAAGTATAAGTACTTCAAAACCATCATTTACAGCATCCTCGGCATAACGGCACAAACGCTGCAAGCCATTCTCTAAAGCTCCGGGTTGACCGTCTGCCTTAAAGTATGTCTGAATAGTTTTGGCATGAAACATGCCGGTATCGATACTTCTCAATTTCTCCAGTTCATAGTTTGTCAGGATAGGCTGCTTCAGCGCAACAACATGACAATGCATTTTATCCTCGTCCAGTAAATTACCATTGCTTCCGATAAAGGTAGCCAGACTCATGACCATCCGTTCCCGGATCGGGTCAATTGGTGGATTGGTAACCTGGGCAAAGTATTGCTTAAAATAACTGGAAATATGCTGAGGGCGATCAGAAAGAACAGCCAATGGAACATCAGTACCCATAGACCCGATTGGTTCCTTGCCATCAAGTGCCATCGGTTTAATGATGATTTCAATATCTTCACGAGAGTACCCGAATACCTGCTGATATTTTAATACCGAATCGTTAGAAAGATTAGTAAAGGCCACCCTTGGCTCAGGAAGATCCTCGATATTGATCTTATAGTTTTCAAGCCATTCGCCATAAGGCTGACTTGAAGCGATAGAATGCTTGATTTCGTCATCAGTGATGATCTTTCCTTCTTTGAGATTGACCAAAAACATTTTACCAGGTTGAAGACGACCTTTTTTAATAATGATCTTTTCTTCAATAGGTAAAGCACCGGCCTCAGAAGCTACTATAATACGTTTATCATTTGTGATTGCGTAACGAAGCGGACGGAGTCCATTTCTATCCAACAAGGCACCTATTTGCGTACCATCTGTAAAAGTTAATGCAGCAGGACCATCCCAAGGTTCCATTAACGTAGCATGAAACTCATAAAAGGCCTTTTTGATCGGATCCATCTGTTCATTGCCATCCCATGCCTCAGGAACCAGCATCATCATCACGTGAGGTAATGAGCGACCGGTATGCGCTAAGAGCTCCACAACATTATCCAGACAAGCCGAATCAGACTGACCTTTATCAATAACAGGAAGAACTATCTCCATTTCTTCCTTCGAAAAATAAGAAGAAGCATAAGACCTTAACCCGGAATAAAACCAGTTTAGATTACCTGTTAGTGTATTTATTTCTCCATTATGAGCTAAAATCCGAAAAGGCTGAGCTAACTTCCATGAAGGGAATGTATTGGTAGAAAACCGACTATGTACCATACCAAAGGCTGATGTAAGCCTGGTGTCCTGAAGATCCTGATAATAGGTTCTCAACTGGTAAGTAGTCAACTGTCCTTTATATACAATGATGCGACTGGATAAAGAGGCAATATAAAAATCCTCATTGGTGATTGATGTAGTAATCAATCGGCGGAACACATATAATTTCCGTTCAAAATCCTCGTCACTTAAAGAAGTGGCTGGACGACTTATAAATAGCTGTTCCACTGAAGGCTCAACAGCCAAAGCAGTCTGCCCTACCACAGATCGATCCACAGGAAGCAACCTGAAGCCAAGAATTGTTAATCCTAATCGTTCAGAAGCGCTAATAATAGTGGTACGGCATGATTCCTTTTCATTAAGATCTTTTGGAAAAAAGATCATTCCCACCCCGTAGTGTCCGGGTTCAGTTAAATGAATATCAAGTGAGATACATTCCTCCATGAGAAATTCATGTGGAATTTGTAATAATATACCGGCACCATCTCCGGAATCAGGATCACATCCACAAGCTCCTCTATGCTCCATATTCTCAAGAATAGTAAGCGCATCTGATACATTCTTATGTGATTTTTGTCCGTTGATATGAGTAATAAAGCCTACCCCACAAGAATCGTGTTCAAATTCAGGGCGATATAAACCCATCTGGTCATTTTCAGTTTGTTTCATTAGACAATACAAATTACGATTTAAGGTTTTGACCTTATAAGTTGACACTTTAACAATACTTACGTTAAATTAAAGTTAACTAAAGCAAACATAACTTTTATTAACAAGTTTTTAAAATAAAATACTGTATTTTATAATATTAATAATTCATTCAATTTATCAAAACAATCTCGCAGAATCCTATGGTGATAGAATGAAATAATAATCCAAGATAAGGTATTTATATTTTTTTTCAAAATCATTTTCTAGTTTTATATAAATTATTACCTTTGACCCAAGGGTTAGTCTTCTACGACCAGCTCCTCTTGAACTCCCCCAGGGTGGGAACACAGCAAGGGTAAAGAGTTGAGCGGTGCGATAGAAGGGGCTAGCCCCTTTTTTTTTCTTAAAAATCCACATTATTCTTCCTAACCAATTATCAAAGCTTTAACTTAGCCGGGCTGCATGGGTTTTCTCTATTAAGATTATTGCTGACTCCTGTATCCTTAACTAAAATTAAACATTAACATGAAATTTTTTATCGACACTGCAAACCTTGCACAAATTAAGGAAGCCCATGACATGGGAATACTTGATGGAGTGACTACGAATCCAAGCCTGATGGCAAAAGAAGGCATTACTGGTCAGGAGAACGTAATCAATCACTATAAAGCCATTTGCGAAATTACAGATGGTGATGTCAGCGCAGAAGTTATTGCGGTTACATTTGATGAGATCATTGCTGAAGGCGAAGCCTTAGCTAAGCTACATCCAAAAATTGTAGTTAAAGTCCCTATGATCAAAGAAGGCGTTAAAGCAATCAAATACTTTACTTCTAAAGGGATCAGAACAAACTGTACTTTGATATTTTCAGCTGGACAAGCATTACTTGCCGCGAAAGCCGGA
The DNA here is from genome assembly GCF_001730525.1 of Arcticibacter eurypsychrophilus. Taxonomy (GTDB): domain Bacteria; phylum Bacteroidota; class Bacteroidia; order Sphingobacteriales; family Sphingobacteriaceae; genus Arcticibacter; species Arcticibacter eurypsychrophilus. The sequence continues at coordinate 30,087 of NZ_MDFN01000013.1, forward strand.
GCAACTTATGTTTCTCCATTTATCGGACGTTTGGATGATATCTCTACTGACGGAGTTGCCTTGATTAAAGATATTAAGACTATTTACGCCAATTACGGGTACAAAACTCAGATCCTTGCTGCTTCAGTTCGTCACCCGATGCATATTCTTCAATGTGCATTAGTAGGAGCCGATGTGATCACTGCTCCCCTATCTGCTATTGCTGCTTTATTAAAACATCCTTTAACAGATAGTGGTCTAGCTCAGTTCCTTGCTGATCATGATAAAGCTGCTGCTAAAGTACTTGCTTAATTTTCTTACACGTCCGTAATTTCATTACGGACGTTATTTATCTATTTTAAAGATAAACGCAATGATATCTTCATCCGCCATTCCTGTTGATGTTCTAATTATTGGTGCCGGTCCCATTGGTTTAACCTGTGGAATAGAAGCCCAAAACGAAGGCCTTTCCTATGTGATAATTGAAAAAGGCTGCCTTGTAAACTCCCTCTACAACTATCCGGTCAACATGACCTTCTTTTCTACATCCGAAAAACTGGAAATCGGAAACATTCCTTTTGTATCCGTGAACAACAAACCCACACGAGCTGAAGCACTTGAATATTACAGAAGGGCGACAATCCATTATAATCTGAATGTTCGTTTGTTTGAAGAAGTAATTGAAGTACAAAAAACGAAAGGAGATTTCTTTGTAAAGACAGCTAAAGCTTCTTACCAGGCAAAGAACATCATTATTTCGACAGGCTTTTATGATGTTCCTGTGAAATTAAATATCCCCGGCGAAGAGCTTCCCAAGGTAAAGCATTATTATAATGATCCCCATTATTACGCTTTTCAAAACGTAGTCGTAGTTGGCGCAAGTAATTCATCCGTTGACGCCGCATTGGAAACTTATCGCAAATCCGCACAGGTAACCATGGTCATCAAAGGATCAGAAATCAATAACAGGGTGAAGTACTGGGTGCGGCCTGATATTATAAACCGCATTAATGAAGGAAGTATAAAAGTCTATTATAACTCCACACTAAAGGAAATAACACCTGATCAAGTTATTATTAATACTCCCGAAGGTGAAGTAACCATACCAAACGATTTTGTATTGGCCATGACAGGCTACCTTCCCAACTTCAGTTTCTTAAAGAATATGGGAGTTGAATGTTCGATTAATGATGAACAACTGCCCACCCACAATGAAGAAACAATGGAAACCAATATACCCCATGTTTACCTGGCAGGAGTAGTTTGCGGTGGAATGAATACACACAATTATTTTATTGAAAATTCACGCGAACACGCAGAAAAAATAGCCAAACATATTCATCTTAATATCGCTTAATTGACGTTTTAATGACCGCATATCGTTATTTTTTCTAAAAATGGATTAAACTCACAGTATCTTTGCAGGGATGAATAACCAGGATCTGCTTAAGAGGGCGTTAACCTTCGATTTCCTAACACAAGAGGAAGGAGTTTTCTTATATAAAAATGCTTCTACTGCCGAGTTAATGTACACGGCTAATGAACTCCGTAAAAAACAAGTACCACATGGTAAAGTTACCTGGCAAATCGATCGTAATGTAAACACCACTAACGTTTGTATTGCCAACTGTAAATTTTGCAATTTCTTTAGGCGTCCTGGGCACCCTGATAGTTATATCACCGATATTGAAACCTACAAAGTCAAGATCGAAGAGACTTTCCGCTTGGGAGGCGATCAGCTGCTTCTTCAGGGAGGACACCATCCCGATCTGGGTTTGGCATTCTATTCTAATTTATTCAGACAATTAAAAGAACTCTACCCTACTTTAAAGTTACATTCCCTTGGTCCTCCCGAGATTGCGCATGTTGCCAAGCTGGAAGGACTAAGTCATACCGAAGTTTTAAAAGAACTCATGGCTGCGGGATTAGACTCACTACCAGGTGCTGGAGCTGAGATCCTAAATGACCGTGTCCGCCGGCTTATTTCTAAAGGCAAATGTGGTGGTCAGGAATGGCTGGATGTCATGCGTGCAGCACATCAATTAGGTTTAGGTACTTCGGCTACAATGATGTTCGGACATGTTGAAACCATTGAAGAACGATTTGAACACTTAGTTTGGATCAGAGAAGTTCAAGCTGAAAAGCCAGCAGAAGCTCCAGGATTTATAGCCTTTATTCCATGGCCCTTTCAGGATGATGGAACATTACTTAAACGTGTAAGAGGGATTAAAAATGAAGTGTCCGCAGATGAATACATACGGATGCTCGCTTTAAGCCGCATCATGCTTCCAAACATAAAAAACATTCAGGCATCCTGGTTAACAGTAGGTAAAAGTGTTGCACAAATTTGTCTTCATGGTGGCGCAAATGACTTTGGCTCCATCATGATAGAAGAGAACGTAGTAAGTGCAGCTGGTGCACCGCATCGCTTTACTTCAGAAGGAATCCAACAATCGATCAGAGAAGCAGGTTTTGAACCTCAGTTACGTAACCAAAAATACGGATTCAGGGACGTTCCCTCTCAAATACAACAACAAACCATTACATATTAGTTTATTTTTTTTTAGCTTCAGATCTAAAGTAACTATAACGAATTGAGCTAGCCTCAGATGTAAAACATTATAAAATCAGACTGTGCCTCTTTACAAAAAACACGGTCTCCTTTTCTTTATTAAATTGAAACAAACAAAATCGCAGCTTGATACGTCATTCATAAAGTCAATTGTACCACAGACTTTAAGAAATGAAGAAGATCCAGCTTTTCAGTGCACCTACTATAGCAACCTTACAAACTGAAATAAATGAATGGCTTGCTGATAATAAAGACGCACACCTAATTGAGTCGAATATTACCAGTCTCTCCAATGTTAATCTATCAGGCACTGATGATATAGCAAAAGCAAAATTTGCCTTTTATATTCTATACTCACCTGCCAATGAAAGCGAACAAGAGAGTATCCTAGCTGCAGAGAAACAACAAATACCTTCAGAACTGATTGATCCGCGTAATATAATAGCTGAAATTAATTAGTATACTGATTTTTGCAAACCGAATACTTTGGCTTTCCAATTAATTGACCATCATTTTGGACAATAACATTTGCTGTTCCTATATTTCGAACTGACGGTATTCAAACACATTATAATGCCAAATTATTTTCTTCTGCTTACCCATTTTCTATTTTATCCCCATAAAAGTTTGAATTTCTTTTACTTACCAATTGAGAACTAAACAAACCAAAAGACACAATACACACTTGATCAATAAAACTGCCCAAACTATTCCATTTTAAGTGAGTTGTTTTATGATGAAAATAACACCTGTAATTCTGTCGCTCTTTATATTAATGGGTTGCAGCAAGAATGAACCACCTGTCCTGAATACGAATGACCAGCAACTATCTGCGACTATTGTATCAGCCACAACTCCGCCAAAGCAATACTATCTTGCATTGGGCGATTCCTATACCATAGGAGAATCGGTAAGTCAGCAACAAAGTTTCCCCTACCAGCTTGTTACGAAACTCAATTTAAAGAATAAAAACTTTGAAGTTCCGACAGTTATAGCTAAAACAGGCTGGACAACCAGTGATTTGCAGAAAGCCATTGTAGCAGCTAAATTGACCAGAAAGTACAACTTTGTCAGCTTATTGATTGGGGTAAACAACCAATATCAAGGATTATCAAAAACGACCTACCGCACACAGTTTCGTGACCTGCTGAACACGGCAATTCAATTTGCTGATGGCAAGGTCACTCATGTGTCAGTGATATCCGTTCCAGACTGGGGTTTAACCCCTTATGGAAAAAAGAGTGGAAGAGATCAAGCTAAAGTTTCAGCCGATATTGATGCTTTCAATGCCATTAATAGAGAAGAAACACTTGCACGAGGAGCCAGTTATACGAACATTACTCCCGCTTCAAGAAAAGTTACATCCGATCCTTCACTAGTTGCTTCAGATGGATTGCATTATTCGGCAAAAATGTATACGATATGGGTAGACGCTATCATAGCCACATTTAATAGAGATAACTAAACTAACATTTAAATAGCCAGCTGCTTTTTAATTACTCCTACAGAGTCAGTTAAGAACCGCTGGCTATTTTATATTTCATTATCGGCCCGACCTTCTTTAATAAAGGAAACAAGGTTTTTAACCCCGCAGCTCACCATACTTTTGACCGCATTTTCAGTATAGAAAGCCATGTGCTGAGTCATAATCACATTTGGAAATTGCCTGATATAAGCCATATCCCTATTAATTATAATGTCCGTTCTTCTGTCGAAATGATAAATCCCATCTTCGTTTTCAAACACATCAAGAGCCAATGCCCCTATTTTCTCCTTTTCAATACCTTCAATTACATCAGGCATATTCATCATTTCACCCCGGGAACAATTAACCAGAATTACACCATTTTTCATTTTTGAAAGCGAATTACGGTTAATCATTTTGACAGTTTGTTCCATTAATGGAACATGTAAACTAATAATATCCGATTCTTCGTATAGCGTCTCCAAATCAGTATAGATTGCTTTTTCTTTTACTTTGTCTTGCGGATAAGGGTCATAAGCCAGTACACGACAACCAAATCCGGAAAGAAAGTCAATAACCCTTGCACCAATTCTTCCTGTTCCGATAATCCCCACAGTCATATCCTTCATTTCCTTCCCCTGAAGTCCTTTTAACGAATAATCGTTAACGTTGCCCCGAAACATAGCCTGTTTGTATTTTCTCAGCGACATCAGAATCAGCATCAGTGTATAATCGGCCACACCATCAGGTCCGTAATCGGCATTACTAACCCTAATGTTTAACTTTCTTGCTACTTCAATGTCAATATTATTAAACCCAACAGAACGTGTCGCCAGATAATGGATATTCATCTCTTTCATCTGGCGAAGAATATCACCCGATATTTTACCAATTCCAAGAATACAAATGCCCTGACAACCTTGAGCTAATGGAAGGGTATCCATATTTAACATTTTATGACTGAAAGTATACACTACATTAAGGTCTTGAGCAAGGTCTTCAAACACCTTCCTTTCATCGTCCCTTAACTCATACACCATTATTTTTATAGCGGGTTCTTGCTGCATTTGCTGTTTTCTTGTCTGATTGCCGACAATATAAGGACATTCCTTTATAAATTGGAAGAAGAGTAAAGAAATCATAAATCTCATAAACAGCTAATAAATAGGCCAACGGTAAATCACCAAGTTCTCTTATTTATATCTTTTCTTATCGGTTTGATTGTAATATTTGAACACAAATTATATTAGCCTTTACAAAAAGCAGCTAAACCATCCTATCAATAATCATTATGGAAGAAAATATAGATTTACAAGGATTGTCTCCTGAAGAAGTCGTTGCCAGTCGATTAAAAAATGGGGCTAACTCAGCCTTCACCGAAAACAAAAACCCTTTCTGGCAGATAGTGAAAGATGTAATAACAGAGCCTCTTTTCTTTATCCTTGTTTGCGCGGCCTCTATCTATTTTATCTTAGGCGATTACCAAGAAGGCATCATCATGCTGGTGGCATTGCTTTTCATTTCTGCTATCTCCCTGTTTCAGGAAAACAGAAGCAGAAATGCGGTGGATTCTTTAAAAAAGCTCTCCAGCCCCCATGCTAAAGTAATCAGGGCTGGTGTAACCACAAATATTGATACCGAAGAACTCGTAATTGGCGATTTAGTAATTGTAGAAGACGGTAATATTGTTCCTGCTGATGCAAAGATCTTAAAGTCAAATGATTTTTCCGTCAATGAAAGCTTACTTACCGGAGAGTCACTTGCCATTGCAAAAGACTTACATGAGCCGAATAACCAACTATTTCAGGGAAGTACAGTCATGTCTGGCTCCAGCATTGCTCGTGTTGAAGTCATTGGAAAAAATACAGCTCTAGGTAAAATTGGACAATCCCTTCAGGAAATCGAAACCACTAAAACACCTCTACAAATTCAAATAAAAAGTTTCATCCGTTCCATGGTTATTTTTGGACTGATAGCTTTCCTCACTGTATGGGGTGTTAATTACTATATGTCAGGTAATCTGTTGCATGGCTTACTTCATGGATTAACGCTTGCCATGTCCGTATTGCCAGAAGAGATTCCGGTAGCATTTAGCACTTTCATGGCATTAGGTGCCTATCATTTGTATAAAAAAGGAGTCATTGCCCGCAGTCCTCATACCGTAGAAACACTAGGTGCAGCCACTGTAATATGCGCTGATAAAACAGGAACTATTACAGAGAATAAAATGCAGATCTCTGCAATCTATGATTTCGAGACAGATAAAGACTACGACTATACAAAAGATGCTTTTAGCTTAAATAAGGTTCTTGAATATGCTTTATGGGCATCAGAAACTGATCCTTTTGATCAAATGGAGAAATCTATTCACCAGGTTTATGGAGAAGTAGCTCCCAAAGATGAAAGGAAAGATTTCGTTTTTATGCATGAGTATCCTTTGAGTGGAACCCCACCCATTATGACCCATGTGCTGAGCAATAACAAAGGCACTTCCATAATAGCAGTGAAAGGTAGTGTTGAAGGTGTATTGAAGCAATGCAACTTGTCTCCTGATCAGAAAGCCAGCATCGTAAACAAAACAAAAAGTTATGCATCAAAGGGCTTTAGAGTACTTGCTGTAGCTAAATCAAATCAGGATTTATCCGGCTTACCTCTCACACAACAGGAATTCGAATTCGATTTCATTGGTTTAATTGCTTTTTATGACCCGCCGAAAGCAAATATGAAGAAAATTTTGAAGCAGTTCTATCAGGCAGGTATCAGTGTAAAAATGATTACCGGTGATTACCCTGAGACCGCAATTTCGATTGCTAATCAGATCCACTTCAAAAATAGTACATCCGTATTAACCGGTAAGGAAGTCATGGATATGGATCAAACCACGCTTTGCCAGCAAGTAAAAGTGGTGGACATGTATGCCCGCATGTTTCCGGAAGCAAAGCTAAAAATAATCGAAGCTCTTAAAGCGAATGGCGAGGTAGTGGCTATGACAGGAGATGGTGTAAATGATGGACCAGCACTTAAAGCAGCTCATATAGGTATTGCTATGGGCTTGAGAGGTAGTGAAGTAGCCAAAAGTGCAGCTTCCCTAATTTTAATGGATGATGATTTGAGTCACATGACCGATGCTGTAGCTTTAGGCAGAAGGATTTATGAAAACTTAAAAAAGGCCATTCAGTATATTATTTCCATTCATATCCCAATTATTCTGATTGTAACACTCCCGCTCTTGCTCTTTTGGAAATTCACAGATATCTTTTCGCCAATACACGTAATATTCCTGGAACTCATCATGGGTCCTACTTGTTCCATCGTATTCGAAAACGAACCTATAGAAGCTGGATCAATGGAAAAGGCACCAAGAAAAATGAGCTCTTCCTTTTTCTCCTTTAAAGAATTATCAGTAAGTATTATACAGGGATTCGCTATTACGGCTGCTTGTTTAGGACTCGGTTATTATTTTATGCTGAACGATCATAACGAAACACTGGTGCGTACCGTAATATATACTACGTTGATTTTTTCTAATCTTTTTCTAACTTTTGCCAACAGATCATTCTACTATTCCGTAATTACTACCATTCAATACAAAAACATATTTATTCCCATCATTATAGGCCTCTCATTAATCGTGCTCTTTCTATCGATCTACGCACCAGCTATTCAAAACATCTTTAAATTCGAGGCTTTAAACGGACTTGATCTTTTACTTTGCCTTATTGTTGCTTTTGCTGGAGTAATGTGGATTGAACTATATAAGCTTTTTTATACCCGCCGACAATTAGTTAAAAAAAGTTAAATTAGTAGACACTACAAATTGTCAACAGAATTTGTATCGATCTTGGATGTATGAAGATTTTGATTGTAGAAGACGAAGAGAGTTTACAAAAAAGTATACACCAATACCTGATTTCAGAAGGTAATGTGTGTGACTGTGCTTCAACCTACAATAATGCCTATCAGAAAATCGCACTTTACGCGTACGACTGCGTATTGCTTGATTTAACCCTCCCTGATGGAGAAGGACTTCAGTTACTAAAATTTCTAAAAAAGATGAATAAGGCGGATGGCGTTTTAATCATCTCAGCGCGTGATGCTGTAGACCAGCGAATTGAAGGACTGAGCTTAGGAGCTGATGACTATCTCGTGAAGCCCTTTCACTTGTCTGAGTTATATGCCCGAATCCTGGCAATAATAAGACGACGTCAGTTTAATGGTAATGACCGGATCATTTTCAATGAACTGGAGATCGACAGTCAAGCCATGGAAGTCAAAGTCAACGCTCAAAAGGTATATTTCACAAGGAAAGAGTTTGATTTGCTTTTATATTTCATGTCCAATAAATCCAAAGTGATCTCAAAGTCTGCTGCCGCCGTACATATCTGGGGTAATGAGGCTGATATGGCTGATAGTTTTGATTTCATTTATACCCACATTAAAAACATCAGAAAGAAGTTAACCGATGCTGGTTGTAAAGACTACTTTCATTCTATTTATGGAGTAGGCTACAAATTCGTCGAATCTTGAAACTTTTCAGCAGGTACAACGGAGTATTATTGATGATTAGTTTTGCCGGATTCATCATCATAGGTTTTCTTTTTCACAGGACATTGAGCTACTATCTAAACCGGCAGATGGATGATCAGCTAGAAGAAGAGCTCTTGGAAGTAAAACAATATACAGCTGGTAAAAATAACTTATACCAGCCAAACACTTTTGAAGAGCTTGTTATCCAGTATAAAAAGACAGCTGAAAAAAGTAATACAAAAATCATTGCTGATACTGTTTTTTATAATACAGAAAAGCACCAAATGGAAACGGGTCGATATCTTCAGTCCGCAATAACGCTTAATGGTGATCGATATAAGGTTTCAATTATTGCTTCAAAAGTAGAGAATGAAGAACAGATTAAAAGCATTCTCAAGGTTATCATATTACCGGTCCTAGCATTACTAATTATCCTTTTACTGGTTAACCGATTTATGATCAGAAGTTTATGGAATCCTTTTAAACAACTCTTGATTAACATTAAAGCCTTCAATGTCAATCAGGATGTTCCATTTAAGCCCGTTAAAACCTCTATAAAGGAATTCAGTGACCTCAATAGCGCTTTTATTGATCTTTCATCTAAAGTAAAATCCGACTACAAAGAAATTAAACTATTCACAGAAAATGCTTCACATGAGATGATGACTCCTTTAGCGGTAATTAATTCTAAACTGGATACGATGCTGCAATCCCATTTATTAGGCAGAGAAGAAAGTGAGCTTTTGACCGACATGTATAAAGCAACGTCGAGACTGACCAAATTAAATCAGTCCTTGTTGATGCTTGTAAAAATTGATAATAATTTATTGAATGACCAGGAGGATATTTTAATTAGTAGGGCAATAGAAGAAAAAATCCTGCATTTTCAGGAACTGATTTTGAAAAGAAAATTGACTATTCACCTTCATCTTGAACCGACTACCCTATATATAAGTCAACAGTTACTCGAAATTTTACTTAACAATCTTTTCAGTAATGCCATAAGACACAATATTGACACAGGATCAATAGACATCAATTTAACCGCTACAGAACTTATTTTTTCAAATACGAGTGTAAATGGTGGTTTAGATGAGGTTAAGATATTTGAACGCTTTTATAAAGATACAACATCCGAAGGCACCGGTTTAGGTCTCTCGATTTTAAAGCAAATCTGTAACCGACTCCAATATGAGCTAAAATACACATATGAGCTAAATTTGCACCACTTCATTATTCGATTTTCATAATTAAAGAACCGCAATTTCTTAAACAGACTAGACATTACTGGCTAACAAACAATAATAACTATACTACCATGAAACTATTATTTATAACGCTATTCTCCTTGCTTACCATACCTACCGTATGGCTGGGAAACTTTAATGTGGCAACAAAGGAAGCCAAAACATCCCATAAACTAATTTTACTTAACTTTTCAGGCTCAGATTGGTGTGGTCCATGTATTCGTCTTCGCAAAGAGATTCTAGAATCGGAAACATTTGAAAAATATGCCTCTGATCATCTTGTATTGGTGCGAGCTGATTTTCCTAGACAAAAAAAGAACCGTCTTCCGGCAGATCAGGTGAAACAGAATGAGGCACTGGCTGAAAAATACAATAACGAAGGAAAGTTCCCCTATACCCTGCTTATTGATGAACAGGGTAAGATTTTAAAATCATGGGATGGGTTTCCCAATGAAACACCAGATAAGTTTGTGCAAGAAATCGAATCCGTTCATTTAAATCATTAAACCCGGTATGTCAGCAGAAGTATCCAGTAATCGAATTCTAAAACTCATGGGCAACCGGTTTGAATTTACAGTAATTTCAGACACGAAGGAGTCTGGAGCTAAAGCAATTGATACTGCTATTGCTGAAATACAAAGGATTGAAGAATTATTATCTACTTTTAAAGATACCAGTCAGACGAATTACATCAATGAAAATGCAGGGATTAAACCGGTTCAGGTAGATGAGGAAGTGATTCATTTAATCCAGCGGTCATTAAAGATATCCGAATTAACACAGGGGGCATTTGATATTACCTATGGATCTATAGATAAAAGCTTATGGAATTTCGACTTGAATATGACTAGCTTACCAAGCAGCGAAACTGCCCTTAAGTCTGTGAGCCTGATTAACTATCAAAATGTACTAGTTGACCCGGATAACTCGACGGTCATGTTGAAACATGCTGGTATGCGCATAGGCTTTGGAGGAATTGGTAAAGGATATGCAGCCGACCGAGCTATGTTTGTTTTAAAGAACCTGGGCATCCAAAGTGGAATAGTTAATGCTGCTGGCGATTTGATTACCTGGGGCACACAGTTAAACGGAACTCCGTGGACAATTGGGATTGCAGACCCAGACCAATCTACACGTCCATTTTCTTCATTAAATATCAGTAATACAGCAATTGCAACATCCGGAAATTACGAAAAGTACGCAACTATAAACGGGAAAAGGTATTCGCACACCATTGACCCCAAAACGGGCTTACCTGTAAGCGGTATTAAAAGTGTCAGCATACTCGGTCCAAGCGCCGAGTTAGCTGATGCAATGGCTACTCCAGTTGTGGTAATGGGTGTACGGGTGGGACTCGACCTGATCAACCAGCTTAAACAAGTAGCCTGTATTATTATTGACGATTTTGACCGCATGTACACTTCAAAAAACATTAATGTGAAACGCTAATATGGAATTTTCAAAAAAAGGAGTTTTCCTGTTTTGTGCAGGGCTAATGATGCTTAACCTCCTAAGCGCCTGTAGTACGGTTAAGCCATATCAAAAAAACCGCTTAAATGATGCTGATATGGCTTTATCAGCACGAAAAATACAAAAGTTCGAACAAAGTTTCCAGTTGTACCGCGAAGGCGGATCAGGTGCTAACGGAGGTAAAAGTGGTGGAGGTTGCGGCTGTAATTAACTATCTGATCCAAACATGAAAAAGCTCTATTTGTATATTGCTGCTCTTTACCTCGGTATGTTCGGCACTTATGCACAAAATGCACATCAACTTCCTAGTGGGGATACCACTCATTATCAATCACGCAAACTTCATTTCGATGAAGCTAATTTTGTTTCGGCTTACTATCATCAGGATGGCAATAACTCAGCTGTAACCGGTGGTATTGGCACTGAAAAGCTAACAGATATTGCCAATACATTCGACTTGCAGTTGTCTAGATACAACAAGCAAGGAAAAAAAAATACATTTCTATTTGAATTGGGTGTAGATCATTATACCTCAGCGTCATCAGATAAGATCGATCCGAACAGTATTTCTTCAGCTTCTATGTCTGATATCCGGATTTATCCATCGCTAAACTGGACGCATTCGAATGAAGAAACAGGTAATTCTTACGGCTTTACCGGCTCCTATTCTCAGGAATATGATTACCAATCCGTAGGTGCAGGATTTAATTTAAGCCGTTTATCCAAGGATAAAAACAGACAGTTTGACTTCAAATTGCAGGCCTTTTTAGATACATGGACGGTAATCTTACCTGTTGAATTGAGAGGTACCAATAATGGATCAGGGTCAGAAGGTGACTCGCGGAGTGTGGGGACAGAGCCAAGAAACTCATTTAACGCTTCTTTCGGTCTCTCACAAGTGATCAACAAAAGTCTACAAGTTGAGTTGATTGTCGAACCCGCTTATCAGCATGGTTTACTGGCAACGAAATATCAGCGAAATTACTTCACTGATGGCTCCTTACGCGCAGAAACACTACCCGGCAACCGCTATAAGTTACCCATCGGAGCAAGGCTGAATTATTTCCTTGGCGATAGATTTGTCATCCGTACTTTTTACCGCTATTATATGGATAACTGGGGAATAAGGGCACATACCGCTGAACTGGAAGTACCAATTAAACTGAGTTCCTTTATCTCGATCAGTCCTTTTTACAGGTATAATGATCAAAAAGGAACACGCTATTTTGCACCTTATGGCCAACATGAACCGGCTGCACAATACTTTACTTCCGACTATGATTTATCCACTTTAAACAGCAGTTTCTATGGTACAGGGATTCGATTTGCACCCCCAAAAGGTGTTTTTGGCTGGCAACATTTGAATATGCTGGAATTAAGATATGGACACTATAGTCGATCCACAAGTTTGACATCCAACATTATTTCATTAAACTTGAAAATCAAGTAGTCAGATGAGACCTTTAATTAAATTCATTTAAAAATTCAATCATGGCAATTATTGAACCTGTCCGCAAGGATGTTGACAATCTACCTCACAATAAAAAGAATTCCCCTTCAATCCGTTTATGGCACTGGCTGAATGCCATTGCTATCACGGGATCGTTAATTACGGTATTAATCAATTCAACCTTATTTGAGGGACCGGCGATGAAAGCGACACAAGTTGCTAAAGATTTATCGCATGAACTGGAAGAACGGGTATGGAGTGTGCATATTTATTTTGGGTATGCCGTTGCAGCACTATTTTTATTCAGGCTTATTTTGGAGGCATTTCAGCTTACAGATCAAAAATTCATTAGAAGTATTAAAAGCGTATATCAAAGCTATTTTGTTACCGGGCAACGCACCCGGTTAGTACGTCATGAATTAACCGTCAAGATTCTATATATAGTATTCTATCTTCTCCTGACCGTTATGGTTGTAACCGGTTTAATAATTGCATTTCATACCGAGCTGGGCATTCCAAGACCATTGAGCCATAGCATAAAAGAACTGCACGGATTTTGTATGTATCCTATAATTGCTTTTATTTCAGTTCATATTGCAGGTGTAATTATGGCCGAAAGAAAAGATAGTAATGGTATCATATCGGATATGATTAATGGAGGCAAGAAATAATTAATCTTTAATTTTCTTAAAATTGGCGTAAAAACATAAGTCCTGTATATCCTTGTTGATGTACAGGACTTATTAGTGTATTGACCTGTTTATTAGGAAACAATTTTGATTTAATAAAAGGATAGATCCAGTAAGAAATTTTAGTAGAAAGAATTCCGTATCCAGCACCAGCAATCACATCACTAAACCAATGTGCCTCATTATATAATCGTAAAGCTCCAGTTGCCGTAGCAACCGTATAACCCATAATACTATACCATGGAGATTGATCCTTATATTCCTGATGAAGAAATTCAGCTGACATAAAGGCCGTTGCAGTATGACCCGAAGGAAAAGAATGGTAATTATCGCCATTAGGACGTAAGCGATGTGTAGCTGACTTCGTTGTGCTGACACTAACACTCATAATTGCTGCAGATATGAGCAATAAAGCCGAGCGATCTATCAAGTTGTGTTTACTTTTGATACCTGCTAAATCCAATCCATACACCGCAAATATCGGGGCATATTGAAGGTAATTATCAGCGTGCAGTGCAAAGTTAGGATGGTCTTCTCTCAGTTCGGCATTGGTACTAAAATCAAGCTGACCCAGTAATTTATTATGCAGTGCCGTAAATCCATAAGCGATAGCAACAGCCGGAACAATCAATCCTTTTATTTCAGGGGGTCTATAGGCCGAAAACTCGCTTGCATTTAAAAGGGTATCTGTATCCTGGGAATTTATTTTCTGTGCGTAACTACTTGAATTGAAAAACCCTAACCAAACTACGATTAGGAATAATTTTAATTGAACTTGTATCAAAATAGGTATACCGTTGATGGTATATCTAAGTTAGAAAGCAATTCTGTAGAGATTCTGTAGCGCTCCTGATCGTTTTTTCGGGTTGCTTAAATGCTTTTGCTTTCCCCTGGATGATGTTCTTTCCCCGGTACTCACGGTAAATCACAGAACCTGCGGTTCCATGTACCATTCTTTTATTATCTATAGTTGCCATAATTCGTATATATTTCTGTAAAGTAAAAACTTCAAAATCTTTATAGTTAAACTAATGTTAATTCTTCTCAAATCTTCTTGCATAAGACATGAAACAACTAAAAAGTGTAATCGAAACAAAATAATCGCTACAATGATTATAATTCAGAGCAAAAACAAACTGATAAAAATCCATACTAAGTCCGACTTATACTACCCCACATCGGACTCATCTTAGATGCTTATTGCATTCTTACCGCAATCATTATATCCAAATCCAGCACTCAACCATTCACTACTAAACTAAATCCTAATAAAAACACAAAGAAATTTCAATTAAAAAACAAAGAAATTCCTTTAAAGAACCAAACATATACCACACCTCAAAAGCCACTTTAAACCCTTTCCTCCCCTCCATTCAAACCCATTTTCCTCAATCACCATAATTTTAACTATTTTCACATAAATTATCCGATGGCCCTGCATGCAATTATTGTTGATGACGAAGAATACAGCAGAAAATCACTGTATTTCTTAATTCAGGAACACTGTCCGGATGTTCAGGTTGACTATATTGCCCAGTCCGTTCAGCAAGCTCGCGAATATATAGCTAAGCATCCCGTCAACCTTGCCTTTTTAGATATTGCTATGCCACGCGAAAATGGCTTTGAGCTATTCTCCGCGCTGCATGACGAGGAAATCATGGTGATCTTCACCACTGCCTATGACCAATACGCCTTAAAAGCCATTAAAGCGAATGCACTGGACTATCTTCTAAAGCCCATAGATATTGATGAATTAAAGGAAGCCGTTCAGAAAGCAGTAAAACTAAATGAGCTTATAGCACTAAAAAAGACAGAAGGAACTCTTTCCCATCCTGATTTGCTATCTGAAAACACAAAAGATTTCAACTGGTCTTCTAAAATTACCATTTCACATACCCATGGATATAATGTCATTGATATAAAAGACATCATGTACGTAGAGGCGGACAGCAACTACTCCATATTTCACTTAAAAACTAGTGAAAAAATAATTACCTCAAAGCCTCTTAAAGAATTTGAGACCTTACTGGAAGCAAATGGGTTTATGCGCATCCACAAATCAATTATTCTGAATTTCAGTTTTTTGAAGGAATACTCCAATAAAAACGGCCTACAAGTGGTGTTAAAAAATGACACCTATCTCCCTGTTTCCAGAAGAAAATCCAATGAGTTCCAGGAAAAATCGAAATTATATTTCAAGAAAATCATGTAATCATGGATCGGCTTTTTAATGATATTTGTCTCAAAGTGTTGATCAGGTACTTATTACTTAGCCTGCTATTTTTAAGCAGTATTACCGTTTTTGCCGAAACCTTGAATTTTAAAAATTATACGGTTAAAGATGGCTTAGCAAATTCGAATGTCTATTCTATATTTCAGGATCGGAAAGGTTTTATCTGGATCGCCACGGAAGGCGGTGTCAACCGGTTTGACGGGGAACGCTTTGAGCTTTTTACAATGGACAATGGCTTGTCTGATAATGAAGTACTTGAGATCCATCAGGATTCTAAAGGAAAAATCTGGTTTTTGACCTTAAATGGTAAGCTGAGCTACTACTGGAATGGTAAGTTTTATAATGCAAGTAATGATCCGGTACTAGAAAAAACTGCGGGTCAGGGGAGTTACACTTCTTTCTTTGAAGACTCTACTCATCGCCTTTGGTTTTCAACTAATCGAAATAATATCCTCTCGATAGATCCAGGAAATAAAGTTAGCTTCTTTTCTTCCCCTACGCATTCCTTTGTCAATGCATTTCTATTTGAAACACTTCAGCATCAAGTAGCTGCTCTTTCGGAACACTTCTTGTTTTTTTATAAAAATAATAAATTCATTAAAACTCCACTTAGAGACTATCCTCTTTCATCCAAATCTATCACACACGAAAAGACAACGAATGAAGTATATTTCTTGTCGGCCACACTGCTTCTTAAGCTCCGTGGAAAAGAAGCCATTCCTCTGGCAAAGATCAAAGGCTTAAAGGGTTTAGATGTGGGGAGTTTCCTCCTGGATAAAAAGGAGATGTGGATCGGCACCATGGGCAAGGGTTTATACCACTACAAATCATTTGACAAGCAACCCGAACATTATTTAAACAATTACACGGTATCTCATATCTTACGAGACAAGCAAGGTAATACATGGTTCTCGACCATAGGAAACGGCATCTTTATGCTGCCTTATCATAGCAACTTTATCCGGCATTTTACAGAAGCAGATGGGTTGGCAGCAAATGCGATTAATCAGGTATATAAAATTAATGACAAGCTTATTCTAGGTTACAATGACGGGAATGTAGATCTCATTCAGCAGAGTAAAATAAAGAAATTCGTACTACATTCTGATCATTTATATAATCCGGTTCAGGACTTTTTCTTTGAGAAAAAAAGTGGTTCTTTTTGGTACGGCTCTGAAAACAGCCTGATTGAGATACAAAAGAATGGAGAATATCAACATTATTTAAATGATCCTAAATGGGTATCCTACGCATTAAAATCATTTAGCGTGAGCAATTCAAACAAAATAGCTGTTGCTTTAGCCTCAGGTGTGTACATTTTAAATAAAAATTTAAAAAAAGGGTCCTCCTATCCACCTACCAACTTACTGAAATCAACAAATTTCCCCAATAGAGCGTATTGTGTTTTTTACGACTCCTCTAACGGATTATGGTTTTCAAACCTACAGGGCCTACATTATTATAAATTTGGGAAATTAGAAGCTTTATATAAAAAATATCCGCTGCTCAATCAGCGGATTACAGATGTTGCCGAAATCCCTGGAAACATGATCGTTTGTTCAACGTATGGTTTCGGCGTCCTGGTTCTCAAAAACTTTAAACTAATCCACGTTATTACCGTTAAAAACGGTCTTTCCAGTAATATTTGTAAAAATTTGTTTGTGGAAGGCCAGGCTGCCTGGGTGGTTACGGGTAAAGGGATCAGTAAAATAAAATTTAATTCTTCCGGTTATTCAATCGCAAATTACAACTCTGAAAACGGCCTTCTTTCTAACGAGATCAATGATTTATATGTGGATCATGATACTGCTTATGTGGCAAGTAACAGTGGGCTGACTATTTTTAAAGAAACCGAACGGGCTAAACAACTTTCTTTGCCTAATGTTATCATCAGGTCGATTGAGGTGAATAAAGATCAGATTACTTTAAAAGAGGCTAAGGATTTAAACTATAAGCAAAACAACATTACCGTTAATTTCATTAGTCTGGATTACACACATCCCCGGGAGGTAATCTATAGTTATCGCTTGGATAAAAGTTCGCCATGGACTGAAACTATTGAGAAAACCATCGAATTTAGTGCACTGGAGCCAGGTCAGTATTGTTTAGAATTAAGGGCGAGAAGTATGAATTCGGCCTGGACATTGCCTACTCAGCTGGTTATTTATATCAGCGGTCCCTATTATAAAAGCTGGTGGTTTATAGTGGCTATACTTTTAATGGTGACACTCACTTTATTTTTTCTGATCCGCTATTACTATCGGGTTAAACAAAATAAAGAAAAAGAGGAGCTCCTGGTGAAGTCACACATTATTTCCTTGGAGCAGCAAGCCTTACAAGCGATGATGAATCCTCACTTCATCTTCAATGTGATGAACTCCATACAGTATTTCATTAATACCAAGGATAATACGATGGCGAACCAGCTCCTGACGGGTTTTGCCAGACTGATTAGAAAAAATCTGGATATCTGTACGAAAAGCTATATCAGTGTAGAAGAAGAACTCTCTTATCTGAAGTTATATCTTTCATTGGAAAAGTTGCGTTTTGGTGAAAAAATGAGCTATAGCATTCAGATGAATACGGACATCGACCTGCAGGAGACTTATATCCCATCTATGCTGTTACAGCCCTATGTTGAAAATGCAATTTGGCATGGGTTGATGCCCATGGATAATCCAGGGGAGATTATCGTAACGTTGACGAATAACAAGCAAGAGCTTCTTTTAATTATACAGGATAATGGAGTGGGAATAGACAACTCCATCAATTCAAAAAGCAGTGATCATGTAAGCAGGGGAATGAAATTGACTCAGCAACGCATCAGTTTGTTAAATAAATTCAATCAGGACAGTATTTCTATTTCTGTGGCTCAAATAGCATCAGGGGGTACATTGGTACGTGTTAAAATTCCTTTAAAACCGTTTACTCATTCATAATGACCGATTACTCATTCGAAAATAAAAATTCAATGGCCAAACTTTATACTTGTGTTGTTCATCGCAGGATGTAAAGAAATTTAAGATATTTTTATCTAAGTGTGTGTTTAGCGGCTGAAGCTTCCCAAAAGTTTCACCGCTTTTTTGTTTATAGCCTCCTCCGTTTTTTCTTTTTCGTACCTTTATTCGCTTTGGAAGATCTAATTTTACATGTTGAAGCTTTGATATTCGCCTCAGAGCAAAGTATCTCTGCGAAGGATATTTGCCCTATACTGCTGGATGTTCATGAACAAGTCCTATCAGAGGAGGAGGTTGAAAGCATGATCGCAAGAATTAAACAAAAATATGATCAGCCTGAATTTGCCCTGACACTTGTCGCTTTAAACGGTGGGTATCAGTTTTTAACTAAACCTGCGTATTATAAAAGTATCAATCAACTCCAGATAAACCGGTCTAAAAGAAAATTAAGTCAGGCTGCCATGGAAACGCTCTCTATAATAGCTTACCGGCAGCCGGTTACTAAATTAGAGGTCGAACAGATTAGAGGCGTAAATTGTGATTATACCATACAAAAGCTGCTCGAAAAAGACTTGATATCGATTACAGGAAAGGCTGAAAGTGTGGGGAAACCACTTTTATATGGTACCAGTACCCTATTTATGGATCACTTTGGCATTAACACTTTTGCAGAACTTCCGCAATTAAAAGACTTACCCACAGAGATTAACGAGATAGGAAACTACAAGGATGACTAATAAGCCCTACCCTTATTAAGGAAAGGTTTTTTTTTAATTCAGCGAACACAATAAAACAATTTTAATTTATTGATTTATTGCTATTTTTATGTGGAGCTACAAGGATTGAACTTATTGATTACGCCATAAAAAATTTAGAGCACAGAGCATTATGAAAAATTCAGTAATTGACCCCAAAGAATTAAATAACGAACTTTTTACCGATGACGATGATGATTTTGATACCCCTATTGACGACATTGGGGGATTGGATGACTTCAGCGACTTCGATGAGGATGATGATTATTAAACATTGAAAATTATTACGCATCGTCTTCATTCAGGATCTGCAAACCGATGCATGCAGAGGACACACCTGACAACCTGTTAAATATGATTATTACTGAAGTAAAAGAAAAAAAAGCAAAGAAGCAATTTTTAGACGTAGCGAGAATCATATACAAGGACTGTAACGTGTGGGTATCCCCTCTTGATAATGACATTGAGGCTGTTTTTAATCCGAAGAAGAACAATTTTCATAAACATGGCAGGATTACCAGATGGGTTTTAAAAAACGCATCTGGTAATCCTATAGGACGAATTGCTGCCTTTATTAATAATGAAAAAGCTTTTACTTATGCACAGCCTACGGGTGGAATTGGTTTCTTTGAATGTATAGATGACCAGCTTGCGGCAGATCTTTTGTTTGACACAGCAAAAGCTTGGCTAATCGAGAATAGTATGCAAGCCATGGATGGCCCAATTAATTTTGGTGAGAATGATACTTTTTGGGGATTGCTTGTAGAGGGCTTCACTCAACCTTCCTACGGGATGAATTATCATCATCCTTATTACAAGAATTTATTTACTAATTACGGTTTTGAAGCGCTGTATGAACAAATTACGAATCATCTGGACCTGAGTAAACCTTTTCCTGAGCGTTTTACAAAAATAGCCAATTGGGTAATTAAAAAACCTGGTTATACGTTCAAGCCATTAGATCCAAAAAAATTAGATGAATTTGCTTTAGATTTCATGGAGATCTATAATGATGCGTGGAAAAACTTTGAGAACTTCGTACCGATTAAGAATTCTACAATCATGGAAACCTTTAATCAGATGAAGATCATCATGGAGCCTAATCTCATATGGTTTGCCTACGTAAACGATGAGCCTGCTTCATTCGTAGTTATTCTGCCTGATGCAAACCAAATAATCAAATCATTTAGGGGCAAATTAGGCATTATTGAAAAATTGAAGTTTCTCTATTTCAGATGGAGAGGGGTTTCGCGTATGCGTGCAATTGTGATGGGAACAAAACAGGCCTATCAGAAACATGGGCTGGAATCAGCCTTGTTTATTAAACTTGGCGAGTATGTTTTGCCACGCAACCAATATAAGGAACTGGAATTGTCCTGGGTAGGTGACTTTAATGACAAAATGCTTTCGTTACATGAAGCCACTGGTGCTTCTTTTGGAAAAAGACATGTAACTATGCGTAAAATATTTTAAATAATGTTCCCGATAATATTATCGGGAACATTATTAAGACAATACTTTAGTCTGTCTGAGTTCATCGAATAGATCGATGATCTTTTTTTGTAATGCAATAATTTCAGATTCTCGCTCCCTTAATTTTTTATTACTGGTTTCCAGGTCAGAAATATATTTTTCCTGTTCTTCAGTATCGTTATAAGTAAGTAATTGAATGATTGATAAGTTAAATAACTTTGCAATTTGTTCGAGTCTGGATAAATTGATATCTGTAATTCCCGTTTCAATTTTTGAAAATGCAGGAATTGAAATATCCAACCGTTTCGCCACATCCTCCTGACTCCAGCCATTCTGGTGGCGCAAAAGTCTGATTTTCTTTCCTAAAGTGTTCATGTTTGTATGTTATATTGTTTTGCCTGAGCAATGGTACGTTGAGCGATACGATCTAAATCTAAACCACCAAAATTTCCAGAACTCATAAGAAGCAAGTTTTTCCCTTTATAATTAATACAACTCAAAAACTCGTCCAATATTTCACAATTGTTAAAAAATAATAACTTATTATTACCAAAAGCTTCTTTAACGACTGTTTCGTCGTATGGTTCCAACTGTTTTTCTTCAAAAGTTTTTTTGTTTATAAACACAATAGGGATATCTGCACGATCCATACTGCCCTTATATTCGGCCAGAAAATTCTTGTTTAGACTACTAAAAGTATGCAATTCAATAACGGCAACCAATTCGCGGTCTTCAAACTGGTCCTTTACTGCCTGTATGGTTGCTTTAAGTTTAGAAGGGGAATGAGCGAAATCTTTGTAAACGGCTGTATTTCCACTACTGGCTAAAAGCTCCAACCTTCTGGATGCTCCTTTAAAGGTTCCGATAGCTTGATAGAACTGGTCGTCAGCTATTTCAAGGGCTTTGCAAACGGAATGAGCAGCTTCCATGTTATACAAATTATGAGCACCAAATACGGATAAAGGAACTTCTTTCCCTTTGTAGTTGAGGTAAGTGATACCTTTCCGGGTGACACTTTCAATAGCAGTGTATCCTTGTTTGGTTAGCAGTGACTGATCTTTGTCTATAACAGATTGTACAGTTTCATCATCCTGGTTATAGAAAATTGTTCCTCCGGGTTCCATCGTTTTAAGGAACAAACTAAACTGCTCTACATAATTGTCGAACGTAGGGAATACATTGATATGATCCCAGGCTATTCCACTTAAAACGGCAATATCAGCATGATATAAATGAAACTTAGGCCTTCTGTCTATTGGTGACGACAAATATTCGTCCCCTTCAATGATAATTAACGGGGCATCTGTAATTTTCACCATGGTCTCGAACCCGGCAAGCTGGGCACCTACAAGGTAATCAAAGTCGGTTCCACATGCATGTAATACATGCAGAATCATGGAGGTAATGGTTGTTTTTCCGTGACTTCCGCCAATTACAACACGCTTCTTATCGCGCGATTGTTCAAATATGTACTCCGGATATGAATATACTTTAACTCCCAGCTCCTGTGCTTTTAAGAGCTCAGGGTTATCTGGACGCGCATGCATCCCTAAAATAACAGCCCTTAAGCCGGTATCAATGCGGCTGGCATCCCAACCCATTTTAGCGGGATAGATGTCATGCTTTTTTAGTCTGGATGCAGAAGGTTCTTCAATGGTATCGTCTGAACCGGTTACCTGGTAACCTTTTAATTTAAGTGCAATAGCAAGATTATGCATTGCACTACCTCCGATTGCAATAAAATGTACGCGCATAAAAATTAAATTTATCCTTTTACTAATTTCAGGGAAGCCCAATCATCGGTCAGTTTCTGATCAACGAGAATAAGCGAATATTTTCTGGCTTCCTTCAGCAGAATTTCGCAGTCGGCTTTATAAAATCCACTTAGGATCAATATTCCGCCTTTTACCAGAGCCTCAGAATAACGCTCCATTTGGTCTAATAAGATATTCCGGTTGATGTTGGCCAATAGATAATCATATTGAACCGCTGGAATGGCTTCTTTTGACCCTAATAGGACCTTGATGAAACCTGCACCGTTATGGCTTGTGTTCTCCAGGGTACTATCATAACACAGCGGATCATAATCTATAGCGGTTAGATCTGTCGCTCCTCTTTTTGCAGCTAATATGGCCAAAATACCGGTTCCACAACCCATGTCTAATACGCGTTTATCTTTGAAATCCATTTCTAAGATAAACTCCATGACCATGGCAGTGGTTTGATGATGCCCTGTTCCGAAGGCCATTTTAGGGTCGATTACGATCTCGTAGGGGTATTCAGGATGTGGCGCATGAAAGGTAGCACGGATGTAACAGGCGTCTTTGATCGTTAAGGGTTCAAAGTTACTTTCCCATACCTCATTCCAGTTTTTTCCAGGGATCAGATTTCTTTCATGCGAGAAGTCAAACTGTTCCTTAAATGGAGATAAAACTTCATCAATGTTCAGACTTTTAGCTTGATCCAGGGAAATGTAGGCCTTAAATCCGGTTTCCGACTCTTCAAAAGTGTCAAAACCTGCTTCTCCTAATGAATGGATAAGCAGGTCCTGATGTACTTCGTCTGTTGGTTTTACTTTAAATACAAACTCGTAATAATCCAATTTTTATTTATTAAAAACTTTAGCAATATCGGTAAAATCGCGTGATTTAAGTGCAGCTCCACCAATTAATCCACCGTCAATGTCTTTCTGAGAGAAAAGCTCAGCTGCATTTTTAGGGTTGCAACTTCCACCATACAAAATTGTAGTATCTTCAGCTACAGCATCACCGTATCTGGCTTCAATTTCCTTACGGATGAATGCGTGGATTTCCTGTGCTTGTTCCGGACTGGCTGTTACACCTGTACCAATAGCCCAAATTGGTTCGTAAGCCAATACAAGGGTAGAAAAATCGCCTGCTGGCAAGTCAAATACACCATCAGCAAGTTGTCTTTTGATCACATCAAAATGACTATTCGCATTTCTTTCCTGCAAAGTTTCGCCGATACAAAAGATTGGTTTTAAACCGGTTTTAATAACTGCTTTTACTTTTTCAGCTAATAACTGATCAGTTTCACCAAAATATTGACGGCGTTCTGAATGGCCTAAGATGACATATTCGGCACCTACAGATTTCACCATAGAAGCGGAGATCTCACCTGTATAAGCTCCTGATTCTGCCTGGTGACAGTTTTGCGCGCCAATACTTACGTTAGTAGACTGGTTAGCCATTTGGCTTAAACTGTAAACATAAAGACTTGGAGGACAAACCACTAGCAATTGATCGCCGATAATTTCATCCTTAGCCATGTTTAGCACTTCAGAGAACAAACTTAGTCCTGCTGAATAATCAAGGTTCATTTTCCAGTTTCCTGCAACAATTTTCTTTCTCATAATTTTAATTAAAATTTCTATAATGTTTGGTTAAATCAAATACTTCGGATAGTATGTTTTTGTCTATGTCATCCAGGTCTTTGTTTCTGCGGTCGAATACGCGTTCGATAGTTTCCATGGCTTTATCTAAACGGTATTCAATACTATGCTTTCCGCCACCCCATGAAAAGTCAGGTACAAAATTAGCAGGAAATCCAGCACCAAAAATATTGGCACAAATTCCGACTACTGTTCCGGTGTTAAACATGGTATTGATACTACACTTTGAATGATCGCCCATCACAAGACCACAGAATTGTAAACCTGTATTTCGATAGTGACTTGTGGAATAATTCCACAATTTGACGTCAGTGTAGTTATTTTTAAGATTCGAATTATTGGTGTCAGCCCCCATATTACACCATTCGCCAATTACTGAATTACCGAGATATCCTTCGTGACCTTTGGAAGAATTACCCAATATGACTGCGTTATTCACTTCGCCTCCTATGCGGCAAAAAGGACCGATTGTGGTTTTGGGGTAAATCTTGGTACCCATTTTGAGTTGCGACCCTTCACATAAAGCAAAAGCTCCCCTCATCATACTGCCTTCCCAGATCTGTGCGTTTTTACCGAGATAGATGGGTCCGTTGAGGGTATTGAAAATACTGCATTCTGCCTCCACTCCTTCTTCTACAAAAATATTATCCCCAAGTATCGTATTTGTACCGCTTAGACTGGCTGAATTCCGCTTGCTGGTCAGTAATTTAAAGTCACGGATAATCTCCTGCTCATTGTTTAAGAAGATATGTTCGGGATAAACGAGGCGGGTAATGGAAAGCGGGTAATGGATTAGTTTAAAGCCATCCAGATTAAGATCGGGAATACCACTTTGTGCTACCCCTCCTTTTACGGCGATTAAGACTTCCTGCGTATATAGGGCATCTCCATCCTTGAGCGCAGTTATGGCTTCCAGGAGTGCATCATCCGGACAGACAGATCCATTAATAAATATATTATCGGGCGTAGGATTAAATGGAAATTTCTCCTGGAGATAGGGCACCGTTAGATAAGCTGTATCACTTTTAAGATATTTAGCCCATTTTTTAGCTATTGTAAGTATGCCAACCCTTAATAGTGCTATTGGCCGCGTGTATGTTAAAGGTAACAGACTATCGCGTGCGGAATCATCAAATAAGATAATGGTCATTAGGGCAAAAATAAAAAAAGTCCCGGCTGTATACCGGGACTTTTAAAAAATATTTTAATAAATATTACTTTTTAGGATAACGTGTACGGAATTTATCGATACGACCGGCAGTATCTACCAGCTTCATCTTACCTGTATAAAACGGGTGAGAGGTATGAGAAATTTCCAATTTAATAAGAGGGTAATCATTACCGTCTTCCCATTTAATGGATTCTTTTGTGTCAATACAAGATTTTGTAATGAAAGAATAGTCGTTTGACATATCTTTAAAAACAACTAATCTATAATTTTTTGGATGCAAATCAGCCTTCATGATCTAAACTTTTTCAGGGCGCAAATATGAAACAAATTTTCATTACATCAAAATGTAATCACCATTTGTTTAAATTGTTTACCGGTTTAAGTTGCAAATATAGAATAATCATTCATTATGTCAAACTTATGACCCCTTTATGCGCCATTAAAATGACTAAAGCATTTGTTTTAGTAACTTTGGATTGGTTTTAACTTGTACTACAAACTATGAATCTTCCTGTTTATCTGGATAACAATGCGACTACACCGATGGATCCTGAGGTGCTTGAAACGATGTTGCCTTATTTTATGCAGAAGTTCGGTAATGCTGCCAGCAAGAATCATTCTTTTGGCTGGATTGCCGAAGAGGCTGTAGATCATGCACGGAAACAAATTGCTGCTCTGATTAACGCGCAGGAGACTGAATTGGTGTTTACTTCTGGGGCTACAGAGGCTGTGAATCTGGCCATAAAGGGGGTATATGAAACATACAGAAGTAAAGGCAATCACATTATTACCTGTTTAACGGAACATAAAGCGGTGTTGGATACCTGTAAGCATATTGAACAATCAGGCGGCAACGTCACTTATTTACCAGTAAATAAAGATGGATTAATCAGTCTTCAGGAATTGGAAAAGGCGATTTCGCCCCAAACTATACTGATTGCGATCATGTATGGAAATAACGAAACGGGAGTTATTCAACCCATAAAAGAGATTGCTGAGATTGCGCAAAAACATAATCTGTTGTTTTTTTGTGATGCCACACAGGCTGTAGGTAAAGTGCCTGTAGATGTACTGGCGGATGGCATACATTTGCTGGCGTGTTCTGCACATAAAATGTATGGTCCTAAAGGAGTAGGCATCTTATATGTCCGCAGGAAAAACCCCAGAGTGAAAATCACGGCTCAGATTGATGGTGGTGGTCATGAAAGAGGAATGCGTTCGGGAACCTTGAATGTCCCTGGTATCGTTGGGTTGGGTAAAGCTTCGGAACTCTGTTTACAAAAAATGAATTCAGATGCAATGCGGATCTGTTTTTTAAGGGATAAGCTGGAAAAGGCTCTTTTGCAGATTGAAGCTTCTTTTGTAAATGGAAGCATAAATCTGCGATTACCAAATGTATTGAATATATCTTTTCAACATGTAAACGGACAGGCACTGATGATGGCGCTGAAAAGCATTGCGGTATCCTCGGGATCAGCATGTACTTCTGCTTCATTGGAGCCATCCTATGTATTAAAAAGTTTAGGATTATCTGATGATCTTGCCCATTCGGCTATTCGATTAGGAATTGGCCGTTTTAATACGGAAGAGGAGATTGATTATACGATTGAACAAATAATAAACGCAGTAAATCATTTAAGAGCAATTTCTCCGATTTGGCAGATGTATAAAGATGAAAATGAGTTAAATAAAGTATAATTTTTTGTAAATTTGTAAACATACAGCATAGAAAAACGGCTACATCCCTTACTATTCTGCAGATATTAAAAAGTAAATAAAACAGCATGATAACAGTAACAGAGAAAGCAAAAGCTAGAATCGACGATTTGATTAAAACATCGAATTATGATGAGTCTTACTTCCTTCGGGTTTCTGTTCAGGGTGGCGGATGCTCAGGATTGTCTTACAAGATGGATTTTGATAACATAACTAAATCTGATGATCAGTTTTTCGAAGATAAGGGCTTAAAAATTGCCTTGGATATGAAATCGTTTCTTTACCTTGCTGGTACAGAACTCGATTTTACAGACGGTTTAAATGGTAAAGGTTTTAATTTTATTAATCCGAATGCCACACGCACGTGTGGTTGTGGGGAAAGTTTTTCCGTTTAAAAATACCAGATTTTAGATATAAAGGGGCTTTATGCCCCTTTTCGTATATAAAACATAATTTATGTACCTTGTATTTCTTACCTATTATACTTAGATGCACCTTAAAAGCAAATATAATACTGTACCCTCCCTATTGCGTAATGTAGTAGCAAATATCCATCCTGAAACTAACACCTTCCTGATCGATAAGGTGGACGATAAATGGCTTAATATCAGCTATAAGGAAACACTTGATCAGGCAGATGCGGTTTCTTCCTATTTTTTAGGGATGGGTATTTCAAAGGGGGACCGTTTGGGTTTGATTCTTGAAAACTCTCCTGCCTATGTGTATTATGATCAGGGACTTCAGCAAATTGGCGGGGTAAATGTATCAATCTACCCTACTCTTTCGGAAAGTGAAATCGAATATATTATTAATGATGCCGGACTAAAGACCATTATTGTCGGTACTCCTTTTTTACTTAAAAAGATCCTAAAAATCACTAATAATTGTCCTTGTTTGGAACGCATTATTCCAACCTTTGATGATTTCGATAAACATACAGAAGATCTGAATATTACTGCGGGAGTCATTGGCTTTAATCAGTTAATAGAGGAAGGTAAGGCATGCCTGAAAGACCGTAAACAACAGATTGATGCCTGCAGGGAAGCGATATTACCTACTGACTTGTCCGCGCTGATTTATACCTCCGGAACTACTGGGATCCCTAAAGGGGTGATGCTGACTCATGGCAATTTTGTTGAAAATGCAAGGGTATGTTTG
This sequence comes from Arcticibacter eurypsychrophilus, assembly GCF_001730525.1. Lineage (GTDB taxonomy): Bacteria > Bacteroidota > Bacteroidia > Sphingobacteriales > Sphingobacteriaceae > Arcticibacter > Arcticibacter eurypsychrophilus. The sequence goes on from NZ_MDFN01000013.1 coordinate 58,361, forward strand.
GAAATGATCACCGTGGTAAACAAGGATGATTTGTTTCTATCTTTCTTACCTCTTTCCCATGTGTTTGAGCGAACTTGTTGTTACCTCATTTGCTGCACAAAGGGCTGTAAAATCGCTTTTGCTCAAAGTTTGGAGCTGCTGGCACGGAATATGGAAGAAGTGAAACCGACGATCATGGCTTGTGTGCCGCGACTTTTAGAGCGAATCCATGACAAGTCTATTAAAACAGGAACGCAAGATGGTGGGCTTAAAGCGAAGATTTTTTGTTGGGCCTTGAGAATTGGGGAAGAATTCAGAAAAGAGAAAGAAAAGGGTAACAAACCAGGTATATTGCTGCGCATGCAACAATCTATTGCTAGTAAACTGGTGTTCAGCAAAATAAAGGCTAAAACTGGGGGGCGATTAAAGTTCTTTATCTCCGGAGGAGCTGCTTTACCTAAAAATGTAGGGGAATTCTTTGGCAATCTGGATATAGTAGTACTCGAAGGTTTTGGGTTAACAGAAACATCACCAGTAATGTCCGTTACTGAATTTGACCGGCAGATTTATGGTACAGTTGGCCGGATTATTCCGGGTATTGAGGTTGGGATTCAAAACGTAGAAAGCAAGAAAATTTATACCATACAAACATATCTTACTTTCAACAAGGACTTTGTGTCTCCGGAAGGAGAAATTATTGTAAGGGGTCATTGTGTAATGAAAGGCTATTGGAATAAACCAGAAGAAACTTCGATAGTGATCGATCAGGATGGCTGGTTTCATACTGGTGATGTAGGTCAGTTTTATGAAGGAAATCTGAAGATAACAGATCGGATAAAAAATATACTGGTTAACTCTTACGGGAAGAATATCTACCCTACTCCTGTAGAAAACACCTATTTGAAAAGCAATAAAATTGAACAAATTTTCCTTATCGGAGATAAACGGGAGTACATTACGGCGATTGTTGTTCCTTCAAGAGAGGCTTTGCAGGAAACTTTTGGCTACAAGGATGAATTTTTCCTGCAGCCTGACATGTTTATAGAAGATGAAGCAGTGGTATCCTGGATTGGTCAGGATATTAAAAGGCTTTCGAATGAGCTTGCTAAATTCGAACGGATTAAACAGTTCAAAGTGAAACGGAACCCGTTTTCTATAGAAGCTGGCGAGATGACGCCTTCCTTAAAAGCAAAGCGAAAAATTATAGAGAAAAAATATGCAGAGGATATTGACACACTCTATATGGAGGAAAGTTTCGGTGAGTAATGCTTATACCTGAATTTTACATAAGTTTGCAAAAATTACAACATAATGAGTATTGGTTTGTCCGAACAGGAAATTATACGCCGTGAGGCTTTACAACAGCTCCGCAATTTAGGGATTAATCCTTATCCTGCTGAAGCTTATGAAGTAAATGTTACTACTGAAGAGATCCTTAAAAATTACCCTGAGGATAAAACTTTATATCAGAACATTAGCTTTGCTGGTCGGATTATGAGTCGCCGGATTATGGGAAGTGCTTCATTTGCAGAGCTTCAGGATTCCACAGGAAGAATGCAGGTTTACATTAAACGGGATGAAATATGTCTGGGGGAAGATAAAACACTTTACAACACGGTGTTTAAAAAGCTATTGGATATTGGGGATTTTGTTGGTGTAAAGGGATTTGTTTTCACTACCCAAACTGGTGAAATTTCTATCCATGTACTAGAACTCAAGTTATTATCTAAATCGCTTAAACCACTTCCTATCGTAAAACGCGATGAGGAAGGAAATATATTTGATGGATTTACTGATCCTGAAATGCGGTACCGTCAGCGTTATGTGGATCTTACGGTTAATCCTGATCTGAAGCAAATATTCATCAAACGCTCCAAAGTGATTAGTACCATGCGTAATTATTTTGACGCACAGGGATGGATGGAAGTGGAAACGCCTATTCTGCAACCTATTCATGGAGGTGCGGCTGCAAGACCATTTAAGACCCATCATAATACATTGGACATGCCCTTGTTCCTTCGTATTGCGAATGAATTGTATTTAAAACGTCTGATCGTAGCAGGATTTGATGGGGTATATGAATTTGGTAAAATGTTCCGGAATGAAGGAATGGACCGGACGCATAATCCTGAGTACACTGCTATGGAAATCTATGTCGCATATCGTGATTATATCTGGATGATGGGCATGGTGGAAGAGTGCCTGGAGAAAGTTGCACTGGCCATACATGCTTCCTCTAAAGTAACAGTGGGCACTTATGAAATAGACTTCGCCGGTCCTTATGAGAAGCTGACCATGTTTGAGTCCATCCAGAAATATACCGGTATTGATGTTTCAGAACTAGATGAAGCAGGCTTACGACAGGTTTGTCTTGATCTGAAGATTGAAACAGACCCATCTATGGGTAAAGGCAAACTGATCGATGAGATCTTTGGAGAGAAAGTGGAGGGAAATTTAATTCAACCTACTTTTATCACTGATTATCCATTGGAGATGACACCTTTGGCCAAAAAACATAGAAGTAAAGAAGGCCTTGTTGAACGATTTGAGCTATTTGTAAATGGAAAGGAAATTGCTAATGCTTATTCAGAGTTAAATGACCCTATTGATCAACGTGCGCGGTTTGAAGATCAGCTATTGCTTGCCAATCGTGGAGATGAAGAAGCCATGGCAACGGATGAGGACTTCCTGAGAGCATTGGAATATGGAATGCCGCCAACTGCTGGATTGGGGTTTGGAATTGACCGCCTGGTGATGCTGATGACGAATCAGAGTACGATTCAGGAGGTACTCTTCTTTCCTCAGATGCGTACAGAAAAGAAAATGAAGGTGGCTTCCATTGCTGATTATGAAGCTCTGGGCGTTCCTACAGAATGGGTTCCTGTATTGCTAAAAATGGGATTCAATACCGTGGAAGAGTTAAAAGCGGCAAATCCGAATAAGGTGTTTAATGATTTGGGTGGAATGCGTAAAAAACTAAAGCTGGATATCACTATTCCTTCCAAGGAAGTGGTGCTGGAATGGTTTGCATAAATAAAATACTTAACTTAAACTTAAAGGCCCGTAAACATAGAGTTTACAGGCCTTTCTTATTATTGTTATAAAATAACGTAATATGAATTTATCAAGCATTGAAATAACAGAAAATGAATATCTGATTAAACTAAGTAAAAGCGATTTTGATCTTTCGTTGATCAGCACACTTTTAAAAAGAATACAGGCAGAACACTTTTTCTCTTCTCAAAAATACAATGATGAGGAAGACATCATCAGTAAAAGAGTGAATTCTCCAAGAGAAAATTACTTTGATCATCTGGATGATAAATAAGCAGAACTAACTGCTTATTTATTTGATTACCTTTTCATTATCTCGGTCTGAATCCTCTGGTTTGGACCTGTTGTTTGTCCATCTGCACCATCTGATCTTTCATCATTTTTATCTGTTCCGCTAAAAGCTTATTTTTATCTGCTTTTTTAGCTTCCTGCAGATACATAGTCGCTTCCCTCTTATTGCGCTTTGCCATAGCTATTCCTGCCAGGCTTAATTTTGCTAAAGCAATATTATGATCCATCGTCATACCTAAGGTCAGTGCTTTCTTAAAGTATTTCTCAGACTGCAAAGGCGCCTTGCGAGATTCTATTAATCCAATTAGCAAGTGAAAATAACCGTGCTGCGCTTTTAATAGTTCAGATTCATAATTTTTAATCATCTTAAGCCACTTTCCAGCACCCTCCATATTTTCCTTCCGCAGGTAGTATTGTGCGATCAGCATCTTTTCGTTAAAGAAGAAGGTGACAAAAACAAGAATAGACAACAATAGTACAAGAACTCCCGTTCCCCAGAAACTAAAGAACATTAAAGCAACAGTTGCACCTAATAAGGCAAAACCTATTATTAATCTAACAAAATTCGGCATATATTTATTTCTTTGATGATTGAATGCAAATATCTGCTTTTATTTAGCATCTAAAGCAATAAATATAGAATTATGACAGTACAAATTGAGGAATCCTGGAAAGAAGCACTTGCTGAGGAATTTGGAAAGGATTATATGAAACAATTGAAAAACTTTCTTGTCGAGGAAAGAAACAACGGCAAGGTGGTATTCCCCCCCGGACCACTCATCTTTAATGCTTTCAATCAAACTCCTTTTCAATCCGTGAAAGTTGTTATCCTGGGGCAGGATCCCTATCATGGGCAAGGACAGGCTCATGGGCTCTCCTTTTCAGTTTTAAAGGGTATCGGCATCCCTCCTTCTCTAAGAAGTATTTATAAGGAATTACAAACAGACATACCCGGTTTTGAAATGCCCGTTCATGGAGAATTAACGCATTGGGCAGACCAGGGTGTACTAATGCTAAACGCAACCTTAACGGTCAGAAAAGCGGAACCTGCATCACACCATAAAAAGGGATGGGAGATCTTTACAGATCAGGCTATCAAAGCGCTTTCTGAAAATCGTAAAGGGCTCATTTTTCTGCTTTGGGGGAAAAATGCACAGGCTAAAATACCGCTGATAGATGGAACTAAACACAGCATTTTAACAGCAGCACATCCATCGCCTTATTCCGCATACAATGGTTTTTTTGGTTGCAAGCACTTTTCTAAAGCAAATGAGCTATTAAAAGCGCAAGGTTTATCAAAAATAGACTGGCAGATTTAATAGTTAAAAGGCAGAACAGCTTCTTTCTTACTTGTAGAAAGGATCATCATCGTCTGAAATGTCTTCACAACCTGAATCTTTCCAATCTTTTCCATGATTAGTTTTTCATAGGATTTAATATCCTTAACATATACTTTTAAAATGAAATCACAGCCACCTGTCACATGATGACATTCTGTGATTTCATTTATCTTTTTCACTTCATCAATAAAAGTCTGAATGGTATTATTGTGATGAAAATCCAGCTGTATCTGTATGAATGTTTTAATGCCTAAACCAAGCTCCTCTTCATCTACAACCGCATGATAACTTTTAATGATTCCTGAATTTTCTAATTTCCTCACTCGTTCCAGCGTTGGCGCTGGTGAAAGTCCAATTTCATTGGATAGCTGTAAGTTGGTTATTCTTCCACTTTCCTGGAGTCTTTTGATAATTTGTAAGTCTGTTTTATCCGGTTGAAATGACATAAGCGTAATTTATTGAGCGAATTTAAAACAAATTAAAAAGAAAGTATATATTAGATTAATCTAATTCATTTAATTAGATTTGCAAAACATGGAAAAGGGCGGTACAATATGAACGAATCTTTAGGGGAAGTACATTCTACAGTAACAACTGCAGGTAAAACAGGTTGGCGTAAATTACTTTCATTCCTTGGTCCCGCCTATCTCGTTAGTGTGGGCTACATGGATCCAGGAAACTGGGCAACCGATTTAGCTGGAGGAAGCCAGTTCGGTTATCAATTAATATGGGTACTGCTGATGTCCAACTTAATAGCACTTCTACTTCAATCTTTAAGTGCGCGACTTGGTATTGTTCAGGGACTCGATTTAGCACAAGCTTCCAGAAATGCCTATCCTCGCTGGGCAAATTTACCCTTATATATTTTAGCCCAAATAGCGATAGTAGCCTGTGATCTTGCCGAAATAATCGGTATGGCTATTGGTTTAAACCTTTTGTTTGGCTTACCGCTGATCTGGGGAATTTCCATCACTATTCTGGATACCGTATTACTGCTTTTTTTACTAAACAAGGGCATGCAGGCCATGGAAAGCTTTATTCTCTCTATGGTATTTATTGTAGGACTGGCCTTTTTAACGGAGATGTTTATTGTAGAGCCCTCCTTGCACGATGTGCTTAAAGGACTACAGCCATCCATTCTGGAGGGAAATGCCCTTTATATTGCTATCGGAATACTAGGGGCAACGGTGATGCCTCATAATCTTTATTTGCATTCTTCACTGGTGCAGACCCGAAAAATTGAGCGGACAAAAAAAGGCATTCAAGAGTCCCTTAAATACAACTTAATTGATACTGTAGTTGCATTGAATCTTGCTTTTTTTGTTAATGCGGCTATACTCATCCTGGCGGCCACTGCCTTTTATAAAAACGGCTATTTTAAAGTCGCTGAAATACAGGATGCCTACAAACTTCTTGAAAACATATTCGGATCACTTGCTCCTGCATTATTTGCAATAGCCTTAATTGCTGCAGGACAAAGTTCAACGGTTACGGGTACACTGGCTGGGCAGATTATCATGGAAGGGCATTTAAAGCTTCGGATTCAACCTTGGCTAAGAAGACTAATTACCCGACTGCTTGCCATCATTCCTGCTTTTATTACGATAATTTATTTTGGAGAAAATTATTTGGGGGCTTTATTAATCCTAAGCCAGGTCATATTGAGTTTGCAGCTTGGCTTTGCCGTTATTCCATTAATCCATTTTACTTCTGATAAAAAGCTTATGGGTGACTTCGCCATCAAGCCTTGGGTGAAGATTCTTGCCTGGTTAAGTGCCCTGATTATTGTCTCGTTGAACATTAAGCTGGTTTATGAATTCCTTCTTACCTGGTTGAGTGGTGGAAATAACTGGTGGGTAATTGCCATTTTGATTCCCGTTATACTGGCCATTATCTTTCTCTTGTTGTATGTTTCCTTTCATCCTTTGTTCAAGAAGAGCAGTATCATACCATCAAATGTTCCACATGGCAAGGCATTAGAGATTCCTGAAGTAGAAACTGTATTGTATACTGCAGTGGGTATTCCGGTTGACTTTTCTTCACATGACAAAGCAACTATCCGCCATGCGCTCTTACAGGGTGGTAAACTTGCCCATTATTATCTGATTCATATTGTTGAAACTGCAGGTGCACGTTATTACGGAGACAAGGTGTTGGATTTTGAAACAAGAAGTGATGAGGATAACCTGGAAATCTATCGACAGAATCTGGAAAAACTTGGTTACCACTCCACTGTTTTAATCGGTTATGGAAATACGGCGAGAGCAATAGCAAAGCTTACCAACAAAAACAATCTGGACTTATTGGTGATGGGTGCTCATGGACATAAAACGCTGAAAGATATGATCTTTGGAAGTACCCTTAACTCGGTACGGCATCGTGTTAAAATTCCAATTTTAATTATCCGCTAGATAAAGAGCGTATTTACTCTATTTAAGATAGGGTAACAACTCTTTATTGCTTAGTACTTTCTTAATATCTATATATCCTGGATATTCCACTTTTTTATCAGCCACAATAATATTCGGTTTTATCTTTACAGTGATCAGAACCGAAGTATCCTTTGAGGCTGAAAAAAAGTCTGCTATTAACTTTTGATTCTCTGGCTTAGACATGATAGGATAAATGTCGGTATCAATTTTAAAGGGTATAGTAACTTCACCACCATTACCAGGAACCATAATCGCCTGATTATAAAAGCCTTTCATTAATTCCTGATCGGCAATCATAATAATGTATTCAAACGCATTAATACCTGCATCCTCAGATCCGGGATTAGTAACCCCTAAATTTATTCTCGCTTTTATAGGCAGCTTTTGTTGAAGCATGGAGAAAGCAAGACTAGGTGCCCTGGAAAGATCCAAGCCATTTTTATTATACAATTTTTCTATAGGCGTATTCGCCAAATAAATACTGTCTACTGTTTTCACTTTAAAAATGCAGCTTTGCAGAGCTTCCAACTGACTAACTTGCGTTTCAACTCCACAAGAAAACACAGTACCCATAAAGAATAGTGTAGTTATAATTTTGATGTATTTCATAGTTTCAAAGTATAACCCTCTCTCAGATGACTGAATCCAGGTTATTGCGTTCAAGAGTGTTGTCCATACCAGCCCTGTATTGTGATGGTGTAAAAGTAGTAATACGTTTGAATTGTGAAGACAGATGAGCTACACTGCTATAATCCAGCTGCCAGGCAATCTCCTTTAAACTAAGCTCCTTATAAGAAATGAGCTCCTTTGCCCGCTCTATTTTTTGCCTGATAATATATTGCTCAATTGTAGTTCCTTCTGATGATGAAAATAAGGCACTTAAATAATTGTAATCGTGCGACAGTTCTTGTCCGATCAGATCAGACCAATTCAACTGGAGAGCAATGGATGACTGATGAAATATTTTATTAATGATGAATGTCTTCATATTCTCCACCAGTTTTTCCTTTGAATCGTCCAACAGTTCGAAACCTAAAGATTTTATTTGTGTCCGTAATTTTTCAATTTCCTCTGAGTCAAGAAGATCCACTTTAAGGTGTACATAGCCTAATTTAACTTCTTCAAAGTCCAGGCCCTGCTCTTGAAGTACCTGCTCAATAGCAGATACGCACCGGGGACAAACCATATTTTTAATATAAAGCTCTTTCATTTTAATGATCTTAATGGATTAAAGTTTCCGGATCATTTTAATATGATCAATACCATCTTCATCGTAGATCTCACTGCTTTTTACGAAGCCGAATTTCTCGTAGAATTTCTGTGCCCAAAGCTGAGCACCAATCCGGAGAGGCTGAAGGCCAAGCAATTCCTCTACATCTGAGAGGATCATGTCCATCATTTTAATCCCTACCCCTGTTCCTCTTACAGAAAGATGGGTAATAATACGTCCAATTGAAGCTTCTTCATACAAAACACCAGCAGGTACAATACGAGCATATGCAATTAATTTACCATCTCCGTACAACATAAAATGATGACATTGCTGATCAATATGATCAATATCCTGGAAAGCACAATTTTGCTCCACGATAAAAACCTCATTACGAAGGTGCAGTATCTGATATAATTGCTCCAGACTTAAATCCTGAAACCGTTTCGTTATCTTAATATAGGACATTTAAATATATTTCTATTGTTACTTATTAAATCCTTCTGGTTTACTTATAAAGTCTTTCCCGTTTGCTAATTAAATTCTTCTCGTTTGCTTATTACATCCTTTTCGTTTACCAATTAACAAGAGTAGAAGTAAAATTTACTATAAACCACATTGTTCCTTCTCTTTTCCAAAATAGAGTTCTAGTTCTGCAAGCTAAAATTTTCATATCATGTAGCGGAGTAAATATACGCATCCTCCGGGTTTACAACGATGCAAAATGATTGACGATTGTGTTGCTCAAGTAAAGAATTAATTAAAATAAGGATTGAATTTGATTTAAAACATTCGAAAAGGTTGAGCTACTCAGTTAAGAAATCGACAGAAATGGCCTAACCGTTATAATCCGTTATCCGTTGTAAAAGCGGCAGGAAAGCTTTGATTAAAGCAAGTTCCTCATTAGAATACACTTCTGACATGGCACCAGCCAGCCATTCCTCTTTTATCCGGCGGGTCTCCATTAATTTATCAAGACCACTGTCGGTTAGCGAAATTACTACTTTCCGCTTATCCGTTTCGATAATCTCACGTCTGACATATCCGGCATCGAACAGCCGGTTAATCACTTGTGAAATGGCTTGCTTGGAGACCCTTTCCATCTCTGCAAGATCTGACGGCAACAGCTTGTCATATTGTTCCAGTAAGGAAAGGGTATGAATTTCAGTATTGGAAAACTCGGTACGCACATTTTGTTTACGGATCTGACGGGTAAGTCGTGTCACCATAGTTCGAAACTGAACCGCCAATTCGTAATCCTGATTTGCCATTTAAACTAAATTTACTTTATAAAGATAAGAGTTTTATGACCATTTAATTATCATTAAACAACAAAAAAATATTATTTTTGTAAAGCTGCTTTACTATATTTTGATTTATGAATATCTTTCGCTCCCTTAAATACTACAACTACAGGCTCCATTTCACCGGGCAGGCCATATCACTTGTTGGCACATGGATGCAAAGGGTAGCAATTAGTTGGTTAGTATACCGACTCACAGGATCTGCTTTTTTATTGGGATTCATCACTTTTGCAAGTCTTATTCCTTCTTTGTTCCTCTCCCCTTTTGCCGGTAGTTTTATTGACCGTCACAATAAATTTAAAGTATTACTGATTACTCAGGGGGGACTAATGCTTCAAGCCGGATTACTAGCTCTGATGATTTGGTTTCAATATTACAGTATCATGTGGATTGGAATACTCAGTCTAATGCAAGGAATTATTAATTCATTCGATGTAACCGCAAGACAAGCTTTAATGATAGACCTTGTCGATAATAAGGAAGATTTGCCCAATGCCATCGCACTAAATGCAACTGTATTTAATTCAGCCCGTTTGGTTGGTCCTGCATTAGCTGGAATTATACTCAGCACCCTGGGTGAAGAGATGTGCTTTCTGATTAACTTTATCAGCTTCATCGCTGTATTGGTTTGTTTGCTATGTATGAAACTGGACATTAAACCAAGCACGAAGGCTACTGAAAATATATGGTCAGACCTGAAGGAAGGGTTTTATCATATAAAAAATTCGCCGAACGTATTATCATTAATATTGACCATGGCAGCTTCAAGCTTGCTCATTATCCCTTTTATCACACTCCTACCTGTGTTTGCGAAAGACATTTTCAATGGGGATGCCGGAACATTCAGTTGGTTTGAAAGCGCTGCAGGCCTTGGCGCTTTGTTTGGTGCCATTTATATGGCACGCTTACGAAAAGGAATAAGTCTGCATAAAGTCACAATCATTTCCGGATTTATTTTGTCATTGTCCGTTATCGCTCTTTCAATAGCACCATCATTAGTGCCTGCACTTATTTTTACTGCAGCAGCAGGAATCGGCTTGATGGTACAAAATTCATCCATCAATACATACATACAAACGCATTCCACTCCTGAAATGAGGGGAAGAACGATTAGCTATTACATTATGGCTAACCAGGGAATCCTTCCTATAGGAAGTTTATTAATTGGATTCCTCGCCCATTTCTATGGTGCGCAGACAGTCGTATTTATTGAGGGGATTGCAGGATTAATTATTACGGCCGCTCTACTTTATTATAAGTTGATCCGTACCGTTAATAAAGGTAAATTATATCCCATTCGGATAAAGGAAATGTTAAGGACGAGCAGTTAAATAAATTGATCAGTATTATAAATAAAGGAAAATTATATGCAATTTAGATAAAATAAGTATAAGGACTACTAGTTAAATAGTCCTTAACCCTAGTGCCAAAATGCAGGATAGCCAGCTAAAATAGTTACACCAACTTGTTCTTTTTATCTGGGCGTAGTAGCGCTTCCCGATCCCATTGAATCCATTCCTGATTTAGTAGAATCCATTCCTGAAGGTGAAGGATTGCCTGTAGCGGAACCAGATCCGGATGTTGTGCTACTGTTGCCTGTACTCATTGAATCAGTCATTGTTGGTGTACCACCTGTAGTATCCATTGAAGAATCCTGCATCATAGTAGAATCTGAACTTTCACTGTTTTTCGAGTTTGAACCACAACTTGCAAGTGCCATACTAGTGATTGCAATAACTGCTAAATGATTTAATTTCATAATAGATGATTTTAATCATAAAATAATTTCTTTTGCTAAAAGTTTTGTAATACTTTCTAAATCAACACAAAACAGGTGTTTATACAAAAAAACAGGTATATGTCATTTCTAAAATACTGGAACCGAATAGATAAAAAAGCATAGTTTATTTTAATAGCCGTACAAAGTAAACATTTGCTGTTTTGGATCCGTTCTCTGCTGCAAACCGAACCGTTAATTTCTCAGATTGGCTATTTAATAGCACCACCGGCAATTCATAATTAACATCATAAAGCTTATCCCCTTGCGAACCATCCATCTTTACAGATTTCACTAATACGTCGTTGATGTAGATAGAGAAATCCCGATCCTTGTCCTTCCCATAATAGGTAATGCGAAGTGTATGAGCGCCTTTCGCAGGATTTTTCAAATCATAACTAAACCATCCTTCTGCATTTCTAAATTGCCTGTTATTCATCAAACCTGTTTCTGTTCTTTCGCCCTGAAAATTATGATCTGACTCCGGTTGTTGCTGTCCGCTATTCACCCGGTCAATAGTCTGTTTTTCTATTTCAATTTTACTTCTTTCTGCTTCCTTTAAAGTGTTTTTCATCGTAGCCAGGTTATTCTGAGTCGTTATTGGCCAGTAAACGATATACCTTGAATCGTGGATCTGGTAAAAGGGAACCAGCTTAAGATCCTTGTATTTATTGGGCGAAATCATATTTGATGCTGTAAATACCATTGGTTTCCCATCAACAGGCTTTATCGCCGAACCTGGCATTTTTAATGAAGTAACGATAAAGGGCGATTCTTCCAAAGGAATTAAAGCTCCATTAGCAATATGGCCCATTCTGCTACCATCAGCATAAAGCCCTTTCAGGTCAGTGGTATCTGTTGCAGCAGCCAAAACAATGGGGCCATGAATAAAAGAAACCCATGAAGAATTATGCGGTAAATATTCCACCCGGGTATCCATAGGTAAAGTAACCGTAATTTTATCTCCGGTTTTCCATGTGCGTTTAACAGAAATGTAGGACTGTTTATTTGCCTCAACGGCCACCTCTTTGTTATTTACCATCACCTTCATTTTTCCATCTACAACCCATTTAGGCACCCTGATATGGATAGCAAATTCTTTAGGGGAAGGCAATGTAAGCTGTAATTCAGACTTTTCACTAAACGGGAATTTTGTATTTTGAGTTAGGGTAATCTGTTTCTCTTTCCAGTTCAACGTGGATGCCAGGAACAAGTTGACAAAAATATCCTCGTTATTGTGCGCATAAATAAGATCACCATACTTGCCATGATTTTCAAGTCCGGACCCTACACAACACCAAAAGCTTTCCTGCGGCTGCGAATATACCCGATAATGATTAGGCCTCATACTCGTAAAATAAACAAAGCCTCCATCACCAGGATGTTGGGAAGAGAGGATATGATTATACAGAGCCCGCTCGTAATAATCCATATATTTCCCTGTTGGATCAGTAAGGAAAAGTTCGCGGGTGAGCTTCAGCATGTTATACGTATTGCAGGTCTCCGGTCCTTCCCTCGACTCAATCATCGAAGAAAAATCTCCTGAAGGATGGAAATGTTCCCCAACACTATTACCACCAATGGAAACCGTACGATTATTAACTACCGTTTCCCAGAAAAAATCAGCAGCATTGCGCCATGGCGTATCATGATCTACCTCCGCAATGCGCATATAGCCAATCACTTTAGGGATTTGCGTATTTGCATGAACACCATTTAACTCATCTTTTTGGGCAAGTAATGGATCAAGAATAAACTGATCAGAAAATTTACGGGCTAATTGAAGATACTTTTTATCTCCTGTGATCTGATACACATCTGCAAAAACTTCATTCATTCCTCCATGTTCTGAACGTAACATCTGCTGCATCTGTTGATTGCTTAGATTAGCGGTCAGATTCAGACACCAATCTGATAACTTAACTAACATTTTTTTCGCTTTTTCATTACCTGCAACCACATAAGCATCCCGAAGACCTGCATACAATTTATGTATATTGTACCAGGGAACCCATTTATCATTCAATGAAAAACTTCCAGCTTTTATCTTACCTGCAGCAATTTCTGCCCACATCGCTTTCCCTCCGGGAGTACCCCCTATATACCCATTGCCATTTTTCTGCTGACATTTATCGAGTTCGTCCAGCATATAATTAAGTCGCGTTAATATTTCCTGATTTCCTGTAGCTGCATACATATCTGATAAAGCACTCAAATAGTGTCCTCCGATGTGACCATCCAGACCAGTATTTTCCCAATTCCCATAACTAATAGCTTCGGGTGTTATACCGGCTTCCCGTAAATAGGGAGCGAGCAACCTATCTGGATTAAGAGCAAGGATATACCTTAAATCTGTTTGCTGCGCATCGTAAAATGGGCTTTCCAACAAACGGACAGCGGATAATGGGAATGCTTTAAGTGGCTCCTGCTGGGCATGTACTTGTTGTAAGATGCAAAGCAAAACACCAGTGATCATTAATTGGGAAATCGATAATATACTATTTACTTTCATCTCTAGCAGGTTTATTCTTTTTTGAAAGAGCTTAAATTCGTCTATTGGTTAGTCCGTAAGAAACAAGCGATCAATTATATATATTCGCTTTAATAGATAATAAACGTATGATTTACAATTATAGCACAACTGAGCTTATTTACAAAATAATATAATTGTTGAAAGGTTGGTTAAGGGGGAAATTGACAGGTAAAAACGTTGTTTATAATCTGAAAAAAGAAATGCCTTGAATGATATCAGTTTACACATATTCGAAAATCAGCGTATAATAGTTAATTTATATTCCAAGATGAATTGAAAAATAATCGGCTTAGAACGCTGAGAGATAGAAAATAGAGATCCCAATTTCAGCTTTCATCAAATGTTAGCAAGTTTGCAAAATTAAACGCTGCAAAATTTTAATTTCAGATGCAATACAATTATAGACTTCACTTGCAGTAAAATCAACTAAAGTAATATTTTCGTTATATAAAAAGATCAGTTTTAGCAGACCTTGCCTTCAGTTTACTTTCATTCCGTGCGGAGAAGGTGCGGAGAAGGTGCGATACAGGTGGGTATCAGGTGCAGAAGAAATAATAAGATCTGACACACCATTTAATAATCATAAAGATTAAGTTAACAAGTTAGTTTTTCTTTAGTTAAGTTATAAATTTCTGCTTTATAAACTTTTTTATCAAACAATGTGACATAAGGCACATACAATGTAATATTTACTTGCTTCTTTTGTGCAAGTTATAAAATTCACCAATATGAAGTATGTAATTATAGGCGCAGTTGCCGGAGGTGCCACTACAGCCGCACGATTAAGAAGAATGGATGAGCATGCCGAAATAGTTATTTTCGAAAAAGGCCAGTATATTTCTTATGCGAATTGCGGACTTCCATACTATATAGGTGATGTTATAAAAGACAGAAATAAATTATTTGTACAAACAGCAACTTCTTTTACCCAACGGTTTAAAGTAGACGTGCGGATCAGTACCAAAGTAACTGATATTAATGCTGAGCAAAAGACGATTACGGCTATTCAACTTGAAACCGGCAGGGAGTATCAGGAAAGTTATGATAAATTAGTTTTATCACCTGGAGCTTTCCCTGTTCGTCCGCCACTACCGGGCATTAATATGGAAGGCATCTTTACCGTTCGCAATGTTACAGATACAGATTACATCAAAAACTACATCAGCCAGTTTAACGTAAAAAAGGCAGTTGTTGTTGGCGCCGGGTTTATTGGGCTTGAAATGGCTGAAAACTTTCATGAACTGGGTCTTGATGTTGCAGTCGTAGAAATGGGAGATCAAATTCTTGCTCCCGTGGATTTTCCCATAGCAGCCATAGCGCAGCAACATTTACGCGATAAAGGAATCCATCTTTATTTGAACACTGCTGTACAGGGATTTACAAAGGAGGGAGATCGCTTAAGAGTTCAGCTCAAGGATGAAGTGGATTTGGATGCAGACCTGGTGATCCTTTCTATAGGCGTAAAACCGGATACTTCCTTGGCTGTAAAAGCCGGAATCAAATTAGGTGATGCGAAAGGCATCCTTGTAAATGAATACTTGCAGACTTCTGATCCTGATATTTATGCGGTTGGTGATGCGATTGAATTTCCTAATCCGATATCCGGACAAGCAACTATTACCTATTTAGCAGGACCAGCCAACAAGCAAGGGCGAATCTGTGCAGATAACCTGGTATTTGGTAATCAACATATATATAAAGGATCCATAAATACCGCCATTGTAAAAGTATTCGATTTAACTATAGGTGTTGCGGGTATGGCGGCCAAACAGTTAAAAGCACAGGGAATTGAACATGTTGTTTCTACCATCCATAGTAATTCGCATGCTGGTTATTATCCCGGAGCAAAGCGCATGACTATTCAAATTGCTTTTTCGCCCGATAATGGCCGTTTGCTCAGTGCACAGGTTATTGGGGAGGAAGGAGTTGATAAACGTCTGGATTTACTAGCCACCGTCATTAAAAACAAAGGAGCGATAACTGATTTGACGGAGATTGAACATGCTTACGCTCCACCATTTTCATCAGCCAAAGATCCGGTTAATATGGCGGGTTATGTAGCAGAAAACATACTTTTGGGCCGGTTAAAAATCATTCAATGTGAGGAGATCGCTGATGCAGATGAATCCACTGCGATACTGGATGTTCGGACTTTAGCAGAACACGCTGCCGGCACAATACCAGGATCGATATTGATTCCTCTGGATGAAATAAGGGATCGATTGAATGAAATTCCGCGTGATAGAACTCTTTATGTTTTCTGCCAGCAAGGGTTGAGAGGGTATTTAGCTCAACGAATACTGGTTCAAAGCGGATTCGACAGTGTGTATAATCTTTCCGGTGGCTACCTGTTATGGAAAAGTTATTCGGACGAGATTGCTCTTCATAAAAAAGAGGTACTGGTTTAAAACCAGTACCTCTTTTTTATTATTTATTTTTTTATACTACCAGATCTTAATCCGCTTATCTACCGGCAAAAACATTTTTTCACCTTGTTTAACGTTAAACGCTTTATAGAAAGGTGTAAAGTTCATCAGTGGTACATTTACACGATATTGTGCTGGCGAATGCGGATCAGTACTAACCTGCAGACGTAACGCTTTGTCTTCCCTTTTCTCTTTCCATATTCGGGCAAAAGATATAAAGAAACGTTGATCGGGTGTTAATCCATCAATTTTCAACGTATCCTGACCTTGTTTAGTCAGCTTAAAGGCATCATAAGCAATAGCTATTCCGCCGATATCTGCCATATTTTCGCCAGTTGTTAGCGCACCATTGATATGAAGCGTATCAATGACTTGAAAACTATTGTATAAATTAATAACCTGTTTAGACTTAGCTTTAAACCTCACGTTATCTGATACAGCCCACCAGTTTTTTAGATTACCTGTCTTGTCATATTGAGAACCCTGATCATCAAAGCCATGGGTCATTTCGTGACCAATTACCATGCCTATAGCGCCATAATTTATAGCATCATCGGCGCTAAGCTCAAAGAACGGAAATTGTAAGATTCCGGCAGGGAATACAATTTCGTTGATAGTCGGGTTATAGTAGGCATTGATCGTTGGAGGAGTCATACCCCATTCCGTCTTATCAACAGGTTTGCCCACTTTATTAATTTGGTAAGCAAATTCAACTTTATCACAAGCAACAATATTCTCGAAGTACTTGGAACGGTCTATGGAAACTTTACTGTAATCTTTCCATTTTTCAGGGTATCCAATTTTCTTAATAAATGTATGCAGTTTCTCTTTAGCTACCTTCTTTGTGCTATCGGTCATCCAGTCCACACGACTGATACGGCTATCAAAAGCTTTTTGCAAATTATCAATCAGCTCCATCATTCTGCTTTTAGCATCTTCAGAGAAATGCTTTTTCACATAAAGCTGACCTAATAATTCACCCAGATTCTCATCAGCACTTCTGTAAATACGTTCCCAGCGTGGTTTAATTTGTTTTTGACCTGAAAGCACTTTCGTATATTCAAAGTCAGCATCTTCGAAAGGAGTGCTTAATGCACTTGAAGCATTCCGGATAATATGTGCGGCAAGATAGGCTTTCCAGGTATCCAAAGGAGTGCTTTTAAGCAAGTCATTCACTTTAGCGTAATAAGCAGGCTGACCGACATTTACAGAATCTGTTTTAACTCCAATCAAGGCTAAATAAGCACTTAGATTGAATGCAGGCATCTTTTTATCCAGATCGGAAACTGCTGATTTGTTATAATTCTTCTGCGGATCGCGCAATTCTACATTAGTACGATGACTTTCTGCCAGTTGTTTTTCGAAAGCATAAACAGCCTCCGATTTCTTGGTTGCGGTAGTCTGATTGTCACCCGTCAGGACAAACATTTTCGTAATACATTCTTTATATGCTTTTTGGATTGCTTTGGTTTCCGCATCTGTTTTAAAGTAATAATCGCGGTCAGGTAAACCTAAACCAGTTTGATAAAGAGCAAGGATATTAGTGGAGCTATTTTTATCATCAGGACCAACATAAAGACCTGTAAAAATTGCAGATTGCTGTTTCTCCATTTCAGCTTCGAACTGCAAAACCTGTTGTTGAGTCTTAATGGCTTTAATTTTGTCCAAATAAGGCTTAATAGGTGTATAACCAAGTTTTTCAATAGCAGCAGAGTCCATACCTGAAGCATAGAAATCACCTACCTTTTGTTCGAGAGTTCCCTTTTCTGCTTTTGCAGCAGCTGACTCTTCGAGTAAACTTTTAATATTCTCTTTCGTTTTGTTGTACAGTTCATCGAATGTACCTGTACTGGTTTGAGTAGAAGGAATTTTAACTGTTCCGATCCATTTACCGTTTACATACTGAAAGAAATTATCACCCGGATTTATAGAAGAGTCTAAACTCGACGTTTCTATAAATTTTTCAGAACCGCTTTGAGTTCCTTTATTACACGCTGTGAGGCTTACCAGGAGCGTTGCCATGGATACATAAGAAATATTCTTAAATCGCATATTGTATGGAGTAATTTTAAAGACTGATTGGGAAAATTACAAATTTATTTAACAATTAAAAAAAATTGTACGTAGAATGTACCATACATACCTTATAAGCGGTATAAATTACGTTTGTGTATAAAATGATATTCCGTTAGTGTAATAAGAACTGGAGGATACCGTTTTTACCCTATAAAAACTATACACTTATTTTTTTGTTCTTTTAAATCATGAAAAAACTACTTTTTTTTAGCTTAACTTTTTTACTCTTCCATTTCGCACAAGCACAGGATACCGATATCCCCTTTAAGAAGAAGGATTATCCACTGGATGCCAATAAAAAATTATCATATTCGATCATTCAGGAAGTACCAAAAACTTCTAAAGACGAACTTTATTCCAGAGCTTTATCCTGGATTAATGAAGCCTTTAAAGATCAACCTGGAGTAATTAAACTGCAAGATAAGGACAATGGCAAGATTATCATTGAGGGATCTACTGAAGACAGTTATAGCGTTAAAACTTTAGGCGTATTGGTTCCCAAAAAATACTATCAAAATGTAAAAATGGAATTCTCTATTAAAGATGGCAAATACAGGTTGATAATGAGTCCTTTTCAGATAGAAAACATTGCTGCTCGGTTTGGAGGATCTTATATTCCCTCATCCAAACGTCCCATAGAGAGATATTTCGAACAAATACCCGATTCCTATTCTTTTACTGCCCTTACTTCATTAGAGAAAACACAATTGTTTAGTTCTAAAACAATACTAATAAAAGCAGGCAGGTTTGCAGATTCAACACTTTTGTCTATTAAAGGATATATGGCTAAGGCAACGGCACCTGTTAAAAAAGATGAATGGTAGGCTGGTGTAGTTTGCACTGCATATATGAATTAAAGGGAGCTGATCGTAGCAACCAATTTTACATCTTCTGAATAAGCCATATCTACCCCTTCTACATCATCTGAGTGAAGATAACTAATATATTGATTTAAACATTTGATTAAATCAATATATTAGTTACTTTTGTCTCTACAAGATGTGCACAATATGGCAAAGAAGACAAAAGAGGAATTAGATGTTTCTGCAGAGGAGAAAATTAAGGAGGCCGCGAGAAAGGTTTTTACTTTAAAAGGTTACGCCGCAACACGAACCCGTGATATTGCTGAAGCGTCTGGCATTAACCTGGCGCTCCTAAACTATTATTTCAGAAGTAAGGAAAAGCTGTTTCATGTCATCATGATAGAGAAGATCCAAAAGCTTTTCGGCGTTATCATCCCCATCGCAAACGATACTAATTTAGCACTGGAAATAAAAATTGAGCTGATTGTAACCAATTATATTGATTTGCTTTTAGAGCATCCCGATCTACCCCTATTTGTTTTTAGTGAGGTGAGAAATAACACTGAACAGTTTATTCATTCAACAAACGCCGATAACCTATTGCGCAATTCTTCTCTGATTAAACAGATTGAATTAAAGAAGCCGGATATTAATCCTTTACATTTTTTAATGAGCTTATTAGGTATGGTCGTTTTCCCATTCATTGGTAAACCTGTATTTACAGCTGCAGGAATATTAGACGAGGAGATCTTTCAAAAACTAATGAATGAACGTAAGGCATTGATTCCAAAATGGATTAAAAGCATGTTAGAATTAGAGTTATGAAAATAAAATGGATCCTGATCTTGCTGTGCTCGATAAGCATGAAAGATCTACTGGCACAATCTACTGCACCTTTTACCATTGAAGTGTGTTATCAGCTTGCAAAAGAGCATTATCCTTTGATCAAAAAGCAGGAACTCATTCTACAAAAAAGTAAATATTTACTTCAGAACAGTTCAAAAACAAATCTTCCTCAATTAAATGTTAGCGGACAGGCTTCCTATCAATCAGAAACCGTTAGTTTTCCTGCTATGGGTGCAGGCATCTCGTTATCTTCTTTAGACAAAGATCAGTATAAGATTTTAGCGGATGTTTCACAGAACCTTTTTGATGGTGGGAATACCCACCATCAAAAAGCAGCTATACGGGCGAATGAAGCGGTTCAACAGCAAAGTCTGGAAGTCAGCTTACAAGTTATAAAGGATCGCATTAATCAAATTTACTTTTCAATTCTCCTCCTGGATGAACAGCTGAAACAAAATACAATCAGAACAAGTGACCTGAATAGTTCGGCAGCAAAGGTAAGCGCATTGATTAAAAATGGTACTTCTTTTAGAAGTAATCTGGATGAGTTAAAAGCTGAACTGGTTCAGGCTGAGATGACGAATATTGAGATCAAGACGCAGTCGCAGGCTAATTTAGAGATGCTTTCGCTCCTGACGGGTAGCACAATTACGCGCCCCTCGCAATTAATAGTTCCCAAACCACTTAGCAGTCCGGCCACTATCAACAGACCAGAGCTCAAATTATACGACTTACAAAAGAAGGTTTATACGATAGACGAGCAAAAGCTGCATACAGATTACCTTCCAAAGGTGAGTGCCTTTTTTCAGGGAGGATATGGACGGCCAACATTAAATTTCATCAAGAATGAATTCGGCCCCTGGTACATTACTGGTGTAAGATTGAACTGGGCATTTGGTAGCCTCTACACCTTAAAAGACAACAAGAAAATACTGAATTTAAATAAGCTGTCTGTTGAGGCTGAAAGGGAAAGTTTCCTGCAGAACACCACAGTAAATTTAGCCCAGCAAACGAACGAAATACTCAAATTTAAAGCCCTCATTGAGCAGGATAGAAAAGCTATTGAACTTCGTGCATCCATCAAAAAAGCAGCTCAAGCACAACAGGAAAATGGGGTGATTACAATGCGGGATTATATTTCGCAGCTTAATGCGGAAAACATAGCCAGGCAGGCGCTGATACTTCACACTATTCAACTCTTGCAATCTCAATACAATTACATATATACTTCAGGAAATTAATTATGAAACAGCTTTATATATCACTGTGTTGCCTAATACTCATATCATGTTCCAATGAGCACGATTATGTCGCTTCAGGTAATTTTGAATCGGATGAGGTAATAGTCTCCGCTCAACAGAATGGGTTGCTGGAATCTTTTAACATCAAAGAAGGCTCCATGCTGAAGAAAGACAGTTTAGTGGGACAGATTGATGTAACCCTGGTTAAACTTCAAAAAGAGCAAACTGAAGCGACCATCCATTCTTTACAAGAAAAAACAAGCAATCCGGTAGAGCAAGCAAAAGTAGTAAAACGACAACTTCTGGTGCAGCAATCACAGCTGAATCAGCAACAAAGGGAACGACTCCGGACAAAGAACCTCGTAGAAGCTGATGCAGCAACACAAAAGCAACTGGATGACCTGGATGCCGGTATTGATCAGCTTCAAAAACAAATTGGCGTAACACATCAGCAACTTAAATTATATAATTCCAATACTTCTACTCAAAACCGCAGTATTTTGAGTGAAAAAGCGCCATTGGAAGTAGGTGCACGACAATATCAGGAGCAGATTGATAAGGGACAGGTAATAAACCCAATTAACGGAACAGTGCTGACCACGTATATCCTGAAAGGGGAACTTGCTGTAATTGGTAAACCGCTCTACAAAATCGCAAATGTAGACACTTTGTACCTAAAAGCCTATATAACAGGGGATCTACTTTCAGGTATTAAACCAGGACAACAAGTTCAGGTTCGTATTGACCAGGGGGATAAGGGCTATAAAAACTATTCGGGAGTCATATCCTGGATTTCTGACAAATCTGAATTTACCCCTAAAACCATCCAGACCAAAAATGAGCGGGCCAATCTGGTATATGCGCTTAAAGTAAGGGTTAAAAATGACGGTTACCTTAAAATTGGCATGTACGGGGAAGTCATCGCTGCTAAGGATAAATAAAATGAATGCGGTAACACTTCAAAATATTAGCAAAACCTACGATAAAGGGAAGGTACTTGCAGTAGATGATATCTCTTTTGAGGTAAAGGAGGGTGAATTGTTTGGACTTATTGGTCCGGATGGGGCAGGTAAAACTTCTATCTTCCGGATTCTGACCACTTTGTTGTTGGCCGACAAAGGAGAAGCCAGTGTTGCCGGCTTCGATGTAATTAAAGATTATCAATCGATCAGAAACAATGTAGGTTATATGCCTGGCAAGTTTTCGCTATACCAGGATCTTACTGTAGTAGAAAATCTGAGTTTTTTTGCAACTGTATTTGGCACTACAATAGAGGCCAATTACGAGTTGATCAAGGATATTTATGATCAGATCAAACCTTTCAGTAACCGAAGGGCGGGAAAGCTATCAGGAGGTATGAAACAAAAGCTAGCGCTTTGCTGTGCGTTGATCCACAAACCGTTGGTCTTGTTGTTGGATGAACCCACTACTGGCGTCGACGTGGTATCCCGTAAGGAATTCTGGGAGATGCTTAAAACATTAAAAAAAAAGGGCATCACTATTTTGGTATCTACGCCTTATATGGATGAGGCCAATTTATGCGAACGGATTGCTCTTCTTCAAAAAGGTAAAATCATGTCGGTTGATACGCCTGAAAATATCATCAAGGCATTTCCGTATATGCTGTATGGGGCAAAATCTGATCATATATACAAACTGCTTAATGATTTAAGGACTGCTAAACAAGTGGAAAGCTGTTATGCATTTGGCGAATTTCTACATGTTACCTTAAAAGAAAAGCAGGATGATGGTAAGGAAATATTAAGGGTAATTGCGGAGCAAAATGGGCATTCTAATATTTGGATTGAAGAGATTAAACCTGGGATTGAAGACAGTTTTATTTTACTATCTGCGGAACAGGATTAACTTGATAAACTAAAAAAAAGGAAAGTCATTTTTTATAAAAGCAGAGTGATTGAAGAACAGAACTAACCTTTTATACCGAAGGTGAATAAAACCATTTCTGATTAAAATAAGGTTAGTTCGATTCGAGGTTAACATCTTATAATGGACAGATTTAAAATCATTCCTATATAAAATAAAGTCAGCACTAAAAAACGTTTACTCACAACAATGGACGAAGAAAAAGTAATCACATGCAAAGCGCTCAGTAAAAAGTTTGGGGACTTTTATGCCGTCAATGAAATAACTTTTGATGTCAATAAAGGAGAAATCTTCGGCTTCCTTGGTGCAAATGGAGCGGGTAAAACAACGGCTATGCGGATGCTTTGCGGGCTCTCTTTTCCGAGTTCAGGCGAAGCAACTGTAGCCGGTTTTGATGTATATAAACAACAGGAATCTATAAAAAAGAATATCGGGTATATGAGTCAGAAGTTTTCTCTTTATGAGAACCTGAACATACTTGAGAATATTGAATTCTTTGGCGGCGTTTATGGTGTGGAGCGTAAAGAAATTAAAGAGCGGAGTGCCCTACTCATCCAATCATTAGGACTTGAAAAAGAAGCAAAAAAAATGGTAGGCGAACTCCCTTTAGGTTGGAAGCAAAAATTAGCTTTTTCGGTAGCTATATTCCACCGTCCAAAGATTGTATTTCTGGATGAACCCACCGGAGGAGTTGATCCCGTTACCAGAAGACAGTTTTGGGATATGATTTATGAAGCTGCCGCAACAGGCATCACCATATTCGTCACCACCCATTACATGGATGAAGCGGAGTATTGCAACCGAATCTCAATTATGGTTGATGGAAAAGTGGAAGCACTCGATTCTCCGGCGAACTTGAAGTCTCAATTCTCCGTCCATTCTATGGATGACGTTTTTTACCAGTTGGCCCGTGGAGCGAGCCGATCAGCAGATTAATATGAAACAGCTACTAGCATTCACAAAAAAGGAGTTTTACCAGGTTATCCGTGACAAGCGTACCCTGCTAATCATGTTCGGATTGCCAATTGTGCAGATCATCCTATTTGGATTTGCGTTGACTAGTGAAGTAAAAAACGTGCACCTCATCATTTCCGATAACTCCAAAGATGTCAATACCCTACAAATCATCAATAAAATCAAAGCATCACCTTACTTCAGCGTAGATGAATCTGTTATGGGATATGCGGATATTGAGGAGGCATTTAAAAAAGGAACAGTAAAAAGCGCCTTAATTTTTCCTTCCGATTTCGGGAAGGATCTTGTGCATTCAGGAAAAGCCCAGGTACAGATTATTGCTGACGGCTCTGATCCTAATACAGCTAAAACTATTGTCAATTATCTGACTGCCATTATCAATGATTATCAGGCACAGCTATCCCCTGCCGCAGGCTTAACCTACAAAATAATCCCAGAAACAAGAATGCTTTACAATGAAGAAGGGAATGGATCATTAAACTTTATTCCAGGGGTTATGGCACTCATCCTGATGATTGTGTGCACGGCACTCACCTCTGTTTCAGTCGTTAAAGAAAAAGAACTGGGAACGATGGAAATCTTACTGGTATCTCCCTTTAAACCTTTTATGGTACTCATCTCCAAAGCTATACCTTACCTGGTTCTCTCCATAGCTAACTTTACTGTTATTATACTGCTTTCTGTATATGCTTTGGATGTGGAAATAAAAGGCAGCATCCTCTTGCTATTCATGGAAAGCGCCCTTTTTATTATTACTTGCCTTTCACTCGGCTTGTTGATTTCCAATGTGACGGCGTCACAACAAACAGCCCTACTGATTTCTATGATGGGATTGCAGATACCCACACTGATTTTTACAGGATTTATGTTTCCTCTGGAAAACATGCCCTGGATCTTTCAGGCTATTTCAAAAATAATCCCTGCACACTGGTATTATTTGATTGTCAAGTCCGTAATGCTAAAAGGTCTGGGTTTTGAAGGTGTCTGGAAAGAAACCCTTATTTTGATAGGAATGACCACTGTGTTGCTTAGTGTGGCACTAAAGAACTTTAAAATCAGGCTATCATGAAGATCCTAGGCTTTATATTGCAAAAAGAATTCAGACAAGTTTCCAGGGATAAAACCATCCTGATCATGATGTTCTTGATGCCCACCATACAGTTAATCGTATTTCCTATTGCCATGAATTTTGATGTCAAAAGTGTCAACATCTCAATTATCGATCATGACAACAGTACTTACTCTCAAAAGCTGATTAGCAAAATTGGGTCTTCCGGATTTTTCAAGATTATCAGTATGGAAACTTCTTATCCAAACGCTTTACAGAAAATCGAACAGGATAAAGCAGATATTGTAATGGAAATTCCCTCCGGATTTGAGCGTAACTTAGTCAGAGAAGGAATGCAAAAAATAGGAATTTCTGTTGATGCTATAAACGGTGCCAAGGCTTCTATTGGCGGAAGTTATCTGACTGCTGTACTGAAGGATTTCAATGCGAACCTCGAAATAAACACTGAGAATCCTGCTAAGCAACAGGGCATGATTGACGTTACCTTCCGAAATTGGTATAATATCCGGGCGGAGTATAAATACAATATTGTTCCGGCTATCCTCGTGATCCTTTTAACGATGATCGGCGGATTCCTGGCAGCACTCAACATTGTAAAGGAAAAAGAAATGGGTACCATCGAACAGATTAATGTTACCCCGATAAAAAAATGGGAGTTTATTCTAGGTAAACTGATCCCCTTCTGGATTATTGGTATGATCATTTTCACAATTGGTTTATTCGTCTGTTGGATCGTATATGGCATTATCTCCCAGGGAAGTATTCCGCTCCTCTATTTATTTGCCTCTGTTTATCTGATTGCGTTGCTGGGTTTCGGTTTATTAATTTCCACTTATTGCGACAGTCAGGTTCAAGCAATGTTTGTTGCTTTCTTCTTTATGATGATTTTCATGTTGATGGGTGGACTGTTTACATCCGTAGAAAGCATGCCCTCATGGGCAAGAGGAATATCTAATATGCTGCCTGTAACCCATTTCATTAAGGTCGTTAGGATGATCATGTTAAAGGGCAGTAACTTTGGTGATGTACAAACCGAGTTTTTGTATTTAATCGTCTTTGGCATCATACTGAACGGCTGGGCTATATGGAATTACCGCAAAACTTCTTAATAAATTAACAAAGCTTTTGTAACATATTGGTTATCAAATAATCAAATATACTATTTCAACTAATTAAGCACCAATCTATGACTTATGGAAAATTTCAATCACATCCTGGTCTTCAAAACAAATATTAAAACTCCAGAAGACAGAGAAACGTTAAAACCATTGTTTGAAAAACATGAAAGTATAAAACAATGGAATGTGGACCTATATGACGAAGATTATGTATTGAGAATTATATCATACACCCTTAATCATCAGTACATTATCAAACTACTTCATGTTCATGGATACGACTGTGAGGAACTTATTTAACTATGATCAAAGAAGATACCCTACCTTTTACAGGATACCAGAAATTTGCAATTTTCATTCTTGCCCTCACTCAATTTACAGTCATTCTCGACTTTATGGTCATGTCGCCATTGGGTGACATGTTGATGAAATCATTGAGTTTACAACCATCCTCCTTTGGACTGGCGGTATCGGCCTATGCTTTTAGTGCAGGTATTTCAGGATTGCTTACTGCTGGATTCGCAGATCGTTTTGACCGGAAAAAGTTATTGGTATTTTTCTATATAGGATTTATAATTGGGACTATATTCTGCGGATTAGCCCATTCTTACGTCGCATTAATCGTTGCAAGGATCATCACAGGATTATTTGGCGGAGTGATCGGCTCCATTTCAATGGCCATCATCACCGATCTGTTTGTTTTGCAACAGCGGGGACGAGTAATGGGCTTTATTCAAATGGGTTTTGGAGCCAGTCAAGTATTGGGCATCCCTATTAGCTTATATATTGCCAATTATTGGGGTTGGGAAGCTCCCTTTTTAATGGTAGCCGCTATTGCCATAATGACCGTAGTTTGCATCATGATAAAACTAAGACCAGTTACCAAACATCTTGCTGCTCAGCACGACAAATCCGCTTTTCTGCACCTATGGCATACACTAGCCAAAAAAGACTATCGGATAGGCTTTTCAGCTACGGCATTATTGTCCATTGGAGGGTTTATGATGATGCCTTTTAGCAGTGCCTTTGCAATCAATAATTTAAAGGTTTCTATGGATCAGCTGCCGATCTTATTTATGGTAGCCGGAGTAAGTTCACTAATTATTATGCCTATTGTTGGTAAGCTAAGCGACAGTTTAGACAAGTTTAAAATTTTTGCCTTTGCTTCAGTTTGGATGATGATTATGTGTGTGCTGTATACCAATCTGGGGGTAACCTCTTTCTGGGTCGTCATCATCTTTAATATCCTGATGATGATGGGCATTATGAGCAGGATGGTCCCTTCATCCGCTTTAACAAGTGCTGTTCCCGAAACATACGATCGTGGTTCTTTTATGAGCATTAACTCCTCTTTACAACAAATTGCTGGTGGTGTTGCCGCTGCAATTGCAGGAATGATTGTAGTTCAAAAAGATAAAGCAAGTCCGCTTGAACATTATGATACCGTAGGTTATGTCATTGTTGTCATCTCTATTCTCAGCATCATTCTGATGTACCGGGTAAGTGAACTCATCAAAAAGAATACAAAAATACGTGCTGTGACCAGCAATGTTATTTGAAGATCTTTAAAACTTATTAAAGTGTGGTAGTGTTATTCCCAGCATCTACTATACTATTAATAAACATACTATCTATGAAAGCAGCAGTATTTCACAAACCAGGTGATATCAGTTATGATACCGTGGAAGACCCACGTATCGAACAAGGAGGGGACGTAATTTTACGGGTTACCTCAACCGCTATTTGCGGATCAGACCTTCACATCTTTAGTGGTGCAGTACCCCAACCTACGGATATGATCATAGGGCATGAGTTCATGGGAATTGTTGAAGAAGTTGGCCCTTCAGTTAAGAATTTGAAACGTGGCGACCGGGTGATTGTTCCCTTCCCCATTGCATGCGGACACTGTTTCTTTTGTAGTCATGGCGCTTCTCCACATTGCGAAAACTCCAACTACGAACATTATGGGCCCAATGGCGACGTGGCGGATCAAAAAGGCGCAGCATTATTCGGCTATACAGACCTTTACGGTGGATATTCAGGCGGACAAGCTGAATACGTTAGAGTCCCTTATGCTGATATTAGTCCAAGAATTATTCCGGACAATATTACCGATGAGCAAGCTTTGTTTTTAACTGATATTTTCCCTACAGGCTGGTCTGCAATTGATTGGGCACAGCTCAAAGGCGGAGAAGTGGTTGCTATTTTTGGCTCTGGTCCGGTTGGCCTTATGGCACAAAAAGCAGCATGGATCAATGGCGCCAGCAGGGTAATTGCGATAGATCCATTGGATTACCGTTTGGAAAAGGCAAAAGAAGTGAATAAAGTTGACACGATAAATCCAAATAAAGTAGACGTTGTTGAAGCCATCAGAGCGATGACCGGAGGCAGAGGAGCTGACGTTTGTGTGGATGCTGTCGGGTTTGAACCTGAACGCTCCTTTATGGATAAGGTTAAAGCAACAGTTAATTTTGAAAAAGGAAGTATCAAAGTTATAGACCTTTGCTTTAAAGCCGTCAGAAGAAGTGGTACGGTTTCTATAGTTGGAGTTTACGGAAGTCCTTTCGATAATTTCCCTGTTCATCGGATGTTTGATAAAGGCTTGACTATCAAGCAGGGGCAAGCACCAGTACTGAACTACATAGACCACCTGATCGATTTAGTTAAAGAGGAAAAGGTTGTTCTGGATGATATTATTACACACAGCCTTCCATTAAGTGATGTAGCGCATGCGTATAAGATCTTTGATGAAAAGGAAGACGATTGCGTAAAAGTTGTCTTGAAACCATAGCCCTATTCCGCAATATGAATAAACAGCAAAAACCAGTAGATAAGTAATTGTAGAGTTTTTCTGCATACCGTATTTAAAAGCAAAAAGCATCCTAGAGAAGTAACTCATTCTTTCAGGATGTTTTGCTTTTAAATTTTCTTAAATCGCATCTTTATGCATGGGGATCAAAGGACATAACGCACACTCCTCCCAGTTACTAACGGTTTGTCTCGAATTACACTTGTTAAAGACAATTCCATTAACGAATAATTCCTTAGAGTGAATTTACAAACTATATCTAAACAGTTACGCGTTTGCTTAGACAAATTAAACTGTATATTCCTTTTCTGAATCCCATATTGCAGAACCGTATAATTTTATTTATAATTGAACTACATTGTTAATATCGTACAACAGGATAACATTCTAATTTTTAAAATCGAGAGTATTAACCCTATTGTTTCATTTATTTCAGATTCAAACGACTGGTTATAGATACTGAAAATTTAAATAAATAAATAAGCCCTTGAAAAATATTAAGTTTTACCAGGTTGATGCATTTACGAATCAGCCATTCAAAGGAAATCCAGCAGCAATTTGCATACTTGAAGAAGAATTAAGTACAGCAACGATGCTCCAGATTGCAGCGGAAAACAACCTTGCTGAAACAGCTTTTGTTCAAAAGAGTGCAGATGGATTCAACCTGCGTTGGTTTACCCCTACTGTCGAGGTACACTTATGCGGACACGCTACTTTAGCCACTTCTCATATTCTTTGGCAGGAAGGAATTCTTCAAACAAACGAAACTGCACGTTATCATACACTAAGTGGTTTACTTATAGCAAAAAAGAAAGGTGAGTGGATTGAAATTGATCTTCCTGCTCAAGAAAACAGACCAGTTGAGGTACCTGAAGAAGTATTAGCGGCATTGCATGTTCAACCCATTCGTACCGCTTATTCTGACCGCTACATCATCGAATTACAGACTCCTGAAGAAGTTGTAAACGCTAAACCAGACTTCAATGTATTGAGGCACCATGAAATGGTAATCATTACTAGCAAAGGTGGGCCATCCATTCCCTATGACTTCGTATCAAGAACATTTGGCCCTTCGGTTGGCGTAGATGAAGACCCCGTAACAGGATCTTCCCATTGCAGTTTAGCGCCTTACTATGCGCAACAACTGAATAAGACTGAATTCTTTGCTTATCAGGCATCAGAAAGAGGTGGGGAAATGAAACTAGAACTTAAGGGCGACCGGGTTCTGCTGTCAGGACATGCAGTAACCTTGATATCAGGAACGTTGATGATTTAAAACAGCAAGTTAGGTATAGAATTATCTTCGTCTACTGCTTTACAAAGCAATCCAACGAGTAGATGTATCTTCATCTGACTATTGAAGAAAAATCCACAATGTAAAATTAGGTATCTCTTATGCATCCCATGCCATTCAGCCGATATTGCCAAGAACGCAGCTAAGAATCCATGGTCAATCTATACCCTTATTCTCCAAGATTAAGGAATTTTTGAACTCATCATTGTTAACATAGAAATCATTTTAAACTCTTAATAAAGATATCTCTCTGTACTAACTTGCCAGATATGGCAGTAGTATCTAAGGAAGATTTTTCAAAGACAGCAGGAATAAGCAAGATACCGATGCCTGGACTCGATTTATTACTGATGAAGATCATGAAGATCAACGATCTAAATGAAATAATAGAACAAGCTGAATCATTGCAAGGACCTGAGTTTGCTGCACATTTACTTCACATTCTCGGAATAACACTTGAGGTTGATGAAGCTGACCTGGCTAACATTCCCCAAGATGGAGCCTTCATAGCTATCGCAAACCATCCTTATGGAGCCATTGAGGCACTTGCATTACTTCAAATATTGGTCACCCAACGTCCCGAAACTAAGTTTATGGGAAACTTCCTGCTCAAAAAAATTCCAAATCTTGCGGATTATATTATACCTGTGAATCCATTTGAAAAAATTAAAGACAAATCAAGTATCACTGGTCTGAAAAGCACCCTTCAATTATTGAGGCATGGAACACCTGTAGCGATATTTCCAGCAGGTGAAGTTTCGGGTTATGCACCCGGAAAACAGCAGATTATCGATCGTAAGTGGCATCCCGTTGTAGGGAAAATTATAAGCAAGGCAAATGTACCAGTGCTTCCTGTTTATTTTCATGGCAATAATGGTATCCTGTTCAGTCTGCTTAAATATATCCATCCAATGCTTCAAACGGCAAAACTCCCTTCTGAACTATTTAATAAAAAGGGGCATGTCCTGCGCATTAGAATTGGAAAACCTGTTACCCTGGACCAAATCCCTGGCCGGGATAATAACACAGAACTTTTAAACTACCTAAGAGTTAAAACGTATGCTTTAGGGGCCGGACTGGCTAATGAAAGAAAGATTTTAAACCCGGGAAATATTTTCAAGATTAGAACTAAATCTCAACCAATCGTAGAGCAAATCGCTTCCGGCGTACTCGAAAAGGAAGTGGCTAATCTGAACCATTTACTAATTTGCAAAGAGAAAAACTATGCCGTTTACATGGCTTCTTCTGCAGAGATTCCGAACCTCCTGAAAGAAATTGGTCGCCTTAGGGAAACCACCTTCAGGGAAGTTGGCGAAGGAAGTAATAAACCGATTGACCTTGACAAATTTGATATATACTATTACCACCTCTTCATTTGGGATCATGTAAACAAACAGCTTGTAGGTGCCTATCGCATTGGAAAAGGCGACGAAATCTTCTATAGCATGGGGAAAAAGGGATTTTATACTGCTGAACTGTTTAAAATCAAAAAAGAGTTCTTCCCTATTCTTAAAGAAAGTCTGGAGCTTGGCAGATCATGGATCAGAAGGGAATACCAGCAAAAACCTCTGCCTCTGTATTTGCTCTGGAAAGGAATACTAAAATATTTGCAAACGGATACCAGGTACAAGTACCTTATCGGGCCAGTTAGCATCAGTAACAGATACTCGCGATTCTCCAAGTCACTCATGGTAGAGTATATCAAAAAACATCACTTTGATCATGAACTGGCAAAATACGTCAAACCCAATAATCATTTCCAGGTTAATTTTTCCAAATTAAACCAAAACTTGCTTTTGGATAACTGCGATTCATTGAAAGACTTGAACAGCCTTATTTCTGAACTCGAAACCAGTCACATCAAGATTCCAGTGCTATTGAGGCAATATCTCGCACTTCAAGCAAATTTTATTGGTTTTAATATCGACCCTAAGTTCTCCGATTGCCTTGATGGCTTCCTAATTTTAAATGTAACAGAAGTTCCACAAGAAAAGATTGATAAGCTAACGCTGACTTTCAAATAGAAATCCACTGACTATCTTACCCCATCTAACGCTATATATTGCAATAAAAAATAGATTATATATAGCTTGAAAAACAATCCGTTTGATTAATTTTCCTAAATATTAACCACACGTAGATGGCAAATACATTTTATTCCAAAAAGAATATAATTACGATTATAATTGCATTGGGCCTAATTATTCTGGCATTTGCAACTTATCTTTTCTTAAAACCCCATCCCTCTAATGAAAACAATCCGGAGTTTGCTGCATATATTGAATCTTATACCTCGGGAGTCATCTCAAAAAGTGATAAAATAAAGATCCATCTAACAGGTCAAGTAAGCACGCTGCATCGTATCAATGAACCCTTAGATGACGGCATTCTTGATTTCAATCCGGCTATAAAAGGTAAAGCCTATTGGCTTGATGAAAGCACTATCGAATTCAAACCCGACGAACAGCTTAAACCGGGCGAAACGTATCAGGCCTCCTTTCATTTAGGAAAACTTACAGAAGTAAAAGAGCCGCTTGAAACCTTTATTTTCAGCTTTGAAATCACTAAACCCTCATTTAAAATTGAATTGGACGGGCTTAAATCCATAAACAGCTCCTCTCTTGAATATTTAAAATGTACAGGAACAATTCTCACATCAGATCAGGAAGAAACGATAGCTATAGAAAAATTACTTCTTGCCACCTACGCAGGTAATAGTAAGCGCATCAAATGGGAGCATCACCCGGAAATGCATACCTCCAGGTTTACTATCGACAGCATCGGGATGGGACAAGCTAGTCAGGCCTTAAAATTAACTTGGAATGGCGATCCCATCCATTCAAATATTAAGGGTGATAAAGAACTGGAAGTTCCAGCAAAAGGTGTTTTCAAGGTATTAGATCTCAAATCAGTACAAAAAGATGAACAATACGTTTTAATACAACTGTCCAACCCGGTTATGATTGGCCAGGATTTAAATGGGCTAATTACGATCAGCAACATCACCGATCCGCAATTTACCATTGAAGGAAGTGAAATCAAGGTGTATTCCCCAGACAGATTGAATGGAAATTATACCGTTTCCATCAATGCAGGCATTCAAAACATAGCCAGTCAGAAGTTAAAAACCACCCTCAAAGGCAATGTCAATTTCGAGAATATTGAACCTGCCGTAACCATTCCCGGAAAGGGAATGATTATTCCCGACTCCGGTAAACTCAGTTATCCTTTTGAAGCAATCAACCTGAAGGCAGTCGATGTAACCATCATTAAGATCTATGAAAACAACATCCCACAGTTTCTGCAGGTCAATAATGCGACAGATGGAAGTCAGGATTTAAGACGTGTAGGTAAACCACTCGTACAAAAAACAATTCGTCTGGATGAAGACAAAACCCTGAACCTAAAAAAGAAAAATCGTTTCGCTCTCGATATCGACAAGCTGATTAAAACCGAACCAGGAGCAATTTACCGGATTACAATAGGCTTCAGAAAATCATATTCCCTCTTCACATGTACCGATCAAACAGAGGAGGAAAACCCAGCCGACAGCTATGATTACGGTGAAAAGATTGACGAGGACGATGAATTCTGGCAACGCTATAACGACTATTATCCTTTCGGATATAATTGGGATGAGAAAGATGACCCTTGTTCAAATTCTTATTTCAACCAGAACAGGTGGGTATCCCGAAACGTCATAGCCTCCAACATCGGCATTATAACCAAGAGAGGCAGTGACAATACCGTCACCGTTTTCAGTACGGATATTCTGACCACTGAACCGATGCAAGGCGTAGAAATCAAACTTCTTGATTACCAAAACCAGCTCATTCAAACAGCAACCACGAATAACGATGGAATTGCCGTGTTCCAGCTAAAAAGAAAACCCTTTCTGCTGTTGGCTAAAAAAGATAAACAACGCGGATACTTAAAATTGGATGATGGCTCTTCGCTCCCATTAAGCCGCTTTAATGTAAGCGGCGATATCATTCAAAATGGTATAAAAGGATTCATTTATGGTGAAAGAGGCGTTTGGAGACCCGGTGATTCTATTTATCTCAGTTTCATTCTCGAAGACAAAGACAAGAAACTACCTGAGGGGCTGCCCATCATCTTCGAATTGTATACACCCCAGGGTCAGTTAAACAAAAAGTTGATACAAACCAAGGGAACCCTTGATTTCTACACCTTTAAAGTAAACACCAACACCGGAGCCCCTACCGGCAACTGGCTGGCAAAGGTAAAAGTAGGTGGATCAACTTTTACTAAGGCGGTAAAGATTGAAACCATCATGCCTAACCGCTTAAAAATCGATCTTAATTTTGCATCCACCAGCACCTTGGTTAAAGGTCGGGACAATCCCGGTAAGCTAACTGTCAATTGGCTCTTTGGATCGATAGCCAGAAATCTGAAAGCAAAAGTAGACGTGACGCTAAGTCCCGCTAAAACCACTTTTAAAGGCTTTAAACCCTATACCTTCGATGACCCTACCAACGCTTTTGAATCAGAAAGCACCACCATCTTTGATGGCAAACTCAACGATAATGGCGTTGCAGTTGTAAAGGCCAACCTAAGCTCCACAGAAAGTGCGCCAGGGGTATTACGTGCTAATTTTATCACCAAAGTGTTTGAACCCGGGGGTAATTTCAGTATTGACAACTTCGAAATGCCCTATCATATTTACAATTCCTACACTGGAATCCGGGCACCTCAAGGGGCACAGTTAAGCGACATGCTGCTTACTGACCACAATCATCCGATCGACATCATCAATGTGAATACTGAAGGTAAAGTCCTAAATGGAACCCAACAAGTAGAAATCCAGTTGTATAAAATTCAATGGCGCTGGTGGTGGGATGAAGGGGAAGAAAACCTGAGTAATTTCAGTCAGAACAAGGTAAACCAGCTCCTGAAAAAAGAAATTATTACCCTTAAAAATGGCAAAGGAAAATGGAACTTCCGGATCAACTACCCGGAATGGGGCCGCTATCTGATCCGCGTTAAAGATCTTAAAAGCGGACATACATCAGGACAAACCCTTTATGTAGACTGGCCCGGTTGGGCCCAAAGGGAGCAGCAGAACAACCCTACCGAAGCCTCCATGCTTTCCTTTACCGCAAACAAAGAAACTTTCAAAGTAGGCGAAAATGTAGAGTTAACTATCCCAAGCAGTAAAGGCGGCAGAGGATTAATAAGTGTAGAAAGTGGCAGTAAAGTATTGAAAACCTGGTGGATCGAGACCCAGAAAGGCCAAACTAAATTCTCTTTTAAAGTAGAAAAGAATATGGCGCCCAATGTGTTTCTGAACGTCACCTTATTGCAGCCACACTCCCAAACCATAAATGACCTTCCTATCCGGATGTATGGCGTGATCCCTATCCTGGTGGAAGATCCTAAAACCATCCTGAAGCCCGTAATCAGTTCGGCAGCAGTCATACGGCCGGAAACAAACAGCAGTTTAACGGTATCCGAGCAGACTGGAAGACCGATGACCTATACGATTGCTATTGTTGACGAAGGTCTCCTGGCACTCACCAAGTTCAATACACCTAACCCCCATACGAGCTTTTATGCAAGGGAAGCATTAGGTGTAAAAACATGGGATCTCTTTGATAATGTGATAGGTGCCTGGGGAGGCGACCTGGTACGAATTTTAAGTATCGGAGGAGATGCCAGCATCAACCGGAATGTTAATCCCGCAAAAGCCAATCGGTTTAAACCAGTTGTCAAATTTATGGGTCCCTTCTATTTAAAAGCAGGCGAAAAAACAACCCATCGCTTTAAGCTCCCTCAATATATCGGCGCGGTAAGAGCCATGGTCGTTGCCGGAAAAGATGGTGCCTATGGCTTCGCTGAAAAGCAGATCCAAGTGAAAAAACCATTGATGATCTTAGCCACGCTGCCTCGGGTAGCCGGACCGGGTGAAACCTTCAAATTACCCATCACGGTATTCGCCATGGAGAAACAAATTAAAAATGTAAAACTTGAAATTAAAACCAGCAATCTATTAAGCACTAGCTCCAGCAGCCAGGTAATTAGCTTTACCGCCCTGGGAGAAAAGATGGCTTATGCTACGCTCGCAGTGAAACAAGCTACAGGTATTGCTAAAATAAAAATTATCGCTACCAGTGGAAATGAAAAAGCGGAGTATGACGTCGAAATGGATATCAGAAACCCTAACCCTTATCTGACAGTAGTCACAGGAACCCAACTGGAGCCTAAAAAATCCTACTCTCAGACCTTTAGCCCGATTGGTATTGCAGGCTCAACAAGTGGCATGCTTGAAGTTTCTACTATTCCGGCGATGAATCTAAGCAAAAGGTTAAATTACCTGATTCAGTACCCGCATGGTTGTGTCGAACAAGTGGTATCAGGTATATTCCCTCAATTGGTGTTGAACCAGCTCACCGATGTATCGATGCAACAAAAGGCTGCTATAGAAAGAAACATAAAAAACGTATTGAACAGATTACAATCCTTCCAAACGCAGGATGGTGGTATGGCTTACTGGCCAGGAAACCAGGATGCCGATGAATGGGGTACCAATTACACAGGCCACTTCCTGTTGGAAGCGCAACGTAAAGGATATAGTCTGCCTGCCGGTCTATGGGATTCATGGAAACGCTATCAAAAGAACAAAGCCAATGCCTATGCTCCTTCCAGCAGTAACTTCTATGGTGGCGACCTGATTCAAGCCTATCGCTTGTATCTCCTTGCTTTTGCTAAGAGTCCGGAAGTCGGAGCAATGAACCGTCTTCGTGAATTCAGTTATTTATCTGATGCCGCCAAATGGCGATTAGCAGCAGCATATAAACTTATTGGTCAGACCGATATCGCTCTTTCATTAATCAAAAACTTAAGCACTGACATTAAGCCCTATCAGCAGATGAGTTACACATATGGCTCTGACCTAAGAGACGAAGCCATGATTTTAGAAACACTTACCGAACTTGGAAAAAGAAAGCAAGCGGCAGTATTAGTCAATAGAATAGCCAATATGCTGTCTAAAGATCAATGGTACAGCACTCAAACCACTGCTTACTCTTTAATTGCCATCTCAAAATATTGCGGTATAAACAAGGACGGCACAAAAATGAACTTCAGCTACAGTATCAATGGAACTAAACAAAGCATCACATCCAACTCCTATTTAAAACGCTTCCCATTGAGCTATAAATCCGGCAAGTCAGCCCTACAGCTCATCAATAATGGCAGCAACGTTTTGTACCTAAAGGTTACGCAGGAAGGGCAGGCAGCACAAGGACAGAACCCACCTCTTGTAAACCATCCTGAACTATTGGACATGAGCATTGTCTATAAAACACAAAACGGCAAAGCAATTAACCCTGTCAGTATCAAACAAGGCACTGATTTTATCGCCGAAGTCACTATAAACAACCCAGGTAAAAGAGGCTATTACGAACAAATGGCCCTCACTCAGATCTTCCCTTCTGGTTGGGAAATTATCAATACCCGTTTAAGTGATCAATCCGGCAATAACAGTGGTTCAAATTACAGTTACAGAGATATCCGTGACGACCGGGTGCTCACCTACTTCAACATCAAACCACGCGAAACGCTGATATATCAGGTGTTATTAAACGCTTCCTATTTAGGCAGGTTCTATCTACCAGCAGTAAATTGTGCAGCCATGTATGACAACGAAATTCAAGCAACTAAAACAGGCTTCTGGCTGGAGGTGGTTAAATGAAGGTTGTCTTGTTCACTAGTATCATCGCGATCCTGTTGCTGTTATTCTGGTTTTCGCTGCCTTCTCCTCTGTTCAAAACACCAACCTCCTATGTTATAGAAGATGATCAGGGTGAACTGTTGAACGCCTCTATCGCCAGGGACGGACAATGGCGTTTCCCAACCACAGACACAATCCCCGAAAAATTTATAAAATGTATTACCACTTATGAGGATAAACGCTTTTATTACCATCCTGGATTTGATCCTTTAGCGATGCTCCGCGCGTTAAAACTAAATCTCAGCAATAAAAGAACAGTAAGTGGGGCCAGCACGATTACGATGCAAGTAATCAGGCTGAGCAGAAATAAAAATAGAACTCTATGGCAAAAAATCGTAGAAATTGTATTGGCCTTTCGGATGGAGCTTTCCTATTCAAAAAATGAAATACTAGCTTTATATGCAGGAAACGCACCCTTTGGAGGGAATGTAGTAGGTCTCGATGCCGCCTCGTGGCGCTATTTCGGAAGAGATGCTGCTCAACTCTCCTGGGCCGAAACCGCTATGCTTGCCGTATTGCCTAATTCCCCAGCCTTGGTGCATCCGGGAAAAAACAGAACACTACTTTTAAAGAAAAGAAATGCACTTTTAACTCAGCTCCTGCAAAATCAGGTGATAGATAAAAATACCGCTCAACTGGCCATGTTAGAGCCTGTGTCTCAACAACCTCTGCCCTTACCCCAAGACGCACCGCATTTGTTAAATAGATTTAAGTCTGATTTCCCTACGCTTAAATTAAAAAGCACACGGTTGAGAACTACCGTCCAGTCTGCCCTCCAAAAGAATGTAACCGCGCTCCTCAAGCGTCACCATCAACAATTTAAGGCAAATGGCATCAATAATGCTGCCGCACTGATTCTCGATGTAGAAACAGGTAACACCCTTGCATATGTCGGTAACGTATATGATCCCGGCGATGCAGAAATGGAAAGTTACGTGGACGTCATTAATGCTTTAAGAAGTCCGGGAAGCACTTTAAAGCCCCTTTTATACGCCAGTATGTTGCATGATGGTCTGCTTCTCCCCAATAGTCTGGTGCCTGATATCCCTGTTCAGATTGGCGGGTACACTCCTCAGAACTACGATCTTGGGTACGACGGCGCCATACCTGCATCGCGGGCACTAAGTCGTTCGCTCAACATCCCGGCAGTAAAAATGCTGCAGCAATATAAATACGAACGTTTTCATCAGCTCCTCAAAAAGGCTGGCATTCAATCATTAAATAAGCCTGCTGACTACTATGGTTTATCGATGATTCTTGGAGGTTGCGAGGTCTCCATGTGGGAACTTTCGGGTGCGTATGCCAGTATGGCCCGCACGCTGAATCATTATTCCCGGTATAAGGAAAAGTACAATGCATCTGATTACCATCCACCCCTGTATATGAACGCATCTAAGCCCCTTGAAGAGAGTCTTTCCACCTCTACTGTTATGGACTATGGGTCGTTATTCTACACCTTTCAAGCCATGCAGGAAGTAATGCGACCTGGCGAAGAATTACTTTGGGAACAATTTAATTCCTCAAAAAAAATCGCATGGAAAACAGGTACCAGTTTTGGTTTCCGGGATGGATGGGCCATTGGCGTGACCCCCTATTACGTAGTTTGTGTGTGGGTAGGTAATGCCGATGGCGAAGGCAGACCTGAATTAACAGGCATCCAAACCGCTGCGCCGATCTTGTTTGATATCTTCGATCTCTTACCTAAAAACAACGAGTTTACAGTTCCTTACCAAGATTTGATTCAAGTAACCGTATGCCGGCAAAGTGGCTTCAGGGCTGGTGAGTTTTGCAGTAACACCCAAACAACCTATATGCCAGCGGCTTCAATGAAATCGCCCCTTTGCTCCTATCATCAACTGATTCATTTAGACCGATCAGGAAAATACAGGGTGAGTTCTGCCTGCGAATCTCCTGAAAACATGCAGCATGTCAACTGGTTTGTGTTACCCCCAGCTATGGAATATTATTACAAGATCAGGCATCGCGACTACCAGACACTCCCTCCATTCAGTCCGGCTTGCTTAAATGAGCAGGAAAACTACCGCCCGATGGAACTTATTTATCCCAAAAACAATGCGAAGATTTATATTCCTCTGGAAATAGATGGCGTCAGGGGTAAGGTAATTTTTAATGCCGCACATCGAAATCCGGATAGCAAAATCTACTGGTCTGTGGATCGCGAATTCATCACAACGACGACTGATTTCCATCAAATTGCCATCACTCCCTCCAATGGCCTCCATGTAATTACCTTAGTTGATGACCAGGGAAATACCCTCCAGCAAAGGTTTGAGGTATTGGATAAAGAGAAAAAATAATCAAATATTAACGCCTCTTTCTTTTACTTATAATATAGTCTGCAATTTTATCGATATCAGGCTTGCTGATTGCCCCATTCCATGCTGGCATTCCCTTAAGCATGACCCCATTTGTAATCGTCCGCACAATAGCCGGCTTAGTTGATCCATATACCAGTTTTGCTCCCAATAAACCTTTAGCACGCTCCGTTCCCTGCAAATTATTCCCATGACAACTTCCACACATCTGCTGATATAAAACCACTATTTTGGGTGTTGCAGCAGGCTTTTTTATTGGAGTTCTAACGACCAGTTTCTGAGAAGATAACTTAGAATTGCTACTTCCAGAAGGCCGCATGCGTAAGATCATATCATATTCAGGACGAGCAACCCCTTCCGGCGGATCATTCTGTGAGGTAGAAAAATAGATATAACCATCCGGACCAGTTACTAGAGATCTTATTCGCCCATATCGCCCTTTTAAAAGTACGTCCTGGGAAACAACTTTCCCCATATCCAGCTGAATATCAAGGACAGACTCCCCTCTCAGACAGGCCACCAACAAGTGCCCTTGTAATTGAGGAAACCGGTTTCCCGAATAAAACAGTGCTTCACCAGGTGCAATAGATGGTGTGTACTCCGCTATTGGAGAAATCATCCCCGCTCTGCTA
The DNA here is from genome assembly GCF_001730525.1 of Arcticibacter eurypsychrophilus. Taxonomy (GTDB): domain Bacteria; phylum Bacteroidota; class Bacteroidia; order Sphingobacteriales; family Sphingobacteriaceae; genus Arcticibacter; species Arcticibacter eurypsychrophilus. The sequence goes on from NZ_MDFN01000013.1 coordinate 99,543, forward strand.
TCACGATGATGTACCATCGGCCAGCCGTAATTACCAGTCTTAATGATCCTGTTAATCTCGTCACCACCAGTTGGCCCATGTTCCGAACTGAATAAAAAACCAGTGCCTGGTTGAAAAGCCAGACCTTGCGTATTCCGATGTCCATACGTCCATATAGAATGTAATGCCGTGTCTACACCATGAAAAGGATTATCCAAAGGGATAGTTCCATCATCATTAAAACGCAAAATCTTCCCGTTATAGGTCTTTAGGTCCTGAGCCAAACCAGGCTCATCAGCATCACCGGTAGTGATATACAGCTTTTTATCCGGACTAAACAGGAGTCTGCAACCAGTATGATTTTGATTCGCCGGAATATTTTCCAAAATAACAAAGGGATTAATAAGCGTATCGTTTTTGAACTGATAGCGTACCACCCGCAATCTCATTCTTTTATCCCTTGTGTAGTTATTTGCCAGGTAAACAAATTTGTTAGTAGCAAATTCAGGATGAATGCACATGCCCAATAAACCTGTTTTATTCCTTAATGGTATATCAGGAACAACAAAAGCAGGTTTGTCAACCAATTTACCATTCCGGTATACCCTAACCCGTCCCTCACGTTCTGTAAAAAGCATAGTTCGATCCGGCAAAAAAACAATCTGCCAGGGAACAAAGAGATTCTTCATCAACGTATCGATTACGAACCCATCTTCTGGAGCTTGTTGTTGAGTCCTTTTATTCTGATATACAAATGCACTTATTAATATGCCAAGACAGATGATAGCTGAACTTTTTAGTAACTTCATTTGAATGAGGAGTTTGAATTACATAGTTGGGGCTTGCTCATAAATAGTCCAGTATTGTAAATCTGTCGTATTTCGCCTGGCCAGTATAATGGTAGAATTGACACTCCCTTGCGGGTCGGATGGGGTAATATATAAATCGGTTCCCTTCATTTTAATCAAAAAGGTTCCTTTTTTAACTGGTATAAACTCATACTGTTGTTGAGGATTTCCAGCAAGAAGAGGTTGCTCTTCAAGCAATATACCATGAGCAGCCGAACTTTGAGGTTGAAAAGTTTTATGCGTTAATAAATTTTCGAGCTGATAGGCATTTCCTCCTGTACTTTTAAAGTTCCAGGTCATACATTTCCAGTTTTGCGGAGAATAAGCAACTAATGGCGTTCCATTTTTAGAAGCAGCATCTTTTACTCTTAAAAGCATCCCTGTTTTTGTATTTCTAATGGCATAATTACCTTTAATATCCTGTGAAAAAGCATCCGAAAATAGGGTTATAAACACAAGGATTACCGTACAGATTGATTTCATAATAGGTTATTTTTAGTTTAATAATTAATCCGCTATTCGTTTTGTATTGGTAATACAAATTAAAGTAAAAATTAACTAAAAACAAGCTTCTTGATTAACTAAAACGTTTTTATTTCATTTCAATTTTAATGAGTAAAGCAGGTATTTTTAAGGCTAAAGATATCCCGGAGTAAAACCATTAAATAAAAAGCTTTTGAGCGCAAAAGTTTTTCAAAGCTCTTTATTCTTGTTTGAAGGAAATCTTTTTTCTAAGGCTAAAATCTGAAATTATCATCTTTGGTTTTATTTTTTTGTTGCTCTTATTTGCTTGTTTATCAATACGACAGGAAAGACCCAACATCAGGAGATTCCCTTTATAAAACATCTCTTTGATCTTTTCTTCCCTGCCAGGGTAGCTGGATGACTGATAGTTAACTTCTTTAAATGGATAGCCAGACGGTTTCTCTGATTGAAAAGTACCAATAATTGCACATGGACTGAACTCTTTGCTGTTCAGCAAGACACTTTCATTGGTTTGACTTACAGTAGAGTACAACATCAGAGACATACTTACCAAAGCCAAACAATCCTCTGGGACTTTTTCTATAAAAGTGACCACCTGTCCTTCAAAGTTTTGATACCCTTCCAGATCCAGATCCTGGAACCCCAGGTTTTCATAATACTCCTCCCTGAAATTAAAAGCAACCAACATCAGCCTTATGCGGTATTTCATATAAGCCCCGCTTTGGTTTTTAGGCCTTTTAATTCCTGTTTTGGTGTTCAAGGGACCAAGGGTAACACTTACTTGTCCGTTTGAACTTTTACTCACCGAGCGGCTCATTTGCAATACTTCATGCAGTTTACTGTTTGCGTTAAAGTCCATTCCGTTTATTAAAGAAAGATCCCCATCATGCAAATCCCTCTTCCCTTTCTCGCCACTCACATTATTTAATATCGACCGGTACACCAGCTGCGTACTCCTGTAAGCAGCCGTTCCATCTTTGAAAAAATAAGCCGGTTCAAATGCAGTCCGGATTACTGCTGCAGCTGAACTTGAAAGTCCAAACTCAGTAGCGCTCCTGATCGTTTTTTCGGTTTGCTTAAATGCTTTTGCTTTTCCCTGGATGATATTTTTTCCCCGGTACTCACGGTAGATTACCGAACCTGCCGTTCCATGTACCATTCCTTTCTTATCTATTGTAGCCATACTATTATGTTATTTGCATAAAGTAATCGCTAAAAATTCTAAAGCGTGAAATAACTGCTGAAATTTCTCAAATCTTCCGGTAAACGGCTTAAATTTCTTAAAAAAGACAATTTGCTTAAACTTCAGTTAAAAGACAAAAAAGCAATTGGTTAATGCTGCCACTCTTTAGGGAGTATTTTGTTTTAATTTTATAACCTTCAATAGCAAACCACATCTGATCCGTTATTCTCTTTTGAATAACATGCTTATATGTTTAAAATTGCAATAAGGCAGGATAATTAGTAAAATGATTGCTATGGAGCGGAAAAACAAGCTAGTAAAATTCCACTGTAAGTCCGACTTCAACTAGCTATAGCCGGACTCATTTGGGATTTTTATTGCATTCTTATTAGAAGATTTAATAATCTGGTTCCAGCTAGGTACCTGTCACCTACAAAATAAATCAGTAAAAAGGCCGAACCTAAATACCAGCGGTAAAAAGTTACACTTACTATAAAATGTCTTTTGTAATCTGAATGGTTTTTTCTAAAACGCGTACAAGTGTATCTTTATATAATACAAAGTTACTCTGACGTGTTTCATCTGAATCTGCTTCTTTAACAGCCTTTTTAGCTCGATTAATTTCCTGCAATTCGTTTTTGTATAAATCGCCGAAACTATCCGGTTGTTTATTCTTTAAGATTCTGATGGTGTGCGAATAGTTCTCATGAATATCAATGAGAATAGCCATACTTTTCTCATCATAAGCAGTTATACCTGCAACCTTTATAACCAGCTTTTCAAGCTTTCCTCGTTCTTTTGCGTAACCCATAATTTGTGGCGAATATACCTGTTCTTCCGAATAGTTGTACTATGAAAGCCTGAATATTGCTTAAATACAGATCTATACGCATCCTAAATAAATTTAGGATAGGAAACCAGCCTCAAAATTTGAGCGAAACTAACTGTATATTAGGTTTATCTTTTAGAGATCTTATTCAGCGTGATACTTCTTTGTGAATTGCATTTGAACCTGTTTATCCCGTCTAAACGCTTCTTTAAATGTTTGGTTTTACAGTTGCTTACCCTGTCGCGCCACAACCTATAGCTGCTAAATTTAAGCTGCTTCTTCATTAAAATTTTAACACTTTCTTCCGATAAGCCAAATTGCATTTCAATGGCCTCAAATGGAGTTCTATCCTCCCAGGCCATTTCAATAATTCTGTCCATATCTATATCTGAGTAAACTTTACTAATTTCCATTTGCAATGCTTGTTTTTTTATCATGTATACACCTCATTTGGTGCCCTTTGCAAAATGAGTACTGTTTAGAGCATCGCAACTAGGTAACATGTTGGAATGAACACTTATTTAGCTTATTTTTCCCTTATGTAATAAACCTTTAGAATATACGAACATAGTGGTCAAAATGTTTGTTCGGGTTAAGTAATATAGATAAAACAAACTGATAGCGATGACTACCTCAATTTTATGGTTCAAGAACGATTTAAGGCTGGAAGACAACGAGGCGCTTGTTGAGGCAATAGCGCAAAGCGATCAGCTGATTCCTGTATATTGCTTTGACGAAGCCATATACAAAACCATTCCATATGGCTTTACAAGGATCGGTAAGTTTAGAGCTAAATTTCTTTTGGAATCACTTAGTGAGCTCAAATTTCGACTGGCGGAATTAGGTGCTAATCTGCAGATAGTCAAAGGGAATCCGGAGGAAGAATTGCCTAAAATAGCCTTTAAATATAACGCAAAAAAGGTATTTACTGAAAGAGAGATCGCTTTTGAGGAATTACAGACGCTGGATAAGGTAAGATCTGCATTGCTTAAAAACGACTGTTTCCTGATGACGTCGGCAAGCAATACATTATATCATATTGATGACTTGCCACTGTCTATTGACCGGATACCTGATATATTTAGTCAGTTCAGAGTGCTTGTAGAAAAAAAAACAACGATCAGACCTGCTCTTAATATCCCACATCATATCCCTACCCCTGATTTGGGTAGTATGGATATACCCACTCTTGCAGAGATGGGACTCCCTGCAGTTGAAAGAGATGCCCGCGCTGTTCTTAATTATAAAGGAGGAGAAAGCGAGGCAATAAAAAGACTTAAATACTATTTTCAAGAGTCTAAGGCTATTTCAAGATATAAAGAAACCCGAAACGGGATGGTAGGGTCAGATTTTTCAACCAAATTTTCTGCATGGCTCTCCATGGGATGCCTATCTTCCAGGTATATCTATTCGGAATTGAAAGCTTTTGAAGATACGTTTGGCGCTAATGAATCCACTTACTGGCTTCAGTTTGAGCTATTGTGGCGCGATTACTTTAAACTGATGATGGAGAAATACGGCAACAAGTTATTCTTATTCAATGGAATAAAAGCACGGCGTGAAAAGCCGGATGCTGTCAATTTTACGATTCTGCAGCAATGGATTAATGGCGAAACAGGTGTTGACTTTGTAGATGCCAATATGAAAGAACTCAAGTTTACGGGCTACATGAGTAACCGCGGAAGGCAGAATGTGGCCAGCTTTTTAATTAATGATCTTCAAATTGATTGGAGATATGGTGCCGCTTATTTTGAGCAACAATTGATCGATTATGATGTAAGCAGCAATTGGGGCAACTGGGCCTACCTGTCTGGTGTGGGCAATGACCCCAGGGGAAAGCGCTACTTCAATATTGAAAAACAGGCCAATGATTACGACCAGGATAAAAAGTACCGTAATCTTTGGCTTAATCTTTAACAGAGCTTATAAAACAATTCTTTTACCGCTTGCCGCTGATCTCTTTGCCGCATCAAGGATCTCCATTACGATCATATTGTATTTTAATGAAGATAGATCGTCAGTACCTGCAATCTGATTACGGAGCACTGCCGATAAGTAAGTGATAGGGTCCTTTATTTGAGCAGGCAGATCTTTAGCTTGAGTAATACTGGAAATCTTTTCATGGTTAACACTGTTGATGTTGATGTCGTCGAGCGCATGCAAATAACCGCTTACTCCAAAAATTTCCAGATCCTTGATAGAAAAAGGCCAGTTCCATGAGGCTTCAATAAGACCGGTTGCTCCCGGATATTCTAAAATTACAGTTGCATCATCCTCAACTTTAGGATAAACTGCCGGTTTATAATGCCTCGTAACAGCTGTTACTGCAATAGGTTTCTGGCCTTTCATCATCCACGTCATTACATTGGCACCATAGCAACCAAAGTCATTTAGTGCTCCTGCACCGTTCAATACAGGGTCGGTAAGCCAACTTAAAAATTCAGCACTACACCCTATTTCTTTTGGACCTGAATGGCCATCGTGCATCACCATCTTTTTAATATTGCCGATACTACATTTGTTTATTGTATTGTAAACATCATAATAGGATGCATACCAAGTAGTTTCGTAGTTAGTTAACACTTTAACATGGTATTGATCAGCTAGCTTTTCAATTTGTTTGGCTTGTTCCAGAGTTGCGGCCAATGGCTTTTCCACCATGACAGGTAGATGTAATGGAGCGCATATTTTTACAATATCTAAATGACCGGCAACCTCATTGTAACCCAATACAGCATCTGGCTTCTTTTGCAGCAACAATTTTTTAAGGTCAATAGAAAACAAAGAATCTGGCAGATTATATTGTTTACCCAATCTCTTCCATAATTGTTGATTGGGTTCAACTATACCTATAATCGTTACTTTACCATTCTTAAAAGCATTTAATACGTTATGTACATGATCATGGTTCAATCCTACTACCACTACTTTTAATTTTTCTTGAGAATAACTAGTGTTATTTAATCCAATCATCAGAGAAACAAGGATCAAAAGCCTGTTAAAAATATTTCTAACAACCTGTGAATGTGCTTGATTATAGTTTATCATGATCTTTGTGCTGTTACATAAACGGATTTCTAATTTAGGATTTAATCTTTAAGTATTTATTAATTTGGAGATATTTTAAAAAACTTACCTGAGGCGCAAATCTACTCTTAATGGAACAATGCGCTACGATTGGCTATAATTTCGGGAAGGTAATTAAAAAGAAATACCTGCACCGGGTACAGCCATTTACTGTTAGCGGAAAGATTTACCAAGAAATTGCGGCCCCCAAAAAGGGGCTGTCTCAAAAGTATGAGAACTGCCCCTTTTTCTTTTATTTATTCGGTTATGCGTTAGCGAACGTTTTTTTAGAGTCGATTCTCAGCGTACTTAATTCATATTTAAAAAAACTTCATTTTTAAACAAAACTAGTTTGATATACCTAGAAACTTATACCTATACGAGCATAAAAACGTCGACCGTTCCCTCCCATTTGAACCGCATCAAATGGTCCGGATGGCTCATTATTATAAGCATATCCCTTAGCCCCATTGACGTAGGCAAGGTCTGGATGCACGTTGAACACGTTATCCGTACCTAAAGAAAAATTAGTGGATTTGCCGAACTTATATGAAAAATAAAGATCACTCACTACTTTACCACTATAATTATACTGATCGGGCACAGTACCTGTTCCATCGTCAAGTGGAACAACCGGGTAGATACTAGATCCATCACCATAACCCAATAACTCAATTTTACCGAAGTAAGTAAATCGTGTGCCTACAGTAAAGTCTTTGTGGCCGTACTCCGGATTGATAGAATACTTTGCTGGTGGAGCAGAGGCCAGGATAAATTTCTTTTCCCTTGAACTCAGGAATGTTTCTCTTAAGGCTTCTGTTGCACCAAGTATGGTCGGATAGTTTACCTTATCAATGGTCATGTGTTGGAAATTGCCGGTAAACAATAGGCGGTAGCGATTGTCGCCAACCGATTTGCTATAATCAATTACAACATCAAGTCCACGGTTTGTCGTATTTACTGCATTAGCAAAGAATTGCGCGGAGCCTACATTCAAATCATTTAATGAGTTAGTGAAGGAAGGATCGAGCGTTTCGTCTGCAGCACTAAACTGTCCGGATAATACCACACGGTCCTTCACTTTGATAATATATCCATCGGCAGTGATGCTTAGTTGGGGAATGGGTTTAAAGGTGAAGCCTAAACCTGCGTTTTTAGATTTTTCCTGTGTAAGATTCGATATTCCTGCTGCTTGTGTAATCGGACTGTGGTTAGGCGCGATCTTAACTTCTGAAATTTCTGTTCCCTGTACGTTGGTGAAAGTAGAACTGTAATTGATCTGTTGTAGGGATGGAGCCCTGAAACCGGTACCCAATGAACCACGCAGGTTAAAGTTGTCGGTTATTTTATAACGTGTTGCTAGTTTGGTATTGAAGTTATAACCGAAATCGCTGTAGTGCTCCAATCGATTGGCAAAATTAATGAGCCACTTATCAGTTACGTCTAGTTCCAGATCAACGAAAGCACCCAATACAGAACGATTTGCATTTGCTTCATCAGCAGGTTGAAATCCAGGAAAGCCTTGTGATCCAGCTGCCTGATCTCCTGTTGGATCATAGTTTCGGTAAGAGGCTTCTTCACCAGCAAATATTTGATATCGTTCATACCGGTATTCTGCTCCTAGTCCTATATTAAAACCAGATAACACTTTATCGAAATGTTTATTAAAATTTAAGTTAGTTGTGTTTTGCAGAAATTTAGATCCGCCATCATCAAAGTTGGTCTGGTCGGCACCCAGAGAAGCATTATAGGTTTTATCCCCAAAGAAATGGAAGGTATTATTACCAATATTATTACTTAAATCCCAATCCCAGTCATGACCAACTGTTCCTTTTAATCCAGCAGCAAAGGCAAGGTCTGATATGTGTGTTTGTATAAGTGGATTATAGTAGGATTCGCCATCAGGAGTGTTAAAGATAATGCCACTCGCAGGAACCAATGCTCCATTATTGGTCGGGAAACGCTCTGGTCTGGATGAAAAGTTACGTGTGAAGGCATAAGCTTCTGACGCTTTATAGCTGTAACCACCAAAGCTGTAGAAGGTTATATTATCACTTAAAGGAATTTCGTTATTTAAAAAGAAGGAACCTGTCTCTGCTGATCCGTCACCATTTGCCCGTCTGTACGGGTTGATTGGTAATGCATCAGGATCTGTGCCCGTGGTATCATGAGTCTGTCTGAAGGTTTTGCCACTGTTTGAATAATCGGCAGTAAAGTTGATGAACCCATTTTTACCTATTGGCAAACCGTAATTGGCATCCACGGTAATTGCGTTTCCGTCAATAGCTTTTCCATGTGGATATTGTGCGGAAACCACACTTTTACCACTGTTGAAAGATGGATCATTAAAACCCGAATAACCTACGTTGACTGTAAACAAGTTGACATTCTTTTTTAGAACCAGGTTAATTACCCCGGCAATTGCATCTGAACCATATTGAGCGGAAGCGCCATCACGTAATATTTCTACGCGATCTATGGAGGCAGTTGGTATGGCACTCAGGTCGACTCCTGAGTTTCCCCGGCCACGTGTACCAAACACGGAAACGAAGGCTGTAGAATGGCGACGTTTGCCATTTACCAATACAAGTGTTTGGTCAGGACCTAAACCTCTTAAGGTTCCAAGTTCCACATGGTCAGCTCCATCTGATCCGGATTGTTTGTTATAGTTAAATGAGGGTGCTGCATAATTTAATATGTCGGTAAGATCCTGTCGGCCTGTTGTTGCAGCAGTTTTAGATACATTCACTACGTCAACAGGAACAGTGGTTTCGAGTTTTACTCGTCCGGCTGAACGCGTACCAACTAAAACAACTTCATTCAACTGGGCAACATTGCTTTCTAAGGAAACATTAATGGTAGTTCGGGAGCCAATTGCGACTATTACTGCTTTATAACCGGTATAACTGAATACCAATTGGTCTGTAGAGGCCGCCTGAATAAGAAATTGTCCGCTTGGACTTGTACTAGTACCCAAGTTACTTCCTTTTATGCGTACAGTTACGCCTACCAGGGTTTCTTTACTAGCCATATCAGTGATAATACCTGTAATGGTTTTTGTTTGAGCCAGCAGTACATGGCTACTAATAATCAATAAGGCAAAAAAAAAGAGTATTTTTTTATCCATGTAAGTAAGATGAGGTTAAAAGCAGTAAAATATTATTGAAATATAGCAATTATTATATAATTAATAAAAAATGCAATAATAATTTGCAAAATATGGATATATAATTGCATTTATGTGTAATTATATTGCCGTAAAACGCACAATATAATTACACAATGTCTTTATATAGAAATAAAACTTACTGAAAATGCTATTTTATATGATAAAATCTGCTTATTGACACAAATCCGACTTAATTAGAACACTATCTATCAAATCAATCTTATCATACGCAATTTTTTGTATTTGATTATTGGGTAAACATAGCATGTAGCAAGAGCGTATTATCCCTGGTTATCAAGTTCAATTGTAGCTTATCTTGTGGATAGAGTTCATAGTGAATTTTTATTTAAGCCAGATCATCTGTGTAAAGGCACCGTTTGCGGCTATATCCCAGGCTTCAATTCTTACCCATTTCCTATTTTTAAGGTTTATCGGCCAATTAAACTCCTTTTTGCCAAAAGCGAGTGTCTGATTCAGGTTGATTTGCTCGCGATATACCTTTTGGCCATCTCCGGAGATTATCTCTGCATAATTTAAAGGAAAGGTCCAATCAATTTTGATTCTAACAGTAGCTTTTCCGGTTTGATCCAGCGTTAAGGTTTCCCCAGCTGTTTTGCCATTGATGCTGAAAGCAGGAAACAGCACCTCTCCTGTTGAAACGAAAAACCTGCCAGTGCGCATTACGTTTAAAACTGATTTCCATCCGTTCTTATACTCAGGAAGGCTATCCATTTGGAGATAATTAACGTTGAGGTGCGCATACATCTCGTTTCTATGGGTAATTGTAAATATGTCGGCTTCTGAAATCACATGCTTTTTGAGTCCCCAGTTTGCCATATCATCCATTAAATTCAGCACCCTTTTACTGAGTGTTGACCAGGAAAGATCTGCTGGAATAGCTTTCCATGCTGCCCCCAGGTAAGTATCAGATTTAAAGAAGTCTTCATCTTTATAGTTATCCGGATAATTCGTTGAAGCTTTAGTTCTGGCATGAGCTACCCAGGCTAATCCATTCTCGATTTCCAGAAGCTTTTGCATTTCGGCTTTATCGCCAATATGATAAATCTTTCCATATTTAGGATCATCAACAACGAAAAGCTGTTCGGGCTTTCTTGACATGACCCAATAAACAGGTTTTGGAAAGAAGGCAAGCCAGTGACCGCCGTAGAAATTGTTTGCTTCTTCTCCCGGTAGTAATAAAAAGTGTTTATCAGAAAGGCGTTTCGTTTGCTCAAATAAGCATGACAACTCTTTTAAACGAGTAGAATCCGGACCTTTAGGGTGACCAGGACCATGAAATTCGGCAAGTTTAACAATATCCAGACCACTGCCTTTAAGCACATCTACGAACTCAGGGTGCTCGGGAACTGGCTTACCAGACAGGGCTTCATTAGAAATAAATTCATTATGAAAATGGCTGGCCATTGTTTTATATCCAGGAAGGGGGACATAGGTATCATTATGCGTGTATGTTTTCACTTCATCTAAAACCTGCTGAGAGTCTCCATTACTCAAAAGGCAAAAGAAATTAAGGCGCTGCCTGGTTCCAGGAGGTGCATTGAACCATGGAACATATCGTTTATCTCCGATGGGATCTTGCCGAATCCCCATGGCAAAACCTGGAATTAAATCAAGATAATTATTCCCGTACCAGGTAAATTTCAAATTAAACGCTTCGTCTAAGGGCTAAAAATATTGATGTGGAGCGGGAAACAAAGCCAGACTCCCCTGAGGATTTTCTCCGATAATTGTGCGGTATTTTACTTCCAGGTTTCTGCTGATATCTTCCCTGGAAGGTACAGTTTTGTGGAGTTTTTGGTCTGTATCAGACCATGCCATTTGTTTCCAGATTTGCCTTTTCGACACCAAACCAGCATCATATAGTATGGCTGTAGAATCAATTTCTGTGGTTATACTAGCAGAAATATTGAACAATGCAGTTCCGTTGTACAGTATAATTTCCAAATCGCCTTTAAAAGTTGATGCTGAAATGTTTGAAATTGATATGATAGTTCTTGTACCGTCAGTTTTAACTTTGACCTTCTTTTTATCCAATTTCAGGGCATACGTTTTATAGGGTTTTGTGGGAAAACGATCAAAAAAAACATCCCATCCACCACTTGAGGGACTTAAAATACGTTTTCCTATCCTTAGCACAAAGGCAGGATCAAGTCCTGAGGCAATTTCTGCAAACTTTTCTCCTGTACCAAGCTGAACGCTGCTAAACAAGGGTCTATCCTGATCAAGGTTTAATACCATCTTACCCCTACCCTCCTTTCCTGATGGCCATAAAAAGGTCAGCTCGTTGTGGTTTCGAGTGAAGGTTGTCCCATTCTTTTTAAATTCACTCAGATCTACTACTGTCTGTCCAACAGCAGATTCTATAATAAGCAGAACAATAAGAATTGCAATATATTTCATTTTTAAGTTCTTTATAGTTAATTGACAGTACTCATGCTACAGCTCTAATATAACTAGGTTATATCATCTTCAGCACATTTCTTCATCTCAACGCAGACAAATACATAAGTCAATGTGAATACTAAAATAAGAATATTTAGGATAAAATAAAAGGCATTCCAGGCTGCTGCAATCCCAACCTATCTGAATCCTCCTGCCATCTGATTCTGGTATATTACTAAAAGTCTGCGCCGCGTAGATGGTACCGGTAACAAAATAATATTTTCCATATTCAGGAGTAAAAGATTTACCATCAAACGATCCGATCATATAGGCATTTGAAGCACCATACATCACCCACTTGGTTTTGTTCTGGTCGCCTTCTTTAGGCAGTTTTAAAAGATCGGGATATTCCAGAATCCGGTAACATGACTTTCCGAATTCCATACCTTTAGATCTTTTGAGGTGTAGATAGAATATCCATCTTTTTCGTTGAGCACCATCACCCAGTGAATGATTTGATTGAACACATAAGTACATTTATTGATTTAAGAGACACGAACAATTTATGGTACTTATATACAAGAAAACCGCTAGAACCATTTGGGTATAACTGTGATAGTATGTATTTTTGTTTAGAGATCAATTGCAACTCCAACAATCAGAGATAGATTATTCGACTATATAGGTTATGCTGAAAGCAAGAATGTAGAGGCGATATATTAGAAAGGTTGTGGATGAAATTAACTAATAAATTGTTAACCAAATTACTTTGTCCCCTAAATGAGAACCTTAACATTCACCCTTCTTGTCTTTCTATGCTCTTCCTTAACTTTTGCACAACCTTTAAACCATCTTGCGGGAAAAAGAGAACATATAAGTATTGATACCGCATGGCGTTTTGCATTTGGCCACCCTTCCGACGCAAAAAGGGATTTCAACAACGGAACAAGTTATTTTTCTTATCTGGCAAAGGCAGGTTATGGAGATGGTGCTGCTTCCGCTGATTTTGATGACCGTTCCTGGCGAAAACTAAACGTTCCCCACGATTGGGCTGTAGAAGCCGGATTTAGTGAATCGGCTAGTTTTAGTCATGGATTTAAAGCTATCGGAATGAATTTCCCCGAAAATAGCGTAGGCTGGTATCGCAAAAAAATCAATATACCTGAAGGGGACTATGGAAAAAGAATCACTATTACTTTCGATGGAGTATTCCGTAACGCTATAGTATGGGTGAACGGGCATTATTTAGGTACAGAGCCAAGCGGATATAATGCTTTCGAATATGACATCACCGATCTGTTGAATTATGGGGGAGATAATACAATTGCAGTCCGCGTTGATGCCTCTATGGAAGAAGGGTGGTTTTACGAGGGGGCTGGTATTTACCGGCACGTTTGGCTTAATAAAACCAATCCGGTACATATAGCGACTAACGGAACTTTTATTACGACTAACTTAAAGAACGATAGCGCATCTGTAACGGCTAAAGTTAACATCAAAAATGAGGGAAAAAGCAATATTCACTTTACTATAGAGCAAAAAATCTACGATAGAGAAGGACATATTCTAGCTACTCAGCAAACCAGCAGTGCCGAGTTAGCCCCATATAAAGGAGGAGAATATGTAAGCCAGCTGATGTTAGCCCATCCAAAACTTTGGTCAGTTGATACGCCTTACTTGCATCATATAGTAACTACACTTCTAATAAATAATATTCCGGTAGATGAGTATACAACTAAATTCGGGATACGTACCATACGCTTTGATGCCAACACCGGATTCTTTTTAAATGGGAAACGTTTAGCGATTAAAGGAACGAATAACCATCAGGAGCATGCAGGTGTGGGCGCGGCAATGCCTGATGAGCTTCAGTACTTCAGGATTGCAAAGCTGAAAGAAATGGGCAGTAATGCCTATCGTTGTTCCCATAACCCTCCTACCCCTGAATTGCTTGATGCCTGTGATAGTTTAGGGATGCTGGTCATTGACGAAAATCGTTTAATGGGCATTAATGATTATCATCTGGGGAATCTGAAGAAATTAATTGAAAGAGACCGTAACCATCCAAGCATCATCAGCTGGTCTATTGGAAATGAAGAATGGGGAATTGAAAACAATAGTACAGGGGCAAGAATAGCAACGACTATGCAGGCTTACGTTAAAAGTCTGGACACCACACGTGCCATTACTGCAGGTTTCAGCGGAGGCTGGGGACAGGGACTATCAGCCGTTGTAGATCTAATGGGCTACAATTATATTGCGCAAGAAAACCCTGATGCGCAACATCAAAAGTTTCCAGAACAAAAGGGATGGGGTACTGAGGAAGGATCTACCTTTTCGACCCGTGGAGTTTACGTTACCAATGACAGTCTACATTATAAATCAGCTTATGATGCAAAGCCCCGCCCTAGTGCCTATAGTATAGAGGAGGGTTGGAACTACTATGCACAGCGGCCCTTTCTGGCTGGCATGTTTATCTGGACAGGCTTTGATTACCGGGGTGAACCGACTCCATATAAATGGCCATCAGTTGGTTCTTATTTTGGTATGCTTGATCAATGTGGTTTTCCGAAAGATGATGCCTGGTACCTTAGGTCTTGGTGGGGGAACAAACCTGTACTGCACCTACTCCCTCATTGGAACTGGAAAGGAAAAGAAGGGCAATTGATAGAAGTTTGGGCATACAGTAACTGCAATGAAGTGGAACTCTTTCTTAATGGAAAAAGCCTGGGCAAAAAGACGATGATCAAAAATAGCCATCTGGAATGGAAGGTACCATTTACAGCTGGAATCCTTAAAGCCATCGGATACTCTGATGGCAAAAAAGCACTTACAGAAACTGTTCAAACTACGGGACCACAAACAGAAATCAAACTTACTGCACATAAAAACAATATTGAGGCAGACGGAAAAGATATATCAATCATAACAATTGCTGTGGTGGATAAAAAAAACCGCCAAGTACCGGATGCCAATAACGAGATCCACTTTTCGATTGAAGGTCCCGGTAAGATTATCGGTGTTGGCAATGGTAATCCTACATCTCTCGAACCAGATCAATATACAGAGAAGATCCAGAATTTATCAATTGTAGATCTGAAGGAATTGCCTGTTTCTGATACAATTAACAGAAGCGAAATGAAGGTAGATTTTGATGATAACAACTGGAAGAAAGCATTTACAGGTCTTGCTGATACCAGTATTAAAGCTTGGGTGTATCGGGGCAGCATTAATTTAACGAAAGATATGGCCAATTCGTGGTTAACTTTTTTTTATAATAGCATTGGACGCGAACAATCTGTTTATATCAACGGTCACTTGTTAGCTGCCAATCTTGCCTATAAAAAAGAAGGCAATGTCTTCAGCATAAACAAAAGCATGATAAAAGAAGGCCGTAATTCAATTACTATAATTACCTTACCACTCAAAAAGATACATGATTGGGATGTGTTAAACACCAACCCTGGTCTAATTCAATTCAAAGTTCCATCGGCTCCCTGGAAGCGAAAGTTATTTAATGGGTTGGCGCAGATTATCATCCAGTCAGAAAATAAAAGAACCGGCGATATTAAGGTAACGGCTACTTCATCAGGATTGGTTAAAAACACATTGGTGATTCGCACTAATTAGCCAAAATGCTAAGTCAGCGAAAGTGCATTTAGGCAAATAGTAATTATACAATCTATTGATTAATTGTTATGCACTTTTTTAACTAAAACTATGGCGATAAGCAACAGGGGATACTTTCGACTTACTTTTAAATAGTTTACTTAACGATTGCAGGTAATCAAAGCCAAGTTGATAAACTATTTCAGTGATTGATAACGACGTCCCTGTTAATGCCTCCTTTGCTTTCTCAATCAATTTTTCACGTATGTGCTGCTTCTAATGGCAATTAAAAGAATAAGTTATAATAAGCTTTGGTACTTTTTGGCGAGGAGGGATACCATTTTGATGATTAGTTCTAAAAATCTCTTTTCTTTTTCGATTATATCGATGACATATCTGCCAGGCAATAACGGCATAAATTCCACTACCCCTCTATCATCTGTCTTTAATTCTTCATACCAGCCAGATTAATGCCTACTTGTATTTGCAGCTATACTTTAAAGTCTTTAAAATAACTAAAATAATTAGTTTATTTAATTTGACACCACTAATCATTTTAGTTTTAAATTTATTGTCGACATTTGCTCTTGTCTGGATAATTACCTGACTTGAAAAATAAAAACTTTAATTATGTACAGAAATATTTACAATTTTATAACAGACTGGAAGAATGAGACAGAAGGTACCGTTAAAGTATTCTCATTAATTACAGAAGAAACACGTCAGGTAAAAATTCATGAACATGTACGCTCATTGGAACGACTGGCATGGCATTTAACTCAAACCATTACAGAAATGGGACACAAAGCAGGATTATTCCCTGTTGATCATTTAGAGAATAGTCCTACGCCTGAATCTATTTCCGAACTTGTAAGTACCTATCAGGATTATTGTGAACAGCTTAGCAAGGCAGTAAATTCAAAATGGACTAATTCTTCTCTTGAGGATAAAGTAAACATGTACGGTGAAGAATGGGAAAAGGGTAAGATATTGCAGGTACTGATTATACATCAAACACATCACCGTGGACAAATGACTGTGATTATGCGGATGCTTGGACTTCCTGTTCCAGGAATTTATGGACCATCAAAAGAAGAGTGGGCCAATATGGGAATGCAGGCTATGGAATAGTTGTTTTTTCCAATTGACTGTTTATTTTAAAAGATTTAACTGGTTATTTTCAAAGATGATTAAAAGTAGCTGCCTGTCGTCACCTATTATTGACAGCAGCTACTTTTTGGTCTTAGCATCCGTGTAGTCTTTCCATTTAACCAACGAATCATATCAACTTTTTGTAGAACCTGTTTCAAAAACATTAACAATTCTTTCTGTTTTATCTTTGGTGATAATGGTCATCATGTTACAAGTATTTCCAGTAAATTCATAAAAATCCTGCAATCCTTAAATAGCTAGTAGTAGTCACTAAATGAAATTAATAAATTTCGGAATGGGCTATACTAGTAAGATTTCATCAATCAGCCCTTATTTTTGGGTAATGACATCATCGTTATTACCAGCATCTACTTTTAATTTTCCTGATAAGTTAAAAGTAAACAATAAAGCTTTTACCGTGATGTGCGTTTTTCCATTAAAGTTTTAAAGTGACGACCTTTCAATTAATTTGCATGAATTGCGAACCTGTTTAAATTCTTTATTCAGAATTAGGGTAGCAGCAGTATTCCCCATTTCTTCAAAGTTGGTGGTTATAACGGTTATGTCTAACAATTCCTTTAGTACCGTTTCATTGAATGAGATAATTCCAATATCAGTTCCCAATTTTAATCCTTTAGACCTGACCATCTTGATTAGATCTGCCAGAGCAGACTCAGTAAGGGTAAGAAATACCTGTCCCTTTTTTAATTGAACTCGGTCGACATCAGGAACGATAGCAAATTTCTTTTTATAATCCTTACAAAACTGCTTGATTCCATCCAGCGTTTCAATAGGATGATTGTTTAATTCCGGAAATACGATTGTAATGCTTTTGTATTTTTGAAGCGATTTTTCTGCTGACAACAATGCTTCATAAATATCCCGTTTAAAATCCTGATATACGGCAATATGGGCCTCGTCATCCAATAAAACATTCTTATCAAGGATCACTAACTCATGAGGAGGGATACTTTTTAACACCGGCATATAATCTTTAGGATCAGCGTCATGAAAGAAATGAGGCATGATGACGTAATAGTGATATTTTCCCTTGTTATGATCTAATATTTCTTTTAAAAGTTTGGGATCATAATGATGGATCTGAAGGTCGACTTTGGCTTTAGTACCGAGTTTTTTTAGAAAGGAATAATATACTTCCTTTTTGTAGGAGCTCATTTTATTTAATACCATTAGGATATTTAGTCTATCCTGAACCCTTTCAGCTACATAATTTCCTTTTCCGGGAACGGATATTAGAAATCCTTTTTCTTTCAGTCTGGAATAAGCCTTTTCAACCGTATCTCTGGCAATTTGATGCTGTTTACTAAAATCATTAATTGAAGGAAGGCGCTCATCTTTTTTTAAAACTCCCTTTTCAATGTCCCGTATAAGTGCCTGTACAATCTGTTTAATCTTAGGTAATTTATCATTAGGGTCAATCAATAATTTATGCATTGGGATTAGGTTTGTCAAAATTAAGCATTAGTTTTAATTTTATCAAATAGCTATTCATTTGCTGAATAGCTATTTCAAGGGAACTAAAACATTTAGTTAAGCATAAGTATCTATTTCAGCTTTTAATTCGCGAATTTCTTTGCTAACAAATAGCACAAATAAGTAAATGCAGGGGCGAAAACTACATCAATAGTATAGTGGGCATGTTGCACCAGCACCAGCAACCCCATTAAAGTAGTGGTAATAAGGGCGAGTCGTTTGTCACTTTTCTTTTGGAGTATCAGGAAAAACAAGAATTGGGTTGCTGTGTGTCCTGAGTAAAACAAATCTTTAGTGACATAGGTAGCTCCGTAAAACAGATCCGTAATGGGATCCCATATGTCAATTAAACCTTCAGGTGGATTAAGAGGTACCAAAGAAATTGTAATAAACCTTGAAATATTCAGTACAATAATTTCATACATTAAGTTTAGAAGCAATGTAGGACTTTGCACCACTCTTATCATCGAAAAGATCGCCATTCCCCAGGTAATGGTAAAAATAGGTATAGAGACATCTGTTGCAGGAACATTAATCAGCAACCAGTCATTGTACGCATAACCCTGTCGGGCTTCTATGTACTGATAAAAAATAGGAAAAACCGGGGTAAGGCATAACATCATGGCTATGGCCAATAGCAGCTTTTGCTTAAAAAGAGATTCGGACCAGGCAAGAGCCCATCTTCCAGACAGGGAAGCATTGATGATGTTAACTTTCTTATCGTTCATTAATTTCACATAAATGTGAGATAAATTTTATGTTAAGGAGGTGCCAAATATAGAAGTAATAGGGATCAATAATAATTTAATATCGAATGGTTTCGAAATGAGAGTTGTAAGCTATTGAAAATCGAATCGAAAAGCAAAAGCAACAGATAGTAAGAAAACTTGTTATTAATTTGAAAACCATATCATTAGAAATAGAGCATTACAACTCCTTTTTAGCGACAATAATATAAGAAGAATGATCATTCCTTATTATTTTGGTCAATTCAATTTCAAAAAATCCCTTTAAATGCTATTTACTGTAATATCAGGATTAACAATATCAGGTCTTTTCATTCCATTCGGAAAAGATTTCCGTACTAAATGGATTGCTGTTATAGCAATGCTGTCCATCTTATTATTTTGGTATTTATTGCAGTTTATTCCAGTAATAAGTATCTCATCGTGACTTAATAGCAGATAGGGATGTCATAGCTTATTTGAAGTCGGTTAAAAGAACTTAACAGTAATTACATTTATGTAAAGCTCATAAACAGTCAGTAAAAGGTAAATAAAATAAAATTCGCACTTGTACTCTATAAAAACAATAGAATATACATACATTTGTCGCATTACAAACACGTTCTTTTAAATACTTATTAAGAAAGACCGAGGGATAAGGCCCGAAGACGTCTTAGCAACCTACGTCTGCAGGCGAAAGGTGCTAAATCCTTTCAGGAATATTAATGCTACTGAAATGATAAGTGAACAGTTTCCCAATATATTAACAAAGAACATTGCTTCATTTCGTTTTCCTCTTCCCATCGTCATTTCTTGATTATTAACAAAAAAAACAATGACACGAAAAACTTTTTCATCTAACTCCCCTATGTATATTCCTATAATGTGCTGTTGTTGCTGTATGCCCTGATCAATCAGATCGCACCCTTCTAACAAGTGTATAATCCAGATCCTATTCAATATATATCCATATGTTTAAAAAATTATTTTTAACAGGTTTTCTTCTGTCCATACTTTTATGTCAATTAAATGCCCAATCCTCAAAGGTCGAGGGTGTAGTGCTCTCTAAATCTGATGGTTTAACGATACCTGGTGTTAGTGTTTCAATTAAAGGAAAGCCCATTGCACTTCAAACCGATGCCAATGGTAAGTTTTCAGTAAATGCTGCAGTAAATGATCTTCTTGTATTTTCTTCTATAGGGTACAACCCACAAGAAGTATTGGTTAAAGCACATTCAAGCAATCTTAAAATTGTATTGGAAGATGCACAGAACTTTTTAAATGAAGTGGTGGTAACTGCCTTAAATATTTCAAAAGAAAAGAAATCGCTAGGTTATTCCATTCAGGAAGTAAAAGGGGCACAAATTGCAGAGGCAAGGGAAAACAATTTTATTAAGGCCTTATCAGGAAAAATTGCCGGTGTACAGGTAACCAATAGCCAGGGTAATATGGGTTCAGCCCGCATCATTATTCGTGGGGAAACTTCAATTGCTGGCAACAACCAGCCTTTGTTTGTGGTCGATGGTGTACCTGTTGATAATTCGCAACAGGGCACAGGAGGCACAAGGGATTGGGCAAATGCTATTGCCGATATCAATTCGGAAGATATAGAATCTGTGAGTGTCTTAAAAGGTCCCAATGCTGCCGCTTTATATGGTTCACGCGCTGCGGCAGGTGTGATATTAATCAAAACCAAAACAGGAAAAGGAAAACAAGGAATAGGCATCACCATTAATTCAAATAATACTTTTGACCAGATTGCGCTGCTGCCAACGTATCAGAATATATACGGACAAGGAGCTGATGGAAACTTTAGCTTTAAAGATGGTAAAGGTGGGGGTGTTAATGATGGTGTAGACGAAAGCTGGGGTCCTAAAATGGACGGTCGCCTAATCCCTCAATTTAACTCCAATGGAGTCCCTGTCCCTTTTATCCCTCACCCAGACAATGTAAAAAGCTTTTTTAAAACTGGGTATTCTCTGAATAATGGGGTAGCTATAGCCAATTCAAGTGATAATTTAGATTACCGTTTCTCTTATAATAACAGCGATCAATCGGGTATTACACCCAACACAGCAGTTGGTAAAAACAGCTTTTCCCTCAATACTTCTTATAAAATCACTCCTGAACTGACACTTACCGCAAATGCAAACTACGTAAGAACCAATACAGATAACCTGCCTAGTGCTGTATTCCGGTCTAATGGGTACATGCTCCAGTTCACTTGGTTCGGCAGGCAGGTAGACGTCTCTCAATTGAAAAAATATAAAGATGATCAGGGAAATAACATAAACTGGAATAACAGTTACTACGCCAATCCTTATTTCATCGCATATGAAAATACGGTAACCCAGTTACGCGATCGTCTTATAGGAAATGTAGGATTGAATTATAAAATCACGAAAAACCTGATCGCTAACTTCCGTACCGGTAATGATTATTATACCGATAGGCGAAAAATCAGAATTGCTTACGGTACCAGCGGAACGCCGAATGGGTCGTATGAAGAAGATGCCTATACCGTCAATGAAAACAATACAGAGTTCACATTAAACTTTAACAAAAAGCTCTCCGGCGACTTTGCCCTGGATATCCTTGGCGGTGGAAACATCCGAAGCCAATCCTTTCAGCGTAATAACCAAAAGGCTCCCCGTCTGGCTATTCCAGATGTGTATACCTTAACGAACTCCAGAGATGCACTCATTTCTTCAGGAACCTCTACATCTTTAAAAAATTACAGTCTGTTTTCTTCTGCTCAGCTTGGTTTTCGTAATTATGCTTTCCTAAACTTAACTGCCCGTAATGACTGGTCTTCTACCCTTCCGATTGATCACCTTTCCTATTTTTACCCATCCGTAAATGCCAGTCTGGTGCTTACCGATGCCTTGAACATTCAAAGCAATATACTTACTTATGCCAAAATACGCGGAGGCTGGTCTAAAGTAGGGAAAGATACAGATCCCTATAACCTGATTGACGCTTACGGCTTTAGTGCTCCTTTTAATGGAAATCCGCAGCTGACGTCTAATGGGATAAAAAAGAACCCTGATCTAAAACCGGAAACCACTACCTCTTCCGAGCTGGGTACTGAACTTGGATTTTTTAAGAACCGCTTGAAACTGGACTTCAGTTATTATGACATCAACAGCAGCGATCAGATCTTAAGCATTGATGTGAGTCCTACAACTGGTTACAATAAACAATTAGTGAACGCCGGAAAAATCAATAATAAGGGAGTTGAATTGCAGGTAGGCATCAACCCTATAAAAACGAA
This sequence comes from Arcticibacter eurypsychrophilus, assembly GCF_001730525.1. Taxonomy (GTDB): domain Bacteria; phylum Bacteroidota; class Bacteroidia; order Sphingobacteriales; family Sphingobacteriaceae; genus Arcticibacter; species Arcticibacter eurypsychrophilus. Next base: position 121,760 of record NZ_MDFN01000013.1, read on the forward strand.
GGACTTCAGCTGGGATATAGATTTCAACTTTTCCAGAAACCGCAGTAAGGTTGTGGAACTTGACAAAGCAGGCTTCCTGACCAGTTATACGATTGGAACAAGCGGAACCGCTCAGGTACTGGCAACCGTTGGTCAACCTTACGGAACCTTATTTGGAACAGCCTACCTGAAAGATGCAAATGGAAATACAGTAGTCAATGCAGATGGAACCCCTGCAACAGACCCTTCTTATCATATTTTAGGGAAATATACACCAGATTGGTTAGGCGGTATAACGAACCGTTTTGGATATAAAGATTTTGACCTGAGCTTCCTGATCGACGTACGTCATGGAGGAGAAATTTACTCCAGCACAAATGCTACCGGTAAATACACCGGTATATTGGAATCCACTTTACAAGGCAGAGATGCAGAGCATGGAGGATTAACCTACACGACAGACGATAGAATAACACATGATGATGGAATTATAGTGGATGGCGTAACTGCAAGTGGCCAAAAAAACACCCAAATAGTATCCGCACAAAGCTATTACAAAGCACTATATAGCATTAATGAGTCAAATACTTACGATGCCTCTTATGTCAAATTAAGAGAAGTAAAACTCGGTTATGCGTTACCTAAAAAGCTAATCAGCAAGGTAGGGTTATATGGAGCCACCTTTTCACTGGTTGGTAGGAACCTGTGGATCATCCATAAAAACGCCCCGAATATAGATCCCGAAACAGCTTCAAGCGCTGGCAATTTTCAGGGAGTTGAATCACTGACATTACCTACAACACGCAGTTTTGGTTTTAACCTTAACCTTAAATTTTAAAGAATCTACTATGAACCGAAATATATTTCTTCTCAGCATATTCATTACAACATTAGCTGGTTTCAGTGGATGTAAAGATGAACTTTCCGATATCAATAAGAATCCAAATGAAGCAACTGTACCTCAGCCGGCTTATTTGCTCACCAGTACAATAAGAACGGCTTCAGATCAATATTGGGGGGTAACCAATAATATGGGGTCAAGCCTTCTTTTTGTTCAGCATTGGGCCATGGTGCAATATACTGATCCCGACCGCTATGTTTTTACCCCCAATAGTTTCACTAGCGGCTGGTCCAGCTGGTACGCAACCTGTATTGCACAGTTAAAAACCATTAATTCGCTTGGTGAGGCTTCTGGAAACAACAATTATCAAGGAGTTTCACTGGTACTCCAGGCATGGGTCTATTCCTTGCTGACCGAAACCTATGGAGACATTCCCTATTCTCAAGCCAATTCCATCACGGAGTACCTTACGCCTGTTTATGATAGCCAGGAAGATGTCTATAAGGGCTTATTGAATGATTTAAAACAAGCTCAAACCTTACTGAAGGTCGACGGACCGGCTATTAGCGGAGATGTTATTTATAACGGAAATATCTTAAATTGGAAGAAGCTTGCCAATTCTCTCCGCTTACGTCTTGCCCTGCGTATTGCAGACCGCCTTCCAGCAACCACTCAAACTGTCATTAATGAAATCCAACAGGAAGGAAGTGGTTATATTTCTTCAAATGCCGAAAACGCTAAACTGGACTATCAGGACGCTCCTTACCAAAACCCGGTATATCTTTCCTTTTTCACAAGGCAGGATTACAGAATCAGTAAAACCATAGTGGACAAGCTGTTCGAGTTGAATGACCCCCGGCTTCCTGTTTATGCCACTCCAACAACAATTCCGAGTACCCAATTATACATAGGTCTTTCCAATGGGCTTACTACAAGTGAGGCCAGTAATATTGGTTTTGACAATGTATCATTGCCTGGAGCATATTTCAGAGCAGTAAAAGCTCCTTCTGTCATTATTAGTAATGCCGAAGTATTGTTCTTTTTAGCTGAAGCCTCCAGTCGCGGTTTTATTCAGGATGATGCAGCTACATTATATAAAAATGCAATTCGCGCCTCGTTAGGACAATATGGAATAGGTACGGTTGCTACCGAACAATACATCAATCAGCCCAGCATAACATTCGATCCCATAAACTATAAAAAGTCAATTGGTGAACAAAAATGGATTGCTCTCTTTGGACAGGGACTTGAGGCCTTTTCTGAATGGCGCCGTTTAGACTATCCACAATTAGTTCCTGCTAAAACAGGTGTGCTGGGCGGGAAGATTCCAGTACGTTTTCTTTATCCCGGAACAGAACAATCTCTAAACGGAGTTAACTATAAAGCCGCTGTGTCCCATCAAGGTGTAGATGCATTAACTACAAAACTTTGGTTTGACGTAAATTAATATAACAGCTATGAAAAAACTAATTTTAGTACTAGTGGTATTTGCCACTTTCCATTCCAGTGTTTCCTTTGCACAGACTGATCAGAATACTGATGACAGGGGCTATCTGGTAAAAGTTGGCGATCAGGCTCCCGATGATTTTGAATTAATCTTAACTGATGGGACAAAAACAAACCTGAAAAGTCTACGTGGAAAAGTAGTTGTTCTTCAATTTACAGCCAGCTGGTGCAGCGTTTGCCGCGAAGAAATGCCTTATTTGGAAAAAGAAGTATGGCAGGCAAACAAAGATAATGGACTTGTTCTGATTGGTGTTGACCGGGATGAACCATTAAACAAAGTGCAGAAGTTTAAACAGGACATGAAAATATCCTATCCTTTGGCACTTGATCCTGGAGCGGATATCTTTGGCCGTTTTGCCCATAAAAAGAGTGGAGTAACTCGCAACGTAGTGATTGATCGAAATGGGAAAATCGTATTCCTAACCCGCTTATACGCTCCAGCAGAATTCAATCAAATGGTCAGTTTTATCAATAACCTGGTACAGCCCAATAGCGCAAAGGCTAACTAAGCCGATTATAAATTGACCAAAATATAAATAAACAATAATCATCAGCTAAAATGAATAATGACCCTGGAAGCATACCATTGAATCCAACTCCTCTTATCTTGGATTCTTTTGTTCTTTACAGTCTTTATTTCACTGATGATTATTGTTTTATTTATAACTCCTATTTCAGAAAAGCTAATTTACTTTAATAAAAGCAGTCATTACCTTTTTACATCTATTTTGATGTTAGTATATATTAGCCTGGACCTGTTTTTATTTCATGTTATCCCCCTTAAAATCATTAACCCAAAATAGAGAAAACAATAGTTCAATATACCTGTTGAAACAAAATCTACAATTTCTATAGATTTAATTTGTAATATTTAAAAGATTACTATATTTGCTGAAGAATCACCCGTTTCAAAACATTAAAAGACTGTTTACAACATTAAATCAAATGATAAAAGATTTACATTTTCTTATAATAAAAACAGAAACACCTAGAGAAGAAATACACCCACATTTAGACTGCTGCTGTTGTTGTTGATGCAGCGCACTCTAGTTGCCACCCGGCAATTATGCCCTCAAATCCCAGGCAAAGCTCATAAATCCCTATTGAAATTTTAAAACAGCTATACAAGATTGCTCTGAAATATGCCTGGCAATAATCATTGCCTAAATAAAATCAAATCTATGCGCATAAACCATACTGTAAAATGCGCACAACCAAATTTCAAAATCATGAAAAAAAGTTTACTTATTCTCTTTTCAGTTTTACTCACGATAGGCTATGCCTCTGCCCAAAACGTAGTAACTGGAATAATAAAGAATGCTAAAGGCGTTCCTGTTCCAAATGCTACTTTGCTGATAAGAGGTACTAACATATCTGTGAGTGCAGATGAAAACGGCTCTTTCCGTATTATTTCAAAGCAAGAGCCTCCATTCTATATTCGGGTTAGTTCAGTCGGTTATAAACCACAGGACTTTCAGATTCTTAAACTTCAGGATACACCTTTAGAACTGGTTCTGATAGAAAATTCGGAACTTGATGAAATTGTTGTCACCTCAAGAAGACGCTCAGAGGCCCTACAAGACGTACCTATTCCAATTTCGGTGGTCGGTGGTACCAAGCTTGATGAATCTGGTGCTTTCAATGTAAACAGGGTAAAAGAACTTGTTCCTTCGGTTCAGTTCTATTCCTCCAACCCCCGCAATACCACTTTAAATATCCGTGGATTGGGTTCTACGTTCGGACTAACCAATGATGGGATCGATCAGGGCGTAGGTTTCTACGTAGACGGGGTATATTATGCACGTCCTGCCGCAGGTACATTAGATTTTATTGATGTAGAGCGAATTGAGGTTCTGCGAGGACCCCAAGGAACATTATTCGGTAAAAACACCAGTTCTGGTGCCATCAATATAATTACCCGAAAAGCAAGCTTTACGCCGAGTGCCAGTTTCGAAACTAGCTTTGGTAATATTGGATATATTCAGGCAAAGGCCTCAATTACAGGTCCTTTGAGTAAAAATTTTGCCGGCCGTTTATCTTTTTCAGGTACACAGCGTGATGGTGTAATTGAAAACATACGCACACTTAAAAACGTTAATGATATTAATAACCTTGGAGTTCGGGGACAATTATTGTACCAGCCTAACAATAATTTATCTATAACGCTTGCAGGGGACAATTCACGCCAACGTCCGAATGGCTATGCCCAGGTAGTGGCAGGAGTTGTGACCACGCTCCGACCTGCTTATCGCCAGTTCAATGCAATCATTGCTGATCTTGGTTATTCATTGCCAAGCCAGAACGCCTTCGACCGGAAAATAGATCATGATACTCCCTGGAATTCTGATAATGATTTAGGCGGCTTATCACTAAATGCCGATTTAAAAATAGGACCCGGAACGCTGACTTCAACTACAGCATATCGCTACTGGAAATGGAGCCCATCTAACGACAGGGACTTTACGGGTTTGCAATCTTTAGCAAAATCGAACAATTACTCTAAACACCATAACTGGTCACAAGAAATTCGTTATGCTGGAGAGCTTTCTGAGAAATTGAGCGGTGTTGTAGGTCTGTTTTATATCAATCAGGAAGTTCAGACTGATCCGGTAGCGATTGAAGAATCAGGATCTGCCACATGGCGCTTTTCACAAAGCACAACCAGTGCATTATGGAAAACACCAGGACTCTTTGAAGGATTCGGAGTAGAAAATAAATTCTCGATCAAATCTTCAAGTGCAGCAGTTTTCGCCAACATAGATTACGAAATTGTAACCGGTTTACACATATTGCCAGGTATTCGTTTCAATTATGATAAGAAAGATGTATCATACGGCAGAACTACCTATGGAGGCCTTCAAACCACTGATCCGGCGCTGCTAGCCTTGAAAGCTCTGGTTTATACCAATCAGTCTTACGTAGCAGATGCCAATGAGAAAAATTTTACTTATTCACTTACTACTTCCTACAGACCAAATAAGCGTTTAAATGCATTTGCTACCTATTCAACCAGTTTCAAACCTATTGGAGTGAATGTATCGGGACTACCAACAGTTAATGGAGAAGCAGCAACTGATTTGGCAGTGATCAAACCTGAGGATACAAAACATTATGAACTCGGTGTTAAATCTACGCCATTTACTAATTTTACGCTAAACGTTACCTTACATAACTCAGATATAAAGAACTACCAAACAAATGTGCAATCAGCTGAAATAGGAGTGAATCGCGGCTACCTGGCTAACGCAGAAAAGGTACGTGTACGTGGTGCTGAGGTTGATGCCAATTTCAGAGCAAGCCAATATTTCTCATTCACCGGAGCTGGTGCTTATACCGATGCAAAGTATGTTAAATTTACCAATGCTCCACTTCCGCTTGAAGAAACAGGTTTGACAGAAAATGGTGTGCAGGTTGCATTTAAGGACATTTCAGGTGGAGAACTTCCTGGTGTCTCAAAATGGGCAGGATCATTAGGTGGTGAATTTGCTATCCCTGCTAAGTTTTTCAATAAAGAATCGAAATTCTTCACAGCACTGGACGGATCTTACCGCTCCAAGTTCTCTTCTAGTCCCTCTCCTTCAGCCTTTTTGAATGTGGATGGTTATACATTAATCAACGGACGAATTGGCTATAAAACTATCTCAGGATTATCTGCTTATATATGGGGCCGTAATTTGTTGAATAAAGATTATTTTGAACAGTTATTACCTGCTGGAGGTAATGCAGGGCATTATGCAGCTGTACTAGGAGACCAAAGAACTTATGGTGCAACATTGCGTTATACTTTCTAAACTCATACCTATCTTGAGGTCATAAAGAGACCTTTATACCAAATTAAATAACAAGGCAGGATGCGGTTAACCGCATCCTGCCTTGTTATTTAAATACCCGAAATAATAACATATAAGGTAAACCACAATATCCCTTTAAACGCTAGCTTGAGACAAAGATTCCCTTATAAAACAGGAAGAAGTGGTGTACCATTAACTAAACCCTAATTGCTATACTTAAGTTATTGAATGTAAATACAAACTAGTAAGAATCCAATTAAAGTCCGACGTAAACTAGCTAAAGTCGGACTCATTCTGGATTCTTATTGCATTCTTATTAGAATCATTAACTAAAACATTACACTTTCGAACATGGAAAGCTCTTTAAAATCCAGTATTCAGGTTCATTTTTGAAGTAAGAAATATAAGTACATTTTAGGTTTAACAGATCAGTAATATAAATACTATTGACCGAAGATTAAAAATACAATGATTAAAGTAATGGAAACATTAAAAAGCGGTGCAAGTAAAAATGCATACAGGGGTTTGCAACTGTTTTTGTTGAGCAGATCAGAGAAGCGCATGCTCCGGTCACTTCCTGTGGAAAGTTAAAGTACTGGGCAATATAAGGCATGAAGATCATCATCAGATTAGCCGTGATCAGTACCATAGATATGACATAAGAAACCTCACTAATAGAAACCGCAATAGAAATCATCATGATCAGTTCGTCATCAACCTTTAACATCCGGCAAAGCCAGAAAGCAAAGCACTACCCAGATTCCGGTCAATAAACAGTATCTTGAACTGGTGTTTATAAAAGCAAAACACGAACAAGATCAGTCATCAAATTTTTAAATCCATGCTGCAATTACCTGAAAAATACTCAAATGTAGGTACCACTATTTTTACTGTTATGTCGGCATTGGCGCAGAAGTATAGTGCCATCAATCTTTCGCAAGGATTTCCTGATTTTGGCGTTGATCCTAATCTTGGAAACTTACTTTTGGAGGCAAGTGAACAAGGGTTTAATCAATATGCTCCGATGGCGGGCTTGCTAAGTCTAAGACAAGAGATTGCCAGACATCTTTTTGAAAGTCAAAACGTTCAGGTAAATGCAGATACTGAAATCACCATAACACCAGGTGCTACTTACGCAATCTATACGGCGTTTGCAGCCGTATTACAGCCCGGAGATGAAGTAATTGTATTTGAACCGGCCTACGATAGTTACATTCCCAATATCGAAATGAATGGAGCAAAAGCAATTACCATTACACTCTCCGCTCCGTCTTTTTCTATAGATTGGAATCAGGTTAAAGATCGTATAAACACTAAAACGAAAGCGATAATTCTAACTACACCACATAATCCTACTGGTACAATTTTAAGCCAGCAGGATTGGGACTTGCTTGCAGAAATAGTTAGAGATACTCAGATTGTAATTTTATCGGATGAAGTATATGAGCAACTCGTTTATGATGGTAAGAAACACATTAGTATATTAAGACACCCAGAACTTAGGTTGCGAAGCTTCGTCTTATATTCATTTGGCAAGGCATTGCATATTACCGGATGGAAGGTTGGCTATTGTATAGCATCTCCAACTCTTACTGAAGCATTTCGTAAAATACACCAGTTTTTATCTTTCTCTGTAAATACACCAGCTCAATATGCTTTATCAAAGTACCTTCAGCTTCCTTTGCATCAACCTGTGAGTGTATTTATGCAGAAAAAGCGAGACCTTTTTCTATCCATATTAAAAGACACACCGTTTACCATTTATGAACCATCGGCAGGAAGTTATTTTCAGTTGGCAGGTTACGACCAGATAAGCAGCCTGCCGGAGCATGAATTTGCAGTATGGCTTACTAAACACTATGGGGTTGCCACGATTCCTCTGAGTGCTTTTTATAGAGACAAAAAAGAAAATAAACTGATCAGGTTTTGTTTTGCAAAAAAAGAAGAGACCTTAAGATCGGCAGCTATACAGTTACAAAAGCTTTGAAGTTCGGATTATGAGAGGTCAGTAGCCATTAATAATAGCCTGTCATGCTATAGTTATCCGTTTTACAAAAGCTATAATGCTTTTGTAAAACGGATAAGATTTTGCCGGTATACCTTTTTAAAATACACAATCACTTGATCTAATCGACCTGATTTTAGGAGATAATGAATAACAAGCATAAACAGCATCCCCCCCTTATTTAACCAGTCCTGCAAAGCGCTGATAGAAAACCGTTGGACTGTTTTCATTTTTAGGAGTGTATTTTCCGGCAATAATAGGAATATAAATTACCCTTCTGCGGCTCTCCTCTCCTGTTACGGCTGATTGGGCTACGCGGTGCCACAACCTTCCGTCATGTACTGTCAGATCACCAGCTCCTGGAATAACAGATACTTCATTTGGATCGGCCAGATGATCCAGGAAATACTTCTTGCGGAACAACATCTGGTAAACACTTTGTTTATGAGTCCCCGGGATTATTTTTAAGCCTCCATTTTCAGGCTTTAATGTACTCAGATGGATGCCTACATTTAACATAGGGTTTAATCTTTGACCATAAAAAACATCGCGTAGTCCATCGGTATGCCATCCCATTTTGGTGAATTTACTATCAGGGCCGTTGACATAATGATTCAATACCATGCCGTCTTTTTCATTTTCACCCAATCGTGCATTATCGCCTGCCAGTTCAAGCAATGCTTTTAGTCGCGGATCAAGTAACAAGCCACTTAAAACAGGATGATGTTGATTTATAAAAGCGAACCGCTGAACAAGTGCTGAACCATCGAGATTGCGGCCATACTTAACAGGGACACCGTTTACTTTTTTAATATCAGCTTCTATCCACTTCTTCTGCACTTCCAGAGATGCACCCACAATGGAATGAACCGTTTTTGGGGTAGCAAAATTCTTAAAATGAATGAACCCATGCGTGTTAAAAAAATCTTTCTGCTCTGCAGTTAAAGTATCTGTTAATGTAAATTTTTGATATGAGGATGTCATAGCTGTATCTTAAAAAAAGAAATTGCGAAAATGAACTGTTTATGATCAGGAGCCTGACCTAGTGGATTAGCAACAACAGCAACTACACCTCTCACTTACTAAATGAGCATGTTGTCTTAATACAGGAGAAGAATAAATTTGAGTATTTACTAGTAACATATCCTATAAAATTGGTATTCTATTACACAAGTATACTAAAACTTTTGTTTGTTTGAACAACAATCAGAAAATAATTATTTTATTTTAAAGTTTATAAATCCCAGCAGCGATCTTTTCAATTAAAGACTTTGGGAAAAAACGACTACCATAGGCCGAAATCATATTTGTTATACCTGGAATAATCTCCGATTTCTTATTAAACAGGCCTTTAACGGCTGTAGCGGCTACCTGATCGGGATTCATATTAAATTTTTGAGCCACTTGACTTAAGCCATTTAACCCTGCCCTTTCGGCAAAACCTGTGTTTACAGGTCCGGGACACAAGCATGATACTGAAACCGAAGAGTTCTTAAGCTCAAACCTCAGTGCACGGGTAAAAGAGAGTATAAAAGCTTTGGAAGCTGCATATAATGCAAGCGTGGGTACTGCCTGATAAGCAGCTGTACTTGAAACATTTAAAATATAGGACTCTTTTTGAGCCTTTAAAAGTGGTAAAATATAGTATGTCAGTTCTACGACTGTCGTAATATTCAACTGTAGCATATTTAGCTGCTGATCTTTAGATAGATGCTCAAATTCTCCCCAAAGCCCATAGCCAGCGTTGTTTACCAGAATTGAAACAGGATAGGAATTCCGATCAACCCATTCCTTAACCTGTAATGCTGATGCGGGATCACTAAGGTCAAGTGTCAAAATTTCAACCCCAATGTCAAACTTAATGACTAAATCATTTTTAATGGCTAGTAAGTCATCTTCTGAGCGGGCTACCAGCAGCAGATTATATTTTCGGCTTGCAAGAATATAAGCGATAGACTTTCCTATTCCTTTACTGGCTCCAGTAATCAGTGCATATGTGCTCATAAATTAGGGTTAAGGTATTGTTTATTAAAAGTAGTGAATAATATTTAAGCAATCGCTTTATGCACATCTTACGAAAACTGCGTGTAATCATTGATATGGCTACGTAGCAACCTAACAATGCCAGTCATGCATTGGCGAAACTATCAACCAATTTAATGGTAGCTATGAAAATAGATGTAACCTGTATATTCGATATTACTGTCAAAGATTGACTTAACGTTTTAGTAAAATCGGGACGAGAACTTTCGGATTGAAACGTTAACTTTTTTCTATCAACCAAGGGTAATATCAACAAGTATGGGCCAATGCTTCAGATAATTTTTAACGGTTCTCTTAAAAAAATAGAAGATAACTCCAAAAAAAAAGCAAGCTGAGATAAGTTTATATTTCTTTCAGCTTGCTTTTTTTGATAAGTTGTTTCTTAGAACAGTTTTTTCTTATTAACGATTACGTTCTTCAATTTAAAATTTTCTATTATCGAGGCGTCTACTTCAAGAAAATGCTTAGCTGTTACTTCAATATTTTCAAATCTGAAATCTGACAACTTAGATTTGTAACCCTGAGTATTACTATTCTTATCTGCAATTCCTACGTTGAAAAAGTTATCACAATTCAGTTTGATATTACGCATGGTTATATTGCTGGCATAAGACGTACCTGATATCTGTTCCCCTTTGAGGTCAAAAAATTGTGTCCAGGGCCGTATGAATATGAAGTTGCCTATGTCACTGCCTTGTATATCTTCCACCAGAACGTATTCATAGTTCTGTGGCGTGTCAGCACGCATTTTCAACCAAAGCAAACGCTCTGCATGGTTTATCTTGATACGCCGCAAAATAATATTGCGGTTATGGATAGACTCACTTCCGAAGGTTAATGCGCCATGGCAGAATCCATAAGTGCAGTCTTCAATAATGATGTTTTGATTGCCTCCGTTATTTGGATCCTTGTCGGCATGTGGACCTTTACCTCCTTTCAGAGCTACGGCGTCATCATTTACAGACATATAGCAGTTCTTGATAAGAACGTTTTCACAGCCATCTATATCTACTGCATCGGTGCTAGGAGCTTTTACAGGCTTTTCCGGAGAGTATATGTAGAGGTCGAGAAGCTTTACGTTTTCGCATTTATATAGGTGAGTCGTCCAGAAAGGCGAGTTTATTAATTTCACGCCTGAAAGCTGGACATTCCTGCTGTTGGAGATGAATAACAGCCTCGGCCTCATTTCATCCATATTGGTGGTGTTTGGATTGAATGCACGCCTTAGCCAAAATGATTTCCAGTAACGAAGTCCGTTGCCGTCGATGGTTCCTTTACCGGAAATTGTAAATCCGTCAAGACCATCGGCATTAACCAGAGCAGCAAAATATTTCAGTGTTTGTCCCTCCATACGTGTCATTACCAAGGGAAAGTTGCTAATGTCGTCACTGCCTTTTAACTTACCGCCTTCTTCCAAATACAGGTGCGTGCCCTTTTTGAAAAACAACGAGCCACTCAGGAAAGTTCCTTTGGGAATAACTACAACGCCACCGCCGTTATCATGGGCTTTATCTATAACAGCCTGTAGAAATTTTGTCTGTATGACTGTACTGTCGTTTGTTAGGTTATAGTCTGTAATACGATACTGTTTTCCCAGTTTACTGATATCGGTAGGTTTGTTTTGGCGAAACCAGTCTGGTATTGGCGTTCCATCCGGAAATACTTCTTTTGCAAAGGAAGTAAGATTCAGTGTAATGGCAAACATGAATAGCAAGGCGATCCTGATTTTTTGTGTAGTCATTGAATATCTTTTTTCTTGGTTTAAATTGGTAGAGGAACGTTTTAGAAATTGCGCTTTCATCAATTTATTGGGCAAATCTAATAAATCGCCGATCATCAGCCTACTCTTTAATCAATTCATCAGACGATCATGTGTAATAATACCGTTGCTGTTAATTAAGTGTCCATACTTAACCGGGGAAGGTTGAAGCAAAAACAATCATGAAGGAAGGAAAATTGCTTATGCTGCTTTTAATACCAGAGACATTGATTCCCATACATTAATCCTTCATTTGCAAATGATAGCTATCCAACAAATGTGAGGATAAGATGATCTTAAACTGCAGTATTTAGCAAGTTTTCTCCTTTAATCTTTTTAGCAAAACAAAGTTAGAATTGGCTTCAAATCAGCTGAAGGACGGTTATGAATTAAAAGGATTGAGTCCCGCAATTAAAAGATAAGAAGCACTAAACATTTTTTATCTAATTACTCATCATAGAATAGATTACTTTTGTACCATCATATTTTACTGCTGACTCAATGGATAATAATAATACTGACAGAGATACGCTTCCCAAAGACAACCTTATATCTGAATATAGCGAGCTCTTTCAAGCTATTGATGTCGCCACAATTGCGCTAGATTCTGCAAATGTAGGTATATGGATTATTGAAGTTGAATCAAGAAAATTCTCACCATCAAAACGCACCAAAGAACTATTCGGTTATTATCCCGAAAATGAAATGTCTTTTGAGGAAGCACTATTACAAATTACTGAGAAACATAGAGCAAATGTGAACAAAGCGATAGAAATATCCTTTAAAAAACATTCTTATTTATTTATTGAGTTCCCCGTCATTGGTTTTCATGACAATGAAAATAGATGGCTAAGCCTGACAGGTGGCTTTAATAGTTCTAATGTTGGTAACAACTATTTTTCAGGAATAGTAATTGACATTACCGAACAAAAACAAAATAATTTAAGGAGAAGTAAGTTTATTGGCATGGTCAGTCATGAACTAAAAACACCACTTACCGCTTTAAATGCCTATATTCAAATGCTGAATACCTGGGCCACTAAGCAGAAAGATAGTTTTGCTATTGGTACCATGTCAAAAGTCGATAGGCAGGTTAAGAAAATGATCAATATGATTAACAACCTGCTTAATTTATCTGGAGCCGAAGCTGGTAAGATCCACCTTAATAAGCAAGCCTTTAAGTTGAATGAGCTTATCAAAGAGGTCATTGACGAAACTCTATTTATGACATCTTCCCATAAAATCCACATGGTGCCCTGCGAAATGATTAATGTAGTCGCTGACCGTGATAAGATAGACCAGGTGCTTGTAAACCTGCTAAGCAATGCAGCCAAATATTCCGAAAAAGGTACTTCTATTCAAATCGCTTGCGCATTGAAGGATAATTGTGTTGAGTTGAGCGTTATCGACCAAGGTTTAGGGATAGCACAGCAAGATATTGATAAGCTTTTCCTCCCCCATTATCGCGTAGAAAGTAAAGAGACTGAACGGATTCCTGGATTCGGTATTGGCTTGTATTTATGTGCCGAAATCGTTAAAAAGCACAAAGGCAATATATGTGTAGAAAGTGAACTTGGAAAAGGAAGCACCTTTAAGTTCACACTTCCTGTAAACTTAATCTGATTGCTGGTAAAAACAAAAGAAGGATTTACCCCTATAATAAAAAACAATCTACAAATTAAGGATATCCTTCGGATGTAAGGATAAGATGTCCCCAAAGCCAAGTATGGCTGGAGCTACCTTTTCTATCTATCAGATTAACAACAAGTAGTGCATAAAAAAAACATAGGAAAAGCTATTCCTATAGTTTTCTCAGATCAATTATTCTTGCCGCAGATGGATAAATCAAATTTACTGATGATTTAAAGAAGATTGCTAATCTGGATCTTGCGATGAAGGAGCATTCAACTAATCGTTTTTAATTTTAATTAACGTTGGCTAAAAATGCAGCAAGAATTCTATGAATAGTTGGTGATAATTGCGATTAATATAGACACATTTGAAAAACATCCAAACATAGTGGTATGTTTCTATTAATGGAATGCCTTTACAATATATGGTACAGATTTAAATTCCCAATATTTTAACCAAATAAAGTGTTTTTTTAACTCAAGGAAGTTCAGTTATTGAATTATCTTGCGATGTCTCGCTTTCCGGGTCTGGACAACCTGTTTTATAATATGTAATAAACTCAAAAAATGTAGTGGTTTCTTTAGATCGTAATTAACTAATGAGGGTGTGGTATAGCTTTACTGCTCCTTTTTTTTTCATGAAAATTACCAAACTTATCTGACAAATGTAAATTAATCACAATAAAAGTAAGTTAATACTTTTATTAATTACCTTTGGATATTAAAACACATATAATCATGGAAACACTGGAAACCAATTACATCAACGTCCCTCTTATCGAACCTAAATTGAAGCATCCAACTATTTTCAAGGTGTTTGATAGTCTGTTAGGGGGTGAAAGTTTAACCATTCATAACGACCACGACCCCAAACCGGTGTATTATC
>NZ_MDFN01000014.1 GCF_001730525.1 Arcticibacter eurypsychrophilus
TAATCCCGGTTTTACCGGACAACAATAATTAATTTATTTCAGGTGACGCAAAAATAAGCGTATTTAGCGTTTTAAAACAATCTATGACTAAATATATCTTACCTGTTTGGCTTTTTTCTTGTCTTTTTTACTGTGGATGTTCCTCAAATCCGTATGCCAGCACCAACCGTTTATATAGGAAACAAGCTAAAGATTTGGTAAAACAGCTTACCCAGGTGCCCCTCGTATCGAATTATGGAGGCAAAGTTCCTCCTTATAGTATTGGAACGGTCAACTTAAATTTAAGAAAACCGAATTACGTCATCATTCATCATACGGCACAAAACTCATGCGAGCAAACTCTTAAAACATTTACATTACAACGGACACAGGTGAGCGCCCACTACGTGATTTGTAAAGACGGAACCGTTCATCACATGCTCAATGATTATTTTAGAGCATGGCATGCAGGAAATAGTAAATGGGGTTCAGAAACCGATATTAATTCGGCCTCTATTGGGATTGAGCTGGATAATAATGGCACGGAAGCATTTTCGGAAAGCCAGATCAGCAGTCTGATGCAGCTTCTGGCAGTGCTTAAAACAAATTATAAAATTCCAACGGCTAACTTTATTGGCCATTCGGATATCGCACCAGGAAGAAAAGTGGATCCCAATGCCTTTTTTCCATGGCAGGAGCTTTCGAAGAATGGCTATGGAAACTGGCCGGACTCGCTCCTCGATACCGTACCCACTGGGTTTAATGGAGTCGCTGCATTGCGCCTGATTGGTTATAATGTAAGTGATTCTTTAGCTGCAATCCGGTCTTTTAAATTGCATTTCATACCAACGGATCAGTCCCCTGGGCTTACTATTGATGATAAAGCGGTGTTAAATAACCTGTTAAAGAAGTATTAGTAATAGTACTATAGATTTTGTTTATAACCTATTGATAATACGTATAGCATATTAATCTAAAATTGTTGCTTTGGCAACAAAAGCGAGGTATCTTTGAAATATAATTAAAAACTAAGACAATTGATATGATAACAATAGGTCAAAAATTTCCATCATTCGAAAAAAAAGCAGTAGTTAGTATAGAAAAAGGTAAGGAATTTGATACCATTACATCGGAATATCTCACAAACGATGATAACGTATGGTCCGTTATATTCTGGTGGCCAAAGGATTTTACATTTGTATGCCCAACAGAAATAGCTGAATTTAATAAATCATATAGCGAATTCCGTGACAGAGATGCTCGTTTAATAGGAGCTTCTACAGATTCAGAATTTGTACACCTTGCCTGGAGAAACAATCATGATGATCTTCGTGACTTGAAATTCCCGATGCTTGCTGATACATCAAAATCTCTTGCAGAAGAATTAGGCATTTTAGAGCCAACTGAAAAAGTTGCATACCGTGCTACATTTATTATTGATCCTCAAGGAGTTGTTCGTTGGGTATGTGTAAATGATTTAAATGTGGGTAGAAACGTGAAAGAAGTTTTACGTGTTCTTGATGGTTTGCAAACAGATGAACTTTGTCCTTGTAACTGGGAAAAAGGTCAGGAAACAATTGGTGCTTAATTCGTTTTTAGCGTGACAGTATCTACTAATATAGATCCCTTATTAAAATAATACAGATCCCCGCTTTACGGGGATTTTTTATAAAACATAAAATTAATAAAATGAGTGAAACTACTGAAGTAATAGATGAATTGTTAAAAACAATTCAATTAGATACAACCTACCGTACACCTGCTTTAGATTTGCTTGAAAAGGCTGATTCAAGATATCTTCGTGACTTAAAAGTGAACTTTACCAGTACACTTGAATCTGAATATTTGTCTGCGAAAGAAATTGGCCTGATCGGGATCTCTATTTCCGTAAACAACAACAATAAACCTTTAACGGATTTCTACACTGCTTTTGCTGAGAAAAACGAAGCCACTGAAGCAGAAATTGCTGAAGCGGTATCTTGCGCTTCTTTGCTAGCATCCAATAATGTTTTTTATCGGTTCAGACACTTTACACAGAAAGAAAAGTATACGCAAATCCCTGCACGAATCAGAATGCAGATTATGATGAAGCCAATCACGGGTAAGGAATTCTTTGAGTTAATGAGTCTTGCTGTTTCTGCTGTAAACGGATGCGAGATGTGTGTTAATTCGCACGAGGATTCCCTAATGAAGCTAGGGGCTAAGGAGGAAAGGGTTTTTGATGCGGTTCGTATTGCATCGCTGATTACTGCAACAGGTAAAATTATTTACTAAACCTTGCCGATTTTTTGTAATAAAATTATTACTAGTTGTTGCAACATTCTATATATAAAAATAAAATACTTAATTTTACTATAAGGTTAACCGCTTTCGAATTGATTTTACCCCTTTAGAGACAGCACGAAGGATGAATCGTCTGTCTTAGATTCGGAGGATAAAGGTTTTTAATTGTAATCAGTAAAGACCGTCTTGTGGGTAACCATAAGACGGTCTTTTTGTTAATGCGCGTCTACCGGCATCGTTACATTTTTATTAAATTTTTGTAAAAACAATAATGGAATGGAACAGAGCAATACAAATCCGACTACCCAATACGTATCTGTATAAGTAAGAAGTAACGACTGTTTAATTACATTCCCGTTCATGGCTTTAAGTGCCACGTTTTGTGCATCCAGATTGGAATAGCCCTTCGACATAAAATTATGTACCATTTGATTGAACCGTTCTGTAAAAGCTGGATTGTAATTGCTGATATTCTCAATCAGCACATTCCGGTGAAAGCTTTGTCTGATATGGATAAAAGTTGTCAGTGCCGCAATTCCAAAGGAACCTCCAAGCTGACGCATCATATTATTTAACCCGGTACCTTGTCCTAGTTCTGGCCCTTTAAGATCCTGTATGGCCAGTGTAGTTAGCGGTACGAACAGCAGTGACATCCCCAACCCTCGTATTGCCAGAGGCCAGAAGAAATCGGATGTCCCTGATGCGAGCGTTGATTTACTCAGCATATGCGAAAATAAAAAGAAAAGTAACATGCCACCTGCAGCCATAAACTGGGCCGGTACTTTATTCTTTAACATAATCCCAACAAATGGCATCATGACAATGGTAAATAATCCCCCAGGAAAAAGTATTTCCCCTGTTTGCTGTGCCGAAAAGCCCAGCAACTGCTGACAGAATATGGGAAATATAAACACCGATCCATATAACCCGAAGCCTAAAATAAAGGAGGTAATCATCCCTACACTAAAACTTCGGTGCCGCATGATCTTAAAGTTCACAATAGGGTGGTCTGTGCTTTGCTCTCTCCAGATAAATAACAGGAGTCCTACAACAGCCGAAACCGACAATATTGTAATGTAACCGGTTGCAAACCAATCTTCACTTTCGCCTTTTTCAAGTACAGTTTGTAAACTGCCCACGGCAACCGCCAGTAGACCAATTCCCCACCAGTCGATCGGTTTGTCCTTCCCATCTTTAGGCGTGATCCGTACAAATGTGTACGTACAATAGGCCGCTATAATTCCTACAGGTATGTTTACGTAAAAGATCCAGGGCCATGAAAAATGATCTGTGATATACCCTCCGATAGTTGGTCCTACTGTAGGGCCTACCACGGCTCCCAATCCAAACAAGGCTGTTGCAATACCAACCTCCTCCCTGGGCCAGGTTTCAAGTAATATAGCCTGTGCCGTTGAGATCAGTCCCCCTCCGGCAAGTCCCTGTAGAATTCTGAAGGCTATTAGTTCATCTAAAGTTTTTGCATTACCACAAAGAAAAGAAGCAATTGTAAAGAGGATAATGGAGGTTAAAAAGTAGTTTTTCCGTCCGAAACGACTACCCAGCCAACCTGACATAGGCAATATAATTACGTTCGCTACCCCATATCCTGTTGTAACCCAGGCAACATCTTCCAGTGTCGCACCCAGGTTTCCCTGAATCTGGGGCATGGATACGTTTACAATAGTGGTATCGATTAATTCCAACAGTGAAGCGGTAATGACTGTAATAGTAATTACCCACTTCTTTAATCCTACTTCTGCCATTATTTATCGTCTGTGTGTACAGAAACTTTTACACTCATTCCAGGGCGCAATCTCTTCATGAATTGCTCCTCTGTTTGAATTTTAATTTTAACAGGGATCCGCTGAACAACCTTGACAAAGTTTCCGGTCGCATTATCAGGAGGAAGTAAGGAGAATTTAGCTCCGGTAGCTGGAGCAAAATTGTAAACCTGTCCTTTTATGATATGATCAGGGAATGCATCCACTTCCACTTCCACATTGGATCCACTTTTAAGATCTTCCATTTGTGTCTCCTTAAAATTCGCTGTGATATAAATGCTATTATCATTCACGACAGAAAATAAGGTTTGTCCGGCTTGTATAAGTTGTCCGGGTTGGATGCTCTTCTTGGAGATAATTCCTGATGCAGGAGCTTTAATTGTGGTATAGGATAACTGCAAATTAGCAAAGTCTACATCTGCCTGTTTCTGATCCACACCAGTATTTGTTACCTGTAACTGAGAGCGTGTTGTTCCAACTTGTCCTTGTGCGGCACGATATTGATCTTGTGCAGCCTGGTAGGCGGCTTCTGCGGCTTCTTTTTCTGCTTTTGCTGAGTCAAATTGTTGTTGGGTTACTGCACCTTCTTTGACCAGGTTGGCATAACGGGTGTAATTTTGACTGGCCCTCTATAGACGTACTTTCGCTGAAACGGCATTGGATCGTGCTGTAGCCGAACTAGCTGAAGTCGTATTAATTTGCGATTCTGGTACATCTATACCAGCACGTGCGCCTTTTTGTGCAGCAAGTGCTTGCTCCAGCTTAATTTGATAATCCCGCTGGTCTAGTTTAACCAATACCTGTCCTTTTTCCACATGTTGATTATCCTCAAAAAGAATTGTGTCTACATAGCCGCCTACGCGGGATACAACCGGACTGATATCTCCATCCACCTGCGCATCATCTGTATCCACATGGTTTTGCAGATATAGATATTCTCTGATACCAACTATTGCTCCAATGAGTATAACAACTGCAAGAATAATGGGTACTATTTTAATTGATTTTTTACTGTTCTCTTTCATTACCGTGATATCGATGTATTATTTTATTAATCCAGTTGATTTTTGTAAAGTATACCAAGCCAGGCCTTCATCTGCTTTTGCCAGTTCCAGGTTAATCTGTGATTGGAAAAGCTGTGTTTGAGCATCTATTCGGTCGGTTACAGATGCGATATTATTTCGGTATTTAGATTCCAGAATCCGGTCATTTTCCGAAGCCTGTTCAATAGAATTCTGCAAAATACTAATCCGGGATAATGAGCGTGTCAAATTTTGATAATCCCTATTCACCTCTGTTTTAACTAGATCTATAGTAATGTTCCTGGTATTTTCTACTTCTACTTTCTGAATTCTGGCTTCCGAAATCTTATTCTTATTCGTCCAGAGGCGGTCTATATTCCAGGCAACCGTTGCTCCAATACTTACAGGAGCTAGAAAGGTATTGGCGGGAGGAATAAATTTGCCGCTTGGATTGATGTAGTATAGATTAGCTGCGGCACTCAGTGTAGGACTCAAATCAGCCTTAATGGTCTTGATATTCGTTTCCGCCAGTGTATTCCGTAGCTCATATTCTTTTATTTCCTCCCTGGAAGCGATTGCCGTATCAATCAGACTAGTTAAGATCAAGTCACTGGAAGAAGGGGTTTTAAACTCACTCACTTCCAATTCAGTGTTTTCGGGAAGACCTAAGAGGATATCCAGATTATAATTTACAATCTTTTTGTTCGTTTCCAAATCAACACCGGTAAGCTCAATCGTGTTGTGCTGTAACTGGAAGCGTAAAACGTCATTTTTAGTCACTAGCCCCTGACTGAAAAACTGTTGTGCCTGCTTCAGTTGTTGGTCAATCGATTTCAGGTTCTGCACCACAACCTGTTCACTTTGTTGAACCTTGTACAGGTTATAATAAGAATTAATCACTGCGTAAACCACATTGTCTTCCTCTTGGGTAGCACCTAGTTTCGCGATCTCCGTTAAAAGATTAGTGGACTGTTTTGCATACCGCAATTTGTTACCGGCAAAAATAAGTTCCTGTACAGAGACGGTGCCAATAAAAGCATCCGCTTTGGAAGGCAAATCAAAAGCATTACTATCCGCAGTTCCTGGAAGCGCAAATCGACTGCTTAAAAAGTTTGCGTGACTATAGGTATAACTTGCAGATGCCTTAGGAAGAGCCTCATCCAGCGTTTGATTGTAGCGTGAAACCGCTTCATCAATCCTGGATTGTGACAGCTTCAGTTGTTTACTGTTTTGTTTTCCTAGTTCAATTGCTTCTGTAATCGTTATTGCCCTCTTGGTTTGAGCAAAGGATACCTCACTTAAACTGAGAAGTAACAATGCGGTAATAGTAACTCTTGCATATCCGAGTAGCTTGTTTTGCATAAGGTGATAGATATAGTGATTCATGATTATACTTTCAGATGGGCTTCTAATAATGCAGCTAAGTGTTTTTTTATTCGGGGTTTAATATCGTTTATAACGACTTCAGGATTGTGCATATCTACATCAAGTAAGGCTGATGTAATATTCTTTAAATGGACCACATAATACATAGAGCCGAAAATAGTGGCTATGGTCATTTCTGGATCTACTTTCCTGAACACGCCTTCTTTAATCCCTTCTTCTATTATTGATTTGCCAATGTTTATATTCTTCAAAAGATGGTCAACGATGATGTTTGTCATATCTGACCGTTGCTGTATGGATAACTCATAAGTCATCAGGCGATGAAAACAATTATGCTTCACAATCCGATCTGCATATATATCTACATACCGGGTAATTTTTTCCCATGATGAAAATGGACAACTGATAATCTGTAAAAGAGACTCATGAAAACCAGAAAACTTTCGTACGAAAACTGCTTTATATAAACCTTCTTTCGAACCGAAATAATAGTTGAGCATAGCCATATTTACACCCGCGTCTTT
The DNA here is from genome assembly GCF_001730525.1 of Arcticibacter eurypsychrophilus. Lineage (GTDB taxonomy): Bacteria > Bacteroidota > Bacteroidia > Sphingobacteriales > Sphingobacteriaceae > Arcticibacter > Arcticibacter eurypsychrophilus. The sequence goes on from NZ_MDFN01000014.1 coordinate 6,976, forward strand.
AGCTATGGCTCTGGTAGATGCTCCATCGTATCCGTTCTCCGAAAACAGTCTTTCGGCATGATTTAAAATGATCTCTTTTTTATCTTCTTTTATCATTGTTACAATTAATCAATCGATTGATTAATTGTAACAATGATATACCCATTTTAATATTTATGACTAAAGGATGATTTTTAAGCAATTGTTTCAACCGCGAATGAGATTGTGTATCAATCTGATAAATTGTACGCATTAGGATTAAAAAAAAACCTAAATATTTTCTATTTTTGATAAAAGCATTATATGGAAAATTCAAAGCAAGAAAATACAAACGGATATTATTTTATTATCGCAATGGTTTTTGGCGTATTAACGGGATGGGTGACAACTTCTTCACTCCTTTATGCCTTTTTTGGGGCTATTGTAGGTTTATTATTTGCAGGTCTGTTTACGAGCGCTTTTGTAAAAGGAAGACATAATTAAAAAATAAAGCGTCACGAAAAATATCGCAACGCTCTAACCTAAACCTTATCACAATTAAGCCAACAATCACATTGACCTATTACGCAATCAATAACGTTTAATCATTTAAATTGTTATTTAAAAAAGGGAAATAGTCTTTTAATCAGGACAGACTCTCATGATAACGTTTTACTCTTTGATAAGCATGATTAATGGAATCACTAATAATCGTAATCAGCTCTCCTGGATGTCGTTCATTCAGTACAGCTTCCCACGCTTGATCACTTGTACCCGTTATTTGAACCGATTTATCAGGCGCAACTTCTTTGATCCCTTCGAGGAGCAAAGCAGCAATTTCTTCCTTGGTTCGTCCCCGAAGATACTTTTCCTGACAAATAATGATGTGATCAAAGATGCCTGCAGCAATGCGCCCCATTTGCCGGATATCGTCATCTCTCCTGTCGCCTGTTCCTGAAATAACCCCTGTTCTTCTGGATGCTTTCATGCTCATAATGAAATGCTTAATTCCCATTAAACCGTCCGGATTATGCGCATAATCAACCAGGATCTTAAAGTCACTGAACTCAAATAAGTTCATTCTTCCAGGCGTTTGTTCGGTGGAAGGATAAAATGATTCAATAGAAGTACGGATCTCCGCGACTTGAAATCCCCAGAGATAGGCCGCCAAACTTGCTGCCATCGCGTTTTGTACCATGAATGCCACAGACCCATTATAAGTAATCGGAACATTCTGCAGACTGCTCAGCGTTATTTTCAAACTGCCTTTCATCAAAACGATGTTCCCGTTCTCTAAAATAGCAGCAGATCCACCATTCTGGCAATGCGCTATGATAACCGGATTGTCAGCATACATGCTAAAATAAGCAACTTGGCAATGCGTGGTATCCGTGCCAATATTGACACAATACGGATTATCCGCATTTAAAACCGCCCAGCCATTTTTCCATACAGTATCTACCAATACACTCTTTACGCGTTGTAAATCTTTTAAGGTATGGATGTCTGAAATTCCGAGATGATCCTCCTGGATATTCGTAATCACTGCAATATCACAAAAATCAAACCCGATACCGGAACGTAAGATCCCACCACGGGCAGTTTCCAAAACGGCGAATTCAACCGTTGGATCCTGTAGAACAAAAGCTGCACTAGTGGGACCAGTCATGTCACCTTTTTTGTGCATCATATCCTGTATGTAGATGCCATCTGATGTGGTATATCCAACCTTATAACCGCAGTTCTTAATAATATGAGCAATCAATCGGGTGGTCGTAGTTTTGCCGTTAGTGCCGGTAATTGCGATAATTGGAATTCTTGACGACTTACCCTCTGGATAGAGCATGTCTATAAATGGGGCAGCCACGTTTCTAGGTTTGCCTTCCGTTGGTGCTAAATGCATCCTGAATCCTGGAGCTGCATTCACTTCTAATACCACCCCGTTGGTTTGCTGTAAAGGCCGCGAAATGTCCCCTGCCATAATATCTATTCCACAAATATCGAGGCCGATCACTTTTGCTATCCGCTGACAGGTAAATACAGTTAAAGCGTGGATTTCATCTGTCATATCTACTGCCGTACCACCAGTACTTATATTTGCCGTAGATTTAAGGTTAACCGTTTTTCCTTCCGCCGGAACATAATCTAATGTCAAGTCTGCCTTGCGCAGCATCTCATTTGTATCCTGGTCGATCAGAATATTGGTCAGCACATTTTCGTGACCATTACCGCGCTTTGGATTTTTATTCTCTTCTTCAATAAGCTGCTGGATCGTATCTCTTCCATTCCCGATCACATGAGCCGGTTTTCGTAGTGCAGCAGCCACTACTTTATAATTAATAACCAGTACACGGAAATCAGATCCTCTAATAAAACGTTCTACAATTACTTTTGGAGATATCTTTCGTGCCAGTTCAAATGCAACAGTAGCTTCTTCTTCCGAATTCACGTTAATGGTAGCACCCCGCCCATGATTTCCATTGAGCGGTTTAAATACCAATGGAAAGCCAATCTCTTTGATCGCTTTTTTTAAGCCCTCCAGGGTCGTGATTGTACTTCCATCCGCTACAGGAATGGCATGTTCTTTCAGTAAACGCTTGGTCTCTTCTTTATTGCCGGCAATATCGACCGCAATACTACTAGTTTTATCCGTCATCGTTGCGCGGAACCTGACTTGATTTTTCCCTTGTCCCAATTGTACTAGTGATGCTGTATTCAACCGTGTAAAAGGAATCTTTCTTTTTACGGCCTCGTCAATGATTGCACCTGTACTTGGTCCGAAACGATCCGCATCCCGGTATCTTTCCAGTTGCCTGATGTCGGCTTTGAGATCATATTCCTCCCCAACAACCAAAGCCTCAGCAATCCGTACAGCCGCCTGGGCAGCATAGATTCCTGCTTGCTCGGCCACGTAGGTGAACACAACATTGTAAATACCTGTTGTACTGGTGCTTCTTGTCCGGCCAAATCCGGCAAACATACCAGCGAGTGTTTGAATCTCCAGCGCAATATGTTCTACAATGTGACCCATCCAGGTACCATCATGCACCCGCTCAAAAAAACCTCCTTCGTGCCCTTCAGAGCAGTGGTGCTTTTTTAAACTTGGAATGAGTTCCTGTAAGCGCTCCTTGAATCCGGAAATAGTATCGCTTGGCCTATATTCCATTTCCCCCAGGTCAAGGCGCATTTGTATTAATTTCTTTCTTTTTACCGACCAAATATTTGGTCCCTTGAGCACCTGGATACTCTGAATTTGCATAATGTAGAATCTATATTAACGCACGTGTAACCTTAAACAAGTATAAAAGTTTTTTTAATGCCCTCAAAAAAAACTAAATGGTCATTTTTTTGATATATTTAATAGGTACGCATTAAAAAAATTCGAAGTATGGTCCCGAAAGGTAAATTAGTTATCATTGGCGGTGCAGTTGATTTAGGTAGTTACCTGAGTTACAATGAAGATATTAGTCACCCTCACTATATTAAATTCTTTGAACGAGGCATACTTAAAAGAATGATCACGGAATCTGCCAAAGGCGAAGATTCTAGAGTGGAAGTGATTACTACCGCATCTAAGATTCCGGAGATTGTAGGAAAAGAATACATCAAGTCGTTTAACCAGTTGCAGGTTAACCAGGTAGATGTACTTGATATCAGTTCCAGAGAAGGGGCCAATACGCAGGATACGGTTGACCGGATCAAAAAGGCTGATATTGTTATGCTTACCGGAGGAGACCAGTTACGCTTGAGCGCCATTTTAGGCGGAACAGAATTACACCGCATCCTGAAGAGAAGATACATTGAAGATGAGTTTATGATCGCCGGAACTTCTGCAGGAGCTGCAGCCGCTTCTACGAATATGATTTACAGAGGGAGCAGCAGTGAAGCCTTGCTAAAAGGGGAAGTGCAGATCACAGGGGGACTTGGATTCATAGACAATGTAATCATTGATACTCATTTTGTACAAAGGGGACGGATAGGACGACTATTTTATGCCGTTGCCAGTAATCCCGGTATGCTCGGAGTGGGTCTGGGAGAAGATGCTGGCCTTTTAATTACAGGTGGCGATTGTATGGAAGCAATAGGTGCCGGTTTAACAATATTAGTGGACGGGCGATACATCAATGAAACCAGTATCTACGACGTTGAAATTGGTTCTCCTGTATCTATTGATAATCTGAAAGTGCATGTCATGTCAATTTATGACAAGTACGATCTCCAAAAGCATACGCTTATTATTAATAAAGCAATCCAGATTGAGGATGATGTATACCTTAAAATTAAAGATTACGATTAATGGTGCCTAAAATTATCATTCAAGGAGGTTTTTTCAGTGAATCAACAGCCAACAACGAGGTAAAACGCAGTAAGCAAAAGGCTTTAAAAAAGATTGCAGAACAATCCCATGCCTATTTATTGTCTCATACTGCCGTAGAAACAGTTGTATATGCCGTCGCCCTATTGGAAGATTGCGAGTTATTTAACGCAGGTCTTGGCTCTCAAATACAGAGCGATGGAAAGATCAGAATGAGTGCTGCTTTGATGGATGGGCACACGCAACGGTTTTCAGGTGTCATAAATATTGAGGATATCCAAAATCCGATTCATGTAGCCAGCCTTTTGATGGATTATAATGACCGTGTATTGGGTGGCCCCGAAGCATTATCTTTTGCCCGGAAAAATGGATTCCGGTTCTATGATCCGGAAACGGTGGAGCGAAGGCTGGATTATGAATTGAAGCTGAAACAAACGGTACGTACAGGAACTGTAGGTTGTGTGGCTCTGGATGCACAAGGCCATTTGGCTGCGGGCACCTCCACTGGAGGAAAAGGCTTTGAAGTTCCAGGCAGAATCAGCGATTCTGCCACTGTAGCAGGCAATTATGCTAATGCTTTTGCCGGGATTTCCTGCACCGGAGTGGGTGAAGATATTGTCAGTGCTGCTCTTGCTGCTAAAATTGTAACCCGTGTAACTGATGGGTTTTCCCTTCAGGAGGCCACTGATAAAACAATGGCCGAACTGAAGCCTTATGATGGCTTTGCAGGAATCATCGGCATTACCTCTAAAGGCGAAATCTATCATTCAGATACTCATCCTTATATGGTATGGGCGGCTTATTCTACTCTAGTTGAAACTTTCTTATAGATACAAGGTTTATGAGTTACTTTCTTTGTATATAAATGAGATCTTTTTACCTTGCTTTAGCCCTCTTCGTATTTTATTCTACCAGCGCATCTGCAAGTAATAATGCAGACACACTGGAGTTGATCCCTGCTGAAATAACGCCTGAACAGAGCCCGCAGGCCAAAATTAAAGCCCTTCGGGAGAGTATCAGTACCCTGAACCATGATATAGATATGGAGCAGGAAGCCAATCTTCACATGGCGATCGCGCAGGTCATGTTTCAACAAAGCTTTACTAAACAGGCAATTTCCGAACTCCTTGCAGCCGAAATGTTATACCACAAGGCCGGGAATACAGCCAAACGGGAAGAGGTTATCGGTCAGATTGCTGCCAATTACAGGAAAAACAATACCCTGATCGAAGCAGAGAAGTATTATATGCTACTTTTACAAGTTCAGGAAATTCAAAAGGAATATGCGAAGGCAGCAAAAACCGTCAATATCCTTATAGCCGTACTGGTCAAACGAAAAGATGTACAAAAAGCAGCGGGATACATCAGTTCCATCCCCACCAATATATACGATGTAATTAATGAAAAAAGTACGCTGGCTGATGCTTACGTTAAGCTTGCTGAAATAAGAAGAATCCAGACACGATATAAACAGGCAGCATCTCTGATATTACAAAATGCGTTAAGCCTATATCGGTCGGCGGACAATCTAAACGGAAGGATAGGGTGTTTTGATTTATTGGGACGTATCTACCTTGAACAAAAAAGGTATTCTGAAGCGAAATGGTTTTTTATTCAAGCCAATACGCAGTCCCGCAATTTAGATAATCAAAAAGGGGTCATCACCTCCCTGGTTAATCTGTCGAAAGTTAAGATAGCTATCCACCATAATAAGCTTGCTTTGCGCGACCTGAAAGAAGCCAATGCACTGGCCCTTAAAATGAATAATTCAACTATGATAGCCAATGTAAAAAAAGGATATTCTTTTTATTATGCCAGTGTGGGTACTAAATCAGCATCCCAAGCATCCCGAAGCCAATCTAACTAGCTAAATGATTCGGTCGGCGTCTTCAAAAGAAAAGCCTCCATACAATAACTTGTAACCTAAATAGTTATATATGCGTATCTTTGATTAAGTTCAGGATTTATATATGATTAAAAATTTATTAACTCTTGCATTAGTGGGTACGCTGATTGCAAATGGATTAGTGAAGGCAGCCGGACAGGATTCTGTACGGGTTACCAGCAATGTAAAACGAGTTGGACCCATCTATTTTGATGCATCGCCTCCAGTAGACTCTGCTCTTTTGCGCAGGCAAGCAATAAACAGGCGTTTGCGGAAAAAAGCGGATGAAACTGCAGATTTAATCAAGTATCAGAATGTGCTGATGCTGCACTCCCTGCTAAACCGAACTGAGATTTCTCAGGAGCCGCAGGAGAATATGTTAACTACCCTGAAGTTTTTACTTGAAGATTATAAATTAAGCAGCGATGACAAAAGTCAGGCTTTGATTTTAAATACCTATGGGGTTTATTACGGTAAAAAAGGCAATATTCCACAGGCTATATATTACTTCAATGAAGCATTGCGCCTCAAAGAAAAGGTAAATGATAAACAAGGAATGGCGTCTATTTCATCCAACCTTGCTGCTCTCTATCAGATCTCTGGTGAGTACCAAAAAGCGCTTGTTCAAAACAAGTCGGTGATTCAATTATTTACCGCTTTAAGAAAACCTGCTCTTGTGGCAGATGCTTATTTGGAACTAGCAGAGAATCAGTTATTGCTAAACAAATATGATGAGGCTGAATATAATATCATCAAAAAAGCGTTACCTGGATTTACTCGTTTGGGAAATAAAGCAGGCAGAATGAAATGTTTTCAAAGCCTTTCTGTCTTGTATTATAGTCAGAAGCGCTATTCTGAAGCCAAGTGGTTCTGTATTCAAACGCATGGCCTTGCCGAAAAATTGAATGACAAACAGGCCTTAATTGGTAGCCTTATTCATATGGCTGAAGTGAAAAATGCCCTTGAAGACCATCAGGATGCTCTTCGCGACTATAAAAAAGCAGAATCACTTGCTATTCAAAATCAATACCCTATAAAACTGGTTGAAATTATAGGTGATATGGGTGAAACGTATAATAAACTTGGTAATTATACCGCAGCAGGCTCTGCCTTAGATGAATATAGCCGACTTAGAGCTAATTTAATAAAAGGTATGACTTTATAATTTTGCTTTTTATTCTATTGAATGTAATATTATTATAGACTACGAAACAATTAATACTATTTTTGATATTGTAGTGTTAGAGAGGCGGTACTTAACTGCCTCTTTTTTGTTTATACATATAATTGGTATAGAATTAGTAGATAGGTTGTAAGAAATGGATTTTAAATCTCTTAAAGAAATGCTGAAAAAAATATTCCTGGCTTTGTTTACAGTGGCATTTATCGCCTGCAATGCCACACCCCGGGTTGACACGGATACGGAGGGATTAAAACCTGATGCCTCACAAAGTTTGGTTGCTAAAGAATTAGTCAAGATTATTGAAGGTGCCCATTACAAAAAGGTTAAAGTTGACGACTCCCTTTCGTCACAGGTTCTGGATAGATACCTGAAACAATTGGACGAAGGACATAGTTATTTATTAGCATCCGACATCAAGAATTTCGAAAAATACCGCTTTACCTTTGATGATGATTTAAGAGATGGAGATCTTTCTGCCTTTTTTCATATTTTCAATGTTTTCCAAACTCGTTATGCAGATCGCTTGAAATATTCGCTCACACAGGTGGATAAACCGTATGATTTTACGAAAAATGAAACGTATACCTACAATCGGGAAAAATTACCCTGGTTAAGTTCTATCGAAGCTTCTAATGAGCTTTGGTCAAAAAGGGTGGAGTCTGATTTGTTGAGCTTGAAATTATCCGGCACAGACGTAAAGAAAAACGGGGAGACTTTAAAAACCAGATATAAAAACCTCTTGTCTCAAACTGAGAAATTAAATAATCAGGATGCTTTTCAGGTGATCATGAACTCCTTTACAGAGGCGATTGATCCACATACCAATTACTTTATCCCGCAACGGGCACAGGCATTCAATGAAGAGATGTCCCGTACCTTTGAAGGGATAGGTGCTAGTTTGCAACTTGAAAACGAAGTGATCAAGATTATTTCAATTGTGCCGGGTGGTCCTGCTTTTAAAGCAAAAACACTACATGTAAATGATAAAATCCTGGGTGTAGCACAAGGGAAAGAGGGTGAGTTTGTAGATGTCAGAGGTTGGCGATTAGACAACTCCGTTTCTAAGATCAAAGGTCCAAGAGGAACAGTTGTACGTTTGAAAATCATTCCTGCAGGTCAGGAGATTTCTTCTCAGCCTAAAATTGTGACTTTAGTACGCGATAAAGTGGTCATGGAGGATCAGTCTGCTAAAAAGACCATTAAAACCATTATCCAAAACGGCAAAACGTATAAAATTGGTGTAATTGAAGTCCCAGCTTTTTATATGAACTTCAAGGATTACCAGGCTGGTGACCCGAATTATAAAAGTACAACCCGTGATGTTCGTATGATCATCGATACCCTGAAGCGCGATAAAGTTGATGGTATTGTTATTGACCTGAGAACAAATGGTGGGGGTTCTTTGATGGAAGCCATTGAACTAACAGGTCTGTTTATTAAGAAGGGACCGGTAGTACAAGTTCGTAATCCAAGATCGACAGAGGTAAGCGACGACGATGATCCTTCTATTTCCTGGACAGGTCCGCTTGGTGTTATGGTAGATCGTTTCAGTGCATCTGCATCTGAAATTTTTGCCGCGGCTATCCAGGATTATAACCGTGGTATCATCATGGGAACTCAAACTTATGGTAAGGGTACCGTTCAATCTGCTTTGGATTTATCCCGTTATATCAGCACGGTAGATCAGTTCCTGAATAAGGTTAAAGACACGGATAAAACTACAACCGCTACGGAAGGGCCTAAATTCGGACAGATTAACTTAACGATTGCTAAGTTTTACCGGATCAATGGAAGCAGTACCCAACATAAGGGTGTAATTCCGGATATTCAGTTCCCGATGATCTTTTCTGCTGATAAATATGGAGAAAGCTCTGAGCCATCTGCTCTGCCCTTTGATTCGATTAGTCCGGCTAGTTACACTGCTGTAGCTAATTTGAAACCCATCAACCTGCAATTGGTTAAGTTGCATGATGCCCGCATGAAGACTTCTTCGGAATATAAATATTTGATGGAAGATATCAGCGAGTTCAAAAAGAGAGAGAATGAGTTTGAGGTTACTTTAAATGAAGCGAAACTGAAAAAGGAACGTGAAGTTCAGGAAGCCAGATCACTTGTCAGAGATAACCAACGACGTGCAATAAAAGGCCTGCCTCCACTTAAAAAAGGTGAAGTGAAAAAGAGTGATGAGTATGATTTTGTACAGGACGAAAGTTTGAAAACAATGGCTGACTTTATCCGGTTAAACCAAACCGGTCAATTTACGATGGTGTATTAGGCATTAGAATACTATTTTAAAATAGGGCATCTTTTCTTTTTGAGAAGGGTGCCCTTTTTTTTGCGGGTTATTTTCCTGAATTACTTTGGAAGATGAAGCGAGAATAGGATAGCCATTATAGAAAAGAAATGGGGAGGACTTGTATGTTCTTTTTTTCTGGCAGCTTACAAGCTTTCTATCTTATTGAATCTTTGGTAGGTATTAGATGATTGTTGATTAATGAATAGCCTAAGGAAAGATTAAGGCCAGCTTACCCTTGAAGCTAGGGTGATACTACGGTGAGGCCACAGTGAAGCCACCTTTTAGTGCAAAAACGTGGCCTCACTGTGGCCTCACCGTGGCATCACTGTGGCATCACCCTTAATCTTTCCTTAATTTCATAATGCTTTGACTTAAGTTTTAATATACCTTTATCAGTAAAACTATATCCGTCAGCCAGTGGTTTATCTTCATATGACCCAACCTCTGCTCCAATTTAATGATAAGGGAATCTACTGTGCTGCGGGAGATTTCTATATAGACCCATGGCGGCCTGTGGACCGTGCCGTAATTACACATGCCCATTCTGATCATGCGTATTGGGGACATAAACATTACCTGGCACATCGTCTTTCCAGGGAAGTGTTGTATTACCGTTTGGGAGAGATCTCTTTGGAAACGTTGGATTATGAGCAGGAAACGCTGATTAATGGAGTTAAAGTAAGCTTTTATCCAGCCGGGCATATCATTGGTTCGGCACAGGTTCGGGTTGAATATAAAGGGGAAGTGTGGGTGGCTTCAGGTGATTATAAGCTGGAAGATGATGGCCTGAGTACCCCTTTTGTACCGGTTAAATGCCATACGTTCATCTCGGAATGTACCTTTGGAATGCCCATTTATAAATGGCAACCTCAGCAGAAGATCTATGACGACATGAATCAATGGTGGAAGTTTAATGCCACTGAAGGGAGAACCACTTTCATTGCTGGTTATTCTTTAGGTAAGGCGCAACGTATTTTGCAGGGGCTGGATCTGTCCATTGGAAAGGTTTATTTGCATGGGGTGATTGCCAATACCAATGAGGCACTGGAGCGAAATGGTATTCATTTGCCGGAAGCGCAACGAGTTACGCCGGAATTTGTAAGGGAAAATGCTCGTGGCGGATTGGTAATCTGTCCCCCTTCGGCAGTGGGTTCAGTTTGGATGAGGCGTTTTCCTTCTGTATCTTTTGGTTACTGCTCTGGTTGGATGTCTATCAGGGGTGCTAAAAAACGGCGGGCAGCTGACCGTGGTTTTGTGCTTTCGGATCATGCGGACTGGGATGGACTGATTACCGCGATAAAGGCTTCTGAATGCGAATCAGTCTGTTTAACGCATGGTTCAACGGCTTCCTTTTCCCGTTATCTAAGGGAACAAGGCTTAAATGCCTTTGAAGCCAATACGCAATACGGACTGGAAGAAGAGGAAAATAACGAAACAAGTTTGGAGGAAAAGGGATGAAGGACTTTGCAAAGCTTTTCGCTGATCTGGATGAAACGAATAAAACAAATGAGAAGATTAGAATTCTAAAGGCCTACTTTATGTATGTTCCGGATGCGGATAAGATCAATACGCTGGCACTTTTCACCGGACGGAAGCCTAAGAGGCAAATCAATTCTACGCTGGTGAAAAACTGGGCAATGGAATTGACGCACATTCCGGTGTGGCTGTTTGAAGAAAGTTATCATGTGGTAGGCGATTTGGGCGAAACGATTGCGTTGCTTTTACCGGAGCCGGAAGGTTCGCAGGATAAGTCCCTAACGGAATGGATTGCAGAAATAAATAGTCTGGCTACGTTGAAAGAAGAGGAGCGGAAGCTGTGGCTGGTGAGTTCCTGGGATGTAATGGATCGACAGGAGCGTTTTGTGTTTAATAAAATATTGACGGGCAGTTTTCGTATAGGGGTTTCCCAAAGTTTAATTGTAAAGGCGTTGGCTGAAATTTCAGGACTGGATGCTTCTGTACTGACCCACCGCATTATGGGAAAGTGGGATCCGCTGCTCTTTAGCTTCTACGATTTAATGCAGGAACAGGATGCTTCAGAGGATATTTCCAGACCCTATCCGTTTTGTCTGGCTTACCCAATTCAGGAAACCTCCACTCAGGTTAAATCGGCAGAGGAGATGGAGCTAGCTTTGGGCAACCCAGAGCAGTGGCAGGCCGAATGGAAATGGGATGGCATCAGGGCGCAGGCAATTTACAGGGGAAAGGAAATCTTTATATGGAGCAGGGGTGAAGATTTGGTAACCGATAAGTTTCCGGAGCTACATCGGTTTATAACGGAACTTCCGGATGGAACGGTGCTGGATGGGGAAGCGATTTGTTTCAGCGGGGAATGTCCTCTTCCTTTTAATGTGCTGCAAACCAGGATCGGCAGAAAGAACCTGACGAAGAAAATATTAACGGATAGTCCAATGGCCTTTATTGCTTATGACTGTCTGGAATTTCAAGGCGATGACATCCGATCGATGCCATTGAAATATCGTCGTTCTATCTTAGAGCAGCTTCATGCGCAGAGTGCGCATCAGGATATATTCAGGCTTTCAGCAATCGTTCCTTTCTCCAACTGGAAGGATTTGTATGCGCTGCGGTTGCAATCCCGGGAGAACGTTGCGGAGGGGTTTATGTTGAAACGGATTGAATCGGTTTATCAGACGGGAAGGAAGAGAGGGGACTGGTGGAAATGGAAGGTGGATCCGCTTTCGGTTGATGCGGTGATGATCTATGCGCAGAAGGGGCATGGCCGGCGGGCTGATTTATACAGTGATTATACTTTTGCGGTATGGGATGGAGATAAATTGGTTCCTTTTGCGAAGGCCTATTCCGGACTTACGGACAAGGAAATGAGTCAGGTTGATCAGTATGTGAAGCGAAATACACTGGAGAAGTTTGGACCAGTGAGAACAGTTAAACCTGGGTTGGTATTTGAAATCGGGTTTGAGGGGATTAATCAATCCAACAGGCATAAATCAGGAGTAGCCCTTCGGTTTCCAAGGATCTTACGCTGGCGGCATGACAAGAAAATTGAAGACGCCGACCATATTGAGGTACTTCGGGCGTTATTGGGTTAAACTTAATAAAGGAATTTTTGTGCAACAGGACTTTTAATGAGTAAAGGAGAGAAAGTAGTATCGGATTGGTTTATGCAAAAAGGATGGAAGCAGTTTGCTTTTCAGAAGGAGATGCAATCTGCTTACTTAGCGGGATATTCCGGTTTGTTAAATGCCCCTACGGGAAGTGGTAAAACCTTCGCTTTGTTCCTGCCAATTATTGCGGAATATATTAACCGTTATCCCGATACCTATAAGACACGTAAGAATAACGGCCTAATGATGCTTTGGATCACTCCTTTGCGTGCGTTGACTAATGATATCCGTAAAGCGATGCAAACGGTGGTGGATGACCTGGAAATGCCCTGGACGATTGCTAGTCGCACGGGAGATACTACCGCAAAGGAAAAGGCGGCTATCCAAAGGAAACAACCGGAGGTATTGCTAACTACTCCGGAAAGCTTGCACCTGATGCTTGGGCAAAAGAATTACCCTAAGCTATTTGAAAACCTGCAGGTGGTAGTGGCTGATGAATGGCATGAGTTATTGGGATCTAAACGGGGTGTGCAACTGGAACTTGGTTTCTCCAGGTTGAAGGCAATCCTCCACAAGGATGAAAGTGTTGGTCGTAAAAGTTTGCGAATTTGGGGCATCAGTGCGACGATTGGTAACTTACAGCAAGCGGCAGAAGTGCTGCTTGGGCATGATGCTGACCCATCGGGTATTAGGCTTATTCGCGCGAACCTGGGTAAAAAGCTTCACATTGAATCGGTGATACCGGAAAATATAGAGCAATTCTCCTGGGCAGGACATCTGGGGATTAAGCTTTTACCCCAGGTGATGGAGATTGTCGCGAAGAGTAAAACTACATTGATCTTTACGAATACGCGTTCGCAATCGGAGATCTGGTATCATGCTATTCTGGATCAGTATCCGGAGTATGCGGGAATTATGGCCATGCATCATGGGTCGCTTGATAATCAATTGCGAAACTGGGTGGAGGTTGCTTTGCATCAGGGGTTGCTTAAAGTGGTGGTCTGTACTTCGAGTCTGGATTTAGGAGTAGATTTCAGGCCGGTGGATTCAGTAATCCAGATTGGAAGTCCTAAGGGTGTCGCCCGTTTTATGCAGCGGGCGGGAAGGAGCGGACATCATCCGGGAGCAACTTCGTACGCCTGGTTTGTGCCCACGCATTCTTTGGAGCTTCTAGAAGGTGCAGCCATTAAGGAGGCGATTGAACAGGAGATCTTTGAAAGCAGGGATCCTATCATACTGGCCATGGATGTGTTGATGCAGTATTTGGTGACGCTGGCAGTGTCCGATGGGTTTCGTGCAGAGGTCATCTTTAAGGAGTTGAAGTCCACTTATGCCTTTTCGGACCTCAGGGAGGAAGAGTATGGGCAGATCCTGAACTTCATTACCAAGGGAGGTAAAACCCTTTCAAAATATGACGAGTATCTTAAAGTGGAGATAGAGGATGGCTGGTATAAAGTGAATAGTAGAAGGGTGGCGATGCGGCACAGGCTAACCATGGGGACTATTGTCAGCGATGTGAGTATCCGGGTCAAGTTTGTTACAGGAGGATACCTCGGTACGCTGGAAGAGGATTTTATTGCCCGGATGAAGGTGGGAGATAACTTTTGGTTTGCCGGCAGGAGCCTTGAATTGGTGCGGGTGAAGGAGATGACGGCTTATGTAAAGAAGTCGAACCGGACAAGTGGTCGGATTCCAAGCTGGATGGGAGGGCGACTTCCGCTATCGTCGCAGCTTTCGGCCATGTTTCGGACGAAGCTGGATGAGGTGGCGCATCATATTGAAAAGGATATTGAGGTGAAGACACTGCGTCCTCTTTTTGATATGCAGGCCAGGATTTCACATTTGCCCACGAGTGAAGAGTTTCTGATTGAGCGTTTTGATTCCAGGGACGGTCATCATTTGTTTTTTTACCCTTTTGAGGGAAGGCTGGTCCATGAGGGAATGGCCTCTTTATTTGCGTTCCGCTTGTCTAAGATCAAGAATGCAAGTTTTTCTATCGCGATGAATGATTATGGTTTTGAGCTGTTATCTGCTGATCCGATATTTCTGGAAGAGGCCATTGCTAAGGGTCTATTTACCTCAGAAAACTTGCTGGAGGACATACAAAGTAGTTTAAATGCGAATGAAATGGCCAGACGGAGGTTCAGGGATATTGCGCACATTGCAGGATTGGTTTTCACGGGCTACCCTGGCAAGACCATGAAAAATAAACATCTTCAGGCCTCTACCTCTCTTCTATTTGATGTGTTTAATGAGTATGAGCCGGATAACGTGTTGGTGAGACAGGCGTATAATGAGGCGCTGCAATTTCAATTGGAGGAGTTCCGCCTGAGGGCCGCACTTCAGCGAATTCAGGGCTTGAAGGTTATTATAACCAATTGTAAAAAACCTTCTCCTTTTGCATTTCCTATTTTAGTGGACCGTTTGAGGGAAAAACTGACTACAGAGACACTGGAAGAAAGGGTGGCAAAGATGACGCTGCAATATGCGAAGGAAGAATAGGTTCGATTTTTCTCAATTTATACAACTCATTTTACATTTCAATGGAACTTTTTCCGAAAAAAGAGGTATGGCAATGTATTTGCATACCTATTCTAAAATCTTCAACATGAACTTAAAACGCACTTTTGGAACTATATTGACTATACTAGGAATTGTGGGACTTATTTACGCAGCAATTGGATTTGTGCAACATTCAGGCACTCCAAGGGAGCTAATCGTATATGGGGTTTTGGGATTAGTATTCTTCTTTACTGGAATTGGCTTAGTAAGAAATACTGGCGATGTAGCTAAAATGTAAATAAAATATAAAAAGGATTGATATGAATAGCTTATGCTTTCAGATCAATCCTCATTTTTGAACAACTTACAATTGTTCTTTCAAAGACTCAATAAGTCTTCCTCCCTTGTAATAATAACGTTGCCAGTAGGATTCGTTAAGATTACTGATTCGAACACCTCTGCTTGATGAAGCATGAGCAAACTTGTTATCTCCCAGATATACACCTATATGCGAAATCGCACGGCTCTTAATCTTGAAAAATACCAGGTCTCCTTCTTTTAATTCATCCTTACTTACAGGGTTAACCATAGTAAAAATGTTTCTGGAGTTGTTTCCGATAACTGTGTTGAACACTTTGTCGTACAGCTGAAATGCAAAACCTGAGCAATCTACGCCTCTTTGAGTGTCGCCACCTAAACGGTACGGCGTCCCAATCCAGTCATAAACAAATTGGTAAAGTTTTACATTTGAAGTAGCCGATGCGGCGATTCCCATAATCTGGGAAAAGTAGTCCTTGGCAAGGTTGTCAGGGTCTTCTACAGTTTTCTTTGTTTGTGCCTGAGCTCCAGACACATAAGTTATAGCAATTAAGACTGCTATGATCGTTTTTTTCACCATTTAATCTCGTTTAACAGTTAAACATTAATACTTTTAAACGCCCTCTTGTGACATAAGATCTGACACGAGCATTGCAAATCTAGCTAAATAAACGAAAGCTGCAAGTTAAAAGTGTATAGTATAGACAAATTTAACATTTGGAGTGTCTTGATTATGATACAATTGTGTAGGTTATTGTACAATTCCCCTTACATGAAGGGTGATTTCTGAGGGATGAAACATATTTAAAGTGGAACCAGGAATTAGGGTTAAATAGTGGCTTAGATAGACGTCAACGATTCCCTGCAGTACTTTTTTTCTTGATTCTTCAAACTCGGGACTCGTTATATATTTGTTAACGCGCATTTTTCCATTTTGATCCACAAGTACGGAAAATGTGTAAAAAAACTTTTTATAGGCTTTGTGAATTGTGATGGAATATTCGGGGAATAGGTAGGCATCGGATGGACTGCTGCTTACTAAATTATCTTTATCCATTTCAACGGGCACCTTATTTACCTGTATGTTTTTATTCGTGCTTGTAAATTGTACAGGATTGCGGGCAGCAAAGCAGCTGTCGGGGTTAAATGAATTACGGAGAGCACGTCTTATCTTACTTCTAATAAACAAAGAGTCCTTCCTGTTGGGATGTTTGAGTTTTTCGGGATCTTGCCTTAAATGCTCCTTTAAATAGGTATAGGAGTAAAATTTCATAGTCACATTAGAGCGTTCTTGTGAAACCTTCTTTTCATCTACGGACAAGAGTTGAAAGGTGATACTGTCCTTATTAATCTCTTTGAGGCGGAGCCATTCACGTGCGATGTTAAATACAGAATCGTGATCATGATATACCGGATAATGAAAATAGACCTTTTTAACCGGATTATAGATCATCACAGAATCTTCGGAAAGGAAGTAGAGTTTCCAGTCGGGTTCTTGCTGAAAGCCCTGATCGTTAAATGAAAGGCCGGTGTTGAATTCCCGTCTCACTTCAATAAACTGAATTCCCAGGATATTTTTAAAGGATGGGCGTTGTTTTTTGCCGCTGTCGCTTTGTTGGCTGCAGGAAAACAATGCGGTCAATAAAGTGATAAACAGGAGGAATGGAAAGGGTTTAACCGAGCTGTGAACATGCATAAGGAACAGCTAAGTTAATACAATCAGTCATTAGATTTTTGTGGAGTGATTTTGAGTTTAGAGATATCAAATCCCTTCCGGTCAGATATGATCAATAGTTTTTTATAGACATCCATCTCCATCCATGGCTTACGACTCAGTATCCAAAGGTACTTTCTATTAGGGTGTCCGATAAGGGCATAGCTGTAATCGGGTGCAAGATCTAAAATCCAATACTTTCCACTAAAGGGCCATTGAAACTGTACTTCGAGCTTTGCATTGGAGTTTTTATCGGTTACTTTAGCTTTACCGAACGCGATTTTTTCTTCTCCATTGGCGATGCAGGAGTTTTTAATCGTAATGGTATCATCATCATTTAAGGTATAATAGGCGGTGGTGTAAGTGCAGCCTTTTTGAAATTTTTGAGGAAAGGAAGCAATTTCATACCACTTACCCAAATACTGCTGGAGATCGACATGTTTTACGGTATCTAAACGCTTTTGGAAAATCTTTCTGATTATAAGAGCCGCTGATCCTAAGATAAGCGACGTGGCTACGATCATCGGAGCTGATTTCTTCATATTGATTTAACAATCATTTACAAGGAAGGTTTAGTAATTTAGATGCTACTCTGGAGGTCAAGTTGATTTTTTTTGGGTAATTTGGAAATAATCAGGTCATAGGAGTCCTTTATCCAGTCTTCCAGCTGTTTATTGGGCACTGCTCCGGAAATAAGAATGGTGTTCCAATGTACTTTGCTCATGTGGTAACCTGGAAGCACGTCACTATATTGTTCCCGAAGTTCTTGCGCATGTTCAGGATTGCATTTTACATTGAAAGAAAAGGGGGTTAAAGAAGCCAGGGTAAATATCTTATCCTTTACTTTCATCACGAGGGTATCATCTCCGAAAGGAAAACTTTCAGTTGCGGCAGGGAGGCTGAGGCAGAACGTTCTGTAATCTTCTATATTCATACCTGGAGAGGGGTTTATTGTTCAGGAACGTTAGCGGTAAAGCCTAACACTGGTTTGCCAATGGATTTATATTTACCATTGCCTTTTAAGATAGAGGCGAGTACTGCTTTATCAGACAATATCGCTTGGGCTGATTTAATCTCTAAATCCGTATTAAAGGCCTGCTCCATACGCCCTTTTTGAAAGTAGTAGCGGGAGACAATTTCATTTTCTAGAATCAGTTTAATTTCTTCTTTAAATTGATTCAAATCATTTTGCTTACTGGTATAGACCTTTTTTTTCAGGGCATCAAATTCAGTTCGTATTTCAGTGAGTTTTTTCTCCTTTTCAGCTTCTTCCTGAAGTTCATTTACTAATTTCTCTGTCTTTGTGAAATAGTTGTAATCCTTGTCTGACATATATTTTACGAAATCAGTGTACTCCGTATCAGTAAGTCTGAAATCTTTGGCACTTGTCAATTGCTTATGTGTACTGCGGTATAATGTGGCGTAATCGAATATGTAAAACTTGCTTAATAAGGTGATCGCAATAGGACTGTACCGTTGTGGGGTGACAAACTGATCGGGATATATGCCACTTCCATCATAAACAAGTCGCCCTGCTTTGGTGTGATATTCAGAGATCAGCGAATCGGCTACTTTGACCACTTCTCCCTGAGCAGAGCGGTGGGTATAGTCCAGCGATTGGATACAACGGCCGGAAGGGGTATAATATTTGGCAACGGTAACTTTGATCAGGCTATTATAAGGAAGGTTAAAACTTTGCTGTACCAGTCCTTTTCCATAGCTCCTCTGACCAATGATGACAGCTCTGTCGAGGTCCTGTAATGCGCCTGCAACAATTTCGGATGCAGAAGCCGAACGGCTATTAACCAGGACAATTAAGGGGATATTTGGTGCTATAGGGGGATTGTAAGTCTTATAGGTATACGATTTTTCTTTTGTTTTACCTTTTTGTGTTACTACAGTTGTGTTTGCGGCAACAAAAAGATTAACAATTTTTACTGCTTCCTGAAGGATTCCACCACCATTGGAGCGCAGGTCAAGGATCAATCCGGAAGGTTTGCTTTTTAGAATGGAGGTTAAAGCTTCGGAAACTTCATTACCTGAATTTTCCAGAAACTTGTCCAGTTTGATATACCCGATGTGATCATCAATAAGTCCGGAGTAACTCACATTAGGCTGTGTAATTTCATCCCTTATGACATCAACAGTTAGAGGAGTATTTAGGCCGGGGCGGTCAACGGTAATCTTCAGCGCAGTTCCTTTTGGACCTTTGAGCATGGTACTCACAGATTCATATGTTTTGCCTTTTAAAAAGAGACTATTGATTGCTGTGATGACATCGCCAGCACGAAGGTCACTTTTTTGGGCAGGAAAACCTTCAAATGTTTCAGCAATGAGAAATTTGCCATCATGCAGCTGAACACTGGTACCGATTCCACCATACTGGGTACTCACATATTTCATGCGGTAATCTTCCATATCCGATTCAGGAACAAACTCGGTATATGGGTCCATGCTTTCCAGCATCGCCTCGATCCCTGTTTGAATCATTTCGGAGGTATTTATTTCATCCACATAGTTGACATTTACTTCTTTATATAGGGAAGTGAAGATCTCGAGGTTTTTAGAGGCTTGAAAGTAGTCGTCGCTAAAAGCAAATGATAGAATAACAAGTCCGGTGCAAGCGGTCAATATTATTTTTTTAGCATGTTTCCTTAGGTCAAGCATAATTATGAGGTTATAAAGCAATACGTAGGATGCGCTTTAGTAGTATAAATATACTATTTGAAGGCAGGTTTAATCCCTTTTGACCTGCATCGAATAAAAAAATTACAATTAAAGGCGGTTATTGTCAATGTTTACCAATCCTTTTTGCAGGGTGAAGACGACATACTCTCTTGTTCTTTTTAATCTGCCCATAAGCCTTAGAATCAATTGTTCTTCTTCGCCGGCATGGAATGCCAAATCTTCTTCAGTGAGGTCTCTGTATTTGCGTTTAACCTTTAATTTTAGTCTTTCCCAGTTTTCCGGAGTGATGCTGATCTCTGCCATAATTTTATTTGACGTAAAATTATGAAAATATAAGTGTTAAATAAAGGCGATTGCAGTGTACATTTACAACTTAATGGAAGAATTGTTGTTACAAATGTATAACACATCTTAATAAACTTTAAAATTGAAATTATGAAAAAGAGTATATTATTTGGAATGATGCTGATGTTGGCAGGATCTGCGACTTTTGCACAGCTACCTACCTTTAATCTGGGACTAAAAGGCGGGATCAATTTCGCGAAATTAAATACTGATTTTGCAAAGGAAGAAAATCGTCTTGGCTATCAGGCTGGTGCCTGGGCACGGGTTGGTATTGCAGGATTTATTATTCAGCCGGAGGCTTACCTTGCAGGGAAAGGCGGAGAGTTTAAAACTGATAATTCAAGTGGTGGGGTAGATGCTACAGGAAAAGTACGCTTTACAACACTGGATGTGCCTGTTTTACTGGGAACTAAAATAGGTTTGGGCCCTTTGGGTGTTCGTTTTATGGCTGGACCAGTTGTTTCTTTTGTATTGGATAAAAATCTTTCATGGGATTCAACTAATGAAGCTTTCACAAAAGACAATTACAAAGATCAGAATTGGGGTGCTCAAATTGGTGCTGGTGTTGACATCGCTAATATTACACTTGACTTGCGTTATGAAGCAGGATTATCAAATGTGAGTAATGATGATTCGTTTAAAAAACAGAACTTATGGCAATTAAGTCTTGGGTTTAAATTACTCTAATCTTATTTTTAAATTTAATAACCGGGGCTGAATGATGAATTAAGTTCAGCATTCGCTAATTAATAATAAATTTTTAATTAGCCTCAGTCTATGTTGTATTTTAACGAAAAACGACAATTTTCTATTTGAAGATTGCCGTTTTTTGTTAAAAGATATGAACCTTGTTAAGTTTTTTGGACCAACTTCCATTAGTTTATTGAAAACTAATTCGAATTTAAATACAGTTTTTAAGATTTTAATTCCTTAAAGAATGAAATGGAAAGAATTCATTTTTGATGGTCAGATCTGATCTAACGCCTTATAATTAGTTTCTCCTATAATTTGTAAGTAGCATTAAATCACTTAGAGCTTGTTTGCTTTTACTTGCTTTGATCCAAATATTAAACTTCTTTGTTCTAATTAATTTGGAATCCAGGAATTGCTTTTAGTTTGGTTCATCCGGATGGTAATATTAATTTAATCTGATTTTTTAAAATCAAACCAGTGCTTTCTCAGATTACTTTGCTGCTTTATAAATAGGCAAAGTAACTGAAATCATAACATTGTTTGAAGCGGCGCTTTCGTTTTTCATTCTGTCAAGGGCAGTGACTACATAATAGTAGCTTCCGGGAATGCTATCCGTGTCAATGAATGTGGTTTTGTTCTCAAAGCTGATTTTTATAATATTTGCAGCGTTTTGAATATTAATTTGTTCGGATGCGCTAAAGCGGTATATCACGTAGCCATAGGCAGTTTCTCCGTCACGGGCACGCATGGGTTCATTCCAGTTTAGCAATACTTTGTTATCTGATTGTAAGGCCACCAAATTAATAGGTACCTGTGGTGGGGTATCATCTCTCCACAACATCTGAGGAGGTAGAGATGGCCTGGAATAAAAGGTTTGCCGGAGGGAATCCTGAAGCCCCGCATAGTTGCCTGTGAGGGATTTGGAACTGAAGTATACACTCCCCTGAATCCGGTTGTTGTTACGTAGATACCTGATCTGATCGGGGATCTGTGATTTGCTATTCCATCCGGGACGCCTTTCAATGGCTCTGTAAGCCGCCTGACCAATATAAACGTGCCTCCCAAAAGCATTATCGCTCCACCAGTCTGTGAGTTTTTCGAATGCCGCAGATCTGTTATGGAAAGGGAAATAAATCTGAGGATTTATATAATCAATCCATCCTTTCTCAATCCATTTTTTTGAGTCCCCGTACAAGGATCCATAACTATCAAGTCCGCTACTCTCCGAACCGGTAGAGTCCTGCGATTTGTTCCGCCATATTCCAAAGGGGCTAATACCAAATTTGACGTATTTTTTCGCCTGGTGAATACTATCAGAAAGCGTTTGAATTAAGGTATCTACATTATGCCGTCTCCAATCGCCTATATCCTTAAATTCTTTACCGTATGCTGCAAATTCTTTAGAGTCGTTAATAAACTGTCCCTTTTCGGGATAAGGGTAAAAATAGTCGTCGAAATGAACTCCATCAATATCGTATTTCCGCACTACGTTCATAATGGTTTGAACGATATAGTTTCGAACTTCAGGAATCCCTGGATTAAAGAGTTTTTTGCCACCGTAATTAAAAAACCAGGAGGGGTTTTGACGGGTAATGTGGTTGAGACTTAACTCTGAGTTAGCCAGTGTAGTGGAAGCGCGGTATGGATTAAACCAGGCGTGTAACTCCATTCCTCTTTTATGGGCTTCTTCGATAGCAAAGGTAAGAGGATCATAAAAAGGAAAAGGCGACTGGCCCTGTTTGCCTGATAAAAATCTACTCCATGGTTCTGTGCCGTTGCCATAAAAAGCATCAGCAGCAGGCCTTACCTGAAGTATGATGGCATTAATACCACTTTTTTGGTGTTCATCTAAGATGCGAAGCAGTTCATTCTTTTGATTTTCTGTGGAGAGACCTGGTTTCGAAGGCCAGTCAATATTGGCAACAGTTGCCACCCAGACCCCTCTGAATTCTCTTTTAGGGTGATCCTGAGTATTGTTTATTTGAGCAAAAGCAGATGAGATAGAGCAAATTAAAAAGAGGAGTATTGTAAAGTGATTTAAAATTTTCATTATCGATAGCTATTGAATGCATGCCCGGAGGTAGGTAGATTTTCCTGGCTAATAAATGGCAAAGATACTTTCTTTAAATTTAAATTGTTAAAAGTTAATTAGGCTAAACAGAAAGGCTTTATGAAGTGTTTTGGATTAAATTATACACATGTTCAATAAAGGCTATTAAAAAAACTGCATATTAGAAGGATATTTGAGCTGTATAATACGCTTAATCTTCTTTGCTTGTACAAAGAAATGAAATATAAATAAAATTGTACTGTTATGGAAAATGACTCCCCCGAACAAGTTCTCACTAAAGATTCGAACAAGTTTTACTTTTTAATACTGTGTATAGTTGCTTTGCTGGGTTCTAATATATATGTATACGTTAACGGTAAAAAATCGGATGATAAAATTATTACACTAACAGATGAGAAATCCCGCATGGAAATTGAGATCGATAGGATTGAAGCCGAACTTGATCGCACAAAGAACTCTTATCTGGATCTTTCCACAGAATTAAAAGAAGGACAAGAAGTAGCAAGGTTAAAAATTACTGAGCTTCGAACTCAATTAAAACAGGGAAAATTAACCCAACAGCAGTTAGCCAGGGCACAAAAGGAAATAAAAGATTTAAAGTCGTTTGTATCCACTTATACCGCTAATATTAAGAAGCTTGAAAATAAGAATGTTTCTTTGGAAATTCAAAGGGATAGTTTACAAACTACTGTGGCGAATATAAATGAGCGGACCTCTATACTTGAAAAAGAGAATTCGGATTTGAATGCTAAAGTCAAGGTAGCCGCGGCGTTGAAGATTGCGAATATTGTTGTATCTGCTGTAAGATTAAGAAAAAACGGTAAGGAAAGTGAAGTGACCAGGGCAAGCACAGCAGGGCGTATTAAAGTAAGATTTACTATTGCTGACAATGCGCTTGCTACCAAGACGACACATGATATTTTTATGCGAATTATTGACCCTAATGGCAACCTTTTAATTGCTGATGGGGGAAGTTTATTTACTGCCAACGATGACGAAATGCAGTATACATATAAAACAACGATAGATTTCGATAATACATATGGGAAGTTGTTTTCTATCGATTGGGATAAGACGGTGCCTTTTCAAAAAGGGGAGTATGCGATTATTTTGTATGCAGATGGTTATACTGTTGGTAAGGTAACAATAGCTTTACGCTAATTTAAAGCAGCTAAATTACTATAGGCAGGCGCAAGTAAAAGGTAGTTCCCTTATCCTGTTCCGTAACGAAAGTAATGGTACCTAGCATGTTCTCTATGGCTTGTTTAACGAAGGCTAAGCCTAACCCTGTCCCCGAACTTTTTGTAGTAAAATTTGGGTTGAAAATAATATCTTTCAAATCTTCAGGGATACCTTTTCCATTGTCTGAAACCGTTATTATGGCAAATTGACCATCCGATTTGAGCGATAAGTTAATGTAACCCGGTTCTGTTTCAGGAATGGCCTCTATTGCATTTTTGATGAGGTTGTTAAATATTCTTAAAAGATGATCTTTACTTCCGTTAAGAAAGAATTCGGGCATATCGTGTTTAAAGGAGATGTTAAGTCCAGGGGAATCTGCATAGATGTCTATCGATCGTTTGATGATTTCTATCAGGTTAATCCTTGAAAACGGGGTGTCTGGAAGTTTAGCAAAGTTAGAGAACTCTGAAGCAATCAATGCAAGGCTTTCAATCTGCTCGATAAACGACTTGCTGAACCGTTCAAACTTTTTACTAAAATTAGGATCATTTTCACGCCATGATTTTTCAAGCAGTTGTACGCCTAGCTTTAATGGAGTAAGCGGGTTTTTTATTTCATGGGCGACCTGTTTCGCCATTTCACGCCATGCTGATTCTCTTTCAGAGCGCGCAAGTTTCCTGGCGCTTTCTTCCAACGCTAAAATCATCGTGTTATACTCTTTGATTAAGCTGCCTATCTCGTCATTGCTTTCCCATTTAATAGGTTCATTTTTTCCATCAATACTAACCTCACTGAGGCTTTTACTCACTAATGTAAGCGGAAATGTAATCTGGTTGGCGAGGAATATGGCAAATATGGCAATGATAATTAGTACAAGCGCATATACATTAATCAATGTATTTAGATAGTGACCAATTCGGGAGTCATAATCGCGCTCAAAAGAAAATTTCGGTATGCTGAGGTAAGCAATTGTTTCGTTCCTATCGTTTCTTAAAGGTTGATAAGCGGTTACATATTTCATTCTGCCCACCAGTTCTTCATTGAGGTATTCTGAGCGTTGAAGCCTCTGGAGATAGATATAAGCCAATGCATTCATGCGGGGCTCTAGAAATCCATTATCGTAGATCTTATATTGTGTAGTAAAAAGTAATCGGCCTTGTACATCATAAAGGGTTAAGTCTGTCGCGTTTATTTCAGAGAATGTCCGCAACATTTCTTCTGTAGCCATTAACTTTTCATTCTTGAAAATTTTATTCTTTTCTAATCCTGAATTGATTTGATTGACTTGTTCGATTACATCTTTCTCCAAGTCATTTTTAAACTGACTACTGATACTAAAATAGGTGATCAAACTAACCATCAATAGCGTAAAAGCAATAGCGACTACAAGTGATGCCTGAATCCTTGTTTTATATAGAATACGATGCCGGGATAAAAGGTATTTCCATCCATTTCGGTCAATTATAAAATTTTCGTCGTGAAAGGTTACCCATAGCTGATACAGCAAGCCGATGAAAACGGTCAAGAGTATCATTACCAGAAACATAAAGGATACAGAAGCCAGCTTCATGATCAATGATGAGATCGGACGGCTTACTACAATAAGTTTCTTGGCATTAGACTGATAGATAAGGTGACTGTACCCATTTTGTTCAGTAAAAATAAACTGATTGATTTTACCCGGAAAAGTATTATTAATTAAATTGTAAGTGTAATTGCCATTTTGATTGAGTAAATGCCCATCCAGGTAAAAGGCAAATGAATAATTACTCAATCCCTTATCGGAAATCATTTTGCTGTCTATCAGCACTTCGGGCAACGTACCCAAATTCTTAAATGTTTTAGATTTTAAAGTAATGATTAGTGTCCCAATCTGCCGATGTTGATCTTTTACCGGAATGATCGCAAAATAGTTCTGAAATCCAAAAGTATTATTTACACGATAGAAATTTTCGGAAACTTTAATAGATCCAGCCAGTACCAGGTTCCTGTAGTTGTGGATTTGGGTGCTATCTGCTGTGTTATATTCCTGCCCTGGAGTAAATGTAAAAGTTTCAAATTCATATCTGGACAAGTAACCTTCAAAATAAAGTTTTTTTAGATTATCATCCAGAATCGCTTTATTTATAGTGTGTTTTCTAAAGTACTCCTTTATAAATTCGTCGTTACTCATCTCTTGCTCCAATGACATAAAAAGTAGGACAGCATTGGGATCATCAGCCGATTCTAATTTGTAGGCAGTTACCTTTCTTAACTCTCTTTCTTTTTCAAATTCAAAGGAAGACAGTTTAATAGAGGCAATGATTGAAAAAAGTAGTACACTAAACAAAAAGATGACCAAACGGTAGTTTTTCTTTTTTGTATAAAAGCAGTATCCTCTAATAAATAGTATAATACAGAATAAAGGGATGTAAACATTTATAGTACCCAGAATCAGATTGATGAGTAGGAGAATAATAACTCCGTTAATAAATATTTTGAGTCTTGTCTGGTTTGAAATAGGTAGTTTATCTCCGATAGCCAGGATAATTTCCAGTACAAGATAGAGGTTAAAGGCGGAAATATAGAGTAGAAAAATAGCGATCCAACTGTGATCTGTTAGATTTAAAATATTGGTAAGGTCGAAGTTAATATTTGATTTTATGATTAACGCATAAAACAAATCACTTTGCTGACTGGCAATCAGATAAATAATCAAGCCTAAAAGGATGAAGATAATGATGCCCGCTATTTTATTTATAGGCAATGTAGTCAGCTTCAAATCCTTACGGAAACTATAAATAAAGCATAAAAACCAACTTATAATAAGTGTGTTGAGCAGATAGTCGCCCAATGAGGGAAGTAAAAATCCGTCATTGAAATGCCTGGGATCGAATAAGCTCACGTTAAATACCTTGTCCAGATAAGGAAAATAGAGCGTACAGACTCTGAAAATCAAAAAATATAGGAAAAAAAGGCAGGTTGCAGCCTTTACATGTCCTTTTGAAGCAATAGAGACACTTAAATAATTAATAAAAATAGTAGCGAAGAGTACGGCAAGAGCCCACATGGATAGCTCTAACGTAGAGTAAAAGGTGTTTGTTAAGGACGATTTTAGTTTAACTGAAAGCATAAAATCGCCTTCAATATTTCTAATGGTATATGTTTTTTTGTCACTGAGACCGGCAATTTCAAGGTTATTGTCTTTAATGAGATCTTCGGCAAATATGTTTTTCAGATACGAATTCTGAAATTTATACTCTGCTTTTAGAGGAATGATACAAACTACAGAGAAGGATCCGGAAGTCTTTTTTATAGCTTCATACCATCCATTGTGCGTTTTTATTCGGTTACTTCCTTCCTTTAAACCAGCATCTGTTTGAGGAGCAACCCTATTTGCTCCCCAGAATACCAATTGGTTATTCTTATAAGTGTGTACATAAATTGTCTTGACATCCCGGAATGTCTGAATTAAATTTATGGCAAGCCTTGGATCTTTGTGAATGGTCCGGAGCGCGTTAAAGTTTACAGAATCGCCCAAATAATCATTGATGAACTTTTCTTTCTTGTGAAGGCGAGTCTCTAACGTTTTAGCATCAAAATCCAGTAACTCATCTTTGCTGTACGTAAAATTAATTAATAAAGCGGTAGCTGTACAGCCTAGTGTTAACAGAAATAAAATGATTCGTATCTTAAAAGTTGCGCTCACAATAAGTATTAAACTTTAAGCATTGAAATTTATTTTATGATGCACTTTGCGTAGGCATAGATCTGTTTACTTTTTTAACTAAACCCTGCAGTACATTACCGGGACCAACTTCTGTAAATGAAGTAGCACCATCTTGAATCATTCTTTGTATGGTTTGAGTCCATTTAACTGGTCCTGTCAGCTGAGCAATCAGGTTGTGTTTGATACTTTCTGCATCTGTATGTGCTTTTGCATCAATGTTTTGATAGATTGAGCATGTAGGAGAAACTACTTTAGTAGATTCGATCGCATGAGCTAGTTCTGCTCTTGCAGATTCCATCAGTGGAGAATGAAAAGCTCCATTCACATTCAGTTTTATAGTACGCTTCGCACCTCTTTCAAGTAGCATTGCACAGGCTTTATCCACACCCTCAATGCTTCCTGATATGACAATCTGTCCCGGACAGTTATAATTTGCCGGCACCACAATCTCACTGATCATTTCGCAAACTTCTTCTACTGTGTAATCATCGAGGCCTAGAATAGCTGCCATAGTAGAAGGCTGAATTTCACACGCCCGTTGCATAGCATTCGCGCGGGCTGCAACTAGTCGCAATCCATCTTCAAATTGAATCGCTCCAGCTGATACAAGGGCAGAAAATTCGCCAAGAGAGTGTCCTGCAACCATATCCGGCTCAAATGCTTCAGCTAAAGATTTAGCAAGTATCACAGAATGAAGAAAAATAGCGGGCTGGGTAACGCTCGTTTGTTTTAATTCTTCATCCGTTCCATCAAACATGATGTCCGTAATGCGGAAGCCTAAAATTTCATTAGCTTGTTCAAATAACTCTTTAGCGGTTTCTTGTTGGTACAGGTCTTTGCCCATTCCTATAAACTGAGCACCCTGTCCAGGGAAAATATACGCTTTCATTCAATCGGGGTTATAGTTAAAATATAGCTGGAATTAATCCAGGCTTGCTGTTATTAACTTAAGAAATTCTGAACGGGTCCTTTCATTTGCAAAAGCACCTGTAAAAGCAGAAGTGGTCGTAACCGAGTTTTGTTTTTGAATTCCTCTCATCGACATACATAAATGTCTGCATTCTATTACAACGGCAACTCCCAGGGGAGCTAAAGTCTTTTGGATACAGTCGCGGATTTCATTTGTCAAACGCTCCTGAACCTGCAATCTTCTGGAATATGCTTCAACCACCCTGGGTATTTTGCTTAAGCCTACGATGTGCCCGTTTGGAATATAAGCAATGTGAGCCTTTCCGAAAAAAGGAAGAAGGTGGTGCTCACACATAGAATACACTTCAATGTCTTTTACCACTACCATCTGGCTGTATTCCTCTTTAAACATCGCACTTCGCAAGATTTCTTCTGGCTTGATGTCGTAACCATGCGTCAGGAATTGTAAAGACTTAGCCACTCTTTCGGGTGTTTTCAACAGTCCCTCTCTTGTTGGATCTTCGCCCAGATCTGCTAATATTTCAGCATAATGCGAAGCTATACGTTCAATTTTTAACGGATTATATCGTTCAATTTTTTCGTATCCCTTTTCATTATCTTCGGTTGAATAATTCAAATCGTGTTCTTTCATTTCTTAAGATATTGGCTGGTGCCCATAGTATTCTACATAGTTGTTTTCTGTTTCTACAAGCTTAACCTGATGTAGAAAAACGCCTTGCGACTCAATGTGAGGTTGTAACTGATTGAAGATCTCGATGCATATTATTTCTGTTGAAGCCATTTTTCCCTGCATGAAGTCTACATCCAGGTTTACATTCTTATGATCCAATTTGTCGGTCACGTGACTTTTTATAATATCTTTCAATATTTTTAAATCAATTACATAGCCTGTTTCCGGGTTGACAGCTCCTTTTACGGTAACAAACAACTCATAATTATGACCGTGCCAATTGGGGTTTGCACATTTACCGAAAACTTCCAGGTTTTTCTCATCGCTCCATTCTTCCCTGAATAATTTATGAGCTGCATTGAACTGTTCTCTTCGGGTGATATATATCATTTAAATTTAATAAAGTGCTAATATACTTAAAACTGATGTCTTAAATGATTATGCAGCCTTCAGCTTTCTGTATATTCGTCCAATGAAATCATTGATTGTCTCAGCTACCGAATTTGAGATTGCACCATTCCTTTCGCGCTTTAATTTAAAACGTGGAATTAATTATATGGGTACTAATCAGGTTTTTATTCTGATCACAGGAGTAGGAATGGTGGCAACAGCCTTTGCAATGGGGCAAGTCCTTTCATCACCATCTTTTGATTTTGCTATGAATGCCGGAATAGCCGGAAGTTTCAACAGAAGCCTTAAACTGGGGGAAATCGTACAGGTAATGGAGGACTGTTTTTCAGAACTCGGTGCTACAGATGGGGCATCATTTATCTCCATTGATCAATTGGGTTTTGGAACAGGAATGGCACATCCTATCCCGTATCAAACCCTGGAATCGCTTACCTCAACTATCACTCAAGCCAAAGGTATTACAGTAAACACGATACATGGCAGTGAACAAGAAATTGCGGTTATTGTTCAGCAATTGCAACCTGATGTGGAATCTATGGAAGGAGCCGCTTTCTTTTACTCTTGTAATAAACTGGGGATCCCCTGTATCCAGATAAGATCGGTTTCTAATTATGTGGAACGACGGGATACTACGCAATGGGATATTCCACTTGCCATTCATACGCTTAATGAGCAGTTAATACAGTTATATCAAACATTATATGAAGCTTAAATTAGGTTTTTCTCCTTGCCCAAATGATACTTTCATTTTTGATGCATTGATCCATCATAAAATAGATACCGAAGGGCTTGATTTTGAGGTTTTTTACGATGACGTGGAAACATTGAACCATAAAGCTTTTCGCCAGGATCTCGATGTTACTAAACTCAGTTTCCATGCCTATGCCTACTGTGTACAGAACTACGTTTTGCTCGATTCTGGTAGTGCCCTTGGTTATGGTGTTGGGCCACTGGTTATATCCAAATACCCGGTTACCGATTCAGGAACCGTATATACCGATAAAACAGTCGCCATCCCGGGGAAGTTTACTACCGCAAATTTTCTCTTTAGTTTGGCTTTTCCGGAAGTAAAGAATAAAGTAGAGCTCGTATTTTCCGAGATCGAAGAGGCAGTACTTTCCGGTAAGGTAGATCTGGGACTGATCATTCATGAAAATCGCTTTACTTATGAACAGAAGGGCCTGCATAAAGTTATAGACCTGGGTGCTTACTGGGAAGAAAAAACAGGCTGTGCTATTCCATTAGGAGGGATAGTTGCCAAAAGAAGTCTGGATCAGGATACCAAACATAAAATAAACCGGGTGCTGCGTAAAAGTGTAGAGTATGCATTTACGAACCCTACTTCGGGTATAGCATTCATACGAAGCCATGCGCAGACCATGGAAGATGAGGTGATGTATAAGCACATTGGACTGTACGTAAATAAATATTCTGTAGATTTGGGCTCAGAGGGCCGGAGTGCTATAGAATTATTGTTTTCTAAAGCGGTCAGTGCAGGTGTCATTCCAGAAGTAAAAGAACACCTGTTTCTTATTTAAAACCCTTTCATAAATTATGATCGTTATTACAGGTGCAGCAGGATTTATTAGTAGTTGTCTCGTTCAAAAATTGAACGACGAAGGTTTTTATGACCTGGTATTAGTAGATGATTTTTCCAGTGCTGAGCAAAATAAAAACTTTGAAGGAAAGCGGTTTTCGCATCAAATTGACCGTAAGGATTTTATCCAGTGGATTCGTGCAAATCATGTACATACCCAGTTTGTTTTCCATCTTGGCGCCCGTACCGATACCACCGAATTCGATCACACGCTTTTAAATGAACTCAATCTGGAGTACTCGAAAGAAGTATGGAATGCCTGTGTCGAGTTCGGCCTGCCTTTAGTGTACGCTTCTTCAGCTGCAACTTATGGACTGGGAGAACAAGGTTACGAGGATGATGAGCGCACACTCAATACGCTTAAACCACTAAATCCTTATGGCGAATCAAAGAATGATTTTGATATATGGGCATTGAAACAACCGCGTGCTCCCTATTTCTGGGCGGGTATGAAGTTCTTCAACGTGTACGGCCCCAACGAATACCATAAGGGTCGTATGGCCTCTGTCATCCTGCATACCTTTAATCAAATTAAGGCAACCGGTAAAATGAAATTATTCCAGTCGCATAACCCTAAATTTAAAGATGGGGAACAGATGAGGGATTTTGTTTATGTGAAAGATGTGATCAATGTCCTGTACTTCTTTATGCACCACAGGAAAGACTCAGGCATCTATAACCTGGGTACCGGAAAAGCGCGGACCTTCCTTGACCTGGCAACCAATACATTTAAAGCTTTGAACAAGGAACCTGAGATCAGCTTTATTCCTACACCCGAAGATATTCGCGATAAATACCAGTATTTTACCGAAGCGCCTATGCATAAACTGCTTGCTATCGGTTATAACAACCCATTTCACACCCTCGAAGAAGGTGTTTCTGATTATGTAAAAAACTATTTAGTTCCCGGAAAATACTTATAACTGCTCCTTCATCTGGCTGAGTGTCTTGATGCTTAGCCTTGATGAAATGCCGGAGGTAATGATGGAGATCGTAGTTACCGTAAGGAAAACAAGAATAAAATCAGTTGCCTGCAATCCAATCGGATAAGCATCGGTGATAAAACTTTTTTCAGACATTTTAATAAATCCAAAGTGTTGCTGTGCAAGGCAGAAAGCAAGACCTGCTGCCATTCCTGAGATACATCCAATCAGCGATATCATCATTCCTTCAAAGAAAAAGATCTTCTGAATTAAGGAAGTACCCGCTCCAATGCTATTTAAAATTACAATGTCCTTTTTCTTATCAATAACCAGCATGGTTAGGGATCCTACAATATTAAACACCGCAATGATGAGCACAAAGGTCAGGATCACAAATATGGCCCACTTTTCCGAATTGAGTATTTTATAGAGCAATTCATTCTGTTGAATGCGGTTTTTTACTACATACTGACTTCCCAGCGCTTTTGCTATCTCTTTTTGAAAGGCCTCAGCAGATACATCCGTTTTCAAATAAATTTCAATGCTCGAAATATTATTTTTCTCCTCCAGCAGTTGCCTTGCAAATTCCAATGAAACCAATACCGTTTCATCAAATTGCTGCTGGATCTGAAACACACCCATGGGGTGTATTGACTTTACGGTAAACTCATCTGCCGGATTTATGGCATTAACGGCACCTTTCCTTGGGGTGTAAATATCCAGCCTCTGAAAATCATCATGAATATTAACAGAAAGATATAGTTGAACCAAAGACCCAACCACAGCATAATTTATGCCATCTTTTTGAAGCGTAAACGCTCCATCTGTCAGGGTGCTGTCTAATTGTTTCCGTTTCAGAAAATCTTCACTTACTCCTTTAACAGTGGCAATATGCTGTCTTTTTCCATATCGTAACAACGCCTTTTCCTGTAAAACCTCCGTATAATTGATAATCCGGGGATCCTTTTTCAGCGTTGTGAAAACGGCTTTTCGAGGATCAAAGCTCTTACCTTGAGCAGGTTCAATCTTGATCTCCGGAGTAAAAGTATTATACATGGATAGCACTACGTTCTCGAACCCATTAAATACCGATAGAATGATGATTAAAGCGGCACTTCCTACAAATACACCCAGCATTGAAATCCCTGAAATGAAGTTAATTGCATGGATAGACTTCTTGGAAAACAGGTATCGTTTAGCTATAAAATAAGGAGTATTCATGTGTTTGGTGGATCAGTTCAAAAACGGATTATGCAATTTTTCAAACCCTATTGTGGTTGCTGGACCATGTCCGGGATAAACCATACAACTATCTGGCAGTTTAAAAAGTGTTTGTGTAATGCTCTGAATCAGCTGATCGTAATTTCCTCCTATCACATCCGTCCGGCCAATACTTTTATAAAACAAAACATCTCCCCCAATCAGGAAGTCGTCCTCTTTATCATAAAAGCATACATGCGCAGGCGAATGGCCGGGAGCAAATAGAATTTCAAGCGAGCTATTTCCAAAAGTAATCGTTCCGCTTTCTCCCAGATAGATTTCTGGTAATGGAGATACTTCATATTGAATGCCCATAGGTGCAGCATAAGCAGATACCGATGTAAGTACCGGTAACTCGCCTTCATTAAAGCGGGGTAGCAAACCATAGCTGTCAAAAATAAATTTATTGCCCAGCACATGGTCAATATGGCAATGCGTGTTCAGCAGCAGTACTGGTTCGAGCCCTTGTGTCCTGATAAAATGAACCACCTCATCTTGCTCATTACCCGTATACATACCTGGATCAATAACTACACATTCCCCTGATTCATCATATAAAATATACGTGTTTTCCTGAAACGGATTACATACAAAACATTTGACCTGTATCATACTTCAAATTTGAACTTAAAAAATGGCTTATTCATCAATTAATTCCAATGAAAGGTTTTAATCATGACATCAATATCCTTTTTGATGAAGCTGAGCACCGGTTGAATGGAGTCAGCTCTTGGTTCTTCATTGAAATATAGAGCAGCTCTTAAATAGTGTCTGCTGCTATCTGTGAGGTAAAACTGAACAGAGGATGCCGTGTTGCCCTCAATGGTATAATAAATGCCGTACAGGCGCCTTTTCGGGTCTGCAATTCTTCCCTCGTCTATAGAAGTCGCTTTAGAAGTGTGTTTAAAGGCAAACGTCCTTGCATCTTCTGTCAGCGCATTAAATGTTTTCTTCGAATCTATCACATGATAGCTGAGATGAAGGGTCGCATTAAACTGAGGATAGTTGATATTTTGCCAGCAAGGTTCGGCCAGTGCAGTGCTATCAGGCCCTATTACGGCATATGCTGGATATTGAAAGCTATAGGGACATGTTCCGTTATACATCCTGTAGCTTTTTTCAGGATAGGTAATTCGGAAAAAACCACGAGGCTTAGGCGCATAGTCTCCCCCGCAAGAACTGAATAGTAGCAGGGTGGCAAAGGCGGTATAAATTACGCCAAACCTCATTTATTATTCCATATTTCCCATGATCTTTCTGCCTGAAGATGTAACATCTCCTCACCATTTTTAATCGTTGCCCCCATTTCTCTGCCTTTTTTTAAAAATACAGTTTCAGCAGGATTATAGATGAGATCATACAACAAATGCTTTTTTGTCAGATGTTCATAAGGAATATCCGGACATTCATTTATGGCAGGCAGCATGCCCAAAGGGGTGGCATTAATAATTAAAGTATACTCTGAAAGTAGTGCCGGAGTAATATCGGTATACAAGATCTGTTTTCGGGACTTCTTTCTCGATACGACCTTGTAGCTAATATTCAACTTATTCAGTACATAAGTAACTGCCCTTGACGCGCCACCACTTCCTAAAACCAAGGCCTTGTTATGGTGTTTATTCAACAGTGGCTTTAAGGAGATTTCAAAGCCGTAACTATCCGTATTATATCCTTCAAGGCGTACTTTTGTGGAAGCAAGTTCACCAGAAAAAATAGATTCCAATGAATTACTCTTAACCACTTTGATGCAATTTACGGCATCAATAGCCTTAGCAATCGGATCAATTTTATCCAAATAAAACATAACCCCAATCTTATGAGGAATGGTAACATTTAATCCGCACAGATCAGGTGTAGAATGTATGAGCTTCTCAAAGTCACTTAAGTTATCTATTGGATACAGTTCGTAAATGCAGTCAGTAAGCTTTTCGTCCTCAAACTTTTTAGTAAAGTAATTTTTAGAGAAAGAATGACTTAAGGGATAACCTATCAACCCAAATCTTTTCATGAATATTGCCCCGCTATGATATGTTATAAAGAATTAATGAAGTGATTAAAGGTATCGCCCCTTAGTCCCAACCTGATCGTTTCCAAAGGAATAACTTCCGCTGGTGCAATATTACCCAGGTTCACATTCGTTCCAATCAGCTTGATAAACCAAACCTGCTGATCTTTTTGTGGTGCTTCCCAAATAATTTTATCCTTCGGGATTTCGGTCAATATTTCATCAATCAGGCCTTCTCTTACTTCTCCTGATTCACGATAGATGCCAACATTGCCACCTTCTCTCGACTCTGCAATAAGTTTCCATGAGCCTGCTTCCAGTTCTGCCTTCATTAATTTGATCCATTTATAGGGCGCAAATATTTTTTGAGCATCTTTAGATCCTACTTCCGAAATTACAGTAACCTGCTCACTGAGCTTGCGGATGTACTCACATTTCTCTTCATGAGGAATATCAATAGAGCCATCAGAAACTTCCGCATGTTTCATACCATATTTATCCAGTATGCGACGGTAATCGTCAAATTGATTACGGATGATAAAGGCTTCAAATAAAGTTCCACCAAAATATACCGGAATGCCGGCATCCTGATATACCTTTAGTTTTCTGCTTAGGTTTGGAGTTACATAGGAGGTTGTCCATCCTAATTTAACAATGTCTATATGTGGACCAGCAACTTCAAGTAAGTCTTCTATTTCCCGAACGCTTAAACCTTTATCCATAACCATGGTAAGACCATGGTCGCGGGGTTTTTCAGTGCGGATAGGAACATTTTTTAGAGTATAATTTAACATACGTTTACAAATCTCAAAAAAAAATCCAATACTCAGCTTAAAAGGTATTGGATTTTTCTATTATTCTGGTGAATGGTGGTTAGATTAAATATTTATTTATCACTTCAATGATCGCTTTGTTTGATTGCAGCTGTGGCAAATACTCAAATAAGATCTCATGTTTGGTTGGATCAATTTTAAGCGCAATCTCCAAAGTCTCAATAGCTTCATTCAATTTTCCTGTTGCAATAATGTAGGCCACCATGCGGTAATACAGCTCTGCCGTGTCCGGATTATTCTTAATCCCTTCCTGAATGGTTTCAGTAGCCTTTTCCAGCTCATTCGATTCATAAAGGACCGATGAGAAGTCAAGCCATGCATCTGTATCCAAAGGATTCAGTTCCACTACTTTCTGATAGGCCTTTTGCGAGGCGGCCAAATTTCCAAGTTTATAATTTGCATCTGCAATTCCAAACCAGTAATCAGGGAAGGACTCATCCGAATCTCGTGCTTTTTTAAAATAATGCAGCGATTCAAAAATCCGTCCTTCCGAATCAAGCGTCACACCAATTCCATACCAGGCGTCACCAAGTTCAGGATTGATCTTTACCGCTTTCTTATAGTAGGACCTGGCTTTCTCCATTTGTTCCAGCTTTTCATAACACTCCCCTAAGGAACAGAACGTGTCCGCATTAGGTGGTTCATAACCCAATGAGAGCTTTAAAGTTTCAATCGCTTCCTCAAATTTATCCATATGGATCAGCGAATTGCCCTTGTTATAGTAGGCAGAAGAAAAGTCCTCCTTAATCAGGATTGCATAATCATAGGCATCAACTGCTTTCTCATATAAATCCATTTTATGATAAGCATTACCCAGATTATACCAGGCCGGATAGGAGTAAGGCTCTTTGTCTATATATTGCATATAGAAATCAATGCACTCATCCTGTCTGTTGGTTACATCATAACAAAATGCCAGTTCATAAAGTGCATCCTGATTCTCCATATTTTCCTCCAAAGCAAGGCGAAGGTTGACAATAGCACTTTCATAATCGTTCAGGTTTTGATAAACCAAAGCAATCTGAAGCAAAATCTCATCCGTGCTTTCTGCTAACGAACAGGCTTTAAAGTAATTTTCTAGTGCCTCATGATGTCTTTCCAGTGATTCGTAGATATTTCCTCTTAAAAGGTAAATATCCGGATCCGATGGCTCTAATGTTTCTGCTTTAACTAAAGAAGCGAAGGCTCTTTCAGGCTCATTAGTGGCCATAAACAGCTGACACTGCTTAAGGAAAAAAGCGGAAGCAAAGGGATGTTGGTTTATAGCAAATTCAACAACCTGTAAGGCCTTAACCGGGTCATTGTGCGAAATGTAATAATCAATGATGCTTTCAAATGCCCTTGAGTCGAAAAAAAGCTGATCTTCATTCCTGATCATCTCTTCATATCGCTCTACTGAAAACTTAGGATCTTCAGAGAATTCAAATTCAAAATCTTCTTCCATATATACTATGTTTAAAGAACGCTTGTACTGGATATTAAGTATACCTTAAATAGTCCTGCAGGTTTTAATTTCAGCAAAATAATAAAAGGAAAAAATATAAAAATAATGAGTTTTCCACAATCGGCTCTCAAAAAAAGTAATCCACTATAAAACAAGGCACTAAAGTTTTAAATGTGGATAATTTCTTTTCTATACTTTAATCATGTCATCAATTTTCACAAAAATAACAATTTTTTTCTTAATAAGATTAATGATCCGGATTATGGCTTAATAGAGACTATTTGCAGATTTCAAGTAATTATGTTTGTTTTGTACCGTTAAACCATATACAAAATGAAACCTGCTGAGATTAATAAGAAGTGGACAGAGTTGCAGGTAAAGATTGCTGCTGATTTTGACACTGACCTGCCCGATATTAAAGTGATGCTCTTTTTAATAGGTGTTCAGGAATTGGGCAAGGGACCCAAAAAGTTCTCCAAAAGACAGAAAGAAGAATTAATGCATATTGCAAACTGCAGGTTATTCAGCGAACTGGGATTCTATGAGCTGGAGGGGCTGGATCAGGACGGCTGGCCGCATTGGAAACTAGCTAAACAGATGCCTAACTATACGCTTATGGAGCAGGAAATGCTCATGAAAACACTTATACTAACGTATTTTGAACAAGAATGAAACAGATAACCACCTTTTTATTAATTACCATATTGTTTTCCTCTTGCGTCCTATTGAAACCGGATGCTTCTCAAAAAAAAGCAGGGCAGGAGAGTAAACCGAACTTCTTCGATAATCTATTCAGCAAGAAAAACCAGAATATTTATGTCCGGATCAGCACTTCGCAGGGCTCATCCATTGTTCGTCTTTATAAAGAAACTCCCAGGCATACGGCTAACTTTGTTAAACTCGCCAGGAGTGGTTATTTTAACGGAACGCTCTTTCATCGGGTGATGAAAGACTTCATGATCCAGGGAGGCGACCCTGATTCAAAACAGGCAAAGCCAGGTCAGTTACTTGGAGAAGGGGGACCTAAATACACCATCCCCGCAGAATTTAATCCTGCTTTATTTCATAAAAAAGGTGTTTTGGCTGCAGCAAGGGATGATAAACCTGAGAAAGCCTCAAGTGCCTCACAGTTTTACCTGGTGCAAGGGAAAACCTATACGGACGAAGAGCTTGACCGCGTAGAGAAAATCAAACTAAACGGAAGAAAAATTCCTGCTTCACACCGAACCGTATACAAAACCATAGGAGGGGCTCCTTTTCTAGATATGAACTACACCGTATTCGGAGAGATTGTATCCGGCTATGATATGGTTGATAAAATTGCTGCCACTGAAACAGACCGAAATGACCGGCCTGTAAAAGATATTCCGATGCAAGTATCCGTACTGAAAGGAAAAGAAGTCCGTAAACTCGAAAAACAACTTACTCAGGAGTCTTTCCGCCGTAAACTCATCATGAAATGAAACTCATTACCTACAACGTCAACGGCATTCGTTCTGCTTTAAGTAAAGACTGGCTTACCTGGCTAGAGGCGGCAAACCCTGATATCATATGCTTACAGGAAATAAAAGCATCTCCTGATCAAATCATTACCGCTCTTCCTTTATTAGAAAAACTAGGGTATGAGCACTATTGGTACCCTGCCCAGAAAAAGGGATACAGCGGTACGGCTATCCTCTCTAAAATAAGTCCCACACATGTAGAATACGGCTGTGGCGATTGCGATTATGATTTTGAAGGCCGCGTGTTACGTGCCGATTTTGAAGGATTTTCGGTGTTAAGTACCTACTTCCCCTCGGGTTCCAGTGGCGATCTAAGACAAGCCTTTAAATATCGCTTTTTGAAAGATTTTCAGGTCTATGTCGATCAGCTGAAACTAAGCCGCCCCAACCTGATCATTTCCGGCGATTATAATATCTGTCATAAACCCATTGATATCCATAATCCAAAATCAAATGCAAACTCTTCCGGCTTTTTACCCGAAGAAAGGGAGTGGATGGAAAACTTTATCAACGCAGGCTTTGTCGACACTTTCCGTGAGTTTAATCCCGATCCGCACCATTATACCTGGTGGAGTTTCAGGGCTGGAGCACGAGCGAAGAACCTGGGCTGGCGCATTGACTATAATTTGGTATCTGAAGGATTGCGAAGTACTCTAAAGCGGTCATCTATCTTGTCGCAGGCAATTCATTCAGATCATTGTCCCGTGCTGGTAGAGTTCGATCTCTAAAAAAACTTACAGATTAACAGTTTACTTGTTCCATTTAGACCTAATCATCCGAGCTAATTTTGTACTATCTCGCTATTAATTTTAGTGCACATTATACGCACCTTGTCCGCACCTTCTCCGCACCTTGTTCGCTCCGAAGCATCAAAACTGCGATGAAGGTGCAACACAGTTGCCTGTTAGATAAAATCAAAACAATAATCAAGTAAGAAGTTTGGATGAATTTAAAATTCCCAGATTTTGTTGGGAGTAACACAGCTATCCAGCGGAATATCAAATGCATCATGAGGAAGGATGGAATCCTCTGGTGGAAAATAAGATAGACCAACTTTTGCTGCATCGGGGCGGCATTCGCTCATGAACCGATCATAAAAGCCCTTTCCATATCCTAAGCGGTTTCCCTCCCGGTCGTAGGCAAGTAAAGGGATGAGGATCATATCTATTTTTTCTGCCGGGATATATTCTTCGGAATGGGGTTCGGTAATACCCCAGGAGTTCATCACCAGAGTGGTGTTGGCTCTCCAGATGACATGCTGAAGGGAATAGTCGACTAAATTACTTTTTGGAAGTACAAGGGTAATGTTTGAGTGTTTTTCGCGGATCTGATTGACAATATGCAGGCAGTTGATCTCCTGTTTGCCAATGATGGGGTAGAAGATATGTAGATACTTTACCTTTTCGAAGTTCATCAAAGAGAACTGATGGGCAATTTCTAAACTCCATTGCTCCAATTGGTTGGGGTGGATCTGCTTTCTTTTTAAGGTATATTGCTTTCTTATTTCCTTCTTGTCCGGCATAAATGAGGTTTTTGATCCGATCAGTGTCTTTTATAGTCCGCTAATTGAAGTTCAAAATTACAGAAATCATATTCAAACTCCTGGTTGGAGCAGATAATCAGGGTACGGTTATTTCCAAATTGGGCCACAAGATCTTTGTACCAGATGATTCCGGCTACATCTAAATTGGAGGCAGGCTCATCAAGCAACACGACAGGCGTGTCGGAGCAGAGTGCGACAGCGAGTTTTACACGCTGTTTCATGCCTGATGAAAAGTATTTAATCAGTTTATCGGCAGACTTTTCCAGTCCCATAAGGGCAATAATGTCCT
Organism: Arcticibacter eurypsychrophilus; assembly: GCF_001730525.1. GTDB lineage: Bacteria > Bacteroidota > Bacteroidia > Sphingobacteriales > Sphingobacteriaceae > Arcticibacter > Arcticibacter eurypsychrophilus. The sequence goes on from NZ_MDFN01000014.1 coordinate 48,325, forward strand.
TTGGTTTAAGATGCTGTAAGGAAGATTTAAATTTAAAATGGAACTCAAGGAATTCGGTAAGTGTAAACTCTTCAATTAATTCCATGTAAGGAGCCGCAATACTGAAATAAGGATAAACCTCGTCTATATCAATATTCTTATCCTGCGTGGTATAGGTTATGGTGCCACTGGAAGGAGTAAGACTTCCGGCAATCACCTGCAATAGGGTTGATTTGCCAGAGCCATTAATTCCTAATACGGCGTATGATTCCCCTTTTTCAAAGGTGTAATTCAGATCCTCAAAGATCCATTCCCGATTAAAGCGCCGGCCAATATGATGTAGTGTGATTTCCATTAGTACCGTACCGGCTTTTGTGTCGTTATGCCCCTTGGTATCCTTTCATTATACCACGGTTTGATGTTCTGATAAAGTCCAGAATCTCATCTCTGATTTCTGTTGGCTGATGTTCTGCTTCGATGATATCGAGCGCTACTGCCGTATTGTAGTTTTTTACAAACAGCGTACGGTAAATATCCTGAATTTCATTGATCTGTGTGTTGGTGTATCCTCTGCGTCGTAATCCTACAGAATTGATCCCTACATAAGAAAGTGGTTCGCGACCCGCTTTTACGTATGGAGGTACATCTTTTCTGACCAGGGAACCTCCGGTAATGAAGGCATGAGAACCTACTTTGCAGAATTGATGAATGGCTACCATTCCAGCTAACACGACATAGTCGCCTATGGTGATATGTCCGGCCAGGGTAGTGCTATTCGAAAAAATGCAATTATCACCTACCACACAGTCATGTGCGATATGGCAGTACGCCTGAATGAGGCAATTTTTACCGATAACAGTTTTCCATTTATCTTTTGTGCCCTTGTTTATGGTCACACATTCGCGGATAGTGGTATTGTCGCCTATTTCGGCTGTTGTATCTTCGCCTTCGTATTTTAAGTCCTGGGGAATAGCAGAGATAACTGCTCCAGGAAAGATCCGGCAGTTCTTGCCAATCCGGGCACCATCCATAATGGTTACGTTGGGACCAATCCAGGTACCTTCTCCGATAACAACGTTCTTATAAATGGTCACAAAAGGTTCAATGACCACATTGTCTGCAATCTTTGCCTCAGGATGTATATATGCTAATGGTTGGATCATTCTTCTTCGTTTTTAACTTTTACAATCTGAGCCATCAGTTCGGCTTCCACAACTATTTTCTCGCCCACTCTTCCCACACCTTTCATTTGTGCAATGCCACGTCTTATCGGAGCCATCAGATCACATCTAAAAACGATGATATCTCCTGGGGTCACCGGAGCTTTAAATCGTGCGTTCTCTATTTTTAGAAATAAAGTAAGCCAGTTCTTTGGATCGGGAACTGTGCTGAGCACTAAGATTCCTCCTGTTTGAGCCATTGCCTCAATTTGCAGAACACCTGGGAACAGGGGACTACCAGGGAAATGCCCACGGAAGAGATCTTCGTTCATGGTTACATTTTTAACCCCGATCACATATGTTTTAGTCAGTTCCATGATCCGGTCGATCATCAGAAATGGCTGTCTGTGGGGCAAAATATTCATGATCTGTACCGTGTCGTATAAAGGGGGTACACTCGGATCGTAGGGTTTGTAGAGATTCTTTTTACGTTCTTTTTTAATCTGTGCTTTGATCTTCTTTCCAAAAGCAATGTTGGCAGCATGTCCCGGTCTGGCTGCCATAATGTGGCCCTTTAATGGAACTCCGATCAGGGCGAGGTCACCGATCATATCCAACAGTTTATGTCGGGCAGGCTCGTTTTGATGTCTCAACTCAATATTATTCAGAATTCCTTCCCGTGCTACATCAATATCTTCGCGGTTGAAGAGTTTGGCCAGATGTTTTAGTTCTTCTTTGCTGACCTCTTTGTCCACTACAACAATGGCATTATTTAAGTCGCCACCTTTAATCAGGTTATGCTCCAGTAAAGTTTCCAGTTCATGAAGAAAGCAAAAGGTTCTGCTTGATGCTATTTCTTTTTTAAACTCAGCGATGCTGGTGATTGCGGCATGCTGACTTCCCAGAATGGGAGAATTATAGTCAATCATACAGGTTAACCGATATTCATCGTCAACAGGCATAGCTACCATTTCTACCTTTCTGTCGGCTTCGGTATAATGGATGTTAAAAGGGATATGATAGTATTCTCTTTCTGCGTCTTGTTCAACAAAACCGGCATCTTCCAAAGCATCGATGAACTGGATAGAGCTTCCATCCATAATAGGAGTTTCAGGTCCGTCAAGATCAATCAAAACATTATCTACCTCTAATCCTACCAAAGCAGCTAAAACGTGTTCTATTGTGCTTACGCTTGCGCCATTCTGAGATATTGTAGTTCCTCTGGAGGTGTCCGTTACATTGTCAACGTCTGCGTCAATAATGGGCTGACCTTCAATATCTATTCGTCTGAATTTATATCCATGATTTTCAGGTGCAGGATTAAAAGTCATATTTACAGGTTGTCCTGTATGTAATCCTGTTCCTGAAACAGTGATTGCTGTTTTAATTGTTCTTTGTTTAACGTTCATATCCTGATGCATGAGTATCAGTTTTTATTTTGTGAATTCCTTTAATTTGCGTTCTAATTCTTCGACTTTACGTTCCAGTTCAGGGAGTCGGTTATAAATAACTTGTGCTCTCATCTGATTATTAAATGAAGTAGCAGGTGAGCCGGCCCACTTTTTATTTTCTTCCTGTATAGAACGGTTCACCCCTGATTGAGCCTGAATTTGTGAGCCTTTTGCAATCGTAATATGTCCCACAATACCAACCTGCCCACCAATAATAGATTGTTCGCCTATTTTAGTGCTTCCGGAAATTCCGGTTTGCGATGCAATGACGGCATTGGTATTGATTTCTACGTTATGAGCTATTTGAATCAGGTTATCCAGTTTTACTCCTTTTTTAATTAGCGTAGAACCCATGGTTGCCCGGTCAATACAGGTATTGGATCCTATTTCAACATTGTCTTCAATAATTACATTCCCAATCTGGCTGATCTTGCTATAACTGCCATCTTCCAGAGGAGCAAATCCAAATCCGTCGCTGCCGATTATAGCACCTGAATGTATGGTTACATTTGAGCCGATCTGGCTGTCGTAATACACCTTAACGCCGGGGAAAAGTGTTGTTCCTGATCCTACAGAGGCATTATCACCTATATAGACCTGTGGATAGATCTTAGCATTATCACCAATAACCACATCAGCGCCGATATAGACGAACGCTCCGATATATACATCGGCTCCTATTTTGGCGGATGGATGTATAAAACAGGGTTGTTCAATGCCCGTTTTAGCAAGTTTAAAGGTATTGTAATGATGAAGGAGAACAGAAAATGCGGTATATGCATTCTCTACACGGATCAGGGTTGATGTTATTGGTGCAGTAGGTACAAAGTCATTACTGACGATTACAATAGAAGCATTTGTATGATAAATGAACTGTTCATACTTGGGGTTTGCCAAAAAAGACAAAGAGCCTTCCTGGGCTTCCTCGATCTTAGCCAGCTGATTTACTGTAACATCCGGATTCCCATCCACACTTCCATTAAGTAATATTCCAATCTGTTGCGCAGTAAATTGCATCGGGTAAAGTTATATGTTATTAGTTTATGATCAAATTTGTAAATAATAGCTTCACAAATGAAGTTAATTTAATTATTTAGCATTATTTAACTCTTTTGTGTAACATAAGATATGTTTCTTCACCGTCTTGGACAAGCCTTCCAAAATGGAGTTGTCTGCTGCCGCTGTTATATCGTTAATTGTTCCATCTTTCATCAGGATATTTATGCTTCCATCGTTTGCCTTATAGGCATGATTCGTTATGGTATCAGTAAATACGAAGTATTTAATGTCCTGGTTTTCAATATTTAATAACGCTGAAGCTTCTTGTTTAAGTCTTTCTACCCTTTGATTGCTGAAGGGTATGTGACTTATTTCTACATGATACAGCGACCGTGTTAACAAATTGTTACATAAGTGCGAAAGTACGTTGTCTTTTTCAGTTACCCAAACTTTAACTGCCGAGTAAATATCATGATCGTCTAAGTTAGAAAAATGATGCAGATGAAGCGGGTTTTCTTCAAAGTCTTTTTTGGTAATGGTTTGTGTTAAGAAATGACGCAGACTTGGGGTGGCAAATAGGTCATGTCCATCATTGCTGAGAGACTTTGCTTTCTTTAAGATATTAACCAGGAGATGTTCTGCTGCCACCGAAGTTTTGTGCAAATAAACTTGCCAATACATGATGCGGCGGGCCACTAAGAACTTTTCTATGGAATAAACGCCTTTTTCTTCTACCACTAAAGAGCCGTCGTAAATATTGAGCATTTTAATAATGCGGTCAAATCCGATGATCCCCTCGGACACTCCGGTAAAAAAGCTATCGCGGTTTAAATAGTCCATACGGTCTGTGTCCAGTTGTCCGGATACCAGCTGATGTAAATAGGGCTTACTATAGGTGTTTTGAAAGATCTGAATGGCCAGATCAAGCTTATGATCGAACTCGATATTGAGGTTATTCATCATGAGCATTGAAATATTCTCATGTGAAATACCGTTTACAATGGTGTTCTCCAATGCGTGAGAATAAGGCCCATGCCCAATATCATGAAGCAGTATGGCCACTTTGGCTCCCTCTTCTTCTTCATCGGTGATGTGGTGCCCTTTCCATCTTAATGTCTCTATCGCAAGATTCATCAGATGCATGGCCCCCAGGGCATGATGAAAGCGGGTATGTACCGCACCGGGGTATACCAGATGTGTCATGCCAAGTTGTTTGATATTGCGTAAACGCTGAAAATAGGGATGCGCTATCAGGTCATATATCAGATCAGACTGAATGGTTATAAATCCGTATACCGGGTCGTTAATTATCTTTTTCTTGTTCAAAATAAATGTTCTCTAAGCAAAAATTGTTAATTTTCATGAATACAAAAGACAAGTTTAATTGTTATAATTTTTTCGAATAAATATAAAAATTCTTTTAGATAGATAATATGCAGGAAACCACCATACTATGGGCTGATGATGAAATTGATTTATTAAAACCCCATGTCATGTTCCTTAATGAAAAAGGTTACAAAGTAACCACAGTGACAAATGGACACGATGCCCTTGATGCTTTTAGAAACGGATATTTTGACATTGTTTTCCTGGATGAAAATATGCCGGGACTTACCGGACTGGAAACGCTTGCTGAAATTAAGAATATTAATCCGGATGTGCCGGTTGTATTAATTACAAAAAATGAAGAGGAGCATCTGATGGAGGATGCCATTGGATCAAAGATTGATGATTATTTAATTAAGCCAGTTCATCCGAAGCAAATTCAGCTGACAATAAAGAGGCTGACGGATAATAAACGCCTGGTAAGTGAAAAGACTTCGATGGCCTATCAGCAGGATTTCCGCACGTTGGGGATGACCTTAAATGATAATCTGAACTATAGTGAATGGGTGGATGTGTATAAGAAGCTTATTTTCTGGGAGCTCTCATTGGAAAAGCTGGAAGACGCAGGCATGCATGAAATCCTGACCATGCAAAAGGCAGAAGCGAATGCTCAGTTTTGTAAATTCATTGAGAAAAATTATATCGGCTGGCTTAAAGACCCTGATAGTGGTCCGGTTACCTCAAATCAGCTTTTGAAAAAGAAGTTGTTTCCCTTGTTGGAACCCTCTAAACCGTTATTTTTTATTCTGATCGACAATTTAAGGTATGATCAATGGAAAATTTTAAACTCGATTATAACGGAGCATTTTCGTTTGGATGAGGAGGATATCTATTTCAGTATTTTACCTACAGCGACACAGTACGCTAGAAACGCTATATTTTCAGGATTGATGCCGTTGGAGATGGAAAAGCGTTTTCCATCGATGTGGCAGAATGATGAGGATGAGGGTGGAAAGAATCTTTTTGAGGAGCAATTTTTAAAAGATCAGATCCAAAGGGTGCTGAAAAAGGATATTAAACACTCGTATACCAAGGTACTAACCTATGAGCAAGGGAAGGATTTGGTGGAGAATTTTAATAATCTGATGGGAAATGATTTAAATGCGATTGTATTTAATTTCGTTGATATGCTTTCGCATGCCCGTACGGATATGGCAATGATCAGAGAGTTGGCCAATGATGAAGCGGCTTACCGTTCCCTTACGCTTTCGTGGTTTGAGCATTCGCCTTTATTAGAATTATTGAAAAAGATTGCGCAGAAGAATTGTAAACTGGTGATTACAACTGATCACGGAACGATACGGGTTAAACATCCGAGTAAGGTAATTGGCGATCGTAATACGAATACGAATTTACGGTACAAGCAGGGTAAGAATTTGAATTTCAATGCGAAAGAGGTTTTTCTTATTAAAAATCCACATGATGCACTTTTACCAAAACTACATGTAAGCTCCAGTTTCATTTTTACCAAGGAGGATAGTTATTTTGTGTACCCGAACAACTATAATCACTTTGTAAATTATTATAATGAAACGTTTCAGCATGGAGGGGTGTCCATGGAAGAGATGATCGTTCCTTATATTACCTATAGTCCAAAATAAGATATGAACGAAATTGTTTCAGCATTGGAGGAACTTCCTGCACTAGCCCGGAAGCTTCTTTTATTTGCAGGAGAACATCGTGTACTGGTTTTCTACGGGGAAATGGGTACCGGTAAAACGACCTTTATAAAGGCGCTCTGTAAGGAATTGGGTGTGGAGGCTACAGTTTCAAGCCCCACATTTTCTATTGTCAATGAATATAAATATCCGCATGGCCTGGTTTATCATTTTGATTTTTACAGACTTAAAGATCAAAGTGAGGCTTTTGATATGGGGTATGAAGAGTATTTTTATTCCGGAGAATATTGTTTAATTGAGTGGCCGGAAAAAATACCTGATCTGATACCCGATCAGGTGGTAAAGGTAACCCTTGAGTTAACAGTAAATAATGGCAGGGTTTTCACAGCCGAAATACAGGGAAGAGATATTAACACGGATATAGTATCAAATGCGTAAATTAGGCTTCAAATTGAACAGATCTCATGATGAATGAACTATCTGACATTGCAAAGCAGGCTATGATGCAGCCTCAGGAAGCAATGATGGAAATTAAACCCAGAAAAAATAGCCTGTATATAGGTATCCCAAAGGAATCATCTTTTCAAGAAAACAGGATTGCTTTAACTCCGCTTTCAGTTGCCGTACTGGTTAGTAACGGGCATCGGGTGGTTATTGAAACTGGGGCAGGCAAGGGCGCTAATTTTTCTGATAACGATTATAGTGAACAGGGAGCCATTATTGAGTACAATAAGAAGGAGATTTTTAATGCCGATATCATCATTAAAATTGGTCCGCCAACGGCTGATGAAATTGAAATGATGAAACCTTGTCAGGTTTTGTTTTCTACGCTTCAAATGGCTTCACTGAAAGCAGAGAGTCTGGAAGCGATGATGAAGAAAAAGATTACCGCTTTGTCTTATGAATATCTTCGGGATGAAGGCGGTTCCTTATCTGTAATCCGTTCAATGAGTGAAATTGTGGGAGCGACTTCTATTTTGATTGCTGCAGAGTATCTGAGTAACGTGTTTGACGGGAAGGGTTTGATGCTGGGAGGAATTACTGGTGTACCCCCAACAGAGATTGTTATCCTGGGTGGTGGTTCTGTTGCTGAATATGCGGCACGTACGGCCATTGCGCTTGGTGCTGAGGTAAAAGTGTTCGATACCTCTATTTACAGACTGCGAAGATTGCAAAATAACATAGGGAGCCGGGTGTTCACTTCTGTGATTCAACCTCTGGTATTGAATAAAGCAATAACAAGCTGCGACGTGGTCATTGGTGCTCTAAGGGCTAATCATGGAAGGAGTCCCTGTATTGTTACCGATGAAACGGTAAGCAAGATGAAGCCAAATTCGGTCATTATTGATGTGAGTATTGATCAGGGAGGCTGTTTTGAGACCTCAAGAATAACGAATCATACGCATCCTGTATTTCGCAAGTATGATGTGATCCATTATTGTGTACCCAATATTGCTTCGAGGGTAGCGCGGACTGCAACCTATGCGCTAACTAATATTTTTACTCCTATTTTATTGGATATTGGTGATATGGGGGGGATAAAAAATGTAATATGGGAAAAACAGGGTGTGAGAAATGCCATTTATTTATATCAGGGTCATTTAACGAACCTGGATTTGGCAAGCCGCTTTAACATGCCACCGAAGGATCTCGATTTGTTGATTATTTCGCATCGGTAGGTTTACGTGTTTCTTCAGGATCCGAAAATATAAGCCTGTCAAAACAATTTAGACGATAAAAGACTTTTCATTAAAAAAATCTGCCTTTTATGCGTTTAAATAAACAGTATCTTAAAGATCTTGGGAAAGTTTTTATGGGCTCTGCCAGTGCGTTTGTAGATGATAAAGCAATTAAATACAGTGCTTCATTGGCCTATTCTACCATATTTGCCTTGTCGCCTTTATTGGTGTTGATTATTTCTCTGGCTAGCATATTTTATGGTAAGGAAGCTATTCAAGGCAAACTGTTTTCGGAGATTAATCAACTCGTTGGTAGTGATGCCGCGCAGCAGATTCAATCTTTGATAGAGAAAAGTGCCTTGTCTGGCGGCTCTACATTTTCACTTATTATCAGTATAGTAGTGCTCCTTATCGGTGCGACTGCCATATTTACAGAGATCCAGGATACCTTGAATATTATTTGGAGAGTAAGGCCTAAACCTAAAAAGGGTATTCAGAAATTGCTTATAAACCGGGTACTCTCATTTTCTATGATTATAAGTCTGGGTTTCTTACTGGTAGTATCCTTGGTAATCAATGGTTTGGTTGCTGGATTGAGTGATAGATTAAGTCGTTTGTTTCCAGAAATCACGGTTATCTTATTGCAGGTCTTTAATATCTTTTTAACCTTTTCTATTATTTCCATATTATTTGCCATTATATTCAAGTTCCTTCCTGATGTTATAATTTCATGGAAATATGTACGTGTAGGGGCTATTGCAACAGCCTTACTGTTTATGCTTGGAAGGGTGTTAATCGGCTTTTACCTTCAGATGGCAGGTACAGGATCTACCTTTGGAGCTGCAGGATCTTTGATCGTCATCCTGACCTGGGTTTACTATACAGCAGCCATTCTCTATTTCGGGGCAGAGTTTACGCAAGTGTATGCGGAGAAGTTTGGAGGAAGCATTAAGCCAGCAGAATATGCTGTACATCTGGTTCAAACGGAAGAGGAAGTTTCTGTTAAAGTACTGCCTAAACAAAATCATTGTGCTCTGGATGAAAATAGTGAGGAAGATTGTGAAGATAAGAGCAAATAATGAGTAATTTGTGCAAATAAATCCATATACTTTTATATGAAATTACAGCTTGCAGCAGGTGCATTATTGATTCTTCTCGTCTCCTGTGTTCAAAAATCTACCAAGAATACGCCACCTGCGCAGAAAGATATATCTGGGTTATTTAGTAAATACTGGGAAAAGCGCGCCCAGCTTTATCCTTTGGATGCTACCCAACAAGGAGACAACCGGTATAATGATGTGTTGCCTGATGATCAGACACAAGCTTACCGGGACACTTTATTAGTATTTTATACGTCGACATTAAACGAGCTTAAAACATTTAAGCGTGATTCATTAAATTCGAACGATCAGCTCAGCTATGATGTTCTTGCTTATGAAATGAATATGCAATTGGAAGGATTGAAACAGAAGACGTGGATGCTTCCATTTAATCAATTTTGGGGATTGCCGATTACTCTTGCTCAGCTGGGTTCAGGGGATGGCTTTCAGCCATTTAAAACTGTAAAGGATTATCAGGATTGGTTGGTAAGAGTGAAGGCATTTGGTCCATGGACTGATACTGCTATTGCAAACATGAGAAAGGGAATTAGTAAAGGAGTGGTGTTTCCTGCTGCTCTTGTTCTGAAGATGATTCCGCAGATACAGGCAATGGTCGTTGATGATCCTTCAAGAAGTGTATTTTATGGGCCATTGAATAAATTCCCTGCGAGCTTTACTGCGCAGCAAAAAAAGGAATTGAAGGCTCAGTACATCCAAATGATTCAGAATGATGTGATCCCTGATTATAAGAAACTGCTTGTTTTTCTGCAGAAAGAATATTTACTTCGGGCAAGAAAGTCTTCAGGGATATCAGCTATTCCAGGAGGTAAAAACATGTATGCCTATTTTGTGAAATATTATACTACCACCAATGAAGATCCGGAAGAGATATATAAAACTGGTTTGTCAGAGGTTACACGGATCCGCTCAGAAATGGAGCTGGTAAAGAATGAAGTAGGCTTTTCTGGTGATCTGCCTGAATTCTTTACTTATTTGCGTACAAATGCTAGGTTTACTCCCTTTAAATCGGCAAAAGATGTGTTAAATGCCTTTAGTGGCATATATGAAAGGGTGAAGCCAAACGTCAATGAGTTATTTGGAACTAAACCAAAGGCTCTGTTTGAAATTCGACAAACTGAAGCATTCCGCGAAGCATCTGCCAGTGCGGAATATAATCAAGGTTCGCCTGATGGAAAAAGGCCTGGAATTTTTTATGTGCCGGTACCGGATGCTGCTAAATTTAATATTACTTCTGGAATGGAATCCTTATTTCTCCATGAAGCAATACCTGGTCATCATTATCAGATTTCACTGCAGCAAGAGAATGAAAGTCTACCAGCATTCCGTCGTTTTGCCTGGTATGGGGCATACGGTGAGGGATGGGCTTTGTATAGCGAATCATTAGGAAAAGAATTAGGACTTTATACAGATCCGTACCAGCATATGGGTGCTTTAGGGGATGAAATGCATCGTGCTGTCCGTTTGGTTGTCGATGTTGCGATTCATTTGAAAGGGATGACCAGAGAGCAGGCTATAAAATACATGATGGAGAATGAGTCCATTACTGAGGATGGAGCTATAGCCGAAGTGGAAAGGTACATGGCTATTCCGGGACAAGCGTTATCCTATAAGGTAGGAGCAATGAAAATACGGGAACTTAGAGGGAAGTATGAAAAGGAATTTAAAGGAAAGTTCAGAGTTTCAGATTTTCATGATGAACTTTTGAAAGATGGATGCCTTCCGTTATCAATTCTAGAAAGCAAAATGAATAAATGGGCTGCTGGTTTAAAGTAGCAACCCATCTGTTTATTTATTTCTGTTTATCTGCATAGCCAAATACCTTTTGCAATAACAAACTGTTTCTGGAAGAGACATTCTGTCTTATTTTAAGCTCTTCTTTTGCTATTTCAACGAAAAGTCCTTGTATTGCTTTTTGTGTTACATAAGCAGTAAGGTCTGGATTAATATCAGAAACTAAAGGAATCTGGTTATAACGAGATACTACATCTCCCCAATACTTGGTTGCGCCTACTTTGCCCAGACTGCTTTGAATGATGGGCTGAAACTTCGCATTCAGCTGTGAATTAGTCACTCTTTGAAAGTATTGAGTAGCCGCATTACTCTGATTTCCCAATAAAATAGAGGAGGCATCGCTGATCGTCATTTGCTTAATAGCAGAAATAAATATCGGTTTAGCCTCTATTGCGGCATCTTCCGCTGCTCTGTTCAGACTGGTTATCACATTGTCGCATAATGAATTAAGTCCTAGTGACCTTAAAGTCTTCTCCGCCTTTTGTGCTTCAGGAGGAAATAGGAGTTTAATCGTCAGGTTTCCTAAAAAGCCATCTCTAGCATTAAGGCGTTCGGTACTGGTATTGGTTCCAAGTTCTAAAGCTTGTTTAAGTCCTAAGGCAATCTCCGAGGATGTAGGGGTTCCCAATGATTGGGATAAAACCTGGGCAGTTTGATTTAACGTTTCGCAACTGCTTAGTAGTACAGTCGAACACAATAGTAACCCTAATAGTGGTCTTCTCATTATTTATTTTGTGTAGAGGAGAGCAAATCCTCGGCCAACAATGAAGAAGCCTTCACTAATCGTACAAATTCACTCCTGAATCCTTCATTATCCGGGCCAATAGAAGAGGCAGCAAGAGCGGCTGACTGCTGATAGTTTCCCTGTTGAATAAACTCAGATTTCTTAAGAAGCATCCCGTAACCGGCAACAGCAGCGGCAAATCGGAAGTCTGTACTGGCGTCCTTTAATTGCCTAGGTGTATCGGCAACCGTAGTGCTAATCAGCTTGCTTTTATCACCATCGGGAGATTTATATCTCAGTTTTATAGTAACCATTTCCTTGTTATCGATAACTATTGGCTTTTTATTGTTTTGATATTTTAAAGGATCTACAGATGCCAGGAATCTACTTTTCAGACCCACTGGAATGATTTCGTATAGAGCCGTTACTGAATGCCCGGCACCCAGATCTCCTGCATCTTTATGATCGTCATTAAAGTCCTCTTTGCTTAACAGGCGATTTTCATAACCGATAAGACGATACGCCTGAACGTAAGCGGGATTAAATTCGAGTTGTAGCTTCACATCTTTAGCCAGAGTAAACAGAGTTCCCCCAAATTCAGTAACCAATACTTTGCGCCCCTCGCTGATGTTATCTATATAGGCATAATTGCCATTTCCCTTGTCTGCCAAGGTCTCCATTTTATTGTCCTTTATGTTTCCCATACCAAAGCCAAGAACAGAGAGAAAGACACCAGAGTTTCTTTTGGCTTCTATAAGATGCTGCATCTGTGCATCACTGGTTTCGCCTATATTAAAATCACCATCTGTAGCCATGATTACCCGGTTATTTCCTCCTTTGATGAAATGTTTTGAAGCTAGATCATAAGCCATAGTTAACCCTGCTCCTCCAGCAGTAGATCCATTCGCTTCCAGATTGTCGATGACATCCTTAATAGCTGATTTTTGATTTCCGGATATAGGTTTTTGAGCAATTGAGGCTGATCCGGCATAGGTAACAATGGATACATAATCTTTTGCCCTCAATTGATTGACCAACATTTTTAATGATGATTTAACCAGCGGGAGCTTATTGTAATCGCTCATAGATCCTGAAACATCAATTAGCAAAACGATATTGGAAGCTGGAATATTTGCAGTATCCATCTTTTTCCCTTGTAATCCAATCCGTAGTAAACGGTGTTGTGTGTTCCAGGGGGCTACAGAGAGTTCTGTATTGATGGAGAAAGGTTGATTGCCGGTAGGTTGAGGATACTCGTAAGCGAAGTAATTGATCATTTCTTCAATACGTACCGCGTCAGATGGTGGTAACTGTCCTTGATTAATAAATCTTCTAATATTACTGTATGATGCTGCATCTACATCTATTCCAAAGGTAGACAGAGGAGTGTTTAGTGGATCTGTAAATCTGTTTTCATTGACTGTCGCATACGTTTCTGTGTTTTGGCCTACTGGATTTGGTAGTATAATTTGGGTGGAAACTATTCCTGGAGCAACAAATGCCATTTTCATTTCCTTATGTGAGGATCGCATTGTTTGTTGCTTGCCATAGCCTGTTACAACTATTTCGTCAAGTAAATGTTGTTCTTCTTTCAGTGTCACATTGATTCTCCGTTGACCTGTATATTTGATTTCTACCTTTTCATAACCGATTAGAGTGAATTGCAGGGTGCTCCCTTCTACAGGAATTTCCATAGTATAATTTCCTTTGGCATCCGTTTGTGTACGCTGTGTGGTGTTCTTTAACGCGACCTGAACGCCCGACAGGGGATTCAGAATCCGAATACCTGTTACCGTGCCCGAAACTTTAATAGTTTCGCTGGTTTTAAATCCGATGAGTAGTATGAATGCTAAAAAAGAAGTTAAGGCGATGGTCGTTTTCATAATCAAGTTTTAATCAGGATGAAATAAATTTGACATTTCCATATATCCGCAAAAAAAAGCTATACTTGGTCAAAGAATTTAAGCTTTGAAGTTTATTAAAAATAAAGAAGGTCATACAAACGTTGAGGAAGCTGATATGCTATCCGCTTATCGGCGAACGGGTGATCTTGAAATTTTGGGAAAGCTTTATAATGACTATATGACCCTCGTGTATGGGCTCTGTTTGAAATATCTGAAGGACGAGGAGCTAAGCAAAGATGCGGTGATGCAGATTTTTGAAGAGCTGATCGAAAAGCTTAAAAAGTTTGAAGTCAGCAACTTTAAAAGCTGGTTGTACACACTTGCGCGCAATCATTGTTTAATGATACTCAGAAGCAATTCTAAGCACGTTTTTGTATCTTTAGATAACGAAAATATGGAAAGACCCGAAGTTGTGCATCTTTCTATAGATACAAATAATGAGAGTCAGTTGCTAAGCATGGAAAAGTGTATAGAGACTTTGCCAGAAGAACAACGACTAACGATAGACCTTTTTTATCTTCAGCAGAAGTGTTATAAAGAGGTTGCAGATAGTACAGGTTTTGATATGAACAAAGTGAAAAGTTATATTCAGAACGGGAAGCGTAACTTAAAAAATTGTATGGAACGCAATGGGAGAAACGAATAAATTAAAATATAACCTCTTACAGCAGTATCTGAATGGACAGCTTGATCCTAAAGGGATGCATGAGCTTGAAAAGGATGCTTTAGAAGATCCCTTTTTAGCTGAAGCCCTGGATGGCTATGAGGCGATTAAAGGGTCGTTGCACCCTCATTTAAGTATATTGCAAAGGCAGTTGGAGGATCGTATTGCGCAGAAGTACGTGAAGAAAAATGCGATGTTCTTTACCTGGCAGCGTCTGAGTGTCGCTGCTGCAGCAAGCTTGTTATTTGTCTCAGCAAGCATTCTGTTTTTTATGAAGGGCACAAATCGTTCAGCTAAAGTTGCAGTTAACCCTAAACAAACAGAAGTAAGACTTACTGCTGCGGATCGGCTAGGTAAGGAGGAATCTGATATTGATATTAAAGAAGAAGAACAACTTGTGGCCGCCACAGTGCCTAATAAAGCGGTTCAATCAGGGTCGTTGCCATTAACGAATTCTCAGGTTCAATCTGCAGTTCCTTCTATTTCGTCTCGGGTGCCTATATCTGGATCTTCAGCTCGCTCCAAGGTTCAAGCTGCTGATGTAAGCGCTACTTCAATTAATGAAAGTTTTGTCAAGATTCCCCTGAGTAGCAATAAAAAAGAGGAAGGAGAAATCATTGCCTCTAGTCGAACAGCTTCATCAGCAGCAATTGCAAATCCTGATTTGCTAGTTGCATCTACTCCTAATGCAAGATTATCTAGAACAGCCAGTACTCAATCCATGGTAATGACTTCAAAAGAGCAATTAAACTCCCTTAATGAGGTGGTTGTATCAGGTTATTCATCCACCAGTAAGCAGGATTTAGTTAAGCCAGCTGCAGGATGGAAGATCTATCAGGAGTACTTAATCAAGAATCAAAATGCAGACCTTAGAACAATATCCCGGGATTCTGTTATCGTCCTGTTTAATGTAGATGTTAAAGGTAATCCTATCAATCTGCTTATTGAAAAAGGGATAGATGAATTACACAATCAGGAAGCGATCCGATTGATTAAACAAGGCCCATTATGGCAATCGAATACTAGTGGAGGTTTGCTTAGAGGCCGGGTGACAGTTCCTTTTTAATCCTGGTAACAGTGCATTTCAAATTACAAATACTGAACCGCTGTAAACGTTTCATACTATTTTAATTTTTCTTATATATTATCCAATCTTTATTAATGAAAAACATCATTTTTCTGCTTTCCTTAGCCCTATTATCCTGCAATCAAAATAAAGTTACTGATGAAAATGGGGTTTCTACTGATCCACATTCCTTTTCTAAACCAGATCAAGCTATTGTTAAACATCTGGATCTGGACTTAAACGTAAACTTTGAAAGTAAGATATTAACTGGTAAGGCGACATGGACCATTGAAAACCATAAAGGTGCTGATTCAATTATTTTTGATACACAAAACCTTCATGTTATCCGTGTTACCTTATCCAATGGAGAGAAGACAGGGTTTTCCTTTGGCCCTGAAAAGAAATATCTGGGTAGCGCACTGAAAGTAGGGATCAAAGATTCAACTAAACAAGTTACGATTTGGTATACGACTTCACCCGACGCATCTGCGCTTCAATGGTTAAGTCCGCAACAGACTGCCGGCAAGGTGTATCCTTTTCTTTTCACTCAGTCTGAAGCTATACTAGCCCGGAGCTGGATTCCTTGCCAGGACAGTCCTGGAATTCGTTTCACTTATAATGCCACTATAACTGTACCCAGCAACCTTCTGGCTTTGATGAGTGCGGAGAATCCTCAGCAAATAAATGTTAAAGGTGTATACCATTTCAAGCAACCTCATGCAATTCCATCCTATCTAATGGCTTTAGCGGTTGGCGATTTGAAATTTAAAGCCATTGACTCGCGAACAGGCATTTATGCCGAACCGATTGCGATCGATAAGGCAGTCTGGGAATTTGCTGATATGGGAAAAATGGTTACCTCTGCTGAAAAGTTATATGGTCCTTATCGCTGGGGACGTTATGACGTGATTGTTTTGCCCCCTAGCTTTCCTTTCGGAGGGATGGAAAACCCGATGCTGACTTTCTTAACGCCTACTGTTACTGCTGGTGATCGTTCCCTGGTTAGCCTCATTGCACATGAACTGGCGCATAGCTGGAGTGGAAACCTGGTTACTAATGCAACATGGAATGACTTCTGGTTAAATGAAGGTTTCACAGTTTACCTGGAAAGGCGGATTGTAGAAGATATATATGGTAAGGATGAAGCTAAAATGCAAGAGGTACTTGGTTATGAAAGCTTAAAAGAAACACTTCAGGATTTGGGTGTTAAAAGTTCGGATACCCGCCTTAAAGGCGATTACGAAGGGCGTGATCCGGATGAAGGGATGACCGATATTGCCTACGAAAAGGGCTACTTCTTATTGAAGACCATTGAAAATACCGTAGGTAGAGCCCGTATGGATGGGTTTTTAAAAGATTATTTTAAAAATCACTCTTTTCAGTCGGCCACTACAGAAGATTTCTTATCGTATTTAGATAGTCAATTGCTTAAGGAAAATGTAGCCTGGGCAGATCAAATTAAAGTTAAACAATGGGTTTATGAGCCTGGGATTCCTTTAAATTTCCCATCTATTGGGTCCGCAAAGTATCAGGCTATCGATTCTTTAGTATCCGGATGGAAGGGTAAAATACATCCGGCGGGATTAAAGGCAAAGCTTCGTTCGGCCAATGAGCAGCTTTATTTAATAAAGGTTCTTCCAGCAGATCTGAATGCTAAAGATATGGCAGGGATTGATAAAGAGTTTGGATTCACAAAATCTGGGAATGCTGAGCTGAATTGTGCCTGGTATGTACTAGCAATCCGCCATCATTATCAAGCTGCTTATCCTGCAGTAGAAAATTTCCTGAATCATGTGGGAAGGCGTAAGTTTTTGATTCCGCTTTATAAAGAATTGGCCACTAGTGCAGCAGGCAAGGAGTGGGCAAAAAAGATTTATAAAAAAGCGAGACCAAATTATCATTCAGTCTCTTATAATACGATCGATAATTTACTGAAGTAATCAGATAAAAATATTGATGATCAGGTAGACTAAACTGGCGAGGATTGCCGATACGGGGATAGTTAAAATCCATGCCCATAAAAGGTTAATGGTAACACCCCATCTTACTGCCGAAACACGTTTAGTAACACCAACACCAATTATTGCACCGGTAATGGTATGCGTAGTAGATACAGGAATAGCAAAATGTTCTGTAATCCCCAATGTGATGGCACCAGCAGTTTCTGCTGCTACACCTTCTAAAGGAGTTACTTTTGTGATCTTGGTTCCCATTGTTTTGATAATTCGCCATCCTCCACTCATTGTACCAAGAGATATGGCACTATAACAGACTATAGGAATCCATTCAGGCATAGGATCAGAGCTGCTCAGTACGTTACTAGCTACCAGGGCTACATAGATGATACCCATAACTTTTTGTGCATCGTTTCCTCCATGAGTGAAACTTAGGGCAGCAGATGAGAGCAGTTGAAGTCCCCTAAACCACTTATCCGCGGTCGCTGGTTTAGACCAACGGCTTAAATTTACTATTATTAAGGTAATGATTATTGAAATAACCATACCTATAACGGGTGCAAGGACTATAAAGGAGATAATTTTAAACACATAACCCAGGTTCAATGCATCAGCTGCAGTAGCCCCCTGAAGCAAAGCATTCGTGACACCGGCTCCTGCAAAACCACCTATAAGGGTGTGCGATGAACTGGAAGGAATACCGAAATACCAGGTAAGCAGATTCCAGCATATTGCAGCAATTAAGCCTGATAATATAACATAGATGGTAATGTAATTCTCTATTACCGTTTTTGCAACGGTATTTGCTACCTTATGATCACTGAAGTAAAAGTACGCTGCAAAATTAAATAGGGCAGCCCATAAAACGGCATGAAAAGGGGACAGAACTTTTGTGGAAACAACAGTGGCAATTGAATTTGCCGCATCATGAAAGCCATTGATATAATCGAAGGCTATTGCCAGAATGACGACAATTACCAGAAGTGGAGTGATCATTTATAAGTTTTTTTAGCAGTTAAGCGTTCTTAACCAGGATGGTTTCTAAAACATTGGCTACATCCTCACATTTGTCAGTAGCTGTTTCCATGGCAGCAAACAGTTCTTTATACTTGATGATAGTTTTAGCGTCATCTTCAAACTCGAATAGATCAGCTACAGCGCGGTCAAAAATCATATCTGCCTGATTTTCCATACTATTAATCCGAACACATGAATCTGTGATTAAACGGATGTTCTTCAAGTTTTTAAGTTCTTCGATAGCTTTATTTACTTCGATACAACCTTGTAGAATCAGTTCAGCCAACTTAATAATGGGAGGAGTAATGTCTGTAATTTTATACAATTCCATTCGGGCAGCAGAACCATGAATGTAATCGGCAATATCATCCAATGCAGAAGCCAGTGAATGCATGTCTTCTCTGTCAAATGGGGTAATAAAGTTTTTACCCATCTCTAAAAAAATCAGGTGAGTAATGTCATCTCCAATATGTTCAAGTTTTTCAATATCCTTGGTCAGTCTTTTCCTTTTCTCTATATCAGGAGTGTTTACGAGTTCGTTAAGTGCTTCAGCTAAGTCGATGAGATTTCCACTAGCTTTCTCAAATAAAGGAAAGAATTTTCTGTCTTTAGGAACAAAGTATTGAATAATGCTATTTAATGACATGTGTCTGTTTAAAAATACATGCAAAAATACCGTTCCAATGTTAAGCCAATGTTAAGTTTTTGTATTGTGCCTAAATTAATTTAAGCATTTGCAATGGTAAATGCGAATGTAGAACCCAATCCTTCCGTACTTCTCACGGTAATGGTTTGTTGATGAGCTTCTAAAATATGCTTTACTATGGCAAGGCCAATTCCAGATCCACCTATCTTTCTGGAGCGACTTTTATCTGTCCTGAAAAAGCGTTCAAATACCCTGGGAAGATATTGTTCTTCAATCCCGATTCCATCATCCGTTACCTCTACGAGAATCTGATCATGTAGCTCAAATATTTTAATACTGGTTTTGCCATGTTTCTTACCGTACTTGATCGAATTACTCACGAGGTTAATCAGTACCTGTTGTATTTTATCCCGATCTGCATTAACCCATGTAGGGAAATTATACTTATCCTTAAATACCAGCTGAATGTTTTGTTTACTGGCCTTTAATTCCATTTGTTCAATAACTTCCTTAATCAGTAAGGAAAGATCAAATTTCTTATAGTTTATTTGGATTTCTCCACTTTCAAGTCTGGATATCGCATCAATGTCTTTTATCAAAAGACTCAGGCGGTCAATGTTTCGCGAAGCCTTATCTAAAAAGCCCCTTGTAGTCTCATTATCTTCCAAACCTTCATCTTGTAAGGCTTCAATATAACCCTGCACGGCAAATAAAGGTGTTTTAAGTTCATGTGATATATTGCCCAGAAATTCCCTTCTAAATTGCTCCTGCTTTTTTAATAAATCAATTTCGTTTTTTTTCACTCTGGCCCATTCTTTAACTTCTGTTTCCACATCGTTAATAGGGTCATCCGTTACATATTCTCCTAAGGCATCCTTAAGTTCCTTACCTAGCTTTAAATTATGTATCAACTTGTAGATCAGCTTAATTTTGCTGTACACATAACGTTCTATCAAGTAATAAAAAACGATATAACTACTTACCAGAGCTATTGCGAATGTTACAATAAGGTGAATCCAGCTATGTTGAAAGTAATAGTTGGCAATGCCTAAAGAGATAGCTACAGCTAATGCATTGATCAGTACGAGTACCCGGAGTTTCATAATGCAATTATACTATAATTCTCCAACCCACTCGGCATGAAATTGTTTCAAATAGCCCTCCATAAACTCATGCCGCTGATTAGCGATTGTTTTGCCACTCGCTGTATTCATTTTATCTTTTAGCAGTAACAGTTTTTCGTAAAAATGATTTAATGTAGGAGCTGTACTATTCTTATATTCTTCCTTCGTTTGATTCAGGTTTGGTGCTATTTCGGGATTATACAACTGCCTGTTTTTATATCCGCCGTAAGTAAAGGCCCTGGCTATCCCTATCGCTCCAATAGCGTCCAGACGGTCTGCATCCTGCACTATTTTCATCTCCATAGAGGAATAGGAGACAGGTCCGAAACTGGATTTAAACGAGATATGTCTGATAATCTGTTCCACGTGATAAACTATATTTTCGGATAGAGCTAGCGACTGAAGGAAGTTTCGTGCCGTAGCAGGACCTATTTCTTCATCACCATTGTGAAATTTAGCATCTGCAATGTCATGCAGAAGAGCAGCAAGTTCTGCAATCAGATGATCTCCAGTTTCTGTTTTGAGCAAGAGCTGGGTGTTTTTCCATACGCGTTCTATATGCCACCAGTCGTGTCCGCTTTCTGCATTTTGAAGCGAATTCTTTACAAAATCAACAGTTTTACTAATGATCTCAGCTTGTTTTATCATATCACTCTGTGATTAATCTACATTTGCGATCAGTGCTTTCAAAAAAACATCAGGTATCTGGAGATGTGGAATATGCCCTACGTTCGCAAACTCAATCAATTTTGAACCCTTTATTTGGGTTGCAGTAGTTTTACCAAGGATGTTGTACTGCCCGTATTTTTGCTGATCTTCCTTCGAGAGTGCTCCTTTTCCAACAATCGTTTTATCAGCGGTTCCAATAAACAGAACGGTTGGAACTTTTAATAGCGGAAATTCATATACAACAGGTTGCTCAAAGATCATAGTAAAGGTCATGGCAGCCACTTTTGCGTACCTTGGGAAATCGGCACTTTTCGTTACGCCGGCAGCAATCTGCACGAGGTAATCGTACTCAGGCTTCCATTCTGGAAAATAAGAGGACTCATAATATTTCTTCACGCTCGCCGCACTTGTTTTCAATTCAGTTTTATACTGATCTTCTGTGCTCGAATAGGGTATTATCGCTCGGTAATCTTCTAATCCGATCGGGTTTTCCAAGAGGAGCTTGCTGGTTGTGCCAGGATACATTAAGGCGAAACGAGTAGCCAGCATTCCTCCCATAGAGTGTCCTAATACAGCGGTCCTGGAAATCCCCAAGCTATCTAATAGTTGTTTATTAAAGCGCGCGAGCAGATGAAAGCTATAATGGATAAAGGGTTTGGATGATTTTCCAAAGCCAATCTGATCCGGAACAATCACCCGGTAACCTTTATCAGATAAAGCTTTAATTACATTCGTCCAGTAATAGCCTCCAAAGTTCTTACCATGCAATAGAATTACACTTTTGCCATTCGGATTCGGTGCTTTCACGTCCATATAGGCCATGCGCATGTCCTGCCCCTCCGTTTGCAAATTGATAAAGCTTACCGGATAAGGGTATTTGACATTTTCAAGCGTAATAGAAAGGGTATCTGTTTGAGCAAAAGCAACCGTACTAATGCTTAGCAATAATAGAAGTACTATCTTTTTCATGTCGTTCAGGTAGTGTTTTAATCCAGTTAATCTTGTATTTTTTGATTAGCTGGACGTTAAGTTCCTCTTTTAACGCTTCGGGAGCAGTTATAGTTTCTGGATTGCCATCACTTACAAAACGTGTCTGATGTTTAATCTGACTATTCATGAAGTTCTCTGGGTTTTCCTGATGTTCGCCGCCTTGTACCCTTTGAATCGCTAATGCATCAAATCTCTTAGAATAAGGCGATACAGAAGTTGCTGATCCGACAAGCATCACTGATTCATGTTTGTAATGAGTTCCTTCAAACTCACCTGAAACCTCAAGTGCCCGGTTCTTCGCATGCATGCCGAGTGGTAAGGCTAGACTTTTGGGTTCATAGTCTGGAAGATATGTCCGCATTTCTTTTACAAACATGCCCAGATGTTTTTGGGCCTCTTCATCACTTAGCTTCGATAGCTGGGCATGAAACCAGGTATGATTCCCTATTTCATAGCCGTTTTTCTGCAGCCACTCTAATTTTTGTTTTTTGTATTCCGGCTGAGCAAAAAGACGAAGGGTTGGTTTTACAGCCGGCAACACATAAAAAGTAGCTGTAAGTGGGAAATCAGGATGCGCTTTTTTGAAGTTTTCCACGATACCTACTGCACATTCAGGATCAATTACCAGTTTACCATTCATTTCTAAATACCGGAACTGCCCTGCACTTGAATCATCAAATGTTAATGCAAAAGGCGTTTTACCCGCTGGAACGTTTAGCTCTCCTGATGCGATGGCATGAACGCTTACCGGATAATAATTGTGATCGTATAATAATTGAAGGTCTTTCTTTAAATTTTCAGGAGTTCTTCTCCATCGTGCTTCGGGAGACCCAATTAAATGATATTCCAGAACCATCACACGGCCTAATTCATTCGGTATAAAGTCTTTGTTCTTGAAATTTTCAGCAGGGGTATTTTTATCCTCATTTTTCGTATCTGATATCTCTTTTACGGTATCAATAGATGAAGTAGTTACTAGCTTAGAAGTCTTAAAACAGGAACTTAACAAAATTAATAGGGGTAGCGTAAAGGCCGAATAGCGTAAAAATGAAATTTTCATGTACTTATTATAATCTAACAAAGGTATAGGTATTAAAAATGAAAATCAGCTTAAAGCAGAGAAATGATTCCTTATGTCTTTAAATAAAATATTTTACTGGAGAGACCAAAAATGGTCTGAATGACACTTAAAGCCGTAATTAAGTCCATAAACAAGAAATTTTAATACACTAAAAAAGACCTCTTTTTGCTGCACAAAAAAATAATCACCTGTTTTTTAACTTTGTAGTGGTGTTGTAGTATAAAAAATGATCTAAATCACTTTCTATACCTGGTCTGTATGGGTTTTGTAGGGGTAAAAAATAGTTATTTGATCCAGTACTACTCTATTTTTGATCTGTTGCAACCAAAGCAACTAAATAACAAACCAGTATAAACTAAATTAAAATCATTCTTATGAAAGGAAGAATTACATTGATTTTCTTCATTTCCTGCTTTCTATGGTGTCCATTATACCTTTGGGCACAACAAGTAGAAGTAACAGGAAGGGTAACTTTAAAAAGTGATGGCAGTCCATTACCCGGAGTTACCATAACCGTTCGTGGAACCCGTCAGGCTACGAGTTCTAATGAGTCCGGAAACTTTAGAATCGGCGTTCCTCGCATTGGTTCTATACTCGTTTTTAGTCAGATTGGAATGCTTGAGCAAAATGTGACCGTATCAAGCAGTTCCCCATTAAATGTTGTCCTCACTGAAAGTACCAGTGCCCTCAACGAGGTAATTGTAGTTGGTTACGGTACACAAAGGAAAAGTCTGGTAACGGGTGCTATTTCATCCGTTCGTGCAGAAGAATTAAAAACAGTTTCATCAGGCAGAATTGATCAGGCACTACAAGGAAGAACTGCAGGCGTAAATATTATGCCTAATTCAGGTTCTCCAGGCGCTGCAATTAGTATCCGTGTAAGGGGAACCGGATCAAACCGGGCATCAGAGCCCTTATACATTGTAGATGGCGTCAGGGCAGGGGGGATTGAATATATAGATCCATCTGAAATTGCCGCTATTGAAATTTTGAAAGATGCCGCTTCAGCAGCAATCTATGGTGCTGAAGGTGCAAATGGAGTTATCATTATCACCACAAAAACAGGAAAGTTAGGAATGGCTCCTGTTGCCAATTATGCTTTCCAGTATGGCGAACAATCACTTGGAAGAAAACTTTCCTTGATGAATGCGCCTCAATACCAACAATATCTTGCTGAAGGTAAGTTGACAGGACCCAGCGCTCAGGATGCTGCTACCATAGGTGACGGTACAGACTGGATTGATGCAGTCACCCAAACCGCTCCTCAACAGCACCATACAATTAATTTTAGTGGTGGCTCAGATAAATCAACTTATCTGATTAGTGGTACTTATTTCACTCAACAGGGTATCATAGGTGGAGATAAGTCAAAATTTGACCGCTATACTTTCCGAGTAAATTCAGACAACAAGGTTAAATCCTGGTTGAACGTAGGTGAGCGACTTTCTTATTCCAACTTTACAAGCCATGGTCTATCTGAAAATACCGAGTATGGATCTGTAGTAGGAAGTATGTTATCAATGGATCCATTTACACCGGTTACCTATACGGGCGATTTACCTGCCTTTGTACAAAGTAAACTGGGTAATCCATTAGTTAAAGATGCAAATGGTAATTATTATGGAATTTCACAATATGTGCAGGGGGAATTTGGAAATCCTCTCGCTATTATTCAACAGACGCAAAGTCGTACTAATCAGAACAAGTTAGTTGGAAATGTATTTGCTGACATTGATTTGTTTAAAGGACTCAAGTTTACTACCCGGTTTGGAATCGATGCGGCTTTCGTTCGAACTCATGGCTGGAATCCTACCTCCTGGTATTCAAGCGAAAGATTAAATTCTACCGCAAATGGATTTGATTCTCAGACTAATTACTTCAATTGGCAATGGGAAAATTTTGCTAATTATACCCGGTCATTTGGTAACCATAATTTGACCTTTTTACTTGGTACTTCCTCTCTAAAGAACTTATATAATAATGTTGGTGGAAGTTATACCGGTATCTTTAAAGAAGAGGATAAATGGGCTTACCCTGAATTTGTATCTGATACACCCGAAAAGCTTGCAAAACTTTATGGATACTATAGGACGGAAACCCTGCTCTCGTATTATAGTCGTTTAAATTATGACTACAAAAACAAATATTTATTTGGTGCAACCATCCGCCGTGATGGATCTTCAAAGTTCTATAAAGATAATAGATGGGGTACTTTTCCTTCAATATCTGCTGGTTGGGTTATTTCAAAAGAAGACTTCTATACTGCCGGAATTTCCAAAGCGGTCAATTACCTAAAATTGCGTGGTAGCTGGGGGCAGAATGGTAGCTTATCTAATGTTGGTAATGGATCTTGGGCCGCATCCATTACACAAGCTCAAAAATATGCGGATGGCAATGGTAATTTTGTTCTTGGAGCTGCTCCTTCAAATCTTCCTAATTATGATTTGACTTGGGAAACCAGTGAGCAGCTTGATTTAGGTTTGGACGCGAATTTTTTTAATAATCAGCTGGTGTTCTCTGCAGATTGGTATAAGAAAACGACAAAGGATTTGATTACCAACGGCTCTGCACCATATTTTGCTGGAAATGTCTTAAATGATGTCAATAGCGGTAATGTTGTAAACAAAGGATGGGAGTTTGAACTTACCTATCATAATGCAAACACAAATGACTTTAAATATGAAATAGCTGGTAACATCAGTCCAATCAGCAATGAGGTTACTTATACAAATCCTTTATATCCGGTGATTTTTGGCGCAGGAGTAGGAACAGGATGGCAAGCTACCCGCTTTGAAAAAGGACTTCCTATCTGGTATTTCTATGGCTATAAAACAGACGGTATCTTCCAGAATCAGGCGGAAATAACCAAATACATTGCAGACAATGGGCTCACCGGCTATAATCCAAAACCTGGAGATCCAATCATTGTGGACGTGGATGGAAACAAAATAATCGCTCCAACTGATCAAACCAATATAGGCAATTCAGTGCCTGACTTTACCTACGGAGCACGGATTAACCTGAGCTACAAGGGTTTTGATTTCCTTGCATTCTTACAAGGGTCAAAGGGAAATGATGTCATTCTTGGCTTTGTACGTAACGACCGCCGTACATCTAATTTACCCGAGTTCTTTTACACAGATCGCTGGACAGGAGATGGAAGTACAAATACCTGGTTTGCACCAAATGCAGATGCTCGAGTATATAATAGCGACATGATGGTTTTTGATGGATCTTATGCGCGCATTCGTCAAATGCAGTTGGGTTACACCTTGCCAAATACGCTGTTAAGCAAACTGAGTGTAAAGAACGCCCGCTTCTATGTATCCCTAGACGACTTTTTTACTTTCACTAAATACAAAGGACTGGATCCTGAAGGTGGAAATAATGGAGGAAATAGCATAGGAATAGATAGAGGATCTTATCCTGTTTCAAAAAAGATACTGGCTGGACTATCCTTTAATTTCTAATCATTCGAAGTCATGAAGAAACAAACTATAAAAACGGTACTATTAAGCATGGTCATAATGCTTACTATAGGAGGATGCAGTAAAGATTTTTTAGATCAGCCACTGCCTGGCAAGCTGACTGAAGATGAGTTTTATAAAACAGATGCAGATGCAAATCTGGCCATTATTGCGGTCTATGATATTATGCAATCGGATTTTTGGAATGGTGGCTGGACCAGCATGCTGATGCTTAAAATCATGCCATCAGACGAAAGTAATGCCGGTGGAGCAAATACCGGAGATCAGCCCGGTTATCAGGATCTGGATAAGTACACCGCAACTCCACTGAATGATAAAGTATCAGCAGCCTGGCAGAAATGTTATACTGCTATATATCGTGCAAACAAGATTATTGTTAAAGTGCCAGCTGATACGGATATCCGTAAAAGAGTCATGGCAGAAGCTAAATTCCTAAGAGCCTATAATTATTTTGATCTGGTTAGCTTATGGGGAGATGTTCCCTTGGTCACAACTGATATTGATCCAGGAAGTTATCCCACAGTTGGAAGAACACCCAAAGCTGATGTCTATGCCTTAATCGAAAGCGACTTGAATGACGCAATTGCGGTGCTTCCTTTAAAAAGTGCTTATTCTAAAGCAGATAAGTTCAGAGCTTCCAAAGGTGCAGCACAGGCTTTACTGGGTAAAGTTTACTTATACGAAAAGAAATGGAAAGAGTCCGCGGATCAATTTGAGCTAGTAATTAATTCCAATGAGTATCAGCTGGCATCATCCGTTGGTGCTGCTTTTTCAAAAGCTGGAGAATTTGGATCTGAATCTTTATTAGAAATCTCTTATTCCAATACTTTAGGCTATGATTATGGTAATTTCCCATGGGGTAACACACCAGAAAGTAACATTCACGTACAACTATGGGGACCACGTTCTGATGCAGGATACGTAAAGGCTCCCGGTGATTCTTTACTTGGAGGTTGGGGAATGAACCTGGCTAAACAAAAACTTTATAACGCTTTTGTAGCAGCAGGTGATGTAGTAAGAAGGGGACAAACCATCATGTCCAGAGATGAATTAATAGCTGCCGGTGGAAAATTCCCAGCCTCAGGTGTTTATGATTTTGATGGCTGTTTCCAACGTAAGTACGGATCTTTCGCTACCCAGTCAAGTACTTCAGCAACTGCTGTACTGGAATTAAATTACGGTACCAACTGGAGGTTTTTGCGCTATGCAGATATCGTTTTGATGGCTGCTGAAGCAAATTACCGTTTAGGCGGAGCTTCTGAAGTCAAAGGTCTGGGGTATCTGAATGATTTAAGAACGCATCGTTCATTACTTCCTTCAACCGGTCTCAGTGGCAATGAACTCTTTACGGCTATCGTAAAAGAACGCCAATTAGAACTGGCCTTCGAAGGGTTCCGTTATCTGGATCTGGTAAGATGGGATCTTGCCGTACAGGAACTCGGTCCGCTGGGTTTTGTAAAAGGCAAACATGAACTTCTTCCAATTCCCAATAATGACGTAGTAACCGGTAAATTAACGCAAAATCCTGGTTACTAGGTCTCTCTAGCAATGGAATGGCTCAACTAGCTATTCTATTGCTTTTATCTATGTATTTGGAGCCCAATACGATATTAGTTTACAATCAGCTTATATCCCTTACCATGAACATTAAGAATTTCAACAGCAGGATCATCTTTCAAGTATTTTCTCAGTTTACTTAAAAAAACATCCATGCTGCGACCATTAAAGTAGTTATCATCATGCCAGATGCTTAACAATGCCTCTTCGCGGGTAAGTACATTATTCTTTTTGAGGCATAGGAGGCGGAGCAATTCGCCTTCTTTAGTTGACAACTTTTGAATTAAATCATCCTTTTTGATCGACTGGGAGGTATAATCAAAATAATACTGGCCAATTTCAAATCTATCGGGAGTCTGTGTGGATGAACTATTCTGATTAGCCACCCGTTTCAATAAAGCATTAATCCGTAAAAGCAGCTCCTCAATCCGGAAAGGTTTGGTAATGTAATCATCGCCACCCAGTGTAAAAGCTTCCGATTTATCCTCAATCATGGCCTTTGCGGTAGCAAAGATGATTGGAATAAGTGGGTTCGATTTCCTGATATCTTTTCCTAAAGAAAACCCATCTTTTTTAGGCATCATGATGTCAAGGATACATAAGTCGAAGCTCTCTTTGTTAAAAAAGATAAGTCCTTCTTCGCCATCTTTTGCGAGTTTTACTTCATATTTGCCCTTTAGTTCCAGGTAATCCTGTAATAGCATTCCCAGGTTAGGATCATCCTCTACCAATAAAATTTTCTTCATTAGATTTAGTAATTAAGCTTCAAAAGCACTGTTTTAAGAGTAATCATAAGCCGGTTCAAGGCATGGATAACTTAGACGGTATGAAAGATAATCTCAAAGTCAGATCCCTTGTCCTTTTCACTCTTCACTTTTATTTCCCCACGATGTCTGCTCACAATGTCATGCACATAGCTTAAGCCAAGGCCAAAGCCTTTCACATCGTGCAAATTGCCTGTAGGAATACGGTAAAACTGCTCAAAAATTTTCGACAAGTGATCTTTACTCATCCCTACACCATTATCAGATACACGGATTACTAATTTTTTTCCTGTATTAAAAGTCGATATTTCAATCTTAGGAACCTCCTTGCTATATTTCAAGGCATTATCGATCAGGTTAAAAATAACGTTACTTAAATGGAGCTCATCCCCATTAATCGCCGCATGCTCTGCTTGCAGGTCTAGATGTACTTTCGCGTTCTTTTTTTGAAACTGAAGCTCCATACTATCGGATATGGCACTGATCAGATCATTCATCTCTACCTTCATAAAGTCGAGCTTCAAATCACCCTTATCCAGCTTTGCAATATTCAACACGCGTTCAATATGGTTACCTAAACGGATGTTTTCATCGTAAATGATCCCCGCTAAACGGCTAATGCGTGACTTGTCTTCCGTGATTTCGGGATCTTTCAGTGCTTCACTAGCAATCATAATCGTGGCCACAGGAGTTTTAAACTCATGAGTCATGTTATTTATGAAGTCAGTTTTCATCTCCGAAAGCTTTTTCTGCCTGAAAATAGTCATGATGGTAAAGGCAAAACACCCTATTAATACCAGCAACAAACTCGCGGAAGAGGCTAGTACTGCATGCATATTTTGAAACATGTACTGGTTTTTGCCCGGAAACATGACTGTAAGTAATCCGGTGTCAGATATAATCCCCTTTGGGAAAAGTGTGGTATGATAGACGCTTAATTCGTCATTTTTACCCTCCACGTTGGAGATACTCGAAAATAGTAACGAATCAGAATTTGCTGTCGAGATTTTATAAGAATAATCCAGATTAATTCCCCGGTTGATCAACTCAGTCTGCAATAGCGTATCCACTGTCCTGGGATTTACCCGTCTTAGCAGTGGAATGTCAAATTGCTCATAGTCGTTTGCCAGGTCTTCAAAAATTGCAGACTTATGATTCACCTTTTTTGCGCTATGAAAGAATTGATTCATGCTTTTCGCTTCTTTATGCCGCTGTTCCCTAAGCTGTTGCTCCCGAAATTGAGTCTCTTTCTGTTCCTTCGTTAGTGCTAATTCATTAATCAGGCTTTGATTTTTTCGTGGCAGTGATATCACCCGTATTCCAGCTACCGGATCTTCAATCAGATAATAAACGGTGTCCTTAACCGATGACCGCGCTTTCTTTAGCATTTGCCCTTCCGCATTATCCACATACAGTTCGTGCACTTCATTCTGAAATACTTGTCCATAGTCATCAACAGACTGATGCATTTTTATTTTAAAATGCACTTTGCTTAATTGATCCGGATCACGGAAATAGGTTTCATAAAAATCATTATCTATAGTCATGATCCTCGGAAACTTACTCCTTAAGGTGCTGTCGCGCTTTTTGAAATCCCTTTCTATATTCTGTGTAAGCGCATTTATTCGAGTAGTAAAGCGTTCAACCTGCCTTTGTGCCTGTATCTTGTCCCGTCTCTTTTCCTCTGCATTTTTTTTTAATTCTTCTGCAATAGCTTTTCTTTTAACAAAAAGCATGGCATCCCGTTTAGCCAGCTTATTAGTTACTTCACTGAGGGAACTGTTTACAGAAAGATCGAATAATTGAGATTTCTGAACGTAAGATTCGCGAATAAAATAATATTGCATAGCTATCACACCAAACAGCGCGGCACTCATCAATCCTAGAATAAGAGCTATACTTCTTTTCTTCATCCTTTACAAAAATACATAAGTGCCTGTCCTGTAATTATCTTTTAACATTATTTAACACAGCTATTTCCCTTTTAAATCTTTTTCTACAAATCTCAGTAAATTTTTTAAATGTAAAAAGGCCCCTTGCATCTCGCAAAGGGCCTTTTTAAACGTTTTAGAATATGATGTTCGTATAAGCTTTTCGTGATGAAAGGCTAGAATGGTAAGTCATCATCCTGTGGTGCTGCATTGAAATTAGCTGGCGGAGCATATTCCGGAGTGTTGCTTTCTGGAGTTTCACCATTAAGTACATTCACTCTCCACACGATCAACGAATTAAAATAGCCTGTTTTACCAGTTTTATCTTTATAAGCACGACCGCGCAGATTGAAAAATACCTCTACCTGATCTCCTACTTTCATACTATCAAGTAAGTTAACCTTATCCTGCAATGCTTCGAATTTTATGTATTCGGGGTATGTAGGATTCTCTGCATATTCTACAACTAGCTCTCTTTTCTTAAATGATTCAGTAACATTCATTACCGGAGAGATCTCATGTACTTTTCCCTTAATATCCATACTTTTATTTCTTTTAAAATCAAAACCAAAACTGGCGAAATTAATTGATTAACTTTGTACATATTTTATGCAAGTTTTCAACACTCCCAGCAGAATCATTATTACCTGCAACAACAGGCTCACGCCTTATCTTATAAATGAGGTAGAAGCATTAGGTTTCGATATCAAACGCAAATTTAATACAGGACTAGAGCTGGAAGGCACTGTCAATGACTGTATCGTATTAAATCTTAATCTGCGCACCGCCAGTCAGGTCTTATACTCCATTAAAAGTTTTGATGCACCCAGTCCAAAAGAACTTTACGACGGTTTAATAGAAATTCCATGGGAAGAGATCATTGATTTCGCCGGTTATTTCTCCATTACTTCCAATGTAGAGAACGAACACATCCGCACGTCACTATTTGCCAATGTAAAAGTGAAAGATGCGATAGTTGACCGGATCAGGGACAAGAAAGAAGTAAGGCCTAATACCGGCTCTTCTATCGACAAAACCGTCGTCCATCTGTATTGGAAAGAGAATGTGGCCGAAATTTTTCTGGATACCTCCGGAGAAGTTATTTCCAAACATGGCTACCGTAAGTTACCCGGAAAAGCACCCATGCTGGAGGCTTTAGCGGCATCGACTATCCTGGCGACCAAATGGGACCGCAAAAGTACTTTTGTGAATCCGATGTGTGGATCGGGTACCCTTGCCATCGAAGCAGCCCTCATTGCTACTGATAGAAGACCTGGTTTATTCCGCATGAACTACGGTTTTATGCATATCCTGGGTTATGATGAGCAAGTGTTTTTTGAAGAACGCAGAAAGCTGAAAGATGCTGTTATTAAGCATGTCGACATCAAGATTATTGCCAGTGATATTTCGGAAGAAGCAATTGAAGAAGCCCGCCAGAATGCGAAGACTGCGGGTGTTGATCAGCTGATCGATTTCCAGGTGTGCGACTTTGCCGATACGGTGATGCCCGAAGAAAAAGGCGTAATCATGTTCAACCCTGAATATGGTGAACGTATGGGAGTTCATTCTCAGCTTGAAATTACTTACAAACGTATCGGTGATTTCTTGAAACAGCAATGCAGAGGTTATTTCGGATATGTATTTACCGGAAATCCTGATCTGGCGAAGAAAATCGGACTAAGAGCTTCCCGTCGTATCGAATTTTACAACGGTAAACTGGATTGTCGCTTGTTTGAATACGAATTATATGATGGCTCACGTCGCGAACCTTTGGTGGAAACGGTAGTTGAACCAGTGGTAGAATAAAATACAAAAAGGCCCCAAAAGCCTGTTTATAGTTCAAAATATAAATCAAAAAACAGGCTGCATCGTAATACGATAGCAGCCTGTTTTTTTATACCATTGAAAGACAAGTTCATTGACTAGGATCAATTTAATCTACTCTTTAAACGCGATTAGATTCATATTGCTTTTATTTTTTTACCCTTTTCTAATAGAGCATTGGATTCATTTATAGTATTGAAAAAGGGTTGTTGTTAGTCGTTTTTCATACCTAAGAACATGGTTTTGATCTATAATGCGACCTTTTTTAATTTTGTGATCAATTCCTCTTTTGTCAGCGACTCTTGTGTTCCCTGCTGCATGTTTTTTAATGTCAGCTTCCCTGATAACATTTCATCACTTCCGATCAGCACAACATAGGGGATATGTTTGTCATCCGCATAAGACATTTGTTTTTTCAACTTTGCAGCCGAAGGATATAACTCTGCAGCAATATTTTGATCCCGTAATGCCTGGATGATCGGCAACGCATACTGCTCAGCCTGTTCATCGAAATTGGTAATCAGTACTTCGGTTGTCGAAGAAGTGCCCGCAGGGAAAAGGTTAAGTTCTTCCAGTACATCATAGATTCTATCCGCTCCAAAAGAGATTCCAGCACCCGTTAATCCTTTGAGGCCAAACATGCCCGTCAAGTCATCATAGCGGCCACCACCACCAATACTTCCCATTGCAGCTTCATTTGTTTTCACTTCAAAGATAGCGCCGGTATAATAGTTTAATCCTCTCGCAAGAGTGATATCAAATTCTAAAAATGAGGACAGCTCTTCCGAAGTCCAAGCCGTTAGTTTTTTTAAGTAATTGATGATTAATTCAATTTCTGCAATCCCTTTTAATCCAATTACAGATGTTAAAAGGACCTTTTTTAATTCGGACAGCTTATCTTCTGTAGATCCCTGTAATAGAATTACCGGTTTCAACTGCTCGATGTCCTGCTCTGTAAAACCTCTTTCCAGCAGTTCTTTGGTAACGCCTTCGATACCGATTTTGTCGAGTTTATCAATCGCCACCGTCATGTCTACAATCAGCTCAGGTTTGCCAATAATTTCAGCAATCCCGGATAGTATTTTCCGGTTGTTGATCTTGATCGTGAAGTCTTTTAGTCCCAATAAGGACAATGCTTCTTTGTAAATCAATACAAATTCAGCCTCATTCAATAAACTTTCGGAACCCACTACATCAGCATCACATTGATAGAATTCCCGGTAGCGGCCTTTTTGCGGGCGGTCGGCACGCCATACCGGTTGTACCTGGAAACGTTTAAAAGGAAATGAAATTTCATTCTGGTGCATCACCACGTACCGGGCAAAAGGAACCGTCAGGTCATAACGTAATGCCTTTTCTGAAATCAGGGGCAACAACGATTTAGAGGTGTATACAAAATCAGCCGACTTTTGCTTTTTACTCTCAGGGTCTGTCCAAAAATCGCCACTGTTCAGCATTTTGAAGATCAGCTTATCGCCTTCATCGCCATATTTGCCGGTCAGGGTGCTCAGGTTCTCCATAGAAG
Organism: Arcticibacter eurypsychrophilus; assembly: GCF_001730525.1. GTDB lineage: Bacteria > Bacteroidota > Bacteroidia > Sphingobacteriales > Sphingobacteriaceae > Arcticibacter > Arcticibacter eurypsychrophilus. The sequence goes on from NZ_MDFN01000014.1 coordinate 82,439, forward strand.
GAGTTTGAATTTCCTGATATCCATATTTACGGAAAACCGATTTTATGGTATCAAAAATATAATTACGCTTCACCATTTCTGGTGGCGAGAAGTCTCTTGTGCCTTTAGGAACAGACGGTTTAATGTTCGCCATGTCGCAAAAATACGAATTGCCTGCTTAATTCAGGTACGGGTGGAAGGATCGAAATGGATTAATGCAGTCTGGAAGATACAATTGAAATAATATTATCCAGATATAGAGATAAAGCTGTAATGGTATTAGTTAGTTTGCAAAACAGATTGCAACAGTATAAATGGATATCAAGTTAAGACAAAGCTTAGATCAGATTATTATCTGTTTACCCTTGATGCCAGAGTGAGTGTACGGTGACGCCACAGTGAGGCCACCTTTTTGCGTTAAAACGTGGCCTCACTGTGGCGTCACGGTGGCCTCACCGTGGCATCACCCTTAATCAGACCACTAGCTAATCTTAATTTGACTAGTTACTAAATACTTGAATTTAGTTAAAAAGGATAAAGAAAGATCCAGTGGTTTTCCTTCGAAAGTAATTCATGATGTTCATTTTAGGATATTTGGACGTGGCTTAGAGTAGCATTTCGTAAAAGTAGCCAATACTGATAATAAATAGGCGCTATCATCGCAAGTTGGGACCTTGAACAATTTTATAATGAAACAGGACCAAAGTATTAAACTACCTTTCCGATTTTAGCTTTTCCCGATGCATGGTTCCCCAGTCTCTCAAGGAGTCTAATACGTCATCCAGCGTATCCGCATAATGAGTAAGCTCATATTCGACTACTACCGGAGTTTGAGTATGTACAATCCTTTTTACAAACCCATTCATTTCGAGTTCCTTTAGTTCGCTTGACAATACACGTGCAGAAATACCCTCTACCGTACGCTGGATTTCGTTAAAACGCTTATTGTCTTCCCTTAAGGCTACGATTACACGCAGTTTCCATTTACCACCAATAACATAAAGCGCGTCGCCAATTGCGGTAAGCGATCCCTTGCATTCTTGTGCTGTGACCGGAGTTTTAAGCTGCATAATTTTTTATATTTAAGGTAGTATACAAAAGGTTACTACTAACCTTTTGTATACTACTAATATTATATAACCAAATATAGATAGATTTGATCATATAAAAATTGAAAAAATGAAAAAGATACTTCATATAATTTCGAGTCCAAGAAATGGCGATTCCTTTAGCATAAAATTGGGAAATGCTGTCATTGAAAAGATCCAAGCTGAATATCCTGGTAGTACAGTAAAAGAAAGCAACCTGGTTAAGGCCAATTTTCCTCATTTGGAAGAAGCGCATCTCTCTTCATTTTTTACCCCTGCAGAAAGCCGGACACCAGAAAATTGGGCAGCTGTAAAACATTCCGATGGGGCGATTCAGGATATTATGGATGCCGATATTATCGTAATTGGTGCCCCTGTTTATAACTTCAATATTCATTCTACCCTGAAGGCATGGATTGATCATATTGCCCGGGCAGGGATAACCTTCAAATACGGTGAAAATGGCCCTGTAGGATTGGTTCAATCAAAGAAAGTCTATATTGCACTAGCCTCAGGCGGAGTTTATTCCGAAGGACCCATGCAGTCATTTGACTTTGTTACGCCTTATTTGAAAGCCGTATTGGGTTTTATTGGCCTGAAAGATATTACTGTTTTCCGTGTTGAAGGTACCTCTATGCCCGACTTAAAGGAAGCTGCACTTGCAAAAGGGATCGGTAGTATTAATTTGAATTAATAGAATAGTACAGCATAAGACAACAACGTGATTAGCACTAAAGTGAAAGGATGCAGATAGTATCCTGCACTTTAGCGTTTGTATTTAGGTATATGATTGGACATACTAGATTGCCTGTTATTACCCTGGATATCATTATTCTTATATTTGAACGATGATTCCATTCCTTATAATGACAAAAATTATTGTGTTATGATTCATATATCTCTCATAATTCATTTCGGAATATGCCGGATGGCAAGAGTTTAGAAAAACTTTGTAAATTTGTTACTGTTGTTTTGACTAAATGGACAGACTTGAAGCTTTCAAACCATAAATTATCAATCTTTGTAAAAGATACAAAGTTAAAAGCTTGTATGCTTTTGGGTCAATCTTGACTAATGAATATAATAACAAGAGTTACATCGATCTAATTGTAGACTTCTCTAAAGTCCCTTTAGAAGATTATGCAGACAATTACTTCGAGTTTAAATTTTCCCTGGAGGATATTTTGAAAAGACCTATTGACTTATTAGAGGAAAAAGCTATCAAGAATCCTTATTTCAGACAATCTGTAAATCAGCATAAACAACTTGTTTATAGACAATGATATCAAAATTTGACATGGTCTGGGTATTGTTATCTGATATTTACCGGTTTTGCAAACCGAGATTCAAGCTTTACTGGACGAATAAAAATACATATTTTAATCCTCAGAATCTTTCAATATGCCTTTTTGAAGCTGATTTTATTCATTAGATTTGAAATGTCAATTTAAATTAAAGAAGCTCTTTAATAGGCGTTTAATAACCCAATACTGATACTTCACTGGGAAATTAGATTTCATTACATCGGGCTGTTTCAAAGATTTTAATACCTAATTTTTATAACCTTTTTATAACCTTATCTTTTCATTGAAATGAAAAAACTACTCATTTGTCTGGCCTTATCTCTGTGCTTCATTCATGTATATCCTGCAGACTTTCCTTATGGCGTGGTTTCTCTTGAAGATTTAAACATGAAGGTTTATTCGAAAGACACATCAGCAAATGCGGTTGTTCTTCAGGAGTTTGGTAATACCCGGATCAGCAGTGGCGATGGTACTCCTCTTATGTTTGAGTATCATGTGCGCATCAAGATCTTTAATGCCAGTGGGTTTAATCAGGGAAATATTGTTATACCAATATATAAGAGCGACAACGAGCGTTATGAGGAGGTTTCAGAAATTAAGGGCTCCACTTTTTTTATCGACCACGATGGGATGATGAGAGAAACAAAACTGGATCCTAAGATGGTTATTCGCGAAAATAAGGATAAGCACCACAATCTGGTTAAGTTTGCGATGCCCGATCTAACTAACGGCTGTGTTATCGAATACGTCTATACGCTTAATTCTCCCTATAGATTTAATTTTCGCAACTGGTATTTTCAGGACGACATTCCGAAGGTTTACAGTGAATATATTGCACATATCCCTGGTGTCTACAACTACAATACCGTGTTAGTTGGTGGAAGAAAATTAACCAAAAACAATATGGAGTTAGAAAGAGAGTGTTTTACTCCTGGGGGAGGAGTTAAGGCAGATTGCTCTAAGATTACATATATCATGGCTGATATTCCCGCATTCGTGGAAGAAGATTATATGACTGCAGCAAGTAATTTCAAATCGGCTATCAGGTATGAGTTATCCGATTACGTGGATTACCGTGGTATTAAACACCAGATTACAAAAGAGTGGAAAGATGTAGACTATGATCTCAAAAAGGACCCATATTTCGGTAATCAGATGCGAAAAAAAGAGCTCTTTAAAACTCAGCTTCCGGCATTGATAGCCGGACAACCTGATGCACTTATACAGGCAAAAAATATCTATTCTTTTTGTCAAAAGTGGTTTAAGTGGAATGGCTTTAACCAGATTTATAGTGTCGACGGACTTAAAAAAGCAGTGGAAACGCATTCGGGTAGTATTGCGGATATCAACCTGGCCTTGATTTCAGTATTAAATGAAGCAGGTTTGAATGCGGATGCTGTTCTTTTGTCGACAAGAAGTAATGGGGTGGTAAATAACCTGTTTCCTATTCTCACTGATTTCAATTATGTGGTTGCCCGGTTAACTATTGCTGATAAAACATATATGCTTGATGCGACAGATCCATTTTTGCCTTTTGGGTTATTACCTATAAAATGTATCAATGATAGGGGTCGGGTGATCAGTATGAGCAAACCCTCTTACTGGATAGATTTGGTTGCCTCGCAGAAAGAAAGTAAGATCTATAACCTGGCACTTGAATTATTGCCTGATGGAAAAATTAAAGGCAATATCATTGAAATTTCTCTTGGATATGAAGCCTATAATAAACGGAAGGCGATTAAGAAGTTTAATTCTGTGGAGGAATACGTTGAAAATCTGGATGAAAGCATGCCTAAGACCAAGATCATTAGTAATAAGATTGTTGGTTTAGATAGCTTGGATGCGCCCTTATCGGAATCTTATGTAGTAGAAATAAACGCTTATGACAATCTCAATAAAGGTCAGTTTGCATTTAACCCCTTTTTTATGGATCGTAAGATAGAGAATCCATTCAAGCTGATGGAACGGAATTATCCGGTAGATTGGGGTGCTCCCTCAGATATACGGATTAGCTTGATATGTAATTTCCCGGAGGGTTTTGAAGTGATTAGTAAGCCTGAACCTGTTGCATTGGCGTTGCCTGCAAAGGGTGGTCGGTTTACAAGTGAAATAACAATTGATGGCAGTCAGTTTATATTTCAGCAAATGACTCTGCTTAATAAATCTATTTATCAGCCAGAGGAATATCCTTACCTGAAAGAGCTCTTCAATAAAATGGTTCAGGTTCAAAAGACAGATGTCATATTCAGAAAAAAACAATGAGACTTTTAAGCTGTGTATTCTTCTTCCTTTTAACAGGTTTTGATACGATTGCTCAACAAAACTATGCAGTAGGCAACATTCCTCCTGAGCTAATGGTGAGGGCAAGTGCGGTGATTCGAAATGATGAGCTGAGTATTGAAGTGAAGGATTTGAATGATGTAGTGATCAGGGTTAAGGCGGCTGTTACTGTGTTGAATAAAAATGGTGATAGAGAGGCTCATATTTATGTGTGGTATAACAAGACCAGGCAGATTAAATTTATTAAAGCTGCTGTGTATGATGAGTTTGGCTTATTAAAGGGCAAAATCGCTGAGAAAGAATTTAAGGATGAGAGTGCGGCAAGTAACTATTCTTTGTTCGAGGATTCAAGAGTCAAAAAGTTTTCTCCTGCGGTGACCACCTATCCCTATACGCTGGAATATGAATATGAAGTACGCTCTAAACAAAGTTTGATCTTACCGGAATGGACGCCTAATACAACTACAGGTGTTTCATTGGAAAATGCAAAATTGACGTTAATTTGTAAGCCGGATTTTGCAATTCGTTTCAAAGAAGAAAACTATGCCGGTAAAGTAAATGTGACGGATACTGAAGAGCTGAAAACCTATACTTGGGAAGTGCATCATCTAAAAGCATTGCGGGATGAACCTTATAGCCCTTCGGCTGATACTTATCTGCCTGTCGTACGTATTGCACCTGTAAAGTTTGCTTATCAGGCGGTTAATGGATCTTTTACAAACTGGTTGGAATATGGGATGTGGATGAATGAAAAACTCTTGCTGAACCGGGATCTTGTTCCTGCTGAAACGGCAGCATATATCAAGGAGCTGGTGAAGGATATCGATGATCCCAGGCTTAAAGCTAAAAAGATATATGAATTTGTGCAAAATAAAACACGTTATGTAAGCGTGCAAATAGGCATTGGAGGCTATCAGCCTATTACAGCAGCAGAGGTAGACCGTTTAGGTTATGGGGATTGTAAAGGACTTGTTAATTATACCAAAGGATTGCTGAAGGTTGTGGGGATCAATTCCTATTATACAATTGTGGAAGCGGGATCGGATAAGAAAAGTGCGATTACTGATTTTGCCAGTATGAATCAGTTCAATCATGCCATTCTTTGCATTCCCTTTCCAAAGGATACGACTTGGGTGGATTGTACGAGTAAAACGTTGCCTTTTGGTTATTTGGGTGACTTTACAGATGATCGGATTGCACTGGCCTGTACAGAAACAGGTGGAAAACTGATTCGTACGCCAGCGTATCCGTCTGACGCAAGTAGCCAAATTCGCAAAGCAAACTTCAAGCTGGACGAAAAGGGTGATTTAAACGGGGAGATGACTACCACTTTTGATGGTTTGCAATATGATAACAGAGCAGAATTGATCAATGAACCCTATACAGAGCAGGTGAAAAAGCTTCAGCAGATTTATACTTTAAACAATCTGGAGATCAAATCCTTTAAACTGGAGGAAGATAAGGGAAGGATTCCTGTTACCACAGAGCGGATGAAATTCTATGCACGGGAATATGCTTCATTAAGTGGAGATCGGTATTTCATCACATTAAATGCTCTAAATCGGGGAAGGAGTTTAAAAGAGGTACATAACCGGGTGAATAAACTGGATATCAGTCGTGGTTATACGGATATAGATGAAATAACCTATACACTTCCAGACAACTATAAGATGGATGGCCTCCCTGAAAACTTTAAAATGGAACAACCCTTCGGTCAATATTCCATTGATATTCAGGAAAAAGGGAATACGTTGGTATATACGCGTAAGTTACATTTAAAGGAGGGCGTATACCCTCCTGAAAAATATGAAGACCTCGTTAATTTTTACCAGCGAGTTGCTGAAATGGACGAAAGCAGGATCAGTATGGTAAAAAGGATTGTTAACCAAAAATAACAATTCCTAAAAATATTCCTACAATCATAATCAGGTACATCAGGATTTCAGTGGTAGCAAAACGTTTATATTGATTCCAGAAAGAAGGACCTTTTTTTTGATCTGACATTGTGTTTTAGTTATGGGCAAATATTTCATTTAATAAGCCTGCAAGCCTTACACCGCCTTTAAGCAGTTGATCGTTCATGGTTTCTACCCATTCATAATTGTATTTATAGCCGTAAGAAGTGTTCGCTTCGGCTTCTTTATACAGCTTTTTACTTATTTGATACGAGTCGAAAACCCAAGTGCTTAAATCATCATGTTGCCATTTTGAGATTTGCTCTGGTGTAGGGTAATTTATAGCATGAGTATATTCCGAATAGCTTAACTGTTGGTATTCGATCAGATTGGAATCCCAAATGCTGTGCAGGTTATCCGGACGGTTAAACCATTTGACGTCAACGTCGTTTCCTCCTTTATCGGCTGCTCTGCCGCAATGCATAGGTTGATGCAGATCACCAACCAAGTGTACCAATACCCGGATGTAGAATTGCTTTAATTCATTTGAAACGGTTTTCTTTTTTAACTCTCCAGAGGCAAAAAGGATTTTGTTATAGGCGTTTGCACTGGTATCCTGCGCAAGTGCAGCCTTTGCCTGCTCATAAGTAAGCCCCTCAGGTAGATTGACATAATGCCAGGTTCCCAGATAGTTAAACTTAGGGTTTGATTTGCTGAAGTCCATCCAATTACTGCTCATGGCTAAACTTTCGTTCCCCATGATCTTTTTTATCTGCTTGCGCGCCTTTGAAGAGAGATGTGATTCTGCAACCTCAGCTACTACACGATGACCGAGCATTCCCCAGGCCATAGATTGTAGGGGAAAGTAGAGGATGAGTCCTGCTAAGATTGTTATTTTGAAAATGTTGTTCATTTTATAGTGGTTGAGGATTACACTTAATTCGTTTTTTTAGTTTAAGTGTTACCGGTAAATGCTGTTGAAGGTTCATCAATTTGACTTGCCCTGGTGCTATTTTCTGAATTAGAAACATAGGTAGGTATTGACCTGTACGATAACAGCCTGATATTTTTTGTTTGAAATTTTCCTTAGTGTAGGTGCCAATGATGTAAAGGGTGTCATGGCTTACTACATAATTGCCTTTAGCATATTCTTTCCAATGGCCATTGTGGTAACATTCGTCCTCATAATAATTTACTTTTGAGGAAGTTTCGAGAGTTACATAAAATGAATCGCAGGTGAATGTAAATGAGTGTCTTGTGTGTGTGAGCAAACTATCCTCATACTTCAATGGTTCTTCCTCCCAAATGCCTTGTAAGGCAGAAGAACCAGGTTTTTGCACTTCAGGGTTGAACCTGCAGGCAGAGAAGAGGAATAAAATAAATAAGAAAGTAACGAGAACCTGTGATCTGTATGTCATAGAAAGTTTATAAATCCCTCCTTGTTTTCAGGGAGGGATTTAATGATTTTTATTTAAGGCTTCCAATCATATCTTCAGGACGAACCCATTGATCAAATTGTTCGCCGGTTAGTAAACCAAGCTCTAAGGCAACTTCACGAAGTGATTTGTTTTCCTTATGTGCTTTTTTAGCAATTTTTGCCGCATTTTCATAACCGATATGCGGATTAAGTGCAGTAACAAGCATCAGCGAATTATCTACATGCTTTTTAATGCCTTCGTAGTTAGGTTCAATTCCAACGGCGCAATGGTCATTAAAAGATACGCATACATCACCTAAAAGGCGGGCAGACTGAAGAAAGTTGACGGCTATTAAAGGTTTGAAAACATTTAACTCATAATGTCCGTTTGATCCACCGATAGTAATGGCTACATCATTTCCCATTACCTGGGCAGCAACCATGGTTACGGCCTCATTCTGTGTGGGGTTTACTTTTCCGGGCATAATGGAAGAGCCGGGTTCATTTGCAGGAATAATAAGTTCGCCAATGCCTGAACGTGGACCTGAGGCCATCATCCGGATATCGTTTGCAATTTTCATTAAGGCTACAGCTAGCTGTTTTAATGCGCCATGAGTTTCGACCATTGCATCATGAGACGCAAGGGCTTCATATTTGTTTTCAGCTGTCACAAAAGGAAGGCCTGTGAATTTGGCGATATAGGCTGCAACTTTAACGTCGTAACCCTGAGGGGTATTGATACCGGTTCCAACGGCTGTACCACCTAATGCAAGCTCAGAAAGGTGGGATAGCGTGTTTTTTATCGCTCTAAGACTATGATCTAACTGAGAAACGTATCCGGAGAATTCTTGTCCCAGTGTTAAAGGAGTTGCATCCATTAAATGGGTACGCCCTATTTTAACCACGTTTTTGAATGCCTCAACTTTTGCTTTAAGTGTATCTCTTAGTTTCTCCACTCCAGGAATAGTGGTATGAAGAACCATTTTATATGCAGCAATGTGCATGGCAGTAGGGTAGGTGTCGTTTGATGATTGTGATTTGTTTACATCATCATTTGGGTGAATGAAGGTTTTCCCTTCGCCCAATTTATGTCCCTGGATAACATGTGCACGATTGGCAATCACTTCATTCAGGTTCATGTTGGATTGTGTTCCTGATCCTGTTTGCCAAATTACCAGCGGAAACTCTTTATAAAGGTCGCCCTTTAGGATTTCATTACATACCTGGGCAATAAGATCACGCTTTTCAGCGGGAAGTACACCACAATCCGTATTTGTAAAGGCAGCAGCCTTTTTTAGATAGGCAAATGCATCGATAATTTCTGATGGCATGGATGCATCAGGACCTATTTTAAAGTTATTTCTTGAACGTTCAGTTTGGGCACCCCAGTATTGTTCTGCAGGTACCTGCACTTCGCCCATGGTATCAGTTTCTATTCTAAAATTCATGATTGTAAAATATTAGTAGGCAAATTTAATTTTTTTATCCTTCATAATCAGTTGAAAAGTGTTTTATGGAATACTCTTGTTAGGGTTATTGTAATAAAATTCTGATTTTCGCCGTTGAATTTCAGTTTTCTTATTGATCTATGACACGAAAATCCCTATTTGTAACAATCCTGCTCTTCTCTTCCCTTGCATTCTCCTTTTGCTCTTCCGAGAAAAAAAAAGAAGTCCGTACTGTTGAGGATGACAAATCAGACAGCCTGATGCTGGTTTATGATCCCAAAAAGGGTGATGTTAAAATAGATGAATTTATGCAAACCCTGCATAAGAAAAGAGGCTTTAATGGCAACGTGCTGGTAGCTAAAAAAGGAAAAATAATATACCAGAATGCAATTGGATGGGCGGATTACCTTCATCGGGATAGCTTGAATATTAATTCGCAGTTTGAACTGGCATCTCTAACCAAAACGATGACCGGTACTGCCATTCTGATACTTGCTGAAAAGGGTAAACTTAAACTGGATCAGACGGTAAATGATTTCTTTCCAGAATTTCCATATCCTGGTATAACCATCAGGATGCTGCTTTCCCATCGTTCAGGAATGATGAACTACGTTTATTTTGTGGATGGGGTTTTTAAAGCGGAAAAGAAGAGTGAAAGTAAGGGAATTAGTAATCAGGATGTAATGAAATTAATCGCGGAGAAAAAGCCTTCCCCTTATACCCGACCTAATGTAAAGTTCCATTATAATAACTCAAATTTCATGGTTCTGGGTGCTATCATCGAGAAAGTAAGTGGAATGCGTTATTCGCAGTTCATGATGGAAAATGTATTTAAACCGGCAGGGATGCATCATACAGCGGTATATTCAAAGGCTGAATATGAAACAATTCCGGTAGATGTGGTGGGACATGATCGTACATGGAGGTATTCGGTGGTGCAGAATTTTCTTGATGGCCCGGTAGGGGATAAAGGAGTATACAGTACCGTTCAGGATTTATTTTTGTTCGACAGAGCATTAAGAAAAGGGAATATATTGAGTAAAGCATGGCAGGATTCTGCTTATACCGCACATAATGAATTGAGTCGTGGTCATTTTAGTTATGGATACGGCTGGAGAACGTTTGATGGAAAGGGCGAAAAGGTGGTCTATCATACGGGCTGGTGGCATGGATTCAGACACATATATTTGCGCGATTTAAAATCGGATGTGACGATTGTGCTATTGAGTAATTTAACAAATGGGAGTCTTTTGCAATTGGATGACCTGTATAAATTGGTAGGAATGCCTGTAGTTCGTAAATCTGCTTATCATGGAAATGGTGATAGTACGGATGAGTGATTTATTTTAAATAATGCTAGAACGAATTCCTTTTTGTATGTTTAGCATTATAGAAGGCATTTATTGTTGAAAGGAATACTCTAATGAAATATATATTTTTATTTATACAAAAATGAGCAAGGTCTTTATCATCGATGATGATGTAATTCATCAAAGGATTGCCCAAATAATGATTGAAAAACATCATACTTATAATGTTATAACCAGTTATACCGAAGCTATTAAGGCCTTAGAGTTTATTAGTGAAAATTTGAATAATAAATCAGAGCTTCCTAATGTTATCTTATTAGATTTAAATATGCCGGTTGTTGATGGATGGGATTTTTTGAAAAGATTTAAGCAGTTTGATCAGGAGCTAATTAAAGATATCCATATTTATATTGTAAGCTCATCGGTAGATGAAACAGACAAAATAAGAGCTCTGGCATATCCACCGGTAAAGGGTTTTATCTCCAAACCATTATCCCCTGCAATTCTTAAAGGATTGATTTAAACTATTTAGTACTTCGTATTGTTTAATTAAAAAAACTGATTATTATGTTTGATAAATTGATGCAGGTACAGCAGCAAGCTGAAGAAATAAAGAAAAGGTTAGATTCTATTAGCGTTAAAGGAGAAGCTGAAGGTGGTAAAATAGTAGTTACTTCAAATGGTAACAAACACATCAGCGCAATTCATATTGAGGAGGAGTACTATAAAAATGCCGATAGGGAAGAATTAGAGGAGCTAATTGCAGTAGCCGTAAATAAAGCGCTTGTGCAGGCCGAAAATGTACATCAGGTGGAAATGCAAGCTTTAAGCACGAATATGCTTGGTGGTCTTGGAAACCTTTTTAATGGCTAATTTTGTATAAGTTTTTATATATAAGAAGAGCGGCTACCCATTTAGGTAGCCGCTCTTCTTATATATATTGTAATTAAATTATGGTTCCATTAGGTAAGATGGCGGCTTTCTTGACGACTACTATTCCATCTCTTACAGTATGGGTTTCGTAGTCACCGTCTTCCAGATGAGGGCCACCGTTAATTTGTACGTCATTACCAATGCGGCAATTTTTATCCAGTATGGCGTTATTAATACAACATCTTTCCCCAACCCCCATTATAGGTGAAGAGCTGGATTTGGCTTCTTCCAGTTGATCCAGTGTTTGATAATAGTCATTTCCCATCACATAGGTTGATTCTATGGTCGTTCCTCTTCCTATTCGTGTTCTGATGCCGATAACTGATCGCTCAATGCGACTGGCATCAATAATACAACCATCAGCAACAAGAGTTTTCTCTAATGTTGTACCCATTATTTTGGATGGAGGCAGCATACGTGCTCTGGAAAAAATACTTTTTTTATCAAATAGGTTGAATGAAGGGATGTCGTCAGTTAAGCCGATGTTCGCTTCAAAGAAGGATGCAATTGTACCTATATCTGTCCAATATCCATCATATTGATAACTAATTACTTTTTTCTTATTAATGGCTTCAGGGATAATCTCTTTTCCAAAATCAGTATGCGGGTCATTGGTTAGGATATCAAAAATTACATCTTTATTAAAGATATAGATTCCCATGGAGGCTTGGTATAGACGTCCCTGTGCTTTCATTTCGTCGCCTACTTCTGATGCCCAGTCTTCTAATCCTGTTTTAGGCTTTTCAATGAAAGAAGTAATGTTTGAATTTTCATCTATCTTCATAATTCCGAATGAAGAAGCGTCTTTGGCATTAACAGGGATCGTAGCGACCGAAATATCTGCTTTATTGGCGGTATGTTTTTCGAGCATATCATTGAAATCCATCTGATATAACTGATCTCCGGAGAGAATCAATACATACTCGAACTCAAAAGGAGCGATATGATGCAGACATTGTCTTACGGCGTCTGCTGTTCCCTGATACCAGCCACTATTGCCCGGGGTTTGCTCCGCTGCCAGTATATCAACAAAACCACTGCTAAAAACATTGAAGTGGTAGGTGTTTTTAATGTGCTTGTTAAGAGATGCTGAATTGAATTGCGTTAGGACAAAAATCCGGTCGATTCCAGAGTTAAAACAGTTGGATATGGGAATATCAACTAAGCGGTATTTACCGGCTATAGGAACCGCTGGTTTGGAGCGGGTTGCAGTAAGAGGATGAAGCCGGGACCCTTGTCCGCCTCCCAGAATTACTGAAATAACTTTAGACATATCTATATTATTTAAGGCTGTTATAAAGATCTATGTATTGGTTTGCTGAACGAGTCCACGAGAAATCCAGTAACATCATTCTTTTACGTAACAAGCGAAGGCCACCTGTGTTTGCATATAATTCAATTGCGCGGTTAATTGATTCGGTTATGGTATCAGTGTCCAGATCTTCAAAACAAATCCCATAACCTTCAGGCTCTGAAATGTCAATTACTGAGTCTTTTAGTCCTCCTGTACTTCTGACTATAGGCATTGTTCCATATTTCAATGCATACAGCTGATTCAGTCCACAAGGTTCAACACGCGAAGGCATCAGCAGAAAATCTGCACCTGCATAAATGCGATGCGATAGTGCTTCATCGTATCCTATAAAAACAGCATAATCCTTGTTGTATTTTTCTTTTAATACCATTAATTGTTCTTCAATGACTGGATCTCCTGAACCAAGGATAAGGATGTTTACTTTTCCTTTTGACGTGTCTAGAATTTGTTCTATTGCTGCAGAGAGCAGGTCGGCACCTTTTTCATCTACTAATCTTCCAATAAAAGCGACTATTGGTTTCGATAAAGTGAAACCGAACTCTTTGCAGAGGACCTTTTTGTTTTCCTGCTTTCCTTTACTTACATTATCCAGGTTATAGGTTTTTGGTATCAAAGGGTCAGTGCCCGGATTCCATACATCAGTGTCTATTCCATTAAGGATACCTGTACCTTTTCTCTGTTCGGCAATAAACAAAGCTTCAAGTCCTTTTGAACTGATTTTAAGTTCTTCGAGATAAGTAGGTGATACCGTTGTGAATTTCCAGCTTGCTTTAACAGCTGCAGCTAATGGATTGATGGCTCCTCCCCAATCGAGTATTCCTCTTGTCCAGGGATCTGTATCGGGTAGATAATCAAACTTATCCCAACCAAACCAGCCTTGATACTGTCCATTATGTATGGTCAGGATAGAAGGGATCGTAGAAAGAAATCGATAACGGTATGCGTGAGATAATAGGTAGGGGACAAGACCTGTATGGTTGTCATGGCAATGAATTATATCCGGTTTAGTAGTAAAAGTTAATAACCACTCCAGAAAGGCCAGTTGAAAAGCAATAAATTGTTCTGTTTCATCGGGATAAGAATAGATTTCAGAACGGTCAAGAAGTCCTGGAATGCGGATCGTATGAAGGAAGAAACCTAGCTTATTGGTGCTTTCTTTCAAAACTTGAAAGGGGAGAAGCCGGTCACCCATTCTTACTACCGATTCAAACACTATTTCGAAATTATTCTCCCTGGTAAATTTCCTGTCATAATAAGGAGTTACTACAAGTGCCGTAATACCCAGTTCTTGCTGGTATTTTGGTAATGATCCAACTACATCACCCAATCCACCCACTTTAGCTAAGGGGTAACATTCTGCGCTCAAATGAATTACAACCATCGTAAAATAAGGATTTAATTATACTATTTAGCTTGAAAATGTAAACCTAACAAACACGGTCATATTCAACAAAATATGGCTTATTTTTACTTATTGAAAAGTTAACGAGTTAAATGTATTGATTATTTTACGTGTATTTAAACATTTTAATGAATTAAAATTTTAATGTGCTTTGAGCCAATTTGTTCCTGAACCCATTTCTACGAGAATAGGAACAGTGGTTTTAATAGCATTCTTCATCCGGTCTTCAACAATCACTTTAACTTGTTCTAATTCAGGGATAACGACATCAAAAACCAATTCATCATGAACCTGCATAGTCATTTTTGACTTTAGTTTTTGTTCCTTAAAATCTTGATGAATATGAATCATGGCGACTTTAATCAGGTCGGCAGCTGATCCCTGAATGGGAGCATTAATGGCATTTCGTTCGGCAAAGCCACGTACTGTAGCGTTTGCTGAATTGATATCTCTTAAATACCTTCTTCTTCCCATTATAGTTTCCACATAGCCATTCTCACGTGCAAAGTTCATGGTATCGTTCATATACCGTTTAATGCCTGAATATTGATTAAAATATTCTTCGATAATAGCAGCGGCTTCCTTTCTTGGAATATTTAAACTTTGTGAGAGGCCGAAAGCAGACTGTCCATAAATAATTCCAAAGTTTACAGCTTTTGCATTGCGGCGCTTGTTTGAATCAACCTCTTCCAGCGCAATACCATATACTTTGGCAGCAGTAGCGGTATGAATATCTAATCCCTGAGCAAAAGCATCCATCATATTTTCATCCCTGCTAATTTCCGCGATCAGACGTAATTCAATTTGGGAATAATCTGCAGAAAGCAGGATATGGTTTTCATCCCTTGGGATAAATGCTTTGCGCACTTCTCTACCTCGCTCAGTGCGTATTGGAATGTTCTGCAGGTTGGGGTTATTGGAACTTAAGCGCCCGGTTGCGGCAACTGCCTGGTTATAGGAAGTGTGGACGCGTCCTGTTTTGGGGTTGATCAATAAAGGTAATGAGTCCACATAGGTAGATTTAAGTTTTTGCAATTGCCTGAAATCAAGTATGTCACGTGCGATATCGCTTTTGTTTGATAGTGCACTTAACACATCTTCACCGGTTTGGTATTGCCCTGTTTTTGTCTTTTTTGCTTTAGGGTCGAGCTGCAACTTATCAAACAGTACTTCGCCAAGCTGTTTTGGCGATGCTATATTAAACCGAACACCAGCTTTATCGTAAATAGTGGTTTCAAGAAGGCGGATATCAGTTTCCAACTGTATAGAATATTCAGCAAGAGCAACTTTATCAATCCTTACACCTTCCCTTTCCATGTCGGCAAGGACATAAATTAAAGGTGTTTCTACGTTTCTGAATAAAGCATCGGCATTTGCAATGTGAAGCTTGGGCTCAAATACTCCTTTTAGTTGTAAAGTAATATCGGCATCTTCAGCTGCATATTCCTTGATGCGCTCAATCTCTACATCACGCATGTTTCCCTGGTTTTTTCCTTTACTCCCGATCAGTGAGGTAATTTCTACGGGCTTATAACCCAGATAGTTTTCGGACAGGATATCCATGTTATGCCTTGTATCGGGATCTAACAGATAATGCGCCAGCATGGTGTCAAATAATTTACCACGCACATTTACACCATACCAGTTCAGTACAAGGATATCGTATTTTAAATTTTGTCCGGTCTTCTCTATATTTTCATTCTCAAACAAGGATTTAAACTGAGAAATCAGCGCTGCTGCCAATACCTGATCTTCGGGTACGGGTACATACCAGGCGTCTGCGGTTTTTATAGAGAAGGAGAGTCCTACAATTTGGCAATTATTAGCATCAAGACAAGTGGTTTCACTATCGAAACAAAAAGATTTAGTGGAGGATAAAATAGTTATGAGCTCTGTTATGGTTTCAGGACTGTCAGCCAGATGATAGGTGTGCGGAGTGCTTTCAATGTTTTTCATGACCAAGGTTTCCTGCTCAGGCTCTTCGATAAGCGTTTTAGGCTCTGGTATTGCTATCGGTTGTCCAAAAAGATCGGTCTGCTGTCCATACCCCAGGATTGGTGGGATTTCTTCATGAAGCAGTTCAGCAAAAACGCGGCGTCCGATAGTCCGGAACTCCAGTTCAGCAAATAAGGGTTCAAGCAATTCTCTACTGGGAGATGAAAGGAGTAGGGCATCTTCATCTAGTTCTACGGGTGCATTCAGTAAAATGGTAGCCAGTTTTTTTGAGACAAGTCCTTGTTCGGCAAATTTCTCTACATTCTCTTTCATTTTGCCTTTCAGCTGATGACTGTTGGCAATCACTCCTTCAACGGAGCCAAATTGTTTAATCAGTATTTTGGCTGTTTTTTCCCCTATCCCGGGAATCCCTGGTATGTTATCTACTGCATCACCCCACATGCCTAAGATGTCGATCACCTGCAATACGTTCTCAATTTCCCATTTTGCCAATACTTCTGGGACACCGATAATCTCCATATCGTTGCCCATTCTGGAGGGTTTATAGACAAATATATTTTCAGATACGAGTTGTGCAAAATCCTTATCAGGAGTCATACAAAAGACAGTATAACCTGCCTTTTCAGCTTTTTTAGCGAGTGTTCCAATGATGTCATCTGCTTCATATCCGTCAGAAGTGATTACAGGGATTCTAAATCCTTCAATAACCCGGAATACATAAGGTATAGCTGCGGATAAGTCTTCAGGCATGGCCTGCCTGTGCGCTTTATAATCAGTAAACTCAATATGTCTTTCAGTTGGAGCTTCCGTATCAAATACAACTGCAATATGTGTAGGGTTTTCTTTTTTAAGTATCTCCAATAATGTGTTGGTAAATCCCATCACAGCGGATGTGTTTACACCATCGGAAGTAAATCGGGGATTTTTGCTAAGTGCAAAATGCGCTCTGTAAATAAGAGCCATGCCATCTAAAAGAAATAATTTTTTCATTTATACTGTATATGTTTTGGAGTTCCCATAAGTGTCAGCAGCCAAATCTTATGTCTGGCAATCCGATATAAGCAACTTTTACAAAGGTAAAAACTAGGGTAATAGATTGTTATTAAAATTTAACGGAAAGAGCAAGATTCTATATGGTCATTTACTATGCCTGTGGCCTGCATGAAAGCATAACAAATAGTTGTTCCAAAGAATTTGAGTCCTCTTTTCTTTAAGTCTTTTGAAATAGCATCAGATATTTCGGTACGTGTGGGCACTTCTGAAAGTGCTTTTCGCTTACTCTGTATGATTTGGTTAGCTGGCATAAAGGAATACAAGTAAGCATAAAATGATCCATACTCTTGTTGAATCTGGATAAAGAGTTTTGCATTACTTATTGATGAAGTGATTTTTAGCCGGTTACGGATAATACCTTCGTTTTGCATCAGTTTTTCAATGTCTGAAGAATCAAATTGGGCAACCTTCTCCACATCAAACTGTGCGAATGCATTCCTGTAATTTTCACGGCGTTTGAGGATGGTGATCCAGCTTAAGCCAGCTTGAGCAGATTCAAGAATCAAAAATTCGAAAAATATATGGTCATCTGAAACCGCCTTTCCCCATTCTTTATCATGATATTCGATATATAAGGGGTCTTTACCACACCAGCTGCATCTGATTAAGTTCTCCGAAGTTTCCATCATGCATTCAGTTCATCCCAATATTCTACTGCACGCCGGTAATGCGGTATTACAATTGAACCTCCAACTAGGTTTGCAATCATAAAAACTTCATTCAGTTCGGCAGTACTTAGACCAGCTTCATGACATTTGCCAAGATGGTACTTGATACAATCATCACAGCGGAGGACCATTGATGCTACAAGGCCTAACATCTCCTTCGTTTTTACATCTAAGGCGCCTTCAGCATATGATGTTGTATCAAGGGCAAAAAATCGTTTAATATTTGTATTTGCAGTTTCCATTACCCGGTCATTCATCCGGCTGCGATAGTCATTAAAATCGGTTACTAATTTTCCCATTTATTATTGATTTAAGGGGTTCCAGAATAATTCATTAAAGTTAACTACCTGATCATTTTTCACTTCGACACCTTCGCTTTTAAGCATTTCTTCCATAAGGCTATTTGTAGCGAATGCTTTCTTGCCGGTTAAAAGTCCTTGTCTGTTTACTACCCGATGGGCAGGTACAGGAGGATTAGCTGTTCCAGAGGCATTCATTGCGTAGCCAACCATACGGGAGGAGCCTTTTGTTCCAAGACTTTCAGCTATTGCACCATAAGTGGATACTCTACCATAAGGGATTTGCCTGACTACTTCACATACCTTGTCGAAAAAGCTAATCTGATCCATTACTTAAAGCTAAAGCTTAAATAATTGATATTTTTATCATTAGCCAGATATTTTTTTTCATAATAGGTCTTAATGGAAAGGACATCTGTTACTAAGTCAGAGTGATAAAGATCTTCCGTGCGCTTCAGTAAATTCATGTCGTGTTCACCGATCATCTTTAGCGTAAACTCATGAAAAGCATCGCTATCGGTTTTCAAGTGTAAAATCCCTTCAGGAGTAAAGATAATTTTATATTTATTAAGAAAACGAGTGGAAGTAAGCCTTTTTTTCTCCCTGCTTAGCTGTGGCTGTGGGTCAGGAAAGGTGATCCAAATTTGAGCTATTTCACCTTCATCAAAATAATCCAATATGTTTTCTATCTGAATACGAAGAAAAGCAACGTTGCTGATATTTTCTTCTATTGCAGTTTTAGCACCTCTCCAAATGCGATTGCCTTTATAGTCTATCCCAATGAAGTTATGGTCGGGAAAGAGTTTTGCCAGGCTCACGGTATATTCACCTTTACCACATGCAAGTTCTAAAATAAGTGGTTTATCATTTTGAAAATGATCTTTGCTCCAGTTTCCCTTAAACGGTTTCCCTTCATCTAATTGCATTACGTTCGCGAACGTTTCTATCTCAGCGAATCGTCTTAATTTATCTTTGCCCATTGATTTGAATTCGGTGCAAAAATAGAGTTTTATTTATTGGGAAGGAATTGCCCAATTGGGGAAACTAATAGTAAAAAATTCCCATATAAAATTAATATTATTAAATTCTACCTGCCTTAGTGTTCCAGACAAAGAGATTATAAGAAACATTCTCTTATGGAATAAATTTTGCTTAATAGTTTACGAGCGAGACATAATTTAAAAAATATTTCTCTCCAAAAATAATTTGCATTTTTATTGGATGCAGATTATTGCAGATTGATTAACCTAATATTAATTTATCAACGACAACTAATTCATGAAAATTCTAATTATTTTATTCTTAAGCTCGGCACTTTTTGTATTCATCTGTTCATTAGGCCATTTACCTCAGAATAGAGATATTGAAATTTATTTTGATGTGATTGCTTTAATAGGTTTCGTTGGAGTTGGTGTTTTTGTATCAAAATACATCAAAAAGATGTTTAGTCTATAAAATCCGAAAAATTAAACGCAATAATATTAAAAAAGCATCAGCTATACGTACATGCTTTTTAATATAGCCTAATAACTTTCACTGTCGGGAGGTATTCCATAATCACGGGGAGCTGCTTTTTTCTTAGTAGTAGGAATAAACTTTTTAAGTATTCCCTGAAATTTATCCACCAGGCCTGTTACTGTATTTGAAGTCACTTGCTTAGCAGCCTTTTGAGACAAGAATGTAATTAACATCTTGGCTACAAATCCAGATTTTTTAAAAAGAAATCCATTCATTACTAAAGGAATACCTACACGCGCTAAATTTGTAAACAAGTCTTGATTTAACAGCGTTTTTGTAAATGATTGATTGTTGCTGCTTCCATTTCTAAATAAGCTGGTTATCGTATGAAATATAGCTGAAGGACTATTTATTCTTTCTTTAATAACCTCCTCTTGTTGAAAATTTTTAACCTTAAGGAGTTGAATCTCCGCCTGTAACTCTGCCAGACTAATAAAGCTCTTTTCCATTATTTCCCCTTTTTGTTAAATATTTTTTTAATCATAAAATCCTGAAGGAATTTAGTGATGTATTTTTCTTTAGTAGCGTTGGCAATTAAAGCTAGAGCAAGATAAAGGAGTGCAATAATCCCAAAGCCAGCAGCATACGAATTCAATAACTCACCTAAAAAAAGTGCAAGTGTCAGAGATGCAAATAGAAAAGTCAATAACATAGCAATTACGATAAAGGCATCTGTTATTAAGCTCGCTATCAAAACGGTAAGTTTGTCAATAGCGGTTAGTCTGGTAAGTTCTACTTTAGTAGAGATATATTCTTTTATTAAAGAAACAAAGTCTTCACTTTGTTTCTGATCATGAGATTCGGGCATAAGCGTATAATAAATGAACAAATTCCAATAAGCAAACTCCTAAGCGGGCTCTGATTGAGTATTCTTTACTTCATCAATATCGTCCTCTAATGATCCCAGTGTGCTTTTTATGTTATCAACTATTTTATCTTTAAGAGAAGCAAGATTATCGATTTCTTCAGCAGCACGATCTTTAATTGTATCACCAAGATTTTTTAAAGCATCATTGAACTTGTCACGTGTTTCTGTTCCTTTTTCTGGAGCAAAAAGAATTCCTAGTGCTGCGCCTGCTGCTATTCCTGCTAATAATGCTAATAATACTTTTGAATCGTCGTTCATGGCTTCAAAGTTTAAGTTTTGATGGTAATTTAATTAACTTTTATAAATACAATGAAAGCTAATAACTGTTTTGATTTAATTTTCTAAAGTAAGGTACTATAATACCATTATACTCGATGGGCAAGTTATCAATTAATAGCGAAGAAAGACGATGATTGAAGTTTTTTTAAGGACTAGCCGTCAGCGAGTTTTCAGTGTTTGAACAAATCTCGTTTAGAAAAACGTAATTAAGCACGAGTTCACCATGTTGAGGAATCACTGAAAATGCGCTCACTCTGCAAGTTTTTATCTCTCCAAGGAGGGTGATAAAATTAATGATCATATTTGCTGTACCTTGTTCTTCCATTACTTCTATTAACTTCTCATAGGAATACTGATTCTGAAAAAAAGTATCAAAATTAATAGCATACAGATTGTTTTCCGCTATACCGAGCAAGTTTACTGCTGAATAGTTGGCTCCATACACACGCCCCGTATTATCCGTTATAAGTATGGATTCTTTAGAGCGTTCAAATAGTGTTCGAAATGTATATTCACTTTGTTTTAACTTGCCTAAGTTTTGCGATTGTTGCGTTGCATAAGAAATCGCCCGTTCTAAGGCTACAGTCGTTAATTGTTGTTTGATCAGGTAGTTCGCTGCGCCATTTTTTAAAGCTTGTTCATCGATTTTTTTATTTTCCTGAGAGGTTAGAATGATGACAGGTTCATTGCAATTTGATTTTAAAGCTTCCTTCAATAGTTCAAGACCAGTGTTATTATCCAGATTGTAATCGATTAGGTAAAGGTCGTAGAAAGACTTTAACATGGCATTAATAGCCTCTTTGTAATTATTGCACCAGGTCAGCTCATATAGATTTTGGCTGATTCCAAAAGTTAAATAATCACGTACAAGATTATAATCATCTTCATTGTTATCAATAAACAATATTTTAATGGTTTGCATCTTGTGTTATTTAACGTAGGGAAGTATTCTGGATATAATAAGTCTCCATTTAGATTTTAAGCCATAAAAAATAATTCCTTCCAATAGCTCTTTTGAATATAAATGATGAAACATACTTTTATAGTGATAATCAAATTTAATGCCATTAAGCACTGATTATCCCAGCTGTTAAAGAATCAGATAAGTAGCAATCTGCATTAAAATGAAGAAATGATTTAACCGGAGAGAGAAACTTCCGGGAAGTCAGTTAAGAAGTAGATATAGATCAAGCTTAATAAGCTAAATTTATTCCAAATTAATGGCTTTCATCTTATTGTATAGCGTCTTTCTATCTATATTCAATAGTTGTGCAGCCTTAGTTTTGTTAAAATTAACTTCTTTAAGAACCCGTAAAATGGTCTCATATTCAGCTTCAAGTGCAGCGTCCTTCAATCCGCGTTTATGATCACGTAAATGAATGCTGTCTACAGCTGTTTCAATTGCTGATACTTTTGCAAAAGTTGAAATCTCAAGGGGAATAGACTTCAGTTGAATTTTACTGGACTCAGATAATAGCGTAGCTCTTCTAATCACATTCTTTAATTCACGAACGTTTCCGGGCCAGTTGTATGTCATCAGGCATTCTATAACTTCATCCGAGAACCCCTCTACGTTTTTATTCAGCTCTTTATTAGTAAACTTTAAAAAGTTCTGAGCAAAAATGATAATATCAACTTCTCTATTTCTTAGAGGGGGAAGAAGGATATTGAATTCATTAAAACGATGGTAAAGGTCTTCTCTAAAACGGCCTTTTTGAATGGCCTCCTGAAGATTTTCATTTGTTGCAACGATAAGACGTACGTCAAGATCAATTTCTTTTGTGCCACCAATTCGTTTGACTTTTCTTTCCTGCACGGTACGTAAAAGTGCCGCTTGAATCTCGTAAGATAGATTTCCTACTTCATCCAGGAAAAGAGTTCCTCCGTTAGCCAGTTCAAAATGGCCTATCTTCGTGTACAGCGCTCCTGTAAAAGAACCTTTCTCATGTCCGAAGAACTCACTTCCAGCCAATTCTTTAGTAAGAGAGCCACAGTCCATAGCGATAAACGGCTTATCTCTGCGATTACTTTTTAAATGTATTGCATGAGCAATAGATTCTTTTCCTGTTCCACTTTCACCTGTTAAAATAACACTGTAGTTTGTAGGAGATATTAATTCAATTTGCTTGAGTAATTCTTTAGCTGCAGTACTCTCTCCTATAACATATTGTTCGGGATAGTCGCCTGTCTTGTTGCTTCTTTCATTCTGATTAAAATCGGAAATAACACTTGTCCTTGGAGTTGACAAAGCAACCTGTGTTTCAAAAGCTTTATTGATTGTATTTAAAATTTCGTCGGGATATAGTGGTTTCGTAATGTAATCATAGGCCCCCATTTTTATTAATTCAACGGCAAGTTTGATATCTGAGTAGCCCGTTATAATAATTACACCTGTACCTGGATAAAGCGTTTTTATTTTCTTTAAAATTTCCCTTCCATCTGTATCCTCAAGTCGGAAGTCGCATAATACTAAATGATAGGTTTCTTTGGAAAGTAAATCCATAGCTGAAGCCCCACTTAACGCTGTATTTACCTCATATCCGTTCCTTGTTAGGAACTTCGATAATAAAAGGCCAATATTTACTTCATCATCAACTATTAAAATCCTTTTCATAATAAATTTACAAACGGAAATAAAGATAAATTATATATTCAACATGGGAAATTATTTCTACAACTAATGTAAAGATTAACCAATTTTGCCACAGTTTCGATGTTAGACACCGTTATTTAATTAATATTTACCATAATCACACTCCGTTTTATAATTATTTTTAATCTTTGTGACACCAGGTAGAGCTCAACTAGGTCCCGCGTTCATTATTACAAGGCTTTTTTTCCCTGCTATACTCCTTCTTTCTTCGCTAGTTCTTCGACTAAACACGGAACAACAGCGAAGCTGCAACGAACAAGCAAGCTCTATGAATCGAACCACCAAGCCAGTTGTCTTCAAGATGGTTCCTCGCTTTAACGAATTGATATTATCGTAATTTATACTGCCGAAAAGTTTGATGCTATACCTAATTCCATATTAATAGAAGAATTCTAATCGCTAAAGCTTAAATGTTTAGTACTTTTGTAGCCTTTTTAAGGCATATATGAGCGAAGAACGGTCACTGAATTTTATAGAAGAAATAATAGAAGAAGATATAAGGAATGGGAAAAATGATGGACGTGTGCATACGCGTTTCCCGCCTGAACCTAATGGCTACCTGCACATCGGTCATGCTAAATCAATCTGTCTGAATTTTGGACTCGCCCGAAAATATAACGGCAAAACCAATCTTCGTTTTGATGACACTAATCCGGAGAAGGAAGAAACTGAATATGTAGAAAGTATTAAAGAAGATGTCAGATGGCTTGGGTTTGAATGGGAAGAGGAGTTATATGCTTCTGATTATTTTGATCAGATCTATTCTTTCGCGGTAAAGCTTATTGAAAAAGGACTTGCCTACGTAGACGATAGTAGCCCCGATGAAATAGCTTTGCAAAAAGGTACCCCAACGGAAGCCGGTGTTGCAAATCAATACAGAAGCCGTAGTATAGCCGAAAACCTTCTTTTGTTTTCTGAAATGAAGGAAGGTAAGTATAAAGACGGCGAGCGGGTATTACGTGCGAAAATAGATCTCGCATCACCAAACATGCATCTGCGTGATCCTATTATGTACCGGATCCGTCATGTAAATCATCACCGTACAGGGGACACCTGGTGCATTTACCCGATGTATGATTTCGCTCATGGTCAGTCAGATTCCATTGAAAAGATTACACATTCTATTTGTACACTAGAATTTATACCCCATCGTCCTTTATATGATTGGTTTATAGATGAATTGGAAATATTCCCTACCAAACAATATGAGTTTGCACGGTTGAATATGACCTATACCGTGATGAGCAAGCGCCGTTTACTGCAATTAGTAAACGAGGGGTTTGTGAATGGCTGGGATGATCCACGGATGCCCACCATAAGTGGTATGCGCCGCAGAGGATATACGCGTGACTCTATTCTGGAGTTTTGCGACCGTATTGGTGTAGCCAAAAGAGAGAATGTAATTGATGTAAGTCTGCTTGAATTCTGTGTCAGGGAAGATTTAAATAAATCTGCCTGGAGACGGATGGCTGTGCTTGATCCTCTTAAGCTGGTGATCACTAATTATCCGGAAGGACAGGAAGAAATCTTTGAAGGCGAAAACAATCCGGAAGTAGAAGGTGGGGATGGCTCAAGGGCAATTCCTTTCAGTCGCGAGTTGTGGATTGAGCGGGATGACTTTATGGAAATCCCCTCTAAGAAGTATTTTAGACTCGGTCCAGGTTTAATGGTCAGATTAAAAAGCGCGTATATCATTAAATGCGACGATTTTGTAAAGGACGAACAAGGTAATGTAACTGAGGTTCATTGTTCTTATATCCCGGAATCTAAATCAGGCCATGATACATCAGCCATTAAGGTTAAGGGTACGATCCACTGGGTCAGTATTCCTCATGCCTCAAAAGCTGAGGTAAGGTTATATGACCGGCTTTTCAATGATGAAGATCCAATGTCCAATGGAAAGGATTTTTTAGAAATTATTAATCAGGCAAGTTTGCAGGTAATGCCTGAAGTATATATGGAGCCGGATATGGCACATGCAGAAATGGGTCGTGGATACCAGTTTATACGTAAAGGATATTATACCTTAGATAAAGATTCCGTAGAAGGAAATCTTGTTTTCAATCGTACGGTAACATTAAAAGACACCTGGGCAAAGGAAGTTAAGAAAGGATAAATGGCTACAATACCTCCATTAGCAGAGCGTATGCGTCCGGCAACGCTGGATGATTACTCTGGACAACAGCATTTGGTTGGCCCGAATGCTGTGTTGCGCAAGGCTATTGAGAGTGGAAACCTACCCTCTATGATCTTGTGGGGGCCTCCCGGTGTAGGTAAAACTACGCTGGCTTATATTATATCACAACGATTGAGCAGGCCTTTTTTTAGTCTGAGTGCAATCAATTCTGGCGTTAAAGATGTCCGTGAGGTAATAGAAAAGGCGGCGAAGCTTAAAGAAACGGAGGATAACCTTCCTGTGTTGTTTATAGATGAAATCCATAGATTCTCTAAGTCGCAACAAGATTCTTTACTTGGGGCGGTAGAAAGGGGACTGGTTACTTTAATTGGTGCGACCACAGAAAATCCATCTTTTGAGGTGATATCTGCCCTTTTATCAAGGAGTCAGGTTTATATTCTTAAGAACCTGACGGAAGAAGACCTGCTTGAATTAATCAACAGGGCAATCACACAGGATCAATATCTTTCAAAAAAGAAGATTCTTGTTAAGGAGCACGAAGCCCTGATGCGCCTTTCAGGGGGAGATGCAAGGCGTTTACTGAATGTGCTGGAGCTAGTAGTCAATGCAAGTGGAAAAGACGAAGTAGAGATTACGAATGAGATTGTATTGGCACATGTGCAGCAGAATATGGCGATGTATGATAAAGCAGGGGAGAATCATTATGATATCATTTCCGCTTTTATCAAGTCCATACGAGGGAGCGATCCCAATGCAGCCGTTTATTGGCTGGCACGCATGATTGCCGGGGGAGAAGATCCTTCCTTTATTGCACGTCGTTTATTGATCCTTGCTTCAGAAGATATTGGCAATGCGAATCCGAATGCATTGCTATTGGCCAATACCTGTTTCCAGGCGGTGAATGTAATAGGGTGGCCTGAATCGCGTATTATTCTATCGCAGACGGTTACCTACCTGGCTTCCTCTGCGAAAAGCAATGCAAGTTATATGGCCATTGCTATGGCACAAGAGCTGGTGAGCAGCACTGGCGATCTGCCCGTTCCCCTTCATATCCGGAATGCTCCTACCAAGCTGATGAAAAACATTGGATATGGTAAAGATTACAAATACGCCCATTCTTACGAAAATAATTTTAAGGAGCAGGAGTATTTTCCAGCGCCATTAAGTGGTACCAAACTGTACGATCCTGGAGATAACGCCAGTGAGCAAAAGCTCCGTGAAAAGCTCCGTTCCTTGTGGAAAAATAAGTATAAATATTAAAAAGATATTTTTATCTTGGATGCATGATCTTATCCTTTTTGCAACACCAGTGGAAAGCATTCTGGCGATCTAAAAATACGGGTAAAAGTGTAGCAGTACGAGTTGTAATGGCTTTTCTACTGCTGTATCTCTTTCTTAATGTAGTAGTTGTCGCCTATTTTTTAGATGAAATCCTAGATGAGCTCTTCCCCTTAGAGCGTGTACTTGATGCCTTCAATGGTATTTTACTGTATTACTTTATTTTTGATCTGCTGATGCGTTTCCAATTGCAGGAGCTGCCTACCTTAAGTGTCAGGCCTTATCTTGCCTTGCGTGTTAGCCGAGATCAGATTGTGAATTATTTAAGCGTGAGTTCACTGTGGACAGGATTCAATCTGGCTCCCGTTATGCTTACCCTACCCTTCCTTTTGAAACAGGTCTTACCTTACCATGGAGTAGGGATCTTTTGGGGCTATCTTCTGGCAATTATAGGCTTAACATTGTTTAATCATTTCTTCAGTCTTTGGTTTAAACGAAAAGTAAACCTGAACAGTTGGTTTTTATTAGCCTTTGTAGCAGTAGTGGCAGGTTTAGGCTTGCTGGATTTTCACTGGCATATCATTTCGATCTCCTATGTATCCAAATTGCTTTTTACTCATTTATATCAGCTGCCGGTATTGGCTTTCATTCCTTTATTTATGGCCATAGCCATATTTTTTATTAACTATAAATTTCTAAAGAATAACCTCTATCTGGATGAACTTCGATCTGATCACTCCGGAGAGAAAACAAGTACGGATATTTCGTTCTTCAATAAATTTGGCGTTGCCGGACAATTGGCCGCAACAGAACTTAAATTAGTACTGCGAAATAAAAGACCATCATCATCCCTTAAAATCTGTGGTTTGATGATGTTTTATGGTTTGCTGTTTTACCCAAACCCAGCATATGGTGTTGGTTTCGGATGGAAAATTTTTGCGGGCATGTTCATGACCGGGATCTTCATTATCAACTACGGGCAGTTCATGTTTAGCTGGCAGGCCAGTCACTTTGATGGTATTATGGCGCATAAAATTAAGGCTTTGGATTTTTTTAAGTCTAAGTTAATCCTGTTTTATTCCTTTTCTTCCATTACTTACATCCTGACGATACCTTATGTATACTTCGGTTGGAAGGTGTTATTAGTACAATCAGCCATGCTTTTATGGAATCTGGGAATAAATACACTGATTGTATTGTACTTTGCTACCCGCAATTATAAGCGGATTGATTTATCAAAAGGCGCTTCATTTAACTGGGAGGGGGTAGGTGCTTCTCAGTGGATTTTAAGTATTCCTTTGTTTACCCTTCCATTTGTTGTTTATGCCCCATTCAGTCTTTTGGGGCAATCTATGGCCGGAGTATTATGCATCGGATTTGTTGGTTTAGCAGGCATGATGACCAGGAACTTCTGGCTCGGCTTGCTGGTTAAAGAGTTTAGTGAAAAGCGTTACCAAATTGCAGAAGGGTTTAGAAACGAATAATCATGATGATCGAGATAAAAGATTTAAAAAAGACATATAACGGGATAACTGTAGTAGATATTCCTTCCTTGCAGATTAATAAGGGCGAATCGATTGGCCTTGTAGGGAATAATGGTGCCGGAAAAACCACTTTATTTAGGATTATCCTAGACTTGATCCGTAAGGATAGTGGTGTGGTGCTTTCTAAGGATAGCAATGTTTCTGATACGGATACCTGGAAGGATTATACAGGTTCTTATCTGGATGAAGGGTTCCTGATTGAATACCTGACTCCCGAAGAGTATTTTTACTATATAGGCTCCTTGTATCAGGTCTCTCGTGCAGATATTGATGTTAAATTGGAAGCCTTTACCGATTTCTTCAATGGAGAGATTCTGGGGAAGAAGAAGTATATCAGGGATCTTTCGAAAGGAAACCAATGTAAGGTGGGTGTAGTTGCCTGCCTGATGCAAAACCCTGAAATCATTATGCTGGATGAGCCTTTTGCAAATATTGACCCCAGTACACAATTCAGACTGAAAAATATGTTAAAGCAGGTTGCAGCTGAAGGTCAGATTACTTCAATTGTCTCTAGTCATGATTTAAACCATGTAACGGATGTTTGCAAGCGGATATTGTTGATGGAAAAAGGACTGATTATTAAGGATATTCAGACAGATGGGAATACGCTGGAAGAATTGGAATCTTATTTTTCGGTAATGAAATAAGGATCCTTTTTAGGCAGATTAAGATACCAGATATGAATTAGCGCTGATATAATCTATTTAGTTAAATACGTCCTGAAATAACTAAAAATGAATGATTGCAAATTCTATAAATGCTAGAATGACTATCTATAGGTTGCAAATCGGAATAATTCACTTGTCTATATAAAACTGCTACTTTATCAATAATTCATTTCTAAGTGAAATCTTTTAGTTAATCTACCATAGCTTGATCCTCTAATTAAATATTAGAATAGAATGATTAAAAAGTACTTGACCAAGATAAAAAAATATCATTTCGTCCTTTTTGTAAATATCACTTTAATACTCTCATAGAGTATTTTTTGATAATAATTAGTTAAGTATAGCTAAAATAATATTATAGGATAATAAGATTTGAGCATACTTTTGAAATACTAATTATTCAACCTGCAATGCAAATAACTATATCAATAAAACATCTGTTAGCTATCTTTTCTGTTGGTTATTATTTTAGTGCATCATCTGGTTAAATGCTATTTAAACGGTGTTAACAGATTTGATTTTATAACCTTAAGCGCTTAAGCTAAAATCTTCTCTTTAATCATTAAATAGACATTACAAACAATAACCTAGTATTTATACAAGTACGAGAAGTATAATCAAATCAATTTACAACCATTCAAAAGGTGATTATGTAAAATTAAACCATGGTTCTAAGAAATGTTCAAGGAAGAATTCTTAAGCAAGTGTCTCGTGTCAGATATCAGCTCCTTATAGTACTGCTGAAAATCTAAATTAAAAATTATTAACCTGCTCTTTTTGATGATATTAAAATTAATCTACTCTGAAAAAGAAGATTAATTACATGAAAAAAGGGAGAAAATCTTTTCATTAACTAATTCAAATAAACATGCGAAAAGTTTTACTACTAATGGTACTGTTTGCATTAACCGCTGCAAATCCTTGGGTCCAAACAATGGCTCAAACTAGTCAACGTGTTATAAAAGGAACAGTTTCCGACGACAAAGGGGGCACACTTCCCGGAGCCTCCGTTACAGTCAAAAATACCAAGTCATCCACAATGACCAATGTAAACGGGCAGTTTACATTAACGGTTCCTCAGGGAGGTACCAGTATTGTTGTATCATTTGTTGGAATGACTCCTCAGGAAATTTCAATAGGTAACAAAACTACTATTAATGTAGCATTGAAAGATGCCAATACCAACCTGAATGAAGTGGTCGTTATTGGATATGGGTCGATTAGACGATCTGAGGTGACATCCTCTATCTCTTCTATTGGTGAAAGAGATATAAAAAACTTACCGGTATCAGGTATTGATCAGGCTTTACAGGGAAAGGTATCAGGTGTAACCGTTACCAGTAATGGCGGACAGCCAGGAGGAGGGGTATCGTTAAGGATTAGAGGTATTACATCTGTTAATGGAGTTGAACCTTTATATGTAATAGATGGAATCCCAATTTTGACATCTACAAGTACTATTGCCCAGGATCAGTTGGGTGGTAAAGCTGGACAGTCTTCCCAAAGTGTGTTGTCAACCTTAAATCCGAATGATATTGCTTCAATAGATATCTTAAAAGATGCATCTGCTCAAGCCATATATGGTTCATTGGGAGGAAATGGAGTTGTGATTATCACGACTAAAAAAGGGAAGAGCGGCGAAAGTAAAATTAATTACGATGTTTATTATGGTGCACAAACCGTACCTAAAAAACTGGATGTAATGAACTTGAGTCAGTTTGCTACCTATTACAATTCTCTTATTCCAGAAGTGGCAGCTACTGGAGGTGCTTTAAATGTAATTGATGAATTTGCTAATCCTTCTCTATTAGGAGCAGGAACAGATTGGCAGGATGCCTTATTTCAACGAGGAAATATGGCTAATCATCAACTGTCTTTTTCTGGTGGTCATGAGAAAACAAATTATTATTTTTCCCTTAACTATTTTGATCAAGGTGGTACTATTATCGGATCTAAATTTAATAGATACTCTTCCAGAATCGGTGTTGATCAACAAGTAAATAAGTGGCTTAGGGCAGGGGTAAGTGGCAATTTGTCTCGCAGTAATCAAAAAATCACATTGACAGATGGTACTGAGACTCCTACTACAATTGTATTATATAATAGTCCGGCAACTCCAGTTCGGAGTGCAGACGGGCAGTTTATTACCACAACCTCTTTAGGAAGTAACGCCTTTGGAACCAGTACAAGCAATCCAATAGCTACAGCCTTATTGCGGGATGTTGGTTCAATTCAGAACAAGGTCTATGGAAATCTTTATGCAGAGATTGGATTTACAAAATATCTGACGTTAAGAAATGAAGTGAATTATGATTTTCAGTTGGCTCAAAATCATGCTTTTCAACCTTTAATAACAAATACAATTACAAAGCAATCTATATTATCTCCTAGTAGGTTGAGAGAAGATGATAATTCGAGTTTCTTTTGGGCAGTTAGAAATTACCTGAGCTTTAATAATGCCTTTGGGAAGCATGCTATTAATGCTGTAGCTGGACATGAAGCACAAGTGTCTCGTTGGGATAATAAATACATAACCGCAACTAACCTGCAGAAAAACCTGATGTCCATAAATGCTGGAACAATTGATCCAGCAGGTACAGGTGCTCCTAAAGGAGATGGAAGTATGGAATCGTATTTTGGAAGGGCTAGCTATACCTTTGATAGTAGATATTCGATAAGTGGTTCCTATAGAAGAGACGGATCTTCAAGTTTTGGTACAAATAACAAAGTGGCTTATTTTACAGCTGCATCAGGTGCCTGGACAATTACAAATGAGCAATTCGCAAAGAACTGGAAATTTGTAGATTATTTGAAGTTACGTTTAGGTGTAGGTTCAGTAGGTAATCAAAACTCACGTGTTGCAAACGCATATACTACAAATATTAGAATCTTTAGTATATCTCCATTTGGTGCTGGTGGAGTTCCCGCTAATGTAGGTAACCCTGATTTGAGTTGGGAATCTGTAACCACCCAGAATGCTGGTATTGACGCTACCCTATTTAACAAGAAGCTGGAGCTATCAGTTGATATCTATAATAAGAAAACTACTAATATGATCCTGTCTACTACTTTACCTGTTTTTGCAGGATTAGACCCTAATCCACCAACAAATTCGTATAAAGACATCGAGCCTCCTGTAACAAACGCAGGGGAAATGAGTAATAAAGGGATCGATATTGGATTAACCAGTTACAATATTCAAGGTAAAGAGTTCAACTGGAAGACCAATGTGGTATTTAGCAGATATAAGAACTTACTAGTAAAATTAAATTCTCAAAATGCGATTCTAAAAGGTATTGAACAAGATTTCACACCTGCATCAGTAGTTAATTTTACGCAGGCAGGTGGTCCGGTTGGTACTTTTTATGGATATGTCACCGATGGACTTTTTCGAAGTCAGGAAGAACTGAATGCAATAGGTCAGGGAATACCAGTAGGACAGACAGGTATCTGGCTGGGAGATGTTCGCTTCAAAGATATCAGTGGTCCCAATGGTGTTCCTGATGGTAAAATAGGAAGTGAAGACGTTACCGTAATTGGTAATCCAAACCCTGATTTTACCTATGGTTTAACGAATACATTTAATTATAAAGGGTTCGATCTTTCAGTTTTCTTACAAGGAGTACAGGGAGGTGATATATTTAATTGGACCCGTAAGTATTCTGAATCTTTAATTAGCCCATACTTAAATCAGTTAACCACTGTTTTGAATAGATATACAGAAAGTAATCCTACTTCCGATATGCCAAGGTTTGTTAATGGATGGCACAGTAATAATACCAGGATATCAGATCGTTATGTGGAAGATGGTTCTTACTTAAGGATTCAAAACATCTCTTTTGGTTACAATGTTCCATCAAAATGGATCAATCCGATAAAGATGACCTCAGCCAGGATATATGTGTCAGCACAAAATGTGTACACCTTTACTAAATATTCAGGTTACGATCCTGAGATTGGTTCCTTTAACAAAGATGTGCTATCTGCGAATGTTGATAATGGTCATTATCCTACACCAAGGACTTTTACTATTGGAGCAAACATTCAGTTTTAACCCGATTAATTTGATTAGAAATGAAAAAATATAAAATAAGCTTTATATTAATAAGCATAATTTGTTTGGCATCCTGTAAAGAAGATTTCCTTGATCGTCCTTCAGTAAATAACCCTACATTGGATACTTATTATGTCAACGCGCAAGAAGTGAATGCGGCGACAGGCTATCTTTACAATTCAGTATGGTACGATTATTCCGACAAAGCCTTCCATTCAATTGGAGAAGCCTTAAGTGGAAATATGTTAACCGAAACAGGTGTTAATTATGATGGAGGTAGCTTTAATAACTTCACTGTATTAAGCACCGATGGCATGGTTTCAAGTACCTGGCGTTCGCTTTATAAAGTTGCGGGAACTTCTACCGTATTACTTAAAACATTTGAGCAAAAGAAAGCTAGTGTAGCTGATGGCGCTTATCTTGATTTAGGAATAGCAGAGAGTAGATTCATGAGAGGAGTCGCTTATTTCTATCTGGCACGCATTTTTAAAGATGTGCCTATTGTAGAAGATCCGGTCGCTTTGGCTGGCTCTGGTGATTATAATATACCTCGTTATCTTCAGGCTGATGTACTTCGCTTTGTTTTGGAAGATCTGCAATATGCTAAAGATAATTTGCCTGCTGCTCCATATGCTCCTGGTCGCGCAAGTAGCTATTCTGCAGCTGGAATGATGGCTAAGGTTTATTTGTATATGAAAGATTATGCAAATGCTAAAAAAGAAGCATCTGAAGTAATGGCATCCGGCAAATACGATCTTTATCCTGATTATGAAAAGATGTTCACAAGCTCTGCTGCGAATAATAATGTGGAGTCTTTATTTGCTCTTCAATGGATTGCAGGAGGTGGATATGGGTATGCTAATGCAGTAAATGCATATGCCGCACCTTCAACACTTCTTAAACCTGGCTTTGGTACCGGATATTCATCCGTTTATCCTACCATAGACGTTTTGAATTCTTATGCCCCACAAGACAAAAGAAGGCAATGGTCTAATATGGAACAAGGTTTTACCAGGAAAGACTGGACGAATTCGAACTTCCCTGATGGATTTAAATATGATACAACGGGTACTCAGTATGAGACAGTGACCACATTAAGAAATGGATCCAGAGCAAACTCTTTAAAATATGTTGTTGGCCCTGGCTCAAATGGTGAACCACTAAGCCCTAATGGATCCTCCAGTATCTGTACTTATATGTTAAGATATGCCGATGTGTTGCTTATCTATGCCGAATCAGTACTCGCAGAGGGTGCCTCCACAAGTGATGCAAGTGCATTAGCAGCTTTCAATAAGGTGCATAACCGGAATCATAACTTTAATGATGTACCAGTAACGGCGCTAACTCCGGATGTTATTTTAAAAGAAAGAAGGGCTGAATTTGCTTATGAAGGCGATTACTGGTTTGATATTCAAAGGCAAGGTTTCACCAAAGCTAAAGCAATTATTGAAAAACAGGATAGAGGGAGCTATTCAGGAACTGGAGTCAATCATCTCTACGCTCATTTAACCTCCGAATCGCAATTGTTTTTGCCGATACCTCAAGCTGAGACTGTATCTGATCCGCAGTTATTACAAGAGGCTGTGCCTTATTATAAATAATGATAATAATACATTCTAGTATATAGAGATTATGAAAAAGCATTTTAAATCATGGATGTCTCTGGCGCTTGCGTTGGTATGTATTTCCATTTTATTTTCATGTGAGAAAGAGGATAGTACCGGGAGTTCGGCTTCCTCGAATCCTAAAGTAGATTTGATTGATCCGGAAAAGGGTGCAAGTAATCAAGTCCTGACAATTACAGGAAATGGTATTGGAGGTATGACAAGTGTAATGTTTGAGACTGATAGTGTTTTAGTGGATTTTAATCCCAACTTTAACACCGAGAACGCAATGATTTTCCGTATTCCAACAGATGTCATTCCTGGACAACAAAATATAATTTTTAAAAATAGTAAAGGCGTAGAGGTAAAGGTACCTTTTACTGTGCTCGGCCTGCCAACTATTACAAATGTTTCAAATTATAATTATAATGCAGGTGATAATATTACATTAACAGGTAAAAATTTAGCTGATGTAAGTAAAGTTGTTTTCACAGGGCAGAGTACAGCATTAGACATTGTGTCTAAAACAGCAACTACTTTAACTATTAAAATGCCGGTTACAACACTTACCTCCAGTAAGCTGAATATTACTAATGAGGCAGGCGTTATTTCTACAACACAGGAGTTTGTTAGTATGGCAAATGCTTATCTGATTTTTACTGATGATTACCAAAATGGGTTTGTTAACGCATCCTGGGGTGGTGGAGAAGTATCATCTACAGTAGCGAGATCAGGTGCTAGTTCTTTCAAAACGACTTACGGAAAAGGGAATTGGAGTGCTAACGGGGTCGCAAGTTGGAATACAGGCGTTACTAATGTTAATTATAAGTATTTGTCTTTTTGGATAAAGGGAGGATTAATAGAACATACAATTTATTTGACTAGTGATCAGCGTCCAGCTGGTTATGGTAATGCTGATGTCACAACTCCAATAGTTGTTCCTGCAAATGTATGGACTTACTTTAAGCTTGACTTAGAAAAGGACAAAGTATTGCTGTGGAGCAAGGGGCCTGTCTTTAAGCAATTAGGATTTTGGACAAAAGGACCTGATAATGCAGATGAAACCATATATTTTGATGATGTGATTCTAATTAAATAACATTCTGCAATTCAGCATTTCAATCAATTAACTTCGATTCAAGTGCTGTTTAACACTAAACTTTATCAAACCGTGGATAAACAATTTGTTTATTCACGGTTTTAATCCATAAGAGGCAAGTTCGTTTTTGTAAATGATATGATTAAAAAACTTATAATATTATTGATTTTATTGTTTGGATATGTCACGATACATGCCCAAAATACTTTTGTTTCTGTAAAAAACACTCATTTTACACGAAATAATAAACCCTACTACTATATTGGTGCCAACTATTGGTATGGCGGCATGCTTGCTCTCGAAAAAGACAACTCCCGTGGAAAAGAGCGACTAAAAAAAGAACTCGATTTTCTTAAATCAAAAGGAGTGAACAACCTCCGTGTACTGGCAGGTTCAGAAGGCCGGGGATTGGTCAATGGTGTGGAACGTGTAAAACCCTCCTTCCAACCAGAGCAGGGAAAGTTTAACCCCGATATTCTTGAAGGATTAGACTACTTGCTCTTTGAGATGGGCAAAAGAAAGATGGTGGCTGTGCTCTTCCTGAGTAATAACTGGGAATGGAGTGGTGGCTTCCTGCAATATCTCAACTGGAACAAAGTGATCTCTGACTCAACCATGCAAAGCAAAATGAGCTGGGACGGTTTACGCGATAATACCAGTAAGTTTTACTCCTGTGCACCATGTAAGGATGATTATAACAAACAACTCAACCTGATTCTGAATCATAAGAATAAATATACAGGTCGTACCTACATCAATGAACCAGCTATCATGGCATGGGAATTGGCAAATGAACCCAGACCAATGCGTACCTCAGCTGTTGATGCATATAAAGAATGGACATCTTCTGTAGCCGCTTACATCAAATCAATTGATAAAAACCATTTAGTAACCCTTGGTACAGAAGGTATTATGGGAACGGATGAATCAGCTGCTTTATTCGCTGAAGTCAATACACCTGCTCAAATTGATTACCTTACCCTGCATATTTGGCCTAAGAACTGGGGTTGGTTCACTGGAACTGCAATCAACGATCAGCTGCCACAAGTGATCAGCAAATCGGATGCCTATATCAAACAGCATGAAGTAATTGCAAAACAGATCAACAAACCTCTTGTCATAGAAGAATTTGGATTACCACGAGAAGATCATTCCTTTGATATCGCTGCTTCTACAAAGTCAAGAGACGAATATTTTAATTCAATTTTCAAACTCATCAAAGAAAGTAAATTAGCAGCCGGACCAATTGCCGGATGTAATATATGGGCATTCGGTGGAACCGCACGACCAATTCCTGGTCAGCTTTTTTGGAAAGAAGGGGATGATTTTATGGGCGATCCCCCTCAGGAAGAACAGGGCCTTAATTCAGTTTTCGACAGTGACACCAGTACATGGAACATAATCAGATCCTTTTCTCAAACATTAAATACCCGATAACGAATATGAAAAAGTATGCACTCTCAGTTTGCTTATTTGCTGCTGTGTTTAACGTTAAGTCTCAAAGCAATATGAATGTCGACCAAAAGGTAAGTACACTGCTTTCCAGAATGACGCTTGAAGAAAAAGTAGGTCAGATGACCCAGATTAGTGTCGAAGCGTTTTTAAAATCGACCAACGGTAAGCTGAATGAACCGCATGAGTTTGATATGGCCAAACTTACAGAAGCGATCTCCAAATATAAAATTGGATCAATGCTGAATGTTGGCGGAGATGCACAGACTTTAGACCTATGGCGCAAACGAATTGAAACGATTCAAAAGCTTGCTTTAAAAGAACGCATAAAAATTCCTGTTCTCTACGGTATTGATGCCATCAGGGGTAATAATTATACGTTAGAATCTGTTTTATTCCCTCAACAAATAGCACAGGCTGCATCTTTTAACCCTGCAATGGCTCAAAAAGCCGCAGCAGTTGCTGCGTATGAAACAAGGGCGGCATTTATTCCATGGAACTTTAGTCCGGTTCTTGATTTAGGCAGACAACCCGTGTGGCCTAGAATCTGGGAAACGTATGGTGAGGATCCGCATCTGGTTACGGAAATGGGAAAGGCTGTTATTCTTGGATATGAAGGATCTGGACAGACTATCGATAAATACCATGTATTTGCCTGTTTAAAGCACTATATGGGTTACAGTATGCCTTTGAGCGGACATGATCGTACCCCAGCATGGATTCCTGAAAGGGAGTTAAGGGAATATTTTCTTCCTCAATTTGCTGCTGCTGTAAAAGCCGGTGCCAAAACAGTCATGGTGAATAGCGGTGAAATCAACGGAATTCCTGTTCATTCCAACAAGCATATCCTAACCGATATTCTCAAGGGTGAACTCCAGTTTAAAGGTTTTATAGTGAGCGATTGGCAGGATATTCAGTATCTCTATCAGCGCCATAAAATTGCAGTGGATAATAAAGATGCCGTCATGATCGCCATTAATGCAGGCATCGATATGAGTATGGTGCCTACTGATTTTACCTTTTGCGATGATCTGATTGCTTTAGTTAAAGAAGGAAAGGTAAGTATGAGTCGTGTTGATGATGCAGTAAGCCGAATCCTTAAAGTGAAGTTTGAAGCCGGACTGTTTGATCAGCCTGCAGGTAATGCAAAAGACTACCCTTTATTTAACAGTCCGCAGCATAATAAGCTTAACTATGATGTTGCTGCAGAGTGTATTACTTTGTTGAAAAATGAAGACCAGATCCTTCCTCTTGCAAAAGGGAAAAAGATCTTTGTTACTGGTCCTTCCGCTTCCAGCATGCGTCCTCTAAATGGTGGTTGGTCCAGAAACTGGCAGGGACTCAACTCGAATGAAACAGAGAAAGGTAAAAACACAATCCTTGAAGCCATTACCAATGTATTTGGAACAGAAAATGTAACTTATAGTGAGGGTGCTACCTTCACAGAAGCTAAAGACCTGAAGGATGCAGTTACGAAAGCTGCAGCTGCTGACGTCATTGTTTTATGTATCGGTGAAGATAGTTACACTGAAACTCCAGGCAATATTGATGATATCACGATTTCTGCTCCCCAGATTGAACTAGCCAAAGCACTTGCTGCAACAGGAAAACCCGTTGTATTTGTGCTAACAGAAGGAAGGCCAAGAATTATCTCCGCTATCGAACCTTTGAGTAAAGCGGTCATTCATGCTTATTTACTTGGTAATGAAGGTGGAAATGTAATTGCTGATGTTCTGGCAGGAAAGATTAATCCAAGTGGAAAACTTCCATACACCTACCCAAGACACACCAATAGTTTAACTAACTATTACCATAAATTTACAGAATCACTCGAATTTGATCCCACAGCAGGGTATAATCCACAATGGGAATTTGGCTACGGGTTAAGCTATACCACATTTACCTACTCTGATTTAAAAGTAAGTGATCCTACACTGGATGCAAACGGTGAATTAACGGTAACGGTTAAAATGAGCAACACAGGAAAAGTAGCCGGTAAGGAAACTGCTCTTTTATATGCCAGTGATATGGTGGCCTCCATTACTCCTGAAGTAAAACGACTACGTGCTTTTCAAAAAATTGAGTTACAACCAGGAGAATCCAAAGTGCTCACTTTTACTTTGAAATCGGAGGACTTTTCTTTTATTAATAATGATTTAAAGCGTGTTACCGAACCTGGAAAGTTTACACTTTCTATCGGGGGACTTACCTCTGTCTTTACTTACCAATAAAACAATATTGAATCTAATTGTATCTGAATTAAGGCTAATTCAGATACTTACATAAGCTCAACTATTTTTTTTGAATACTTATATAAAAGAGCACAGAACATTAGTTCTAGAAATAAAATATATGAAAAGAACATCATTATTGTCTCTATGTGTGATCCTGCTATTTACATATTGCAAAAAGGAGTCTGGTGGAAACGAAGAAAACACTAAAGACACTACTGTTGTCGTAACGATTCCTGAAATGTCAGAAGTCAAAAGCTGGTTAACCGATAAAAGTGCTACCGATGAAACAGCGTCACTTTTCTATCAGCTTAAGGTCAGCGCCAAAACTAAAGCGCTTTTCGGCCATCAGGATGACACCAAACGCGGAGTGGATAATGCAACTACCCAATGGGCTAATGAACAACAATTTATAGGTGTTACCAATACGAAATCTGATGTTAAAGCAGTTATCGGAGTCTATCCAGCAGTTTATGGCCACGACTTTTTACACATTGCGAATTTCGCAAATGGCGCCTGGTACGACTATGAAGGTGCTATTGCCAAACAGCTGACCATAGAAGCCTATAACCGCGGTGGCGTAAATACATACGCCTGGCATTATGCTAACCCTGTTTCTAAAGCAAGTTTCTATTGGGCCGATTCCCCTGTGGAAGCAGTAAGCAAAATCCTTCCCGGAGGCAGTGACAATGCCACATTTAATGCCTCATTAAAAGAAGTAGCAGATTATGCAAAAACACTCATTGGTGCTGATGGTAAACTGATCCCGATCATATTCAGACCCTTTCATGAAATGGATGGAAATTGGTTCTGGTGGGGTGCCGGACATTGTACCCCTGAACAGTATAAAGCGCTTTATCAGTATACCGTAACGTATCTGAGGGACCAACTTAAGGTGCATAACTTTTTATACGCCTGGTCTCCTGATCGAAACTTTACAACCGAATCCGGTTATCTGACTTATTATCCTGGGGATGCATATGTAGACTTAGTTGGATGTGATAATTATGAAGATATGAAGACGGGTGTAGCAGTAAGTGTAGCCGCCCAGAAACTTAAAATAGTATCTGATTATGCCATTAGAAAGAATAAACTGGCAGCACTCACCGAAACCGGACAGATAAATCTGACCCAATCTGACTGGTATACCGAGAAATTACTCAAAGTGCTCATATCCTCCAAAATTGAGATTGCCTATGCACTGGTTTGGGCAAACACGAAAGATGCTTATTGGACTCCCTATGTTGGTCATGCTGCTGCAGCCGATTTTATAAAATTTAAAAACAATTCTTACTTGATATTTGGTGATAAAATCCCAGGTCTGTATAAATTAAAATAAATGAAAAGCATAACCAAGCACCTTTTATCTATCTGCGCATCTATTCTCTTTGTATCTCAAGCAATGGGACAAGGAAATAACTATAATCAGGATTATACTAAATACGACGGCTTAGCGCTTACTCCTCCGATGGGTTGGAACAGCTGGAATAAATTCGCCTGCAACATTGACGAAAAGCTAATTAAAGAAATAGCGGATGATTTCGTTAAATCCGGAATGAAGGATGCCGGTTACACCTATATTAATCTGGACGATTGCTGGCATGGAGATCGGGATAGTTTAGGTTTCATCCATCCTGACCCTAAACGTTTTCCTTCCGGAATGAAAGCCTTAGCTGATTATGTACATTCCAAAGGACTTAAAATAGGAGTATATTCTGATGCTGGTTCACAAACATGTGGCGGACGCCCAGGAAGCAGGGGGTATGAATTTCAGGATGCGATGATGTATGCAAAATGGGGTGTTGATTATCTGAAATACGACTGGTGTAACACAGATGGCTTAAAGGCAGAAGGTGCTTATAAAACCATTACTGCTGCACTAAAAAAAGCCGGACGGCCTATCGTGTTAAGTATTTGTGAGTGGGGTAACGATAAACCATGGATTTGGGGACCTAAGGTAGGTCATTTATGGCGCACTACCGGGGATATCTACAATTGCTTTGATTGCGTTGAAGATCATGGAACATGGAAATCATTAGGCGTGATGCAGATCCTGGACAAACAAGCAGGACTACGTCAATATGCCGGTCCCGGTCATTGGAATGATCCCGACATGCTCGAAGTTGGAAATGGAATGGCTGTTAACGAAGACAGGGCGCATTTTGCCATGTGGGCCATGATCGCCGCACCTCTTATCGCGGGTAATGACCTCCGTTCTATGTCGCAGCAAACCATTGATATCCTGACCAATAAAGATGTAATCGCTGTTAATCAGGATTCTCTGGGTATTCAAGGGTATCAGTATAGTGTTAAAGATAAATTGGAAACCTGGTTTAAACCCTTAATGAATGGAGAATGGGCCGTATGCTTTTTAAATAGGAACAGTAATCCGCAGACAATTAACTTCGACTGGAACCAGCAAGGTTTAACCGATACATTATCTAAAAGAACCATTGATGTTAAAGCCGGCGATTATAACATGCGTAACCTTTGGACTAAAAAGAATGCAGGAAATACAAAGAAATCCTTAAAAGCAATCGTTCCTGCGCATGATGTACTGATGTTTAGATTAACCCGTAAATAATAAAATAAGATGCAGCCGGGTTTATATAAAAATCCGGCTCCCCGAAAAGCTTTCCCTAAATTCTTTAGGAGTACAGTTCTTTTTCTTCCTGAATAAACGGTTGAAGTTGGAAATGTTATTAAAGCCGCAGTTGAATGAAACCTCCGCAACAGAATGAGTCGTGTCGATAAGCATGCGGGATGCATGTCCCAAACGAATCTCATTCAACGTGTTGATATACGTGCTGCCTGTTCGCTTTTTAATAAACCGGCTAAATGAAACCTCAGTCATATTCACCAGTTTAGCAATATCTTTTAGGCTAATCTGTTTGTTATAGTTGTTGTTCATATATT
Source organism: Arcticibacter eurypsychrophilus (assembly GCF_001730525.1). Taxonomy (GTDB): domain Bacteria; phylum Bacteroidota; class Bacteroidia; order Sphingobacteriales; family Sphingobacteriaceae; genus Arcticibacter; species Arcticibacter eurypsychrophilus. Next base: position 125,087 of record NZ_MDFN01000014.1, read on the forward strand.
CAAATGATTTCTCAATGCGGCGACTGTTGCTAGGTTGATGAAAATCATTGAATGTACTGTCTGAGAGTGTCCGCATATTGCGGGAAGTAGAAAGGTCGTGCAGAATACTGATTAATTCCATCACAGAATCGAATCCATTCTTTTGGTTAAGAGAAAGTATTCGTGGGGAAATTGTCTTGATCGTTTCCTGAGAGAATAAAATTCCTTTCATGGACCTTTCCAACATTTGCCTGATGATGCTGAGTTGATTTCTTCTCAGCAGTTTATCATCAAACAGATCATGGTGCCATTGAATAGTGACTTCAGTAATTTCTTCACTTTCGCAATGATGGGTAAACCAGGCGTGATTTAAATTGGAGCCTACAAGAACAAGTTCCATTTCGTCAATCGTTTCAATATGATCGCCCACAATTCGTTTTGCCCCCTTAGCGTTAAGGATCAGATTTAGTTCAAATTCTTCATGAAAATGAAGGGGAAAATTAAACTCCTTTTTTACCCTGGTGAAAATTGTAAAACAGTCATTAGGCGTAAGAGGAGTTATTTCTTTAATGATACTATTCATAGAAAGGTTATAAAGGTTGATTTGTTGATAAAAGAGTATCAAGTACTAATATAGTAAAATTTTCTTTTTATATACATACAGTTAATATATTAATCAGTTTTAATAAATAAAAAAAGGTAATAATTCATTTTCTTATGTTAAAAAAGTATTAATTAAAGCGCAATGCACACCTTACATTTGAATCAACCCAATTGAAAGAATAAACCCAATGTCAATTTAAGGAAATGAGTACAGAAAAAATAAAGTTTAAAGAAAAGGTAGGTTATGGATTAGGTGATGCTGCATCTTCCATGTTCTGGAAATTATTCAGTATGTACCTGCTTATTTTTTATACAGATATCTTCGGCATAACCGCCGCTGCCGCAGGAACCATGTTTCTGATTACCCGTGTATGGGATTCATTAGTCGACCCTGTTGTTGGGGTAATGGCCGACCGTACGCATAGCCGCTTTGGCAAATTCAGGCCCTATCTATTTTGGGTGGCCATACCTTTTGCTGTCATAGCGGTATTCACTTTTTATACCCCTGATTTTAGCGCATCAAACAAATTAATATACGCCTACATCACGTACTCCCTAATGATGATGATCTATTCATTAATCAACGTACCCTATGCCTCATTAATGGGCGTGATGTCAACGGATAGAATAGAACGCACCTCGCTTTCTTCCTATAGAATGGTATTTGCTTTTGCAGGGAGCCTTTTAGCGCTTGGTTTAATTGAGCCTCTTAAAGACTTGATGGGCGGCAAGACCAATCCGCAGCAGGGCTGGTTTTTATCGGTGATGATATTCGCTATCATAGCCACTATATTCTTCTGGTTGTGCTTTGCCCTCACTAAAGAAAGGGTAAAACCAGTTAACGAGGATAATCCCAATCTGAAAGAAGATATTAAAAATCTGATGTCTAACCGTCCCTGGTGGATTTTACTGGGAGCAGGAGTATCTGCACTAATCTTTAACTCGATCAGAGATGGCGGAGCTGCCTTTTACTTCAAATACTACATCGGGCAGGAGAGTAATTACGACCTGATGCTGGGTACCTTTCGTTTCAATCTTTCCCTTACCACGATTTATCTGGTACTCGGACAGGCTGCCAACATTATAGGCGTCCTCTTGGCCACACCTATCTCTTCCAGGATTGGCAAGAAGAATACCTTTTTAGTAGTGATGATCATCGCCACTTTTTTAAGTGTCTTCTTCTATATGTTTGACAGCAGTCAGGTGATGTGGATCATGATCTTTCAGGTGCTGATCAGTATCTGTGCCGGCTGTATTTTTCCGCTTTTATGGTCAATGTATGCTGATATAGCCGATTATTCCGAATGGAAAAATGGAAGACGGGCCACCGGTCTGATCTTTTCCTCTTCCTCCATGTCGCAAAAGCTTGGCTGGACCATAGGTGGCGCTACTACCGGATGGCTCCTGGGTTATTACGGCTTCCAGGCAAATGCAGTTCAAACAGAAAGTGCGCAATCCGGCATCCGCCTCATGTTAAGCTTCCTTCCTGCTATTGGTACCGCTCTTTCCGTATTTTTTATTGCCTTTTATCCCTTAAGCGAAAAGAAACTAGAAAATATATGCGGAGAACTGCAGCTGAAAAGAGACAGCCAATCTGCGGATGTTGAGTAAGAAGCGATCAAAATCCGGCTTTATCTATTCAGATCAGCTGATTATGAATAAAGACGGTAAAATATTAAATTTAGTTAACAGACAATCCATTTAAGAATTAAATAGAATGAATCCTTTTGAAATAAGACTAGAGCGGCTTCAGCAGTCCTACCTTGAACTGATAACCAGGCCCAATCCAAAAGCTGTAAATAGCAACGGAGTCTACGAAAGATACCAGTATCCGGTAGTGACGGCGGCACATGTGCCTTTGTTCTGGAAATACGACATCAATCCTGAAACGAACCCGCATCTGATGGAACGGTTTGGCATTAATGCTGCCTTCAATGCCGGTGCCATCAAATGGAAGTATAAATATATTCTAGTGGTTAGGGTAGAAGGAACGGACCGTAAGTCCTTTTTCGCCGTTGCCGAAAGTCCAAATGGAACAGATAACTTTGTTTTCTGGCCTTATCCTGTAAATCTGCCACAGACTGAAAACCCTGATGTAAACGTATACGATATGCGCCTGACCCTTCATGAAGATGGTTGGATCTATGGCCTTTTTTGTACAGAACGTAAGGATCCTGCTGCACCTGCCCATGACCAGTCCATGGCTATTGCTGCCTGTGGCATCACCCGTACCAAAGACTTTATCACCTGGGAACGTCTGCCTGATCTGAAAACACCCTCTCCTCAACAAAGGAATGTAGTGCTTCATCCCGAGTTTGTAGATGGTAAATATGCCCTATACACCCGTCCCCAGGATGGATTTATTGATGCCGGCTCCGGTGGAGGAATCGGTCTGGGTTTCTGCGAATCCATGGAAAATCCGGTCATTCCGGTAGAGGTTATTGTCGATAATAAAGCCTACCACACTGTTTACGAAGCTAAAAATGGAGCAGGTCCGGCACCCATCCGCACCCCTCAGGGCTGGCTTCATCTTGCCCATGGCGTGCGCAATACAGCAGCCGGCTTACGCTACGTGTTATATATGTTTATGACAGACCTGCATGACCTGGCTAAAGTAATTCACAAGCCGGGAGGCTACTTCATTGCCCCTGAAGGCGAAGAACGGATTGGTGACGTATCCAATGTCGTATTCTGCAATGGCTGGATAGCAGATGAAGATGGAACTGTATTCATTTATTACGCCTCATCCGATACGCGCATGCACGTAGCCACCAGTACCATCGAAAAACTGATCGACTATGTCATCAACAGTCCTGAAGATGGTCTCCGATCTGATCTTTCCGTCAAAACGATCTACCAGATCATAGAAAAGAACAAAGAATTTATACAAGTCAATGGAACGATTACTACTGAACGATAATCTTCTTTCTTATAAAACAGAACTTCAGGATGAACTCGAAGAGATCCTTTCCTGGTGGATGAAAAATACACCTGATCCGGATTATGGAGGCTTTCTGGGTAAAATAGGTCATGATGAGGTTTCACATCCCGAAGCACCCAAAGGGGCTGTATTGAATGCTCGGATCCTCTGGTCATTCGCTGCAGGTTACAACCTGACCGAATATCCCGAATATCTGGAGTATGCCCATGAGGCATACGAGTACATCCGTGCACATTTTGTCGATAGAGAACAGGGTGGCGTATACTGGACGGTAGACTTTAAAGGCAATCCTTTAGATACCAAAAAGCAAGTATATGCCATTGCCTTTGTCATCTACGCTTTGAGTGAATACTACCAGGCTACTAAGTTTGAAGAAGCAAGGGATCTGGCCGTTGAGCTGTACGAAACATTGGAGAAACATAGTTTTGATCCGGTCAGGGGTGGGTATTTTGAAGCTTTTAACCGCGACTGGACTGAGATTGCAGACCTGCGCTTAAGTGACAAAGATGCCAACGAAAAGAAGACCATGAACACCCATCTTCATGTGCTGGAAGCCTATACCAACCTTTATCGGATCTGGAAAGATGAAGGGTTGAAAAAACAGATCCTTTCGCTGATCGCAGATTTTACCCGTTATATCATTGATCCTGAAAGCAACCATCTTATTCTTTTTATGGATGAAAAGTGGAAACCCAAATCTGAATCTGTATCCTACGGACATGACATTGAAGCAGCATGGCTGCTTCTTGAAGCGGCTGAAGTAACAGAAGAACATGCATTAATAAATAAGATGAAGCAATACGCTGTGGCTATGGCTACAGCTGCTGAACAAGGCATAGGCCCTGATGGGGGAATGTGGTACGAACGAGATCCTATAACAAATCATACACTTAAAGAAAGACATTGGTGGGTTCAAGCCGAAGCTATGGTAGGGTTTTTCAATGCCTGGCAGCTCAGCGGAGAGGATCGCTTTCTGCAGCAGTCACTAAAAACCTGGGAATTTGTGAAGCTTCATATCCTGGACACCAATCAGGGAGAATGGGTATGGGGAATCCGGGAAGACGGAACAATAATGAATGAAGAAGATAAAGCAGGCTTGTGGAAGTGTCCTTATCACAATAGCAGAGCTTGCATTGAGCTGATCAAAAGAATTAAATAATTTGGTTTGTGGAAATACCCAATTTGGGATAATGAAGGCAACCCTTGGAAGAGAAGCGCTCTATGTCAATTTCAATAGGGAAATAGTAGTTTAATTTTAGCTGCTATTTCTCTATTTTAAAGCCCGAACTTTAACCTTATAAAACAAATCCTTCATGGATGTTTGGTTTAGAGGCTTAAACAGGTACCTGAATGTAAACCTCATCAGAACAAAATCAGATTGCTATCAATGCTGCAATAGTACAAGCAGTATCAGCAATGCAATCATAACTATTTAATGATTTGCAATGATTGCCCACAAATTATGGAATACAACTGCAGGTAATAAACTGCCAGACCGCTCTTTAAGAACTGCGGCAATCAATCCAAGAAAGAAACCTATTAGAATTCGGATCAGATTGATTTGAAGATGAAAGCCTTCGCGGAGCAGGAAACCCTGACTCAAACCATATAGAATAGAGCTGATTAAAATTCCATAACTCAGTGAAAAGCCGAAGACATTTTCTTTTGTGGTAAATACCCGGTTTAACAAGGCTAGAAGAATCCCCCTAAATAGCAATTCATCACATAAGCCGGCAAGTGTTCCCTGAAAAATCAACGTCTCCAGATCAAAGGTCCTTACATGCTGTTCAAATGTGATGTAAAAAACAAAGCGAGCCAGAAGAATTAAAACGAGAGTAAACACTACCGGCTTAACAGCACCTGGATTGAATTTAAACTTCCAGCCTATTTCATTGTGAGTAATAAGCTTATTCCTGAAAACAAAAAAGACACCCAATAGCAATCCGCCAACTTTCCCCACCCAATTCCAGCTTTGCCCATTACCAACGACCACTCCTCCTAATCCGTTTGTAATTACAGACCATAATACAAACATGACTACAAAAATTCCGAGCAGTCGATATTCATCCTTATTAAACCTGCCTTTCCCAAAAAAAAGTAAGGGCAGTATCAGTGTGATTTGAAGCAAAGCATTTAAAAGTTGGGAAGAAGCAAACATACCTGGGGGGGTTAAACAAAGGTAAAGGTAAGACAATAGCGTATTGAATGGTTATACATTTGGCCCTACAATTCCATTTAACCCGTTTCGATTCAATAGATAATGACCTAAAAACAAGTCAATATGATTTTATGTCTGAAATAAATTAAAAACTTCTAAGTTTGAAAACTGTTAAAACCACTTAAATGGTACTTTACACAGCTGAAAAAAAATTTATCTCACAGAAAGTAATTTGGCATTATAATTGAATTTGTTTGTTAAACACATATAAAATGAAAATGATGAATATTAAGTTAGCTACTTATACAGTAATGATCGCTTCGGCTTCTTTTTTAATATCAGGATGTAGTCAGTTGACACAAACGCAAAAAGGAACTGCAATCGGTGCAGGAGCTGGTGGCACATTGGGTGCTATCATAGGTAAGAAAGCTGGAAATACAGCCGTGGGTGCAATTATAGGTGGTGCCATTGGTGGTACAGCAGGTGCATTTATTGGTAGAAAGATGGATCGTCAGGCGGCAGAAATTCAACAAAAGGTTCCTGGTGCAGAGGTAATTAAAACCGGTGAAGGTTTGATAGTAAAGTTCAATGATGGAATTTTATTCGACTTTAACAAGTCTGATTTAAAAAGTGCAGGTGTAACAAATGTGGCCAATCTGGCTTCTACTATGCAGAATAATCCGGAAACAAATATTATGGTAATTGGTCATACCGATAACGTGGGTTCAGATTCTTATAATTATACGCTTTCAGAAAAACGCGCACAGTCTGTAAAATCTCTTGCCGTTTCTAATGGAATCAGCGCTTCCCGGATCACTATTTCTGGAAAAGGAAAAGTTGAACCAATAGCTGACAATACTACAGAAGCTGGACGTGCTCAAAACAGAAGAGTTGAAATCGTGATTGTTGCAAATGATCAATTAAAAAACGAAGCTCGTCAGAGTGCTCAATAATTTGTTCAGTTGATACAAGGTATTTAAGCTACTTTATGTCAGTTCTATTACTCTCTTTGTCATCCTACTTGATGACAAAGAGAGTTTTTTTATGGGTTATATTATACGATTTTAATATTGTACTTAGCGAGTAGTCCTGACAATCCATTTGCAGAAAAACTGGCCCTTTTAATTGTGTTCAGTTCCGGGTCAATAGAAAAATTGAAAGCAGTAACCAGGTTAGCAGAAGTAAGATTAGTTTCATCAAATACTGCGCCTGACAAATCGGTCTGATCAAATACTGCATTAGAAAGATTTGTTCTGTTAAAATTAACTTCCTTCAGCGTAGTTTTAATGAACTGTGTTTTGGACATCCTTTTCCCATAAAAGGAACTATAATCTACCAGGCAGGAATCAAAGTAAACGCCAAATAGAAAATCCTGACAGTCATTAAAATTAACCCCCAAGACCTTACAACCCCTGAAGATTGCATTATTTAAAGTTGTCCCATGGAACTTCATCATCGACAGATTGCATCCATCAAAAGTGCAATCCAAAAACTTACTATGTGAAAATTCACTATTGGAAAAGTCGCAATTTTTAAATGTGCAGTTTTGGAATTCCCTTCCGCTGATAACTTTGCCGGCATAGGTGATGCTTTCGAAAGTCTTGTCGTCATGTAGGATCAGGTCCATTTAAAAAATTGATTTTTACAAAAATAGGATTATAAAAGATAGCTTCAAATAGACCGAAACTTATTGCTGGCATAATGTTACTAGGTTGAGTCCAACATAAGTCCGTGTATTGGCAGTAAAACATGGACTTATGTTGGACTCAATATAGATTTGATTTGGGATTATTAATATCTGGGTTATAGGAGAACTACTTTGGTGTTGTATTTTGGGCACAATTATTTTATGCTTTTGGCTCTTAATTTAAAGAATTTGGTCAATCTTGTTGTGGATATTTGTCATTAGATAGTATTAAATTTACCAGTATTATTAAACTAAATCAATATGGCTCTTATAGAACACTTATTCATTTTCAGACTGGTAATATAGATCTGATAAAATTGTTGGTCATGTATTACGTTAATAAATAAATTTTTTTTCATGTGTAAATTTTTCAGATTGACTAAACCAGGTGTTCTTTTGATTTCATTGTTGCTGCTTTTTACTTCCGGCTACGCTCAAACGTATAAATCAGGTGTGGTTGTAATGACTGCTTCGCCGGCTGGGATAGCTGCTGCTATACAATCAGCACATTCTGGAGTGAAGACTATTTTGCTGGATGATGGCGCCATAAATGCGGTGAACATTCCACAGGAAGAGCGGGAACATGCTTCAGGGGTCCTTCAGGATTTCTTAAAGACGGTTGAAAAACTACAGAAATATCCACTGAAAAACACACAGCCTATATCAGCTGTTTACGCTGGATCAATTTTTAAGAGTTGGACAGATACCATAAAAAACTTAACGATTTTAAGAAATTCGCCAGTTATAAGTTTAAAAAAATCAGGTAAAGGTTGGGAGATCATCCTAGCGAAAAGCGTGATTAAAGCAGATCTTCTGGTGGATGCAAGTAGCGACAGAAGGGTTGTACGCCTGGCAGCATTAAATGATACACCTTCAAAATGGGCTGATTCTGTATCCTATGCTAATCAGCTTTACCGTACAGGAATAGCTGCATTAAGTCAGCGGCAAGTTTTTCCATCTACATTGCCTTTGAAATCGTTTTTATCCTCATCAAATAATTTGGTATTTGCCAGTCCGGATCCAAACAAGTTAACCTTTGCAAGCGGACAAGCGGCCGGATCAATTGCTGCTTATTCCGCCTTTTTTAATACGAATACGGAACATCTTAATATCCGTTTGATCCAGAATGAGTTGTTGACTTACCGCTTGCGCTTGATTTCATTTGATGATGTATCTTATGTCGATTCGAATAGCCTGGCTTTTCAGCAAATCGCACTTACGGGTGTAATTAAAGGAAAAGTTAAAGATGGAAAGTTCTTACTCATGCCAGATTCAACAGTATCATCCGAAGAGATTCGTCTGCCTGTAAAACAATATTATTCGAGGAGTCAGATTTGGTTTCTGGATCATAAATCGGATAAACTAACGCTTGATGAAGTATTAAGCTTGATTAAATTTTCTGCTCAGCGTGGGGCAGAGTTAAACAAAGAAGTAGAGAAAGGCTGGAAAGCGGCTTTTAAACTTCCGGGAAAATTTGATTTGCAAAAGACGGTTACGAGAAGGGAATTTTGTGTGTTGTTAAATGCATATCTGAAACCGTTTGATGTGACGATAAGTACAGAGGGCGTGATTAAAAGATAAAGGGACCGAAGGTTTTTTAGGGAATATTCGTTAAATTGTAAATATTAAAAGTATATAAAAATTTGATTATGAAAATTATACTTGTTATTATTTTGTCGGTTCTTCAAATTTCATCTGCAAAGCGGGTGTTAAATATCTATGCCACAGACAAGCAAGATAAATCTTACAGGGAGCAAATTAGGGTGTTGGCTGCGGACCCAATAGGAATGCAGGAAAGGGATCTCATCCTAAAGGAACACTTTGGAAGCATACAATTCAAAATAACTTTAATAGGGAAAGATGGTGGAGAAAAATATAGTACAAAATCAGTATTGACTCTTGAAAAGCTTTATGCCTTGATAGATGCAATGCCCATGCGGAAACATGAGAAGTCAAAAAAATAGTTATCTTTTGTCCTGTTATTTCAACGCCGTTCATCAGGCCTTCAAAGTCAATTGCCAGGTTGTGTAAAAGCAATATTGTTTTTGAAATCCTCACTACTGAAAACCATGTGAATATCTTCCATTGTTTCAATCCAATTTCAGCGGTATTATCAACTCGTTAATGCAATTTTTACGCAGCCATTTACCAAAGTAAGTGAAATGAACCGGAAGCTAATGTCTTATCTTTTAATCTAAATCATTGTTGTCCGATAAAAATAAACGGA
>NZ_MDFN01000015.1 GCF_001730525.1 Arcticibacter eurypsychrophilus
CAATCTATATTTCAATTTAAGGTTTTAACCTTTTGAATTATGTCAATCTTATTTGGCTTCTTCTAAGCTGTTATTCTTAGTTTCAATCCTGTAATCCTGTGTGCTTTAAGCCTTGCGCTTGCAGCGTTTTGTTATCCCCGATTTGGGATTGCAAAGGTAAGAAGCTTTTTCATATTTGCAAGAAAAAAATGATTTTCTTTTCCAGCTCCTCTTTCCATCTCTCTTCATCTTCCGCTCCGCCTCGCGCTTTGCTTTTCCCCGTTCCTTTTGGGATTGCAAAAGTGCACATTCTATCCCAGTCCTGCAAGTTTTTCGCAGTCTTTTGAACAGGATAAACAGGCGCTATACGCAGGCAACAAGCAGGGACGCTTATCCGACAGCCTGTTAAGGGAAGAAAATAAAGTGATTTATTTATAATTTTAAGATAAATAAAATGCGGATTCAGCATACAAAGAGCCCCACTGATGCGGAATATCAAGAATTAATGCTCAATCTTAATAGCAAAAGGATATAATAGTGTAGATAATTAAAAAGATAATAAAGCTATCTTAATATTAAAAACAATTTAATAACCCAATCAATGCTAATACTTCAATATATGCTACTTCTTAATTACTGTTGTTATTATAGTATATTATGTAGTTTTGATTCCCCATTCAATTATAAACTTACAATACAAATTTAAGAAACTCAATGCAGGAAGATAATTATACCGAATTCAAGAGCAGTTTTTCAGATGCCGTAATAGAAAGTTTAGTTGCTTTTACAAATGCGAAGGGCGGTAAGGTTCTTATTGGTATTGATGATAAAGGAAATCCAATAAAAGACTTCAACATCGGAACTGAAAGTCTTCAAAAATGGGTAAACGAAATAAAGAATAAAACACAGCCCAGTATTATACCCGATGCCCAAATTATCCACATTAAAGGCAAAAAGGCTGTATCATTCTATATGCATGAATTCCCTATTAAACCGGTTGCTTTTAAAGGCAGGTACTTTAAGCGTGTTAATAATGCTAATCATCAATTATCTGTATTAGAAATAGCAGATCTCAGTTTACAATCACTCCAAATTTCTTGGGATTCATATACAGCTCATGGCAAAACTATTGATGACCTCGATTTTAAAAAAGTTGAACTATTCATACAAAAAATAAACATAACCAATAGATTTTTACTGACAGGAGATATTCCAGAAAACCTTGAAAAGCTAAAATTGATTAAAGGAGAAGCTATTACCAATGCCGCTTGGCTTTTGTTTGGGAAAGAAAACACAGGGTATAATATCCATCTTGGCCGCTTTAAAACACCATCATATATTATTGATGATAAAATGTTTAACGGCACTTTATTTGAAATGGTAGAAGAAACAATGCGATATCTGATCTCTCAAATTAAAGTTGCTTTTGAAATTAAAGGAATGCCAACCCAGCGAACAGAGATATTTGAATATCCCCTGCCTGCTTTAAGAGAATTGGTATTAAATGCCTTAATACACCGGGATTATTTAAGCCCTATTGACGTTCAAATAAAAGTATTTGATAACAAGATTACTTTTTTTAATCCTGGAAAATTATTTGGAGACTTAACCATTGATGATTTAAAAAAGGACAGTTATCAGGCTTTCGCACGCAATAAGCTGATTGCTGAAGCATTTTACCTTACAGGTGATATTGAGAAATACGGAAGTGGTTTTTTAAGGATAAGAAAAGAGATTCAGTCATATTCGACAATGCAAATGAATTTTGATGAGATACCTAATGGCTTCTTAATATCGTTAAGCTATAATGAACAAAAAATCAATACAACGCATGTAAATGAGGGTGTTAATGAGGGTGTTAATGAGGGTGTTAATGAGGGTGTTAATGAATTATTGAATTTAATAAATTTATATCCAGGTAAAAGAGTTCCTTTCTTTGTAACAAGAATGCATATTCCGGCAAAAACCATTGAACGCTGGCTCAAAACATTAAAAACTGAAGGCAAAATTGAATTTAAAGGAGCACCTAGAACAGGGGGCTACTGGAATATTCAAAGAGGATAGAAAAATGGAATATTGCCCTAGACATAAATAGAACTGTATAAGCTCATAGAGTCTCATGTTGCTTTATAAATCAGACCATCAGCCAAAGCCCAGCCCAAATGGGAGCGCAGGCATTGGCTGATGGATCTGATATTTCTTAGACCGGTAACGCTATCAAAGCCACCTCTTTTTTAATTACCATTCAATAGCCTGATCTTCATCAGGAATCTGAGTGTTTAATCTACGTTCTAATATCAACGATCCTTTAACCTTATTTCTGATTTCGTAGTTAGAAACCATCGTATAATCAGAATATTCATAATCAATGTTGTTGATAGTTATATAACGGTGCATTAGGTAAGGACGAACAGCGTCCATCATCTCGTCTACAGTATAACTGGCATCTCTGTTAACCTTAAACTTTATGGCAGGATTGTCGGCCGAGAAGGTTACTCCACCTGTTGCATTGAAGCTTGCATAGATCTTATAATTGCGGCGATCTTGCCGCTCTTCATCTATGTTTCCTGCGTAAAAGAAGATGGTATGCTCATCTACGACATAGCTCTTGATTTGACTTTTAACAGTAGGAGTTTCATTTTCATAGCCTGCCATATTTACCTTCAATGCAGTCCCGCTGTAAGTACCCGAATAATCATTGAAGGGATTTACACGCAAGATTGCTTTCCGGTAGTATTTCCGGGGATTCGCTGTGTAACTATTAGAAGGATCAGCCTCAATTGTAAGGGGAAGTACCCACTTCTCTGCCATGTCAATACCTTTAAGTGTAAAGTTAATTGGCATTAATGCGACGCTCTCGCCAGCCTTAAACGCCACCGTTGAAGGAATGGAGAAATACTCACTTTTCATTGCAGTGTAATAAAAGTCGTCCCTGTTCTGATAGCGTTCAAAGTTCAACACATTCAATGTATCGGGATCTACGGCAACATTTACTGTTAAGTCTTTTTCGTTTGCTTTAGATCCACTCACTACCATAGGCTGCTGGAATGTGGTACTCACATCATCTTTGAATCGAACATAGATATTAGATACCCCTTCGTTTTCTAAAGGTGCCTTAAATGAGATGAGATTTTTAAATTGTTCTTCTTCCCACTCGTCGTTGCAGGAGCCGCAGATTATTATCAGCGTGAGGAGAAAGAGCTGTATATATGATCTTTTCATATTCTTTATATTTTATTAATCGTTATAATTCCATCCTGGATTCTGGGTAAGCCGCTTGTTTCGTTTAAGCTCATTCGGATCAATCGGCCAAAACCACATCTTGTCGGCAAAAGTGCTTTTGAGCGACCATACGGCTACTGGCTGATGAAAAAGATCTCGCTCGTTGGAATTCATTAGTATATTACATCCATAGACAGGTAATGCCTCTTCTATAGGAGCATCCATCCAACGGCGTAAGTCATAATAGCGTTGCCCTTCACCCATAAGCTCTGTAAAACGTTCACGCTTTAATGTTTTCCTTAATTCAGTCTTGTCACTGTACACATTAGATGAATAGTCGGGCACACCTCCGCGAATACGGACAGGTTGAATACCTCTTTGCATTTGCATAATGTCACGACTGATGGTATAGTTTTCCCCACGCCATGATGGAATGTTGTAACTACCACCAAGTTCATTTAGCGCCTCGGCATAGCCAAGTAGAATATCTGCATAGCGGATAGCAGGTTCAGCTTTTTGCCGTATTTTTTCTCCTTTTCTTCCCTCAAAGGTATCATTCGGATGAACAAATTTCTTTATGCCAAAACCTGTACGCAACCAATATGCATTAGAAGAGTTAAATCCATTCCCTTTGGTATTATCTCGATAATAGAATACCTGCTGGTTCCTGTTTTCTGGAAATTCCTCGTCAAGCAAAGTCCAGAAACTGCCGTTGTAAGCTACAGAAGCATAAAAGCGGGGTTCGCGGTTTGCATACTGTAAAGAAACACCTGGTCTGAGGGGCTTATATCTGCCGGCATCGAAATCTTCCTGCGTTACATAACCGGTTACACGTGCAGAACCGTTTCCCCGTCCAATTTCCTTGTCTTTCCCTGGAGCATCAGCCCCGTCGTTCATATAGTAGGCATCGACGAGCTTTTGTGTCAGTCCATGCGCATTCCAGCCAGTGGCGGAACGTGGCAACTGGTGCTGAACCATATCCGCAATAGTTTCACCCGCCTGATTCTGGCCCCTTGTAAATATCAGTTCCGGGTTTCCTGATGGATTTAGGGTGCCATCAAATACCTGGGCGTATGATTTTGCAGGATCAATGTCTGCCCAGCCTCCTGGCCAGGATTTTTCTGAAAAATTGTTGTCATTCGGTGGTGCAATTGTGGCATCCGTTCCAGTTACCTGTTTACGAACATGGTATATGTCGTATACGCCCAGTTCGATTACATCTCTGGCTGCTGCAGCGGCTTTAGCCCATTTCTCTTCATTATAGTCAGCAGAAAGTAGCATTTTCCCAGCATCATCGGTTAGTTTGGCAGCATAGCCAGACTTATTCCCATTAGCCAGAGGACTTGCTGCGTAGAGCAGAGCTTTGGCACGAGTTGCCAGTGCTGCACCGCAAGTAGGGCGGGCAGAGGCATCCTGGCCACGTTTCATTCCCAGTTCTTGCATTTCCTTTGCAGCAAGCAACATTTCATTGCTTATATATGCTGCACATTCTTCGTATGAACTACGGGGAGTCGCTATTTCATCATAACTTTCTGTATAGTCAATTCCTTCCTCAGGCAATAGCGGAATAGGACCATACTTGCGTAGAAGTAGCCAATAAAGATAGGCTCTTGCAAAGCGGGCCTGTCCCCGGTAATCTTCTATTTGGACAGGTTTCAATTCCGTATTCATATACACGTTTTGAATCATAGTGGACGCATTGCGTATTCCGCGGTAGCACTGAAACCAGGTGCCTTGTTTATCGTATTCGTTGTAGAGCCCTTGTTTAAACAAGTTATAAGAAAGCTCATTCTTAGATGGATCAAATTCATGGTCTCTATCGCCGTAATACATGTCGTCAGCAAAACAATGAGGCGTATTGCCTTTACTTGCCACATCAGCATTGATACCTGCGAATTCGGAAAATATGTGGGCCAGCCACTCTTCTGTGTACACCTTGCTTTTAAATACTTTTTCAGTAGTGAGCCGGTCCTTGAAATATTGGTCGGATTTTAGATAATCATCCTTGCAGGAAGAAATGATACCCATGCCGACTATAATCAATAGCACACAATATATCTTTTTTTGCATCTCTTTTAAATTTATAGGTTAACACTTATGCCAAATGTGAATGATTTAGGCAGGGGATACTCTTCTCCTCTGGCACTGGCAAGTTCCGGATCCCAAAGCTTGAATTTTGACCAGGTAAGCAAATTGCTGCCAACCAGGAAAAGACGAATATTATTGGCTCTAATTCTGTTAACCAATTGCTTTGGAAGTCTATAACCAATATCTACTGTTTTGAGACGGAGATATTGACCATTACGCAACCAGAAAGTTGACTCTCTGAAGTTGTTGCCGTTTCCACCAAAACTTAATCGTGGATAGGAGGCGTTAGGATCTTCCGTAGCAGGATCACCCGAGATATCAGCAGAAATCCAACGGTTATCTCCCATCACACCTTTCATTACCTGTCCCCACTCCCCTTCGCTGAATGCAAATACGGTTTTTCCGTAAGTTTGGAAGGTAGATTTACCAGCACCCTGGAAGAAGACATTTACATCCAATGATTTCCAACTGGCAGAGGCGCCTAATCCATATATAAGGTTGGGCCGTCTGGTAGCACCAATTGCCACACGGTCTCCATCATCAACCACACCATCGCCATTTACATCTTTATACTTGAGATCCCCTGGCTGGTAGGTCCCAAAATTTTGTCTCGGACTGTTACGAATGTCATCATAATCCTTAAACATGCCTAGAGATACCAGTCCTTTTGCTTGATCTACACGAAAGCCTTCATCATTCTGATATGGATATACGTTATTTTGTTCATCTCTTTCCAGAATTTCGTTCTTGCTATAGGTAAAGTTGCCTCTGGTAGTAAGGTTTACATTTCCAAGTTTCTGATTATATGCTAAACGTCCCTCGAAACCGCTTGATTTTACTGCTCCTACGTTGGCCCGAGGCGTGCTTTCCAAACCAACAATTCCTGGTAGAAAGTTTCGCCCCATGTAAATACCTTTGCGATCTTCGTTGAAGATATCAAAATTTGCGTTGATCTTATCTCTAAAAAGTGAGACGTCAAAGCCCAGATTTTGTTTAGTTGCAATCTCCCAGGTCACATAAGGAGAAGAAACCTGAGTATACCTCATTCCTCCAAAGCCTCTGTCAAAACCGTAATCGGCCCATTGATATCCGCTTGCACCCTCTCCCAACGAGTATAAATAAGGGAAGCGGTCACCACCCAACTGATCATTACCCACTTTACCCTTGGAATAGCGGATCTTGAACATATTAATCCATTTAACATGGTCCTTGATAAACTTCTCTTCCGACACATTCCAGGCAAATGAAAACGCAGGGAAAAAGCCATATTGTTGCCCGGTAGCAAAGTTCTCCGAACCGGTATAACCGAAGGTGAAGTCAGCAAAATAGCGGAACTTATAATTATAAGTCGCGCGCCCGGCCAAGGCTTCATTTCGTCTGGATATTCCATTTTTAATATCGTCGCCAAGATTTACCGTTCTAATCAATGCGTCACGGGTAAACCTAGCTACGGCACCGAAATTATGGCTTCCAACACCCCGGTCGTAATTGAACATGAGATCCTGGAACGAGCGCCTGTCGCCATTTGAACCACTCCTCTGGAACAATTCACTTGGATTGGAAACATGCGTAAATATAAGTGCCCCTTCTGGCGTGCGGGCACGTTCAGCACGCCACTGCTCTGGCCATTTAATTCGTTGAATATCACTGTAATTGTTTGTGTCAAAGCCAAAGATTCCTCTGAAACGGAGGCCTTTTGTAATAAAGTCGAAATTTTGCTCCAAAGCAAGATTGGTCTGTATCTTGTTCGCCCAATTCTGATTGAATCCTGTTTGCGTAGCAACCACCCAGGGATTCGTCTGATTTCCCGTCCCTATTGTTGGTACATAACCGTTGGAATACATAACTGGTGTACGTATGGGAGAATAACCAAAAAGCACGCCCCAAAAATCATTATCACCGATTCCAGGACTGTTACGCGTATCGAGAGAGCCTGCTATACCAAGTTGCAATAACGTTGATTTCGTAATGTTTATATCCGTATTCACACGATAGTTCCAGCGTTTAAAGTTGGCATTTGTACTGTAATCCTTCTTCAGCGTTTCATCCGTTTTGTACATTCCACCCTCGTCTACATAGCTACCAGAAACAAAATAACGCGCTGTAGGTCCCCCTCCATTTATATTCAAGTTGGCACGATAAGTCATGGCACCGTCTTTCAATAATAGATCTTTCCAGTCCACATTAGGATATAAATCCGGATCCAGACCTAACCGCATGATATCCAATTCCTCAGGCTGATAAATAAGTGGCTGATTGCGGGTAATGCGCGATTCATTTAACAGGTTACTATATGTCACACCATCTTCAAAATCAGGTGTAATCGTACGGGTATTGTAAATGGTTTCGTCTTTCAAGTCAATGTTAATCTTGCCATCCTTACCACGTTTAGTGGTAATCAGTATAACACCGTTTGCTCCTCTTGAGCCGTAAATAGCGGTAACCGCCGCATCTTTAAGTACGGTGAAGGATGCGATATCTTCAATATTAATTTCATTCAGGCTCCGCTCAATATTATCTATTAAGACCAAAGCTGCTGATCCACCTCCAAAGGTAGAGATCCCCCGGATCCAGAATTCAGAGACGTTCCTTCCTGGCTGACCCGATTGCATCATGGCCATAACTCCCGGCACGTTTCCGGCCAGTGCGTTTGAAAGACTCGATGTCGGATTTGATTTCAGATCTGCAATATTTACTGAAGTAACGGCACCAGTAAGCGTTAGCTTTTTTTGAACACCTGTACCTGTCACGACTACTTCATCCAGTACGCTCAATTCTGATTCTACAAGCGTTACATTAAGAACGAAAGCATCTTTTACAAGTATTTCCTTAGTTACGAAGCCAACGTATGAGAATCTCAGCTTCTTATATCGTTCCACTTTGATTTTGAACTTTCCATTTACATCGGTAGTTGTACCCAAGCCAGGAGCATCGGGGACACCGACAGTTACACCAATTAAAGGTTCTTTTTTTACATCGGCAACAACGCCGGTTACTTCTACTATTTCCTGAGCCAGAGCACTTACAGTGACACTGAGAAGCAACATACAGGTTAATAAGAATTTATTCATAATTCTATTTACTGATTACTTTTTAATTACTTCATCTACTTCTTCAAGGGCTATTTTACGAAAACGACGATTTGCGTAGTCTCCAACGTAAAAGGCACCTTCTGCTTCATTGTATGCAAGTCCGGTTGGCCTGTCAAACCTTGCTTCCTTTCTCAAATCACCATCGACATACCCCCATGGATCACCATTGATACTGGAACTGCCTCTCCCCGCAAAGGTTGTGACACTTCCTTGAGGCGTTAAAATCCGAATGTCATGGTTGTCCAATTCTGTGAAATAGAAATCATATTCATCAGGCTTTGCCTGAGCAACGTATGCCGGATTTTTCACGAACACGCCCTGATAAGGAACTCTGAGACGGGCAGTTGAGCCTACTCCATCTTCATAGCCGGCAGCTCCGAGCTGTCCGCATACCAGGTAGGGTTGGTTGAATACTTTCTTTTCCCAGTTGTAATCACAACGAAGAATATAATGCTTGTTAATGACGACAATATATGCGTAGTTTCCGGATGGATGTATGAAAACCTTATATTCCCATTCCGGATCCTGAACCACAAATTGAATGTCACCCTTGAATCCAAGTCCTCCATTGAAATATTGATTCAGGTCATAACGGAAAAATTCTCCGCTGCCATAGCTATTATAATACATTTCACCATTAACCGGGTGAACGGTTGCGCCATTACACTGCCTGGATTTTGTCAATATTTCTTTATCCTGCCAATCATTTTCTCGCGATAACAATTGGGTTGACGCCTCATCATTTCCACCGCGATCTTCCGCAATGATCATGTACTTGCCATCAAGAGTAAAATCAAGGCTACGGGGACGCTCAAGATCCGTACGCTTCTGAGTCACGGTGCTATCCTCGAAGTTGATCAGGTAAAGTCCCCTGTTACCATCAAATACCACCCAAAGGTGTTTCGGATTTAACGGGTCAAATCTCATGGTAGAGGGATTCCAGAATCCACTCGCCATTTTATTCTGATCCTTATCTTTGAATTTTCCGTCCATCCAGGGTTCGTCACCTCTGTCATTTCTGTATCCGATCACAGTTGATACCACTAGCTTGCGCTGATAGTCAAAAACCATATCTGTCTTGCCAATAACTTGTTTGTCATTAGTTCCGACGCGCACTTCAACGTCGCCTCTGTATGCTTTTCCCGGGACCAGGCAGTAGAGTGATTCACCCTCCACGCTGATGACAACTGCCTTTTTGCCTCCTATAAATACCGATACACTATCGGGATCATTTCCGAAATTTTTTCCAAAAATGACAAGACGTTGTCCCATACCTCCCGCTTTAGGATTGAAATTCGATACTACGACAGGCTTGGATGGGTCGAAGGGAAGTGCATCTGCGATACTACTCCCGTTGTCATCCTTGCAGCCCCCTATCACACAAGTTAAGGCGATAAAGGCAGATAGCATCCAGCATAGGAGCCGACTATCTCTTTTCTGATTAGCTCTCATAAAAAATAAAATATGATTATTGGTTAAAATTTGTACTCCAGCTTTTTATAAAGTAGCTGTCAACTACAGAGCGACCTATAGCCGCGATAATTTGGCTTATCTCTGATCCTCGTAAGCCACGCCTTTACTTAATTCGGGCAACTTGTAAGCACAGAGAACCGAGAGAGCTAAGGAAACGATTCGCGCTTCCAGCTAATAATGGAGATTTGATTCATGACTAATTGGGTATAAAATAACTTAGAAATTCCGGCTTATTGCCGTTGTGATTAATAATGGCTGAATTTAAAAGGCTGATCTATTCATTTTTGCATATCGGTCAAAACTGGTAGGGTATGCACCATACCAAGAAACATCAACAATTGAAATTGGTCAAGCCTGTTTAGTACGAGAAAGAGGTGAAGTATCTCAGCCTGAAAAATGTAGAGTTGTTATCATATGTTATTGGTTTATTTTATTGATTGCTTAATCAATTAATTGCTTCCTTACATCAGCATCAATTAATTTATACAAGCAAAGAAAAGGATTTAGCAGGATTATAATTAGCCCTTTTATCTCAATAATTCCTCAAATCGTCTCGAAGTTTGACACTATCCATAAAGGGAATTTATATATCACTTAAAAATAAATTAAATTAAATATTATGAATAAACGTGTGTTTCAGACACCTCTAAAAAGACGGATATTGATCTTTAAAGTAGTTACTTCATTTTTTCTATCTGAATTTTATCAATCTTATATTCTTTCCCTTGCTTTACCACTCCAATGGTAATAGTATTCACATGAGAAAATTTCGTATACTGCATCTGGTAAGTATTTTGATCCACCTGCTTATACGTCATAGAAGGGATCCATAAACAGTCAAAATCAAAATCATCGATCAATATATCATAGTTAAGCTGACCATCTAACTTGTACTCATTCGCTGATTGTTCAAATTGCATCAGTGCACTAGGCATTAAATGTGCTTTACGCAATGCCACAAGTCGGGGTACTAAGCCTTCGGGCATACTGCAATACGCTGATAGGTAAGCGGCGTAAAAGGTTTTCAATAAAGACATAGGTGAAGATGAGTCTATTGGTTGCTTAGGGGCTATTTAAAGGTCCAAAAGCTAAATTAATTAAAATATAAACAGACCGCATTACAGAGGTTATCCAGTCCTGATTATTACCGATACACTTTATAAATCACCTCTTGAAAATACACAATTACGATATAACTGAAAATTAAGTTGTATAACTGCATTATCAGTTATATATTTACACATGGAAGAATTAACAAAAACGGAAGAGCGCATCATGCAGGTCATGTGGAAATTAAAAAAAGCGTTTGTTAAGGATATTCTTGAAGCATTAAGTGACAACCCTAAGCCTCCCTACAATACGATATCATCAGTAGTACGCCTCCTTGAAAAAAAGGGTTATATTGGTTTTAAAGCCTACGGGAAAACTTATGAATATTTTCCTTTAGTTTCAAAGTCTGATTATCGTAATTCCTCCTTTAAAAAAATACTGTCCGGTTACTTTGATAATTCCGCAGAAAACCTTGTCTCTTTTATGGTTAAGGAGCAAAACCTTTCAAAAGAGGATATAGAAAAAATAAAAGATGTATTTAACCTAAACAAACGGCCATGAGAACATTAAGTTACCTGTTGGAAGTTTCAGTCTGTACAGGAATATTCTTCCTATTCTACCAGCTATTTTTAAGTAAGGTAACCTTTTTTACTCTTAACCGTTGGTTTTTATTACTATCTCTTTTAACAAGCTTCTTAATTCCTGCCATTACTATTTCTGCTCGTTTATCTGCTGTAATTCCCATTAAAACATCTTCTATAATACGTACTAACCCGATAGCAAGCATAAGGACGGGGGATATAATACTATTTAAAGAGCCAACTCATTCCGCATTACTATGGCAAGAATGGCTACCTATCCTTTATTTTATTATTAGCGGGCTGTTTTGCTTAAAGCTGATCATTTCAATTTTTCTTCTCCTTCTAAAAATCAAAAGACTTAAAGTTGAAATGATAGTTGAAGGCGTAAAAATATTAAAAGCAAGTAAGAGTTTGAATAGCGGCTCATTTTTCAGTTACATCTTCCTTAACAATAAAGAATTAAATGATACCGAAATTCACCAGGTGATTGCTCATGAATTGGCACATACCAGGCGCTTTCACTCCATAGATATAATAATTACCCAAGTGGTACAGGCCGTATTATGGTTTAATCCATTCATTTATTTATACATTAAAAGAATAAATGAAAATCATGAATATGAAGTAGATCAAATCATTACACTAAAGGAGAACAAAAGCGATTATGCTGCTTTGATCCTTTATTTAAGTAGCAACAATAACCCCTCGCTATACAATGAATTCAGTATGGTTCCTATAAAGAGAAGAATCTCAATACTATTTAAAAACCCTACATGTAAGATGAAAAAGCTAACCTATTTATTTGCGCTACCCTTAGTAGTAATAAGCTGCTTCGTATTTGCCAAAAAGAGCAATAAAACTGTTCCTAATCATACGGCAAAAACTGTTATATCAAAATTAAAAACTGAAAATGCAGTACTCATGGAGAATTCTTTAAGTACTGCGAATAAAAAAGGGCATGATTCTTACTTAAAGAGAAATGGGAAAATTAAACCGGCTTTAACAGTTATTTTTCTACACTCTGACAGCATAATAGAAGCCGAAAGTACCAGTGCGAAAATAATGGATAAAATAAGTTACTCTGCTTCAGATTCTATTAAATTCAGCAAGGATAATATGTTAATCTATCTTTTTGGAAATGCCCATTTACAATTTGTGGATACAAATAAAGCAGTCTGTAAATTAGCTGCAGCTTACATCACCATAAACCGGAAAAGTCAGAATATTACAGGAATAGGCTCAACATATGATTCTATTCTCAAGGAGTATACAGGTTTAGCTCAGTTAGCCGTAGGAAATGAAATAGGAAAAGCAGGTACAATTAAACTGAATCTTAGCCCTATTCTTAAGCAGGTTTTACTTGATTGAAAATAGAGTTAAGATTTAGCGTTAATATATTATTACTTAAGGCATTCCTTTTCCTCCTGCGGAACCATAAATTTGTCCGGTTGCATAACTAGCGTCACTTGCAGCAAGCTGGACATAAATAGATCCAAGTTCTACAGGCTGACCAGGTCTTCCAAGAGGTGTATCGCCTCCAAAACCCTTTAATTTCTCCTGAGTGGCTCCTCCACTAACTTGCAAAGGCGTCCAGATTGGTCCAGGTGCTACTCCGTTAACACGAATACCTTTTCGTGCCAGCTGTTTGGCAAGCGACCTTACGTAATTTGTGGTAGCTGCCTTGGTCTGCGCATAATCATATAAATCTTCTGATGGATCGGTAGCTTGCTCAGATGTGCTTCCTATAATAACAGACCCAGGCTGCAAATATGGAAGAGCTGCTTTAATAATCCAAAAGGGAGCATAGATGTTCGTCTTCATCGTCCAGTCAAATTGTTCCGTCGAAATATCAAGAATCGAAGCATGGGCTTGTTGCCTTCCCGTATTATTAACAATGATATCCAAACCACCAAGACCATGCAGGGCCTCTTCGACCAATCGTTTACAGAAAGCCTCATCACGAAGATCCCCTGGAATAGCTATTGCCTTCCGGCCTTCAGCCTTAATTAAGGCAATCACCTCCTGGGCATCCGGCTCTTCAGCAGGAAGATAATTAATGGCTACGTCCGCACCTTCACGTGCATAAGCGATAGCAGCGGCCCTAGGATAATCAGCAGGCTCAGGAGATTGAAAGGTGCCGATGATGGCGCAAGGACTGAAGGCTTTGCAGTTTAGCAGGACGTATTCCTGTGTAGCATCAACATATTTATAAAACAGCAGCGACATGCTGACCATCAGTATACAGGCTGGATTGATCGTGCCATTAAAGGTAACCGTTTGTCCGGCAAGTGTATCGTACTTATCCAAATCAATATCCTGGATATCCAGACCATCAGTATACATGCTGGATTGATCGTGCCATTAAAGGTAACCGTTTGTCCGGCAAGTGTATCGTACTTATCCAAATCAATATCCTGGATATCCAGATGTTCATAGTACTCTTCCCGGAAGTTAAAGGCCACCAGGGTTAGCCTGATGCGGTATTTGTTACTTTGCTCGTTGAGCCATTTGGGCTTTTTGATGTCCGTTTGGGTGTTCAGCTCAGGAAGGGTGACAGAAATCTTTCCTTCGGCAGACTGCAATACCTGCGGTACTACACGGAGCACATCGGCCAGCTGGCTGTCCACATTAAACTCCATGCCATTCAGGTAAGACAGGTCCGCATCGTGCAGATCCCGTTTTCCTACAGCTGCGCTGGCACTGTTGCGGATGCTGTGGTATACATAACGGGTGCTGCGACTAACGGCAGCCCCATCCCGAAATAGATAGGCCGGATCAAATGCCCTGCGAATAATGGCCGCAGTCGAGCTGGAAAGCCCGAATTCGGTCGAAGTTTTAATACTTTCCTGCGTTTGTTTAAATGCTTTGGGCTTGCCTTGAATAAGGTTCTTTTTGCCGTAAGTTCGGTATATAACGGAGCCTGCTTTACCGCGTATCATTCCATTTTTATCTACATGAGCCATAATAGGTTTTTTTTATATTAGGGAGGTAAGGTAATCGTTATTAAAACCTTAAAGTAAAGTGGTTGCATAACTTCCTAACAAAGACAGAAAAGGGTAAGGAAACAGCAGATTTTTCTTAAACCCACATTTCAGAGATTTCGGATTAGCTAATCCGTTTAAATTCCCCTTAATGAAACCTCAAACAAACCCTGTCTAATCAGGTATAAGTCCCATTTATGGACGTTTAGGTGGGACTTATCGCGGGATTATCTCTGCTTCATCTCAGCATAATTCAGTTCTTGTTTCTATAGCAATAGAGTGTCTTATATTAGAAACCAAAAAAGCCCCTAGCTTATCGCCAGGGGCTAACATTTAAGTATTTAAAAATAATTAATCAGCTAAAGGGAAAGTCATCATGACTCTTGAACCATCCGGAGATATTCCATTGATCCGGAGCATATTATTTTTACTTACCGCTAAGGCGCCATCAATATCATCAACCTTAGTGATTGGTTTCTCATTGATAGAGGTAATGATAGTTCCCCTTTCTATTCCATAACTATTAAATAGACCCTCCTGGCGCACACCTGTTACAACCAAACCACCGGCAATACGGTAACGTTGTTTCTGTGCTGCCGAAACAGGGCTAAAGCTTGCACCAAGCGTATTGTATATTTCTGAAGCAGATTTAGTGTTCTTAGCAACCTTCAGTTCAGACTCACCTTTCAGCGTAACTGAAGCAAGGCGTTCCTTACCTTCACGAAGATAACCCAGTTGGACTTTATCGCCAGGCCGTAGACGCGCTACGCGTTCCTGAAGATCAGAACCGGCCATAATTTTATTACCATTGATATTTGTTAGGATATCACCTTTTTTAATACCTACAGCAGCAGCACCACCACCTTCAACAACCGTAGTTACTAACAGACCACTGATTTCTTTAATGTTCAGTTTTTTAGAAACGCTGGCGTCTAAAGGCATAAAAGTAACCCCCACAAAACCACGTTTAACTGTACCGAATTTAATAAAGTCATCCATGATCTTTTTAGCCAGGTTAACTGGAATAGCAAATCCATAACCTGCATAATATCCAGTTTGAGAGGCAATAGCGGCGTTAATTCCGATCAGTTCC
This sequence comes from Arcticibacter eurypsychrophilus, assembly GCF_001730525.1. Taxonomy (GTDB): domain Bacteria; phylum Bacteroidota; class Bacteroidia; order Sphingobacteriales; family Sphingobacteriaceae; genus Arcticibacter; species Arcticibacter eurypsychrophilus. Next base: position 15,560 of record NZ_MDFN01000015.1, read on the forward strand.
CCCCGGGTGTTCACTAGAGCACCACCACTATTTCCGCGGTTAATAGCGGCATCCGTTTGAATAAAGGATTCAATTGCTGAATTTGTACGGGGTTCCTGAGATTGTCTGTTGCCATATCGTTGTCCCTGTTCCTGGTTTTGCTCATTCAAGATACCTATACTTCTACCTTTAGCACTCACGATACCCGCTGTAACAGTTGTTTGTAAGGTTAAAGGGTATCCTACGGCTAAAACCCACTCGCCTACCTGCACATTATCTGAGTTACCCAATTTCACAACAGGTAAACCTGTTGCGGCAACTTTGATCAGGGCAAGGTCTGTATTGGGGTCACGGCCAATTACTTTGGCTTCGTAAGAACGATTGTCCGTTAAGATCACCTCAATCTTACTTGCTTTTTCAACCACATGATTATTGGTAATGATGTACCCATCCGGGCTGACTATGACACCTGAACCAGATGCCATAGTTGGTTGTCTTTCGGCGTTACCACCTCTAGGGCTACCAAAGAAATCGCGAAACATTTCCTCCATTGGATCTCCGCTTCCTCCACCTTCCTCACCTTGGGATTCCGGTTGGGTACCTCCATAAGTGGTTTGAATATGCACTACTCCTGGCGTAACAGCTGCGGCAGCCTGAACGAAGTCTACCTCTCCTGTAGAAGAAACACTTACCGGGTTATTCGTAAAGTATACTTTCTGTTTATCCTCGATCCCCATTTTCGCGGATGTATTATTTTCAATAAGCTTGTATCCGCCTATTGCAACTGCACCTCCAAATAATGCAGTTAGGAACGCTAAACCTATTCTTCTCATCTTTTTTTCTAATTGTGTTTATTATAATATCAAATATAACATCACTACAACGGTAAATACAACAGATGAATGCCATAAGTAATGTTAAAAAATGTTAAACGTTAAAAAACGACATATAGTTTTTCCCCAAGGCTTATCAACGATTTTTTGTAATCTTGTATAGGAATTGATTCGTATTCAAATGAAAGTGCATTTTTACAAATACCAGGGGGCGGGAAATGATTTTATACTTGTTGATAACCGCAATAACAGCATAAATCATCAAAATCCTGCTTTAATTGCTTCTTTATGTGATCGGCGTTTTGGGGTTGGAGGAGATGGATTGCTATTTTTACAGCTTAAAGCAGGTTTCGATTTCGAAATGATTTATTATAATGCGGATGGACAGCCCAGCAGTATGTGTGGAAACGGAGGTCGTTGTATCGTGGCTTTTGCTCGACATCTGGGTGTCATCGGGTTGGAAACCAACTTTTTGGCAGTTGACGGTCCTCATTATGCCAAAATTTCAGACCAAGGTGATTTTGTAAGTCTGCAGATGAGCAATGTAAATGAAATTTCTACTGATGGCGCTGCTTCTGTATTAGATACAGGCTCTCCGCATTATGTAATAATGGCTTCTGATCTGGAAAATAAAGATGTTTACACAGAGGGAAAGGCAATCCGCTATAATGATACGTATAAGGAAAAAGGGATCAACATTAACTTTGTCGAGGAAATGGACGGCCATTACTTTGTGCGCACATATGAACGAGGAGTTGAGGATGAGACCTTTGCCTGCGGAACCGGTGCTACGGCTGTTGCTTTAGCGATGGCAAAAAGTAAAAACCAGACAGGTGATGGATCGACTAAAATCAAGGTTCTGGGAGGAAAGCTGAATGTCCGTTTTAAATATGACGGAACAAATTTCGATTCCATCTTTTTGGAAGGTCCGGCACAATTAGTTTTTGAAGGGGATATATCTATTCCAGAAGTTCTTCCTTCCTCCGCTAACAATTAAATCAATATATATACTAAAAGAGAGGGTTTTTAAGGAAAGTTGAGTTCTTCATGGATTCTTATTTTCTAAAAAATTACTTTTGCAGGTCTAATAAAACTTTTATGCATAGAACAAATACTTGCGGTGAATTAAGTTTAACTGATTTAGGTAAAGAAGTTATCCTGGCCGGATGGGTACAAAAATCCCGTGATCTTGGAGGAATGACCTTTATCGATGTCCGTGACCGCTACGGAATTACGCAACTTGTTTTTAATATGGAGGAGAATACCTCTTTATGTGCGAAAGCACGTGAGGTATCCCGGGAGTATGTCATTAAAGTAACCGGAACAGTTGTTGAACGCTCCAATAAAAACCCTAAAATAGCTACAGGAGATATTGAATTAAAGGTTTCTAACTTAGAAATACTGAATCCAGCCAAACTTCCTCCTTTTTTAATTGAGGATGATACAGATGGAGGTGATGACCTGCGTCTGAAATACAGGTACCTGGATTTGCGCCGTGCCCCCTTACGTAATAACCTGATCCTGCGTCATAAAATGGCTCAGGAGATTCGCAAATATTTGGATTTGCAGGACTTTCTTGAAGTGGAAACTCCTGTTTTGATTAAGTCTACTCCGGAAGGGGCAAGAGATTTTGTGGTACCAAGCCGCATGAATCCGGGTGAGTTTTATGCCCTGCCACAGTCGCCACAAACTTTCAAGCAGTTATTAATGGTTTCGGGATTTGACCGGTACTTCCAGATTGTAAAGTGTTTCCGTGATGAGGATCTGCGTGCAGACCGTCAGCCGGAGTTTACTCAGATCGATTGTGAGATGTCTTTTATTGAGCAGGAAGATATTTTAAACCTGTTTGAAGGTTTAACACATCACTTGTTTAAGACGGTTAAGGGATTAGATATGGCCCCTTTTCCAAGGATGACATATTTTGATGCCATGCGCCTTTATGGTTCCGATAAACCGGATACTCGTTTTGATATGCAGTTTGTGGAGCTCACTGAGTTAGCCAAAGGAAAAGGATTTCCCGTTTTTGATAGCGCAGAGCTTGTTGTAGGCATTAACGCCAAGGCGTGCGCACATTATACCCGAAAGCAACTGGATGAGCTGACAGACTTTATTAAACGTCCTCAGGTTGGGGCAACCGGTATGGTTTACTGCCGTTTCAACTCGGATGGTACGTTAAAATCTTCGGTAGATAAATTCTATTCAGAAGAAGATCTGAAAGCCTGGTCTGCTTTATTTGATGGAGAATCAGGGGATTTATTCCTGATCTTGTCCGGAAAGGCTGAAAAGGTACGCAAGCAATTGAGCGAATTACGTCTTGAAGTTGCAAGCAGATTAGGATTTAGAGATAAAACTAAGTTTTCGCCACTATGGGTTGTTGACTTTCCTTTACTGGAATGGGATGAGGAGTCTGACCGCTTCCATGCAATGCATCACCCCTTTACTTCTCCTAAACCGGAAGATATTGCCATGCTGGATACGAATCCTAAAGAAGTAAGAGCAAATGCGTATGATTTGGTAATTAATGGAACTGAGATTGGTGGTGGTTCGATCAGAATCCATGACCGTACACTTCAGGCGTTGATGTTCAAACATCTTGGATTTACTCCGGAAGAAGCGCAGAAACAGTTTGGATTTTTGATGGATGCCTTTGAATATGGTGCTCCTCCGCATGGTGGGATTGCTTTTGGGTTCGATCGTCTGGTTTCTATATTTTCAGGATTGGATTCTATCCGGGACGTCATTGCGTTTCCAAAAAACAATTCAGGAAGGGATGTGATGATTGATTCTCCTTCTACAATTGCGGATGTACAGATGAAGGAACTTTGTATTAAAACTACAGTTTAAGAAGATCTAAAATACGGTATAGTAAGATCTATAAATTAAAAAGAGGATGTATCCTGATTGGGTACATCCTCTTTTTTCGTTTTATATACCTTTAGCTAATTCTTCAGCTGAGGTTTCCAGTTCGGTATACCACTCTTCACCATATTTACGGATCAGGGGTTCTTTTAAAAACCGATACACAGGCACTTTTAATTCTTTGCCAAAGGCGCAGGCGGGTTTACAAATATGCCAGCGATCGTAGTTTAATACATCAAATTGGGGGTAAGCTGTGATACGGATGGGGTATAAATGGCAGGAGATTGGTTTTTTCCAATGGGTCTTACCGTCCAGATATGCTTTTTCGATCGCACATTTACTGATTCCGTTTTCCCACATCACATAAGCACACTCTTTATTATCATCTATACAGGGGGTAGTGAGATCTCCTTCAAAATCTTTTACCCATGTACCGGTACGCTCAATGGTTTCAATCCCTTTTTCAGTCATATATGGCTTAACAAGAGGATAAATTTCTTCCAGGATCTTCAATTCTGTCATTTCAAGGGGAGCACCTGAGTCGCCCTCTACACAACAAGCACCTTTACATTTATCGAGATTGCACACAAAACTCTCACTCAAAACATCCTCATGCACCAGGGTTTTCTGTACTTCTAACATATTATTTGAATTTGAAAGGAGCAAAGGTCGGAATAAAAGAACTAATTATCGTTCTATATTAGTGTAGGAGTCCCTTTGCAGAAGTAATTTCGAGCGTAACAGAGCCTACGAGGATTTCTACCTGTGCCTTAACCGGGATTCGGTTTCCGTCATCTGTGATCCACAGGTATAACTTGCTTTCATCTTTGAAGATTCGGCCTGGTTTTATAGAAGGATTAAATTTAAGGCAGTTAAAGGTACCAATTGCGGTTTTGATCCGCTCTTTTCCTACATAAGTAATCTGCAACTCCGAAACCTCATCATTCAGAAAATAAGGAATGGTGAATTCAGTTCCTACACTGATACCGGAGAGGTCGAGACTACGGGCAAAGTAAAAAGAGGATACCAGGTCGAAAGTCATATCCCTGGCAGCAAAGATTCCTTTTTTGCCTGTAACCGTATTAGCTGATTGGTTAAACCGAACCTTATCCTGACGCCTGTAGTTGGCTTCCCTAATGTTTTCAGTGTATAAATATGGAAGGAGTGTAGTTCTGTCAATGTATGAATCGTACCTGTTTCTTACTTTATAAAAAAGGTTAAACGAGGCGGAAGTACGTCCTTGCACTAATAAATGATAAACAGGGTGGCCATTAAACTTAATATCAGAATCCAGAACATTTAGTGTTCCTTCCGCAGCAGTAATAAAACCATACCTCAATCTATATTTAAGCTCTTCGCCGGGTTTAAAGGCAGGAGCTTTACGATACTTCAGGCTTTGAGAGAAAGCCCCTGTCATCAATAGTATCAATGGTAATAAAATAAGAAATCTCCTCATGCTAAATATCTAGTCTTTACGCTTGTATACAGGCACTGTAGAACAAGGTTCACCATACATAATGCTTTTAACTACAGTTGTGAGTCTGCTGGTAAGCGCGGAGTAAGCAGAAACAGGAACGAATATATCACCGCACCCTTTAATCACAACACGTTGATCTCTGAATTGTTCCATATCGAGTGACTGAACTGCGCGATCAAACAAAACGGTTTCCAGTGTTTCCAGAGAGCCGAAGATGACAGTTGCGGCAAATGGTTGCATCTTGTTAGCCAGTAACATATAAGCCCAGGTTGGGACTATAGCATCTGATGAACAGATGACGGCTACATGTTTACCTAGATACTGCGACCAGTCGCATTGTTTAATAAATTCACGAAAGTCTTTTTCACGCAGTAAAAGGCCTTGGAACAAATTATCCTTTATATCATATACAATTCTTTCTGCAGCCGTATTCAGGGAGGCGGGATCGAAACTAATCAATCCGCTTTGTGCTACTTTATTGACTATATTTTCCTGTATTTCCATTATCTTCTATCAAAAACACAAATGTCGTGTATGTTTCGGCATTTGTTATAAGTTAAAAGTAAAAACTTACAACAGCAAATTGTTCTACAAGATAGTTTAAAAAAGAAAAATCCCAAAGAGTGATCTTTGGGATTTTTCTTTTTTAAGCCTGTAGAGGATTAAAAGAATCTTATTCTGTAATCTTTAACATTCGCCTTATCACGTAACACTTCAAGAACTTGTCCTTGCGCACGTTGTTCTAAAGCCTGAGAAATTTGTTGTTTTTGATTCACTGTATTGGTTAAAGGTGCAGGATTAGTAAATCCATTCACCATCACTACATATACGCCTTGATCACCTTTGATTACTTTTGAAAGCTTTTTAGGCTGCAATCCGAATACGGTACCTACCACTTTGTTTTCCTGAGCTATACCAGGAAGAACGGGATTGGCAAATACGATGTTCTGAACCGGAGTAACCGGACGGCCAACTTTAGATGCTACCTGATTGATAGATGATGCTCCAGAAAGAGCAGCTTCAAATTTCTCAGCAAGCATATTTGCTTTTACACGATTACGAACCATAGGTTCAATCTGTTTTTTCACTTTCTCTAAAGGTAAGATTCCAACAGGTCTGATATCCGTCATCCTTGCGACAACAAAACGGTCACCCAGTTCATATACCTTTTCAGTCATATCGCCTTCTTTGGCTTCGAATGCCCAACGAACGAGTTCGCGTGGATTTTCAATTCCGGTTACATTAGACTGAGATGTTGTAAGATTTTCAGCAACCAATTTAGTCTGACCATCTTTTTTAACGCGTGCATCAAATGATTTGGCATCAGAAACAGAAGAAAGGAAAGCGGAAGCTTTAGAAAAAGCAGCGGATTGAGTTTGACTACTGCTCGTGATCATTTTATCTACTACACCTACTTTAGCTACTCTGGAAGAACCAACTTGTTTGTCAATACGGATTACATGTGTACCATATTGAGTGGTTACTACTTTAAGATCTCCAGTCTTGCCATTAAATACAGTCTCTTCAAAAGCAGGGATCATCGATCCTCTGGCGAAGGTACCTAAGTCACCTCCTTTATCCTTTGTTGCGTCACCTCCAAATTTGGAAGCTAATTCAGCAAAATTAGCACCACCTTTAATCAGGGTATAAAGCGAATCCGCCTGAGCTTTTGCTCTTTCGGGACTGCCTGCTGTTGCTGCGGTAATTAAGATATGACTGGCTTTAACAGAATCAGGACTCATCCTGGTATCTAAAAGTTTAGCTACTTTATATGAACCATTGCTAAACACAGGACCTACTACAGTTCCAACTGCAGCGTTGAATATGGCAGAATCAAGTGCAGGATCAAGCTGACCTTTTTTCATATAAGTCAACGGCATTTTAGTATCCGCATTGATACTTACAAATAAAGAATCATTTGGCGTGGTTCTAAAGTCTGTAGCAATTTTTTGAATCATCTTCAATGTACCTGTAGAGTCACTTTTAGAAGGACTACCATTAAAAGCTACATATTCAAATGAGCGGGCTTCTTCCTTATTCAGGAATAGCTTTTTATTCTCGTTATAATAATCACTGAAATCATTATCAGTAAGCTTAACCTTATTGTCGGGTATAGAGGCATATTCCAGATTCACGTAGTTGAAATTCGCCAGTTTATTACGTTGCGAATAATCTTCACGGGCTTCAAGAGAAGTAACATAAATACTATTCTTTACCAGGTTGTTATATTTCTGAAATAAGCGATTGCGTTGAATAGACAACAGAAAATCAACCCATTGCTTACGTACAGGACTAGTTGGATCCTGTGTTTTCAGATTATTCTGAAAAGTAGCAAGTTGATTTCTATCCAACTGACCAGTTTGGGGATTACCAAAAGCCTGGATGATTTGAGGGTCAGGGTTCCTTCCTGAAACAAGATCTTCGCGTTCCTGTTCGCCTACGGTTAAACCAAGGCGTTCCACTTCTTTATTAATCAATACTTCGGAAACCTTTTGGTTCCAGGTATTTTCAAGTACGTAAGAGGCCATCTGAGGATTCAGATTAGCTTGACCCATTTGTTGCTTAAAGTTCGTTTCGTTTTGCTCTACTAAAGCTTTAAACTCATCTATTTGAACTTTTTCACCAGCAATCTCACCTACTGAAGTACGATCTCCGCCTAAAAACGGTCCACCTACTTTTACCACATCTCCAAGTAAAAATGCAACGATTGCGAAACCAATAGCTCCTACCAGGATCATCCCGGCACGATTTCGCAAGAAACTCATTATTCCCATATTAACTTTTAATTATTCTTCTTTAAAAAGAGCGCGCAAGATACAATTTTTACAAAACTATCTGAACACAAAAATGCAGATGATCTGTATCGTATTTAATTTACCAGATTACCGCCTGAAGGAAAGTTCCCTGTAGCATTGAAAATCCTTGGTTTTTTAAAGGCTTCGTCACTTTCAAAACTGGTCCCAAACAGCACATTGCCGTTTTTTTGATTAACCTGGACTAACTTATTGGAATAAAACTTATGTTGTTTTTCGTCCCATATTAGTTCGTCTGATTTGTAAACATCGCCCTTCACATTGGTAGCCACTACATTTTTTTTCAACTCCACAATGCCCTGCGCCTCCCGCCTTATTGCGTAATCGGATACAATCCGACTGGTTTCTTTTTGATTTTCGTCATAAAATATGATGGTAACACCTTTTACCATTTCATCATATTGTTTGTCTTTATACCTGTCAACCTGGGGGGCAAGCATCTTTGCCTTCACAATGGCAGAGTCACTATAGATCACTTCAACGCCATAAGATTTATCAACGGGAAGTAAGCTGTTATCAGCAGATACCTTTTCTACATCCTTCAAATCGTTCTCGCAAGAACTGAAGAAGAAGCAGATCAGTAAACTAACAGATGCCCAGGTTTTGAGACTTTTCAAGATTAATCAAATTTATATTTTCTAAACCACTGATCGTTTAATGTAAATCCTAAACTGAAGTTAACATAACGTTCGCGCACCAGAGACATAGATTCGGGACCACGTTGTCCTAGTTCGGCAGAAAAGTTTACTTTGTAAAAAGTGGTACGGGTAGGACTTGCCTGGAGAGGGAAACCGAATCCAAGGGTTATGGCCATATCATTGATATCGGTATTATTGATATTAATGTAAGTCTTGTCGTATCTGAAACCAAGTCTGTAATCGATCACTTTTAAGTAACTACCAACTGAATTAATATCGGGAGTGATCTGAGTACCAATAGCAATACCATAAGAGTTTTGAAGGCCCATATTTGTCCCTGCTTCCTTATAGTCTTTCCATTGTCCGTATTTAAAATCGGCACCAATCAACCAATTATTAGTTTTTTCAATAGTAAACCCGGCAGTATGCATCATCGGTAACTTGATAGTTGATTTTGCAGCTTCATTAAAAAAGGTGGTATCAGATGCTACATCTTCACCTTCGGCAGATTTAAGGTATCGGGTAACGACAGTGCTTCTTTCTAGATTTAAGTCGGGGCTGGCACTGCCTGAGTAACCCAAGGTTAATTTTACTTTTGGAGAAAGATTGGTAAAGTATTGTAAGCCATAGTCAAAGTTAAATCCCCCGATGCTACTATTTTGCTGTATTCTGGAATTATAAGCGCTATAATCATAAGGGAATTCAGCCGAACTGGTCTTTTCCAGTTTTCCAAATACATAACCGGCATTGAAGCCTACACTTAAGTGCTCGCCCAGTTGTACACCGTAACCCAGGTAGAATTTGGATAACCCTCCATCTCCTCCATAAACTTTATCTATGGTTGTGGAATCTACCTTGCTGCGCTTTCTGGACTGGTAACCTAAACTGCTGTAAGGAATTAACCCGAAGCTTAATGCTGATTTTTTGTTTACCGGAACGGCAAAGATAAGGTGACTGAGGGAACCTGTAAAGTCAGTTTCTGAAGCACCACCCTTACTTCTGCTTAAATATTCAGAGGAAAGACCAACATCAAACGTAGTCAGTCTGATTGATGAATAAGAGGCGGGATTAGCCAGGTTGATGTTGTTATAAGACCCTGGTTTACGTAGACCAGCAGAGATTCCACCCATTGCTCTGCTTTGAGGAAGTAAAGAACCATTTAAGGATCCTATTCCAAATTTCGAATAAGCGGAACCAGTGGTAGTTTGGGCATAGGCACTAAAGCTACCGCAAACTACAAATATTACTAATAAATTTTTAAAAATTCTACTCATTATGCTGATGAATAACTTCGTTTAAACCAATAAGCACCAGATTGGGTTCAGGGTTTATAATTCGCGCAAAGATGCTATTTTTCAGTTGTCTGACAAAAAAATTTGCATCTCCTCCACATATTAAGACCTTAAGATCGGGCCACTTTATAAAATAATCATTTATAAATCCATACATTTCATGCACGGATCCTTTTAATACACCCGCAAGTAAAGACTCTTGTGTATTTCTGCCATAACTCGCTTCAAAATCTTCATCAAGCTCTACCAACGGTAACCTTTCCGTAAAGGCATGCATAGATTTGAGTCTCATTTTCAATCCAGGGGATATTATACCACCTGAATACCTGCACCTAGTATCTAAAAAATCATACGTTATACAGGTACCAGCATCGATAGCCAGACAATTTGATTCAGGAAATATTGCTTCAGAACCTATAATTGCAGCAAATCTATCGAGCCCTAAAGTATGAGGTGTTTGATATTGGTTATCAATACGCGAAGAAACAGCTGTTGTAAAACGTATAAAATTACATCTTGACTTTAAATATTCCTCATATATTGATGATTGCTCTTTTACTGAAGATATGATTGCATTTTTGATAGCATAAGAATGCGAAAAACTATGTATAGCTTCCACGCTAAGGCTATCAATAACCTGTATATCTTTGAGTTCCCGGTTATTGAACAAGGCCATTTTAGAAAAAGTATTCCCAATGTCAATAACCAAATTAACCATTAAGCATCAACCGTTTTCAAAATAGATTCAAAGATCCCTAGTCCGTCCTGATTGCCTAGCAAAGAATCTGCAGCACGTTCAGGATGAGGCATCACTGCAAATACATTACGCTGTTTGTTACAAACGCCGGCAATGTTCTGAATAGATCCATTCGGATTAGATTCAAGAGTTACGTTTCCTGCTTCATCACAATACTTAAAAAGGATTTGATCCTGGTCATTCAGCATTTTAAGTGTATCTGCATCAGCAAAATAATTCCCTTCACCATGAGCGACAGGAATTTTCAGTGCTTTATTCAGATCCAACTGGTTTGTGACGAGTGAATCCAAAGTTTGAGGCTTCAGAAAAATATTCTTGCAATTAAATTTTCTATGATCGTTATGTAAGAGTGCCCCTGGTACAAGTCCGGCTTCTGCAAGTATTTGAAAACCATTACAGATTCCCATTACATACCCACCTTTATTGGCAAACTGAATAACTTCCTGCATGATAGGAGAAAACCGGGCGATAGCGCCTGACCTGAGATAGTCGCCAAAAGAAAAACCTCCAGGAAGAATAATAAAATCGCATTGTTGAAGATCATGGTCTTTATGCCATAATTTAACAACTTCCTGACCTAATATATTTCCTAAGACATCAACACTATCCTGATCACAGTTTGATCCCGGGAAAACAACAACTCCGAACTTCATGATACAAAACTATTTAAATTTTGATTGCTAATGGCTTTTATTTTGTTAAAAAAGGTTAATGTAGGACCGTTGGAGCGTTAAAAAAACTGAAAATACAGGATGCAAGTGACTAGAATGAAGTATAAAGATTCATAAAACCATCGTTTTTGAGCAGAAATGAAATAATGAGCCATGAAAACAGACACTGGTGCAACGGTAAGTAAAAAATGGTTCGTATGATATGGATTTTTGATATATACCGAGATTAAGGCAAAGAAAAACATAAAGAGAAGCGTTAAGTACGACTTTCTAAGATGCACATTACTCCGGTTTAACTTCTGACTGATGGTTAAAAGAGAAAAGAATAAGATGAATAGCACAGGCAGAAACACCCAATAATCCTTTATATCTATTGCAGAGGAAGGTTGAAGGGCTTTGGCGAAAGGAAAGGCATTTTGAATAAATATCGCCCATGAACCATTCAAATAATTGATCATGGTAAGAAGAAGACAAACGGTTAAAAAACCAATAATGCCGGCTACCCATTCGCGCCAGTTAAATGGTCGGAATATAATCAATACAAACCACAAGAGCGGCAACATAGCCAGGAAAGGAAAATACACCAAGGTTCCTGCACCTACAATCATTCCCATATCAAAAATAACGCTTATTGCTTTGTCCTTTCTATAGATACTAAGAAACTTTTCTATCAGCCATAACATGAAAAAATTAGCAATTAATACCTGGCTTAAAATCAGGAAGGAAGGTAAAAGCGCTGACATGGTCATGAACATCAGTGCAGGCAGAAAAGTCGGCTTGGGCAGCAGATTATAATTATTAACAATACGATTTAGGAGCAATGATTGAAAGAACGTGAGGATAAGCGCATAAAAAACAGCACTAAAGGGACTAAAAAAATCGGCAGGCAAGTTAAATAATGTTCCGGTATAGGGCTCAACAAGTGATATATCTACAGATTGGGGTAAATTATAGATCACTCCAAGTCTGAGAAATACAGCTACTAATACAAGAAGAAGCAGGTTAAAAGGATTTAATGTTCTAAATTGATTGATCATGCCGGATGAATACCTAATAAGAAAGGCAATATTATGAACTTTTTCTTATCCTTTCTAACTGCTTTAAATGATGACGGGTATGAATTTCAATGAAGCGCAACCATTCATGCGAATTGAGTCTCCCAAACCGGGGATGGCGGATCCTATTATCTTTAGGTGTTTTAATTAGTTTAGGAAGAAGCTCCTTGATTTTATCATTAGATTTAATCAGGTCATTTTTAGCTTCTTCTTTACTGATGCATTTTACTATGAAGGCAATATTGGGTGGTGACTTAATTTTTAGTGGAGGGAATATTCCCATAAAAAAAATCAGGCGTGCAATTAAGTTAGGACCCGAACTTCTATGTTTGGGTTTTGCGTGAATACACCTCTCCAGTGCCAGTATAGACCTTGCGTTTACCTGGAGCACGTGGCAGTAAATCTCCGAAGAGGACCAGCCCCCATGCGGTGGTGGTTTAATAAAATTATCCTCATCTATTTCTTTCAATAAAGCCAGGTAAGAAGTGATGGCCTCTTTTATAGAAAGCGCACTTGCGGGAATACTCATAGGATAAGTAGTAAATCGTCCAAATTGTGTATTTCCTTAGTCACATCAGAGGGTTTTTGCTGAAGGGTAGGATTAAAAAAGATGGCATCCATTCCAAAATCCATTGCGCCCCTTATATCAGCTTCAATACTATCCCCGATCATAACACTTTCTTCTTTAAGTGCCCCCGCTCCGTTTAGTGCATACTCAAAAATGTCACGATGCGGCTTATTTGCCCCTACATTTTCAGATATCACTACGGTTTCAAAATATTGACCCAAATTGGACAGGTTAATTTTCATTAGCGCCTGCTCCCTAAAGCCATTGGTAATTAAATGAAGTTTGTATTTACTAAACAGATAGGAAAGCGTTTCATGAGCCTGTGGGAATAAATTAGTCTTGGTGGAACAGGTATGCAGATAAACATCCTCAAAATCCGTCGGAATCTGATCGGCACAAACGCCCATGGCTTCAAAGGTATTTTTAAAACGGGACTGCCGCAATTCTTCTTTAGTAATTTGACCAAGATGATACGATGCCCATAACGCGTGATTATGATAGGTATAATGCTCGACAAATGAATGAACACTACTTAATCCAAGTTCCTGTAATGAATAAGTGAGATAAAGTTCGTGAAGCGTTTCTGCTGCATTCTTATCGAAGTCCCAGATGGTATGATCCAGATCAAAAAATATATGATTGTATTTCATTCAGAGAATTTAGTCTTTAATTCCATAAGCAATATCGCCAGCGTCGCCTAAACCAGGTACGATATAGGCTTTAGTCGTCATTTCCTCATCAATGTCGCCTATCCACAGTTTTGCCCGGGGAAGATTTGCTTTGACATGCGCAATTCCTTCTACGCTGGCTATAACGGAAACGATATGAAGCTGCTTAATGTTATAGCGGGCAATGATTTCTTTACAGCTCAGTACCATACTTTGGCCTGTAGCAATCACCGTATCAGAAACAATAAGCACTTTGTCGTTCAAGTCCGGACTGCTTACATATTCCTTTTGAATAGTAAAAGTACCGTCTTTTGTGGTTTTACGATACGCGGCTATAAAGGCTGAATCGGCACGATCAAAGTAATTCAATAAACCCTGTTGTAAGGGCAGCCCCGCCCGAAGAATGGTTGCAATTACGGGATAGTTATCAATTACCGGGACGGAAGCAATACCTAGAGGTGTTTCGAAATCTGTTTCAACAAAATTCAATGTCTTGCTGATTTCATAGGCAAAAATCTCACCTATGCGTTCTAAGTTTCTACGAAAGCGCATGCTGTCCTGCTGAATCTGAGCGTCTCTCAGTTCAGCAATAAAGTTGTTGGCGATGCTGGATGTATTAGTCAAGATAAACATTAAGTTAAAAATAAGCATTTTAATACATGAAGTGTAAAATTTTTGGGGCTAATTTTGACCAATTTCTTCAAGCTATGCAAAGCATTGTTTTTTTATATCCCTGCCTTATCTATTCATTTTTATTTGATATGTTTTCGTCCTTATAAATACGTATTTTTGAGTTGATGGATTTTAAGTTAATATCAGATTATAAGCCGATGGGTGACCAACCGGAAGCGATCAGACAATTAGTAGATGGTGTAGAGAGAGAGGAAAACTATCAAACTTTACTGGGGGTAACCGGTTCGGGGAAAACATTTTCCATAGCCAATGTGATTCAACAGACGCAAAAGCCAACACTTATTCTAAGTCACAATAAAACCCTGGCGGCTCAATTATATGGAGAGTTTAAACAGTTTTTTCCGGAGAATTCGGTTAATTACTTTGTTTCCTATTACGATTACTATCAGCCGGAGGCCTACATTGCCACCACAAATACGTATATAGAAAAGGATCTTCAGATTAATGAAGAGATTGAGAAACTCCGTTTAAGGACGACCTCGTCTTTGATGTCTGGACGAAGGGATATCATTGTCGTTTCTTCAATTTCCTGCATCTATGGTATGGGAAATCCTGAAGATTTTAGCAATTCAGTATTTAGTTTTGCAGTAGGCACAACGATCAGCAGGAATGCATTTCTGCACCGTCTGGTAGAAATCCTTTATTCGCGGACAACAGCTGATTTTAAAAGAGGGACATTCCGGGTAAAGGGTGATACGGTAGATATTTATCCGGCCTATTTAGACTATGCCTATCGGATTTCCTTTTTTGGGGATGATATAGAAGAACTGATGGCAATAGATCCTGAGACTGGTAAAACACTGGAGAAAATGGTACATATGGTCCTTTATCCTGCAAATCTGTTTGTAACGCCTAAAGAACGTTTCACAGAATCTATCTGGGCCATTCAGGAAGAGCTGGAGATCAGGAAAAAGCAGTTATTGGATGATCAGCGATTTTTAGAAGCAAAACGTCTCGAAGAACGGGTTAATTATGATCTGGAGATGATGCGTGAGCTTGGCTATTGCAGTGGTATTGAAAACTACTCCCGCTTTTTTGATGGACGGACACCAGGAATGCGACCATTTTGTTTGCTTGATTATTTTCCGGATGACTACCTGATGGTGATTGATGAAAGCCATGTAACCGTACCACAAATCAGAGCAATGTATGGTGGTGACCGTTCAAGAAAGATGGCATTGGTTGATTATGGATTCCGTTTGCCTGCAGCATTAGATAACAGACCGCTTAATTTTGAAGAATTTGAACGTCTTGCACCTCAAACTATCTATGTTAGTGCAACCCCTGGAGATTTTGAACTGGAAAAATCAGGTGGTGTGGTTGTGGAACAGGTAATTCGGCCGACAGGTTTACTGGACCCTCCTATCGAAATCAGACCCGTTGGAAACCAAGTAGACGATTTACTGAACGAGGTGGATAAAACGGTTAAAGATGGAGGTCGAATACTGGTGACTACACTAACCAAGCGCATGTCTGAAGAACTTGCCAAATACATGGACAGGTTGGGAATTAAGGTTCGCTACATACATTCGGAGGTTAAAACACTTGAAAGGGTAGAAATACTGCGTGGTCTTCGATTAGGCGAGTTCGATGTGCTGATTGGGATTAACTTACTCCGCGAAGGATTAGATCTGCCAGAAGTATCCCTGGTGGCTATTCTGGATGCCGACAAAGAAGGGTTCTTACGTTCACATCGTTCTTTAATTCAAACCATAGGAAGAGCTGCGCGAAATGTACGCGGAAGGGTGATCATGTATGCAGATAAAACGACAGAGAGCATGCGGATTACGATAGAGGAGACGAACCGGCGTCGTGAGAAACAGATGCTTTATAATGAAGAGAACGGAATTACACCGACTACGGTAGGAAAGTCCAGGGAAGCAATTATGGAACAAACCTCTGTAGTAGATTTTAAAGGTGGCATTCAGAAAGTGTACACGGGATATGACGAAGCAATTAGCATTGCGGCAGACCCTATCGTGCAGTATATGACGAAAGCTGAGCTTAAGAAGGCCATAGAGAAAGCGAAAAAAGATATGATGGTGGCAGCGAAAGACATGGATTTTCTGATGGCAGCCAAAACCCGTGATGAAATGTTTGCGTTGGAGAAGATGATGGAAGAACGATTTGGCGATAAGAGAATAAAATCATGAACGGACAAAATAGAAAAGATATATATCCGGGACTTGAGGTTGATGTTATTTTAAAACAAGATCAACGCTCAGGTAAATTAACAAGAGGCATTGTGAGTAATCTTCTTACCAGCTCTTCTTTTCACTCAAGAGGGATTAAAGTTAGATTAGAAGATGGCCAGGTTGGACGTGTTGCCTATATTACAGACGAAAATGAGGATTAATTACCGTCGTACAAATGTAAATGTTAAAGTGCATTTGTAATAAGTAACCAATTTTATCGTCATATTTGCAGATTAATTATGACAGCTTTACTTAAATTTTTACTTATAACAATCCTCGTCATGTGGCTTATCAGAATGATAGCCAAACTTTTACTGCCTTTTCTGTTTAAAAAGATGGTGAAAAAAGCGCAGGATAAATTTAATTCATCAACCGGGCAACAGCCTTTTGGTCAGCAACAGGCTCATCCGCCCCGTACTAATGGGAAAATTAGTATAGATTTTATCCCTCCGAAGGATAAAGAAGCACGGGCAGCTGATAAAGCAGGCGATTTTATTGACTTTGAAGATTTAAAATAAGCAAATTACCCATATAGCTATTTGCTATACCCTAAAAAGTTCTATTTTTGGTCTTCAATTAAAGATCGAATGAGTAACTGGTTTAAACGAAATGGCGTACACGTAGCCATTATTGTATTTTTCATAGTATTATGCTTTGTTTACTTTAGTCCGGCCATACAGGGGAAGGTATTGTATCAGGGTGATGTTTTGCAGGCGAAGGCCATGCAGAAGGAAATCATGGATTATACCATAAAGGACGGGAAAGCTCCTTTGTGGACAAACTCCATGTTTGGAGGGATGCCCGCATTTCAAATATGGGCGCAATACCCCAAAAATGTAACTTCTTATTTTATACGCTTCTTTACTTCTGTATTTCCAAACCCGGTATATAATGTTCTGCTTTATCTGCTTGGTGCTTATTTATTATTTATAGCACTTAAGGTCAGGCCGGCACTCGCATTAGCAGGTGCCATTGCCATTGCATTTTCATCGTATAACTTCATCATCATTGAAGCCGGGCATACCAATAAAGCTTTTGCTATAGCATTTTTTGCACCTATCCTGGCAGGAGTCTTACTCACATTCAGAGGGCGGTATTTATGGGGGGCAATGCTTACCGCACTTTTCCTCGCTATAGAGATCCGGGCGAATCACATCCAGATGACCTATTATTTATTCATTGCCTTGCTGATACTGGCAGGTATTGAACTATATCACGCTATTAAAAATAAAACGCTGCCTGCTTTTACAAAAAGCGTCGGCTATCTGGCTGCTGCAGTATTATTGGCGGCGGCTGTTAATGCTGGTACGCTATGGGTAACTTATGAATACGGTCAGGAGACGATACGTGGCAAATCTAACCTGAGTCAGGACGCCAACGCTGGTAAACCATCTTCAGGTTTGGATCGTGAATATGCTTATGGATGGAGTCAGGGTGTTGGAGAAACGATCACTTTTCTTATTCCAAACGCGTATGGCGGAGAGTCAGGACATAAGCTGGATAAAGATTCGGAAGTTGGAAAGACACTTGCAGCCAAGGGCATCCCACAGGATCAATTGGAAGGCGCTGTGCAACAATTACAACAATATGGACTGCTGAACACCTATTGGGGTGATAAACCTTTTACATCAGGCCCATATTACTTTGGTGCTGTTATATGCTTCTT
The DNA here is from genome assembly GCF_001730525.1 of Arcticibacter eurypsychrophilus. GTDB lineage: Bacteria > Bacteroidota > Bacteroidia > Sphingobacteriales > Sphingobacteriaceae > Arcticibacter > Arcticibacter eurypsychrophilus. The sequence continues at coordinate 33,724 of NZ_MDFN01000015.1, forward strand.
ATTTGTCGCCGGTTTATTTATAGTTCGTGATCGGATTAAATGGTGGATTGTGGGTGCTACACTTTTAAGTTTGTTTTTATCCTTTGGGAAGAACCTACCTTTTATTTCTGATCTATTTTTCGACTATTTCCCATTATACAATAAGTTTAGGGCTGTGGAGTCTATATTAGTCATCGCTGGCCTGTTGTTCCCTGTTCTCGCTATCCTGACGATTCAGGAGATTGCTGAAGGTAAACAGGATGCAAAAGATCTCTTAAAGAAGACTTTATATTCTTTGTATATCACTGGCGGAATTCTACTTCTGATCATTCTGCTGCCGAGTGTATTTCTGGGTTTCAAAACTGTAAATCACGAAGAAGTATTAAAAGGGCTTACTCAGGCTACCGGAGATCAAGGATTTGCTAATTCTTTAGCAAGCGCATTGATTGAAGACCGGGTAAGTCTGGCTAGAACGGATGCATTCCGCTCACTGATTTTCGTTCTTATTGGTGCTGGTCTTATTTGGGCACTGATTAAGAAATCGATCAAGCAGGAATATGTCTACGGATTGTTTGCAATTGTTATATTAATCGATATGTGGGGGGTAGACCGCAGATATTTGAACAATGATAAGTTCGTAGATAAAAGTACCATTGAGCAAAACTTCAAACCACGTCAGGTTGATGAGTTGATATTAAGGGATCCTAGTTTGGACTATCGTGTTCTTGATTTAACCATCAATACTTTTTCCAGTGCCAATGCATCTTATTTTCATAAAACTATAGGTGGATACCATGCTGCAAAACTTAAACGTTTCCAGGAAGTGCTGGATAAGCAGTTTAATAATTCCATCAATGAGGATGTGCTGGATATGCTGAATACCAAATATGTGATTACCAACGATGAAAAGGGACAATCGCAACGGATTCAAAACAGAAGCACTACTTGTGGAAACGCCTGGTTTGTATCTAATATCTTATATGTTAAAAACGCTGACGAGGAAATGCAGGGCATCAGTAGCTTTAATCCATCGAAAGAGGCAATTGTGGACGAAAGCTTCAAACCTCTGATTGACGGGAAAAAAGTAGGAGCACCTGATCCTAATGCAAAAATAACGTTAACAGATTACCATCCTGATCACCTGACATATGACTATACTGCCGGTAAAGACATGATTGCTGTGTTTGCAGAAATATGGTATGATAAAGGATGGAATGCTTATGTTGACGGTGAAAAGATCCCTTATTTCAGGGCAAACTATATTCTTCGTGCTGCACAGCTTCCGGGAGGAAATCATAAATTGGAGTTCAAGTTTGAGCCTGTATCCTATTATGCCGGTGAAAATATCTCTTTGGCAGCTTCTATACTTCTTATAGGAGGAATAGGGTTTGCGGGATACAAGGAGAGGAAGAAGGGTATTAAAAAATAATTTTAATAGAGCGTCTTTATTGGATTTATACCAATAGAGGCCGAGTGATTGCATTAAAGCCTAAGCAACAGGATCAGTATAATTATCCTGTTGCTTAGGCTTTTAATTTACCTGTTGCTTCTTTCCCAACAAAAGATATAATATTGATCCTAATATTGGCATTAGAATAACTATAAGTACCCAAATCAGTTTAGTTGTTTCATCTGTAAACTTCGATTTTATAATATCTAAAAGGCAAAGAATTATTAATACGATTGGGATTAAGGCAAGCATAATTAATATTAATTCAGCGCTTCCTACATTCAAAAACAGCAATTGAGTTATACCTAGCATAGTGATCTAATTTAGACCCAATTATAACAAATTTTTCAGAACAATCGCTGAATTGGTTTATGCTAAGTGATCATAAAAAAGCCTGCTACGTTTTTCTCGTAACAGGCTTTTTTATGATTCCTTTTATTATTTTAGTCGGGCAATACCCCCAAGGAATGTAGCCTGAATGGTTGCACCTTTAGTAGCTGTTGCTGTTGCAAGATCTACCTGGTATATATTGCATACGCTGTTTACAGTCGCGGCAGCATATACCTTTCCATCTTCCAATAATGCGGCGAAACTTCTTCCACCATTACCATCGAATAAAGGGGAGTTAACTACCGGAGTAATCGTTTTCGCGCTTAAATCTACAATAGCAAATTTAAGGCTTGCATCAGCCCACTGACCGGTACTTGCAACATTAGTGATTTCAGCAAATAGCTTATTATTTCCTACGTACATGGCATGAATAATCTTACCACCGTTGGTTGCTGTTTCGGTGTTAAAATAATAGTTGGCATCGAACACAGTGGTTCCGGAAGCGATTTTAAGAATCCCTGCTGCTTTGGTCTTTTTAGAATACCCATAGCTATTGTGTGAAACGGTATAAAGGTCGCCGGATTCGGTTTTGAAAATACCAGAGCGGGTATTGAAACCACCTGAGGGGCCTGTACGGGTATCGGTGATGACTTTCTCCAAAACGAAACCGGGATAACTATAAATGGCTACGTAATTATTGTCTGTATTTTGGGTTACATAGGTCGTTGCGTTGATTGGATAAAAGGTTTGATATAACCTGGAGCCGCTTACTTCCAATCCTGTATGCAAGATCCAGTCCTGTGCACTTGGATAAATGCTGTTCACAGGTACATTAACTTTAGTAATAATAGCATTTGTAGCCACATTAACAGTATAAAAACTGGCGTTTAGTCCCGCAGTTGGTCCACCTGGTGAAGATAGCCCGATCATCGTTTTTCCGGTACCATCAACATCTTTAAAATCTGTATTTCCTGCGTCAAAAACAAGACCTGTCTTGGTTGTCAATTTGTCGGAAGCATCCAGAGAGATCGTATTTACGTCCGTTACACCAAGACCACCTACACTGTAAAAAATGGTACCACCAAAAGCATAATCACGGTAACCTGTTTGTAGAAGACCATTGCCTACCGGGCTGATAGTACCACTCATGAGATCGCTCGTTTGAATGACATAGTTAGTCGTTGCTTCTGTAGTAGTTACACCTACACCCAGTGCATATACTTTTGTACCTGCGTCAACGGTGGTATCATCATTATCTTTACTGCAGGATGCAAGGCTAACTGCTAACGCAGCAAAAAAGAGAGTGTTAAATAGATTTTTATTATTCATTGCTTTAAAAATTATTTTTTAAAAATTGATTGATTATTTACTGATGAAATACCTGAGTTTAAGGAAGACTGACCTGCCTGGTTTTTGTAGTTTGTAATTGTCAAAAAGATCGTTATTCCCGATATTTCTACATTCGAGGGAAATGTTATACTTTCCGTCGTTAAGGATGTAGGTTGCCATAAGGTTATGAGCAAACTGCCGGGGTATAAGGTCATCGTTACCATTGCCTAACTGATTCGGGCTGAGATAATACTTCTGTACAAAGTTCAGACTGTAATTCAAACTCAATCGATTGCTGCTGCCGGCAACTTTATTAAAACCATATCCCAGATCGGCATTACCAAATAAATAAGGCATATTGGGAATCCGATAGTTATGATTTAAATTGACAGAGGTTATTGTTCCTGAAAGATTAGTACTGGTAATAAACTTTTCTTTATCAATGATGGACTGGTAGGTCATGTTGACCGATGCCGTCAATTTGTCCATCCAAGAATACCTGATTTCTCCTTCGACTCCATTAGTCGTTACCTTACCGATATTGATATACTGGCGGTCAATGGGCTGCACTTGTGACTGGTCTACACGTATAAAATCATCTGATTTCCGGTAGATGTAATTGGCTTCTAGGTTGATCTGATGATTTTTCAGATTCAGCCCATACAAAGCACCTAAATTGACATTATCACTTTTCTCAGGTTTTAATGCGGAATTTCGTCTGTAGTAAAGTCCGTCGCCTAACAATTCAGTTGCCTCTGGTAAACGGTAGGTATGTTCGTAAGAGGCTTTGGCCTGTAAAGTTGGAAGGATGAAATAGGCTGTAGCTGCTCCATAACCAAGATTATCGGTATTTGTAGAGGTAGCTTGGTATTCGGGATTATTGTTGACTGATATAGACTCGTAGGAATTGGCTTTCAGTAAGTACAATTTTGAGAAAGCTGTTGCGCTAAAATTGTTGTAGGTGGTCTGCCATGCTAATCCCATTACGCTTTTATTCAGCTTTTGAGGGTATTTGAAGGTGATATTGTCAGCGTCTTCTATGTCACTTGGCTTTCTCTGAAAAATGGCCTTGGTGATGTTGTAGGCTATTGTATGATGCGAGGCGACCTGATAAGCCAGATTTGCTGTAAACAGACCTTCGTTATCTTTATTTTTTAGCTGACTAAGTCTGGATTCGCCTCCAGTACTTGATACCGTTTCCTGCAGCCAGTTATATTTGACACTGGAGGTGTCAATAAAGTTATTTCTTGACGTGTTGTAGGCCGTATAAAAACTTAGATCGAGTCCTTTTACAAACAGGTTTATCTTTTTATATTTTAATGAAGGAATCAAGGAGGTAGAATTGGTCGTTCTGGCACCATAAACTTGTTCCATGGTTACACCTGTTTGGATATCTTTATCATTCCCGGAAACGATAAGGCCGAATAGTAACTTGTCGGCATATTTACGACCGGTAAGGCCAGCCTCTATTTGTGCCGTTGCGGACTGATATCCATCATGAAATCGTTCAATTTCTTGTTCTGGAGTCGTTTGGTTGTTTACTATAGGTTGCACTTTAACCTTAAAATTGTTATCAGAATAATTGTAAAAGGCATTTGCACGAACAGTAAAGCCATTCTTTAGATTGGTATAGGCCATGTTGATGGATGCCTTATGAGTGTTGAAAGATCCATAACCATAGGATACATCCAGGTAGTTGGGATCAGTTCGGGTGATTATATTTACGGCTCCACCCAAAGCATCGGCGCCCAGGTTTATTGGAAGCACACCTTTATATACTTCTACCCTTTCGGACATATTCGCCGGAAAATTATTCAGGGTAAGGGAAGATCCAAAGTTGTCCATGGGGATGCCATCAAGGAAAAACTTTACCTGTCGCCCTGAAAAGCCATTTAGTGAAAAGGTAAAGTTCGATCCGACTCCTCCATCTTCTCTGACCCGGATACCGGATGTGGTGCTTAATACCTGATTTAGATCAGCAGAGCTATTGTATAGTTTCTTAGCGTCGATGACATTGACATTGAAAGCCTGCTCTTTTGCGGCACGGCCTACTGTTTTACCAGCGATGCTCACCTCATCCAACTTTTGGTTTTTGAATGATTTTAGGGTGTCTAAAGACTGCGCATGGGCTATGGAGCCTAAAATTGAGAGTGTAAAGAAGGTATAAAATACACTTTTTTGAAGTTTGAGGCTTACTGTCAATTTCATGCTTGGAAGATCATTGTTTCAGATTAAGTCCTCTCATTCTTATAAAAGCTAGTCTTTTATTTAGACTAATTACTAAGAGTGCTCGAAACTAGTGTATTTTATTGAAATAATGAAGAATATTTAGAATTATTCTTAATAAGAACGTAAAAATTGGTCAATTGAGTAGGAAGATAGCCATTATTTGGCTATCTGTCCTCTCACACCACCGTACGTACCGTTCGGTATACGGCGGTTTGTTAGAATAACTTCTTTTGGTGTTCCGTTTTCCAATAGTAGTAGTTGGCGAAACCTGTGTATTTCAGCTTTGTAAAGTAGGCATTATTTAGTGTACGGCTTAATATTGGGCTATGCGCTATCCTGCAGTATGATTTCCGGCTGTTTGACCATTCATAGGCTTTCTCCTTTGAGATGCCCAGTTTGATCAGGCTCCGCATACGGGTATGAACTTTCTTCCACTGTTTCCAAATGATCATCCTTAGTCTTATTCGAACCATTTCGTCTAATCTAAGTAGCTGACTTTTGGCTTTAGCGATCTGAAAGTAGTTTACCCAGCCCCGTATTACACTTTCCAGTTTAGCGATCCGTTCATGGGTGCTGATCGGGTGGTTTCGTTTGGTCTGTTCCTTTATCTTCCGTTTTATTCTATTCAGAGATTGGGACGCAATCCGCATTTGCCACCCTGCTTTGCTCCTGTAGAAAGAAAAGCCTAGAAGCGTACTGCTAGTTGGTCTGCTTATTTTGCTCTTTTCCCGGTTTACCTTAAGTTTTAGTTCCTCCTCCAAATATCCTGTGATTCCTTCCATGACCCTGTAAGCAGATTTCCTGCTCCGTACGTAAATACTGCAGTCATCTGCGTAACGTATAAAGTGATGACCCCGCTCTTCCAGTGTCTGGTCTAATTCATTCAGGATAATATTGGACAATAAAGGGCTTAAAGGACTGCCTTGCGGTGTTCCTTCTCTTCTGGGGATGACCAGTCCATTCTCCATGATACCGCTGCTTAGGTAAGAACGGATAAGCTTTAAGGTTCGCTTATCTTTTATCCTTCCCGATAGCAGGCTCATCAGTTTGTCGTGGTTTACCTTGTCGAAGAACTTTTCAAGATCCAGTTCTACTACCCAGGTATAGCCTTCATTGAGGTTTACCTGTGCTCCCAGCACTGCCTGATGGGCACTGCGTCTCGGACGGAAGCCATAACTGTTTATCGAAAAGTCGCCCTCGTACTTAGGGCTTAGCCATTGGGAAATGGCTTGCTGTAGTAACCGGTCGGTTACCGTTGGGATGCCCAACATTCTCTTTCCCCCGCCGGCTTTGGGTATCTCTACCTTCCGCACCGATTGGGGATGATAACTGCCTGTCAATATATCAGTCCTTAATGTTTGCCAGTTGGTGTTCAGGTAGTCACGAAGTTCTTCGGTCTGCATACCATCAATACCTCCGGCTCCTTTATTGGCAGTAACCTGCTTAAAGGCTTTTTGTACATTGCGGATGTCTAATATTTCTTCAAGCATACTACTAAAAAAAAAACTTTTAATCCCAGGCATTGTGCACATTGGTTGCATGGCTCTGCTCAACTCCTCCTACGCTTTACTTTAAGCTTCCGGCTTATCCTCCTGCAGGTAGTCCTCTGATGTGGTTCTGTTGTTATCGCTTCGCCATAAACGTCCTGTTTCCTTTGCCATTCTAACATTCAGTCCTTCCTGTTTGTTAATCAATCAGTACTATGACTTCTGCTGACTTCTGACTGTATCAGTTAACCATTATTATTCTGGTTACTGTTTCTTCTCCGGCATTCGCGCATACCATTGACAGATTATAGTCAGATCTCCCGGGGTAAGATAATCCGCTTTCTATGGATGTGGCATCTGTATTTACGTGTTGATGGTCTGTGCAGTATTGGGCTTTTGTTTGTTTAGCAACATTACCCCCATCATCCCGCCTTATATACAGTTTCTGTTCGTATGCCCCCATATTTGCCGCTTGCTTCCTTCAGATTCGCAGTCACCTGCAACACCCTTGCTTTTGGCTAACCCTTCCTACTGCAAAGTGGGTTCGGGACTTGCACCCTATAGCTGATTGCCATGCCCGGCACACTAAAAAAAGAGGCTACCACATATGCGATAGCCTCTTTTATATTAAAAAACCTTTTTATCAAATCATCTTTTTAAATCCTAATAACCTGGATTTTGCATAGCTGTTTTTTGATCTGCAGTTAATGCTTGTCCACCACTCTTAATTATATCCAAAAATGTTTGTGGAATTGGGCGCAAATAATGTTTGCTTTCAACCGGTGCTGCTTCACTATTAAATGCTTTAGCACGAACGAATAATGTTTTGGTTCTGGATAGATCTTCCCAACGCATCAACTCGCCCATCAATTCGCGGGAACGTTCGTTTAGTATAAAAGCAAGGAACTTACTGGCATCACTGGTAGCACCAAGTTTGGTATAAAATTCGTTGCTTGAATTGAAGATGTCTGCCACACTGTTTAAGTGCATAGTGGTTAACGAACTTGCTACTGTGTTGGCCATATTGTTTGACTCATAGTAGGTGTTCTTATCTGAATATGAAACAAAGGCTGTTGATGTAACGGCATTAGTCTTATAAGCTACACCTCCATCAGCATAACTGGAACGGTCTTCACCAGCTTTGTAAGCTGCTCGGTCACGAACTTTATTCAGGTAAGGTAATGCTTGAGCATATTGGCCTAAACGACCATAAGCTTCCGCTGCGATCAGATAGGTTTCTGCTACTCGTGCCAATATTCCGTCACGTTGTCCAAATTGAGAAGCAACCGCATTCCTTGATCCGTCCATGAACTTAGAAAGTGCAACACTCCGGCTTACGGTATAATTTCCATGTACTCCTAACAGATTCTCGTTTTCTCCATTGAAATAGCGAACAAACATGAAAGGTGCACGAAGATTAAGATTCGCTGCAGTATAACGGGTGTCTCCAGGATTGTTGATGATATACAGGATAGATTCTTCGCCACCGGCAAACTTTGCCTTACCCACTAAAGCAGTACTTGGTGCGTATGCTGCTGTCCAAACTGGTGCGCCTGCTGGTTTATTACACAGGTACCTGGTCTTAAAGCTTTTCCAAAAACGGGAATCATTAACCCGGTCATAAACGCCTAATGCGAAATCTGTTGCTTTCAATCGCTGAAACTCACGGTCACCTGCAAGATCTCTCTGCATCCCGGCCAAATTAGAATATAGCGATGGGTAGTGTAAATGAAGTTGGTTTCCATAACGCCCCTGGGTAGCGGTATTATTTGAAAATTGTGCAGCCAGAATAACTTCAGGTAGTTTTTCGTTGGGTCCGTCTACAGTTGTAAACTCCCATAAGGAACGAAAATCAGTTGCCAGTGCATTACGACCGCTGTTGATTACGATATCGGCATATTTAATGGCGTTTTCCAGATCGGATTGTTTAGTAGCTGTATTCCAGCCGCTGTATAATTCACTGGCACGATATAAATAGGCTTTCGCCAGAAAATGTGCTGCTGCATTTTTGGTAATACGTCCTGTTTGTGCAGCGGTTTCTGGCAAGTACTCATAGGCTTGAATAAAATCACTGATGATCTGCGTGTATACTTCCTGATCTGTAGCACGTGTAAACTCAAACTCTGCAACCGTAGATGGGATCAGCTTTAATGGAACTCCACCAAATTGTTTTACCAGTTTAAAGTAATCGAATGCCCGCATGAAATAACCTTCACCTAAACGGGTATTTTTATTTGCTCCATCGCCATAAAACAAAGGAACGTTCTGAATTAATATGTTGGCTGAATTAATATTACCATACATATTGTCCCATACACTTCCTGCATCACCTGTTATCGAATTTAGATTTGCATCGTAAGAATTCCACATTTGTTCTGTGCGGTCTCCTCCTACTTCAAATTCATCTGTTCCATAGTTAGTGGTGGCATAGGCCCATTCATAGTTAAAGTGATAGCGGAGCGATTGATACATACCAGTTGCCACACCATCAAGTCCTACAGCGGTTTCAAAATCACTCGTATTCCTTGCTGTAACATATTCTTCATCCAGAAAACTCTTGCTGCATGAGCTGGGTAAAACCATGCAAATGACTACAAGAATACTGCTATATATTAGTTTTAATAGATTATTCATAACTGTTTCTTTAATATTTACCGCTTTAAAAATTAAAATCCAACATTAACACCGAATACAACACCTCTGTTAAATGTTGATCCTCCTAGATCAGGATCGATCCAGTCTACTTTTGAATAAATCAAACCTGGATTCATGATCTGTGCATATAGCTTAAGATTGCTCAAATGAAGTTTAGTAGCTACTGCCTGAGAAAAATTATATCCCAGAGAAATATTACGGAGCTTAACGAACGACCCATCCTGGTAGTTCATGGAGCTTTTGAAAGAATCCCCGGATGCACTTGCATAATTAGGGGCAGGATAGTCATTTGTTGGATTGGTAGGTGTCCAGTAATCTACAACACGTTGGGCAAAACGTCCTTGAAGCGATTCTGCTCCTGTTTCAATAGTAAATCCCATCCTTGCATATATGAATAAGGATAGATCAAAGTTTTTGTAACTAAAGGTGTTGGTTAAACCGCCTGTCCAATCTGCATTAGTGTCTCCAACGATTTTGCGGTCATTATTCGCATCAATTTTATAATCACCGTTTAAATCTTTAATCCTAATACTTCCAGGAAGAAATGTATTTCCATTGGCTTTAAATAAGGCCATCTCAGCAAGGTCAGCCTCTGTATTCTGCCAAATGCCTACTTTTTCGTAATCATAAAATACTGCCAGACTTTGGCCTATAAACCATTTGTTGCCAATATCATTTACTTTACCATTCGATGTTTCGTCAATTTTTCCTTTGTTGGCTGAGAAGCTGATATTACTGGACCAGTTAAAATCTTTTGTCTTCACATTAATGGTATTCAGCGTGATGTCAATTCCCTTATTGGAAGTTCTCCCAATATTATCATTGGTTACAGTAAAGCCGTTAATAGACGGGATGCTCTTAGGCATCAACAAATCGCTTGTTTTAGAGGTATAGGCATCTATACTTCCATTTATTCGTCCATTAAAGATGTCAAAATCAAGACCTAAGTTCCATTGTGTAGTGTGTTCCCAACCAAGGGATGGATTTGCCATGGTAACAGGTTTTGCTGATGAAGGATCTGATGATACATAACCTGCTTCGACTAAACTTGCCCAAGTATAATACAAGGGCTGCAATCCTCCCAGAGTGGAGTAAGGATCAATAGCCGAATTTCCTGTTGTTCCTACTCCTAACCGTAGTTTTAACTGATTAATTGCAGACAGACCTTTCATGAAATCTTCCTGATCGATTCTCCATGCAAGAGCAGCGGAAGGAAAGAAATCCCACTTGTTGCCCTCTGCCAATTGGGATGCGCCATCCCATCTGGCGGATGCGGTTAATAAATAACGGTTGTCAAAGCCATAATTGAAACGCCCCATATAGGAGTTAAGGGAAGATTCAACTAAATTGGTTCCGTAAGCATCTAAGGCTGGCACAGAATTCATCTGATGCCACTTTTGACTGTTCCAGGGAAGATTGGTCGCCGTCATCGTAGATGTTTCCTGATTGTAAGAAGAGGCACTTTGAAGTAAGGTCAATCCTACATTATGCTTTCCGTTAAATGTCTTATCAAAATAAAGCAAATTGTCTAATGTCCATGCAAATTTTGATTCCTCATTCAGTTGCGCATAGTTTGTAGAACCGGATTCACCTGCCCCTCTGTTAATGGACATTGCATCCATCCATCTTCCATTCGTTCTCTTATAAAAGTCAGGACCGAAGTTAACGCGATACTTTAAGCCATCCATAATTTTCACTTCGGCGTATAGATTTCCCAAAGTACGAAGGATCTTTCGCTCATTTATATTGTATTCATCTTCGCCAATTGGATTTTGAATATTGACATCTCCTCCAGGAAGATTGATACGTTTTCCGTTATCGTCAAAAGGAACAGCATAAGGCAACATGCCTCTTGCTGCAGCATATAGATTACCGGGACCTGTTGCACTGCTGGTTGCATAACCATAATTTTGAATGCCGTAAGTTGAAGTGATACTTCCTCCCATAGAAAACCATTTAACGGGATTCAGATCTGCACTGAACTTTCCTGTATAACGTTTATAGTCCTGACCAAGTTGAGTACCTTCCTGATTTAGGTATCCAAATGATGCATAGGATTTTATTTTATCCGTTCCTCCACTGGCACTTAAGGTATGATCTTGAGTCAATCCTGTTCTTAATACCATGTCGCCCCAGTTGGTAGTAGGAATCAAACTTCCATCCCATGCTCCGTTTGCCCAACCTTTTTGGATATTGGATAATGCATAAGTATCTCCAGGGAACAAAAGCACGTCTGATGCAAGGGTTGCTGTTTCGGCGGTTATACCTTTCGAGGCGCGACGAAATGCCACATATTCTGCAGAATTCATCATGTCAGCAAGGTCATACTGTTTTTCAATGGTTGCGGTACCTACATAATTTAAGGATACACTTCCAGTTTTACCTTTTTTGGTACTTACTAATACGACACCATTAGCACCTCTGGAACCATAAATAGCGGTTGCGGAGGCATCTTTAAGGATATTAATGGTTTCGATATCATTCGGGTTTAAGGCCTCAATACCACCGGCAGCTAATGGAATTCCATCTACTACATAAAGCGGACTGTTGATGGCCAGAAGAGAACGGGTACCACGGATAAAGATCTTTCCTATTTCTCCCGGGCGCTCATTTGAGGTAATGTCTACCCCTGCAGCTTTACCTTGTACGGCTTGCAATGCATTTTGTACAGGACGGGAACGGATCTGATCGGCTCCAATGCTTACTACTGCTCCGGTTACATCTGATTTCTTCACGATGTTATAACCTACGACCACCACTTCATCTAATGCTTTTACATCTTCTAATAAGGTTACATCGATGTTTGAACTTCCCTTAATGGCAATTTCTTTTGTGATGAAGCCCATGTAAGAAACAACTAAGGTTCCATTCTCATTGGCGGTAGGAACTTTTAAGGAGTAAACGCCATCTACATTACTGGCTGCTCCCATTGAAGTTCCTTTGATTTTGACACTTACTCCGGGAAGAGGAACGCCCTTGCTATCGGTCACTTTACCCCTTAAAACGAGATCAGCGGCGCTAGCGACGGAGATCTGGTTTTCTGCGACGGCAATGATAACCGCTTCAGGCATTGCTTTATTTAATACGATCTGATTATTGATCACTTCGTATTGGATACCACGGCTTTTCAATAAGTTGTTCAGCACATCTGAGAGTTTCAATGCTGTTGCTGAAATTGAAGCTTTTTGTTTAGCATCAATCATATTGACGCTGTATACAAACTTTACGCCTGTTGATTTCTCTATTCCCGTTAAAATAGTTTGCAGTTTTACGGAGTGATAGTTGACATCAACTATATTATTTAATACCCCCTGGGCTTTTCCTGAAGATGCGTAGGACACGCAGCAAAAGACTGAAAACAGCATGAACTGACTGAGTGTAATTTTCATAATGTACCAAAAGTCTTTGGAACTGTTTAAATAAAATTTCATACTTTTATTTTGTTTTATTTAGCTATAAATGAGACAATAACCACCTGTGCACGTTTTTATGCAGGTGGCTTGAGATTGAGATAAAGGTTAAGAATTGTGTCAGCAATCTTAACCTTTATTTAATGGCTTGACCTTTAAGGTTTTGGTTTCCAGTTTTAGTTCTTATATTTCATATATTTCAGGTTTGTTATTTTGGTTAATTCCTATTTTCAATAATTATAGTTTCATCGCAAAAACCGAAGTTGACATTTAATGATTTATTCATCAATTTCAGGATCACCGGGAGGTTTAATCCTGTAAAATCTGCCTTCAGTGTGAGATGATCTATTTCTGTTGGATCGACCTTAATCTGCACATTGAAATTTGTTTTTAAGGCTGACAGCACTTCTATTACAGGTACATTGTCAAATACAAAACTTTTCTTGTCCCAGATCCGCAGTTCAGGGTCTGTTTCCTTACTCTTTTCCAACTGATTTTGAGTCGGGGCATAAATTACTTTCTGCTTGGGTAATACAATAACACCTTTAGATGCCTTACCATTTCGGAGAGGGACATACACGAAGACTTTCCCTGAAATAACGGATAGTTTGGCTGTCCCCTTTCCACTGGAGTTGATGGTAAAACTCGTACCTAATACGCGGGTGTCAAAATCTTTAGTGTGAATGATAAAGGGATGAAGGGTATCGTGTTTAATATCAAAGAAAGATTCGCCTTTGAGGGTTATTTCCCGGTTTTTTGTTCCGAATGGAATCCGGTAATTGATGATGGCCTGGGGTTTAAGCCATAGACTGCTTCCGTCAGGAAGAATGTGGTTTTCTAAAAGTCTTGTGTTGTTCACAATAATTACCAGATTATTGTTCTGACCTGCACTGCTTCTGGAATTAATATAGCTTATTGTGTATACAGCAAGGATTAAAGTTGCGGCAACTCCGGCAAGGGTATAATATAAACGGCGTACTCTGGAGGTTTTGGTTTGAATTTCGGAGCTTTTGTGGTTAACCTGACTTTTGATATTCTGAAGGATCCTTTGTCTGATTGCATCGCTTTCGCTGGCATCAAGAAGTTCTGCAGGCTCGGGATCATTTTCATAAGAGTTATACCATTTTTGAACATAAGCCTCCTCTTCTGGACTGCATGCATTGTTCAGGTATTTATCTATCAACTGATTTATAATTTTCATTGAATACGCGAAGGGTTATTGCTGGTATATAGTAGAGTGTGCTAACGAGGGCCTACCCCCCAACAGATACTAAAATAAAAACAGGAAAAGGGTTCCGGTCTCTTTTAATCGGATGCGCAAGGATTTTAGCGCACGGGTAAGATGGTTTTCTACTGTCTTTTCTGAGATGCCTAATGAAGAGGAGATTTCTTTATTTGAACAATGTTCTTTGCGGCTCATTTCATATACCGCTTTGCATCTTTCCGGAAGATTCTCGACGATTTTAGCAAGGTTTTGCTGCAGCTCGTTCGATGCTATAACTTCCTCTGTGGAATTATCACTGTTTTGATTCATTTGAACGATATAGTTTTCGTATGATCTTCGGCTATTCTCCTTTTTAAAAGTGGCGAATACCATATATTTTACCGCAGTAAATAGGTAGTGCTCAAATGATGTGCTGATGTGCAACACGGTTCGCTTGGTCCATATATCTGTAAAAATATTTTGAACGATCTCCTCTGCATCCTCCCGGCTCTTGATCCTTTTATATGCGGCAGAATATAGCTTTGACCAGTACCTGTCATATAATTCGTCAAAAGCAGGGACATGATCCTCCTTAAGCAAATTTAACAGTTCCTGATCCGTATATTGATTCATTTGTTCTTATGATTAACAGCTCCGGGTTTATGGTTAATAACTCCTGAGAGCTTTTCAGGCTTTTAAGACCTGTAATTCTTGTATTCAGATACCGCCGGATGATCAGGCAACTCATTAAAGAGTAAAGTAAGGGATAATTAAGTAACAATATCAAAAATATTATATAATTGTTAGGAATGGAGATTTTCAGGCGATCTATTTTCGTTATATATATTTTGCTAAAACGTTTAACATTATTTAGATTTGATTTCCGATTATGAATAAAGTAAAACTAATATTGCTGATGCTGCCTGCCTTGTTGGGTACTTCTGTTCTTGCCCAAAAGAGATATACTCTTAGCTCACCGGATAAAAGTCTGGAGGTTAGGATTGAAATAACGGATAGCATTTACTACAGTGTCTTCCTGGATAAGAAAGAGCTGGTAGCGCCTTCTGCGATATCATTCAGAACCAGTGTTTTAAAAGGAAATAACTGGAAGGTATCTGCTGCCAAAACTTCTTCTCATTCGGCTGTTTTAAAGCCGGTCATCCAACAAAAAAGTAGTACTATAACAGACAACTACAATCAGCTTCATCTGGATTTTCCGAACGGACTTTCGCTGGAATGGAAAGTGTACAATAATGGTACTGGTTTCCGTTGGATCAGCAACCATAAGGGCTTATATACCATATCTGAAGAACGCGCCTCGTTTAACTTTGATAAAAACGGGCATTCCTGGTATCCTCAGGAAGATGGATTCTATTCGCATAATGAAAGAGCGTACCGGAATTACCGGCTGGACAGCATTGATGCTCAAAAATTGGCTAGCTTACCTGTTCTTTTTGAACTCAAGGGTGATGTCAAGGTGCTGCTAACGGAATCTGACTTATTTAATTATGCCGGCATGTGGGTAAGAGGTAAGGGCAATGGTGGGATTCAAGCCGTATTTCCGCATTATCCTAAGACTAAGAAAATTGACAGTGACCGGGACGAGAAAGTGGAATCAAGGGAGGATTATATAGCTAAAATATCAGGCCCAGCTTCTTTTCCCTGGCGCCTGCTTATGGTCGCCCGTAAGGATAAAGATCTGCTGAATAATCAACTCGTCTATCAGTTTGCAAGACCTGCTTTGGGAGACTACAACTGGATAAAACCGGGTAAAGTGCAATGGGATTGGTGGCATTACAACAATATTTATGGGGTCGATTTTAAAGCGGGGATCAACAACGATACATACAAATATTACATTGATTTTGCTTCGAAAAACGGGATCGAGTATGTGCTGCTTGATGAAGGCTGGTGCGATACCAGGGATCTGATGAAACAAGCACCGGACATTGATGTGCAGGAGTTAGCGGAATATGCGAAACTGAAAAAGGTCGACTTGATCTTATGGACCAGCTGGCTGGTGTTGGATCAGCAACTGGATACTGCACTGGATCAGTTTGAGAAATGGGGTATTAAAGGCATCAAAGTAGATTTTATGCAGCGCGATGACCAGGATATGGTGAACTATTATGAGAAGATTGCGCAAGCGGCAGCTAAACGAAAAATGATGGTTGACTTCCATGGTGCCTATAAACCGACTGGATGGATGAGAACGTACCCTAACGTGATGTCATCTGAAGGGGTGCTCGGAAATGAGATCAGCAAGTTTGCAGCTGCCATTGATCCGGAGCATACTACTACTTTACCTTTTATACGGATGGTAGCCGGGCCGATGGACTTTACTCCTGGTGGAATGCGCAATGTGCAAAAAGAGGCATGGGCGGCAAATCCGGCTGAGCCGATGACGCTAGGGACCCGCTGTAACCAGATGGCTATGTATGTAGTTTTTGAGAGTCCGCTTCAAATGTTATGTGATATCCCGACGCATTATATGGAAGAACCTGCCTGTATGGAGTTCCTGAAAGCGGTTCCTTCTGTGTGGGATATTACTGTTCCGCTGGAAGCGAAAGTGGGCGACTATGTAGTGATGGCCAGAAAAGCAAAAAATGGGGATTGGTATTTGGGGGGCATGACGGATTGGACAGCTCGTGTAATTAAGGTTAGCGCGTCTTTCCTCGGTGAAGGCAACTACAAAATGCTGGTTTGGAAAGATGGGATCAATGCGGATCGGAATGCCCGTGATTTTAGAATGGAGACTCTAGAAGTGAATAAGAATTCGGTTATTACGTTGCCAATGGCAAAAGGAGGGGGTTATGTAGCGCGGTTTGTAAAAATTGGCATACTGTAATTGAACTAGCTAATAAAACATGAACTTATTCAGTTACATAATTACAACAGTAACATGAAATATCCACAATAACATGGTTGATGTTATTGTGCGTAATTAAAGCAGTTTCATACTTATTTTTAAAAATAATAAAGATTTATTAAAAAGGCACCATTATGAACTTTTTGCAATCAGGTTATTAATAAAATCAATTAAATTTTAAACGATAAAATAGTCTTTGAAAGAAACTTAACTAATAATTCAGGACAATTAGTATTAGACAGGCATATGTAAGTAAAAAGCAGGATGCCACAGGATGGTTACGTAACAATTTCAATATATGTTCGTACATCAATAAAAACTGCTGTGCAGACTAACCAATAAAATTAATTTCATGAAAGGACTATTACTCACTCAAAGGTGCATCCTCCTGCTCTTACTGTTTTTTTTCAGTACACTAGATTCTAACACAGCTCTCGCACAAGAACTAACAATTAAGGGTACTGTAATTGACAGCAAAAAAATACCGGTACCCGCGGCTTCGGTAAAAATCAAGGGAACTCAACTTGGTACTATTGCTGATGTGGATGGTATATTCACAATTAAGGTTTCGAAAGGGCAGGTATTATCAATTAAATCAATTGGATATGATGATCAGGAAGTGATCGTAGGGGATAGAACGAGTTTGATCATTACCATGACGGATAACAATAACCAGCTGAATGAAGTGGTTGTGGTGGGTTACGGTACTCAAAAAAGAACGAATGTAACCGGTGCTTTAGCCACCTTCAAAGCGGACAATCTGGATGAGCGCGGTATTGTACGTGTGGATCAGGCTTTAGTTGGTCAGATGGCCGGTGTTTCTGTTAAGCAAACTACGGGTGTACCGGGAAAGGCTTTCAGTGTAAGTGTTCGTGGTAGTGGATCCATTAGTGCCGGTAATGAACCCTTATATGTTATTGACGGTTTTCCTTTAGCGGTAACTCCAATAGGCAGCGGTGGTAGTTATGGTTCTGGAAACCCATTGGATAATATAAACCCAAATGATATAGAAAACATCCAGGTATTAAAGGATGCGGCAGCTGCTGCTATTTATGGCTCAAGAGCTTCGAATGGGGTTGTTTTAATTACCACGAAAAAAGGAAAAAGCGGGAAAGCTAACCTTAGTTATAATGCGTTTTACGGTTATAATGCGGCTAGTAAAACCTTGCCGATGTTGAACGGGGATCAATGGATTGACCGTGCTACTGAAATGATCAACGCAGCGTATGTACGTCAATTTGGCGCTAAAGGTGCTTTAGCAACAGATGCAACAGCTACACGCCAAGCCTTTAATGCAGGTGCTTTCAGTGCGGCCTATATGCTTGATCCGAGGTGGGCTCAGGATGGTCACCCCGGGTTAGAATATGTAGATTGGCAAAAGGAAATTGAGCAAAATGGTGCCATGCAAAATCATGCGCTGAGTGCCAGCGGTGGTACTGATGCGGTTAATTATTTCATTTCGGGTAATTATGCAAATCAGGATGGTTTTGTGAAAGGGCTTGGATATGAGGCCTTTTCTGCCAGAGCGAATATCGAAGTTAAAGCGACAAAAAAATTAAAGTTTGGGTTAAACATAGCGCCTACTTATTCGATCACCAAAGACCCTGGTGTGGAAGGTAAGGACAATATCTTCCATCAGGCAATCAGCCACAGTCCGGTACAGGAAGATTCTGTAGGTGTTTATACCAATTCTTTTAAGAATGCTCAGTATTTCTGGAGTAATACCACAAACAGTCCTGTTGCGAAACTGGAAAACAAAGTGGGGGAAAGTAAAAAATACAGAACCCTGGCCACTATTTTTGGAGAATATGAAATCATTAAAGGTTTGCGCTTTAAAACATCACTGAATCTGGATAATGTGGACAATGCCTCCAGTGGTTATACGCCTTTTACCATTGCGGGTACCCTGGCTAACAGGACTTTTAATGAGATTAAAAACCCCAATGTAACAGTTAATACTTCCGGATCTTATAACACTTTTAAAAGGCAAACCTTCGTAAACGAAAATACGCTGTCCTATGATGCCAATTTCAAAGCGGTGCACAGCTTGAATATATTAATTGGTCAATCATATAATACGGATCGTTTGGATGAATCCACAATGTCTTCTGTTGGAGGGTACACCAGTAGCGTGATAAAAACGTTAAATGCTGCAGCAGCGGTGGCCGGTAATTCTACTTCTACTAAAAACGTATTGCTTTCTTATTTTAGTCGTGTTCAATATGGCTATAAGGATAAATATTTATTGTCTGCCAGTTTACGTGAAGATGGTTCTTCCAGGTTTGGAGCAAACACCAAATGGGGTATTTTCCCTTCTGCCTCTATCGGATGGAGGATCGTAGAAGAGAACTTTATGAAAGACCTGACTGCTGTGAGTGATTTGAAACTACGCGCTAGTTATGGGGTGAATGGAAACAACAGTATTGCCGATTACGGAAGTATTTCCCAGATTGGAGTATACGGTTATGTAACAGGTACTACACCAGCTTCGGCAATCGCCAAGGCTCCAAATGGCATTCCTAATCCTGATATTAAATGGGAAAAATCGCAGACTTATGACTTCGGTCTGGATTTTGGTCTGTTAAAAAACAGGATCACCGGTTCATTTGATTATTATAACAAATTAAATACAGACCTGTTACTGAATGTTCCGATCCTTGCAGCAACAGGATTTGACTTCCAGCTGCGTAATGCAGGTTCTGTCCGTAATATTGGTCAGGAACTGGAAATAACCACGCATAACTTTGTAGGTAATTTTCAATGGAATACATCAATCAACATCAGTCACAATACAAATAAAATCGTCTCCTTATATGGCAACCAGCAACAAATTATTATCCCGAATGCTTTTGATGTAACGGATAACATTTTACGTGTGGGACAGCCTTTGAATAGTATTTATGTAGTGAGACAAACAGGCATCCTGACTCAGGAAGATATTACTAATAAAGTGGCTCTTTATGGTACCGGACAAACTGTCGGTGACCCTAAATACCAGGATTTAAATGCTGATGGTGTGATTACAGAAACGGATAAACAAATAGTTGGTCATCCAAACCCGAATTATACCTGGGGTATCACCAATTCATTCCGTTACAAAGGTTTTGATCTGAGTGTATTGGTTCAGGGACAAAACGGAGGATCGATTTACTCTTTATTAGGAAGAGCGATTACCCGTACTGGTCAGGGTTTCACTGATAATGCACCTGCATTTTATGCCAACCGCTGGAGATCTGCTGAAGATCCTGGTGATGGCAAGGTTAGTAAAGCTTATTCTACTTTTGGATTTGTGGCCAATACAGACTGGTTATATTCATCTGACTATGTCAGAGTGAGAAACATTACGTTAGGTTACAACTTAAAAAGTGTAATGAAAGTGAAAGCACTAGGTGCTGCACGTCTTTATATGACTGCTGAAAACTTCTTTGGTCATGATAAATATGATGGTGGTTTCAATCCTGAAGCGCAAAATACGGCAATCAGCTCGAGCAGCGCCTACCCGCAAGCAGGTGATTACGGTGGATTACCATTAGCTAAATCATTAATATTCGGGGTAAACGTTTCATTTTAATTATTTCAACAATTCCACAATGAAAAAGATATTTTTTATATCAACTATATCGGCCGTAATCATGATGACTTCCTGTAATAAGGATTTGGATCTGGTCCCTATTTCAGCGTCAACTACAGCTACCTTTTATCAATCCCCAAGTGATTTTGTACAGGCATCCAATGCGATATATGCCGACCTGCATAATTACCCGGTCCGCCTGGCTAATATGTCAGAGATCCGCTCAGATAATATTTACGGAGTGTCTGTGACAGTGCGTGACTGGGATCCGATAAATGACTTTTCACCATCATTGGCCTCGAACGCGTATGTGATCGAAGCATGGGCAGCAAACTTTAACGGAATCTTCCGGGCGAATACCCTGCTGGATCAGATCGACAAAAATGGCAGCTTTATTGGTTCCACTACTTTGGCAACCAGGCTTCAGGCGGAGGCACGGTTCCTGCGTGCTTTCTATTACTTCGACCTGGTTCGCTATTTTGGTAAAGCGCCTATTATAGATCATCCGGTATCGTTAGAAGAAGTCAATGTGATTGACCGGAGTCCTGTGGCTGATGTGTATGCTTTCATCACTGCCGACCTGCAGTTTGCAATTGCTAACCTACCTACCAGTTATACTGGTGTGAATGTGGGTCGTGCAACCAAATATGCAGCCGAAGGTTTATTGGCGCAAATGTATATGGCTAAATCAGGACCTACTTATGGGATCGAAGGACCAGGTCTTGCATCCAACGAATGGAATCTGGCTTTACCCCTGTTGAATGATATTATCAACTCTGGTCTGTTCGTTTTTAACACCAGCTACCCTTCTATCTTTTCGTACACGAATCAAAATCCTACAGTAAATAAGGAAGCGATCTTTGATGTGATGTATTTGGACAAAATCAGCGCGAACAGCGATCTTTACGGAGCTTCTTTCCCTTGGGCTTTGACTCCTAATGGCTATTTTTCATCCCTTGGGGATACGAAAGCAAATGGAACTTTAGAGATCATCCCAGTATCGAATGACTTGTTAACCAGCTATGCTACCGCTGATATACGTAAAGCATTCACGATTTACACAGCTGGTTATACCAACGCAGGCAGTACTGAAAATCGTCCTTTCTACAAAAAATGGCTTGATATTACCAAAATCCCTGCTACAAGTCGTTTTGACTGGGGGATTAATTTTATCGCAATGCGTTATACCGACATCCTAATGCGCAAGGCAGAATGCATTTTACGTGGAGGAGCTGGTACACAAGCTGATGTAGATGGCATTGTGAACCAGGTTAGAGTAAGAGCCGGCTTGCCTGTTGTTACTGGAACTACACTAACCACTCTTTTTGTTGAACGCCGTAAGGAGTTTGCAAATGAAGGAACGCGCTGGTTTGACCTGCAAAGAAGTGGTGACTTATTGACCATCATGAATGCATGGATCGCTAAAGAGGATACACAACAGAAGGCTATAAAAACGGTTGTTGCTAATTATGTGATCTACCCGGTACCTCAAACACAGTTAGATGCTGTCCCAGGCTTATATACTCAAAACCCAGGTTATTAAAATTATTACAGATTGAGCTTAATAAAAAAAGCGGCCGTAATGGCCGCTTTTTTTATGCTTACTTATTTTTATTACCTTTATATGAATCAATTCGAACTGCTACCAATCTAACAAAACTTAAAACCTGATAATCTATGAAGAGAGGGTTAAGCCTGAGCTTATTTTTACTCTATTTTGTGATTTCACTCAACGGGGCAATCGCACAGGTATGGAACAACACCCTGGTTAAAGGTTTAAGGCCAGAGAATTATGCGATTAAAACTTATACCACTAATGATGGACTACCATCTAAAAACACCACCGCTGCGCTTAAAGATAGACGAGGTTTTATGTGGATCGGTACGGAGAACGGCCTTTGTAAATTTGATGGCTATACATTTAAGACTTTTGTCAACATTCCCGGTGATCCTACTTCCATTACCAATAATTACATCAATGCGTTAATTGAAGATCAGCGTGGCCGGATCTGGGTGGGGACGATGGATGGACTCAACCTGCTCAATCCGCTAACAGAAAAATTCAGTCGGTTTTACCATGGCGAAGGCATAACCGGCTCCATCAGCAATAATAAGATCTGGTCTGTACTGGCGGATCAGGAGGGACTCATTTGGATTGGAACAGACGACGGGTTTAATCAGTTCGTTGAAAAAAACCATTCATTTATTGTCTATCAGCCTGATACGTCAAATCGGTATGCGATGAAGGGAAAGTCGGTTAATGCGATCGTTGAAGATCGGTTCCATACGCTCTGGCTGGGAAACTGGAGCAGTGGACTGAATAGTTTCAATAAAACCACCCGGCATTTTACGAACTACATACAGCCCCATCGGTCTGGTGAGAAGAATCCGAATGATGTATGGAACTTGTGTACAGATGATCAGGGAATGATTTGGGTAGGCACGTACTGGAAGGGTCTTTTTCAATTCAACCCTGCTACCGGAAAGTTTACTGCACTTAAATGTCCCGATCCTGGTAATACTGCGGTGTTTACTGTTAAAAAGGCAGGAAAGAATCTTCTTGTAGCGGGTGGTAATGCCGGCTTCTATTGGATTAACACGATGCATAATACCTGGACAAAGCTTCCGGAATTAGCTAACAACCCCTTTGGTGATACCTATACGGACCAGAATGGGCTGATTTGGATTTGTGGATCTGATGGTTTGACCAAGATCGATTACAAACAATATAAGTTTGAGCTGCTGCGCTTATCCCTTGGCCAGAAAATAGTAAAAAGTATAGTACTGAAAGATTCAGTGCTTTGGCTGGGTACGAATAACGGGTTGTATCAATTTGATTATAAAAATGGCAGCTCAAGGTTGTTCCTGCATACCAGTGATTCAAAAAGCCTGGCAAGTAATGAAATCAGCAAGTTGTACCTAGATTCGGAGGGAACTATATGGATCCTGACGGAAAACGGATTTGATCAGTACAGCGAAAGTACGGGCAATTTTATTCATCATTACCATCATTCTTCTATAGGGAACCTCTTTAATGAAGATGTTTTCAGAGATATGGTTGAGCTGAGTTTGGGGGAATACGCCCTGGCAACAGACGCAGGTTTGAAGATTTATCATAGCCGCAGCAATACCTTTACTCATTATTACAATAACAAAAAAGATTCGTACTCCATCAATAACAACCATTTGTATAGTTTGTTAAAAGATGCGGATAATGCAGTGTGGATTGGTACTTATGGTGGTGGATTAAACCGCTTTGACCCCGTAAAAAAGCGGTTTACGGTATACACAAATAATGAAAAAAATAAAGGCAGCATCAGCAATAATATTGTCAGGGATCTTTACCTGGATTCAAAGCATACAATCTGGGTTTGCACACCCGACGGATTAAATAAATACCTGAAAAAGAGCAATTCTTTCCAGGTATATACTAAGAAACATGGATTTTCAAGCAATGTCTTTAATGAGATCACGGAAGACAACAAAGGGAACATGTGGGTGCTGACGGAAAATGGGATTACGACCTTCAACCCTACGACCATGGCTATTAAGAATTTCGATGAGGCAGATGGTGTATATTCCAGCACGACTATGTGTAAAGCCCCTGATGGAAGTATCTATTTAGCAGGTAAACAAGGACTTGTTTATTTTGATCCGCTTCGCATTAAGTACAATAAACAGTTGCCTCCGGTTTATTTTTCAGATTTTCAGATCTTTAATAAATCTGTTTTACCGGGCAAAAACTCCCCATTGAAACAAGCGCTGAACTCAGTAAAAGAGATCACGTTAAGCCACGATCAGAGCGTATTTTCCTTTGAATTTGTGGCCCTGAACTATACCCATTCTGAAAAAAACGAGTACGCATACAAGCTGGTTGGGTTTGATGAAAAATGGAATTACGTGGGCAAACAGCGCAAGGCCACGTATACGAACTTAAACCCGGGGAGATATGTTCTCTGGGTAAAAGCCTCTAATAACGATGGTCTCTGGAATACTGCGGGAAGAAAATTAGTCCTGATTATTACTCCCCCATGGTTTCAAACCTGGTGGGCTTATTTGATCTACATGAGCATAATTGGGGGCTTGATCTACGCTTACATTTTATATCGCGACAGGCAAGCGCAATTGAGGTATAAAATTAAAGTAGCTCATATTGAGGCAGAAAAAGAGAAAGAGCTGAATGAACGGAAATTATCTTTTTTTACTAACATCTCACATGAGTTTCGTACGCCGCTTACCTTAATTATTAATCCGGTAAAAGAACTCCTGTATAAGGATGATAAAAATGTGGACACCACGAACCTTAACATCGTTTACCGGAACGCAAAAAGACTTTTGAGTCTGGTGGATCAGCTGTTGTTATTCAGAAAGGCTGATTTAAAAGTGGATAAGCTAAAGGTATCGAAGCTGAATTTGGTTAATTTAAGTAAAGAGGTTTTCCTGTGTTTTAGTCATCAGGCGAAGTCAAAGGATATAAATTTTGTGTTTAGCAGTATCCTTACGCTAATTGATGTGTATGCGGACAGGGAAAAACTGGAGATTGTGTTGTTTAATTTGCTTTCAAACGCGATTAAATTCACGCCTGAACATGGTTCGGTAAACTTTAGTTTGAGGGAGGATTCCGGTGTAATTCATATTGAGATCAAAGATACCGGTTGCGGAATCCCTGAGAGTACTGGAGAAAAGCTCTATAACCGATTTTACCAGGAACCAGGGAGCAATGACTCATTGAAGGGAGGCTTTGGGATCGGTTTATTTATCGTCCGGAACTTCATTGAAAGCCATGGTGGATCTATCTCTTATGTAAGTAAAGAGAGAGAGGGTACCACCTTCAGGATCCAACTACTAAAAGGCAAAACGCATTTAAATCCTGAGTTGATTCTGGATGATTTGGATGATTTGGAGACCAGCTCTGTATTTCTTAAAGAACTGATTGAGGATGAAATATCGGCAAATGCTATTGTGGAGGCGGCTGATGAAACTTTTTTTAATGAAGAGCTGACCTCAGATATGAAGCGCATGCTGATTATAGATGACAATAAAGATATTCGTGAATACCTGAAACAGCTTTTCAAATTGGAATATAAGCTTTACGAGGCGGATAACGGGCATGATGGATTGCAGCTGATTAAAGAATTTGTCCCTGATATAGTCTTGTGCGACGTCATGATGCCTGGAATGAGTGGAATTGAATTATGCAGTGTGACTAAAGAGGACATTACCTTATCTCATATTCCGTTCATCCTATTAACAGCAAGTTCATCATCTGAAATAAAATTGAAGGGTATTGAAGGGGGAGCGGATGATTATATCAGTAAACCTTTTGATAAAGAGATTCTTATTGCCAGGGTAACGAGTATCCTTAAAAGCAAGAATAACCTGCAAAAGTATTTCTACAATGAAATTACACTGAATGCGCATAACTTAAAGATCTCCAACGAGTACAAAGATTTTCTGGATAGCTGTATCCTGATTGTGGAGAAACATCTGATTGATCCAGAATTTAATATCCAGGTATTGGCGGAGGAGATTGGTATGTCGCGTTCAAAACTCTACAAAAAGATCAAGTCGATTTCCGGACAGTCATCCAATAGTTTCATCCGTTTTATACGTCTGAGGAAAGCAGCAGAGATCTTCATCAACACGGATAATACTATTCTGGAAACCTCTTATCTGGTAGGAATTAACGATTCCAAATATTTCAGGGAACAGTTTAACAAGTTGTTCAATATGAATCCTTCGCAGTACATCAAAAAATATCGTAAAACTTTTTCTAACAATCTATCTTTAAATCAGGATTTAATGCGATTTAAATAATTATATCCGTTTACCGCTCTATTTATCCCTGTTTGCCCCCTTTTGATTTATTTTTTTACCTCGAATTTAGCTTTTGTAAAACCAATTATACAAACTAAATTATTCAAGGACATGAAAAAAATCATACACTTTTGTTCGTCCCCACCTATTTTTAATTATAAATATGGCATAGCAATTACTGCATGTGTTCTTATTTTATTCACGGTGGAAGAGGGGTTTGCGACTGTGCCAACTGGAATTAAAACTACTCCCCTGACCAATTCAGTAAGGCAAAACGCGGTGACCGGGACAGTAACAGATGAAAAAGCCACTCCATTGCCGGGGGTAAGTATTCAGGTCAAGGGCACCGCGACCGGTACGATAACAGATGCAAACGGAAAATATTCACTTCAAACAAGCAATCCCAATGCGATACTTGTATTTTCCTTTATAGGTTATACGAGCAGGGAAGTTCATCTCGCCGGAAAAACCATTTTAAATATTCAGCTTACGCCTGACGCAAAATCATTAAATGAAGTGGTTGTAGTTGGTTATGGAACACAGAAAAAAGCCACTTTAACAGGATCTATTTCCCAGGTTAGAGGTGCTGAACTGGTTAGAAGTCCGCAGCCCAACTTGTCTAACTCTTTAGCAGGACGATTCTCAGGTGTGATCGTGAATAACCGGGGTGGTGAGCCGGGTTATGACGGTTCCAACATCACGATCAGGGGTTTGGCTACAACAGGAAGCAACAGTGTACTTGTTGTTGTAGATGGGATTCCAGGACAGATTGGCGGATTGGAGCGGCTTGACCCAAATGATATTGAAAGTGTATCGGTTTTAAAGGATGCATCGGCGGCGATTTATGGGAACCGGGCAGCAAATGGGGTTATATTAGTAACCACCAAGAGGGGCAAATCGGGCAAGCCGACTATCAACTATAGCTTTAATCAGGGCTTTAGTTCACCAACACGTTTACCTCAGATGGCTGATGCACCCACCTATGCGCAGATCATGAATGAGATCAATTATGACTCAAATCCAAATGGTGGTCTGAATCAGTCGTACTCAGATGAGCAGATTCAAAAGTTCAGGGATGGATCGGATCCTTTGTTATATCCCAATACGGATTGGATCAAAGAAACCTTAAAAGATGTGACCATGCAGAATCAGCATAGCCTATCCATTAGCGGTGGAAGTGATGATGTGAAGTATTTCTTATCCATGGGTACCATTAACCAGGATGGGTTGTATAAGAATGGGGCAACTACCTATAAGCAATATAATTTCAGATCCAATGTAGACGCTAATATCTCAAAGATTTTAAAGGTTGGAATGTCTTTATCAGGAAGAGAGGAAGACCGTATGTATCCTCTGGTGGGTGGAGGGGATATTTTCCGATCCATTTATAGGTCTAAGCCAATTGCAGCGACCTATTATACCAATGGCCTGCCGACAACAGGTATTGAAAACGCAAACCCTGCAGCACAGGTAACTGATATTGGTGGAACGGTAAATAACCCTACTCAGACATTCAACGGGATCTTAAGGGCTACTTTACTGATTCCGGGAGTTGAGGGATTATCGGTAGACGGGTTCTTCTCTGTTGATAAGTCTAATATGTTCAGTAAAAGTTTTAACAAACCTTATCTGCTTTACCGTTATGACGCAGCAACAGATCTATATAACAGTGTAATTGTTGGCGGTAACAACAATAAGGCGACGTTGATCGAAAAACACAGTAATCAGGCCTTGCTTACTTCGAATATTAAATTGAATTATGCCCGTCGTTTTGGATTACATGACCTCAGTACTTTTGTTGGTTATGAACAAAGTGACGACCATTACGAGTACTTTGACACCCAACGCCTGAACTTTCTATCTACTTCATTACCTGAATTATCTCAGGGTGGTACTGCTGCAACCGATTTTTTAAATTCTGGCTACAGCACTAACTATACACGACGAAGCATTATCAGTCGTATCGCTTATAATTTTGATGAGAAGTATTTATTTGAAGGTCAGTTACGTGTGGATGGGTCCTCGATCTTCCCTCAGGGTAAACAATGGGGGTACTTCCCTTCTGCATCTGTAGGATGGCGTATTTCGAAAGAAAGGTGGTTTGAAAGTAATGTAAAATTCATTAACGACTTGAAATTGAGGGCTTCTTATGGTTCATTGGGTAATGACAATGTAAAAGGCTTCCAGTATTTTGATAATTATGTTTTGGTTGGGAACGGTTTCGTTGCCAGTTTACCAGCGAGTGGATCCTCTACGATTCAGCCAGGGGTTAACCTGGTTAAGCTAGCTAATCCGGATATCACCTGGGAGGTATCTAAAAAACTGGATGTTGGAATCAATGGTATTATATTTAAAAATATATCTTTTGAAGCGATCTATTTTAACCAGAAGAGAGCTGATATTCTGACCACACGAAATGCCTCTTTACCGGGTTCTTCAGGCATCGTAAATCCTTTTGTTACGGATACTTCGCAGCCTTTAGTGCCCTCTGAAAATATAGGCAAAATAAATAGTGAAGGGTTTGAAGGCACTCTGGGTTACAGTCAGCAGGGCCATGAATTTAATTGGGGGATTTCCGGAAATATCACCTATGCGAAGAATGAAGTCATCTTCATTGATGAAGCAGCGGGTACGCTTGATTATCAGCGGAAAACAGGACGTCCACTCAACACTTCCCTGCTGTATAACAGCATTGGCCTTTTTCGTACACAGGCGGACCTGGATGCTTATCCGCATGTATCTGGTGCTAAAATTGGTGACCTGATCTACGAAGATTATAACGACGACGGGCAGATCACAGCGGACGACCAGACGCGTTCAAAATATGCGAATATCCCACAAATTACCTACGGTTTTACTTTAAATGCATCTTATAAAAGCTTTGACCTGTCTGTGCTCTTTTCCGGACAAGCGCGAGTGAGTCAATACGTTTTACCGGAAGCAGGCAGTGTAGGTAACTTTTATAGCAGCTGGGCCGATAACCGGTTTAGTGCAACCAATTTAAACGGCACATATCCGCGGGTTACGGATCGTGCGTCAAATGCCATCAGCGGCGGCCAGTTCCCTAATACCTTTTGGTTAAACAATGTTGCTTTTTTGAGGCTTAAGAATGTGGAGTTAGGTTATAACATCAAAGCTCCTTTTCTTTCCAAGATTAAGGTATCGGGATTACGATTATATGCCAGCGCCTTCAACTTGTTCACTTTTACCAAGGTGAAAGATTATGATCCAGAAGGGGAAAATGGAAGCGGACAGTTTTATCCACAGCAACGAATTATCAACCTGGGCGCTAACGTTAAATTTTAAACAGAAGACCATGAAAACTCGATATATAAAGCCACTATTTTTAATGTTATGTGCATTACTGACGTTATCGGCATGTAAAAAAGATTTTTTAAACGTAGAACCTACCGATCGGATTGCAACCTCAGCTATTGAAACGGACACCTCTGTTTTTGAAGCGTATGTCACCAACCGCTATATAGGTACCCGGTTACAGGATAAGGAAGCAGATGGATCAGATCCTGGTTTTGGAAGGGGATTTGAGTACAGTATGATGAGTTCGTTTACAGATGAATCGGTCTATAACAATGATGATTTTACCTGGCTGATCCAAAGAGGACAGCTGGCACCAGAAAACTTGGGAAGTGCAGGCATCTTCTGGGCCAGGAGCTATAGGGGGATCCGTGAAATAAACTATGCTTTAAGTGTTCTTACCAAAATTGAAATGAGTGCGGGCCATAAGCAAATGATCGATGGCGAACTTAAATTTATAAGAGCTATGCGCTATCAGGATCTGATCAGGAATTATGGCCGCGTGGTTTTAATGGGCGATAAAGTAACAAATCTAACAGATGACCTGCAGAATCCTTCCCTATTTACCAGGGCTACCCTGAAAGAAGGGATCGATTATGTGGTGGCTCAGTTAAATGAAGCCGCTGCGGAACTGCCTTTGAATAATAGTGGGACATGGATGTTAGGACGTGCAACAAAAGGTGCTGCATTAGCGCTTAAATCAAGATTGCTGCTTTATGCGGCCAGTCCCTTGTATAATACAGGTAGTTGGGCTGATGCCGCCTCTGCTGCCCAGCAAGTGATCAGTTTGAATAAATACGGTATTTACACCGGGGGATATAGAGAGCTATTTTTAACGAATGAAACCAATGAGGCCATTTTTGAACGGCTGTTTACTAAAAATGCCAATCATGTCCATTTAGAGATAGCAAACGGACCTAATGGCTACGGTGGTTGGGCAGGTAATGCGCCTATGCAAAACCTGGTTAATGATTACGAAATGGCAAATGGCAAAGCTATTACTGATCCTACATCAGGGTTTGATGCAAATAACCCGTATGCCAACCGGGACCCTCGTTTTGCGGCAACCATTCTATATAATGGTGCGACTTACCGGGAACGTGCTATTGAAACTTTTATTCCTGGAGGAAAGGATAGCAAGGATGGGATCGATAACTGGAACACGACAAAGACTGGTTATTACCTAAAGAAGTTCATGAATGACGCTTATCCCTTACAAAACCCATGGGGTAATGCAGGATTTCAGCCCTGGATCTATTTCAGGTATGCGGAAATATTGCTAAACTTTGCGGAAGCTGCGAATGAAGCGTATGGACCTGATGTGGTTCCTTCGGGCTCCACTTTCTCGGCAAGGCAAGCGGTAAACCTCGTTAGGGCAAGACCAAGTGTCAGTATGCCCGCCTTAGCTACAGGCTCAACACAGGTACAAATGCGTGATGCTGTACGTTATGAGAGAAGGGTTGAACTAGCCTTTGAAGAGCATCGCTTTTATGATGTACGCCGCTGGAAAATAGCAGAAGTAACTGAGAATAAACCAGCTGCAGGGGTGATCATTACCAAAACAGCTACTGGGTTTTCTTACACGCCAAAGATAGCTCTTGACGGACGTAAGTTTGAAACTAAACATTATTGGCTGCCTATTCCCCGAACAGAAATACAAGCCTCCAATGGACAGTTGGAACAAAATCCTGGTTATTAATTATTTATAGATATTAGCTCAAATGAAACTTACTATCAAACCATTACGAATCATAATACCCCTTTTGCTCCTTCTAATTTTATTGAACGGAAAAACGGCATTCGCTCAGAATGTGAATGAAAAAGAATCGTTTAATACAGGTTGGAAATTTCATAAGGGTGATTTAAAGGAGGCGCAAAGTGCTACTTTTTCTGATCAGGATTGGCGGGGTGTTATATTACCGCATGACTGGAGCATTGAGGGGCCGTTTAGTAATCAATGGGCCAGTGCCACGGGATACTTACCGGGTGGGATCGGCTGGTATAGAAAAAGTTTTAGCCTGAGTCAGGCACAAAAGGGTAAACGGCTCTATATCTACTTTGATGGCGTGTATATGAACAGCGAAGTGTGGATAAACGGCCATTACTTAGGTAAACGTCCAAATGGTTTTACACCTTTTGAGTATGACATTACGCCTTATGTCAATCAGGTTGAAAAGAATGTGATCGCAGTGAAAGCGGATCATAGTGAATTTGCTGACTCCCGGTGGTATACCGGTTCGGGAATCTACAGGAATGTGTATCTCAAGGTAAAGGAAGCTGTTCATTTGAAATTATGGGGCGTTGGTTTCAGCACGCCATTGGTAAATCAGGCTAAGGCTGATGCGCAGGTTAACCTATCTATTGTGAATCATCAGTCGGCGATTGCTGCGATTACCGTCAAGACTTCGTTAACCGATGCTTTAGGTCGGGTAGCCGCGCAGAAAGACCTTTCTCTTCAGGTTCCGGCAAATGGAAGTGCTCCTGCAGATTTGAATTTTACGGTAAACAAACCACTGTTATGGTCGGTAGATCAGCCTAATTTGTATCAGTTGCGCGTTAGTCTATGGCAAAATGGTAAACAGATGGATCATTGGCAGGATGAGGTCGGTTTTCGTAGTATTCACTTCGATGCGGATAAAGGCTTTTTCCTGAATGATGTGGCCATGAAATTAAAGGGGGTATGTATTCATGATGATGCGGGTGCACTTGGGGTAGCCGTTCCTGAAGAAGTATGGGTCCGCCGTCTGCGGAAACTAAAAGCCGTGGGTTGTAATTCCATCCGCCTAAGTCATAATCCGCATGCGGAATACTTGTACCGCCTATGCGACGAAATGGGTTTTCTAGTGATGGACGAGGCTTTTGACGAGTGGGAATATGGTAAAAATAAATGGGTGGAGGGCTGGAATGTGGGGAAACCTGCTCAATTCGGCTATCATGAGTATTTTAAGGAATGGGCGGAGCGGGACGTAAAAGATATGGTATTGCGAAGTCGCAACCATGCTTCCATCATCATGTGGAGCATCGGTAATGAGATCGATTACCCAAATGACCCATATACGCATGCGGTGCTCGACAGTGGACGCAATCCGCAGATCTATGGAAAGGGTTTTATGCAGGATCATCCGCCGGTAAGCAGATTGGCGGAGATCTCCAAAAAATTGGTTGCAGCGGTTAAGAGTGTAGACCGTAGTCGCCCCGTTACAGCTGCTCTTGCTGGTGTGGTCATGTCGAATACAACAGATTATCCAAATAACCTGGATGTGGTGGGCTATAATTACCAGGAATACCGGTATAAAGAGGACCATGAGAACTATCCTAAACGGATTATTTATGGTAGTGAAAACGGAATGCATGTATCTGCCTGGAATGCGGTGGACAGCAATCAATACATATCTGCACAATATTTATGGACAGGCATTGACTATTTAGGAGAAGCAGGGAAATGGCCATCCAGAAGTAATGAGGCAGGGTTACTTGATTTAGCAGGGTTTGAAAAATCAGCTTATTACTTACGGTCAAGTTTATGGTTGAAAGAGCCGGTCATCTATTTAAACACCTTTGATGGTGAGGCTTCAGAAAGGACTGTGCGAAATGCCAGACTTTCCGGGCGGAGTTGGAACTGGACTGCGGGATCTAAAAGCAAAGTAAGCTGTTATTCAAATTGTGATGAAGCGGAGCTGTTTTTAAATGGCCATTCATTGGGTAAAAAAGTAGTTCCGAAAGATCATCTGGTTTTATTTGATCCGATTGATTTTGTTGTTGGAGAACTTTCAGTAAAAGGGTACCGGCAAGGGAAAGAGGTTAGCAGTGATGCAATTCGCACAGCCGGTCCGGCTACTGTTATTAAGGCCGCAGTTTACCGGGATAAGCTAATTGATCAAGCTTCGCCTTATCAGCAGATTGAGGTATCTGTGCATGACTCAAAAGGGGTACCAGTGTATCTCGCAGATGGTATGTTAACGGTAAAAACCAATGACGATGTTGTCATTCAGGGAATAGAAAACGGAGACCCTGCAGCTCATGATTCCTTTACAGACCAGCAGCATCAGGTTAGAAACGGAAAACTTATTATATACATCAAAAAGGCAAATGGAGGCAAGCCGGCAAAGCTAACTTTGAGCTATCCAGGTGCTTCTTCTACTCAGGTAAATATTTAATACGCAAAAAATGAAATTCAATTCTTTTCTTTTCTCAATCATGGCCTTACTGATGCTGAACAGCTGTAAAAGCCGGACGGAACATACATTTGGTTTAGCTGATTCTACATTTTTACTGGATGGAAAACCTTTTCAGATTATATCAGGTGAAATGCATTATCCTCGTGTACCCAGGGAAGCCTGGCGTGACCGTATGAAAATGGCCAAAGCAATGGGGCTGAATACCATCGGTACATATGTATTTTGGAATTTGCATGAACCGGAAAAAGATCATTTCGATTTTACAGGCAATAATGATATTGCTGAATTTGTGCGAATTGCAAAAGAAGAAGGACTTTGGGTGATCTTGCGTCCAAGTCCTTATGTATGTGCGGAATGGGAATTCGGTGGCTATCCCTACTGGCTTCAGAATGAAAAAGGACTGGTTGTACGAAGTAAGGAAAAACAATATCTGGAAGAGTATCGAAAATACATTAACGAGGTAGGCAAACAGCTTGCAGGTTTACAGGTAAACCATGGCGGTAATATCCTGATGGTGCAGGTGGAGAATGAATACGGATCGTATGGCAGTGATCAGGAATACATGAAAATCAACGAGCAGCTGTTTAAGGATGCAGGTTTTGATGGTCTGCTATCTACCTGTGATCCCGCAAAAGATGTAAAAAATGGATATTTGCATGGCGTTGTTCCCGGAGTTAATGGTATTGATAACCCTCAGCAAGTTAAAGAAATTGTGAACAAATATCATGAAGGTAAGGGGCCTTATTTCATAGCAGAATGGTATCCTGCCTGGTTCGATTGGTGGGGTACTCCGCATCATACTGTACCTGCTAAAGATTACTCCGGCCGGTTGGATACGGCACTTGCTGCCGGCATCTCGATCAATATGTATATGTTTCATGGTGGCAGCACCAGGGGGTTTATGAACGGGGCAAATGATAAGGATTCCACGCCTTATGAACCTCAGATCAGCAGTTATGATTATGATGCGCCTTTGGATGAAGCGGGAAATGCTACGGATAAATTCATGCAGTTTCGTGAGGTGATTAGAAAACATCTTCCTGCTGGTCAGGAACTGCCTGATGTGCCTGCTCCTAAACCTGCGGCAGCATTGGCGGACATTACCTTTACCAAATCGGTTTCAGTTTTTGATCTTCTAGGGACTCCAAAGGTCAGTACTCATCCGCTTACTTTTGAAGATATGAATCAGGCTTACGGTTACATGTTGTATCGTACAACGGTTCCGGGTGGTACTAAAGGCTGGTTGAAAATTAAAGAATTGCGGGATTACGGATTGGTTTTTATCAATGGTAAACGAGCTGGAATTTTGGACAGAAGGATGGATCAGGATAGTCTGCTGGTTAATCTGCCCAAAGGGCAAGTGACGCTGGACATTCTGGTAGAGAATATGGGCAGGGTTAACTTTGGTCCAAATCTGTTGAAAAACAAAAAGGGGATTACTCAGGAGGTTACTTTGAATAAAAAAGTTATATCATCCTGGAAAATGTATGGATTGCCTTTTGATCAGGTAGATAACAATAAGATAACTGGAGAGGTTAAAAATTCATCAGGTCCTGCTCTTAGTTACGCCTCATTTGATGTATCTAAAGTGCAGGATACTTATTTAGATCTACGAAAATGGGGTAAGGGAATGATCTGGGTAAACGGGCATAACCTGGGTAAATACTGGAGCATCGGTCCGCAGCAAACAAT
The DNA here is from genome assembly GCF_001730525.1 of Arcticibacter eurypsychrophilus. Classification (GTDB taxonomy): domain Bacteria; phylum Bacteroidota; class Bacteroidia; order Sphingobacteriales; family Sphingobacteriaceae; genus Arcticibacter; species Arcticibacter eurypsychrophilus. The sequence continues at coordinate 69,239 of NZ_MDFN01000015.1, forward strand.
TTATCTTCCGGCAGAATGGCTGAAGAGTGGGAAAAATGAGGTGGCGGTGTTAGAACTTATCAAACCGGAACAAAAGGTTTTGAGCAGTTTAGGTAAACCAATTCTGAATGAATTAAAGTAAGGAAATACCCGTGCATCTTTTCAATAAAATTTGTTTTTTGATATTAAAAAATTGATATTGGTTCAGGATAATAATAAATCATGAATAGAAATATCAGTCAACTTTATCAATTATCTTCCAAACCGGTTAAAAGAATCATAGGGTTAATGTCCGGTACATCTTTCGATGGATTGGATGTTGCTTTGTGTGAATTTAAAGGTAGCGGCAACGATACGGAAGTACAAGTTTTAAACTTTACTACTGTTAATTATGAGGAGCCTTTCAAGCAGGATTTGAAATCCATTTTTTCAAAACGGGTTGCCGACATACAAAAGGTTACTTTACTGAATGAATTTATAGGGTCTTATTTTGGGGAATTAGTGTTATCCTGCTTAAAGAAATGGGATTTAGAGCCTTCGACTGTTGATTTCATTGCCAGTCATGGCCAGACTATCTTTCATGCACCAAAATCACTGCATCGTTTAAAAGAGTATGGAAATGGCACACTGCAGATTGGGGATGGTGATCACTTGGCGGTTAAAACAGGAATTATCACGATAAGCGATTTCAGACAAAAGCATATTGCTTCAGGTGGAGAAGGTGCTCCGCTGGCGGTATATGGCGATTATCTTTTATTTTCCAGTATGCATACCGCCAGAATTATGCTCAACATAGGCGGGATTGCCAACTTTACTTATTTGCCTGCCTGCAAAACACCAAAGGGCATCTTTTCTACAGATGTTGGTCCGGGAAATACCCTCATGGATCAGTATATGCAGTTAAACTATCCTGGAAGGTATTATGATGAAGGTGCAAAGTTGGCCCTTTCTGGAACGATTAATCAACCTTTGCTGAAGGCTTTGCTCGACAATCCGTTTTTTAATGCCGGGTTCCCCAAGACTACTGGTCCTGAACTTTTCAGTCTGGCTTATTTGCAACTTGCTATTACTAAATCGTATAAAACTGACCTGAAACATGAAGATGTAATGGCCACTTTATCTGCTTTTTCGGCACAGAGTATTATCCTGGCTATTAACAAAAGTGTGCCTGAGGCTGAGCCTTTTGAGATTTATGTAAGCGGTGGTGGAATGCATAATCCGCTACTGATGCAGCAAATTGAAAAGCATTTCAAATTAGGTCCGATCCAGTCTACAGCGGCATTGGGTATAGATCCGGATGCTAAAGAAGCGGTATTATTTGCTTTACTGGCCAATGAGGCGGTAGCGGGTGGTGCGGTTGACTATGGCGATAACATTGGTTTCCCTTCTGTATCGCTGGGGAAGATCAGTTTTCCGGGTTAATCGTTTGTCTTTCTATGTTTCAGGTAATAACTGATCAGCTTTGCGGCGATAACCACGTGATTAATCAGGTTAGGGATTAAACCATAGTGTTTAGTGAAGATTTGAAAACGTTCCTGCAGACTTTGGCGGTGTTTGGCTTTCGACATCCCTCCCACCAGGTATTTGGCGACATAACGATTGGTATTACTGATCTTCTTTGCTTTCTGTACGGCATTAAGGATCCAGTCGATATCGGCACTGAGCTGGTATTGCAGGTCGTAAGGGGAAATTAAAGACCTTCGGATATAAATGGCCTGATGAGAGATGCTCATGCCATAGCGGAAGCTGTCGTGCGTAAAAGTAGTGGGTGCCTGATGTCTTCTGCGGCCCAAACTTTCCCATTGCTCATTGTACATTTCCGTTTCACCATAATAGATATCCGCATCTTCTGCAGAGGCAAATACCTGTTCTACTGTATCCGGAGTATAAAGCTCGTCTCCAGAGTTCATAAACAAAACATAGTCTCCGGTGGCCAGGGCGAGTCCTTTATTCATGGCATCGTAGATTCCTTTGTCTTTTCCACTGACAAGTTTGGTGATTTGAGATTGGTATTTCGTAATGACCTCCATTGTGCCATCCGTTGAATTGCCATCAATGATGATGTATTCAATAGCGGGATACGTTTGGTTAAGGATAGAAAGGATAGTGCGTTCAATAGCCTTTACGTTGTTATATACGACGGTAATGATACTTAAAACGGGCTGGTGATCCTGATTATTCATGGTAAAGATCTGAATGTTTTTGCGCTATAGTTTGCAGATTGAAATTCTCAGATGCCCATTCCCTTGCAGCCAGACTAAGACTGGCATAATCCGGATTATTCAGGATCGTATAAATTCCATTCGCTAAATCTTTTGTATCCTTTAGCGGCGCAAGGTAGCCATTAATGCCATGCTGCACAATATCGGTGACACCTGATGTCCGGAATGCAACAACGGGGGTACCACATGATAAACTTTCTAAGGCGGTATAACCCATACTTTCTTCCAGTGAAGGAAAAACAAATACATCGGAAAGGCTATACAGCTTGACTAACACTAAATCACTACTTATTTTGCCCATAAAACGATGGGGAATGGGAATATCGAGATGGAGCCCCTCGGCATTGCTGCCATAAAATAAAAGGATTATCCGGCCTTTGTCTACCCCAGGATGCGCCAGTAAATGAGTAATGGCTTCTATAAGCTCCAGAAGTCCTTTATGACGATCGGATTCGGATGGCATGTAGCCTGCAAGGATGACCTGGGCCCGTGGATCTATACCGAATTCAGCTCGACATTCGACTTTATTTAAAGGTTTGAAGATATCGGTTTCCAATGCATTGGAGATGACCCGTACCTGCTTATTCGCAGAGAGGGAGGCCTCAAGGGCACATCGTCCCATCCAGATACTGGGGGCAATAAATGTAAAATTGAATTCCTGATAGGCTTTACTTTTCGCAAGCCAGGTACGGTGGGAAAGATCGTTTGCTGATGGATTTTTTAATGCTGGACATGCTCCGCATTCCTGCTTAAAATGAGTACATCCGTAACGCACATGACAACCACCGGTTATAGGATTACTATCGTGAAGAGTCCAGAAAATCTTCTTATTCAGTTGCGCCAGCTCGCCCATCTTTGATGGGGATAGAAAGCCATGATTGATCCAATGGATATGAATGACATCTGCATCCTGAAGGACCTTAAGCGTTGAGGGCGAAATACCAAAACGCTGCAGGGAGAAAGGGATCTGCTTTCCTTTTAAAAAGGGCTTAATCAAAAAGCGCTCGGCTAGGATATTAAACACTGCCTTGATGCGGCCTATAAATGTATTCGAAATGGCCGTTACACCGGATTGCGGATTAAACTGATACAGGCAAATTACCTGCGAATCGATACCCAGCAGCTTTAACCCTTGATTTAGGCGTAATACCGCCCTTCCTGCCCCACCGTTGCCGTCATAGGTATTGAGATGTATAACCTTCAATCGCTTTTTATTTATTACGGGCATTAATTTTCCATTTGGTAATTATATGATTGAAATACCGGATTCCGCGTTGCAGATAGGTTCCCTTGCGATGCTTCAGGAAATCTTTCACTGCCCGATAGGCGATTTCGTTTTCCTTGATTACATCAGGAAATTTAGAGATCCTGAAATTATTCATTTCTCCTGCATAAATGGTGCTTACGCCGGAATGTACTCCGGTACCGTCATGCCCTATATTTTCAATCAGCGATACGGCCGGATTTAAAGAAAGTCCTTTGTTGAGGAATACGGATGAGTACCATCTGATGGCCCATGAATTATTCCTTCCATGCTTGAACTCCATAACGTGTTTCCAGAAGTTCATTGATCCTTCTAACTGAAACTGGTACTTTGAACTGGCATCGAACTTAGAGATAATGGTGTCTATATTGGGTTCAAATTTCTTCCATGCTCTATCCCATGTTGCCCATGCCTGACTGCTGGCTATGCGTAGTAAAAAGGTTTCGGGAAGATTATTGACTTTCAGGGGATACATGAAAGCGGTGATGTGCATCACCTGCTCTACGCCCTGGTATTTTGTTAATCCTTCATTGAAATACTGAATTGTATACGGAGAAGTGATGACATCATCTTCGAAAACGATAACCTTTCCATATTGGTGGGTTAATCGGTTCACCCCATCGATAACAGAATTAGCTAATCCAAAATTTTTATCCCTGTTGATCACTTCAACAGATTTGAAACCATCTACACTTTTAATCAGGTCTCTAACCGCTTTTACATTCTCTTCGTCACCATCTCTGGCTCCATCGGAAAATATAAACAAACGGGATTCATCAGCCAGAAAATTCTTCTGCAGAAAGGTAATGGTCCGGCGGGCATGGTCAGGACGGTTATAAACGAAAAGTGCGATAGGAGCAAAATTTTGCATAGATCTGATTTTAAATTACAACTCTTCAGTATTGACGAGTCCTAGATTACCTGTTAATCCGTCATGGACTGCTTTTAAAAATTTAGTATAGTTTTTCTGTTTGCCAGTCAAGATACTGACGATCCTTTGGCCAAACAAGTATAAAGATTTATTCAGTTGATATATAACCGGGTTTGTAACAGCAGTGGTGGAATTAAAGAAAATACTGTTGCGCACCTGGTAATAGCTGCGGAAGCTCCACTGATCCAAATAGATGGAGCGCCATGGCTTTGGTATGTACGTCACCCCGTATGAGCGGTCAATATCCTCGATCTGGCTATTGGAAATAAGCCAGATGGCTCCTCCCTGCTGTGTGATGCGATAGGTATATTCGGAATCATCGGCATATAAGAAAAAGCGTTCATCGGGGCATCCTATTTTTTGCATCAGCTTCCGGTGTATAAACAAACCGCCGTAAGGCACATAAGGCATCACTGCACGCGCTTTCAAGGGTCTGCTTTTGCGGAATTTATCGCGGAATTTATAGTATTGGTTAATGGGAATTTGAAAAAGATTGAAGCCCATAAAACTATTGGGAACCCGATAATAACGATTCGCATTTTCACCCCCTGCAATATTGAGATGCTGTTTCCTGTCCAGCCGTAAAGAAAACAAGGCTTGTTGATCTTGCTTTAAGGTATCGCTGTTATTTTCCCAGGCACCCAGAAGATTCTTTAGTGCATCTTGATGAGGAAGGTTGTCATCGTCCAGAAGCCACAGAAAATCGGCGTTAGTATGGTTGATAAAGTATTCCATCCCGGCTTTATAACCGCCTGCAGAGCCTTCATTATCTGCATGGGTGATCACTTTAACCCTGTGGTCCTGCAATTCCCTGCAGTTATCTTCAACGCTGTATGTGGAAGCATTGTCTACGACCAGGATATTAGAGACATCCGGATCGAGGTTCATCACACTGTTTAGAATTTGCTTTAATAATAACCACCTATCACCATAGGTAACAATTAACACACAAATATTATATGTTATCTTTGACATCTTATCCTTGCAAGTTTACGATAGATAAGAAGATTTTACAAGCTAAAAACCACCTTAATTTCTGATGGGAATTATTCAGCAGCAAACTTTAAAAGGAACCTTCTACTCTTATCTGGGCGTATTAATCGGTTTTCTTTCTGTTTACTTATTACAACCGAAGGTACTTAGTCCCGAACAAGTAGGCTTAATTGGCCTTCTAGGGTTATTTCCAATACTTTTTGCCCAATTTTCTGTGCTTGGATTTAATGCTACCGCACGGATTTTTCCTTATTTTAGAGATGGGAAAACGCATGATCATGGTTATTTGGGACTCGCCTGTTTAATCTCCATTGTTGGTTTTGCTATTTTCATGGTGCTGGTCGCCTTGTTTAAAGATGAGATTGTACAACAGAAAACTTCGGGGAGTAACTTATTTGACCAGTATTTCTGGTATTTAATTCCCTTAACTTTTTTCACCCTATTTTTTAATGTGTTTGAGTTGTATGCTCGGATGTTATATGATACCACGACTGGCAGGATTTTAACAGAATTTGCCAAACGTTTATTTGTGTTGATCGCCTTACTTTTGCTTCTCTTTTCAATTTTGGATTTTGCCTATTTTATGTGGGCATGGCTACTTGCCAATATTATTCCTACAGGAATCTTGATGTATCGTTTACATCAACGCAATCAGCTTTCTTTCCGAGTTGATTTTAAATTTCTCACACCAGTCATCAGAAAGCAGATGATACAGTTATCCGTCTTTGGAATCCTCACCGGTGCCTCTCCTTTTATTATAGCGAATGCGGATATGTACATGATTAATAAGGCCTTTGGCTTGCGCAATACCGGGATCTATAGTTTGGCTTTTGCCTTCGCCACGATCATCAGTCTACCAGCGCGCTCATTATATAGCATTGCCTATACGGTTATCGCTCAGGCATGGAAGGATAACGATATGGCCGGCATTGCTTCGGTATATCGAAAAAGCTGTATCAGTCAGATTATCAGCACGCTATTTTTATTTACCCTCATTTGGGTAAACATTGAAAACATTTATCATGTGCTGCCGCCTGAATATGCTGCCGGCAGGTATGTAATCTTTTTTGTGGGATTGGGTTATCTGATTGACGCCTCAACGGGGGTTAACGGAGTGATTCTGTCTACGTCAAAATATTATAAGTACGATTCCTTTTTCAACTTTTCGCTGATCGCGATTACCATCGGGGCGAACCTGATCTTTATACCTCTTTATGGAATAACGGGTGCGGCTATTGCTTCAGCACTTACCTTTTTCATTTTTAACCTTGCCCGGTACCTGTTTATCCTCTTTGTGTTTAAGTTGCAGCCCTTCAATTACAACACACCTCTGGTACTTCTTACCGGTGTGGTCACTTATTATCTGGTTCATTTCATTCCGGCCTTACCGAACTTCATTGCTGACGGAATTATGAGAACGGGACTGGTGACCGTATTATTTGGGGGAACAGTGTATTATTCAAAGTTTTCGCAGGATATTAACAATTTGATTGATAGCTCACTTTTAAAGGTGAAAAATATAATCGGGATGAATAAATAATCGCTCAAAATCCATCTTCAATTCTTCTCTTCTAAAGAATGTCTACTTATTATAAAAGCATCTAGTTAACATTCAAATATCAGCTGTTTATTTAAAAATGCTGTCACCTACAAAAGGCTTATTCGTTGGGTTCCTGATTTAAAGAAGCACTTGCTGGATAAATTGCATCAAAGTCACACCCTCAAATTTTTAGCCTAATTAATCATAAAGCTATATTGTATTGATCGGATAACTTAAACGACTAGCGGTGTCGCTCTTATTAATGCTTTTCTAAAAAATGGAGGTTGAGGTGTTTCGTTTTTGTCCTTACTTAAAAAGTACATTAATCCCTTAGTGGATTCAATTTTATACTTTTTTTCGGCTAGCTCTACACTAAATCGTTTGAAGTCGCCCTGTTGATGATAGGTACACAGCGCTATTTTGGGATGGTATTTTCGTATAGTCTGATCCATTCCTTTTAACACCTGATCTTCCACTCCTTCAACATCAATTTTCACGAAATGGGGTACTATTGCTTTTTCTGCAAGAAAGGTATCGATACTGATATTATCAGAGTCGTTTTTATCAGAAACAAATTTAGAAATGATCTGCACCTTGTTATTCCATTGAGCAAAGGTTGCCTGAAGTGCTTCAGACCATTCGGGATCGCGTTCAAAAAGGATGACCTTTCCTATCTGTTCGATATTCGAAAGTGGAAAGATCCCTTCAGCTGAGCCAACATCAAAAAGGATGTCACCTTGTTTAAGTGAAAACTGATCATTGGTATAACGATGGGGAGAATCAGGATCCTGCTCTTTAAGCAACCCGTTATAAAGCATTTTGATCGTGGTTGTATTATATGACCTTTTGAAGTACAACCGATGGCCCTGATGATTGACAAAGGAAAGACTGTTTGAAGGATCCTTAAAAACTTCGATATCCTGATAATTATATCTATTGCTAAATGATCCGGAGAATACAGCTAACGGATGAACTTTCAGGTGTTCTACAGCTTGCTGATATTCAGGATCCGTTGGAGGATTAGCACTAAAATAGGTCAAGATGGTGTTGCGCACTGTCTCAGCATCCTTTTTCCCTTTATAACTAGCTATACGACACGTTACTTTGTATATTAGTTTATCCAGCATGTTCATGAAATAAAAGTAGAACCTTTTCGGTAAAAAGCAATTTAAAATGTATTTTATTATTTGGGGAAAAGTCTTGTTTGATCCTAATTCAAGTTATATTCTGAAGCCTTTATATAAAAGACAAGTATGTGAGAAATAAAACCATATCTTACTTTTTCTTTAAAAGAAAAATTGATTATTTAAACCCATAGTGCATCCTTAAATTGATATTACTATGCCTCCAACTGAAAGTAGTTTGGCTATTGATTATTGCGCAGATAATACCCACCTTCTCCGCACCTTTTCCGCACCTTTTCCGCACGGGTAATGAATCATTTGAAAATAAGACCAAAATTAATCCCCCTACAAATTATAGTAAGTAAAGGTTTATTTGAACAATTTATCGCATAAAAAAAGGCTAAATAAAAAGGAATAAATCCAATTCTTCAGCCTTTTGATATCGATTAAAATTTAGAGCCCTTATATGTGAAGAGCTTCCGGATCCAATCCTAATATTTAAACAAATTTCTTTGCGTTCACTTTACGTTCAGCTTCGTTCAAATAGATCTTACGAAGGCGCATGCTCTTAGGCGTAATTTCAATATACTCGTCACTTTGAATATATTCCATTGCTTCTTCCAAAGAGAACTTGATTGCAGGAGAAATACGAGCGTTATCATCCGTACCGGATGCACGCATATTTGTTAATTGTTTCCCTTTAGTCAGGTTAATAACCAAATCATTATCGCGGATATGCTCGCCTAATATTTGACCTTCATAAACATCAACTCCCGGATCGATAAAGAAACGACCTCTGTCCTGCAATTTATCAATTGCATAAGCAGTAGTCATACCCTTGTCCATAGATACTAAAACTCCGTTCGAGCGACCTGGAATGGTTCCTTTCCAAGGCTCATAGCCTTTTAATCGGTGTGCCATAGTTGCCTCACCTGCTGTTGCAGTTAAAACGTTGTTTCTTAATCCGATGATACCACGAGCTGGAATATCAAATTCAAGATGTTGTAAATCGCCCTTAGGTTCCATAATCAGTAATTCACCTTTACGCTGAGTTACTAGTTCAATCACCTTACCTGAAACTTCTCCGGGAACGTCAACGATCAGTACTTCTACCGGTTCGCATTTTTTACCATCAATTTCTTTCAGGATTACCTGTGGCTGACCAACCTGTAGCTCATAGCCTTCGCGGCGCATGGTTTCGATTAATACAGATAAATGTAGAATACCTCTACCGTATACCAGATAAGAATCAGGAGATTCGGTTTCCAATACCTTAAGGGCAAGATTTTTCTCCATTTCTTTGAAAAGACGTTCACGTAAGTGACGGGAAGTTACAAACTTTCCTTCTTTACCAAAGAATGGTGAGTTATTGATGGTGAACAACATGTTCATTGTTGGCTCATCAATATGGATTACAGCAAGTTGTTCCGGGTTATCAATATCAGCAATGGTATCACCAATATCAAAACCATCAATACCAACTACCGCACAGATATCACCTGCGCTAACTTCTTTCGCTTTGATTTTACCTAGTCCTTCGAATGTATATAGCTCCTTGATACGTGTTTTTTGAATCGTACCGTCACGTTTTACCAACGAAACTGGCATATTTTCTTTAACCACGCCTCTGGCAACACGTCCAATTGCAATACGACCTACGAAAGAGGAATAATCCAATGATGTGATCTGCATTTGTAAAGTTCCTTCGGATACAGGTGCTGGTGGGATGTTAGCCAGGATAGAATCCAATAGTGGAAATATATCTTCTGTCTTTTCTTTCCAATCTGTACTCATCCATCCTTGTTTAGATGAACCGTAGATAACAGGGAAGTCTAACTGATCTTCTGTAGCATCCAGGTTATAGAAAAGTTCGAATATAGATTCGTAAACTTCTTCCGGACGACAGTTCTCTTTATCCACTTTGTTGACAACAACAATAGGTTTTAATCCTAATGCCAATGCTTTTTGAGTAACAAAACGAGTTTGAGGCATCGCTCCTTCAAATGCATCAACTAGCAAGATTACACCATCAGCCATTTTAAGAACCCGTTCTACTTCACCACCGAAATCGGCGTGACCAGGAGTATCAATGATATTGATCTTAACTCCCTTATAATTAACGGATACGTTTTTAGCTACAATAGTAATTCCTCGCTCACGTTCAAGATCGTTGCTGTCCAGAATTAATTCACCAGTTTCTTCATTATCCCTGAATAACTGGCAAGAGTGTAAAATTTTGTCAACAAGGGTAGTTTTACCGTGGTCAACGTGTGCAATGATTGCAATGTTTCTGATATTCTGCATGAAATGCCCTAAAAATTTTTTGCAAAGGTACAATATTTATCGTGAGAAAGTGTGTTTGAACTTTAAAATATAATGACAATCAGGGAGTAATAAAATTATACCTTTGTACATGGGCATCCAGGAAGTACTTGTTTTGGTGTTATTTATTTTAGCGGCAGCCTATATAGGCCGCCTTATATACAGAAGTTTGCATGCTAAAAGTGGCTGCGCATCTGGCTGTGGAAAGTGTGGAGCGGACTTTAGTGGGGTAAAGCTAAAGGACTAAACTGGTGACAACTTTTTCTATCAGGCAAACGGCATAGGCAACTACGCCTTCTTGCCGACCAATAAATCCCATTTTTTCATTGGTCGTTGCTTTTATGGAGATATCCTCTTCGCTTATACCAATTGATTCGGCTATATTTTTTTTCATTGCTGGAACGTGTGGGTTAAGTTTGGGGGCTTCCAGACAGATCATGGCATCTATATTCCCAATTCGCCATCCTTTTTCAGTAATGAGGCGAACGCATTCTTTAAACAGTACCATGCTGCTAATTCCTTTCCACCGGTCATCCTGATTAGAAAAGTGCTGACCAATATCTCCAAGATTCGCTGCACCTAATAACGCATCGCAAATAGCATGGAGCAATACATCCGCATCGGAATGTCCGTATGCTCCTGAATGATGTTCTAACTGAACTCCGCCAACAATAAATGGATGATTTTCTTTTAATTCATGGACATCAAAGCCAAATCCTACTCTTATTTTCATGTTGTTATTCTTTTATATGTTTTTGAGGGCTAATTATGGAAGGCTATTATTATTTAATGGCATACATTAGAGAGAAGCGCAGAGAATTAGCAAGCGGACTTCGTTGAATACTAGCCAGCAGGTAAGAGAAATCAAGATTTAATTGACTGTATTTGAAGCCGGCTCCCATGGTTAGATAACGTCTCTCCCCTTTATACGGATTTTCGTAATAATAACCGGTACGCAATGCAAACTTCTGATCGAAAAGATACTCCAGTCCAGCACCCATACTTATTTCCTTTAATTCCTCTGAAAAACTACCAGGCGCATCAGAGAAGGAGCCGAATATACCGGATGCAACCGATCTATCGTTGGATCTTCCAGCACTAATGTTTCCTTCAGCATCCGTTTGAGGAGGAGTAGGAACCAGAAGTTTATTGAAATCCAACGCCAAAGTAAGTTGATTTTGACTATCAGGGTGTAGCGTTAATGCACTGCCAATTTTTAAGTTAGTGGGCAAAAATTGTTTGTTATCATCATTGAGATAGCTTAATTTGTTCCCTATATTGGATAGGTTAATTCCAAAGGCAAGGTCTGATGGTTTCCCTGCCAGTTGAATTTCCTTTTTATAATAGGCTGATAAATCTGCTGCAAAAGCAGTACCTGCACTGGATTGCTGACTATTCACCAGGACATCACTGGCTATTTTTGAGTAAATAAACCGGAAAGTGGTAGCCAGCGAGAGCGAGTTACCAAAGGATCTGGCAAATGTTCCATCAATGGAGAAATCGCTTGGATTATAGGTTCCGTTTGCTGCAGATGAGGCATCGCGCAATTCAATTTCACCCATGGAAAAGTATTTAAAGGAAAGACCGATTGTGTTTCTACTGTTCGTTTTATAATATCCGCTTAAATAAGCCATGTAAATATCAGGAGCAAGCTGCTGCAGCCAGGGGGTATAAGACAAAGAAATGGCCGATTTACTGATTGCAAAAGCTATTTTAGAGGGATTCCAATGGATCGAATTCACATCAGGAGACGTTGCAACACCGGCATCGCCCATAGCTCCGGAGCGGGCATCAGGACTGATCAACAAAAAGGGCACTGCGGTTTGAATTTTTTCTGTTAGTACCGTTCCCGTATACCCTGCAACTTGTGCTTTGCTTTCGATTAAGCAAAACAACAATAGAAAGGTGAACACAAATACAGTTCGGCTGGAACACAAGATCATGTATAAAAGTAGGGATATTAATATAAAAAAGGCTTTTACCTTGCTATTTTTGTTAAGTACTCGATTATTTGCTATTTTTACAATTCAATGTTTTAAACATTAAATGAAAAGATTATCAATATTTTTTGTCTCAGGAATCCTCATTGGAATAGTTGGTTTAGTTACATCATGTAAGACCAAGAGCGCATCATCAAACACTGGATGGGCTTATAATGACAGCAAAAATGGCGGTTTTACTGTTGCTGAAAATATTAAACCAGCACCTGGTCCTGGTTTAGTTGCAATAGAAGGCGGAACATTTGTAATGGGCGGAAGCTTACAGGAAGACCTTGCTTATGAATATGATAATATAAAAAGAAGAGTAACAGTACCGTCTTTTTATATGGATGAAACTGAAGTATCGAATGTAAATTGGGGTGAATATCTATATTGGATTCAACGGAATTTCCCGAATGACCGTGAGTATTACTATAATGCGCTTCCTGATACCCTGGTATGGCGTCGTCCACTTTCCTATAACGAACCTTATGTAGAAAATTACCTTCGGCACCCAGCTTATCAGGATTATCCCGTAATTGGAATCAGTTGGGATCAGGCCAAAGAGTATGCTGAATGGCGTACAGACAGGGTTAATGAACAGATTCTGCGTTCCAGAGGCGTAATGGTTGATTTTGCAACACTGGCAAGTAAGGGAGGGAAGGCTACTTCTGATCCTTTTAATACAGATATTTATTTGAATGGTCAATACCAGGGTGAGGGTATTGATGGAAAGAGAATGCCTTCAAATTTGAATCCTGCCGCCAATGCTACGGGAAATAAAGGCAGCAATAGTGCTCGTCGTCCGGTTAGAAAAGAAGATGGTGTATTACAGGAGCATTATCGCCTTCCATCTGAAGCGGAGTGGGAATATGCTGCCCTTGCTTTGTCTGGCAATTCTGCTAACGAAAATATTGAAGATGGAAGAATTTATCCATGGAGTGGATTAGGAGTTCGTTCTGCTTCAAGAAAAACGCAAGGTCTTATAATGGCCAATTTTAAAAGAGGCGAAGGTGATAATATGGGCGTTGCCCGTGGACTGAATGATAAGGCTGATATTACTGCTTCGGTAAGAAGTTATATGCCTAACGATTTTGGCTTGTATAATATGGCTGGAAATGTCAATGAATGGGTTGCTGACACATACAGAAAAATGTCGTTTGAAGATTTTAATGACTTTAATCCTTTTCGTGGAAATGAATATGTGAATAAACGAATGGCCGATGCTAAAAAGGGCACCTTTGCCAAGGATAAATATGGCCGGCCAATCAAAGATCCTGCTACAAGCAGAAGGAAACAAACCTGGGCTGAAGTGAACGGGCAAACGGATAGTGCAACTGTTTTATCAGAGCCTAAATTCACTAACGACATGAGAGGGTTTAAGGATTCAGTTAACCAGGACTTATATGGGGTAACGACCTTAGTAAATGACCGTTCGAAGGTTTATAAAGGGGGATCATGGAATGATCGCGCTTATTGGTTAAATCCTGCCACAAGAAGGTTTATGCCTGAAGATGAAACAAGCGCTGAAGTAGGTTTCCGTTGCGCAATGAGTATGGTTGGTTCTCCGGTGATCAATACAAATGGTCAGAAAAACTTTTCAATTCCAAAAAGAAAAAAAGCTAAATAGCTATTCTTCAATCCTTGTTATGCATTAGGGCATCTTACTGCCCTAATGCATACTGAATTAGATTTGCACCCATTTTAAGGGCTTTTTGACGAGTGGCTTCAGAGTCACCTTCATAGGTTCCATAATCTTCCCAACCGTTCCCTAAATCGCATTCGTAGGTATAGAAACAAACCATTCTTCCCTTATGGATTAAGGCAAAACCTTGAGATCGCTTACCATCATGCTCATGCACTTTAGGTAACCCTCCGGAAAATTCGTATTTCTGATGATAAACAGGATGGGAAGCAGGGAGCTCAACAAAAGTCAACTCTGGAAAAACCTTCTTCATCTGAGGCCTTACATACTTGTCAAGCCCGTAATTGTCGTCTATATGGAGAAATCCTCCACCTATTAGATATTTTCTTAGGTTTTTGGCTTCTGCTTCTGAAAACAGGATATTTCCATGTCCGGTTGCATAGACAAAGGGGTATTGAAAAAGTGTAGCACTGCCTACATCTGCAATACCTTCCTCGGAATCTATGTTGGTTAAAAGGTTTAGATTACAAAAATTTACCAGATTTTGAAGCGCCGTTCTGTTTGCGTACCAGTCTCCTCCTCCATTATACTTAAGTCTGGCTATTTTAAATGATGGAGCAAATGCAGAAATAAAGAGGATCGATAACACAATGAGCATGGCCAAAGATCCTGTCTTTTTCATCTTCTATATCTTTTTTATCGGTTGAGAAAGTTAAGCTCAAAACAAGCTTCCAGGGCTGCTGTTTCAGTGCGCAAGCGACTTGTACCCAAAGTGAGTGATTGATAGCCATTAGACAGAGCAGATTCAAGTTCTTGAGGCGTAAAATCGCCTTCAGGACCAATTAACACGGTATACCGATCGTATTTTATCAAATCAGTTGAAAAATACTTCTTGTTTCCTTCCATGCAATGGGCAATATAACGTTGGCCGGTATCCTTTTTCACAAAGTCTTTGAACCGTACCTGTTCATTTAATTGAGGATGATAAGCTTTAATAGACTGTTTTACGGCTGATGTAATGATTTTATTAAGCCTTTCAAACTTCACTTCTTTTCGTTCGGAGCGGTCGCAAATGAGAGGGGTGATTTCGTCAATACCAATCTCTGTGGCTTTTTCGACAAACCATTCCAATCGTTCCATATTTTTGGTTGGAGCGATTCCAATGTGTAAATAGTGGTTTCTTTTACCATATTCTCTGACACAATTAACGATGGTCAGGGACGTTTTTTTTGGATCAGGTTGAACGATTTTAGCTTCGTAAAGACCTCCCTTACCATCAATCAGCTGGATGATATCATTTTGCTGGAGTCGCAATACCCGGATACAGTGTTTACTTTCTTCTGTATTTAGGTCGTATTGATCTCCCGTTATATCCGGAGTATAGAACAAATGCATAATCAGAATTAACGTTCATCTACCATATCTTCCTGGGTAATTACCAGGTCTAATTTTACAGATTCGATATTTTGTTCTGTCTTTTTCATTATTGTAATGACATATCCGTAAAACTCTTTGCGTTCGCCTACTTCAGGAATTTTACCAAACAGATCGCCAACAAGACCACCTACTGTATCATAATCTTCATCCTCAGGCAAATCATGTGGAAGATGTTCATTAACGTCATAAATAGAGGCAGAGGCATTGACAATAAACTCATGGTCAGATACTTTTTCTACAATAGGTTTCTCTTCATCAAACTCATCCTGAATTTCACCGACAAGTTCTTCTACGATATCTTCCAGAGTAACCATACCAGCAGTACCACCAAATTCATCCAATACAATTGCAATTTGAATGCGCCTAAGCTGAAACTCAGCCATCAGATCGTTAATTTTCTTTGATTCAGGAATGAAATAGGGTTTTCTGATAATATTGCTAACCAACATTTCCTTCCTATTAGCAATGATAGGGAGGATATCTTTGGCGTGAATAATACCCACAATTTTATCTATAGTCTCGTCATAAACAGGAATACGCGAATATCCCTCTCTAACGACTGTTGCGATTACTTCTTCGGGAGCTATAGTAAGTTCTATTGCTGACATTTTGGTTCGGGGAACCATAATATTTTTAACGACACGCTCATTAAAGTCGAATACGTTTTTTATCAATTCATGCTCATTACTATCCAGAGCACCACTTTCTTTACTTTGTTCGAGTAAATATTGAAGTTCTTCAGAACTATGAGCAGCCTCATGACCACCTATAGCATTTACTCCTATCAGCTTTAATATCAGATTAGCAAAGCCATTCAGCAACCATATAAAGGGACGAAAAACCATGTAAAAGTAATGAAGAGGCAATGATATAGCCATGGTTACAGCAATAGGCTTTTGAATCGCTATAGACTTAGGAGCAAGTTCTCCGAAAACAATATGTAATATAGTGATAAATGTGAAAGCGATAATAGGTGCAGCAGTTTTAGTAAACGATTCAAGAAACGCTGGGTCTGCACCAAAGCTTACCAGAATATTTCGTAATACATGCTCCATTACTTCCTCACCGACCCATCCCAGCCCTAAAGATGCAAGTGTAATACCCAACTGTGTTGCAGCCAGGTATCCATCTAAGTGCTGGGTGATATGTTTGGCCGTATTGGCAATGCGGCTTCCAGATTTTGCTTGAATTTCAATCTGTGAGGCCCTGACCTTTACTATTGCAAACTCTGCGGCTACAAAAAAGCCATTTAATACAACAAGGAAAAAAGTCCAAAATATTTGGATTCCCATTTATTTTTATAGTTTATTTAAATAAGTTTCATTGTATAAATCTATTCCATCTTGAATAACTTTATATGCTTGTTCTCTACCCATAAGCTGTTCTATGGTTACATTTTTATGTTCGAGTACTTTGTAATCCTGAAAGAAACGAACAATTTCTTTCATGGTATGAGGAGGTAGGGCTGATAAATCGTCGATGTAATTAACAGACATATCATTTTTAGCAACTGCAATGATTTTATCATCTTGTTCGCCATTGTCAACCATATGCATCACCCCAATAACTTTCGCTTCAATAAGCGCCAATGGAACTACATCAGCAGAGCAAAGTACAAGGATGTCTAATGGATCTTCATCATCACAATATGTTTGTGGAATGAACCCATAGTTTGCAGGATACATAACTGATGAAAAAAGAATACGGTCAAGGCGAAGAAGGCCAGTTTCTTTGTCGAGTTCATACTTCGCTTTTGAACCTTTTGGGATTTCAATTATTGCGTTAACAAATTCAGGTTGATTTTTTCCTGGAGAGACATTATGCCAGGCGTTTGAATTACTCATTTTCGTTTTTATTTGTGGTCAGACTATTTTTTTTCTATTTCTATTTAAATAGGTATACACTAATGGAATAGCTGTAATTAGTATAAAACCTATGATTATGTATAACAAATATTGATCTATTTGTTTCTCAAACCTTCTACCAAGGAAAAAGCCTATTAAGGTTAAGGAAGTTACCCAAAGAAACGCACCTACCATATTATACAAAGCGAATTTTCTGCTATCGATTTTAATTAATCCAGCTACTATTGGAGCAAAAGTTCGTACAATGGGAATAAATCTTCCCATAATTAATGCAAATGCACCTTGCTTTCGATAATATTCTTCAGCAGCGAGAAGGTATCTTTTCTTAAAAAACAGGGAATCCTTACGTAAATACAATACAGGTCCCGTTCGTCTTCCAAACCAATAGCCTACGAAGTTTCCTAGTATAGCGACAATAATAAGGCCTGTAATGAGGGTGTAGATAGAAACGTCTAACTTGTTTGTAGCGACGAACATACCTGACAAAAATAAGAGGTAATCGCCTGGAAGAAAAAACCCAAAAAACAATCCTGTTTCTGCGAAGACCACAAATAACAAGACATAAAATCCTCCTTCTCTTAGTAGGAGTTCAGGATTTATTAGATGTTGAAGATAATTCCAGAATTCGTACATAATGGATATTCGTAAAGCTACGAATATTTATATTAAATAAGGCTTGCTATAAAATCAGGATAAACACCTAAGACAATCGTTACCAAGGCAGAAAATCCAAGAACAAGCTTGAAGTAAATAGGAACAATTAATTCTTTACGATCTTCTTCTTTAAAATACATGGCTACAATAACTTTAAAATAGTAAAAGATCCCTACCATCGCATTGAGTGCGGCAAATACGACAAGAAAAATATGATAAGAAGACAATGCTCTTGAGAACATCATAAACTTACCGATAAAACCTGCAGTAAGCGGGATACCTGCTAGTGATAACATGGCGATGGTAAGAGTTAAGGCAATAAAAGGATTCTTTCTGGCAAGGCCGTTAAAACTATCAAAGCTATCGTTGCCAACCTGTCCCTGCAATAAGATCAATACACCAAAGGCAATAATAGTAGCAACTGAATAAGCTGCGGCATATACAAATACGGCATTATCAGATGAGCCATTAAGCGCTATGATGGCAAATAGCATGTATCCTACATGAGAAATACTGGAGTATGCCAGCATCCTTTTAAAATGTTGCTGGTAAACTGCCGTTACATTTCCTATTAATAAGGAGAGAACAGACATTCCAATAATCATTGGGATCCAGAAATCCTGTAATGGAGCAAAACTAAACATGATCAAACGGAGAAAGGCAGCAAATCCCGCTACTTTAACTACAGTACTCATGTAAGCCGCAATAAGAGATGGAGATCCTTCGTATACGTCTGGCACCCAGAAATGAAAAGGAGCTGCCCCTACTTTAAAAGATAAACCTACAATCAGAAGTGTTATTCCGGTATACAAGAGCGGAGATACGGCTGTTGGATCTTTCAAAATATACTGTTTGATTCCTTCCAGATCAAATGATCCTGAGGCACCATAAATTAAAGTCACACCAAATAAAAGAATACCTGTAGAAAAAGCACCCATCAGAAAATACTTTAAAGCGGCTTCATTAGAGGCAAAATCTCTTTTCTTTATACCTGCAAGGATGTATAAACTCACAGACATGATCTCAATTCCAATAAACAACATGGAAAGATTATGATAGGAAACCATTAAGATGATTCCTGCCAATGAAAACAAGATTAACGCATAATATTCGGCTACATTAGAACTAATCCTTTCAAAATAGTCTTTTGATAAAGCTATAATTAATATAGTCGAAAAAATAGTTATACCAGAGAATGCTATCGCAAAACGGTCGTATAGCATCATGTCGCTAAAAATTGGCGCGGCATTACTGTTCCATTCCATTAAGGACAAAACCAGTGCCACCATAAGACCTATCAATGCAACAGGCAAAAGAGCCTTTTTCGCTTTGAAAAGTCCCAGGTATAAGAGAAGTAATGCTAAAATTGTTATCGTAATTAATGCGCTCATTTTATTTATTCTGTATCCCTCGTTCTTAATTTAGAATGTGGTACTAATACCATGGACTTTCCCGTCTACCATATCCACCAATGCCTTAACTGTGGCTTCCGATATATGTAAAATCGGATTTGGATATACGCCAATAATAATAATCAGGGCACAAACCACTCCAAGCACTAGCTTTTCTGTTCCGTCAATGTCTTTGAAACCTAATGTCAAAGCATTTGTAGGGCCCAACATGACTCTTTGATACAGTCTTAACATATACACCGCACCCAATATTATCGTTAATCCTGCTATTAATGAAGCCCAAATATTATATTGATAGATCCCAAATAAGAGAAGAAATTCTCCTATAAATCCATTTGTTAACGGAAGTGCAATACTTCCTAAAATTATAATCAGGAATGCAATGGCAAGTTGTGGTGCAACTTTTGCTATACCGCCCATTTCAAAGCTGTCACGGGTATGGAGTCTTCTGATGATGATGTCCAAAACAAAGAACATTCCGAATACATTGATACCATGATTGATCATTTGGATCATTGCTCCTTGTAAACCATTGGTATTCCATGCAAAAATTCCAGCTGCAATTAAGCCTACATGTGCAATTGACGAATAGGCCACCAACCGTTTGACGTCTTTTTGAGTAAAAGCGATAATGGATGCATAAACGACACCTATGATAGAAAGTATTAACGCGAATTGTCCCCATTCAGCGAAACCAAGTGGAGCTACTGGGATCAACCATCGTATTGCACCATAAATACCCATTTTAAGCATTATACCGGAAAGCAACATAGTTCCCGTAGTAGGAGCTTCTGTGTAAGTATCAGGCTGCCAGGTATGGAAGGGAAATACGGGCATTTTAACTGCAAAGGCTAGAAAGAAAGCCCAGAAAATCCAGCCTTGTTCAGCAGTACTTAAAGATAAGTCATAAAAAGCTTGAAGATCATAGCTTTTATCCGGAGTTTGAAGATGCAGGTAAATGATTCCCAGCAACATAATTAAACTACCGGCAAAAGTATATATGAAAAATTTCATATTAACCTTTATTCTATTTTCCCCACCCCATATAGCACAGATAAAATAAATAGGTATTAAAGATGCTTCCCAACCTATATAAAAAAGAAATGCATCTAGTGCTGTAAATACCAATAGTAAAGCACTTTGCATCAACAGAATCAATGCATAAAAAGAGCCAGGTCTTTTATAGGTATGCTTAAAACTAGATAAAATAATCAAAGGCATTAAGCCATTGGTTAGAAGTACCACGATCATGCTGATACCATCTATTCCAGCTTTAAACCGAATCCCATAGTAACTTAACCAGGAATGGTCAACAACAAATTGCGGTGCAGAACTCTCTGGATTGAAAACCGAAAGAAGGTAAGCTGTCAGTCCTAAAGAAAGCAGCGACCAGATAAAAGCTAAAGTCTTTACCTGCTGCCTTTCACCAAATAATGATGAAATCAAGGCACCAGCTAAGGGCAAAAATATGAGCAGTAAAATTTCCATTTATCGTTTCTTATCCTTCTCTATTATATATTATAAAATCCATATACAAGTAATGCCACAATTCCTGTAATCATCATAAAAATATAGAACCCTACATTTCCTGATTGCAAAAGGCGCAAAACTTTACTTCCTTCCGATGTGGCCCTACCTAATCCATTGACAAATCCATCTATCGCTCCTTTATCAATGATCTTGTAGAAAAAGGATGACAAGGCATTTAAAGGTTTACCAATAATAAAGTCATATACTTCATCAACGTAAAATTTGTTGTAAGATAGCTTAGAGAGCAGATCTCTTGACGACCCATCTACTGCAGGAATATGGCTGCCCTTTACATAACGGGAGTAGGCATACAACGCAGCAATAATTGCTCCTCCAACTGAAATAGCCATCAGAATTAATTCTGTACTATGGTCTAGAGGCGCTGTTGTGGCTACAACCAGGCCTTGATGTTCAAAGACGGGAGCAAGAAAGCCTGCCAACCAATGATGTCCACCTAAAATTTCAGGTATTCCAATCACCCCTCCGAATACAGCCAGAACTGCAAGAATTACCAAAGGGATAGTCATCGTTGCAGGTGATTCATGAAGATGATGTTCCTGCTCTTGTGTTCCCCGAAAACCTTTATAAAAGGTTAGATATAACATTCTGAACATATAGAAAGAGGTAAGCAACGCCGTGATCACCCCTATTATCCATAATAAAGGACTCTGCTCATAAGCATGGGCTAGAATCTCATCTTTAGAAAAGAAACCTGAGAATGGAGGGATTCCAGAGATTGCCAGCGTACCTGCCAACATGGTTAAAAATGTAATTGGTAGCTTTTTCTTTAACCCACCCATTTTACGCATATCCTGTTCATTGCTCATTGCATGAATCACAGAGCCTGCACAAAGGAATAATAAAGCTTTAAAAAAGGCATGGGTAATTACATGAAACAACGCTCCGGTATAAGCTCCAACGCCTAAACCTAAGAACATATAACCCAACTGCGAAACAGTAGAGTAAGCAAGAACTTTCTTAATGTCGGTTTGAGATACAGCAATTGCAGCGGCTAGTATAGCCGTAATAATTCCTATTACAGCAACCAGATGAAGTGTAATTGGTGATAATGTAAATAATATATTTGACCGGATGATCATGTAAACACCACCGGTAACCATGGTTGCGGCATGAATCAGCGCGGATACTGGTGTCGGTCCAGCCATTGCATCAGGTAGCCAGGTAAACAATGGAACCTGAGCAGACTTTCCAATTGCCCCAACAAACAATAGCATGGTGATCCATAACAAAGTAGTGTTACCAGATTCCATTTTAGCTGCCTGCATAAATACATCACCAAATTCTACACTTCCAAAAGTGGCAAATATGATAAATATGGCAATTAAAAAGCCCAGATCACCTATTCGGTTCATTACAAAAGCTTTTTTAGCAGCCGTTGCAAATGAGGGATTAGTAAACCAAAAACCAATTAATAGGTAAGAGCATAAACCAACTCCTTCCCAACCAATAAACATCACTACATAGTTTGATCCAAGGATCAGGAGCAGCATAAAGAAAATAAATAAATTCAGATAAGAAAAGTACTTCCCAAATCCAGTATCCAGTTTCATGTACCCAATGGAATAAACATGAATCAAAAACCCTATTCCAGTTACTATCAACAGCATGATGGAACTCAAAGGATCAATCTGAAAAGCAAAAGGCACTTTTACAGCAGCTGTGTGAATCCAATCAAACAATGGAATATAAAAAGATTTAATATCTGAAGCATTTAGTTCAGTAAAGATGCCAATGCTAACGATAAAAGATAGCAGTATACTTAGGCTTCCAATAAACCCTATAACTCCTTTTGGCAAAACATTCCTGCCTAAACCATTGATCAGGAATCCAACCAGTGGAAACAATGGAACTAACCAAACTAAATTTATCAACATGAATCTTGTCCGTATTTGTTTATATAAATAATGAGAAATATCTGCTTTAAAAACAATTAATATTTTACCACTTTAATCTGTTCAATATATTGATATCTGTGGAATTTGTATTCCTGTATATCATAGTCAAAATAGCCAACCCTATCGCTACCTCTGCAGCAGCGAGAGCCATGATAAAGAACACGAACACTTGTCCCGACGCATCTCCCCAATAAACGGAAAAAGCGGTTAGCAAAAGGTTCACTGCATTTAACATCAGTTCAACAGACATGAAAATAATAATTGCATTTCTTCTTATCAGAACACCAATAACTCCAATTGTAAAAATTATGGCACTTAATAAGATATAGTGATTTAATGGTATACCTTGAATTGATTGAGTAACTGTTTCCATTATACTTTAGTTATATCCTTTTTAGCTAATAATACAGCACCTACCATCGCTGAAAGCAGCAAAATAGATGACACTTCAAAAGGAAGTAAAAATTCTTTAAATAACACCTTTCCCAGATTTCGAACTAATCCTATATCAGGGTTCTTTAAAAGAACAGGATCTGATACATGTAATAATTTTAACGAGCCTGCTACAGTTAAAAGCAAACAAAGACCTGCGATAACACCAACCACCTTTAAGAGGTTAGATTTCATCGGTTCCGATTCTTTATTTAGATTTAAAAGCATGAGCACATATAGGAATAAGACTAATATAGCTCCCATGTATACAATGAAATTTACAATAGCCAGAAATTGTGCATTAAGTAAGATATAATGTATGGAAAAAGTGAAAAATGTCACAATCAGATACAACACACTGTATACTGGGTTTTTAGAAAAAATAACCAGTAGTGAAAAAAAGACAGATAGAAAAGCAACGAAATAGAATAAGTTCATTAACTCAGTGGATTTTACTTTAATTTGCAGTTATAGAATCAAAGTTATAATATTTTATGGTTTCAATGGTTCCTCAACGAGCTTATCTTTCCCGAAGATAAAATCCTTTCTGAGATAATCGGCCTCCAAAAAGGGACCATCCAGATAGATTGCTTCTTTAGGACAAGCTTCCTCACATAATCCACAGAAAATACAGCGCAACATGTTTATTTCGTAAACAGCGGCATACTTTTCTTCTCGATATAGATTCTCTTCACCCTTCTTGCGTTCAGCAGCTTCCATGGTAATTGCCTCAGCAGGACATGCCAAAGCACACAATCCACAAGCAGTACACCTTTCCTTACCATTCTCATCTCTTTTAAGAGAATGCAGACCACGCCAGTTTTCGGACATCGGCCTAAGCTCTTCAGGATAAAAAATAGTTTCCCTCTTCTTGAAAATATGCTTGAATGTAATAGCCAGACCTTTTGCTATGGATGGAAGATAAATCTTCTCCCCAAAGCTCATTGGCTTCTGTTCTAGTACTTTTTTTCTATTACTTAAGGACTCCATAAATTTTATAATAAATCTTTAACCGTAATCCAAATTCCAGTTACTACAATGTTTGCTATGGAGAGCGGAATTAAAACCTTCCATCCCAAATTCATCAGCTGATCATATCTAAACCGTGGAACCGTCCAGCGAATCCACATAAAAAAGAAGATGAAAAAGAATATTTTGGCAAAAAGGAAAAGAACTCCTAATACAGCAATGATATTCGATGACAGACCCAGATCATTCATAAATGGGAAATTATATCCACCAAAATATAAAGTAGACATGACAGCTGAAGATACAAACATGTTAATATATTCAGAAAACAGGAATGCTCCCAGCTTAAACCCAGAGTACTCGGTATGATATCCGGCAACTAGTTCATTTTCACTTTCAGGTAAATCAAAAGGTGTTCTGTTACACTCTGCGAAAGAACAAACTATAAACACAAGAAATCCGATAGGCTGACAAAATATGTTCCATGAAAACCAGCCGTTTTGCCAAAATCCATTTTGTTGCTCAGCGATCTCCCTCATGGATAAAGTCTGAGTTACCATTAAAAGTGCGATCAAGGATAATCCCATTGCAATTTCATAACTAATATTCTGTGAAGCTGCACGAACAGATCCCATAAGAGAATATTTATTATTAGAGGACCAACCGGCAATCATAATTCCATAAACACCCAGAGATACCACACCAAATATGTATAATATTCCAACATTAATATTGGCAACCTGAAGCTGTATCACACGGTCCCCTATCGTAACATCTTGTCCCCATGGAATAACCGCGCTCCCGATACTTGCTGTTAGAAGAGCCAGGCAAGGTGCTGCAATAAAAAGGAAAGGATTTGATTGAGAAGGAATAATTTCTTCCTTAAAGAACATCTTACCTCCATCAGCCAAAGGCTGGAATACACCAAAAGGACCGGCCCTGTGCGGACCTACCCGACCTTGAATATAACCGGCAATTTTTCTTTCGGCCAACGTAGAATACGCTGCAATGCCTAAAGTAATCAGAAATATAACTGATACTAAAACTACCTTTTCTATAACAAATGTTAATTCCATTAATAATGTCTGGTTACTCTTTCAAATTCTTCAATATTCGCCTCTTTCAAAGCAGGATTCTTTCTGATTACTGCAGGCGGGTCCAATAACTCATAGTGATTGGAAGAAATCACTGAATGATGCGAAATCTTCCTAGGTCCTTCAATCGTCCATTCACTTGTATTTTTCCTTTCAAAACGACAGGTATTACAAATAAAAGATTCTACTTCACCATTTACATCCTTACGCGCTGTCACTCGAAGAACCTCTTCACCCTTATACCATAAAGTCACTTTTCCCGAACATTTATCACAGTCGCAATGCGCATCTACAGGTTTTGTAAACCAAACTCTGTTTTTAAACCGGAATGTTTTATCGGTAAGCGCTCCAACAGGACAGACGTCAATCACATTTCCAGAAAAGTCATTATCAATCGCTTTTTCAATGTAAGTTGAAATTTCAGCCGCATCACCTCTACCTAGAATTCCATGCTCACGTTGATCAGTAAGCTGATCAGCCACATAAACACAACGGTAACATAAAATACAGCGTGTCATATGAAGCTGTATCTTATCCCCAATATCTATTTTATCAAAAGTTCTCCGTTCAAACTCATAACGAGTTGCCTCGCTACCATGTTCATAGCTCAAATCCTGCAACTTACATTCTCCAGCCTGATCACATATCGGGCAATCCAACGGATGGTTAATCAGCAACATTTCTACAATACCCTTTCTCGCTTCCATCACTTCAGGAGAGGTAATATTTTGAACCTCCATACCATCCATTACGCCGGTACGGCATGAAGCAATCAGTTTAGGCATTGGGCGAGGATCTTTATCAGAACCCTTACTTACTTTAACCAAACAAGTACGGCACTTTCCGCCACTACCTTCTAATTTCGAATAATAGCACATTGCCGGAGGAACAATATCTCCGCCGATAAGCCTTGCAGCGTTCAGGATAGTTGTTCCTGCATCCACTTCAATACTTATACCATCTATTGTTACTTTAACTCTTTCAGACATGTTAAAGGACCATTTATATTAATTAGCAGCAACTGTTTCGGCCTTTGGCAAAGGATCTGCGTAATGTGCCAAGCCGTAATTTCTTCCCATCGCTTCTTCAGCATGTGATACATGCCATTCAAACTCATCTCTGAAATGACGAATTGCACTGGCAACAGGCCAGGCAGCCGCATCACCCAATGGGCAAATTGTATTTCCTTCTATTTTTTTCGCTACATCAACCAGTAAATCAAGATCACTTAATTTACCATGACCATATTCAAGCCGGTGAAGTACCTTTTCCATCCAACCCGTTCCCTCACGACAAGGAGAACACTGACCACAGCTTTCATGATGGTAAAACCGGGCGAAGTTCCAGGTATTTCTAACGATACACTGATCCTCATCAAAAACCACAAAACCGCCCGAACCCAACATGGTCCCGGAAGCAAATGCTCCTTCAGCTAATGATTCATAAGACATCAGTCTATTTTCACCAGTAGTTAGTTTCAAAATAAGATTAGCAGGAAGGATAGGTACAGAAGAACCTCCGGCTACCACAGCTTTTAGTCGTTTCCCATTAGCCATTCCGCCACAATACTCATCCGAATAAATAAACTCTTCTACAGGAACTCCCAGTTCAATTTCATAAACACCTGGGTTCTTAATGTTGCCAGAAGCAGATATAAGCTTTGTTCCCGTACTTCTTCCAATTCCCAACTTAGCATATTCATCAGCGCCATCATTAATTATAGGAACTACAGCAGCTATTGATTCTACATTATTGACTACAGTAGGGCAATTATACAAACCTGAAATAGCAGGGAACGGAGGTTTAATCCTTGGATTACCTCTTTTTCCTTCCAGGGATTCAATAAGGGCCGTTTCTTCACCACAAATATAGGCACCACCACCAGGTTGTACATATAATTCAAGATCATAACCCGTTCCCAATATATTCTTACCCAGGAAACCTTCAGCCTTTGCTTCAGCAATTGCTCGTTCAAGAATCCTTATCTGGGGCATCATTTCACCCCTTACATAGATATATGATGTTTTTGCACCTAGAGCATAACTCGCGACTATCATACCCTCGATTAACAGATGAGGAATATGGGTAATCAAATAACGGTCTTTAAATGTCCCTGGCTCCGATTCATCAGCATTGCACACCAGGTATCTTGGCTTTCCTTCCGGTTTGGCAAGAAAACTCCATTTCATCCCTGTAGGAAACCCTGCTCCTCCTCGTCCTCTTAAACCTGACTTTTTCACTTCTTCTACAACATCCTCAGTAGACATTGTTTTTAAAGCTTTTTCTACAGCACGATAACCACCATGTTTGCGATATACTTCAAAAGTGTTAATTCCAGGAACGTTTATATTTTCAAGTAATAATTTCCGTCCCATTATATTATTATTTGTGCCTTTTCAGCAGTTGTTAGACGTAACCGGTCAATCAGCTCATCAACCGATGCAGCCGTCAAATTCTCATAAAAGGTGTACTCAGGTGCAATTTGAAGCACAGGTCCCATACCGCATGCCGCAAGACACTCTACTCCCCTCCAGCTAAACAAGCCATCGGCTGTCACTTCTCCCTCTTTTACATTCAGCCTTTCTTCTATGTGTTTCATGATCGTTTCAGCACCAATAAGACAACAAGGTCCTGTACGGCAAACCTCCAGCATATACTTACCTGGAGGTTTAAGAAAAAACATACTATAAAAGGTAGCCACTTCATACACCTCGATAGGTTTAAGCTGTAAAAAATCGGCCACTTTATCCATCAATGGACTACTCACCCAACCGTATTCTGCCTGTACAAGATGAAGTATGGGCAATAACGCGGACTTTTGTCTATCTTCCGGATAGCGTAACAAAATCTCGTTGAACTTTACTAATAGCTCAGGAGTAAAAATAATTTCATCTGTTTCAGATATTTTAAGCATCTAGTTCTCCCGCAATTACATTTAAACTACTTAAATTAATTATAGCATCCGAAAGCAACATTCCACTGCTCATCGGAGCATACATCTGGTAATTTATAAAACTAGGTCTTCTGAAATGCAATCTATATGGAGTTCGTCCCCCATCATTTACCAGATAAAAACCAAGTTCGCCATTACCTCCTTCAACACAGTGATAAACTTCCGTTTTTGGACTATCAATCTCACCCATCACAATCTTAAAATGATAAATAAGGGCTTCCATGTTGTTATATACTTCTTCTTTTGGAGGAAGGTAAATATCAGGAACATCGGCATGAAATATACCTTTAGGCTCCTTTTCAATCTTTTCTAAAGCTTGTTCAATAATGCGGATACTCTGGTACATTTCTTCATTTCGAACCATGTACCGATCATATACATCACCTGTTTCCCCAACAGGAACATCAAAGTCAAAGTCTTCATAAGAAGAATATGGCTCATTAGCACGAACATCATAATCAACACCACATGCTCGTAAAATCGGGCCGGTCCAACTATAATCCAATGCAGTCTGTGCATCTACTGCAGCAACTCCAACCGTACGATCCATAAATATGCGACTCCTTGTAAAAAGAACCTCAAACTCTTTTAGAACAGGAACATAATTTTTGATAAACTTCTTAATTTTAGCAAAAGCGATATCATTAAAGTCGCGTTCAAATCCACCTATTCGTCCAATATTTGTAGTTAAGCGTGCCCCACAGATTTCCTCATAGATTTCATAAATGTGCTCACGCTGTTCCATTAAGTATAAGAATCCGGAGTAAGCTCCAGTATCTACTCCTAATATTCCGTTACAAACTAAATGATCCGATATCCGTGCCAGCTCCATCACAATTACACGCATGTAATCAACCCTTTTAGGGGTCTGAACACCTAGCAACTTCTCAACTGTCATATGCCATCCCATATTATTGATAGGGGAAGAACAGTAATTCATCCGGTCTGTTAATGGTGTGATCTGATAATAAGGCCTGTGCTCAGCTATTTTTTCAAATGCTCTGTGTATGTAGCCAATAGTAGAAACGCCACTTATAATACGCTCACCGTCCATTTCCAGAACGTTCTGGAACACCCCATGCGTAGACGGGTGAGTTGGACCAAGATTTAGCGTAGTCGTCTCTTTACGATCTAATGCGTGTGTTATAGTGGGTTCATTCATGTTTATCTTCCGAAGAAAAAGTCTTTTTTATCAACACGATTAGGATCTTCCAACGGAAATTCCTTTCTCATTGGAAAAGCGATCATGTCATCCATATTTAATATACGGCGCAGATCGGGATGCCCTTCAAAGTTTACCCCGTAAAAATCATATGTCTCACGTTCCATCCAATCCGCACCTTTCCATAAAACGAAGGCTGTTGGTATAGATGGATGTTCATCTTCCAGAAAAACCTTAATTCGGATACGTACGTTTTGCCTGAAATTATGCAAATGATAAATCACTCCTATAGGTAATTTTGCTTCTGGAAAATGTATCCCTGTTATATCAGTAAGAAAATTGAAACCAAGTTCCGTTTTCAGGAAAGTGAGCACATCAATGATCGTTTCTTTGTTCGTCTCAAAAGTTAGCAAACCTATTGGCTCACTGAATTCAAAAGCTTGGTCACCAAACCTAGCCGATATTTGTTCTATTAAAGCGGTGTTGCTTATCTTTTCCATTACTGAATACCGTATTTATTGAGTAACTCTTTATATTCAGCTGAGTTTCTGCGGCGCATCGGCTCATTACGTACCAAGTCTTGAAGCTTAAGTACACCACTTAATATAGCTTCTGGTCGGGGCGGACATCCTGGTACATATACATCTACCGGAATCACCTCATCTATTCCCTGGAGCACAGAGTAACTATCAAAAATTCCTCCACTTGTCGCACATGCGCCAACAGCAATAACCCAACGTGGTTCTGCCATTTGTATATAAACCTGTCTTAAAACAGGCGCCATTTTCTTCGCAATCGTTCCCATAACAAGCAACATGTCTGCCTGACGTGGAGAGAAAGAAGGCCTTTCTGATCCAAATCTTGCCAAATCATAATGTGCTCCCATGGTTGCCATAAATTCAATTCCGCAACAAGAAGTTGCAAAAGGCAATGGCCATAACGAATTAGCACGAGCTAAGCCGACCACTTTATCAAAAGAAGTTGCAAAAAAACCTGAACCTTCAATACCCGCAGGTGCTTCGGCTAATTTTATATCACTCATCTTATTTCTTTTGAATTAAAAAAACTCATTCCAATACGTTTGAAATGAGCCCAAATTTACAAATTTAGAATTGCATGTTACAACAGCTTGGTTATTTAGAAACATTCTAATCTCCCCATTCAATTGCTTTTTTCTTTATTATATAAATATATCCCAATAGCAAAGTAGCCATAAAAATAAACATCTCAATTAATCCATCTACACCAAATTCGCGAAAATTTACCGCCCATGGATACATAAAAATCACCTCAATGTCAAATAAAACAAATAGAATTGCTACTAGAAAATACTTAATAGAAACCGGAGTTCGCGCATTCCCTATAACTTCTATACCTGCTTCAAAAGGACTTAACTTATCTGCAGTCTTCCGTTTAGGCCCAATCAGATGCGTTATAGTCATTGTCAAGACCACAAAACCTAATGCAACAAGCATTTGAAACAAAATAGGTAAGTAATCTACCGGTACACTTTGAACTTCCATAGAATTAAATGTTTTTGCAAATATAAATAAAGAGCCTGTATTAGGCTCTTTATTTTATTTTAAGGTATTCAATACGCTTAATGCATATTCATTAGTTGGATCAAGTGCGACAGCCTTATTAAAAAGCTCTTTTGATTTAGCCTGATTTGTCTTCAAATAATAAGCTCCAAGGTTATTATAAGATTCAACCAAATTTTTCTTATTTCTTACATCTGTAAGACCATCCGGTTTAGCTAAAACTACTTCAATGTATTTTTCAAAATGAGGAACCATTAATCCTTTTGAATTTTGGTCATCATCCAATAATCTGTTTGTTCTTGCACGATACAAATACGCATCAGCAGTACTAGGCGATTTTTGAGAAACTAAACTAAATGCTGAGTCTGCTCTTACCAACGCTTCCTTACTCGTCTTTTGAACTGCAGGAGTTTTACTTGCATAGTCGAAGTAGTTTGCCATTCCCAAATAGAAGTAGTCAAACAAATAAGTTTTGGATGCTGCATTCTTAACAGCTAACTCATACAGATCTGCTGATAAACCGTATTTTCTTGCAGAAAATTCTGCTTTAGCCAATTCACTAATTGGTTCTGCGTAAGCAGAGTCAATCTCAACAGCCTTAGTTAAACTTACTACACCTGTAGAATCACCTGCTTTTAATTGTGCCTGACCCAAGTATAAATAATCCTGTGCAATGATACGCTTTGGATCAACCTTACTCATAAAATCTTTCATTGCCTGAACACTACCGGCAAAATTACCGTTTTCATACAATGAATAACCTAGATAACGATAGATCCTTGGATTAGCCTTATCTTGTTTAATCATCTGTTGAGCTTCTGCTTCAAGTGCTTTATACTCACCTGCTAAAACCAAAAAGTCAGCATACCTCATTCTGGATTCCAATGAACGGTCAGTTAAATCCAAATACTTAGTATAAAACTGCAACGCTTCTTTAATCCTCGCCGCATATTGTTGAGGTTCAGCTTTAGCCCACAAATAATAAGTTTCTGCTAACTCGCGATATGCTGGTGCATAGTTTGCATTGATAGCAAGAACGCTTTTGAACTTATCAGCAGATTCCTGAAATGCTTTAGATTGTTTAATCAACTTACCTTGTTCAATTTCTGCTCTTAAAAGAGTCTTATCCATATCAAAAGCAGTGCGATAAGCTCCAAAAGCCTCACTGTTTTTCTTATCGCCACGATAAGCGTCGCCCATCGCTAAAAAAACCTCAGCATCTTTTTCATTTATAGCCTTAGCCTTCTCTAAATTAGTTAATGCACTAGCATAATCAGGTACATCTGCATTGGTATAAGCTTTACCTATATACAAAAACGGACTGTTGTCCTTACGTTTAGCCAAAGAGATAGCCTTATCAAAATTAACTTTCGCAGCGGTAGGATTTTTGGCATCAAGATCTATTGTTCCCAGCCCCACATAGTTCAAAGCATACTCAGCATTTGAACTTACGCCCTTTGTAAAAGTCGTCTTTGCGGAATCAGTATAATCATCTTTCAAATATACATTTCCTAAATAAAAATAATTCTCGCCACTAGTGGGCTGAGTCGCTATTAGTTTTTTAAGAATAGTTTTAGCTTGTTGATACTGTTCCGCATCAATCGCCTTTTTCGCATCCCCTAAACTTTGCGCTAAAGCCGTTGTCCCCACAACTCCTAATAACAGACTCACTTGTATTGCTCTTCTTATAATATTCATAGTTTATCTATTCTTTATTTTTTCTAATTAATATTTCTCTGGTCGGAATACTATCAGGCATAAGCCCTGATTTCAAAACAACCCGCTGCCCAACTTCCCCAGCTAAAAAAGAAGCAAATCCTAAGCCAAGACCTCCTCCTGCCTGGCAGTTAATTATATAAACATTTCTGCTTAGCGGATATTGTTCTTGTGCAAGATTATCCTGGTTTGGGATATAATACTTATCTGACCCTGGCTTACCAGGTAAGTTTTTAACCCTCATCAACTTTAATTCTGCTACAATACCCTCTAATTCCACAGGAGGCTGTTTAATCCAATTGAAACCTATAACACCAATTGAACCCAAATTATTGTGTACATACTTAATTACTTCTTGATTTGAATTTAAAGCATAAACCCCTTTTTGAGGTAATTGTTTAACTTCAGCCAGCTCCATTAAATATCGTACCGTACTAGAGTTCGCATTATCAAACACCAATTGACGTCTCGAAGTTCTACCCTGCAATATATCAATAAGTTCCTGAACAGTAATCAATGTATCAGCGGTTGATTTATTTACTACCAGTGCTATTGCATCAATTGCAAAACGATTAACATGTATTAGTAACTTTCTGTTTTGAATTATTTTTGCTTCATCAGGCCTTAAATTTCGTGTCAAAATAGCAATACGAGCGCTATCTGCAAGAAAGTCTCTGATCACATTATTTTCAGTGTCATAGCTGGCTGATATTTTTGCCTGTTTATAGATATTTTCAAATACAACCAGTTCATCCTCGATGATAGGAGTTACACTCTCATCAACCAACATTTTGGTTGTTCCTGTTGTTTCCGTTTCAGTCTCCTTACCTTTACAGGATGTAAACACGATCCCTGTCAGCACAAATAAATAAAACCAATATTTCATATCTAATTAATCCCGCTTGGTTTGTAATACTCTCAACAATCTTAGGAAAGCGTATAGGATCAAAAAAGAACCTAAAGCAATCCGATATGTCTTATTAAGGGTTAATGGAATATCATCCCAAAAGATTAAAGCCAGTCCTAATGCCAAATAGAAAACAAACATGACTGACCCTAAAATGAACAAAAATCGCTTTTGGGGCGATTTTTGCTGATTTTCATTATTAAACATTTATTGTCCCTCCAGATTCAGCATGATCGGTAATGTATACTGAACACGAACTGGTCTTCCATTTTGAATACCGGGCTTCCATCTGGGGGCCTTTTTCAAGAGCCTTACCGCTTCTTCACCTGTACCCATTCCAAGATCTCTCAGAACTTTAATATCAGTTAAACTACCATCTTTTTCAACAACGAAGCTCATGGTAATACGGCCTGAAACACCTTGCTCTCTGGCAGCAGCAGGATAAACATAATTTTTTCCTACATAACCATAGAACTTAGGCATACCACCCGGAAATTCCGGCATTTGCTCAATACTAGCAAAATCATATACCGCATTATCTTCTACAACCGCTGCTTTTGTCGGAGGAGCAGTACCAACTGGTTCATCAATTCTGATTTCTGCATTTGGATCTCCTGCTAAGGTCTTCTGACCTGGATCAGCGACTTTTAATTCCTCAACCGTAGGTGGTTCTTCATCTCTAACCTTATCAGCAGGAACTACTACTGGTGGCGGGAAACGAACCTGATCTACTCTAGGCTTCGGTGGTTCCGCAGCAGGAGGGGGAGGTGGTGCTTGCTCATCTACTGGCGGTGGTGGTGTTAAAACAACCTCAGTCTGAATGACCTTGTCGCTTTCACTCTCAGGAACAATCCCTTTTAAGAATTTGGCAATAAGAGGCGCTGACATAACAAGTATAAAAAGCACTGCTCCTATAACCATCGCCTTGTTCGTGGTCTTGTTATTATCTTTCCTTAGCTGATAAGCCCCATAAGCCTGGTTCCTATCAGTAAAGATAACATCTATCCACTCACGGTTAAAAATATCTAATTTTGCCATTTTAAATTTGTTTCATCCCAATATGGAACCTATCCATCTGGGCTATTTTAATAAATCTTATCACGCTTTAAGAGATCTACCTCTGGAGCGCTGATGTCTACAATCGCGTACTGCTTGGTATTCGTGATTTTCATTTCATCCAAAATATCTACCAAATTTTTGTAATTTGATTTATCACTTGGTTTAATAATGATAATCATATCTTTTCCGGTAGCTGCTTTAATATCTTTGGCTTTACCGATAATCGTTTTACGAATACCATTCTTGCCAAAATTCTCTACTGTTGGAGGTGTTAATGAATTTCCAGCGATACCAATAAACCATTCTATCCGGTTTGCGTTACCTAACAAAACAGTCATTGTACGTGTATCCGCTACATCTAACTGCTCATTCGGATTCACATCATCCTTATCTGGCATTGCCAGGTCCATTGCCTGTGGCTTTGCAAGAGTAGTTGTTAGCATAAAGAAGGTAATCAATAAGAACATTAAATCCACCATAGGTGTCATATCTACCCGTGTTGACTGTTTCTTACTTCTTACTTTACCACCCTTATGATTACCCCCGCCGCCGCTATCTAATTCTGCCATGTTATTTTACGTTTGTAATTGTTAGTCCTGAGCTTCCATTGAAGTAATCAAGCTAAACTTGTTTACCTTTTGTTTTTGTAAAATATTAATTACCCTTTTGATTGTTGGATACTCTTCATCTGAATCACCCTTAATGGAAACACGCATTTGCTTGTCGTTTAATTCTTTTGTAGCAATACGGGACTGATAAATCCATTCATGCAATTGTGAAGCTGCTCCATTTACAGAATCAATAGGGATTCCCGTTTGAAGCCCTGGTTTATTCCTTTCCTCACTCTTCAAATCAATGACCTGACCTAACTGACTAATCGGAACTCCAAACCCTTCCATCAAGGAAAATCTTTTTATTTGTGCTGGTGTAAATGGAACCTTGTAACGTTCTGACATTTTCTGTAACACCCGCTCACGGATCATAGTCCCTTTAACTCCAAAGAATACTTTGCCACCTCCAATTGTTATCGTAGCAATGTCCACTTCTGGAACTTTAATTTTTACTGTTGATGAAGGAGTATCAACGATAAGGGCTTCTGGTTGACGAGCTGTTGCTGTTAAAATAAAAAATGTTAACAACAGGGAAGCCATATCACACATTGCCGTCATATCAATTGCGGTACTCTTTCTTGGTACTTTTACTCTAGGCATCGTTCTACTTTATATGATTCCTTAATCTCTTTACCTATTGATGAAAATATTTCGGATATTCCATAAGACCATCCGAAATATTTTTATCAATTATTATTTATGTGTACTTGCGTAAGTCTGAACAATTGAGAAACCTGCTTCATCAATTGAATAAGTCAACTTATCGATTTTCGATGTGAAGATATTGTACATGATGATCGCTACTGTTGATACCGAAATACCGGTTGCAGTATTAATAAGCGCTTCAGAAATACCATTTGCTAATGCTGCCTGATCCGGAGCACCTGCTGTAGCTAAGGCAGCAAACGACTTGATCATACCTGTTACTGTTCCTAACAAACCTACCAATGTACCTGTAGATACCAGGGTAGCAATGATTGTTAAGTTTTGTTCCAACATTGGCATTTCTAAAGAAGTAGCTTCTTCAATATCCTTCTGGATTGCTAATGAAGCTTGCTCAATATCCATTGTCTGGTCTGTTTCCACTTCTTTGTACTTTCTCAAACCTGATTTAATCACGTTTGCAACAGATCCTTTTTGTTTGTCACATTCAGCAATCGCTGTGTCAATGCTTCCAGCTGATAATAAAGACTGAATCTTTCTAACAAAATGTTCTACACTGCCTGATCCAGCAGCTTTCGAAATTACGATAAACCGCTCAATTGAAAATACGATTACCATTAAAAACATACCAAAAAGCATTGGTACAATAACTCCTCCTTTGTAAATCATACCGAAAAAGTTTCCGGGTAGTGGGTGACCTAATTCTGGATCTCCTCCGTCAAAATTTGATGGATGTCCCATAACGAACTTCCAAATAAGGATTCCAATAACGATACAGATAACGATTGTTAGACTTGCAAAAATGCTTGAACCAGAGCTTTCTTTCTTCGCAGTTGTTGGTTTTGGTGCGGTTGCCATTCTTCTTGAAATTTAGTTTTTAGTGTTAATTAAAATATAATAGTTACGATTTATTGAAAATTATGATAACAAAAATAGAAGTTTTAAAACTAATAAAATGTGATTCTAATTACATTTAAAATTAAATCACCCCTATAGCATTATTTACTGAACTGACATTGTTTAATTAATCCGTCTTTATTTTTAACAAT
The DNA here is from genome assembly GCF_001730525.1 of Arcticibacter eurypsychrophilus. Taxonomy (GTDB): domain Bacteria; phylum Bacteroidota; class Bacteroidia; order Sphingobacteriales; family Sphingobacteriaceae; genus Arcticibacter; species Arcticibacter eurypsychrophilus. The sequence goes on from NZ_MDFN01000015.1 coordinate 106,208, forward strand.
ATTATACAATAAAAACGATTTTTTTCTAAAATTACAAATTAGTGATGCTAAATGAACTAAAAAATCACACTTAAGCTCATATTTGCATTATCCACCTGATTTTTTCACTCTATAACCCTCAGATTTTAAATAATCTAAGATTTTATCACGAAAATCGCCCTGTACAATAATTTCTCCATTTTTTGCAGCCCCACCGGCACCACATTTGGTTTTTAACTTCTTTCCTAATATTTCAAGGTCAGTAACCGTTCCTTTAAAACCAGTTATTAATGTAACAGCTTTCCCATTTCTTTGCTTTTTGTCAAGCTGAACCCGTAAATCCTGTTGCCCCGCACCTAAAGTTATTGCTTCAGGTGTAACTTCATAGTCATACTCGAAACTTGGATCCGTCGAATAAACCACTCCGTTAATGTTGTTTTTTTTTGACATTATTGCTAATATAAAACACAAAGAGACAAAGGGTTCACATTAATCAAGATTTCCTTCCCTAGATTTATTGCTTCCCCATCAATATGAACCATTGCATTATTATCAGACTGTATACGTATAGTTTTCCCTTTTATTATTTCGACATACCTCGATTTTTCAGAAGTTTTCGCAAACATTCGCAAACCCATTGAAACAAAGAGATATAGAGGAAAAGGTTTTATCACACAAATATCCAGAAGTCCGTCGTCAAGCAGTGCCTTCGGCGCAATATGCGCATTATTTCCATACTGACTGGAATTAGCAATACTTATCATAAAGGCATCCCGTATATATTCTTTCCCATCTATGTCTATTCTATACCGGTCTGGCTTATAATTGATCACTTCGGAAAAAGCAGTTTTAACGTATCCCGAAAAGCCCCTACCCTTTAATGAAGCAAACTTATGACTAATATAGGCATCAAAACCCAAACCAGCCATATTAAAAAATTTGTATTCATTTAAACAGGCCGAATCTATTAAACGGGTATTCCATTTATTTAATTGCAACACTGCCTTTTTTTTATTCAGTGGAATACCTAACGAACGGGCAAGGCCATTACCCGAACCACACGGAATGATCCCCATAATGGTCTTACTTCCCAAAATCGCAGAAGCAACCTCATTTATAGTTCCATCTCCACCCACTGCCACAACCACCTCAACACCTTTATCAACCGCTTCAAGCGTCATTTCAAAGGCATGTTTTGGTCGGTTTGTATAAGCGAATTCAGCTGTATAAAGACGATTATCAAGGTATTTTTTTACTAAAAAAGGGAAGTCAAGCTTGTTTTTGCCTCCCGATATTGGATTTATGATAAATAGTATATTCTTTTTCAACCAGTTATGCCTCTTATATTCTTGGGCTAAATTAGGTTTTAATTTCTCATAATATAAAAAATCTTATAAATTTGCAGCGCTAAGTGGACTGATTTGCTTTGTTCCGAAAAGGAATGAGATTGCAACCACGTAAAAAAATCGCTAATACCTGTTTATTTACTTCTTCGCGCAATCTTAGCTGCATGCCTTCCGTTTTAGCTTATCTTATTTCTAAAACTATTTAATATGCCCTATTTATTTACGTCCGAATCAGTTTCTGAAGGTCATCCTGATAAAGTGGCCGATCAGATATCCGATGCATTAATTGATAACTTTCTAGCCTGGGATGCCGAATCTAAAGTTGCCTGCGAAACATTGGTAACAACCGGACAGGTAATACTTGCCGGAGAAGTAAAATCAACAGTTTACCTTGACGTTCAAAAAATCACCCGTGATGTAATCCGAAAAATCGGCTATACCAAGTCTGAATATATGTTTGAAGCAAATTCATGTGGCATATTATCTGCCATCCATGAACAATCAGCCGATATCAATCAGGGAGTAGACCGACAGGAAAAGCAACAGCAAGGTGCAGGAGACCAGGGAATGATGTTTGGTTATGCCACAAGTGAGACCACTAATTACATGCCCTTAGCATTAGATTTAGCCCATAAACTCCTTGTTGAACTCGCTGTTTTACGTCGCGAAAACAAAGACATTTCCTACCTGCGCCCTGACGCAAAATCACAGGTTACTATCGAATATAGCGATGATCATCGCCCTATCCGTATTGAAGCCATCGTAATTTCCACTCAACATGATGACTTTGCTCCTGAAAAGGAAATGCAGGACAAGATCAAAGAAGATGTGATCACTATCCTTATTCCAAGAATAAAGGCTCAACTTCCTGCAAATTTGCAACAACTGTTTAACGGAGAAATAAAATACCACGTTAACCCTACCGGCAAGTTTGTAATCGGTGGTCCGCATGGCGACACCGGCTTAACTGGTCGTAAGATCATTGTGGATACTTATGGAGGAAAAGGTGCTCACGGTGGTGGTGCATTTTCAGGTAAAGATCCTTCTAAAGTTGACCGTTCAGCAGCCTATGCAACACGTCATATTGCCAAAAACCTCGTAGCAGCAGGTGTTTGTAATGAAATTCTGGTACAGGTTTCTTATGCTATTGGCGTTAAAGACCCTATGGGGATCTATGTGAACACCTACAATACCGCTAAAGTAAACCTGACAGACGGTGAAATTGCTGAGAAAATCACCGCGCTTTTCGATATGACTCCTTATGGAATTGAAACCCGCCTAAAACTCCGCAACCCGATTTATTCTGAAACAGCTGCTTACGGACATATGGGAAGAGAAAATGAAATCGTAACTAAGGTTTTCGAAGGTGCCAATGGCGAAAAGAAAACCATAGAGGTAGAACTTTTCACCTGGGAAAAATTAGATTACCAGGATCAGGTGAAAGCTGCTTTTGGCCTTTAAGGTGAACTCGAAAAACTATTTTTAAATAAAAGGGGCTGTAATTACAGCCCCTTTTTTAGTACTTTGCACCATGATAAATGAAGACACTAATCCATGGAAAGTCTTATCTCAGAATGAAGTTTACACCAACCCATGGATAAATGTAACCGAATATAAGGTACTTAACCCCTCCGGTGGGAATGGTATTTACGGAAAAGTGCATTTCAAAAACTTCGCATTAGGTATTATCGCCCTGGATGAGGACCTTCATATCTGGCTTGTTGGTCAGTTTCGCTTTGCCCTGAATCAATACAGCTGGGAAATCCCAGAAGGTGGTGGGCCATTAGGCATCAACCCGCTTGAATCTGCCAAAAGAGAATTGCTGGAAGAAACCGGATTAACCGCATCAAACTGGACCGAATTGCAGCATATTCATCTTTCCAATTCAGTATCTGACGAATTCGGAATCATCTATCTGGCACGCGGACTTCAACTAGGCCAGGCAGAGCCCGAAGAAACCGAAGAACTTCAACTCAAACGCGTGCCATTTGAACAAGCCTATCAGATGGTGCTCGACAATAGAATCACCGATTCCATGAGCATAGCCGCTATTTTGAAAGTGAAGATCTTATTGTTAGAAAATAAACTAGCATGAAAGTAAAAAAGCTCCTCGGCTATATCCTGTCTCCGATTCATTACCTGATGTTTGGCTTATTCCTCGTCATCTTTCACCCCATCCAGTGGTTAAGTCTTAAATTCGGGGGGTATGCCGGACATAAACTTTCCGTTGATATCATGAACTTCTTTTTAGTCGCTACCTATTATATAGTAGGATGCCGGGTACAGTTTAAAAACGAATACGATCTGCCCATAGGAAGACCTCTGATTTTTGTGGCCAACCATCAAAGCATGTACGACGTATCTCCCCTGATCTGGTTCTTACGAAGATATCACGTTAAATTTGTTTCCAAAATTGAACTCACCAAAGGAATTCCAAGTATTTCTTTCAATCTTAAATATGGTGGTGCAGCAAACATCGACCGCAAAGATCCCAAACAATCCATTGCCGAAATATTGAAACTTGCCAAACGGATGAAGGAAAACAATTGGTCCGCAGGCATCTTCCCTGAAGGGACACGCTCTAAAGATGGCTGCATGAAACCTTTTATACTTGGCGGAGTGACTACGATCCTTAAAAGGGCACCCAACGCACTTGTCGTACCCATTGCCATTGAGAATTCCTGGAAGTTAACCCGGTACGGTAAGTACCCACTCAGCTTTGGTGAACACATGAAACTTACAGTACTCAAACCCGTTGATGCCGCCGGACTCTCTCCAGATGAAGTGATTCTGCAAGCTGAAAAACAGATCAGAGAATTTATAGCTTAAATATTCCGATCCTGGATCTTATTAAAAAACGCCTCCCGGTAAGTATCCCCTATCGGAATAATTTTATCCCCAATTTGAATCCTTCCCCTTTCAATGCTCTCAATCTTATCAATAGCCACAATGTAAGATTTATGAACCCTTGCAAAAATCGCACAAGGCAACACCTCTTCCATTTTCTTCATATACTGCAGCGTAATAATCCGTTCTGAAGCCGTAAAAATGGAGATATAGTCTTTTAACCCTTCAATATATAGGATATCATTGATATAAATTTTCTGAATCCGGTGTTCAGTTTTCACAAATATAAAATCGGGTACCCCATTGTTCTGCTTTTCAGGGACCAAGACTGCCGGTGCCAGCAAACTCTGTTGCTGCTGCACCTTTACTACAGCCTTATAAAAACGATCAAAGGCAATCGGTTTTAAGAGGTAATCGGCAACATCCAATTCATAACCATCCAGTGCATATTGCGAATAAGCCGTCGTCAAAATCACCTTACACTTACCCTTTATAATATTTAAAAACTGGATCCCGGTAAGCTCAGGCATCTGCACATCCAGAAAGATAAGGTCGATATCCTCTTCCTGCGCCAAAGCTAGTGCCTCAAATGCGCTGGTCGTCGCTTTAACTAATTTCAAATCTGGAACCTTAGCGATATAATCAACTAATATATCAAGAGCCAAAGGTTCATCATCAACTACGAGGCAGCGTATCATATTATAAATGTAAGGCTAATTTGCAATAGTAGGTAGAAATCGTCTCATCTATCAGCAGTTCATAACGGCCTTCGTACAACAATTCCAATCGTCGTTTCACGTTACTTAATCCAATCCCTCCTGTATTATCTTTATTCTGAGCGCTTTTCAAATTCCATACCTCGAAAATCATCAAATTATGCTGCACCTGCAGATCAATTTTAACCGGATGATCTGCATCGGATACAATTCCATGTTTGAAAGCATTTTCAACAAAAGCGATCAATATCAGCGGGATGATCTGTATCTGATCCTCCACAGCCTTGATCCCAAAATCAACAAAAGCCCCATTTTTAAACCGCAGCGTCTGTAGTTCAATATAGTTCTTTAAATACCTGATCTCCCGGTGCAACGGCACTTTGGGCTCATTACTATCTTCCAGCATATACCGCATAATTTCAGATAGTTTCAATATAGCTTCAGGGGTTTTTTCGGATTGCTGATAAGCCAGGGAGTAAATATTATTTAAGGAATTGAATAAAAAATGCGGGTTAATTTGCGAGCGGAGAAAGGCAAGTTCCGTACTGAGTTTTTCATTCTCCAGACTCTTCCTGATCTTTTCATTCAGGAACCAGTCCACCGTAAACTTATAAGCCGTACTTAAAAAGACAAAAAATGTCCCTGTAATGGTGGCTATAAAAAGGTATTCCCAAAAATTAACATAGTAATCCTGGTTATGTCCCTGAACTAAAATAATTTCACTGAAGATACTAGCGATGGCATATTTAACACATGCAGAAAAAAGGACAAGCAAAATAATGCTAAGTGTACATCCCAGATACCTTCGGCTATTTAAATAGTTGGGTAAAATATAGAGGTAATTGATGTAGAAAATCGCAATATTGACCAGGCCAAAATATAAAAAGATTACGATGGAGTCTTTTACTGCACCGTTTCTACTCGACACATAAATAAACAACAACAAGATGGCTATCCATATGAAGACATGAAGGAATGCTGTTCGCAACTTATTCATCAGCCTAAAGTAGCTATAAACAAATTAAATATCAGAAAGCATTATACCAACAGGATAGGTTTGTCTTCTAATGCACCAAATTTAGCAGCAACTCCGCATGGTGCGCTTTATAAAGCAGCAAAGAAATCATCAATGAGAAATATTATCAAGGAGTAGTATACTTATAACCCGATTAAGGTAAGATTACCCTTGATGCTAGCGTGATGCTACAGTGAGGCCACGTTGAGGCCACGTTTTTGCAGTAAAAGGTGGCCTCACTGTGGCCTCACCGTGGCGTCACTGTGGCCTCACCCATAATCTGATGACTAGTTACTATTAGGTTGTTCCCTTTTAGAATAGGGTTAGGCTAATCAGTAGTTAACACTAATCTTCTTTCATCGCCCCCTTTTTTATTCCAAGCACCCCTTCCAGCTTAAAAAAAGGACAAAAAAAAAGGCCGTTCCCACTGAATGGAAACGACCTTCGAACAACTAGTTATTTAAAAAGGATCAAAAAGAACTCAATAATGCCTTAAATCCTTTGTTGAATCTACTTTTCTAAAAGCTCAAAACACTCTTTTGCAATTTCCAATTCTTCATTGGTTGGAACGATCAGCACCTTAACTCTTGAATCAGGAAGATTTACTTCTCTCAATCCCTTTGCACGTTTATGATTTTTTTCTGTATCCAGTTTAATGCCGGTAAAATCCATACCCGCACATACTGCTTCCCTCAAATAATCATCATTTTCGCCTACTCCTGCAGTAAATATGATGGCATCAAGACCATTCATTGCTACAGCATAAGATCCGATATACTTCTTGATCCGGTATGCGTACATATCGTAAGCAAGTTTAGCCTTCTCATCTCCAGCATCAATCGCTTTCAGAATGTCGCGCATATCACTGAAACCGGTTAGTCCCAGCATACCACTTTGTTTGTTGAACAAATTATCAACCTGAGCAATATCATATCCCAATTGAGAAACTAGGAAGAACACTACAGAAGGGTCGATATTTCCACAACGGGTGCCCATAATCAAGCCGTCCAACGGACCTAAGCCCATACTGGTATCCACACAAACGCCAGCATCAACAGCCGCCATACTGCAGCCATTTCCGAGGTGAATGGTTATAATTTTGGCATCAGGTTTTTCAAGGTAAGCAATAGCTTGTTCGCTTACATATTTATGACTGGTACCATGGAATCCATATACACGCACACCATAATCAGTATAGAAAGATTCAGGAATAGCATATCGGAATGCCTTTTCGGGCATAGTGGCATGGAATGCAGTATCAAAAACAACTACATGAGTTGCTTTTGAAAAAATCTTCTGTGCTACATTGATACCCACATAATGACCAGGGTTATGAAGAGGAGCTAAAATAGCCAGTCTCTTAATTTCTTCCTTTACTTCCGGAGTAACAATAGTTGTTTGAACGAAAGACTCACCACCATGAACAATACGGTGACCTACAGCTTCAATTTCTTCCGGATTTTGAATTACACCAATGCCAGGCTCAGTAAGCAATGCGCCTACTTGTTGCATACCTGCATCATGATCTGGTAAATCTAACACACGTTTGATAACCTGTTCGCCAGCTGAAGTATACACCTTATGCGTAATAATGGAATTCTCGAGACCAATACGCTCAACCAATCCACTACAGATAGGTTCTTCAGAAGGCCATTTAAATAATTGGTATTTTATGGAACTGCTACCACAGTTAACAACAAATATATTCATGTGTCTATCTTATTAAAATTAATTCTGCTGACTTTGAATAGCTGTAATAATTACAGTATTAAATATGTCATCAACAGTACAACCACGACTTAAATCATTAACGGGTTTATTTAAACCCTGAAGCATTGGTCCGATTGCCAAGGCACCGGTTTCTCTTTGAACTGCTTTATAGGTATTGTTACCTGTATTTAAATCAGGGAAAATCAACACACTTGCTTGTCCGGCTACTTCAGAATCAGGCATTTTTTGTTTACCAACGATAGGGTCAACAGCAGCGTCATATTGAATAGGTCCTTCAATTTTCAAATCAGGACGTTTTTGTTTCACGATTTCAGTAGCACGACGAACCTTTTCTACGTCTTCACCTTCGCCGGATGTTCCTGATGAGTAAGAAAGCATAGCGATACGTGGTTCGATACCAAAACGGATACTACTTTCTGCAGAAGAGATCGCAATTTCAGCCAATTGTTCGGCAGTTGGGTTTGGATTAACCGCACAGTCTCCAAAAACAGATACGCGATCAGGAAGACACATAAAGAATACGGAAGATACCACTGAAGTACCTGGTTTAGTTTTGACAAACTGTAAAGCCGGTCTGATCGTATGAGAAGTAGTATGCACCGCTCCGGAAACCATACCATCGGCATGTCCCTTATAAACCATCATGGTTCCAAAGTAAGAAACATCGGTCATTAAGTCGCGAGCCATGCTCATGTTTACATTCTTTGTTTTCCTTAACTCATACAAGGTTGACACATAATCTTCAAAGTACTCAGATTTAACAGGGTCAATAATTTTAACCTTATTAAAGTCAAGATCCAATCCCAGTCTTTTAACAGATGCTGCGATAACTTCCGGATCACCAAGGATAGTTAAGTTCACAATTCCCTGGTTAATTAAGCGGGTAGCGGCCTTCAGGATCCGGTCATCCTGACCTTCTGGCAATACAATATTTTTGATGGTCCGCTTAGCCCATTGACCCAATTGATATTGGAACATATGAGGAGTGATACCTTCTGATGTAAAAGTGACGATCTTTTCTTCCAGAGACTTAATGTTCATGTACTTACTGAACGTATCGATGGCCAGTTGAATTTTATTCACATTATCGGTAGTAATTTTTGGCTTGATGCCATCAATTTGGGTGATTGTTTGGAAAGTACCTGTTTTAACCGCAATGATCGGGAAAATGGTTTGAGAACCACCAAGTAACCTTAAAATTGGTTGTTCCGGAATTAAACCACCTGTTAACACAATACCTGCAATTTTAGGATAGTTGGTAGACAGATTGGCCTGCATGGCTCCAAGGATAATGTCACCACGATCACCAGGAGTTACAATCAGTACGTTTTCTTTAATATGGTTTAGGAAGTTAGGAACGTTCATCGCTCCAGTAACGAAGTTATCAACCTGATTAGCCAGCTGACCTTCGCCAAAGAGTAATTTACCACCTAAGTTTTCGTAAATTTCTTTCATGGAAGGACTTTCTAACCCCCTATCATCAGGAATAATAGCTAATAAGATTCCTGATGGAAGCTGAGCCGTAAGCAGCTCTTGAATATCATGAACCTGATCGGCTATTGTGCGGTTAGCTACAACAGCTAATACTTGTATTTCTCTGGCTTCAAAATTACGAAGCATGGTGAGAACAGAATTCACAACCTGTGCAGTTGTTTTATTTGCACCTGTAACGACTATGATAACCGGAGAACCTAAGTTCTTAGCGATAGAAATATTTGCTTCAAATTCGAAAGCGGCACCTTCACCTATAAAGTCACTACCCTCAATTACATTGAAATCATATTTGGCTTCCAGTTGTTTGAACTTACTGATTACTAAATCCATCATCTGACCCTGACCTTCGCCTTCAATTTGGCGCATTGCTTCCTGACGGGTAACAGCGTATGTTTCTTCGTAATTGATCTGAAGTCCAAAATGCTCGATAATAGTTTGAACGTTTACATCCTTTTGTTCGGTAGGATCAAAGTTCACAATGGGTTTAAAATAACCAACACGCTGGGTTTTACCCAAAAGCATATTAACAAGACCCAATGCGACAACAGATTTACCGCTGTAGGGCTCTGCAGTGGCAATAAAAATATTCTTGGTCATGATTTTTTGATTGAAATAGTGTACGAAGGTATAATTAAAGCATTTTATATAGAGTGACTGCGATCACATTCTTGATTAATCGTCAACATAACACCTATTTTTTTCCATTTATTCCTTAAAAATAGGACAAATTTTTTAACTCTTATAATTTGTGACACGGTAATGCAAAAGGAATAAGCTGCTACATGAGATGATACTTAGAAAGCAAAACCTGCTGCATATATACAAGGTGTACCTATTCAAGTCATAACATACTAATACCCTGTTAAAACATTAAATGTTTAACATCATATTTTTCAATAAGGCGCGTCATTCCACAGGCTTTTAAACCGCTTTACATTTGTTCACACAAAAATTCACAACACCCATAAATAATACATAATGAAAAAGGCAAACATCACACCATTAAGAAACAGGTATCAAACTTTTATGATCCTCTTCTTATCTACGATTTGTGCAATAAGTTTCACTCCACAAGCAGGAGCACAAACTTTCAAAGCAGTAGCCGGATCTGAAATTAAAGTATTAGGATCTTCGAATATTCATGACTGGACCATGGAAGCGACAAGTTTTACGGGGGATGCACAATTAGTTTTCAAAGCAGGCAACCTGCAAGATGTTAGTTCATTCAGTTTTACGCTTCCTGTTAAAAATCTAAAAGGGAAAGAGGGCTTACTAAATACCAGAGCTCACAAAGCATTGAAAGCAGACAAGTTTACCACCATTACTTTTAAACTGAGTACTGCCACCGTAACTCCACTAACAACAAACCAATATACAATTAAGGCTACCGGAGCATTAACAATTTCTGGCGTAACGAAAACGGTCACCCTACAGGCAAAAGGAATTGAGAACACAGATGGTACAGTAACTGTATCAGGTTCAAGAAAAATTAAAATGAGCGAGTTTGAGGTAGAGCCACCATCTTTTATGCTGGGCGCATTAAAAGTAACTGACGACGTAACTGTTAACTTCAGTCTAAAATTAAAGAAATAAACCTAAATTATAATACATATTACACACCAAATAACACCAAAACAATGAAAATTAGTTTACTTACAATCGCAAAAAATACCGCATATGCTCTGTTGATTATGAGCCCGGCATTAGTGAATGCTCAGTCATCCAGAGATTGGACAAACATGAGAGGTTATGATCAAAGTGGCATCAATGTATTTGAAACACCTAAAGATACAGCAACAACATTTGATGGTCTTGACGTACGTTTCGGCGCAGGATTTACTCAATCATTCCAGAATTTAAAGCATGAAAATAGCTTGAACAATCTGTATAAAATGAGCCCCGGTTTTAATACCGCCAATGCCAACTTATTTATGGATGTACAATTAGCTGATGGTATCCGTTTAAACTTAACCAGTTACCTTTCTTCTCGTCACCATAATGAAACATGGGTAAAAGGTGGTTTTATCCAATTTGATAAACTTCCGTTCAAAGGACAGATCTGGGAAGATATCATGAAGTTTACAACAATCAAAATTGGTCACACTGAAATTAACTACGGTGATCAGCATTTCCGCAGATCAGATGGTGGACAGACTTTATACAATCCATTTGTTGAAAACTACATCATGGATGCATTCTCAACTGAAATTGGTGGAGAAGTATACGTAAGACAAGGTGCAGCTTTCGCGATGTTGGGGGTAACTAATGGCTTGATCAAGGGAAACATTGATAGTGTTACTATAGGAAAAGATCCGGTAACAGGAGCTATAGACGACAATTTGCGCAAATCACCATCTATATTCGGAAAGATTGGATTTGACAAACAAGTGGATGAAAATCTTAGGATCCGTGTTGCAGGTTCATTCTACCATAACAGCAGTGCAGGAAACAATGGTAACACCTTATATGGTGGTGACCGTACCGGTTCTAATTACTTTATGGTAATGGAGCAAGCAAGCACAACTGTAAATGGAGTAATAACACCTCTAGCTGGCGTTACATATTCTGCAAATGCATTTTCAGGACGTTACAACCCTGGCTTCACTAAGAAAATTGACGCTTTCCAATTAAACGGATTTGTTAAGACTTATGGTTTGGAAGTTTTCGGAACATTTGAAGTAGCTAAGGGAAGATCTAAAACTGAAGCAGATAGCCGCAATGCACAACAAATAGCTATTGAAGGTGTATACCGATTTGGAAGCAGCGAAAATCTATTCGTTGGAGCTCGTTACAATACAGTTAAATCTGATGCGCTTTCAGGAATAGCTGCAAACTCAATCGTAACGAATGATACTAAGATTGATCGTACATCTTTCTCAGCTGGTTGGTTCTTAACTAAAAACATCCTTTTAAAGGGTGAATATACTACTCAGAAATACAAGGATTTCGCTGCAACTGATTACAGAAATGGCGGTAAATTCGATGGTTATGTAATCCAGGCTGTTGTTGGATTCTAAATTATAATAATCTGTTTTTATTTTCAAGGTCAGGCTGAGTCATATTCAGCCTGACTTTTTATTATAATTGCAGGGCATTCAGACAAAAGAGAACCGCTATGAAACGATTGTTTATTTTCTACATCACGCTTTCCTCTCTTTTGCTGTATAGTTTTACTGGCTATAAATTAACAGAAAGTCCCCCTGTAAGCACAAAATGGGTTGTATTAAATGGAGGATCGCTTCGGGTGAAAGGAAGCACAAATGTCAACACCTTCGCATGTGAGATTACAGGATATAGCAGACCCGATACAATCAACGTGTATAGAAAGATTGCAGGAAGAGAGGGGATTCCGTTAAAAGGCAGGTTAGGATTGAATGTTAAACTATTTGACTGTCACCATGCAATGATGACCGCTGATTTGCGCAAAACATTAAAAGCGAAAGAGTACCCACAATTAAAAATCAGTTTTGTCAGTCTGGCTAAACTCCCTTCCTTAAGCACACAAGAAAGCAAAATAAAAGGAATTGTTGATATTGAACTTGCTGGTCGGGCCAAAAGGTTCGATATTAATTACACGTTTAAGCTGGACAACCAAGGGAACATCAGGCTACTAGGAGAGCAGGATGTAAACTTCTCTGATTTTGATTTGAAACCGCCCAGAAAGCTAGGTGGAATGATTCAGACAGGTAATAAATTAAGTGTCGAGTTTCAGCTTACCATGAAGATTTTAAGAAACTAGGGATTAATACGGGACAGAATTACACCGGCAATTATGGCCTGTACAATTCCATAAAACAACCAGCTGAGCACCATTACTACAGTGATATCCATTGTGCTGAAGGTGATCCACATCACAGGGAGCAAGGCAACCATTCCATATACGAGTCCAAACTCCACTCCTCTTATAATTGATCCACCCTTAAACAGAGGTTTAAAACGTTCCCAGAACCAGGATAAAGCCATACTGATAATAAAGGCGTGCATGTAAAACAATACGTCTCTGCTTCCATCGGAATTAAAGAGGGGATTATTATAATCGACAAAAAGGGCAGGGAAAAACATGATGCTCAGAAAAAGTCCACCATAGCTGATCACAAATAATATAACCCCTACGATTAATCCGGATTTAATAACTCTTTTCATTAGGTTTTAGTTTGTTCTATATATCAGTATCTTAAATGACATCCATCATTTTTATCAAGCAAAATAACCTCAATTTTATATCTGTCGTTAATATAATAATTAATACCATGAAAGCAGAAATATTAAAAACACCAATCATCTATGGTTCTGGGGCTACAATCCAAACCCTATATCTTTCTTCAAGGAATTGGCTTTCATACATTGACTTTTTTGAAGATGAGGTTAAATTTTTAAAGAAACTGTTACTCAAATTCTTTACTGAAGACCTGAATGACGAAAATACAAACAATATTCAAGAAATTAACTGTGCAATCAATACCCTGGACAGGAAAAAAAATTTGGTGCTTAATAAAATTTTCTGCCATCAGTCACACCTTAAATCTACTATAGAAGAACTGATGAATTTAAAGGAAGATTACCTTACTATTCAACATGAGCTCATTCAACAAGATGTAATGGAATTGCAGACTACGCTAGACGGCATCAAAATCGACATATATAAAATCACAGAGCGGCAAATTAAACAAAGTCGTTGGGAGGGAAACCCTACAGTTAAAAGTACACGCGCTAAGAATTAACAATTACCGTTTTTATTCACTGGATTATTTACATCCTTTATTTCTTGCTTGCTAATTACTTGTATGCTTGGTTGATTACTTGTTTGCTTATAGGCTTAGTTACTGGTATGCTTACTAAATGGAAGGAATACTCTTAAGTGTTTTGTACTCCTTTAAATCCTTAATGACCGTGTATTTGAAATTATAAGGGAACTTACAAGCCTTTTTATCTAGTGGCTTTTTGTAGGTATCAGTAATGGTATATAAAGAATCGATCAGTTTAAACTCAGCATTATAATAGCCTATACTATTTTCCATTGCGGCTCCATGCGTACATTCATTATTAAGAAAGTTATTTAAGCGCTGAAAGGCAAATAATTTACCCTGTTCATCAAAATAGCTTTTATAAGAGATAAACCATTCACTCGTTTCATTATAAGGCATTTCGGAAATAAAGACAATACGATCTTCTTTGTCTTTTAAGATGTTAAAAGTGGTTTCAATTTTTTGAGGGTATTTCCTGTCTATCACTGGAACAAGTTGATTTTTGCCCTTCACTTTGACAAAAACAAGCAATGTACTATCGGTGATCATCAGATCAATATTATTTTTCTTTTTTAAAAGTTCTTTAGATGCGGCATTTTCATTTGATTGTTTAGAATTAGTACAGGATACTACGATAATGCTGAGGATGGTGAGGAATAGGATGTAGGCTTTCATGTCTTTTTGCATTTAAAGGCATTAAGGTAGCGCTTTATCCGTTACATAAAGTATAATTTTCGTCAAGATTTTGATCTGCGTATGAATTTTAATTTTTAACTTGGCAAATAATAAGAAATAAATATATTGACTTTCAACGATTTTAATTTCGAAGAGCCATTGCTTGACGGCATTCTAAGTATGGGCTATAAAGAGCCTACCCCTATTCAGCAACAAACAATACCCTTAATATTAGAAGGAAAAGATTTGATTGCCTGTGCACAAACTGGAACCGGTAAAACAGCCTCTTATCTTTTACCAGTATTGAATAGCATATCAAAGACAGATAAGAAATTTACACATACGCTTATCTTAGCGCCAACACGGGAACTGGCACAGCAAATTGACCAACAGGTTGAGGGTCTGGGTTATTTTACAGGCATTAGTTCAGTGGCCGTATATGGCGGGGGCGATGGGATTGTTTACGGACAACAACAAAGAGCGCTTAAAGATGGGGTAGATATTATAATAGCGACACCGGGAAGGCTGATTGCGCATTTGAATGCAGGTACGTTTAAGGCGGAGCATTTAAAATGTTTGATTCTGGATGAAGCGGACAGAATGATGGACATGGGTTTTCTGGATGATATCATGCGGATCATCAGTTTTTTGCCTGCTCAAAGACAGACAGTTATGTTTTCCGCTACAATGCCTCCAAAGATTCGTAAACTGGCCACTTCTATATTGAATCATCCGGAACAGGTAACTATGGCTGTATCAACACCTGCTGCAGGAATTGATCAACAGATCTATAAGGTTACGGATAGCCAGAAAATTCCTTTGATTACCTTGCTGCTTCAAAAGAATGAGTATTCGAGTGTATTGATCTTTGCTTCGACTAAAGATAAGGTCAAGGCATTATATAAGTCGTTAAAGGCTATAAAGATTCAGGCTAAGGCTTTTCATTCGGATCTGGACCAGTCTGAGCGGGAAGAAATTATGCTCTTGTTTAGGAATCGTAAACTACGTGTATTGATTGGAACGGATGTACTTTCCAGAGGAATTGATGTGGAAGGGATTAGTCTGGTACTGAATTTTGACGCACCGATTGATGCGGAAGATTACATACACCGGGTTGGACGTACTGCAAGAGCGGAAACTACCGGTACGGCAATTACCTTTGTAAACGAGAAAGATCAGCGCAAGCTGCTTAACATAGAAGCATTGATTGGAAGGCCAATTCCTCATATTGCTTTACCAGTGGAAATTGGTGAAGAGCCTGTTTTTAAGACCTCAACAGGTAGCACTCCTTTTAAAAGGAAAAAGAAGTTTGTGAAAAGGTAGGTAGGGGTTAAGAAATGGGAAGCTAAGGTTTATTAAGGGATTATAATGACCTTTTTTGTAAATTAAACCTAGCTTATTGTAGATTTTGTCTTCCCATGATTTTCAGGCTCCACGACGGGGAATTGCTTAAAAACATGAGCTTCATGCAACCTAATGGTATGTTACTTAAAAACGCTTTTGGTCTTTAATAGCATGTTGACTGCATTAAGAGTTGCAATAGGAAAATTGGACTTTTTATATAAACCAATAATTATTTATTTCCTAAGTATATACTAATGTTTGTTTTTATTATTTTAGTTTAGAATATACATCATCAACCTATATACTAAACTTAATCCTATGAGCATTGTAAAAGAATTTAAAGAGTTTGCAGCAAAGGGCAATGTAATTGATCTTGCTGTGGGTGTAATCATCGGTGCTGCCTTTGGCAAAATAGTAACCTCACTGGTAAGTGATATCATTATGCCACCAATCGGCTACCTGACGGGTGGTATTGACTTTGCAAACAAGGTATTACTTCTTCAAAAAGCCGATCCGGCTAATTCTGTTGCCGAAGTCTCCATTAAATACGGCCTGTTTTTGAATACACTGATTCAGTTCCTTATTGTCGCTTTCTGTATTTTTTTAGTTGTAAAAGCCATTAATTCTTTGAAACGTAAAGAAGAAATAGCTCCTACGGTACCTTTTGTTCCAACGAAGGAGGAAGTTTTACTGACTCAGATTCGGGATATTTTACAAGAAAAGAAAATCTGATTTCTATTAGTTGCTTGTTTAGAATCCATTATTTTAGGTTTAAAGGAAGAGTTCAGAAAGGGTTCCTCCTTTTCAACATGGCATCAAGAATAAGGATAAGTTTCTTTATTGACTTGCTTAAAGCCACAGTTGTGGTTTATATTTTCTAAAAATCATATAGAGTCTTGCAGAGAGAAGGATTAAGCGGAATTTGTTATGTCAAAAGTATACTCAAGATATTTATTGTGAAATAGTTATTAGGTAAGCTATTGAAAAATAACGATGAATACTGTCTTTCAGGCGGAAAATGTAAGGGGGAAAAACCGGAGAGGGTTTTGTTAGGAAGCCCTCTCCGGTTTTTTAGGTTCAAGTATTAAATTAGACCTTATTGAATTTAGCTAAGTAATTTTGCTTCAGAAGAGATTTCTGTCTTCAACAATTTACTAACAGGACAATTCTGCTCTGCATTTGTAACTAGTTCTTGAAATTTGTCTTCCTCAATTTTAGGGACTTTAGCCTCAACACTTAAATGAGATTTTGCAATCACACCATTTTCAAAAGTAATTTCACAAATGGTTGTTAATTGATCTGCTATAAAACCAGCCTCGGTTAATACAGAACTTAACATCATAGTAAAACAGCCTGCATGTGCAGCTGCAATTAGCTCTTCAGGATTGGTTCCAACACCTTCTGCAAAGCGTGAGTTGTATGAATATTGTGTATGATCAAGAACAGTACTTTGAGTAGTTAAGTTCCCGTTACCTTCTTTGACTGATCCGGTCCAGACAGCTGTTGCATTTCTTATCATGATATATTAAATTTTGATTCTGAATGTAAACGATTAAGCTAGCACTTAGTTTTTAAGAATAAAATTTAGAAATAATAAGAAGTTAAAGTATAAATCGTTCGTATCTTAAAGTAACGCAGAAATAATTGATTTCTAGGATTATTAAACTCTCAATAAGTCTATTTGTGCAATTACTTAAATAGCAAAATTAACAACCGGGAACGTTTTCTTTTACGACAATTACAATAATTAAAAAGATTGATTAATATATTTGCAAGGAACAGATAAACGTATTATATTTGTATCAAGCAAAAGGGAATAAAAAACCTGAGCACACTGTAGCGTTTGGAACAGGTTAAAATCTTGAAGGTTCGATTCCTTCTCTAACAGCTCCTTTCAATAATTTAGGTTTATAATTGGTTAGTTTGAGCTCTCGCCCATCGAGAGCTTATTTTTTTTGCCTAAATTTTCGGTTATTTAGGGCGTAATAAAACAAGTCAAAACATTGAGGGCTAATGCAAGATATTTCTCAAATCAGTTAAATCAAACCTAGACCGGAGTGAGTCTATACAGAAAAAATCAAGATTAAGCCCTATTGTTCTCACTTATTATATTGTTGTGGACTATTTGAATTTTACGAATACATCGTTTGTTGATTAATTCAATCTGATCATCGTTTCAGTTTTCCCTATTAAGCTAAATCCTATGAATCCTCTTACATTCAATTCGCCTTCTTCAGATAAAGATATTTTACAATCGTAGGTTTTTCCTGATCTGGGATCATAAATTTCACCTCCTGTCCATTCGTGATCCTGATTATAAGTGAAGTTTTTTAATATTTCGATACCTTTCAAGTCCCTGTCCCGTAGAGCCGTTTCCGGATTATTATTATCTTTCCTAACATTCCCATTCTTATCAAAAGGATCTTTTAACCAGTATAATTTTCCAAAAAACTGGTTCCCTTTCTTATAGATTTCAATTTTGGCTTCGCCTTTTTGGTCGATCCACTTGCCAACAATGGTATCATCATCCAAAGCGAAAATAGGACAGGTAGAAACAAGTAAAAGACAGGAAAGAAGCAAGTATCTCATTATGCACATTTTGATTGCTTAAGGTAGGGATAAATGTGAAATAACTCAGAACATCTTTAGAAAAACCTATTGGGAAATGTTACAAAGCAACAAATTAGAAGGTATAGGATTTGACTTTATTGTTACGTTTTAAGGGCACTTTAACATTGATTTCAAAACTTCCCCCGGTTGCTTCTCTTTGACCTGCAAGCTGACTGCTATAAACCCCCTGAAGCGTACATTTATTCAGGTAATTTATGGACAGAGCTACAGTAGAGCTTTGACTACTATGGTACATCGCCATCAAGGTTACTTTATCAGAGAAACTTAAATTCGATCCAAAGTCCCATAAGTTATCTATGCCTTGTGCCCCACGCAAACAAAACTTAGGTTCAAGTGATAAAACATCCGGATTTCTACCCATTTTATATGATATAGCCATAAAGAAAGTTGATCCATCCACAGATACCGTATTATCCTTTCTAAGAAACTTCTTCAAATTTGGCACTGTACCCTGGAAAGTCATCCGCTCGTTCGTATAAATTACTCCAAAGTCGCCATCAACATATGTTTTCCGCTGGTTATATAGATCAGCAAGAACATCATTTGGATCAGCAATGATACTTTCGTTATCCAGACGTTCATTCATCATCCCTAGAGATAAACCGAAATGAATGAACTGAGTTCCACCATCAAGAGGTAAATGATAAGCATAACTACCCATTATTCTCGTTCTTTTAATCAAGCCAGCATTATCGCTGTAGACATTTAAGCCTACACCAGCTTTACCTCCTTCGAATGTAGGCAAGAGATAATCTCCTGTTAAGGATTGAGTAACCGGAGAGCCGGGAATAGCCCTCCACTGATTGCGATAAGCAATATTGACCCTCAACCCTTCATCAAAACCTGCAAAAGCAGGATTACCTAAATATTGATTCAGGTAATATTGAGCGGCCAAGGGTACTATTTGTGCATTTGCCTGCTGAATAGTTAAACCAAAGCAGATGAATAGTAGACTTAGAAAAGGGATATATGTATCTATTTTGTTTTGCATTTTAGTATCTGCACAAAGTATTTTTACCATAGTATTTTTGCGGTTATGGGCGTACAACTGATATAAAACCAGTTAATTTTCCTTTTCCAGAATCGAGGTATAAGACATAGTAATAAGTATCTTCAGACAAGAGAATTCCATTAAAGGTTCCGTCCCAGGTATTATTATAACCAGTCTGACTAAACACGACTCTTCCAGCACGATCAAATATTTTCAGCTCATTATTAGGATATAAATCGATATTTTTTATGACCCAGAAATCATTTATACCGTCACCATTGGGTGTTATTAAATTATTTGCTTCCAAAGTTTTATAATCATTCGCTACAACCACTTCTATTGTTTTAACCGTATTACAACCAAAGCTATTACTGATTATAACCTGGTATGTGGTAGATTTTGTTGGTCTGACCACTAATGTATCGGAATTTAAACCATTGATAATTCCATCAGCACTCTCCCATTGATAAGATGTACCACCGGAAGCTGTTAATTTAGCTGTAGCTCCTAATGAAAGGCCCGTTTTTGTACCGGATAGTACATTTCCTACAATTGGTGGGCTCACGTTAATAGTTACAGGAAATGAAGTACTTGCTACTCCGTTGGAAAAGGTAGTTCGTACTGCGTAATTCCCACTTTGGGATACTACTAAATTGCGACGTTTACTACCTGTTAACTGGATGCCATCGCGATACCATTGCCATGCCATTGCATCCACTGTACTTAAGGTCACTGAAGAACCTTCGCAAATAGTTGTTGCTTCTGATGGCGTAACAGGAGGGACAAGGAATCCAGGAGTTACTGCCGTTAGATCAGAAAAACTGATGGCGGTCCCAAAAACTTCAGTAATTATATTCTTATTTACGTTTACGGCACTTAAAGAAGAAAAAGTATAATTAGAGTAATTCGCACTGGCTACTGTGCTGGTATACGCTAAGGTAAGTTCTGCTGCCTTATTTCCGTTTAGTTCGGTATCCATATAATTCAAAGCCAGATACCCACGATACATAACAGGACTACTAAAATGGTATATGCGCCTGATTCCATTATACTGAGGCCAGTTAACAGGCAAAGACTCTCTTATAATACTCAAGTTATTCATGTATAAATCGTCGGATGGTATAAGAGCTAGTCCATCAACGGAAAATGAGGTACCGCTTTTAATAAACAGGCCTTCTGTTCCAGCATTTAGTTGAGCCTTTAAACTATTCGGGAAAATTATTATACTAAACGCTATTGCTAAGAATATTACCGGTTTTTTCATTTCTGTATATGTGTACTCCGTCCCTTCAACCTTATTTTATCTTTTTGATTGCTTCTTCAAGTTGTTCTGCTGAATCTGGAAGAGCTACTATTTTATTTGTTTTTGAATCAACAAGGATCATCACAGGTGTAGCAAGTACATAATATGCATTTGCTTCCGGGCTGTTAATTCCATCCTTGGGTCTGCTGTGTTTCCAGCCAACTAATTTTAATTTTGCATCTTCCCAAGCTTTGATTTCGACGTCGGTAAAGTCAAGACTCAAAGCAAATACTTCCATCTTATCCTTGCCACCAATTTGCTGATACAAGGGCTGCAATTTTTCCATTAGCTCCTTGCAATGCTGGCAATCTGCTGACCAGAATAACACTAGTTTATAAGGTGAGTCTGTTTTGTAATTCAGGAACTGAACAGCCTTTCCAGCTTTGTCTGTAGTTAGAAAGTCGGGGGCGATAATTCCTGGTCGTATGGATTCTATTCCCTGAAGGCGTTTTTCAATCTCGAGCCTTTTACTTGTCAGGCATTTAGGATCCTGCAAGTAGGGTTCCAGCATTTTGATGCCAGAAGGAATGTTGAATCCTTCATATCCTTTATAAAAGTAATCGACTACCCATCCATATACAAGAGGATGGCCTGATTTTGCCTTTTCTATTGATCTTTTACCTGCAAGGGTAAACAGGGAGTCCCTCAAAGCAATGGTTGTGGACATGGCTCCATAGAAATTTACATATTTATCCATCCATTCCTTGAGTTCTGCTGTTTTTACTAAAAGAGGATCTTTAAAATCCATGTTATCAAAATAATGAGCCATCAGGCTGTTTATTCTATCCGTTTCTTTACCCTTCCAATCAATAGGTTGCACGTACTGAAAAGGGAAAATAGTACTTATAAATGCCTCTTTATGCTGATTTATTTGTGAAGTAATCCATTGATTATATTCTACACGTCGGGTCTCGTATTCTTGAATTCCAGTATTATAAAATGGTGATTGAGGTTTATCATAAGCCATAAGAAAATTTTGAAGAAGTCCTATTTGTTGCTTACGTTTTGCATTCTCTATTGAAAAGGATGCAAAAAGGCTATTTTCCATTTCATCTTTTTGGAAGTAAGTACTATCAGGATTACTAACTGCTTTTGGCTGTACCCATAATTCTAGATTTTGATTATTTATAAAGATGTATTTTTCTGAAGGGTAAGGGGTACTACTTTCCTTTTCTTTGTAATCAAAGCGAAGAACAAAGGTGCCGGGTAAACGATCTTTAAGAACTGTTATAGTGGATATTTCTCCACTTTTAATACCTACCTTTTCTACCAGGGGTTTCAAAGCATTGGCGCCAACCAAGGGTAATAAAGTAATCTTGCTCTCATAAACACCCAAAATATGAATCTTCACAGTTACATCCTGTGCTTCTGATTTTACATTACATACAAAGACAAAAAGGAAGACAAATATTCCCGACTCACACATTTTCATAAAACCTACTTTCATTTTCTTAACATTATCCATCTTACTTGATTTTATATTATTAATCTTTTATACAACGAAGTGAAAAACCATACGCCTTTTCCATATAACTTGTACCGCTGCCATTATAAAGTTCTAAATAGTAACCACTAGGATTATTAATTTGCATACTACTCCAGTAGCGTCCGTAAACTCCTCTGCCATTTAATCCACCATTACTTATTCCTAGATAACCGGCAGCATGAAGTTTTAAATCAGAACTAAACGCATCATTTAACGATGTCCAGTTTTGAGGAGGAGCATCTGAATTGGTCCACTCAACATTTGTAGGTATGCGCCAGCCAGTTGAAAGCATCTGCACGCAAGGATCATTTGCAACGGACCAATTAGCGCTTTCAGATATACTAACTACCCAAGCAGGGGTAGATGGTGTGCGGGTTGTTCCATCATTGGAATAAGCCTGCAAACGATTAAATTGCCAATACCAACCAGCTGAACCATCACTTGCATCAATTGCAGATGAAGCTTGCTGGGATGCACCCAGATTTTGGCTAAGCCAGCATTTAGCAATCCCTGATATACTGCTATTTACAGCATGATAGTTTATTGTTTTGGTCTCAGGAGCTCCATTTACACCAGCAGTGTGGGTAACCTGGAATACAGCAGGGCAAATTTTAAAACTAGTTACATCGGGACTATAGGTTATTCCTACACTATTAATAGCATAGGCTCTTACATAATAAGTTGGCCCTTCTTTCAAACCACTAATCGATGTAGTAAAGCCACCTGTTCCACTACCGTTAGGAATCGGGTTATCTTCTATAATTGGAGTACCAGTAGTGTTCCAACACAATCCCCGGTCAGTAACAATCGTGCCGCCATCAGGTGTTACAGTTGCTATTCCATCAGCGGAATTAGATGTTAAGGAAGAAGATGGAATGGTTACGTTACTTACAGAAGGTCTGGCTAAAACCACAGCATCACGGATACAGCGCAGGTTAGAGCCCTGAGCTTTATTAGGAAAGATCAAACTGCTGCCACTTCCAAGGTTAAGCGCATAACCATTAGTTGAATTGTATTGGGTACTGCTCCAATAGTAGCCACTAGTCCCTGGATTTATGAGCGTACCACTATCATAAGCCAGGTAACCTGCAGGGTGCAGTTTCAGTACAGATGCATATGTGGTTACAGCGGATGTCCAGAATTGAGGTGCAGCATCAGCATTGCTCCATTCCGTAGAGGTTGGGATACGCCAGCCTGCAGAAAGTAGCAAAGTACATGGATCGCTTGCAGCTGCCCAGTGGAGACCTTCATTGATACTAGTAGTCCAGGCGGTCCAGGCATTTGACGGGGTACGTGTTGTGCCGTCATTTTTGTAACCCTGTGACCTATTGAATTGCCAGTACCAACCTGCGGATAGTTCGGTATTATCATTCGCTGACATTGCCTGACGATCGGCTCCCAAGTTCTGGGTAAGCCAGCAGGCGGCGGATCCTGAAATATTGGAGCTCACTGAGTGGTAGGTTACCGTTTTGGTAACAGGGGCGCCGTTCAGGCCTGCTGTATGAATTACGGTAAACGTACTAGGGCAGATTTTAAAGATAGTAACATTCGGGCTGTATATTGTTCCAGCACTATTAGTGGCATAGGCTCTTACATAATATGTTGGTCCTTGTTTTAACCCAGTAAGTGTTCCGGTGAAACTTCCAGTTCCAGCATCACATGCAACGGGATTATCCTCAATAATAGGATTACCTGTTGTATTCCAACACAATCCACGAGCCGTTACAGTTGCACCGCCATCTGGAGTTACCGTTGCTATTCCTTGTGCTGTGGTAGCGGTCATCGATGAAGTTGGCACTGTTACATTGCTTACAGAAGGTTTGGTCACCGTCACGACATCACGAATACAACGGACAGAATAACCATAATTTTTAGACGGAGCTGTAACGCTACTATTACTACCCAGGTTCAGTACAAAAGCCCCCACTGCTGAAGATTGCATACTGCTCCAATAATTTCCGCTAGAGCCCCTGTTTGCTAACTCACCTGAATCATATGCCATAAATCCTGCAGGATGAAGCTTTAAAACAGATTCATAAGTATCTATTGCTGAACTCCAATTCTGTGGTGGAGCATCTGCATTACTCCATTCGGTATTGGTTGGAATACGCCAGCTATTTCCTAAAAGCTGAGTACATGGATCCGCCAATACTGCCCAGTTAATGTTTTCGTTAATACTAGTTATCCAGTCTGTCCAGGCATTGGATGGAGTATATGTAGCTCCGTCTGACTTATATCCTTGCAAACGATTAAACTGCCAGTACCAACCGGCAGATGCTTCATTTGCGTCTGATGCTGATACTGCTTCCTGATCAGCTCCCAGATTCTGGGTAAGCCAGCAGGCTGCTGATCCGGAGATATTGGTGCTTACCGAATGGTAGGTCACTGTTTTGGTCTCTGGTGCACCATTTAGTCCTGCAGTATGAATGACAGTAAAGGTTGGTGGACAAAGTTTAAATGTGGTAATATCAGGACTGTATACGGTACCTACACTATTGGTGGCATAAGCCCGTACATAATAGGTAATACCTTGTTTTAGGCCGGGTAGTGTTCCGGTAAACATGCCGGTTCCGGTACCGATTGAGATAGGATTATCCTCTATACTTGGATTCCCTGTAGCGTTCCAGCACAGGCCTCTGCTGGTTACTGCGGCTCCGCCATCGACAGTTACCGTAGCCGTTCCCTGAGCTGTATTTGCCGTCATGGTTGAAGTTGGCACCGTTACGTTACTAACAGAAGGTCTTCCTATTACTATCGCATCACGAATACAGCGCAGGTTTGATCCCTGAGCTTTATTAGGTGCAACCACACTACTGCTGCTACCCAGGTTAAGTGCATAACCATTGCCCGCACCATATTGAATGCTGGCCCAGTAATTTCCACTGGATCCCGGGTTGGTAAGGAGTCCTGTATCGTAAGCCAGGTAACCTGCAGGGTGCAGTTTCAGTACAGAGGCATAGGTATCTACTGCCGTTGCCCAGTATTGAGGAGCTGCGTCTGCGTTGGACCACTCTGTTTGAGTCGGGATACGCCAGCCTCCTGAAAGTAACAGGGTACATGGATCACTTGTAGTCCAGTTGATATTTTCACTAATACCCGTGGTCCAGGCGGTCCAGGCATTCGACGGGGTACGTGTTGTGCCGTCATTTTTATATCCCTGTACACGGTTGAACTGCCAGTACCAGCCTGCAGATGCTTCTGTATTATCGTCCACAGATAGTGCCTGACGGTCGGCACCCAAGTTTTGGGTTAGCCAGCAGGCGGCAGTACCGGATATATTGGTACTTACCGAATGGTAGGTTACCATTTTGGTAACAGGAGCGCCATTCAGTCCGGCGGTATGGATCACCGTAAATACGGGCGGACAAATTTTGAAACTGGTCACGTCCGGACTGTATGTGGTTCCGGCAGTGTTAGTGGCATAGGCACGTACATAATAGGTCAGCCCTTCTGCTAACCCGGTTAGGGTTACGGTAAACTCGCCTACACCGGTTCCGGCAGGAACAAGATTATCCGCAACTGTTGGAGAACCGATTGCATTCCAGCACAGGCCACGGGCAGTTACAGTTGCACCGCCATCAGGAGCGACCGTTGCTGTACCAGCGGCTGTAGTTGCGGTCATCGATGTGGTCGGCACTTTCACGTTGCTTACAGATGGTTTGCCTATCACAATGGCATCACGGATACAACGCAAAGAGAAGGCATTTGCCTTATCCGGAATGGCTGTATTACTGCTGCTTATGCCTGCAGAAAAGGAATAGGCCAGTCCTGCATTATAATAGTTATTGCTCCAGTAATTGGCAATCGTTCCACGGGTAGTCAGTACTCCGGTTGCGGCTGCAAGATAGCCTGCCATGTGAACTTTGAGCACTGAGGCGTACGCATCACTGGCTGTAGTCCAGTTTTGTGGTGGAATATCTGCATTGTTCCATTCGGTATAAGTTGGGATACGCCAGCCGTTTGATAACAGCAGTGTACATGGATCACTCGCTACTGCCCAACCGGTGTTCTCACTGATACTGG
>NZ_MDFN01000016.1 GCF_001730525.1 Arcticibacter eurypsychrophilus
TACTAATCCCGGTTTTACCGGACAACAATATTTATTTATATACATCCTAATTTATTTACACACATCCTAAACCTTTTTTTAATACAATTAAACTTTCTGACAGTAGAAAATGAGTAATATTGGATCTTAAATATTCCACATGGGTCCTACTGTTCTGATTATTGATGACGAAAACAAGTTACGCGGTTTGCTTGCCCGCATTATAGAACTGGAGGGATTTACAGTTTTGCAAGCTCCGAATGGAAAATCAGGACTGAAGATGGTCGAGAACGAGGACATCAGGGTGGTAATCAGCGACGTAAAACTGCCTGATGCCAACGGAGTTGAACTCGTTAAATCGATCAAAGAGATCAAGCCATTTGTTGAAGTGATCAACCTAACCGCATATGGGACCATACAAGATGGTGTCCTTGCCATTAAAAATGGGGCATTTGATTATATCACAAAGGGCGATGATAACGACAAAATCATTCCGCTGCTGAACAAAGCCCTTGATAAAGCGAATCTGCAATATCGGGTGAGTCAGCTGGAGCAAAAAGTAAGCAGCAAATATAGTTTTGATACCATACTAGGGAACTCAAGAGCTATAAAAGAAGCAAAAGAACTAGCCAGGAAAGTAGCAAAAACCGATACTACCGTTTTGTTTCTAGGTGAAACAGGAACAGGAAAGGAAGTATTTGCACAGGCTATTTTATATGAAAGTGCCCGTAAGATGAAACCCTTTGTAGCAGTCAACTGTAGTGCCATTTCGCGCGAACTATTAGAGAGTGAACTCTTTGGCTATAAAGCCGGTGCCTTTACAGGCGCTCAGAAAGATAAAAAAGGACTCTTTGAGGAAGCTCATGGAGGTACAATCTTCCTGGATGAGATTGGTGAGATGAGCCTCGATCTTCAGGCTAAAATGTTACGCATCCTTGAATCAGGTACTTTTATTAAAGTGGGTGATACAAAAACCACAGAAGTAAATGTCCGCCTGATGGCTGCAACAAATCGCAACCTGCAAGAGGAGGCTGAAGCCGGCCGTTTCCGTCTCGATCTCTTTTACCGCCTTTCCGTTTTCACTATCTATTTACCCGCCTTGAAAGATCGTAAAGAAGACATTGAACTCATTGCCAAACATTACCTGAAAGAGTTTGCCGAAAAAACGAGTTTCGGTAGCGGTAAAATGGACGACAAGTTTATCCAACTTTTAAAAGATCATTCCTGGAAAGGAAATATCAGGGAACTTAAAAACATAATGGAACGCGTAACCATTCTTTCTGATGGAGGAATCATTACTCCCGATTTATTACCCTACGAATTTCACTCCGGACAGCAGGAAACTCAATCTTTGGACCTAGCCAGTGTAGAAAAACATCATATCTCCAAAGTACTGCAGCATACCAAAGGGAATAAAACGGAAACAGCAAGATTGTTGGGGATAGGCCTGACAACCCTTTACCGTAAAATTGAAGAGTATAACATCCAGTCCTTTTAATCTAAAACACCCTTCCATAATGAAAAAAACCCTTCCAAAACGGAAGGGTTTTTTTCATTATGGATTATATCAAATTGATGAAACACTTTTATCTATCTGTATATAAATTAGTTACATCTACAACTTTATTTAGGTACAACCATTGATAAGGAATATCAAACGAAAAGATATGTTAACGATATTATTACTACTAGCCCTCTTAATTTTATGCTGGGTGATTTACAAATCCATCGATTGGTTCGAGAAAATCTAAAACTATGACCGCATTATTTATCATCGCATTAGCAGTTTTTGTATACATGGTGTATGTACTGCTTAAACCTGAAAAATTTTAATTCATTATCATGAATACCGAATTAACTGGAGTAATCCTCACCTACATCATCACGCTGGCCATAGCAATTCCATTAGGAATTTACCTGGCTAAAGTATTCTCAGCAGAGAAAGTATGGACAGACTTTTTCAAGCCTTTGGAAAAATTCATCTATAAACTATCCGGTATAAATCCTGATCAACCCATGGACTGGAAACAGCACATGAAAGCCTTATTAACTATCAACATGGTTTGGTTGATTTACGGATTTTTTGTACTGATCTTTCAGGATAAGCTTCCTCTGAATCCTGATGGAAATCCTGGACAGACACCTGATTTGGCCTTCAATACCATTATCAGTTTTGTGGTTAACTGCAATCTTCAACATTATTCAGGCGAAAGCGGACTTACCTACCTGACACAGCACTTCGTAGTCATGTTCCTGCAATTTGTAAGTGCCGCAACCGGCATCGCAGCTGCATTCGTATTATTCAAGGCCTTTAGAGAAAAAAGCACAACCAATTTAGGCAACTTCTGGTTTTACTTTGTTCGTTCAATCACCCGCTTATTACTTCCTCTTTCTTTTTTAATAGCTATGGTACTCACCTTTAATGGTACACCATCCAGTTACGAAGGGAAAGATCAATATATTTCCCTTCAGGGCGATACCGTAAATGTATCAAGAGGACCTGCCGCAGGAATGATTGCCATCAAACATCTGGGAACAAATGGTGGTGGATGGTTTGGCGCAAACTCTGCACATCCATTAGAAAACCCCAACTATCTCACCTCAATGGTTGAGTTAATTGCCCAGGTCATCATTCCTATTGCTATGGTCATTGCCTTCGGATATTTCATCCGCAGAAAAAGACTCGCATGGATGATCTTTGGCGTAATGACTATAGGCATGTTGCTCTTGCTGATCCCAACACTCAGCTCAGAGCTTGGCGGAAGTCATGCGCTTGCAAAAATGGGCATCTCGCAACACACCGGTGCCATGGAAGGCAAAGAAGTACGTTTCGGTCCGGCAATGTCAGCCTACTGGAGTACCGTAACCACTATTATTTCCACCGGATCAGTAAACAGTATGCATGATAGTTCCATGCCGTTAACCGGCTTATGGCAGATGCTGGGAATGATGATCAACTCATTCTATGGAGGTTGTGGCGTAGGTATCCTCAACTACTTCATTTATCTGATCATTGCGGTCTTTATATCTGGACTTATGGTTGGCCGAACCCCCGAATTCCTTGGGCATAAGGTCGAAGCCAGAGAAGTTAAAATAGCAGCCATCATCACCCTGCTAAGTCCCTTTCTAATTTTAGCAGGTACTGCAATTGCAAGTCACGTACTTACAACATCTCCCAATGCCGACTGGGCAGTAAAACCCGGAAACTGGTTAAATAACCCTGGGTTTCATGGTTTTTCAGAGATTCTTTATGAATATACCTCATCGAACGCCAATAACGGATCCGGCTTTGAGGGATTAGGCGATAACAATATCTGGTGGAACGTTTCAACCGGCCTGATCTTGTTACTAAGTCGATTTCTTCCTATCATCGCTCCTGTTGCAATAGCAGGACTACTTGCAAAGAAAAAATACATCCCCGAGTCTGCAGGTACTTTAAAAACCGATACATTAACCTTTAGCATGATGACCTTTGCGGTTATCGTTGTACTCAATGCACTTTCATATTTCCCTGCCCTGGCCTTAGGACCAATAGCAGAATACTTTACTCTCATTAAGTAAATACATCGATGAAAAATCAATCCAATCCATTATTTGAATCTGCTTTAGTGCAAACCGCACTGAAACAGTCAATCCATAAACTTGATCCCCGGATAATGATTCGAAACCCGGTGATGTTCACAGTGGAAATCGGCACCTTGGTCATGCTGTTTGTTACTTTATATTCCTCCACGCATCATGATCAGGGATCATTTGGATATAATCTAAGCATATTTATAGTGCTTTTACTCACCCTCCTATTTGCCAATTTTGCTGAAGCGATTGCAGAAGCTCGAGGTAAAGCGCAGGCCGACAGCTTGCGCAAAACACGGGAAGACACACCTGCCAAAGTTTTACTAGAAAATGGTACCACAGAGATCCGTTCATCCAACCAATTACGAAAAGGAGATGTATTCGTTTGTGAAACCGGAGATACCATTCCAACCGACGGCGAAATCATCTCAGGGATTGCTACGATAGACGAGTCCGCTATTACAGGAGAGTCAGCCCCTGTGATCAGGGAATCAGGGGGCGACAAATCATCCGTTACCGGTGGTACAAAAGTATTATCCGATTACATTAAAGTACAGGTTACTACCCAACCGGGGGAAAGCTTCCTGGATAAAATGATTGCTTTGGTAGAAGGTGCTTCCCGTCAGAAAACACCGAATGAAATTGCCCTGACCATTTTGCTTGCCAGTTTTACCTTAGTGTTCATCATCGTTTGTGTGACACTGAAACCCTTTGCAGACTATGCGAAGACACCCATTACCATTTCAGCCTTTATTTCCTTATTTGTTTGTTTGATCCCCACTACAATTGGAGGTCTGCTTTCGGCGATAGGAATTGCTGGAATGGATAGAGCTTTACGTGCCAATGTAATCACTAAATCAGGTAAAGCAGTAGAAACTGCAGGTGATATTGATACATTGTTACTCGATAAAACAGGAACCATCACTATAGGAAATCGAAAAGCCACAAACTTTTACCCTACAGCAGGAGTCAACCTAAATAATTTTGTTAAAAGTAGTTTACTCAGTTCTCTTTCTGATGAAACACCCGAAGGAAAGTCAATTGTAGAACTTGCGGAAAGTTTAATGCCACGAGGATCATTTAACAGGTTAGAAACTTCATCAGCAAACTTTGTTAAGTTCACCGCAGAAACACGCTCAAGTGGAGTGGATTTACAGGACGGAAGGCAAATTAGGAAAGGTGCATTTGATACTATTAAAGTGATGTCAGAGCAAGCAGGTAATACATTTCCTGAGGATATTAAATCAAAAGTCATTGAAATCGCTTCTAATGGAGGAACCCCTTTAGTAGTAGCAGAAAACCTGAAAGTGCTTGGTGTAATTGAACTTCAAGACATCATCAAACCGGGCATTCAGGAACGTTTTGAACGCTTACGTAAAATGGGTGTAAAAACAGTCATGGTGACCGGTGACAATCCACTTACAGCCAAGTACATTGCTGAAAAAGCAGGTGTAGATGATTTTATTGCTGAAGCTAAACCTGAGGATAAGATGAACTACATCAAGGAGGAGCAGGCAAATGGTAAATTGGTCGCTATGATGGGTGACGGTACCAATGATGCTCCCGCTTTAGCACAGGCCGATGTTGGTGTAGCTATGAACAGTGGTACACAGGCTGCTAAGGAAGCAGGAAACATGGTAGACCTTGATAATGACCCAACTAAGCTGATTGAGATTGTAGAAATCGGAAAACAACTGCTCATTACCAGGGGAACATTAACTACCTTTTCTATTGCCAATGACGTTGCCAAGTATTTTGCCATCGTACCCGCTCTTTTTATAGCATCTATACCGGCTTTGCAGGGTATGAATATCATGAATCTGCACAGTCCCGAAAGTGCCATCCTTTCCGCAGTGATCTTTAATGCCATCATTATTCCTATGCTGATTCCCCTTGCACTTCGTGGAGTGGCTTATAAACCCATAGGTGCAAGCGCCCTGTTACGCCGTAATATACTTATATACGGAATTGGCGGAGTGGTTGCCCCTTTTATAGGGATCAAATTAATTGATCTCCTGATTACTTTTATGTTTTAAAATTACTAAAATGAAAAAATACATCATACAATCTATCCGTTTAACTTTAGTACTTATAGTACTGCTATGCGTGATATATCCTATCTTAATCGCTTTTGTTGGTAAACTTTCAAAAGGTGAAGGCGGTGGACAGAAGATAGTAGTAAACGGAAAAACAGTTGGTTATGCCAATATTGGACAGCTATTTACACGCACTGACTATTTTTGGGGACGCCCATCTGCAGTGGAATATAATGCAGCAGGCTCTGCTGGATCTAATAAGGGTCCTTCCAACCCGGATTACTTAAAGCAGGTTGAAGAACGAATTGATACCCTTCTGAAGTATCACCCCTATTTAAAACTTGCTGAAATCCCTGCGGACCTTGTAACCGCATCAGGCAGTGGTCTTGATCCTGACATTTCTCCTGAGGCTGCTCGTATCCAAATCAGAAGAGTGGCTGAAAACCGAAAACTAAATATAGATGAAGTAACTGCATTAGTAAACAAAAACACCGAAGGTCCTCTTCTTGGATTAATAGGACCATCAAAAGTAAATGTGCTAAAATTGAATCTTGCTCTAAATGATATGACGAAATCCAGGTAAAATAACCGATGAGATTTTTTCACCATTCGCTAAACAACTGATTGGATAGCTTTACAGCAAAAGAGTTTATACAATGGTAAAGCTAAGGAAAAGATTAAATAAACAAATGCCTGTTTTTTGCTAAGGCCCTTTATATGAATAAGTATTATAATTGATCAAACAATGGACGACGACTTCCGGGAAAACTCTGTACAAAAGTTTCTTGATCTGGTAAAAAAGACTAGGAGAGGCAAATTTAAAGTCTACATAGGCATGAGTGCCGGTGTTGGAAAGACGTACCGGATGCTTCAGGAAGCACATTCTCTACTCCGAAACGGCATCAATATTCAAATTGGCTATATTGAAACACACAATCGTTCTGAAACACATTCTTTACTCGAGGGCATCCCTCTAATTCCAAGAAGGAAAATCTTTTATAAGGGAAAAGAACTGGAAGAGATGGATGTTGCTGCTATTCTAAACAGGCATCCCGAAGTAGTTATTGTTGATGAACTTGCTCATACCAATGTAGAAGGGAGTAAAAATCAAAAACGCTGGCAGGATGTTGTAGACCTTCTTGAAGCTGGTATTAGTGTTATTTCAGCAGTAAACATTCAGCATATGGAAAGTCTGAATGAAGATGCTCAGAAAATAACAGGCATCCAGATCACGGAACGGATTCCCGACAATATCCTTTCCATGGCGGATGAGATTGTCAATATCGACTTAACAGCAGACGAACTTATTGATCGTCTTAAAGAAGGAAAAATCTATGATAGCAGCAAAATTAATCTGGCTCTTAAGAATTTCTTTCAGGCTGATAAGATCCTGCAACTGCGTGAACTGGCACTCAAGGAAGTTGCTCATTATGTAGAACGAAAAATCAATGCGGAGATCCCAAAGCAGATTAAACTTCGCCCCGAACGCTTTCTTGCATGTATCTCCTCCAACCCCCAGATCGCAAAAACAGTAATCAGGAAAACTGCCCGTCTGGCCTCCTATTACCGGTCCCCCTGGTTAGTGTTGTATGTGCAAAGCAGCGCTGAAAATGCAGATCGGATTAAGCTTGATAAACAACGTCATTTAATTAACAACATGAAGCTTGCTACAGAACTGGGGGCAGAAGTAATAAGAGTTAAAAGTGACTATATTACGCAAACTATTATGCAAATTGCTGAAGAAAAAGAAATTACTACAATTTGTGTTGGAAAACCTCATTTAAATATTTGGCAAGTCTTGTTACGGACTGCCATCTTCAACCAGCTACTCCAAAAAATAGCAGCAACTGATACTGATTTAGTTATATTATCATGAAAATAAAAAGCAAACTACGCCTCGGATTCGGATTCCTATTCGTTGTGGTTATATTATTCGGGGGTCTATCTTTATATTATCTGCGTGAGATCTCAAACAACGCAAAAGTTATCCTGAAGGATAATTATGAGAGTCTTCATTATGCACGTGAAATGAGAACAGTACTGGACGAGACTGATTTGCCTCTTTCAGACATTGCCATTAACCGTTTTAACGCAGAGCTGCAAAGAGAGTTAAAGAACATTACAGAACCAGGGGAAGCTGAGGCGGCAACCAATCTTCAAAAAAGCTTTCAAGTATTACAAAACCCCATTCTTCAGATGAAGCAACTGGAGTCAGCTGAACGTTTTGCCCGGGTTTACCTCCGTAAAATTGAAGAATTGAATATGCAGGCTATTGTACGCAAAAACAACCAGGCGCAGCAGTCCGTAGAAAAGGCCACCATCTACCTGGGCATGATTGGCACATTCACTTTTCTAGTTTTGTTTAGTTTCAGTATCAACTTTCCCGGCTTTATAGCCAATCCTGTAAATGAACTTACGGAAGGAATCAAGGAGATCAGTAGGAAAAACTATAAAACCAGACTAAATTTTAAAACCACAAAGGAATTTGAAGAAGTAGCGAGTGCTTTTAACCATATGGCCTCCCGACTGAATGAATGGGAAAACAGTAACCTGGCACAAGTAATATCTGAAAAACTGCGGATCGAAACCATTATTGAACAGATGCAGGACGGGATAATAGGTTTAAATGAGAAAAACAAAGTCATCTTTATTAATCCTGCTGCGGAAAGTCTGTTAAACTTAAACGAAGAAAACATTGTAGGCTCTGATGCCCTTGATGTTGCAAAGAGAAATGATCTGCTAAAAAACCTTTTAGAAAATAAAAATCAGGATAAACCCATTAAGATCTATGCAAATGGAAAAGAGTCCTACTTCCAATTAGAAAGCAGGGAGATCACCATTCCTTTATACAATCAAAACTATGATAATCCAATCATTAAATCGGAAGAGTCTGCCGGTGAAGTGTATATACTAAGAAATATAACCAAATTCCGAGAGCTCGATGAAGCCAAGACCAATTTCATTGCCACCATTTCCCATGAGTTAAAAACCCCTATCGCTTCCATAAAAATGAGTCTACGGTTACTATATGACAATCGTGTAGGCAACCTAAACACGGAACAATCTGAGTTATTAAATCACATCAAAGATGATGCGGAGCGACTTTTAAAAATAACAACTGAACTACTCGATCTGGCACAAGTTGAAACCGGAAACATTCAACTCAACCTCATGGCTGCTGATCCAAAACAAATTGTGGAATATGCAGTCAACGCAGTGAAATTTCAGACCGAACAAAAGCGAATAACCCTAGGCATTAAAGTAAAAGATAACCTGCCTAAAGTACATGCTGATCTTGAAAAAACCGCTTGGGTGTTGGTTAACTTCCTATCAAATGCTATAAGATATAGTCCGGAAAATTCAACAATAAGCATTGAAGTGAAAAGCATGAGTAACTTTATTCAGTTTACCGTTCAGGATTCAGGAAATGGAATTGAAGAGAGATATCTGGACCGGCTGTTTGAACGCTATTTCCAGGTGCCGACAGATGGGCGCAACAAATCAGGATCAGGACTAGGATTAGCTATTTCCAAGGACTTCATCGAAGCACAAAAAGGAGATATATTTGTTGAAAGTGAACTAGGTGCCGGAAGTAAGTTTGGTTTTAACCTTCCTAAAACCGCTTAGCTCATCCTTCAAAAAAATAAGCCATATAATACATAAAGTGGCTCATTGAACAATAAACACTTAAAAAAACTATTATAAAAGTGTTTAGTATGTCACATTATCAAAATTATGACGCTGATCATTTTCCGTCATTAAAATTTTAGTTAAAATTGAAAAAACATTTAAATTATGAAAAAACTAATCATGTTAACTGCTTTTGTACTTCCTGTACTTATAAGCGCTTGTGGAGGTAATCCAAAAAGCACTGAAACCACTCAAACAGAAACACCAGCAGCAACAACAACAGAAACACCCGAAGCCACTACTTCAAATACAGTAGTGATTACCGCTAACGACCAGATGAAATATGATCTTACCGAGATCAAAGTAAAGGCAGGCGAAGAAGTAACACTTACTTTAAAAAATGCAGGAACTATGGCAAAAGAGGCTATGGGTCATAATTTCGTTTTATTAGCACAAGGAACTGATGTAGCTGCATTTGCTACTGAAGCAATGGCTAATAAACCTTCCGATTACATCCCTACTGGTTCAAAAGCAATCTTAGTACATACCAAACTTCTTGGACCAGGTGAATCAGATACCATCACCTTCACAGTCCCTGCAGGCGAATATGAATTTATTTGTAGTTTCCCAGGTCATTATGGTATGATGCGTGGAAAAGTTATCGCTGAATAATTAGCACGAATACCCAAATTAGAAAACCCTTATTGAAATTCAAGATTTCAATAAGGGTTTTCTACTTTTAATGGATTATTATCCTTAGTTATATCGCTCCGCTACCATCAGGAAATCCTCATCCCTCAAATGAACAATTTCTGTAGCTTTTTCATAATTGGTGGATTTCTTAGAGAAAAAATCATGCTGAGTAGTATCCCCATTCAATCCATTTAGTACGATAGGATTAATTTCCTTGACCTCAAATAGCTCATCGAAACCCAAGTTCATTAAAGCTTTGTTGGCGTTATAACGAACGTATTCTTTCACCTCTGCAGTAAGGCCAATATCGGTGTAAATCTCATCTGTATACTTGAGCTCATTTTCATACAACAAGCTAAGAAGCTCCTCCATCTCTTGTTTAACCCCTTCTTTATCTACAATTCTCTTGTAAACATCCTGAGCAAGCAAACCTACAAACACCCCATGTATCGATTCATCCGCCACTATCTTTTTGATAATATCCGCACTCGCCACCATTTGTCCTTGTCCGCACAACCACAAGGGCATGAAGAACCCACTATAAAACAGAAAAGACTCTAGAAATACTGAAGCAGAAAGCGCCATAAACAATTCCCTGTCCGTTACCGTTTCCTTATCCAGCGCCCTGTAGTAGCCGTCAATAGTTGATGCTTTTAGTTGCAGTTTCTTATTCTCCTGAACCCATTTAAAAAGCTCATTGATTTCGGGTGTACTTGTTACCGTAGTAAAGATGGTGGAATATGACTTCGCATGGATCGCTTCCATCATGCACATAAAAGAAAGTACCGCCTTATTTTGCAAAGAATCAATATGATCCAGAATCTTAGGCATCCCGGTATGACTTTGCAGCGTATCCAGTAAAGTTAAACCACCCAAAGCCTTTTTATATACCTCCTGAACAGCCGGCTCCAGACTCTTCCAGCTGTCAATATCTTTAGAAGGAATATATTCTGTATCTACCCAAAATTGACGGATATTCTGTTCCCAAAACAGATTCGCATAATCATTATCAGGCGTATTCCAGTTTACTGCTGTATATTGTTTCATGCTATTTTATATAAAATCCATAATTAAACTCCACAAGCCACACACTCGTCAACCCCTACTTTACGTGTCCGGGTATAATACAGTGACTTCAATCCCAACTTATGCGCATAGATATAGTACACCGCCAAATCTCTTGTATTATCCTTTGTATTGGTATGTAAGATCGTAGAAATTCCCTGATCCACATGGCGTTGAATTACAGAGATGAGTCGCAACACCTTTTTCTGATCCATATCATAAGCCGATTTATAAAAAAAGAAATTATCATTAGTCAGGTATGGCATCGGATAATACGTCGTACTATCACCATACTCGCGCACCTCAATAATATCAACCACAGGCATTACAGAAGCCGTAGAATTCATGATATAGGAAGTAGACTGATTAGGCGCAATTGCCATCCGGTAAGCATGATACAAACCAAACTCTGCGACCAATGCCTTAAGTGAAGCCCAATCCTCTTTACCAGGAATAGAAATTCCTTCAAATAAAGCAATAACCTTCGCACCAACGGGTTTAATGTCATCAGTGATATAGGAATCAAAGTATACGCCCGAAGCATAATCAGAACGTTCAAACCCTTTGAAGGTTCTATTCCTTTCCCTGGCAATCTCCATCGAACGCTCAATTGAATAATAATTGACCATCATAAAAAATACATTACTAAATTCAAGTGCTTCGTCACTTTCATACATAATAAAGTTTTTAGCCAGGAAAGCATGTAAGTTCATAGCGCCCAAACCCACACTATGCAGTTCCTCATTCGCCTTTCGGATCGAAGGAACCATCTCAATATTCGTAATATCAGAAACAACAGTAAGAGAAGTCATAGCCGTTTTTACCGCCTCCTTAATACGTTTGTTTTCCATCACAGTAACAATATTCAACGAGCCCAGATTACAGGAAATCCCATAACGGATTGTATCCTCTTTGCCATAACCCGCTATATCCGATACCTCAGAGATTTGCATGATCTCCGTACACAGATTAGAAAACTTAACACTTCCCAATCCGCTTAACGGATGATTTTTATTCGCATTCCCTTTGAAAAATATATACGGATATCCGCTTTCTTTTTGAGTATGCGCAATCTTTACCAATAAGTGACGGGCATTCACCTTCTTTTTCTTCACTTTCGGATTGGTAATCAGCTCTTCATACATCGCATCCATATTCATTTCATCCAAATACCGGCCGTATTCCAGATAAACCGTGTGCGGATAAAACAAATAACACGCTTCATCTTGTTCCGCTAACTCCATAAATTTATCCGGTACGATCACGCCAATAGACAACGACTTAATCCGCACCTTCTCATCCACATTGATCTTCTTACAATCCAGAAATTCTTCAATATCCGTATGGAAAATATTCAGGTAGACAGCACCAGCACCAGGACGCTGACCAAGTTGATTAGCATACGAAAAAGTATCTTCCAGAATTTTCATTATTGGAAGCACTCCACCGGAACGGTTCTCCATTCCTTTAATCGATTCACCACGACCACGAACCTTTGACATATTAAAAGAAACCCCACCACCAATAGAAGATAACTTCATGGCCGAATCAATCGCATAACCAATCCCATTCAGATTATCCCCTACCTCATCCAGAAAACAAGACACCAGTTCACCTGAACGCTTTTTACCAGAATTTAAAAAAGTAGGAGTAGCAGGCTGATACTCCTGGTTAATCAACATAGTAGCCTGCGCCAAAGCTTCCGCAATATCTCCACGGGATAAAAACAAAGCCACAGCCACTACCCGATCCTCATAACGTTCCAAAAACTTTTCACCCGAATCATCCCTTAAGGCATAACTCTGAAAGAACTTAAACGCACTCATAAAAGATGGAAATCTGAACTTACGCGCATATACCAGGTCATACACCTGTTTCATTTCCTCAAAAGTATACGACTCATAAAAGTTAATATAATAGTCGTTCTCAATCAGATAATCAATCTTTTCCTTCAGCGTATAAAAGAATACTGTATTCTTATTTACATAATCCAGAAAATACGATCTTACAGCCTCTTTGTCCTTGTGCAAACTGTATTCATCATCCTGCTTTCTCATAATCTCATTATTGAGCAGGATCCATTTTTTAGCAATCATGTATTTGTTCTAAAATTTCTATAAAATTGTTGACGTCTTTTTTAGTTCCCGAAAGTTCAAACTTCAGTGACACAGGAATCTGATATTTAAGCGATACCAGATCTGCAGCACGAGCAAAGTTTTGTCCCCAGTTCCTGTTTCCACTCGAGGAAACAGTCATGATATTTCCCGCATGAGTACTTAAAAATTGAACTGTAGATTCTGGAATTTCCCCTATCCGCGTAGTAAAAGTAACCAGGTGCCCCGGATGGTTGACTTGTAGATCAGGACCTATCTTTTGTAGGTTCCAATCCCTTAGTACCCTCAGCTTTTCCATAAACCGTTCCACATTACCGGTTTTAGAATCATAATAAATCCACATGTATGTTATACTACAAGCGCTTTCAGCAATTCATCCGGTTTGAACCCAATGATGCGATGCAAAACCTCATCCTGATCAGTAACGATCACTGTGGGCACAGATCTTACTTTATATTTCATTGCAATTTCGGGCTGATCAAAAGCATTTACTTTCTCATACTCAATCCCTTTTAAATCAAGATACTCGGATACCATATTGCATGGGGCGCAGTCATCCTTCTCAAATTTGATAATTCTTCTCCTAGTCATACTGATCTATTTATTTTATGTACAGACGTCGAATATTTTGAATAAATGCTATTACACACTAATGCACATCTGTATCACAAATCTGCATTATGATTTTCTATTTATTTCGAATAGTTATATACATGCTGTGGAGAAATATTTTTAATAGCCAAAATATGTGACCTTATTCTTACAAATCTGACTTATTTACCTTTGATTAGTCTCCTTATAATAGATCCAGCCTTACTAACTGTACTCATCCGACCCGCTAAGGCTTCGATCAGATTGCCGTCCGTTTTATCAATATCTTCCCTGTCAATACCAAGTTCCAACTGTTTGGGAAACAACATAATTAGACTATAGTTACTAAAGTATTGATGCAGATAATAAGGTAGTTTGTCAAGCTGTTTAACATAGGATACATGTCCCTTTCTGGAAGATATAATCAGAAATAAGTCATTCTGCTTCAACTCACGACTAAGGATCAGAAAGTCATCCCAATTTTCAAAGAGCTGAAAAGTTTTATTAACAGAAATCTTACCCGGCTGGTCTACATCTTTTAAAGTGTCGATGCTTGTTTGATTTGCGTAGAACACCAATGGCAAAGCGGCTTCCCTTGCAATGGTATATAATTTTTCAATCCAATGCATAAAACCCGGCTCAAGTTCAGCCTTAGCAGGAACTACTGCTATAATTCTTTTCAAGGTGTTAATAGGCTGTAGCGGTCTGTATATATAAACCGTTTCGTTGGTTCTTTGCAAAATGTTGCCCGCTACAGGACCAAAGAACTGGAGCTGTGTGCTATTCTTGTGCAAGCCGATCAATACATCTGTAATACCATGTTCCTTAATCGTATAGGTAATCGCATTACTCACATTTACATCAAATCGGGTTAAAGGAATCAACGTATTTTCGGATGCAGAGGCATGGCGGATAGCGGTACCCATCATTTTTTTACCTGCCACCTGTACACTATCCGAACTATTCTCATCACTCACGATATGAAGCGCGTAAACCGGAATAGTACTTTTACGGGGTTTTAGAATAAGTCCCAAATCAACCAGATCCTTTACCGTTTCCGGGTAAGCCATAGAAATAAGGATTTTCTGATGAGGATCCAACTCCTTATCTGTCATATTCTCTTCTTCCAGAGCAAGCATTTGTGACGCCTTTTCCACTACGAAAGAACTGATTGCGCAACTAATCAGGATCAGCAAGATTGTACCATTCAATACATCCTCATTTAAGAGACGAATAGGTTCACCATCAGCCGTTTCCCCAATAATAATATTGTACCCAACCAGAATGATTGCCAAAGTAGCTGCAGCATGAGAAGTACTCAAACCAAAAAGCATCTTCCCTTCCGTAGCAGACAGTTTAAATAATTTCTGAGAGATCCAGGCAGCGAAATATTTGGTGCATACCGCAACCAGCACAATGACACCCGCAACCTTTAAAGCCCCTGTTCCGCGATATAACACAGTTACATCCACCAGCATCCCTACCCCAATTAAAAAGAAAGGAATAAATAAGGCATTACCTACAAAATCAATACGATTCATTAAAGGAGAAGAACGCGGCACAAATTGATTCAATACCAATCCAGAGAAAAACGCGCCTATAATTGCCTCAATACCTGCCGCTTCAGCAAGAAATGATGACAGAAAAACAATGGCCAATACAAATATATATTGAGAAATACTATCCTCAAACCGCTTAAAAAACCAGCGGATAATGGGAGGAAATACAAAAAACACAACACAAACGAAAACAATACAGGAACCACCTAATTGAATCCAGAAGGAGGAAGAAACATCACCTTTAGTTACGCCTGCCACAGCAGCCAGGATCAGCAGAGCCAGAATATCCGTAATCATGGTTCCTCCAATGGCAATCGTCACCGCCAAATTCTTAGCAACTCCATAACGACTCGCTATTGGATAAGAGATTAAAGTATGCGTAGAAAACATACTGGCAAGCAACACGGAAGACAACAAACCATACCCCAGCACATAATAGCTAGCCAGTGATCCCACACATAAAGGCAGCAAAAAAGTAATTAACCCAAACACGACGATCTTTTTGCGGTTCTTCATAAACTCCGTCATATCGATTTCCAATCCGGCAAGAAACATGATATAAAGCAAGCCAACAGTACCAAAAAGAACGATACTACTGTCCCTGGTTAATAAATTAAGTCCATAAGGACCAACGATAACCCCGGCTATAATCAAACCGATAATATGCGGGACTTTAATTTTATTAAAAAGTATGGGGGCAAAAAGTATAATAAACAGTACCAAAGAAAAAATCATAACAGGATTTTTCAAAGGCAATGAGAATTCAAGATTCGACAATAAGAAAATATACATAATTCAATTTCAAAAAGGCTTGATTTACTTAGATAACTCAAGTGCGTACACGATTTTACAATCGCTTCCTCGAATTATTTCGCGGCTGCCCATTAGTTTACCGCTTGCGTTTCGCTGAAGCCTGACCAGCATTCTTGTTGAAGCATCAGCCTGATCCACACCAGGACGCGCGGTAAGCTCAATTCCTCTTGATGTAGAGATCCCCGAATATACGCGCACCAACTTGTCTCTTACCGTTGCCTTGGCTATTAACACATCGTTTTGATAGCCAATTACCCATTGCTCATTTTTCGTGTCACCAATGGCAGAACCGGGACAACTTGCTTCGATACAGGTCATCCTGACATCCCATGCGCCCACAAGAGCGCCGATATGAATGGCCGTATCTGCAGGGTTAATTTGTGTACTATCCAATCGTTTCACACGATCAGTTAATTCCTGCTCCTTGATCTGCAATGTTTTTTCTTTGAGTATCAGCTGTTGCTCTTTTTGCGCAAGCTCTATCTCTTTTTTACGCAAAAGCTGCTCCTTCTTCTTATCGTAACAGCCTGAAAAAAGAAATAAAATGAGGAGTGAAAAGCAGATACTTCTATTCATAGACAGGGTATATATTAGAGTAAAGGTAGAGAATATAGGTGGGAATTGGAATTCAAAGAAAGAGCTAAAACTTTAATTAGATATACTTCTTTTCTTCTCCTCTTCAGCACCCGAAACCTTCTTCACTGGCTTGGACTGACTTTTCCCGAATCGGTAACTTAAATTTAGCCTGAGAATTCTTGTATCATTCTTAACTTTCCAAGTGTCATCTAAGGTACTAGTAATAATATTCGAGGTATATCCCTGTGATCTGAGTACATCATTAACATTGACGCTTATCGAACCTTTATTATCAAAAATGGACCGTTTCAATCCAAAACTTAGATTATAGGTTGGTTCATAGTTGTATGCTCCATCTTGATAATTAGGAATGTATAAAAATCCGAGTTCCGCAGAGTATGTAGTACTAATCGTAATAGTATTACTACTATTCATGTAAGAGGAAAGCCTTTTTGGGTTGGTTATAGCAAAACCATCTATCTTACCTTTAAATGTGGGATAGAACGTCATGAAATTATTATTCGTAAACCAAAAAAAGTTTATTTTTTTTGAATAGGAAAGGTCAACATTAAGAGAAGTAGAACTCTCGATGTTGATTGGCTGAGAAACCGTGATATAACTCTCAGGATTGGCAAATACCCAGTTAGTCATGAAATTAGTTGTACGACTGTAACCGACAGTCATAAAAAGGGAATTCTTGTAGGAATAACCAACCTCTGCATTATATGAATTTTGCGGCTTTAGATAAGCATTACCTTGTAGATAGGTTGTTGTATTGATAAATCTGAGCAGCGGATTTAAGCTTGAATAAGCAGGCCTGTCAACTCGACGAGAGAGATTTAAAGTCAATCGATTTTTTTTATTTACGTTAAAAGTGAAGAAAGCGGAGGGAAATAACTGGAAATAGTTCCTTTCAAAATTTTCATTACTAAGTACTTCCTCTCCTTTTCCATTGGTGTTTTCTGCACGGATGCCTAGTTGTATGTCCAATTTACGTACTGCCTTTTTCATATTGACATACCCTGCATTTATACTCTCCGTATAGTTGAAGTTATTACTCAAAGTATTATCTTTAACAGCACCTTGTGCAAGCATCTCAAAATA
This sequence comes from Arcticibacter eurypsychrophilus, assembly GCF_001730525.1. GTDB lineage: Bacteria > Bacteroidota > Bacteroidia > Sphingobacteriales > Sphingobacteriaceae > Arcticibacter > Arcticibacter eurypsychrophilus. Next base: position 17,734 of record NZ_MDFN01000016.1, read on the forward strand.
TCTACTATCAGTTTTCGAGGAAGCGCGGCTTGATTTTAGACCTAACTCAATAGTAAAGATCTTTTTAATCGGAAGGATGTAGTCGCCTTTAATTGAAATCACAGACAGTTCTCTATTTTGATTTAATAAAATATTGGTATTGGTATTTGGTAATTCTGATTGGACCTGTTTATTAAAAATGTCTTGGTGTGCATCTGTATGGTAATTTAAAAAATCAAAATCAAAAGAGAGTTCCTGGCCTGCAGTATCCACTTGGTGTAATAGGTGCGCATTAGAAGAATAATAAGCAAGTACATCCCGGGAAATGTTTAAAAAACTGAAGTTCTTATTACTTTGGTTTTGGGAGTTCAGCTGTGAATTCGAATTTGATTCATTATCAAATGTCTGAAACTCGCCATTGCCAGCGATGGTGAGGGTTGTTTTAGGCGCAAGATAGACATCAACGGCAATCGATGGTGTATGAGTTTTATAAATCCGAACATGATTATTTTGAGAACCTAAGGTTGACTGCAGACTTCCAGCGTTTAAAAAGTTGGTCATGGCAACAGAGCTCCTGAAACCTTTGTTATAGGTATAGTTTTCTGATACGGACAGATTTATTATATCATTCTTAAAATTAACAGCTGAACCTCCATTACTTTTGCTATATCTTCCCTGGCTATATGAGCCATTTAAGGTTCCATTGAGGCCAGTTTTTTTTCCTTTCTTTCTAACAATATTAATGATACCACCACTCCCCGCTGCTTCATACTTAGCTGAAGGCTTAGAAAGAATTTCAACTTTTTGAATATTCGATGATGCTAAGCCTGTTAGGAAGTTAGTTAATTCTTGCCCTGAAAGCCTGGTCGGGCGACCATCTATATACACATTTACTTGCGGGTTCCCGTTTAAGATCACTTGCCCCTCTGGGCTTATTAACACCCCAGGAAGCTTTTCAATAACTTCCAGCATAGATGCCCCTTCACTTAAGATGCTGTTTTGAATATTAACGGTAGTCATGTCAGCAGTTCGTTCAATAAATGGTGTCTGGGAGACTATATTTACCTGCTTAAGTTCAGTTGTTTTAGAAGCAACTAACACAAAATCTTGAAGGATTACCGCGTGCTGAGACCCTGATACTACGATCGTACTTGTTTTAAACTGAATATAACCTAATACTTGTGCCGAGATCAGATAACTTCCATTTTTTACTGGCTTAAAAATGAAAGTGCCGTCACCGCTGCTTAGCGTAATTTTCACTACGGTTGAATCAACAGCATTTTTTAGAACAATGGTGCCATAATCAATTGGTGCCCCCTGTTGATTAACCAGCCTCCCCGATACAGATCCATCTTGCAGAGATGTTCCGGCAACCAAGTTTGCACAACTTGCAAAATTGAATAAGATCCAGGCACCGAAACAAAGTTTACGGCTGGGAAACCAATCCTTAAAAAGAATTCTTATTGAAAAAGGACTAGTTAATTTAAAGAAATACCCTGAAATGGACATAATATTTGCTCCGGATAAAAATTCATCAATGGTTAATCTACATAATTGACTGCATTCCTGAATTTTATTCATTAAGCTGAAAGATTGATAAGATACTGGCTCAATTTCGAGGTGAATCTGATTAATTATGTCAAGACACTAAGATCATTAACTTTAATGATAAGTTGTTGTTTTAATTTAAAAAATATTTATGAAACCTAACACTAATCTGTCAAAAAGAATTAAAGACCCATAAATTAAATTAGAACGATGGTTAAAAGAGTTCCAATCTCCGCTGTAACCTTATTATTGTTTATTTTACTATCGACTAGTGGTATTAGGGGTACTTATTGTCTTTTTACAAAATGAAACAAGTGTTAAGCAGTCAATTAAAAATCAAACCTAGATCTTATCATTTTTGCAAATTCTTAAAATTTAAAAGTCGCCTGAACAGCTTATCTATCATTCACCTTAATTTAAAAACTTATAAAATTAATCTTATCATCTTTTAAGGTTCCAGTTACTCCTAGGCTCCTATTTGGCGGCAAGAGAAATTTGTCCACTTGGGAAATGACTTGACTTTCAAAAGCTTCAAGTCCAAAATTGACCGCCGCAAACCTTAGCCCCTTATTTACAGCCGTCACTATTCAAAACAAGTAAAAAAACAGATGAAAAACAAAACTTAGCACTATAGCAGGAAGTTCAACGGCAGGCACCAATGGAAACATCAACTATGTTTATCTGCCAGGCAGGTATTCCATGTCTTTTTCTGGTTCTTTAGTGACTAATAATGATGGAAGCAAACACCATCTGATCGGAATTGTGCCAGATATAAAAGTAAAACGAACCATCGAAGGAATTAACCAACAACGAGATGAGGTTTTTGATTCGGCATTAATTGAGGCAATAAAATAAATGGACACATTGAAAATTCTTTCACTATTGTTTTAAGAATTTTGAACGTTCCACAAATACTTACGTAATTAAAATCATTTTGGGTGTTATCTAAAAATGTTCACCCAATACTCTAAACATTTCAATAGTATTAACGCACTGTATACCTAATGGTGAACACACATCTGGAATTTTTAATTTGCTTTTTCTATTCGGTTCACTTGTTTCATGAGTAACTATCTTACCACCATTTGCCAAAGAGTAAGCAATTAGCCAGGCATCAGCTTCATTTGCATCCAAAAATTCATTTAATGCTGCTGAATTATAATGGGTTGATTTAGAATGTGCCCAATTTGAAACAACAATATATTGCTCTATGATAAGATCTGTATTTTTAAAGAAATCGTTTGACAGATTTGCGTTACACCATAAAGTCAATTCATCTTTATTCAGATGTATCTCATCCTTTACTTTATCAATAGAAACAATCTTTCCTTCTGTAGCCAATTCTTTAACCTTTAACCAAAAACCAGGTACAACATCCATTGGGTAGTGCATTCTGTGAGCCTGAATAAAGAAGTTGCTGTCTAAAATGAAAGGATTTACCATTAAGCTAGAAAAGATGTTTAGTTACAAAATTTTGATAGGTATCACCCTTTAAACCGGTAATCTTATAAGCATCACGGTATAAAAGTTTATTTTGCTTTACAGCTTGATCTACATATATAGCAAAACTCACACTAATTCGTTTTCGAGCAGTCGCATAAAAATCACCCCCACTTCCTTGACTTTCTTTTTTAAGTCGCAACCCTTCCATATATTGGTTATAAAAATGAAAGAATTCCGCTTTAGTGATTTTATCTAAATCCAAAGCCCTTCTAGCAATTACAATTGGACTAACTTTAAAATATCTTGCAACTTTTGTGATATCAGCTTTTTGTATCCACAATCTATTAAAAGAACTTGCCGGAACTAAAAATTCAGCAGCGATTTGATCGCATAATTTCTCAACGGGGTCATTAGCCGGCATTAAGTTTCGATTATCAAATCCAGCACTTTTACCTAGCCAGATATGAGCAAGTTCATGAATAATGGTAAACAATTGAGCCGCTTTAGCATCAGCAGCATTCACAAACATGAAAGGTACCATTTCGTTTACCAAAACAAAACCTCTACATTCTTCAACTGGAATTACACGCTGTGTATTATTTTCTACAACACCATTGAAGTTAATTATGATACCTGCATTTTCAATTTTCTTTGTGATGAAGCTCAAAGTATCTTCATAGGTTTGAAAAGCGTTAGCCCATTCCGCATTCAGATTTAAAGTAATTCTGATATCATGTACAACATCCTCAAAGTTTGCCTTACTATCAAACTTACCCACAAAAGAGAGCGGGTCTTCATTATTTTCCAATAAATAATCAGTGAGCCAGTCTTGCCTACGCTGTAATATTAAAATGGTATCGTAAATATTTAAACTAACCTGATTAGTTTTGCTATTGCCAGTTCTAAAAAATGGAAATGTAATGTGTTCTTTAGGTGGTTCCTGAAGAAATAAATAGCCAAAAGGAATATGAACACGCTTTGCAAAATCCTCTAACTGCTTAACGGTTGGATTTTTATCCTGTTCAATCCATTTTTTAACATTGGGGAACTTTTCTAAAAAATCCTCCAAAACATATCCTGCCCGAGCAATTGCCCAAGTAAGCATAGTTGGATTGATATTTATTTCAGTTCCCATTTTACAAATATAATTATATAATTGATTTCTACCTCCTGAGGCCAGAATCAACTGATCTAGATACTATATTTCAGCTTGTCTTAATCCTTATTTGTGGTGGATATACCTCTTGAGGACTATGTTCGAAAAAATCTTCAGTCACTTTAAAAAGTCTTAATCCTTAATGTGTTGGACCTACCTCTTGAGGGATGATTTTACGCGTTATTAAAACCTACGAGTCAAAGTCTTAATCCTTATTGTGGTGGATCTACCTCTTGAGGCCATAGGGTACATTAAGGAAACAGGCACTTTACTGTCTTAATCTCCGCTGTAACCTTATTATTGTTTATTTTACTATCGACTAGTGGCATTAGGGGTACTTATTTGTCTTTGTACAAAATGAGACAAGTGTTAAGCAGTCAATTAAAAATCAAACCTAGATCTTATCATTTTTGCAAATTCTTAAAATTTAAAAGTCGCCTGAACAGCTTATCTATCATTCACCTTAATTTAAAAACTTGTAAAATTAATCTTATCATCTTTTAGGGTTCCACTTACTCCTAGGCTCCTATTTGGCGGCCAGAGAAATTTGTTTACTTGGGAAATGACTTGACTTTCAAGAGCTTCAAGTCCAAAGTTGACCTCCGCAAATCTTAACCCCTTATTTACAGCCGTCACTATTCAAAACACTTAACCTCCATAACTCAAAGCTCATCGAATAGTTTCGATAAGGAATAACCTTCATATTTGAAAGTATTTAATTAAATCCCACTCAATGGCTAATCCTTTTAAATCTTTAATCTTTCAAAGTCGGTCCATGCACCACTAATCTACCATCTTTAGTAACTTCCATTTTGTCAATAAACACTAGTCTTTGGTGTCCTGAAGCTTCAGTACGTCCATGATATACGCAAAGCATTTCCTTGCCGTCTGGTGTATATGTAATACTATTGTGCCCAGTTCCAGTTACTTTACCATTTTTTTGTAAAACAGGATTATTTTCTGCTTTCTTAAATGACCCTAAAGGACTTTTTGAAGTTGCATATCCTACTGCATAATTCTGCCCATCAAAGTTATTGGCAGAATACATCATGTAATATATCTCCCCTTTTTTGAAAATATTAGATCCTTCGGTCCATCTCCTGTTAACTTCCTTAGATGTTACTGACCTGCTCTCCCATTCATCTTTCAGGTTTCCCATTTTAACCGGTGGTCGCAGTAACAAAACAGGCTCTCCTATTACACCTGAAAAGTCAGATTTCATCTCAACACCATATACCCAACTTTCTTCCACCTCTTCATACCATCCTTTTTTCTTTGCCCAGTTTGCTACTTCACTTTTTACAGGGTGCTTATAGCATCATCTCGAATAGTACAAATAGGTTTTACCATTTTCAAACCACACATTAGCATCAATAATTGGATAATCCGGATTAAAAATTGGACGGTTGTGCAAATCTATAAAAGGTCCTGTCGGTTTATCTGACACGGCTACTCCTATCTTGAAATTTTCCTTTTCGTTATTAGGATTATGCTTCCATTGGGCGCTGTAGAACATATAGTATTTACCATCTCTTTTGTAAACTTCGGGTGCCCAATAAGAATCTATACCCCATCCATTCTCATTATTATGGTAGTATACCTGCCCTTCAAGCTTCCAGTCTTGTAAATTGCTTGATGAATATGCTCCAAATCCAGACTCAACATCGCCACCAGTGCCATACATGTAGTATTTCCCGTCACCATCATACAATACATAAGGATCTCCAAATGGTATAGGTAAGGGGTTTTCTATAGCTTTTTGGGCTTTAGCAATAAAAACCGTCAGGAACAGACACAACACAATAAACTTAATCTTTCTCATAATCTTATTTGACATTAAATTAAAAACATAAATGAAAAGATAGCAATATAGCGCTGTATTCTTACTCACTATTTGCCCCTTATTTTTTGCACTCACATATGCGATAGTTAACCAATAATCGATTAAATAAATTATAGCAGGTGCACTCTTTCTAACAAGATGTGCATAATATATCAACAGAAGACTAGTCCTTCCTGCTAAAGAAAACACGCTTATTTAAGGTAACATCCGGAAAAACTTCTTTGACTTTAGTCTTTTTACTAGTAGCACAAGCATGCCTATTCATTTGACTTTCCAGTCCCAGCATCAGCAGATTACCTTTATAAAACATCTGTTTGATCTTGTCTTCCATGCCCTCGTAGTCGGTCGGTTGCATATTAACTTCTTTTAAGGGGTAGTTAGATGGTTTCTCAGATTGGAAAGCACCGATTATAGCACAAGGACTGAACTCTTTACTGTTCAACAAGACGCTTTCATTGGTTTGACCAACAGAGGAATAGAGCATTAACGACATACTTACCAATGCCAGGCAATCATCAGGAATTGTTTCTGTAAAAGTAATCACTTGTCCTTTAACACTTTGATACCCTTCCAAATCCAGGTCTTGAAACCCTAAGTTTTCATAATACTCTTCCCTGAAGTTAAAAGCAACCAACATTAGCCTTATGCGGTGTTTCATATAGGCTCCGCTTGCCCCTTTAGGCCTTTTGATTCCAGTTTGGGTGTTCAAGGAGCCCAAGGTAACACTCACCAAACCTTCTTCACTTTTACTTACCGAGTGGCTCAACTGCAACACTTCATTCAGCCTACTGCTTGCATTAAAGTCAATTCCCTGCAATAAAGATAGGTTTCCGTCATGCAGATCCCGTTTCCCTTTCTCACCACTCACATTATTTAATATCGACCGGTACACCAATTGGGTACTCCTATAAGCTGCAGTTCCATCCTTGAAAAAATAAGCCGGTTCAAATGCAGTCCTAATCACTGCAGCTGCCGAACTCGAAAGTCCAAACTCTGTAGCGCTCCTAATCGTTTTTTCCGTTTGCTTAAATGCCTTTGCTTTGCCTTGGATGATGTTCTTTCCCCGGTACTCCCTGTAAATCACAGAACCCGCTGTTCCGTGTACCATTCCTTTCTTATCTATACTAGCCATACTGTTATATTATTTGCATAAAGTGACCACTAAAAATTCTTAAAAATGAAATAAATGCTAAATCTTCTAAAATCTTCCATGTAACGACATAAATTTCCTATAAAAGGTATTCTTCAATGAAAATTGAGGCAACAAATACGCAATCCCTTCTTAAGGGCAAGTTATTCACAGCAAATCTACACTAATAAAAAACCAATGTAAGTCCGACTTAAACTAGCTCTAACTGGACTTATATGGGATACATTTCCGATTTTTATTAGAATCATTTGTTACCTGATAGAAATCAGCTATCTACCTAAAAGAAAAACATCCCCTATTTAAGAATTAGTATTCAAAAGCAACAATGAGATCTAGTATAAAATTGACTTAATGTATTGGCATTTAAATCGATGCAATCAAAGTCAGAGTTCTAAAAGCAAATAGACGATAACCTGAAATGTTACATACATTTATTGGACCTATTTTTGTAAGTTTACGGTCTCAAGTCTTTAAAATTAGCTTCATATCCAATGAACAAACACATTTTAACCCTTATTTTATTTGCAGTGACTTCAGGAGCATCGGCACAAAACAACGCAATGAAATGGCTTAACCAACCTAAGACTTGGAGCGCCAAAGGAGACACAATCACCGTGACTGTTGACCCTGGTACTGATTTCTGGCGTATTACCCACTATGACTTCATCCGCGATTCAGGGCCTTTTTACTATCAGGAAACCTCAGGAAATTTTGAAGCTACGGTAAAGATTTCCGGCAACTATCATGAATTGTTTCATCAGGCTGGTTTAATGGTGCGTGTCGATAATAAGAACTGGATTAAAACCGGTATTGAATATGTTGATGGGGTGCAAAACGTAAGTGCCGTGGTTACCCGCGAGTTTTCAGATTGGTCTGTTGTGCCACGTACCGATAGTCCCAAATCAATTTGGCTCAAGCTCTTGCGTAAAGGCGATTTTGTGCAAATAGAATATTCTTTCGATAATAAAGATTTTAAGATGCTACGACTGGCCTATTTTCCGCCTGATGTAAAGGCACAAATTGGTATTGTGGCCGCTGCTCCTGGTAAATTAAGTTTTCCTGTAGTCTTTGAAAATTTCACAGTCAAGGCTGTTAAGTAAATAAGTATAATTTATAAAATAAGAGGCTGACCTAAAAACCCTTACTACCAGATCTTTACTCTCTTATCAGGTGCCAACCATAGCGAATCCCCTTTTTTAATTTTGAAAGCCTCATAAAATTCAGGTACATCAGAGAAAGGGCCGTTTACTCTCAGAAATGCCGGTGAATGCACATCCGTCATGATCTGATTAGCCAGGTTTTCATCTCTGGTGTGGTACAGCCAACCCAGCGAATAGCCTAGGAAAAACCGCTGTGTAGGGCTCAGACCATTGATCTTTTTATTCTTTTTATACTGATCAGTTTTCTTAAAAGCATCTAATCCAAGCACTATTCCTCCCAAGTCTGCTATATTTTCACCTAGCGTGATTTCTCCATTTACATGCAGACTGTCCAGTACTTTATAACTGCTGAACTGCTGCGAAAGCATCTTGGCCTTCTTCGTAAATTTCACTGAATCCTGGGCGGTCCACCATGATTTAAGATTTCCCTTCTCGTCATATTGTCTTCCCTGATCATCAAAGCCATGTGTTATTTCATGCCCAATGGTAGAAGCGGCTGCATACCCATATATCACAGCATCGTCTACATTTTCATCTTTTACCTTCGGAATCAGAAAGATAGCTGCAGGAAGAGTGATCTCGTTATTAGAGGGACTGTAATTCGCGTTGTAGGTCTGTGGTGCCATATTCCATTCCGTATGATCTACTGGTTTACCTATCTTTTTAATCTGGTGTTCATAATCCCAGATATTGGCCCGCATTACATTGCCGGCGTAACTCTTGCGATCGATCGTTAATTTACTGTAGTCCTTCCACTTCTCTGGATAACCTACTTTAGATCGCATGCTGGATAACTTAGCTAAGGCCTTTTTCTTAGTTGCGGAACTCATCCAGTCTAACTTTTCTATATGCTCTTTGTAGGTATCGCGGATCGCTTCAACCAGGTCTTCATAACGCTTCCTGGTTTTCTCCGGGAAGTAGTCCTTCACAAAAAGCTGCCCTAATAGTTCGTCTAATAGGTCATTTTCAGTTGTCAACACACTCTTCCAGCGTGGCAATTGCTCGGGTACTCCCCTAAGCACAGTTTGATAAAATCGAAAATCTTCCTTTTCGGCAGCTTTATTCAGGTAGGGTGCAAAAGAAGAGATTAGATGCCAACGCAGATAAGCTTTCCAATCTTCCAGAGGGTACTTTTTAAGGGCTGTGTTTATAGCCTTATAATATTCGGGCTGACCGATTATAACGGAGTCAGCATTTTTGATTTCGAGGTTGTCTAATACGATCGCCCAATCAAGACCCGGAGTTAGTTTATTTAGATTTACGGTTGCTATTTTGTTATAGTTTTTGTAAGGATCGCGTAGCGCTTCCAGCTTTCGGGAATTTGCCGCAAGATAGGCTTCTATGGCATACACTTTTGGGGCCGCAATACCGGCTTGCTGTATGTTCATGCCTGAATGTTTAAGCATGGCGGGCAGGTGTTTCTCCTGATAGTCTTTGCGAATAGTTATGGTTCGTTTATCGGTATTAAAATAATAATCGCGTTCAGGTAATCCTAATCCGGTTTGATAGAACTGAAGAAGCATTTTTTCACTGTTCTTACCATCTTGTGCCACATACATTCCAAAGAGACTACTTGCGCCTATTTTATTGAAATAAGCGGATGTGCTGATTACATCATTTATACTTTTGATCTGATCTATACGAGCAAATTGTTGCTTAAGCGGCTCCAGACCTTGCTTTTCGATATTGAGCGTATCCATCCCCGAGTAGTAAAAATCGCCAATTTTTTGCTGGTCGCTCCCTGCTGCTGCACTAGCATTCATGGCATCGGTACTGATCTTCTTGAGCTTGTCGCGAATCTCCTCCACGATCAAATTTACTATTCCCCAAGAAGAGTATGCTGCGGGTATCGGGTTATTTTTGATCCAGGTTCCATTGGCATATTTAAAAAAGTTTGCACCCGGACTGACGGTTGAATCTATATTCTTATAAACCTGATCATACTGCTCGTAGTTTTTAGTTTTATCCTTACAGGAAAGCATTGCGAGGAGAATAATAAAAAGTATAGGTAATTTTAGTTTGAGAGCCTTTATCATCGTTTTAAATAGATAGTGTAATATTATGATTTCATTCTGATTATATCAAGAAAATCTATACATTTTCCAAGCTCATTCAGATAACAACAACCTACATATGTTTGGTAATGAATCCTTATTTACCTATCTATGCCGTTAAATAGGTAATTAGTGTTATCTTCATCACTATTCGCATGAATATGACATTGAGTGATATTGAAATAATTTACAACTGCCAGCCAACGCCAAGTATAATAATAAATACAGATTCTCCATATTTTACTATTGCATTAGCTAATAAGTCTTTTTTGGAAACATTGCATTTGGAAAGGCAGGATATAGTAGGAAGAGGTCTTTTCGAAGCCTTTCCGAAAATTTCTACACGTACAAATTCAGGAACAAAAGATATCCTGGAAGCAGTAGAATATGTACTGCAATTTAAAAAAGCACACCAAATTAAAAAACACCAGTATAACTTACCGGTCATGGGATCTGACCAACTGGAGGTTCATTATTGGAAAATAGATACTTATCCTTTATTAAATAATGCTGGAGAAATCCTTTATATTATTCAAAATTCTACTGATATTACATCCTTTTATTTAGAGGTTGAAGAGAAATTAAAAGCCAAACTCGCGTCTCAGTTGTCAAATGACATAGAACGGCTTGAAAAGAAAGTGCTTCAATTGAACTCAAAACAAAATGTTTCGAGCACTGAGGTCTTATCTTTATACATCCGCGGTATTGAAGCTCTTTACCCAGAAATGCAGTGCTCCATTTTGCAGATTAAAAATGATCGGGTATACAATTGGGCATCGCCGTCATTACCTAATCCTTATATTCAAGCAATTGAGGGTTTGGAAATTGGAAACAATGTTGGCTCCTGCGGTACTTCGGCTTATACAAAAAAACAGGTGATCGTAAGTGATATTGCTAATGATCCGATTTGGACAAAATTGCGGCACATCGCTTTAGAATTTGGACTTAAAGCCTGCTGGTCACACCCAATCATCTCATCTGAGGGTGAGGTAATGGCTACTTTTGCCATGTATTACCGGAAAGTTAAAACGCCTGATGTACATGAATTAAATATAATTGAGCGGGCAACCTCTATACTTAAGGTGATCCTTGAAAATAAGCAGTATGCCAGAGCATTAAAAGAAACTACTCTTTTAATGAGTCAAGGTGAGGAACTGGCGCAATTTGGCAACTGGTCCTATGATTTCAAGAGTAATGTGTTCAGATACTCGGATGCCTTATATGCGATATGCGGTTTAAAAAAAGATAAGGTTAAACTAAACTTTAACAGTTATCTGGACATCGTGCATCCTGATGATAAAGAACGTGTTAATGCAGCCATTGAGTTACTGTTAACAACAAAACTCAACATAGAATTAGATGAACGGATCATTCGTCCTGATGGAGAGGTGAGACATTTGAAGTCATGGAAATCAATTCAATGTGATGAGTATGGAACAATGATAAAATTGTTTGGCGCCTCTCTGGATATCACAGATAGTAAAAAAATACAGGAGGAACTATTATCTAGTGAATTGCGGTTAAGAAGTTTGATCGATACACAAACTAATTATGTGGTCCGACTCACTTTAAATGGCCAATATACTTACTATAATAATAAATATAAAGAAGATTTTGGCTGGATGTACACGAGCGAAGACTTTTTAGGCGCTTACAGTAAGTCATCAGTGTCTCCAGATGACCTTGACCGGATTATGGAAACGTCAAAAGAATGCCTGAATCATCCAAATAAAGTCTTTCAGGTTGAAATAAATAAACCTGCAAAAAACGGTGGTGTTAAATCGTCGATTTGGCATTTAATAGCTTTAACCGATTCAAATGATGTACCGGTAGAATTTCAATGTGTCGGGATAGATAACACGGATTTAAAGCAAGCAGAAAATGCTTTAAGGATAAATAATGAACGGCATACCTATGTAAATATGGCTACCAATGATGCTATATATGACTGGGATCTGAAAAATAATCATATCCAATGGGGCGATGCTTTTTACAGGGTATTTGGTTATACCGTTTCGGATGATTTATATTGTATAGGAAAATGGGCAGCTTTGGTGCATGATGACGATGAGGAAAGCACGAACAAAGCCTTAAATAAAGCTTTAAATGATCCAACTCAAACGAACATAAAATTGGACTATCGGTTCAAGAAAGCTGATGGGATTTTTGCATGTGTAGAAGAAAACGGTTATATTTTGAGAGACCTTAATGGTCAGCCTGTGAGGATGATCGGTATAATGAGGGATGTCACAGAAAGCAAAAATGCTAAATCGGAGCTTGAAGCCGCAAGAAACAGATATAGGGATATTTTTCATTTAACTCCGCAACCTATGTTTGTTTATGAATTAGGCTCATTAATGATTCTTGATGTGAATAGTGCTTTTATTGAACATTATGGATATAGTCGTGAAGAACTTCTTTCTATGACGATCAGAGATCTACGTCCTCTTGAAGACGTTGAAACACTAAACAATATCTTACTTAATGAAGTAAAACCAGGCTTTTCTCATACCAGTTTATCGCGACATATGAAAAAATCTGGCGAGATTATTTATATACTTACAAAGGGAAATTCAATTACTTATGACGGAAAAGCGGCAAGAATAGTAATTGCAGTGGATAATACGGAGAAACTGAAAGCAGAACAAGACTTGATTGTCAGCGAGCGCCGCTTTAAAACCTTGATTCAGGATGGTTCTGATTTAATTTCCATCCTGGATACTAATGGTAATTACCTGTATATAAGTCCCAATGCCCAGCGTATAATGGATTTTGCATATACACTTACCGGCAAAAATGCTTTTGATTTTATTTATGAAGAAGACAAGTCGCTCGTAATGAAAGAATTTGCGATGTTAGGAAATCAAAAGCGAATTGAACTTTCTCCTTTTCGTTTTACAAACGGAGAGAAAGAAATCCGTTGGTTGCAAACCATAGTTACGGATATGCGTGATGATTCGGCTATTCAGGGTATTGTGGTTAATGCCAGGGATGTTACTCAACGGATGCAACAGGAATTAATAGTTAAGGAACACCTGGAACGCTATGATATTGTGTCAAAGGCAACCAGCGACACGGTTTGGGATGCAAATGTACTAACTGGTGAGGTGAGATGGAATCATGGTATTCACAATATTTTCGGATACAAAGAGGTTTCCGGACTTCAATGGTGGGAAGATCGTGTTCATCCGGAAGATTTACAGCGGATTAAAGATACTGTTAATCACAATAAAAAACATATGATCTCACGTTGGACAAATGAGTATCGTTTTCAATGTGCTGATGGAACGTATAAGTTTGTGCTGGACAGGGGGTTTCTAATGTTTAATAATGAAGGGCAGGCAATTAGAATGATTGGTGCTATGCAGGATATTACAGAACGAATCAATTATATTCAAACCATTGAGCAGAAAAATATACGCCTTAGGGAAATAGCATGGACGCAAGCTCATCTGGTAAGGGCTCCACTGGCACGGATTATGGGTCTGATGAATCTGATTAACGATCAGGATAGAGATAAAAATAATGATGATTTATTTAACTACCTCAACATTTCAGTTAATGAATTAGATAAAATTGTGCGGGACGTTATTGATAAAAGCCAGATTTAATTTTACCTTTTATAAGGGCACCGTGCGAAATGTACCATTACCGCGGTGTATAGTCACGCTTTTCATGGTGCTGTCTACATTTATAAATCGCGCAGATTGAGATAAAAATGAGGAGCCATAATAAAACTCTTGTTTAGTACTGCTTCCATTTTTATATTTTATTACCGCAATCTGGTCTGATGGTTCAGCTTTAATACTTTTCACACTTCGTTTGAGTTCAAAAATCTTTAGTATGTCTTTATTCTGACTGGCTGCAAGCATGTAGTTTCCGCTGCTGTTATGGAGTTTAACTAATGCTTTACCATCTCCTGGAATATAGATCCCACTTTGCATAATGGATAAGGGTTTAAAATTTCCTTTTCCGTCACCTTTGAGAAATAATCCGTTTAAGGCATCGTAACGACCTACGGAAACGTCAGTACCGTAATCATTTCCATTAATCACAACATCCAGATTTCCATCGCCATCATAATCATCCACTACCATACCGTTAAGCGCAGAGAGCTGTGCCTGTATAGGTAAAGGGATGACCGTAAATTTGCCATTGCCCTCATTTCTTAAATAAGAAGATTGCAGGTTATTTGCTTTAAACCGCAGTGCTCCGTCTCGTTGTTCGGGTGTTAACAAATCGTCCATTGTGGCTAGTGCGTAGGATTTGAAATTGGTAAAGCGTTTACGCAAACTGATTAATTGCTTTACTGCATCTTCCCGGACGTTGGCAGGATATTCATGCTTCTGGCCATCCGGACCCGGTAAAAAAAGAGAAGGGAAAGCATCAAGCCTGCCTCTCTTATCAAAATCTTTTGCGGTAATGTAAACTGGGTACTCTTGGCTTGCCTGAAATAGTGTATTCAAGCCAGCGTTGCCTACTATGTAATCCATTCTTCCGGTATGTCTGAAATCTCCTGCTACAATGGTATTCCACCAGCCTGGTTGATCTTTTGTGCCTGTTGTGGCGGTGGTATTGACAAACTTTCCTTTGTTATTCTTTAAAAACGTAACGGGCATCCATTCCCCGGCAAGGATAAGATCGGGCCAACCGTCGTTATCATAGTCTGAAAATAAAGCATCACATACCAAGCCTATATTTAGCAATGCTGGTGCTACTTCTTGGGTAACATCGGTAAATTTGGGCTTCCCTGCTTGACTATCGTTCCTTAATAACAGGCTGGATACTGGTTTGGGATATCCCCAGGGTTCTACTCTTCCTGAAACAAACAAATCAAGTTTACCATCCCTATTGTAATCCATGGCCCTGACGCATAACTTGCTGCCAAAATTTGGTGGCAAGGCATCTTTGGTTAGGGTAAATTTACCTTTTCCATTGTTTAAATAGAGCCTATCCTGGTAAGCCGGACTGCCAGGTTCGCTTTCATAACCACCGCTGGCAACATATAAATCTTGCTTACCATCGCCATTTGCATCAAAGAGCAACAATCCAGCATCTTTATACTTTTCCTGATCTGAGGGTTGACCTGGTAATAGATCCTGCTGTTTAAATTTACCGTTTGGCTGTTGTAGTAATACTTGCGCATGATGTTGTGCATTACCACCAGTAACGATATCATCCAATCCGTTATTATCAACATCGCCTACGGCCAATGCGGGACTATAAGCTGAAAATTTATGAGGTAAAAGTTTTTGAATATTAAAGTCCGCAAAATCTTCTTCCTGATGTTTGTAGGTGATCCCGGACAAATGGGTTACTTCTTTAAATAGGGTAACGGGAGCTTTAACAGGAGTCGACCAACTATCAGGAAGCTTGGCATTGCTGATGTTTACCTGTAATAACTGATTGGATTTTATATTTTTTAGCACCTGTTTTTTACCATTATACCAACGGATTACAACAGAGTCTAGCTGTGTTACTTTACCTAATCCAAAGTGTGCTGTATTTTGTATGGAGGACAAGTATCCACGGTAAGGGTTGTTTTCGTAAACCTGATGTTTGCCTTTATTGTAATATATATCTGCCCAGGCTCCTATGCCATTCCTGTTTTGTGTGTCGCCATTGAATTTAATTTGCAGATATTTTGCCTGATCTTCGGTGTTCTTGTAAACAAAAGCTTTATCATCGATATTATTGACTACCAGATCCAATGTCCCATTGTTATCAAGATCGACATAAACGGCACCATTTGAAAAGGAGGGCTCAGTTAGTCCCCATTCTTTAGTTGCATTTTTAAATTTCAGATCGCCAGTGTTCAAATACCCGTAATTAGAAATTTTTACTGTTGGCAGTTGCTCCATGAGTGTTTGTTTGGAAGCAGATGAATAGGCGTTATTTCTGAATGTTATAAAGTCATGATCGGTTACATCTTTTGGAAATCCATTAGTCACAATGACATCCCTATACCCATCATTGTTAAAATCGGCAAGCAAGGGTGTCCAGCTCCAATCTGTTTGTGCAACTCCACTCAGGTAACTGATTTCACTAAAAATGGGACTTCCAACAGAATCGTTTCCCCCTACACGAGGTCCCTGATTGAGTTGCAGGGTATTGCGCACGTATTGATACTGATAACCATAGTGATCCATCAATTGGAAACTTTGGTAACTATTAGGCATCATCATCATTTTCTTACGATAGTTATCTTCCGGATTCATATCCAGTTCATAGATATCAGCAAGTCCATCGTTATTTAAATCTGCGATATCATTTCCCATGGCATTAAATGAGGTATGCTTGAAATACTCTCTGGAGTGATCGCTGAATGTACCGTCCTGATTATTGATATACAGGATATTAGAAGACAAGAAATCATTAGTGACATAAATATCTTTCCAGCCGTCACGGTTTAGATCAACTATACTGGCCGCATGGCCATATCCTTCAATCAGTATACCCGCCTTTGCTGATACGTTTTGAAATACAGGATGTTTTAATTCAGGGTCCCATGAATTCTTATACAACCTGCCGGTACTGGGACTCGTGCCGTTCTTATTTATAGGTCTGTAATTATTAGCATAATAGGAAGCATCAGGCTCATTTACGGTAAGATACATATCCAGAGTACCATCATTATTATAATCAAAAAAACTGGCCATGGTAGAGTGCGCATGAATATCTAAACCATATTCTTTGGCTAGCTCTTTAAAATGAGGGATCCCATTTTTATCTTTACCGGTATTGATGTATAACAGGTTTTGACGTTTTAAGGAGTCGTTTAACAATGAATTACAGACGTACAGGTCCATTAAACCATCGTTATTGATATCAATAACAGCCACTCCTCTTCCCCAGCGACCTTTTCCTTCTACTCCTGCCTCATTTGTGATATCCTGAAACTTAAAATCACCTTTGTTCAGATACAGTTTATTGGCAACCATATTCCCTGTAAAATAGAGATCAGGCAAACCATCATTATTAAAATCTCCTACTCCTACACCTCCCCCATTATATACATAAGCATTATCCAAGGGGTTAATTGAATCGTTCTCCGTAATCAGGTTATTGAACTCTATTCCTGAATGGGAAGATGGAATTTGCTCAAATAAAGTGGGCTGCTGTTTGGAACAGGCAGCTACGCAAAACCATAATACAAGAGATAAAGCAGGGTAAAATTGTTTCATGTAAAAAGGTAATTAGATCAGGATCATATTAAAAATACTAGAGATGCAAAAATAAATATACTTAATGTTAAAAAAGGCAAAGGTAATTAACCAAGAAAATAACATAAAACAATAGCCGGGATAGTGAATTTTGAATCACACTATCCCGGCTTTTGGTTCAATCAGCTTATAACTGTTACTAATATGATTGCTTAAAGCCTTTCAAATTCTCTACACTTAAATAGACAAAAGCCTGTTGTGTACTGTAAATATATAAAACTTAAAACAGATTGCCTTCTATAAAAGCTATAGCTTGAAACTAATTACTTTCGTCAATATATATATGTTAAAGCTGACTACTATCGCTAAATAAAGATAGCTCAAAGTTTATTATTTACTGATTTAACTTTGGGTTATTGTCTATTTCGGATTGTGGTATTGGTAAAAGCTCAGTTCCTGGTTTATAATACGACAGCGGTTCGGTAGCAAAATAGCTTTTCTTTCTCCAACGAATAATATCCACATTCCGAACTTCCTCATTAGTCATTTCAGCTGACTTTTCATGAATCAGTGCTCGTGTTATCTGATCTTTTGTACTAACAGGATACTGCGCAGTTGGATAACCAGGCATGGCTACATCTGCTCTTGCCCGAATCTGATTCAAATAAGTCACCGCAGCACCGGTATTACCCAGTTCATTCTCACTTTCTGCAAGGTTCAGCAACACTTCGGCATAACGTAAAATCCGTTGATTATTACCTCCGGGGTGAAAACTAGCAGTTGCTTTATCCTGTTTATAAATGATCTGGAACTTCCTGAAGCCCGCTTTTATACGTGTTCCATGAACAGTAGAAGCATTTCCATTTTGATCTGCTTCAGCCAACACTGAATTACCGTTATTATATTTATCACCTGTCTGGTAGAAGGTATAAGAATAGCGGGGATCGGTTTTAGTAGCACCTGTAGCTGTACTTTCAAACTCATTTAGCATCCTGTCGGATGGAATAAGATTTCTCCAGCCTATTGGGTTTTCTTCCTGATTACGTACAGTAGATTGAGCTGCTGTACCTCCATCACCGACTCCACTGTTCCAGTTAAAGGCATTATCACCTTTATCCACAAAAACAACTTCGAAGATCGACTCACTATTAAATTCTTTTTCTTCTTCAAAGTTATCTAGGAAACGACTGGTAAGAGTGTAACCATCTGCTCCAGAAGTTGGAATTTTCAACAATGCGGCTTTAGCATTTGCATAATCACCAGACTGCATAAACACTCTGCCCAACATGGCATAGGCGGCAGACTTCGTTGCCCTGCCCTGCTCTGTTGATCCGTAACCAGACTTTCCAGGCAATGCAGCTGCTGCTTCCTGCAAATCTTTAATTGCCTGAGCATACACACTTGCAACCGGTGATTTAGGTTGATAGTCCGTGGGGCCAGTTGCTGTTTGAGTATAAATAGGAACGTCTCCCCATTGGCTGGCCAATTCATAATAGGCCCAGCCTCTTAAAAACTTAGCTTCACCGATACATCTTTTAACCAATTCAGGGTTATCCTGAACATTTGCTTCACTTTCAGTAACAGTGTTCGCCCGATGAATAACAGTGTATAAGGCATTCCATACGGAATTCATCACTGGATTTGCCGGATCAACGACACCAATTAGAATTTGATTTCGGGGAGCTTCCAACTGACTTCCTCCGGTAACGACATCATCGCTCCTTAAATCATGCAGAAAAAACCATTCCCGGGCTACAAGGTTCGAACCTTTCCATGCAGAATATACTCCATTTGTTCCTTCCAGGAGCTGACTAGACGTATTGAAGTATAGGGCTTTCCCTATATTATTTGGGTCGGATATATTAATATTTTCCTTACATGAAAATATTAAACTTGTTGCCGTAATACCAGACATGAGTATTAGTGCAACTATTTTCTTTCTATTCATTGTTCTCTTTTTTAACTTAATTTCTATTAAAAACCTGCCTGAATACCGAATTGAACTGATCGTGCTGGAGGATATTGTCCAAAGTCAACACCATTTGTTAATGTTCCGTTTTTAGAACCAATCTCTGGGTCAAGACCCTTATACTTTGTGAAAGTGAGTAGGTTTTGTGAGGATACATATACTCTTACGCGTTTAAATGTGGAGTTGGATAAGGATCCAAAAACACTGGAAGGTAAGGTATACCCTATCATCACGTTCTTTAAGCGTAAATACGATCCGTCTTCAATCCATCGGGTGGATAGACGACCATTTCTATTAGGATCACCACTAATCGCCCTAGGGATACTTGTATTCGTATTTTCTGCAGTCCAAGCATCCAGAACTTGTGTACCTGCATTAAACAAGCGGGGCATTCCTTCTAAGATGATACGCTCGGCATTTAAAATTTTATTGCCTTGCACTCCTTGAAAGAAGAAAGCAGCATCAAAGTTCTTGTACGTTGCAGAGTAGTTTAAAGAGTAACTAATCTTTGGAATGTAACTTCCTATATAAGTACGGTCAAAATTGTCAATTATTCCGTCGGCTGTTCCATTAGGTCCACTTACATCCCGGAATTTAAGATCTCCAGGAGACGCATTAGCTTGGATAGGGCTGCTTGTTATCTCTGCGGCGTTTTGGAATATACCATCTACAATCCACCCATAAAAGTTTTGCACAGATCGTCCTGCTACCGTATTGGTAAATACATCACCTCCTCCAAAATCGGCATCACTTCCTGATGGAAGTGTGGCATTAGGACTGTTTAAAGCCAGTACCTTATTTCGGATCCCACTGATCAATCCTGTAATATTATATTTGAAGTCGCCCTCTGTTTTATGATATCCTAATTCTAATTCCACACCATTATTCTGCATGCCTGCAATATTCTGAGGGGTTCCAGTCGCTAGAAACCCTAAGCTTGGTGCTGTAGGTGGAATTAAAATTAAATTATCAGTCTTCCTTTGAAAAAACTCAGCCACTACGGTAAACTTATTGTTTAAGAAGCCCAGATCAAGACCTACGTTTAGCTGTTTAGTTTTCTCCCAGCTTAAGTCAGGATTTGGCGTACCATTCGTATAAGAAGCCGTACCTGCGGATGGTATAATATTACCAAAAGGATAAGCCGCACCATTTGTTACCACATTTGCAGCATAAGGATAATTACCCAAAGCAACAGGATTTGCACCAGTAAGACCGTAACTAGCTCTTATCTTCAGCTCAGAGATTGTAGTACTATTTTTCAAAAATTCTTCCTGATCAATTTTCCATCCAATTGATGCAGCTGGAAAATCTTCATATTTATTACCTGGCGCCCATATGGAGGTACCGTCCCTACGAATAGATGCCTGAAACAGATATTTACCTGCATACTCATAGTTAACCCTACCTAATAATGATTGAATAAAGTTCGCCTGATTGAAATTATTAGTGCTGATATTCTGTGCACCCTGAAGCGACTTGACCTGATTTGTACTTTGATTACCCGCTTCTAGTTGGGTGATAATTTTCGATCCCTGCGTTTCAAAAACAGCTGTTGCTGCAACGTGGTGTTTGTCAAACGTTTTATCAAAGGATAATTGTTGGGTAAACAACCGAACATTTGTAGAGATTCGTTGGAAACCAACAACGGCTGAAGTAGCACTCAACGTTCCTCCATCGTTATATATCGGCGTATAATTGCTAGTGTATCCATTACTATAGTTGATACCCACAGTAGATCTGAATGTTAACCATGGCACAAAATGAACATCCACGTACCCTGTACCTAATATTCCCAGATTCTTAAGGGTATTCGAACCAATCAACGCAGCTTCCACAGGATTGGTAGGGTCTGATCCATCAAAACTACTGATTGGTCCCTGAAAACCTCCATTTGTAGTAGGGTCACTAATTGGAATGTAGGGAAGCATACGCACTACATTTGTGATGGCCGTTCTGTTGCCCGCGGTCGCATCATAATTCTGATTCGCTGATGAAAGATATAGATTCTCTCCTACGGAAAACACTTTACCAAGGTTGTGATCCGAATTGATCCGATAGTTAAACCGCTCGTAACTTAATGCTTGTGCAATTCCTTCCTGTTTGAAATATCCGCCTGATGTATAAAACCGGGATACCTCATTGCCTCCGCTTAAAGAAATATTGCTTCCTGTTAATAAGGAGTTTTTCTTAAAGTATTCGCGTTGCCAATCGGTATTGGTCTGGGCGTACGTTTGAGTCGCCCCAGCGTAGATGGGTAAACCAAAGTTAGCTGGCTGTAAACGTGGAGGTAGTGCATTTGTTCCACCCAACGCCGTAGCGTACTTTACATATTGATCGGTATTCAATAGATCCAGGTATTTAGAGGGACTTTGTAATCCTGCATACGTATCAAAATTGATGCGCACCTGACCATTTCTGTCTCCTTTTTTAGTAGTCACCAGAATCACGCCATTGGTAGCCCGGGAGCCATAAATAGCTGCGGTACTGGCGTCTTTTAATACTTGAACACTTTCAATGTCTTTAGGGTCATAATCCGTTAACCCTCCATTGGTTAAGATAAAACCATCTACCACATACAAAGGATTGGAAGCAAATGAAATGGAACTATTTCCCCGGATGGTAACAATAGGAGCCGTACCTGGAGATCCATTATTGACAACAGATAAGCCTGCCACCCTTCCTTGCAAGGCCTGATCAACACCTGCTACAGGTAATGTTGAAATAGTCCTGGCATTAACTGTCGAAATCGCTCCGGTCACTGTTGCCCTTTTTTGTGTTCCGTAACCTACGACCACAACTTCGGATAAAGCACTGGCAGAAGATTTTAACAACTGAACGGCCATGACTGTTTGACCTTTAAGTGGCACTTCCTGTACGTTATACCCCAAATACCTGAACACGAGGACGCTGTTTGCATTGGGTACTTCCAGAGTAAACTTTCCATTTAAATCTGTCGAACTACCAATGCTTGTGCCTTTAATATTGATGGTCACACCAACCAATGGGGCTCCGCTATCATCTGTAACCGTACCGCTTATTGGAATTGCCAACCTTTGCATTGTTAATCCCTTGGTTTCCGTTACTTTGGAAACACCTTTGACTACTGGTTTTTCAAGCGCAATTGCTTGCACTGTTACTAATGAAATTATACTGATCAAACTCAGGTATAACTTCATTCTTTTAAAAAGGAAATGATTGATCATAGCTTTTAATTAATGGTAGAATATGTAATTGGTTAGATAAATTAAAGTTTTTATTAGTGTGACAACGTTGGCAATATATCCTATATGAAACTCACTTAAATTTGGTTAGCTGTAGATTTAAATGAACGATTAAATTATTATCATAAATGTAATAACAATATTACACTTAACCAAGATTAAAAATAAAAATTATTTACACATAATAGTATACACTTTTTACCACCTTCCCTAAATAACATACAGTAATGGTTACTTTTATTTAACCCTTTATAATTTAATAAACCATACTGTTATGCAGCTTAATTTGCAACTTAAAAATCTCTTGTTTGTTATCTTGGTAAGATCCCAACATATTTCTCAGCTTGTCCAAACGGATTTTAAACACGTATTACTTATACTCTTGTTCCTAAACCTCGGCATATCTAAAACCACGGCGCAACAGAAAGAAATTAAACCGGTTACAGTACCTGATTCAGAACATCGTTTATTACACTCTGCAATTGCAGGTCATGATTATGACTTATACATTCATTTCCCTGCTGGTTACGATACAGCGAAAACGAATTACCCGGTCTTATATGTCATGGATGGTGCAAACGATTTTTCGCCCACATTGGAATATTTAGGCCTTCTCATGGCTGAATATCGTATTAAAGAACCTATAGTAGTTGCCATTGGGGACGGTGGGTTAATCGGTTCTGCGACCAATAAACGGAACCGTGATTTTACTCCTACAGCATCGCCTTCCATGCCTGGCAGCGGTGGTGCATTTCTGTTTTTAAATTTTATTGAAAAAGAACTTATTCCACTGATAGAGTCGGAATACAAAGCAGATTCAAGCAACAGAACCTGCTATGGCTATTCTATGGGAGGACTTTTCAGTACTTATATATTGTTTCAAAAACCCTACTTATTCAAAAATATACTTATTGGAAGTCCGGCGTTATCTTATGACCAAGGAACGATATTCGATATAGAAAAGAAATATGCTGCTCAACACACTGACTTGGCGGTAAACGTATTTATTGAAGTTGGTGAACTGGAAATGCCGGAACAGAAAGCTAGCTTTCAAAAGTTAGCTAACCTTCTCCAAACTAGAAAATATAAAAGCCTACACCTGCATACTGTAATTATTGAGAAAGTCACGCACTTAACGGGTAAACCTGTCACGATGCTTAAAGCGCTTGGATGGGCTTATACTAAACCGCATCGTATCTTTTGATCATCAATTACTTTTTATTTAAGACCCTACAGGTTTAAATTTTTATTACCGGGAAGCAGAGATTCCTCAGCAAGCTGAACTAATGTGAATTAGTTTATTAAAGTAAGCTGAAGAATTTCAACCCAGTTAGGGTTTTTACCAATCGACAGCTGAGATCGCTTAATGAGTGTTCCCTTTTTATGATCAATCCGGTATACAGTCAATCCATTCGATTGCTGACCAACTGCAAGCAAATATTTCCCTTCAGGATCGATATTAAATCCCCTTGGTTGCGTTTCAGTTGGATAACTGCCAACCAAGGTCAGGTTACTCTTCTTTTTATTGATCCGAAATGCCGCAATTGTATTTGAACTCCGCTCCGAGACGTAGATAAACTTACCATCAGGTCTCAAATGGATATCAGCAGCTGCCGGTCTACCTTTAAATCCTGCCGGCATTACTGAATAAGAGAGTACTAGTTTCAACAGGCCAGATTCATTCAACTGATACTTATTTAAAGTACCATCTAATTCGTTCACACCAAATGCATCATGACCATTGGGATTAAATACCAAATGTCGCGGACCCGCACCTTTCTTGACAGCAACAGAAGAAGGTTGGTTAACCGTCACCTTACCCGTTCTTTCATCGAAGCGATATTGAAGAATCACATCATCGCCTAAATTAGGAACAAACATATAGCGATTAGAGGGGTCAGTTAGAATAGCATGTGCATTTTTGCCTGTTTGTAAAACCTGCAGGGGGATAGAATCGATCACCCCATCTTGACCAATTGCATTTACCGAAATCTTGTTACCAAAATAAGAAGCGCCAAATAAATAATGCCCTGTATGATCGGTAGAGATATAAGCCATGTTATCCGTTAGTGGAACAGTTTTTATCCATTCCAGTTTGCCAGTATGCGGATCTATGGCAAAGCTACTAACAGCATAAGGTTTTGATCTTAAAGAAGCATAGAGATATTTGTGGTCCGGACTAATCGCTAAAGGCATTACGCTGCCATTGACTGGCTCTTTTTCTATCAGTTTTAAACTACCATCTCGCTTATTCAATTCCAAAACATAGATTTCCCGACTATCCGCATTGGAGATATACACTATAGTAGGTGTTGTTTTGCTCTTAGAGGCTAAAACACCAAAACTATTGACATCGGGTAATTTTTTCAGCGTACAAAAGGATAGAACTGAAATAAATGAAAAAGCGACTAAAATAAATGTTTTACTATTTACCATGATTGTTTGGTTTAAAACCTGCTAATTACATTCCATCTCAATAAACCAGATGGGTAAGTTTATAACCAGAACCAGAAACCTCCTTAGTTAGAATGGCTAAAAATGAATACAGGATAGCATGATAAGTAAAAAAACGAGCAACAGTTAAAAGTTAAATCAACCTTCCAGCTTAATGAAATATTTTTCTGGTAATATTCATTTTATACCTTTTCAAAGCTGATAGATCATGGTTTAACGTATAAAGACCTATTAATTCCAATCCTATTCCCATTCCAAAACATAAACCATAGATAGCGTCAGGCAATCCTGGCAAGATATGTTTCAGGATTAATGCAGTTGCTAGAACCAGACAGCCAACTGTCATACACCAATTTCTTTTCTTCATGAAATGCGGATATTACTTCTAAACAATACTATCAATTTTCAACAAATAAAACAATATAATCAGGTATCAATTTAGAAATATTTCTAGTCTCAAATCTAGTTGAAGTGTGTTCACTTGTCGGCAAGTTTAATCTTAAATTAGAAATATTTCTTTTCTCGGAAGTAGCACATGTAATTAATTTTCATAGCTTTGCACTTTATTCCTAGAAAGTTAAGCATATCGCATTACGTTTGCCTTTTTTCCTTCGTAGGCAATAATTACCAAAAAAGAATTCATGAAGAAGATTGTAGATTTTAGAAAGCTGTTAAGCGTTAATGAAAATACTGAGTTAAAGGAGTTAAAGACCATTTACAGGAACGTGATGAAAGATTGTCATCCTGATAAAATCCTTGATAATCCTGAAGCTAAAATTGAAGCAGAAGCAAAGAGCAAAGAAATTATTGAAGCTTACCACTTTTTAGTAAGTATCGCGCCTGAAACAAAAGAAGCAAATCTGGAAGGATATAATCTGACTACCAGCGCTAGTGGTATTACTGATTTTGAATATAAAGCACAGACATTAAAAATCACCTTTACAGACGGAAGTGCATACGAATATTTTGATGTTCCAAAGAACACGTATACAAAATTAGTAAACTCTGATTCTCCGGGTCGTTTTGCCCGCAGACATATTTTTACCGAGTTTGTATACCGTAACATAACTAAGCTTGCAACAGCTTAACCTAAATTCTTTACAGGATTTTGTTTAGCTGCCCAATTCATCATCAGGATTTGAAATGTCTACATTTGAAATCCCAATGAATCAACAAACGAAATTTATTTGGGCAGATCACCTACGTGTAGCCGCTACTATAGCCGTTATCACCGTTCATGTTTCTGCCTCTATACTTCCTTTATACAAACAAATTCCCGATCTCACCTGGTGGACCGGGAATTTGTTTGATAGTGTCTCCCGCTTTTGTGTTCCCATATTCGTAATGCTTTCCGGTGCACTTCTCCTACCTAAAGATACTGCCCTACCCCAATTCTTCAAAAAAAGATTATCACGGTTAATCTACCCTTTCCTATTCTGGTGTGTAGTTTATATCGTACATTATTTTCTGTTTTACACAAAAAGCATTCAAACTTTATCTGCAAATGAACTTTACGCCCAACTGGTTGATCAGATTAAGTATAAAGTAATCTCCTATCATTTTTGGTATATCTACATGATAATCGGATTGTATCTGGCTATACCCTTTATGGGAAAATGGATCAGGAAAGCCAGGGAATCAGCCCTGTTGTATTTTCTTGGTGTCTGGTTAGTTGGATTATTACTTTTAGAAAATGTAGGAAAAGGAGTTGAAATCAATCATTTCATCAGATATATTGGTTATCTCGTTTTAGGATATTACCTCTCCAGAAAAGAATTCAGCTTTAATACCGCCAAGGTTGCTCTTATACTGATTGTTACAGGCATATTGATAACGGCTGTAGGCACTTATATCCTAACGTCTTACTATGGGAAATTTAATCTCTTTTTTTATGGATATACCAGTCCTAATGTAATTCTTTTTGCATCAGGAGTTTTTCTGTATTTTAAATCACTGAAAATCAATCCTGATAAAAAGAATAAGGTTATTACTTTCATTAACCGATATAGTTATGGAATCTATCTGGTTCATATACTTATATTAACGCATCTCAAAATAAGTTGGCGCACTATTCATCCCCTGTTGGGAATTCCATTAACGGTTGTCTGCTGCTTGTTGATTTCATCTCTGGTTATTTATGTGATCAACAAAATCCCTGGTGGAAAGTATATTTCAGGTTAATACGTCTATAATTTTACAGGAATACCTTCTAAAAGCAACTCAATCACTCCCCTTCTAAAAAGTACCATTTGATATCTTGTTAATCAGCCAATTCCAAACTTTCCCAGGTTTCTTTCCGGTAAAAGCTAAATGAAAGCCATGCCATGAAAGTCATGATCACCACAGCAATCCAAATAGCCCATTCCCATCTGGCGGTATAATAATGCAAAAACCCTAATGCCATAGGCAGAAGCATTACGCCAAAGGTTTTAAAAATCTTCCCTCCCTTCTTAATGTTGACAGGTTGTGAAAAAGGCAATCCCTTGACTTGAAAAAGAGCAACCAGGATTCCAAAAACTATTCCTACCATAAATGCCAGCAGCAGATCATTGACCACCTTTGGTCCCCAGAACAGCACACTTAAAACCGAAACTACCGTAAAATAAGGCAGATAAAACTTAATGATCACCGCTTTAAACATCCCTGCCAATATTTTTCCAGGCTGCTGATGCGGAGTGGTAAAATAGATCCATGAAGCCTTATACTTCTCTGTCATGCTTACATGTTGCATCACGGTAGTTAATATCAAACTCGTTAAATAAAGTGCCAAAATATACAAATTACCCGTCATGAGTTGATGCCAGCGTTCTGACAAGCTTCCTTTCACATTAATAAATCCGAAATACACAAAATACACCGGTACAAAGGCAAAAGAAGGGTATACTTTCACTTTAAAGTCCCTGTAACGGGAGGAAAGTAACCAGGTAATTTTGAAACCAGCATTTTCGATAGGATCTGGTGCAATTCTTTTAGCAATAGAATTCATTAAACCTTTGGATGCTCCTTGTCCTTCCGAAGAAATAACGGTGCCTTCTTCCCCACTGCTGCTAATCGCTAAGAGCTTTTGATTAAAGCCCGGCGCAAGTACTTTTACCACGAAAATCAAGGAAATAACAGGTGCCACAAGCGCCAATACGCTATAAAACAAAGTTAAAGAGGTAGCCGATCTGAAATGCACAGCCAGTTCATGCAAAGAAGCAATCCAAACCGGAGGCAAAACACCTAAAAAGGGGTAATTCAATAGTTCAAAACCTTCCAGCATGCTCATGCTCATTAATCTTGGCAGCATATAATAGGCAGCAAAGATCAGAACTGAAAAAACAATCTGAAAATAGGAGATGAAGTCTTTAAACTTTTGCGGACTAGTTAGCTTTAAAACAACCAAGTAAATGATGTTGACTAAAAAGATACTCAGGATAGTGCCTATAAATATCTCTAGCATAAATACCAATCCAGCGATAACGCCCTGCAGGATAAAAGTGAGAATAAGGCCAGAAATAGATAGGGCCAGCGCCATTTTAGCCGTATGAATCCCAATATGTAATATGCGGGATACTGTGAACGTACTATCCGAAACCGGACGGGGGAGAATGATGTAATTATCCCGTACATCAATCAGCACGCTGGTAAAATCGGAGATCAGCGTAATCGACAGCATCACCATAAAAGCAGAAAAATAAACGGTATGCCCGATATAAGGTTGCTTCACCATGATTAACATGAATGCAAGGAACAACCCTGTCAGTGCTAAAAAGAACATCGTTAACCAACTGGTGTTATTGACCTCTTTTTTTTGCGTTTGTTTATGCTGACTATAAAATTTCGGTCGCCTGTCATCCATTTTCATCTTCACATTAAGAATAATGCGCAGTTGCACAGGATCAACCCCAAACCGGACAAACAAGGGCTTAAATAAAAGGATGAAGTTGATAATGTATCTGTTGAACATAGATCAGTAGAATAGATGCGTGACTTAAACTTTGCCAGTTACTAAGGGAACGTTACTTTAAAGCATCTAAAACATGATGCGCTTCTTTATTAGACTCTTCTTTACCCGTTAGTTTTGCAAATATGTGTTCTAAAGTTAAGTTTCCACCGGCTCTCAGATCCTCAAAAGAACCATCAGCAATAATTTCACCGTTGTTAATCAGTAAAATTCGATCTGAGACCTTTTCTACCACATCCATCATATGCGAACAATAAAAAATAGTTTTACCATTTTGTGCCAACAGGGCGATCAGTTCTTTAACCATCATAACCGCATTTGCATCCAAACCTGATAAAGGTTCATCCAAAATAATAATTTCAGGGTTATGAATAATCCCGGAGATTAGCAGCACTTTCTGTCGCATCCCTTTAGAGAAAGTATCCATGCGTTGATCTGCATTGGTATTGATACCAAAAGCGGTCAGCAATTTCATCGCCCTTTCGGCTATATGGGCTTCCTCCATGCCGTAAAGTTTACCTACGAAATCCAGATACTCCAAAGGAGTAAGCACTTCATAGATCTCGGCATTTTCGGGTACATACCCTATCTTCGCTTTGATGGCGATAATATCGTCCTGTATATTCTTTCCATAAAATAAAACTTCGCCTTCATAGTCATTGATCAAACCGGTCAGTACTTTTACAGTAGTGGACTTTCCGGCACCATTTGGGCCGATATAGCCAATAACCTGTCCGGGGTAGATCTCTAAATTAATTCCTTTTAAAACCTGTTTATCGCCATAACTCTTCCTCAGATTCCGGATGCTGATAACAGGTAATGATGCTGATTCCATAGAATATAATTAAACCATTTTACTTTTGCTTGTAAGCAAGTAATCTTAATCCATTAAATACCACTAATAAGGTGGAACCTTCGTGTCCCACAACTGCCGGACCAATACCCGCAACACCTACAATTGTAAGCGGTACCAGTATAGCCACCATGCCTAAACTAATCACTAAATTCTGTCTGATAATGCGGTGCGATTTACGACTTAACCCAATAGCAAAGGGTAAATTATCCAGGTTATTGGCCATTAGCGCAACGTCCGCCGTTTCAAGGGCTACATGAGAACCTGCGGCACCCATGGCAATGCCCACACTACTTTTCGCCATAGCCGGAGCGTCATTTACACCATCACCAACCATAGCCACGCGCTCTTCTCGTTTAAGCAAATCTTCGATCGCTTTCAATTTTTGCTCCGGAAGCAAACCTCCCCATGCATCCTTGATCCCGATTTGTTTGGCCACAGACTCTGCGACCTGTTGATTATCACCTGTAAGCATAACCATACGCTTAATACCCAATTTTTTAAGCCTCTTTATCGTATCCATTGCTTCAACACGGGGGACATCCATTACGGATATTAAACCAATAAATATATGGTCGCGTTGCACGATGATAGTGGTATTACCTGCCTGTTCTTTTTCGGAAACCTGACTGGATATTTCCTCTGGTAAGTCCTTAAACAAGGCACTGTTTCCTATTAAAATGGTACTTCCATTTAACTCTGCCTTTACCCCATGACCATTTAGTGCCTCTACGTGTTGCGCTGGACTGATCTCCTTTTTAATTATGTCTTGCGCACCTTTAACAATAGCAGCAGCCAAAGGGTGGTCGCTCATTTTTTCTACGGCAACCGCTACCTCAAGAACTTCTTCTTCGGAGATTCCATTAAGTCCGGTAACGCCAGTAAGTTTAGGTTTTCCTTCCGTAAGTGTTCCTGTTTTATCAAATGCGATGGCCGTTAATCCGCCCAATTCCTCTAATGGACCACCACCTTTAAACAGCACTCCGCCCCTTGCCCCTCGTGCTATTCCGCTTAAAACAGCACTTGGCGTGGAAATGGCTAAAGCACAGGGACTGGCTGCTACGAGTACAGCCATCGCCCGGTAAAAACTGTCACCAAATGATTCGTCTACCACCAAAAAGGCACAGAGCAGTAATAATACTAATGCAATTACAGCTGGCACATAATGGACCTGAATCTCATCGGTTAACAATTGAGTTTGCGACTTTTGCGCTTTAGTATCACTTACTAACTTAATCAAACGAGCAAGCGTCGAGTCTTCAGTCAAATTAGTTACTTCCACTTCAAGCACCTGGTTGCCGTTAATTGTCCCGGCAAATACTTGATTTTCAGGTTTTACTATTTTATTATCGGAATGAAACTGATCAATATTTTCTACAGGGATCTTATCTACAGGAATGCTTTCCCCGGTAATAGGTGCCTGATTGACAGCACTCTGACCTTTTATTACAACCCCATCAGCAGAGATCTTGCTATTCGGTTTAACGATTACGATATCACCAACAACGAGCTGATCAATAGGAATCTCTACATCCTGCCCATCGCGCCGCACTAGTGCAACTTTAGGCGCAAGTTCGGCTAAGGCAGCAATAGACTTTTTAGCTTTGTCCATGGCCGAATGTTCTAAACCATGACCCAGACTAAAAAGAAAGAGAAGCAGTGCTCCTTCGGCCCATTTATCTAATGAAGCTGCACCAATAGCCGCAACAATCATCAGGAAATCAATATCAAATTTTCCTTTGAGCACACTTAATACAGCCTCTTTTATGGCATAAAAGCCACCAAAGAAGAAAGACAATAAGTAAAGAGCTAAAGAAAACCAGTGGGATACACTTGGAATTAAAGATAAAAGAAAACCAACGGTCAATAATGAACCGGCAAGAATGCTAAAGATAAGTTCGGTTTTGGAGCCAAAAACACCTTCATTATTATGGGAACAATCATGGTTATGATTATGGTCTTGGTTATTATGATTTGATGACATGCATGTAAATTAGAATACCTGATGCCCAAAGATATTCATAACCTGTAAATACGCTGTATCTTTTGATTTTTTATAAGAAGATATTACTATTTAGAGCGCGAACTCCGCTATTTAAACAAATAAATTCAAGTTCAGGAAAGGGAATTAATGTAGTCATTTAATATGGGGATGTCCGCTTCTGCCCAAACTAAAGTTCTCAGCTGTTCAGTTGTAAACCATCCGAATGATTCGTGCTCTTTTAAGCTGATTGTACCGGACAGCTGTTTACAAATAAAAGGGATCAATCGGATGGTCTTTTTTTCATAGTGATGAAGATGCGCTGGTCCGGCTTTACTGATCTCAATAACAATATCAAGCTCTTCCTTAATTTCCCTGATTACCGATTCTTCAGCCCGCTCAAAGGGTTCCACTTTACCTCCGGGAAATTCCCATTTACCCGGAAGGTCCATACTCTTACTTCTACGGGCGGCTAAAACTTTTCCTTGCTTATCAATAATAAGCGCACAAACAACATCTAAAACCATTAATCATAGTAGAATTCCTGCAGGGATTGAAAATAGGTACCATTCCAGCCTTCCACAATATCATCGTAATCTTCATCCGAAATATTCACATGTTTCAGTTCCACAGATGTACCTTGTTTATGAGGATGAAGTTTGATCGTAACGATAGAATCTTCAGCCTGATCGCCAAAGTACCATTGCTGTACGATTTTTTTATTTTCATCGAATTCAAGGTTCTTTCCGCAAATGCTTCCTTCCCATAATGAAAATTCAGAACCGACTTCTGTAGACATTACAGCTTCCTCTCCACTCCATAAATGAATTGTGATTGGATTGGTTAATGCCAAATAAACTTCTTCAGGGGAAGCAGAAACGATATAATATTTAGAAAATTCCTTCATTTTAATTTTAAACTTGGTCAAAGATACTCATATCCTATGGAGATAGAATAACAGTATGATGAAATTAAGGGAGAGCTATGGTCAGTTTACCCTTGATGCCACAGTGACGCCACGGTGAGGCCACAGTGAGGCCACCTTTTACGGTAAAAACGTGGCCTCAACGTGGCCTCACTGTAGCATCACCCTAGCTTCAACCTTAAATATATACCTGTTTAATCTTAATTTGACCACCATTTGTAAGTAATTATTTCCAAATAGTGTGTACTAAATTTCATAGCCAATTGACCATGAATTTCCTTAATCGTTTTGTAAATCTCATATTTGCATATATGGGGAGCATTTCATACCGTTATCTACTAAGGTTATTTGGGAGGTTTTTACTCATTCTAACGCTAACCGGATTCATCTTCTATCTGGCTATTTTCATGGGCCTTTTTGGGAAAATACCTTCCAAAAAAACGTTGAAGTCCCTACAGAATAACACTGCTTCAGAAATTTATTCCGCAGATAGTGTCTTGATTGGGAGGTACTTTGTTCAGGATCGGACAAATGTAAAATATGAAGCAATAGCGCCTTCCGTTATTCAAGCTCTTGTAGCGACTGAGGATTCTCGGTTCTATAGCCATAATGGAGTGGATAGCCGTGGACTACTGCGCGTATTGGTTAAGACGCTGCTTTTTCAGGATGAAAGTGCTGGAGGTGGAAGTACGTTAAGTCAGCAACTGGCTAAAAATTTATTTCCCCGCAAACCTCATCACTTTTTGAGCACTCCAATCAATAAGGTGAAAGAAATGATTATAGCCGTTCGATTGGAGTCTGTTTATACCAAAAAAGAGATTCTGGAGCTGTATTTGAATACCGTACCCATGGGAGCTAATATTTTTGGAATTGAACGTGCATCACGTGTATTCTTCAATAAGTCGTCGGGAAAGTTAAATTTAGAAGAGGCCGCAGTATTGATTGGTATGCTGAAGGCAAATACCTATTATAACCCTGCACGGTATCCTCAACGCTCATTTGAAAGGCGAAACCTGGTATTGGGACAAATGCTTAAACTAGGTTATATCAGTCCCGAGGTAGCCGATTCAGTCAAAAAAAGGCCATTAGTTTTGCGTTATAACATCAAACGAACGGGTCAGGGTATTGCTCCTTACCTGAGAGAGTATTTACGAAGACAACTGATCAAATGGTGCGAAACGCATACGAATAAAGATGGCGATCCATATGATCTATATACCGACGGTCTTAAAATATATTCCACAATTGATTCAAGGATTCAACTGGCGGCGGAACAAGCGGTACGTAATCAGATGGCACAGCTTCAGCGGACTTTTGATCGTCATTGGAGGGGTCGCGATCCTTGGGGAAAGAGCACTTCCGTTATTACATCTGCCATGCAGGCTTCTGACCGGTATAAGCGGCTAAAAGATGCAGGGAAATCGGATACTGAAATTGCAGCGGTGTTTAATAAAAAAAGGCCTATGTCTCTTTTTGCTTTGGGAGGAAATAAGAACGTAACGATTAGCCCACTCGACTCCATCAAATACTACCAGAAAGTACTTAATACAGGTCTGATCTCTATAGAACCGGGTACAGGAGATGTAAAGGCATGGGTTGGAGGAATCAATCACCAGGTTTTTAAATATGACCATGTACTATCCCGTCGGCAGGTAGGATCTACATTTAAGCCTATTTTATATGCTGCCGCAATCGAAAAGGGAATCAATCCCTGCACCTACTTTGATAATAAACGGGTTACCTATCCGGCTTTTGAGAACTGGTCGCCACAAAATTCCAATGGTCAGTATAGTGGCAAATACACCATGAAAGGTGCCCTTGCCTTTTCAGTGAATACGGTATCTGCACAACTGATCATGCAAACCGGAGTAAAAAGGACGATTGCCATGGCACAACGTATGGGAATTACGAGTACCATTCCGGAAGTTCCTTCTATATCGCTTGGGACAGCCAGCATTTCACTAATGGAATTAGTTGGCGCATACACGGTATTTGCAAACAGCGGAATCCTTGTTAAGCCTGTTTATATCAGCACGATTAAAAACAGCTCAGGGGATGTTATATTTAACAAAAAGACTTCTTCTGGGAAACGGGTTCTATCTGAAGAAAATGCTTCCATTATGATTGAATTGATGAAAGGTGTGGTGGAAGAAGGCAGTGCATCAAAGCTTAAAAGTGAATTTGGCTTAACAATGGATATTGCTGGTAAAACTGGAACTACTCAAAATCAAGCCGATGGATGGTTTGTTGGTATCACGCCTAACCTGGTAACGGGAGTTTGGGTGGGTGCAGAGAATCATTTAGTGAGCTTCAGATCTTTGCAATTGGGGCAAGGAGCCCGCACAGCTTTACCCGTATGGGGTAAGTTTATGAGCAGATTGATGGATGAGCCTTCGTTTGCGAGTTATCGGTATAAGAAATTTAAGATAGTGAGTGACGAAATCAAGTCGCGATTGAACTGCCCATCGTTTATTGACGATATTCAAGTTGTTGAGCCTCTGAAGAAAGAAAATTTTATTATAAAGTTGTTCAAAAAGGGCCTTAATATTTTTAAGAAGAAGAAAAAGAATAAAGATAAAGAATAATTACCACGCCTTAAATATTGCTTACCTTGGAAAATGAAACAATCATCAGCGTTAATAATGCTTTACTAATCTCGAGAATTCCGTTTTATACTAGTATTTATTTTTGATGAATAGATTTGCAATTAAACGAATAGATAAATTGACATTCACTAAGCTTAATACCAATACCAGAATTAATTTAATCATTCAATGTGTTGGAATGCTAACAGGAACAATAACACATCTACTTTGGATAATTAATAATGGATTTCTGTCAGAAAAATATAACGCATCGATTTCATCAAGGTTTTTTTGGGATAGCCTAACTTTTATAGATCCTATCGCCGCAATTTTATTAATACTGAAACCCAAAATAGGTATTTGGGTAGTTGCGGTTATTATTGTTGTTGATGTGTTGCACAACGGAACTATATATTTTGGAACATTGTTGTCAGGGTCACTATCCTTTACAAGTTGGTTTAAAAATAATTGGATGTTATGGTCTCAAGTTTTGTTTCTACTATTTGTTTTAATGTCGTTTAAAATTAATAGGAAAGAATTAAAATTAAAAAACAGGGAAACAGGAAATCTTTTTCATTGAATGCTGCTTCACAGCTTTGAATAACAACTATTCTGAGAGAAATGGCCTTCATAATTTCTTAGAAAGATCAATTTCAAACCTGCTTTTCCGTTAAGTGTTTCCAGTATCGCCTTGGAACGTGCCGTACATGTAAAGCCGTATTCTTTCTGGAATCAATGGAAACATGTTTAAAATAGTCCTTCCATAAAGTTTGATACTGCTCTTCGTTTTCTGCAAAAATGTTAGTGTCTGTTGGTTTGTCCGGGTCTACGGTAAAGTCAAGCTGAATCTCTTCCGTAGTGTGCAGGTCATAAAAAACCCCATAACCGCGCTTTGTATCGTAGATTACCCACTTTTGATCTGCATAGCGGTTTTTAAAATGAGAAACAATTAAGGGTAGCACGTTAAAATCAGGTTCTATAGTGGCATAGTAGATGTCATCCTGAGTCAAGCGGAATCGAATAAAGGCCTTCATCCGGTGTCGCTCCCGACTGACCATTTTAGCAACTTGAGAAACCTTCAATACGTCAGGGTTACCATAAGCTTTTTCAGAGATTCCGGAAGAAAAAAGAAGGCGTGCATAGCGAATAATCACAGAGGCCATTTCAGGTAGCTCAGAGAGATAGCAAGAATAAATAGCAGCCATTCCAGTAGGTGACAGCTTGGTATGTAGGCCTTTTAAGACACGTTTTGCATGTTCTGCAGATGTAAATACCTCCTGCGTATTGCTGAATGCATCCGGTTGATGCTGTTCTTTAGTGCTCACAGAAACCGGTCCGAGTTTATATTCATAAACATCGTAGATGCAGCAGAGTAACCCATACCATGTTCCATCGTAGATTAGAATGGTCATTGAATCAAACGAAGATGGTGTCATTAGGCTCAATTTAAAATAGTTGCAGCTGCGTTGAGTTACTTTTCAAATACTTACTGGCTGATGAGGCCAGGATATATTGTTTAATCTGCATAGAGGATAAATTACGGCGTTCGAAGTCTGCGCTGTTACAGGTAATAAAATATTTAGCCCGGTTTAGGGCAACCCCAAGTTTTTTCAGGTTTTCCCAATTGAGTCGCTGAAATGTTCGTGCAGATACAATCTTTTGTGCAGATTGAACACCAATACCCGGAATTCGAAGGATCATCTGCAAGTCGGCTTTATTAATATCAATAGGAAACTGATTAGGGTTCCGTAGTGCCCAGCTTAGCTTCGGATCAATGTCAAGATCCAGATGGGGCGTTTCGTTATTTAAAAGTTCCTTTACATGGAAGCCGTAAAACCGCATCAGCCAGTCTGCCTGATACAACCTGTTCTCCCGAAGCATCGGAACGGCACTGTCAAATGAGGGAAGACGGGAATCATGACTCACAGGCACATATCCGGAATAATACACCCTTTTCAGGTTGAAGTTTTTATATAAACTATTGGCCGTATACATAATGTCCTTGTCGGTTTCCTTGGTAGCACCAATAATCATCTGCGAACTTTGACCAGCGGGAACGAACAACGGGGCCTTTTTAAACAACTTGATCTCGTTCTTATTCTGAATGATCTCCTGTTTAATGAAATTCATCGGCTTAATCATATCCTTTCGGTCCTTATCCGGTGCTAATAATTTTAGTCCGCTCTCTGTAGGGATTTCAATATTGACACTAAGCCGATCGGCATATAAACCCGCTTCTTTCATGAGTTCATCACTTGCTCCAGGGATCGTTTTCAAGTGAATATATCCATTAAACTTATGTTCGAGGCGAAGCTCTTTGGCAACCCGTACCAAGCGCTCCATTGTATAATCGGCATTTTTAAAGATTCCGGAACTCAGAAACAGTCCTTCAATGTAATTACGCCTGTAAAAACTAATAGTAAGATCCACTACTTCTTTGACTGTAAACGCAGTACGTTGAATATCATTGCTTTTTCGGGTTACACAATAGGCACAATCATAGATACAAAAGTTAGTCAATAAAATCTTTAGAAGGGACACACAACGCCCATCGGAAGTATAGGTATGACAAATGCCACTACCTGTATTACCCAATCCTTTATTATCATTTTTTCTTTTACTTCCACTTGAGGCACAGGATACATCATATTTTGCCGCATCTGCGAGTATCGCTAACTTCTCTCTTATCCGTTCTGACATGTTATAAAAATACTAATTTATTTAGTAAAATAAAAAAAGAATTACATATTTATTCACACCTATTTATTAATTCTGAGTTTTTAATTTATTGACAATTGATAATTTTTATAACTTAGCTATAAGCACAGGTACTCCAATATGAAGCAAACACGTGAAATTAAAAATTTCATTTACAGTCAATATCTTGCAGATGGTCTTCGTATAACTTTTGGGGTATTATTACCTCCGCTCCTGCTTTCGCAATCGGGACATTTAGAAGCGGGCATAGCCGTTTCTATGGGTGCAATAACTACCAGTATTCCTGATTACCCTGGGGCTGTTATTCATAAAAGAAATGCCATGCTTTTCAGCATTTTATTTATGACGATTGTCTCCCTATTAACCGGGTTAATTAACGACTATCCTTTATTGATTGTAGCTGAAATATTTTCGCTCTGTTTCTTCTTTTCTATGTTTAACACCTTTGGCAATCGGGCAGCGTCCATTGGTACCGGTGTGTTAATCATCATGATTATCAATATAGACCAGAATTTTACGGTCAGGTCTATTTTCGAATACACCGGACTTTTAGTAGTTGGTGGAATTTGGTATATGGGTCTCAGTCTTGCGGTATCTCAATTTAAGCCATACCGGATTGCGCAGCATGCTTTGGGCGATTGTATCCATCAGGTAGCAGTGTACCTGAATCTAAAAGCAGTCTTTTATGAGGCTGACTTTAATTTCGATGATACCTACAAGAAACTAATTGACCAGCAAATAATTGTACATCAACAGCAGGATGTAGTTAGGGAAATCCTTTTTAAAAACAGATTAATCACGAAGTCACCATCCAATACGGCAAGGCTACTGATCTTAATTTTTGTGGATGTGATTGACTTGTTTGAACGAACCATGGCGTCACATTATGATTACCGCACGATACAAAAGAATTATGCGGCGTCAGGAGTTTTAAATGAGTTCCATAAGATTCTATCCAATATTAGTAAAGAGTTGGAAAATCTGGGTTACGATATCAATGCGAACGAAAGACCAAGGCCATCACAGGATTTTCAGGTGCAGCTTGAAGACCTTAAATCCAAAATTGATCTGGTTGATAACAACTTAGTGCTGAAGAAGATCCTCGTCAACATTAGAAATATCGTAAACAGAATAAACACGATGTACAACTATTTCAGCGATAAAAAGCTAGAAAATGTGGATCTGAGTGATGAAAAAGACTTAAGACGATTTGTATCTGCACAAGTTCTTGATCCGAAACAGTTTATTGAAAACTTAAGTTTGAAGTCAGGGATTTTCCGACATGCTTTAAGGGTTGCTATTGTTGCGGTTATTGGTTACGGCATATCCAAGCTGCTTCCTTTAGGTCATCATAGTTACTGGATCTTGCTTACCATTCTGGTTATACTTAAACCGGGATTTAGCTTAACCAAGCAGCGTAATTACCAACGGTTAATTGGTACCGTTGCAGGAGGAATTGCTGGAGCACTGATCGTTTATTACATTCATGATACGACCATTCGTTTTATGTTTCTAATGGTATTTATGATTTTGGCCTATAGTTTTCAAAGGCTGAACTATGTGGTTAGCGTATTATTTATGACACCCTATGTTTTAATCATGTTTAGTTTCATCGGGTTAGGAAGCCTTAGCCTGGTACAGGAGCGCATATTGGATACCTTCATTGGTTCATTTATCGCACTAATTGCTAGTTATTTTCTTTTCCCATCCTGGGAATACCCTCAATTGAAGAGCTTTATGAGGAAGTTGCTGATTGCTAATTATCAATATCTGGCTAAGGTAGCGGAGGGACTTGCCGGCAAAGAGCTAAATATTACCGAATACAAATTGATCAGGAAAGAGTTATATGTAAGATCGGCCAATCTGGCATCTGCCTATCAGCGCATGTTATCGGAGCCGAAGAGTAAACAGATCAAAGTAAGGGAGGCCAGTAAGTTCATCGTTTTGAATCATATGCTATCTTCATATAATGCTACATTGATAGCGGCTATGCGGAGTGATCGTCCGGTGAAGATCAATAATGGACATGTCAAGTTGATAAAAAGGGCTCTGTATCAGTTATGCGAAGGGATCTCGCAACTTAAAGACAAGGAAGAGGATTTCATGGAAACGGATGTATCGATTCAAGAACCTACGCTACACCCTGATGTGGAAAACAGGGACAGTAAACTAATTACAGAGCAGCTTGGGTTTATTGAAAA
Source organism: Arcticibacter eurypsychrophilus (assembly GCF_001730525.1). Taxonomy (GTDB): domain Bacteria; phylum Bacteroidota; class Bacteroidia; order Sphingobacteriales; family Sphingobacteriaceae; genus Arcticibacter; species Arcticibacter eurypsychrophilus. The sequence continues at coordinate 58,083 of NZ_MDFN01000016.1, forward strand.
GTCAGCTGGTGATATTCTAAAAACGACTAAACGAATTACAGAAAATTAGATATTTATTGAAAGGGGTTGATTCGTAAGCAATTATCATCTTCTATGTGATAAAAATGGACTTACGAATCAACCCCTTATTTTGTTTAAGAACTTTTGCGTTAAGTAAATGAGGCTTAAATGAAACCCTGTTATTACCAGATAATTATCACGTTCTTAATTAGTTGAATCATGCTTAATTCATTCCTGATACAATATTGCTTACCAAGTAAGAACCAATTAGCGCTTAAATAATTGAAGATACAATTTCTTTTTGTTCAGTATTTGCAGGTCTTCCCTTTTTAAATGCCTCACGAGGTTTTAGTCCCAGTATTTCAAACATCTTCATGTCTTCGTTAAACTCAGGATTAGGGGTAGTCAGCAATTTATCACCTGCAAAAATAGAGTTGGCACCGGCCATAAAACACAGCGCCTGATCGGTCATACTCATTTCATTTCTACCGGCTGATAAACGAACCACGCTCTTAGGCATAATAATCCGCGCTGTTGCAATCATACGAACCATATCCCAGATAGGCACTGGCTTCTGATCTTCAAGCGGTGTCCCCTTAATCGCTACAAGCGCATTAATAGGAACGGATTCGGGATGTTTAGCCATATTGGAAAGCGTCCGAAGCATCGAGATCCGGTCGTTGTCTGTTTCGCCCAAACCTATGATTCCACCACTGCAAACAGTTATTTTAGCTTTTCTTACGTTTTCAATAGTTTGAAGACGATCGTCAAAAGTACGGGTAGTGATAATGCGTTTGTAATCGTCTTCTGAAGTATCTATGTTATGATTATAGGCATAAAGCCCCGCATCCGCTAGTTTTTGAGCCTGACTTTCGGTCAGCATACCAAGGGTAGCGCATACTTCCATATCCAATTCGTTCACGGCTTTAACCATCTCTATAACCCTGTCAAAGTCCCGGTTATCGCGTACTTCTCTCCAGGCGGCACCCATACATAAACGGGATGCTCCACCCTCTTTGGCTATTACTGCAGCATTAGTAACCTGGTCTACGGAAAGCATGGCATGAACCTGAACGCCTGTTTGGTAACGCGCAGACTGTGGGCAGTAAGAGCAGTCTTCGGAACATCCTCCTGTTTTGATCGATATCAGACTACTGATTTGAACTTCAGCATAATCCTCATTCAAGCGATGTATAGTACCTGCACGGTATATTAAGTCCAATAAGGGACTGTGATATATTGCTGCAATTTCTTCCTTGGTCCAATCGTTTCTGATCTCAATCATAAAACAAAAGTATACTAATTTATAGAAATTAAAAGACTTTAGAGAAGAAGTTTGGTTGCTAATCCTAATAATAGTAAGAAGCCAAATACATCGGTAAACGTGGTTATGATGATGGAAGAAGCAATTGCAGGGTCTATTCCTATTCGTTTTAACACCAATGGAATTGAAGCCCCTGCTATCCCAGCTATAACGAGGTTACCCGTCATGGCGATAAAAATAACCAATCCCATTAAAGGATTTTTATCATAAAATATAGCGAAGAGTAATACGATTAATCCGATACAGGCACCATTAATCAGTCCGACGGTAAATTCTTTTAATACGGTTCGGTAGGCTTGATTATCGGTCAGGTCAGTTAAAGAAATACGTCTGATAGTCACCGCAAGTGCTTGAGTAGCAGTATTTCCACCCATACCTGCAATCATAGTCATATATCCGGAAAGCAATACCAACTTACTGATAGTGGGTTCAAAATAACGGATTACGGAGGCGGCAAGAAAGGCGGTACCCAGGTTAATGACTAACCAGGGAAGGCGACTTTTAACCGCTTCTTTCCAATTACCAGAGAGCTCTTCATCTTCGGATACCCCGGAGATCTTTAAGATGTCTTCGGTATTTTCTTCTTCCATTACGTCAATCACATCATCAAAAGTGATCCGCCCCAAAAGGTGCATTTCGTCATCTACGACTGGAATACTGGTCAGATTATATTGCGAAATAAGTTTCGCTACCTCCTCCTGATCCGTGTTTGCTTTTACGTAAACGAAATCTTCTTTTATAAGATCATGAATAATAACGGTATTTTTTGATTTGATGATATCCTTGAGCGATACGATTCCCTGAAGATGGTTATGATCATCAACCACGTTGATGGTATAGAACTCCTCCATCTCTTCAGATTGGCGAATAACCTCTTCTAATGCTTCGGTCTTTGTCAGTCTGCTATTAATCTTGAGCACCTGGGTATTCATCAGTCCCCCGGCAGTATCCTCATCATAAGTTAACAGATTACGGATATGACTGGCATTTTCCTCATCCAGATCACTCAGGATCTCATTCTGCCTGTCTTCGGAGAGCTGACTTAATATATCGGTAGCATCATCATAATCGAGCTCTTCCATAATTTCAGAGAGCCGTTCAGGATGAAGATTTTCCAGAATACGTTCTGGGTGAATCTCAGCATCCATTTCTGAAATGACTTCAGAGGCAAGCTCAGAAGGAAGCATGCTGATAATACGATCACGTGATTCCTGAGACAGACTGGAAAACAAGATGGCAATTTCTGTTGCATGGTATTCCAAAAGCAAGGCCTTTAAGGCCTTATCATCACCCTCTAACGCTTGTTTCAGGCGTAGAATATCTGTTTTGTTCAGTTCAAATGATTGCATTGCCTGCTAAAATAATAAATGTATTGCTTATTGTATCCTTAAACTTAAAGATAAGAGGAACTTTGTGGTCCCTGATTAAACAACAGATCAACGACAGTTAAGTTGGGTATAAAACCATTTCTATCATCAAATACTTGAAAATAGGGTTTAAATTCAGGTATCGGGGCTTTTTTGGGATGGATAGAATCTCTGTAATCATCCAGATCATCATAATTATCTTCGTAAGATGCTGAAAATGTATAAGATAAGTTCAACTTCAGATTGCGAATCAGGAAGTCGAGTAATTCGATATTATAATCAAAGAGAAATTCCCATTTCCGGGTATAAAAAACTTTGAAGTCGTCTTCATAAAATTCGAAATAAGCGGAACGGCGATAGGCTGTTTGGATACTTTGCCAGTGCAGTCGTTGCCAATCGAAGTCATAACTAATTTTTACGTCTCTGATGTCCGTTTGAAGATTTGCACCTTTGAGTACGGGAATGATAAGATCAAGTTTGCCTTGTGGCGAATGTATAGTAGCCCTGCTGCGAAAGGTTTGCTTTTTATAATGTTCGCATCCTTCCACTATAATTTGGTCATTATGGGCTTTCAACTGGGAAAAGTATTCTACTGGTGGAAGGTAAAATGAAGAAAATATTGCGCCTTTGTGCATGCTATATACTATGTTTGTACTCAATTGCACGAAATTAACTATAATTATACAGATGAAGAAGGGTCTTAAGAACCTTGCCAGATATCCTTTATATATTCTTTCCTTACTTCCTTTCAGGGTGTTGTATATTATTGCTGACCTGCTTTACTTTGTATTGTATTACATTGTTAAATACAGAAGGAACGTAGTGCATGATAATTTAAGAAATTCTTTTCCTGAAAAGAGCGAAAAGGAATTGCTTAAGATTACGAAGAAGTTTTACTTAAACCTGGTTGATACCATGGTGGAAAGTTTAAAAATGGCATCCATGACAAAGGCTTGTGTTTTAAAGCGACTCGTGATCACAAACACCAGTGAGATTAGAAAATATTACGATAAAGGGCGCCCGGTGATTATTGTAACGGCACATTACGGCAACTGGGAATGGGGAACACCCATAATAGCATCTGTGTATCCTGAGCCAGTAATGGTGGTATATAAACCTGTACAGAATAAAAACTTTGAAGCTATATTAAATGGCTGGCGCTCTCGTTTTGGTGGAATAATGGTTCCCATGAAACAAACCTTACGCGCTATATTATCCTGCAAAGCGAAAACTTTTGCCGTTGCTTTAGTGGGCGATCAAACCCCTGTGAGACATGAAGCGCATTACTTTACTGATTTCCTAAATCAAAGAACAGCCATATTTTTAGGAGTGGAGAAAATTGCGGTAAAAACAAATATGCCGGTTATTTATGCGCATCTGAACCGACTGAAAAGGGGTTATTACGAATGCACGCTCACCACTTTATTCGAACACCCAAAGGACACTAAACCTTATGAAATAACGGAAGGTCATACCCGGTTTTTAGAACAAATTATCAGGAAAAGACCAGAGATGTGGCTATGGTCGCACAGGCGCTGGAAATTCAAGGAGGATGATGTATAATGTCTGATTTTCCAAGTGTAGCTGTTATTATATTAAACTGGAATGGAAAAGATTATCTGGAGAAATTTCTTCCTGGAGTAGTTCGTTCTTCTTATTCGAACTTAAGGGTTATTGTGGCCGATAATGCTTCTACTGATCAATCTGTAGTGTTTTTAAGAACTTCATTTCCAAAGGTTGAAATCATTTTAAATACCAGCAACGAAGGATTTGCCGCCGGATATAATACTGCTCTTGCTCAAATTCAATCTGATTATTTCGTATTGCTTAATTCTGATGTTGAAGTAATTTCTGGATGGATAGAGCCAGTAATTGCCTTGATGGAGCGGGATCCTTTAATTGCGGCTGCACAGCCTAAAATAAAGTCCTATCAGCACAAAGACAGATTTGAACACGCCGGTGCGGCTGGTGGATATATAGATCGATTTGGATATACATTTTGCAGAGGCCGGATTTTTGACACCGTTGAAGAAGACTGTGGGCAATATGAAAGTGCATCAGAGATATTTTGGGCAAGTGGAGCCGCATTTTTTATTAAAAGTACGTACTGGAAGTCCATAGGAGGTTTTGATGCCGATTTTTATGCCCACATGGAAGAAATTGATTTGTGCTGGAGGTTGAAAAACAAAGGATATAAGGTTATGTATTGCCCAGCCTCTACCGTTTATCATATCGGAGGAGGAACCCTACAAACAGAGAGCCCATTTAAAACGTATCTGAACTTCCGTAATAACCTGATCTTACTGACTAAGAATCTGGATCCTCAGAAACGGATATTTATTTTATTTATTCGCTTTTGGCTTGATTTCACCTCTTTATTAAAGTTTGTCGCTGATGGGAAATTTCAACATGCACTGGCCATAAGCAAGGCGCACCGCTCATTCCTGACGAACATTCAAAGAAACTGGTCGAAGGGAACTCCGGATGTATCTTCTTTCAATAACACTGGCTTTTATACTGGAAGTATTGTCTGGCAGTATTTTATTAAAGGTCGAAAATACTTTAAAGATCTGATGCACTGTCCTTAAGAGCAACCACGCCTCCTATAATAATAATTGAAGGATGTGTAAGGTGATTCATTTCGGCAATAGCTGGAAGATCTTTCACTAATCCACTTCCCGATTTTTGTTTAATATGCGTAGCATGCTGAATTATTGCAGCGGGAGTATCTCCTTTCCCTTCCTGGATATAGGTATCCGCTATTTCATGCAACTTTTTCATTCCCATATAAACCACTACGGTTGCATTGCTGTGCATGGCTAAACGAAGATCTGAAGATAGTCCGCCATCTTTTTTTGTTCCGGTAAGAACCCAGATGCCTTCACTTATAGTGCGGTGTGTAAGTGGAATATGGCTAAACCCAGATGCCTGCATACTGGTAATTCCAGGAATATAATAGGTTTTAATTCCTATTTTGCTAGCAAAAAGTACTTCTTCAAAGCCTCTTCCGAATATAAAGGGATCGCCTCCTTTTAACCGGACCACCATACCTTTTTCAAATGCCTTCTCTTTGATCAGTTCATGAATAGCATCTTGCGAGGTGTATTCGCCATAAGGTGTTTTTCCTACGTATATTTTTTCGCAGCTGTCCTGGGCGTAACCAAGCAACTCTTTATTGGCTAAATTGTCATACAAGATAATAGGTGCGCGCTGTAAAACCTTGAGTCCCTTAAGGGTAATAAGTTCCGGATCACCTGGCCCTGCTCCTACTACATACAATTCCGGTGTAAACTTAATCTCCCCCATAGTTATTCTTCAATATAGGGGGAAATTAGTAACACTTTTTGGAATTAACACATAAAATGGCTCAATCGTAAAAATAAACATTATTTTAGAGCATAGATTTAGAGCAGGAATGAAGTATAATCAAATTGGTCAATCGGATATTCAAGTAAGTGAAATAGGGTTTGGTTGTATGTCTTTAGGGATTGATGAACGAAACAATAAGTTTATTATTGACCAGGCACTGGATTATGGAATTAACTTTTTTGATACGGCTGATCTGTATGAGAAAGGATTGAATGAAGAGCAGGTTGGAAAAATACTAAAAGAGAAGAGGTCTGATTGTATCCTGGCAACCAAAGTTGGGAACCAATGGAGAGCAGATGGAAGTGGTTGGGATTGGAACCCGCGGAAGGAATATATTATTAAAGCGATTGAAAGCAGTTTAAAGCGCCTGGATACCGATTATATAGATCTCTACCAATTACATGGGGGAACTCTGGAAGATCCCATTGATGAGGTTATAGAGGCATTCTCGACATTAGTAGATCAAGGGAAGATCAGGCAATACGGCATTTCGTCTATTCGTCCGGAAGTGATAAGAGAATATGTAGAACGTTCAGCCATTGTGAGTGTCATGATGCAATTCAGCTTACTGGATCGCAGGCCTGAAGAAAGCATGATGAAATTGCTGGAAGAAAATGAGATATCAATTATTGCCCGTGGAGGTATTGCTCAAGGTTTATTAGTGAATAAACCAGCACGAGAATACCTCAATTATACCGCTAAGGATGTAGAAGTGGCAGCAAAAGCAGTCAACTTTGTTGCAGGTACAAAAAGAAGTCCTTCGCAAACTGCTCTTCTTTTTGTATTAAAAAAACCTCCGGTAGCGTCTGCTGTTGTAGGAATCCGCACCATTGAACAGCTCAATGACGTAGCTAAAACTGCAAATGTTCCTGATTTAACTGCCGCTGAATATACTTTTTTAGGGGAGTCGGTTAAACCTAATCTCTACGAGAAGTTTAGATAGCTTTTAAAGAATATTCAATTTTAATTATGCTGGACGACACGGTTATTTAAAGATTAGCAAACCCAATGTTGCCCAATGAATTCAGCGGAAAATAAGATCACAATATTTTTGGATAAAAGTGCAATAAATCCATATTATTGATATGTTGGCAAAGACAGAAACACCTTCAATATACTCTGTTTTAAGCGACGTATACAGATTTGATATTTACAAATTCCTTAATTCCATATGCACCAAGCTCCCTTCCATATCCTGATTGTTTGATGCCACCGAAAGGAAGATCCGGACTTGAGCGAACAAAATCATTGATGAAACAGCAACCAGCCTCAATCTGCATGGAGGCTATGTGATTTGCCCTGTCTAAATCAGTTGTAAACAATGCGGAACCTAAACCAAAGGAAGAATCATTGGCTACACGGATAGCTTCATCCTCATCTTTCACCACAATAACGGATGCCACCGGACCGAAGAGTTCTTCATCATAAGCAGGCATTCCTTTCGTTACATCCATTAAAATTGTAGCCGGGTAAAAGGCATGTTCGCCGGCTTCTACCTTGCCCCCCAGAATACATTTTGCTCCCATTTCAATACTCTTCAGAACTTGTTGATGAAGTTCATCGCGAAGAGAGGTTTTTGCCATAGGACCCATTGTGGTATCTGGAAGCATAGGATCACCTGAAAGTTGACTTGCCATCTTCTCCTTAAATAATGCAATAAACTGATCTGCGACTTCTTCTAATACAATAAAACGCTTAGCTGCAATACAGCTCTGTCCGCTATTGATCAATCTGCTTTCTGCACACTTCGAAGCCGCTAGCTCTAGGTCCGCATCCTCAAATATGATATAAGGGTCACTCCCTCCCAATTCAAGTACTGCTTTTTTAATTAGTGAAGCTGCTTGTCCGGCAACTTTCATCCCAGCCTCTGTACTCCCTGTTATGGTTACGGCTTTGACTAATGGATTTGCAATAACCGATTCAATGGAATCACTTGAAACTAGCAAAGTTTGAAATACATGTTCAGGAAATCCTGCTTCCCTTAACAGATCTTCAATAATTAAAGCACAACCGGGAACATTGGAAGCATGCTTTAGGAGAGCTACATTTCCAGCCATTAGTCCAGGGGCTAAAAACCGGAACGTCTGCCAAAAGGGAAAGTTCCAGGGCATCACTGCAAGTACAACTCCCAAAGGTTGAAATGTAATATAGCTATTACTGGCATCGGTCTTCACTACTTCATCTTTTAAAAATTCGGCCCCATGCTCAGCATAGTAGATACAGGCCTTTGCGCATTTTTCAATTTCGGCACTTCCTGCTGTTATTGGCTTCCCCATTTCTTCTGCCATCAATTGAGCGAGCTCCGTTTTTCTCGTTGTTAACGCTTCTGCTAGTTTTTTCAGAAGATCTGCCCGTTGATCAAAACCTACTGTTCTCCATGTTTCAAAGGCCTTTTGAGCGTTATGGATTTTATAAGTGACTTCTTCAGCAGTATGGAGCGTGTATTCTTTAACTAATTTACCATTGTATGGATTCGTAGTGTGCATGCTTGTATAAATTAAAAAGAGGCTGTAATCTTTTTTGATTCAGCCTCTTTAGGTGTAATTCAATATGACTAACCAATCTATTTTATATCGTCAAACTGACTAAGATACAGTGAAGCTTTTAGGAGAACTGATTAGAATTGTTTCGTTTTCTTCTTCTAAATCTTCTTCAAGTGCTGCCTTTAACGGACAGTATCCTGTTAACCCTCTTTGCATTAAAGCACCTCCTGCAACTATTTTCCCTAAAGCAAATACAGGATGAGAGAAAATACTGGTTATACCACTAAATAAAATGAAAGCGCCTGTAGCTAAGGAAATGATTCGCTCTGATTTACTCACATTAGCATTTGGATTATCCTGGAGTAACGGACCCTGAAGAGAATCCTTTAAAGTGTCAATTATTTCGTTATTCATGATAAATTATTTTATTTTTCTAAGCCTTTTATTCAACAACACGATTATTGACACAGTGTTTCCACGAATTTCAAATCATTTTGAGCGTACAATTAGGGTTCTAAACCCTTTATTTTATGGAGGTAATGATAAAAGATTGAAGAAGGGGTCGTAACAACTGTTTTTTTAAAATTTTAACACTTTATAAGGTTGGCAAATTATCAGCCTAACTATCATTAATTAAACTACTAAACTGCTAATTTTCTTAGAGATTTTGCAGGTAACAAGCACTTCTATTGAAACTCAAAAATGACTTAATTTTACGCTTATTTCTATTCAATAATATATTTTCATTTTAGCACAATAAAAGTTTGTTGGTATGAAATTTTACATATATTTGATGGAGCTCATCTGGCAAAATTATAAACCAAGCCCTTATCTTAACCAAGATAAGGGTTTTTCTTTTATCGCATTTCCTAGAGATTAATAAGCCTAATTGTGTTGGGATCAAGACACGGAGAAATTTTCAATTACTACATATTTTCCATATTTAATGCCTTCTGATTTTTCAGTATATAATATGTTAAACCCAGCTGTTCTGCATCTTTGGTCCATTGTTCAATTTTATAATTGGCATTCTTAGATCCGATGATCAGATAGCTGAATTTATAATTTTTCATTAATTCAGCCAGCTTGACAGATGGATTATCATGCAGTAATATCGCATTTACAACCACCGGCAAACGGGATACACCCGGATGATAAGATCGATCATAAATAATGAGCTTCCAGCTTTTAAACTGACAAATATGACCTTTTAAAAAAAAGTCAGTGGTTTTATACGTAGTCGGAAATAGAATAAAACTTTCTAAATTCAGGTTTTGATTGTTTATCAGGGGCATGATCGAATAGCTAGTTAATTGATCATCCTTTTTCAGGTCGCTTAGAACAGTTACCTGACCCCTTCTTATGAAAGCAATTGCCATCTGGTTTCTAAGGGAATAAAAAACAACACTTGTCTTTCCTTTTAGCAATAGATTATTGGTACTATTTACGCTGACTAAAACCAACATGATAACTACTAGCAACCAGACTGTATGTTTAATCTTGCTTTTAAAGGCGACATAGAAACCAATTAAAAAACAATAAAGGAGCAGATAGTACCAGATCCCAAAGTGAAATCCATGGAGATTAGCATAGGGAAGGTTTTCTATGATCCGAAGTCCCCCATTAAGAACCAGGATACTTCTCTCCAATAGTACACCTAAAATGCGTACTGCAAAATCAAATGGAATCAATAGAAAGCAGATTCCTGCGTACATAATGATCACAACAGGAATAAGGATGAACAGGTTGCTGATCAGAAAAAATACCGGGAATTGATTAAAATAGTATAAACTCAAAGGGAAAGTAGCTATTTGAGCGGCAAGTGACACAGCTATGCATGACCAGATTTTGCCCAATAACCAATTCTTTATTTTCACTCTTTTATATATTTCCGGGTAAAGCAGGATAAGTCCCATCACTGCGAGATAAGACAATTGAAAGCCGACATCTAATAACAGCACGGGTTGAATCAATAATTGAAAGAATGCGGACGCTGCAATGCAGTTAAGCATCTTCTGGTCTCTGTTCATCGCTTTGCCAACAATGACAAAGCTAATCATGATGGCTGCCCTACAAGCTGCTGCCGAAAATCCAGAGAGCAAAGTATAGGACCAAACAATCAGGATGAATAACAAAGTTTGAACTATCTTCAGTTTATTTCGGTTCATGAACCCTAAAAGATAGCCTGCCATGGTCATAATCAAGGCGACATGCATTCCCGAAACAGACAATACATGCATGGTGCCGGTCTTACTGTATGTATGGAGTACATCTTTACTTAAATCTGCTTTATATCCAAGTAATAGAGTAGAAACCAGAGCAGAGGCCTCTTGATTAGGTATAAACTTATCCAGCTTTCTCACCATGTTTTTCCTTTGATCAATTAGGAAAGAATTGAAGCTCCAATGTGTTCCCTCAAATTGCACTTGTGCTAAAGTCAAATACGCCTGGTGATAAATCCCATGATTTGCCATGTAGGTTTTGTAATCAAATTCATAAGGATTACGAGGGCCTTCGATCAATTTGTATCTTGCAGGAATCAACAGTATTGCTCCTTCTTTATATGGATCCGTATTTGCAGAGTCCGCTTTTAGCGTTACCAGCATTTTACCACTTACAACTTGTATTTTTTCCCGTTTGATACTTTGCCGAACGGACACTTCAAATCGCAAATGGTTATTCTTCAGTTGTGGCTCTGATGTAATTTCTACTAATAGGGCATCTGAACGATGATGAGCAAAATAATTCTTAGAATATACCTGAAAGTTGAAAAGCGTATATGTTGCAAAAAAACATAGTATGAACAAAAAAACACTTAATCCAGGCATCCAGGCATATAAATACAGTTCATATCGCTTATACTGCATCTGCATTGCAAGCATGAGCAGAAGCAACATTCCAGTAATAAAGGGCAAAATAAAATACAGCCATGTCGAGGCCTGAAAGCTTAAAGCAATGGAAATACCTATTATTAATGGAATAAGCAACCTTATAAAAACGTGCTGGGTGCTGTATTTCATTTTAAGCTGTATCTGACCTGCATTTTAATATCCGATTTATGTCGACCTTCTATTAAATCCAGTCCACTTCCGATATCTTCTCCCGCAGAGTATTGTGTAATTGAATATCTAAGCCAGGCATCTATAGATTTGCTTAAGCGGTATCTGGTGTTCAGGTAAAAGCGATATCCTTTATCCTGATAAGCAGGAATAGAGTAACTGTAGAGCACATCATTTTCAAAAGCATAAATACGCGAATCATAGGCATCACAATGAAAGAATGCAACTCTAAAATTGCCGCTCAGCTTTGAACCCATCGGTTTGTATAAAACATCCTGATAAGCCAATAAACCTATTTGACTGTTTGAAGCTTTTTTATACTGCACAACTTCTACCCTATTTCTAAACTGAAAGTTAGAATTTAGTTTAGTTAAAAAATCCAGCCTATAGTTATCCTTGTTTACCGGTACCAGATAGTTTATGGTATTTTCACCCGCATCATTCTGCTCTTTGACATTGGATTTGTACCGGAAACTCACTTTGGTACTTTTTTTAGGAGACCAGCTTGCCTGGACTAAAATCTCTCTTCCTGAAGATGGTACATCCACACGATAACGGAGCCATGGGAACCTGAAAAAATCGGTATAAAACGACACCTCCGTTTTTGGCGTAAACGCAACAGATAAACCAGAGTAAAAACCACTTTCATTGGAAGCATTACTTCCTTCATTGATCGCTTTATTAAAGAATGAGTAATAATTTTTCTGATAATTTCTATAAAATAGCACCGCCGATACCTTGCTGGAAAGACTACCCATTAAACCACTTATTAAAGCAAAACCACTATTCAGACTATGCGAAACCTCAGCGAAAGAATAAAGGTTATTCCAGGTGTAATTGTAATAAACGGAACTGTTGGTCAGTGTTGAGCCTGCAAATTCAAATTTGTTATACAGGAATTGTCCAGCCTCCAGATTATAATTATATCTAGTTTGATAAAGAATAGCGCCTGAACGCAATGCTTTTCCATTATATTGGATCACCGATCCATATGCGAGCTGACTTGCTGCACCTTTATTATCTAACTCTGATGATGTCCGGTGCAATCCTGTAATGCTTAGGGAGCTGATCTGTGACTGGTTTATTAAGGTATCTGCAGTAAAAACAGAGGCGTCGAGATGATGATAGGATATAAAAGGAGTCAGTTCAAAATGTTTAATAGCTATTGTAGCCGCGACTCCTCTAAAAAACTCGGTTTCGTTAGTAGAAGAATATGGTTTTAATCCTGACTGCAACTTCGCAATGCCCGCAATATTTGCCCCTTTACCAAAACTTAGACCTGACCATAGACTTAAACCTTGTCCAAATTGCAAAGAGTAGTCGCCCAAAGCTAGCTTTTTAACATACCGTCCGTTACGAATAAACAGACTCGCAGAGTAAAAATCAAATCCATAAGGTTTAGCAGATGAGCCAAAAGGTTCGCCTGCATCCTTTTCCATCGTAACTGCTCCGGAAATATTTTTACCAAAATGATATCTATACCGGTTTAAAAGCTTAAAAGGTGAACCTGTATAATGAGAAACCGTATCAGGAACCAGATAACCTTTCTGCTGCTCTAAAGTACGGGAGTAGGTGGTCATCAACTCATGTGTACTTTTTGCCTGACTATTTTTAATTTCCAGCATTCCCGGTTTAGTAATCATGATAAAAGGAATCATATATTGTAGGGTTTCCTCTGTAAATAAATCGATCAGCTGCAGTTCCTGAATTTCAACAAAAGGGCCATTATCACTTCGGTAATCCAAAAAACCAGTTATTTGTAAAGGGCTTAAAAACACCAGATCAGTTAATTGTTCCGGAGTAACTGTATTCAGATCATAAGGATGCTGCTTTATGAAATACAACCTTTCTGAGAGTTCCGAATAGTCTGTTTCCGACTGATTATTTTCAGCAATAGATTCCAGCAAAGTTTCAATGAAGGGATCACTTTCTGTTTGAGCATAGCCTGACTGAAAGCTGATCACTAAGACCAGCAGCAGTAATTGATGTTTAAAACTCATAGGCTAGCGAAATCTGTGGAGAATAACCCAAAGCAGGATGACTACTTATTGCACCGTCAATACATAAATGATCAATAGCATATCCAAAACCTGCGTACTGCTTAAAGGGACGTGTGGAGATGCCCCCACGAAACGCAAGCTGAGGAATAACACTGTATTCTAATCCCGTTCTAAAATCGGCAATTCGCTTTGAGGATACAACAAGAGCAGTACTGATGAGGACCTTATCCGAAAACATGTAAGAAGAACCTGCTTCAGCAAAAACAGGCAACACATCATCAACAGATGTATCATAAGAGCTGGCGGAAGGGTTCACGACATGAGCACCAATAATCAGGTTTTCGGAAGGCTTAAATTGTAATCCTGCCTCTAGGGAATAGGTACCAGCATTCCCATAGCCAGCAATACTCAGCTGATGATAATTAAAATTTAAAGAAGCATAAAGAACATCGTTAAAGTTGCAGGCATATGCGAAACCAAACCGGCGTTCTTTATAAGCAGAAAAGCCAAAACTCTGCATACTCCATCCGAAGGTTTGATGCCGGTAAGGATAGGCAAAAACAATAGACTGCGTACTTATTTCAGTACCTTGAATGCTGCTTAAATAAGATATAGCAGCTATCGGTTTATGCAATGAAGCAAGGCCGGCCTGGTTGGATTGAATAGACCATACCTCCTGCAGGGCCACTCCGGTTTGACCCATAGCGGTAATACGTGCTCCGGCATTCATATTTTGAGCAAACAACCCTTTCGTACTGAGAATTAGAATGACTGAAAGCCATAACATTTTCATACTTAAGAAATAAGCAACCAGGTTTATGCCGGAAATGTAGTGTTTTTTTTCGCTGCAGAAAAAAACTTGTAATTTTTATTAAAATTATTATTTAATCTACTTTTGCGGCCTCCTCCCGTAGGCTTAAGGACAACTCTTTTCCTAAAAAGCGATCTATGATTCCGTGAAGTAAATATAGGATTGGGGTCATTCCTACTGCAACAATAAATTTATAGGTATAATTGACCAGTCCAATTGCAGCCACCATCTTCCAGCTCCAGTGATACTGAGGATTCAAATAAAAAGCGATAAAAATCACTACAAAACTATCTATAAATTGAGAAACCACTGTAGATCCGGTTGCTCTTAACCACAACCTTTTTTCCCCTGTTATTTTTTTTATCCTGTGAAAAATGGCGACATCAACAAATTGTCCAAGTAGAAAAGCAGCAATAGAACCTGCAATGATCCACATACCCTGACCAACAACACCCAAAAATGCACGGTTCATATCGATTACTTCACCCTGAACAGTTTGTTTAACCCAGAAATCTGCGGGACTCAAACCCATTGCAAAAGCAATCACAAGAAAGGCATATGCAATCAGAAAAGCGGTAATCAAAGATAAAAACCGGACTTGCTTCATTCCATAGTATTCATTAATAAGGTCTGTAGTTATAAATACAAGTGGCCATGTCAGCACCCCTGCCGACATGTTGAAAGATAATCCAGGGACACCAAATAAGTCAATATTGAACTTAGGCAGCCCTAAAGAGGCCTCTACGCTAAAAATTTTGACCCCTATTATTTCTGCTAAAATGGTATTAGCAACCATAAATGTTCCCAGAATAAAAAAAAGTCTGCTTTCCTGGCTCTTTAATATCATATAAAAGTATTTTTAGACAGTAAAGCTATTATTTTTCATCATTTTTACACTTTGAAATTTAGATTAGACCAATTATTAGAATACAACGTTTGCATAGTTATTACTTTTACGATCTGATTAGAATTAATGAGTATTTTAAAAATCACCACATTCCAGGCATACTTATTCTGGGAGAACATAGAAAAGAATCTAAAGAACCTTGCTTTAAGGCTTTCTTCAATTCGCGAAAAGACTGATTTGATCATTCTCCCTGAGATGTTCAGCACAAGTTTTACCATGAATGCCGAGATATTGGCTGAAGAGATGAACGGGATTACCATGCAATGGATGCACCAACAAGCGATTCGCTTCAATTGTGTTATTACAGGAAGTCTCGCCATTAAAGAAAACGACAAGTATTATAACCGCCTGATCTGGATGCGTCCTGACGGAACCTTCGAGAAATACGACAAAAGACATCTCTTTAGTCTTGGTAAAGAAGACCATGTATATACGGCCGGTACCAAAAAACTTTTTGTCGAACTAAAGGGTTGGAAAATCTGTCCTGTCATCTGTTATGACCTTCGTTTCCCGGTTTGGCTGCGTAATGTGAATGCAGAATACGACATTTTAATTGTGGTGGCCAACTGGCCTGATAAACGCGCTTCCCATTGGAAAAGCCTTATCCCTGCCCGTGCAGTAGAAAACCAGGCCTTTGTTATTGGTGTTAACCGTGTTGGGCACGATGGAAATGAAGTCTATCATAATGGTGATTCAATGTGTATAGATCCCAATGGAAATACCGTTTATTATAAACCAAATGATGAAGACCTCTATACCTTTTCCATATCGGATGAGGACCTTCATAAGGCTAGAAGAACGCTACCTTTTCTTAAAGACGCAGATAATTTTAACTTTACAGACTAAATTAGGCTGTTCATTATATTCATTTTCATATTACCCTAATTTTTAAATAGAAAGGATAATCTACTCCGACCACTATATGTTTAAAGAGATTAAAAATAAGCCACTACGTTATATTCTAATTTGCATCTATTTTTCTATTATTTTCTTTTGTGCTATTGAAATAAATTTCCTGTGGCTATTCGGTTACTCCCCTACTATCAGAGATATTGAGGCTCCGAACATGCGGATTGCTTCAGAACTCTACACTGCTGATGGTAAATTAATTGGCCGTTATTACAAAGAAAACCGAAGTCCGGTTGAGTTCAACAAAATATCACAGGGAACCATTGATGCACTCGTTGCAACGGAAGATATCCGTTTTTTTAGCCATTCAGGCGTAGATATCAGATCTTTATTCTCCAGTTTAGCCTCCACCGTATCTGGTGATAAAAGAGGAGCCAGTACCATCACACAACAGCTTGCCAAAAATCTGTATCGTACCAGAAATATTAAACAACAAGGTCTGATTAAACATGTGCCCTTATTAAGGACTGTTATTTACAAATTTAAAGAATGGCTAACTGCTTTGAAGATTGAAGGAAAATATTCGAAACAGCAAATCCTTACTATGTACCTGAATACGGTTCCTTTTGGAAGCAATACATATGGCATAAGGACCGCATCCAAATTGTACTTTAATAAGGAACCTGAAAAATTGCAAGTGGAGCAGTCCGCACTGTTAATTGGTATGCTTAAGGCTACTACTACCTATAATCCTGAAAACCACCCTGACAAAGCATTTGAAAGAAGAAATGTGGTGCTTTCACAGATGGAAAAGTATAAATATATAAGCCCACAAGAATATAATACACTTAGCAAGCGTCCTTTAAACATCCGAAAGGGACAAATTACAGAAGAAGAACGAGGTGATTCGTATTTGCGTTCCGCAGTGGAACGGTATTTAAGTAAATGGTCAGAAGATAATGGATATGACTTATATGAATCCGGACTAAAAATTTATACCACAATTGACTCCAAGCTTCAGAACTATGCCGAAGAGGCTGTTAATGAACAAATGAAGTCGTTGCAAAGAAGATTTAAAAATATATGGGGAAATGAAGATCCATGGAGAACCTCCGATGGTAAAGTAATTGAAAACTTTCCTGAAATAGCTTCGCAGCGACTTCCCATCTATGCCATGCTTAAAAAGCAGTACAATGGCAATCAGGATTCTATTGACGCCTACTTCAATAAGCCTAAAAAGATGAAGGTCTTTAGCTGGGATGGAGATAAAGAGGTTGAATTTTCAACCATGGATTCCATAAAGTATTACGCCAGCATATTAAATACAGGAATGATGACTCTTGATCCTTTCAATGGGCACATTAAAGTATGGGTAGGTGGTATTGATTTTAAACACTTTAAATATGACCATGTAAATCAGGCCAAACGACAGGCAGGATCCACATTTAAACCATTTGCCTACCTTGCGGCATTGGAAAGTGGAATGTCTCCTTGCGACAAGTTTACTGACAAACCAGTTCGAATTAAGTATCAGGAAGACGATTCAACCAAATACTGGGAACCTAAAAACTCAGACTATTCCTTTTCAGGGAGAGAAATGAGTATGCGATGGGCAATGGGTAAATCGGTAAACTCAATCACTGCACAGATCACAGAAAAAGTAGGTTGGGACAATGTGGTAAAATATGCACACGAATGTGGTATTGAAAGTCATCTTAAATCTGTTCCCTCAGTAAGTCTCGGTTCCAATGATGTTTCCGTATTTGAAATGGTTAAAGCTTATGGCACCTTTTTAAATAAGGGAGTACGAACAGACCCTATTTTAGTGGAAAGAATTACAGATCATGATGGAAAAATTATTGAGCAGTTTAAAGCTGAACAAAAAAGAACATTAACTGAAGAAATTGCCTGGCTCATGTTATACATGTTCCGTGGAGGTATGGATGAACCCGGAGGTACTTCACAATCTTTATGGGAATGGGACCTTTGGAAAAAAGGAAACCAAATTGGTGGTAAAACAGGAACATCATCCGATTTCGTTGATGGCTGGTACATGGGTATTACCAAAGATCTGGTAACAGGCATATGGGTAGGTTGCGATGAGCAAAGTGTTCATTTCAGGTCATCAGGTACTGGTGAAGGTGCCCATACTGCTTTACCGATATTCGGAAAATTTATGGAAAAAGTTTATCACGACGCATCTTCAGGTTATACTTATGGTCCTTTCCCTGCCCCCGGTGTGGAAATTACCCGTAGTTACAACTGCCCGTCCCCTCGATTTGTTATCGACACCACTAAAGTGGACTCTGTAGATACCGATTCACTGTCTGTTCCTGATACCTTGAATATTGACGATACTAACCTTAGCGATCCTCCCGTACTTGTTCCCGCGGAAAAAGGTGCAGCAGTTTTACCCAAAAGCAGCCAAAATGTAGCTGAGGATAGCCGTGCAGAGAGAAAAAGAAAAAGACAAGAAAAAAGAGAAGAGAAAAAACAAAACAAAGACCAAAACAATTAAATTTGAGTACAATAACTTTTCTGGATATCCGTATATAACCTACATATATGAAAAATTTCTATCTAAACTTGACCACGTTAAAAAAAGGAGTTTTTTATTCACTTCTTTCTTTAACCCTTATTCTAACAGCCAGTCCATCAAAGGCTCAATATTTCGGGCAAAATAAAGTCCGGTATAAAAATCTTAAGTTTCAGGTTAACCAGTCCCCTCATTTTGAGCTGTATTCTTATTTAAAAAATGATTCACTGGTAAAGCGCTTTATGCAGGAAAGTGAGTTGTGGTATGACCTGCATCAACAGGTATTCAGAGATACATTTGCAAAAAAAAATCCAGTAATATTATATAACAATCATTCAGATTTCCAGCAAACAACCGCTATATCAGGGGAAATAGGTATCGGAACAGGAGGTGTAACTGAAGGTTTAAAAAACAGGGTAATCATGCCTGTTATGCAACTTAACCAGCAAACCCGTCATGTTCTTGGTCACGAGCTCGTGCATGCCTTTCAATATCATTCCTTAATTGAAGGAGACTCAACTAACCTGGAAAACATTGGAAACCTTCCCTTATGGATGGTGGAAGGAATGGCCGAATACCTTTCTATTGGAAAGGTCGATCCTTTTACTGCCATGTGGATGCGCGATGCCTATTTGAATAAGGACATCCCTACTTTGAGGGACTTAACGGAGACTAATAAATACTTTCCTTATCGCTATGGACAGGCATTCTGGTCCTACGTTGGCTCAACATATGGGGACACCATAATCGTCCCTTTCTTTAAAGCTACAGCAAAATTGGGCTATCAAAATGCAATCCAGGCTACCTTTGGTTATGATGAGCGCACATTATCCAATTTATGGCGCACAAGCATAGAGAACACCTATAAACCTTTCTTAAAAGACACTTCACAGATCCCTGTAGGACGTCGCTTGATTGACAATAAAAATGGGGGAGACATGAATGTAGCCCCGGCAATTTCACCCGATGGAAAATATGTTGCATTCCTATCCGAAAAAGAACTTTTTAGTATTGATCTTTTTCTGGCAGATGCGCAAACAGGTAAAATAATCCGCAAATTAAGCAGTCGAACGAACAATACCCACATAGACGAATTCAGCTTTATAGAATCTGCAGGTGCATGGTCTCCGGATAGCAAAGAATTCGCATTTACAATTTACAATCAAGGTCAGAATAAACTGATGGTGGTGAACATCGCAAATGGGAAAGTCCTGATGAGCGAAGGTATGGGAGCTGTCAGGGAGTTCAGTAACCTGGCATGGGCACCTAATGGTGATGACATTGCATTTACTGGTTTAAAAGAAGGATTTAGCGACCTTTACATCTACAATACAAAAACGAAAAACCTGACACAGCTTTGCAATGATAAATATTCAGATTACCAACCCAACTTTTCAGCGGATGGGAAATACTTGCTTTTTACCAGTGACCGGACCACGCTTGACAAAAGTTCCCAGACGGCTAATATAACCTACAATCTGGCAATAATGGATTTGGCCACAAAGGCAATCACTAATATTGATGTCTTCAATGGTGCTGATAATCTAAATCCTCAGTTTTCTGCCAATGGGGAACAAATTTATTTTCTATCAGACAGAGATGGGTTTAGAAATTTGTATAGGTATACTTTAAGTACCAGGGTTGTAGAGCAGATGACCGATTATTTCACCGGAATCAGCGGTATTACAGCATACTCACCAGCCTTAAGTTTATCCCGCAACGACGATGTATTATACTCCTATTACAGATCTCAAAAATATACTATCTACAACGCTAAAGCCAGTGAATTTAAACCAGTAGTTGTACAGGGAAACGCCCTAAACTTTGATGCTGCTAATCTTCCACCACGAAAACAAACCGGTGTGGATCTAATTAACGCTAATTTAAGAAACTTCGAACGTTTTGAAACGATTAACAGCAATCAGATAGAGGCAGTCAAATACCGTCCTCAATTCAAACTCGACTACTTGTCAAGTAATGGTGTCGGCGCATCTGTTGGTCGCTTCGGTACAGGTCTTTCAAGTGGAGTTCAAGGTATTTTTAGTGATATTCTAGGTCGAAACCAGATCTTCGCTACTGCTGTAGTCAACGGTGAAATCTATGATTTTGGTGCCCAATTTGCCTATATTAATCAGCAGAGCCGAATTAATTACGGAACTTCTATTTCTCATATCCCTTATTTGTCCGGATTTTATGTAAGTCAGTTACAGGCAGGTGAAAACCCTGGTGGAACGGGCTACAATTATGTAGAAGGAACTGACTTGCTTCGTACGTTTGAAGATAAGGTCGATTTTTTTGGAATATACCCCTTCTCCAGGATCTTTCGTTTTGAAGCAGGTGTAAGTGCTGCTTATTACAGCTACAGAATTGACCGGATGGCTAATTATTATCAGGCCTATGTCACAGAATCTTCAACCGGAGAACTCAGCTATACAGGAAGTGATTATTATCCTTTTGATTCAGACAAACGAAAACTTAAAGGAGATGAATTAGCTGCAGCCTATCCAGGAAGCACCTTCAATGCCTTTACCATTTACCAAACCAACGCTTCTTTTGTTGGCGACAACTCCTTTTCAGGAGTGACTTCCCCATTAAGCGGTTTCAGGTTTAGATTAGGAATAGAAAATTATATTGGCGATTATAATTTCCAGGCTTTTACTGCCGATCTGCGCAAATATGTGCGGCTAAAACCAGTCACTCTTGCAGGAAGGTTCTATAGCTATACCCGTTTCGGAGAAGACCAAAGTGCTTTATATCCTTTATATATTGGGTATCCTTATTTGATCCGCGGTTATGAATCTGCTTCCCTCTATTCAAATAACGGGACTAACAACACAGGAATCACTATTGACCAGCTATCAGGATCAAAAATTGCTGTTGCTAATTTTGAAATCAGGTTGCCATTTACCGGTCCGGAGAAACTCTCTGCTGTCGAATCTAAATTCTTATTCAGTGACCTCAATTTGTTTTTCGATATTGGTATAGCTTATAATCAAAATTCAAAATTAAGGTGGAAAGCTACTGAAGATCAACAGGTCATTGATATTCCCTCTCCTACTCCCATTGGAAACAATGGAAATACGGGTGGTTTTATTGGAGGTACAAACAGTTCATCCTCTATTATAGAACGCATCCCAGCTATGAGTGCGGGTATTTCTCTTCGCGTGAATATGTTTGGCTATTTCGTTCTTGAACCATACTATGCATTTCCATTTCAAAGAAAAGATATCAAAGCAGGCGTATTTGGATTAACCTTCGCTCCCGGCTGGTAAACGAGCTAACTCCATCGTTACGCTCAATTTTTTATCAAGGATCTTATATCAGGAAAAGCGGCCAGTTTTAAGCCGCTTTTCCTATTTTTACAGGTTCCATACGCTCATCCTGCAGCATCATTTCCTCGTAACTTAATCCAATAGCAAGATCTAACCAATCTGGATTTACATCCCGGATTAACTTCTCCTTTTGTGCCCTGGTAAACTTGCAGATCAGGTTAAAACGATGTAAAGCAACCTCTTCAGTGCGGAGCTCCTCGAAATAGATTAACCTGCTTAGCTGACTTGCACTGTCAAAAAACAGGTTAGGCATTTCCTTGTAAAAATTTATTGTCTTTAATAAATCAGAGCTCATGCCCACATGCAATGAAGTCCGGTTTCTGTCTGTAATTACATAAACAAATCTTTTCATGACTTTAATGTTTTATATGTTAAAATTATTTGCTAATTTTATTGGCATAAAGATACTAATAATATTAGTAAAACAAAATATATTTTTAATATGCGCAACATTTCTAATAATTTAAGATATTTAAGAAAGAACAAGAAGCTTACACAGCAGCAATTCGCTGATACAATGGAGATTAAAAGATCCCTTGTTGGAGCTTATGAAGAAGACCGGGCGGAACCAAGATATGATTTGCTAAAAAAATTCGCAGAGTTCTATGAATTAAGCATGGATGAGCTGATCAATGAAACGATCAATGAAAAATGGAAGCCTAAACCTAAACTAGATGCTTCAGGGATCCGGGTGCTGAGTATATCTGTCGATTCTGAAGACCGCGAAAATATAGAACTCGTACCTGTAAAAGCTAGCGCAGGCTACTTAAATGGCTATTCTGACCCTGAATTCATAAGTGAGCTACCCAAATTTCGACTTCCCTTCCTGTCTCAGGGAACCACTTACCGCGCCTTTGAACTAAAAGGAGATTCAATGCTTCCCCTACAGCCCGGCTCCTTAATCATAGGCGAGTATATTGAAAACTGGACCGATGTAAAAATTGGTGATACCTATGTCTTTATTACTAAATCTGATGGTATTGTATATAAAAGAGCAGGGAATAAATACAAAGAGAACAAGACTATAAAGCTTATCTCCGACAACCAGGTATATGAGCCCTACCCGGTGCAAGCCGAAGACATCCTGGAAATCTGGAAAGCAAAGGCCTATATTTCTACATCATTCCCGGAACCTTCACCCGAGCCAACCATGGAAAGCCTCACCCTAATGATGGCCCAAATGCAAAAATCAATTGCACAGATTAACAAACCAAAAAATTAATTAATCGCCTCATTAAACCTGTTGAACTTCCTTGAGTCTTATAAGGAAAAACCAATAAAATGAAAAAGAATTTATTGTTTATCGCACTATTAGCAGGAGCTGCTTCTTTTAGTCAGGCTCAACAAAGACCTCAGAGAAACTCTGGAGAAATGGTACAGGGAAATATTGAAATGCTTGACAAACAACTTTCTCTTACTGCCGAACAAAAAACACAGGTTACTGCTATTATGGTGACTCATAGCAAATCGATGGATAGTCTGAGAAATACTATGGGAGACCAAGCAGACCGAATAGCTATGCGTACCAAGATGCAGGAGTCCCGAAAGGAAAATCAAACAAAGATTATGAGTATCTTAACAGACGACCAGAAAAAGGCTTATAAGAAATACATTGCAGACCGTCAAAGCAGAATGGGAAATGGCCCTGGAGGTAATGGACCAATGGCAAACCCTAATAATTAAAAAAATATTTTCTTATTCCAATAAAAAAGCGGCTTTATTCAGTCGCTTTTTTAATTTTGGGACGGGGAACACCAGTGAATAGCATAACAACATTTTTAGAACAGAAACTTGAGGTTAGAAAACAATCTAATGCTTACAGGAAACTTATAATTAACAAAGGTCTGATTGACTTTTGCTCTAACGATTATCTTGGCTTTGCATCATCTGCAGAGCTTCGAAATATGATTAGTGCAAAAGCACATTTAACCACTCCTCAACCAACAGGCTCCACCGGTTCCCGATTAATATCAGGAAACAACAGAATAGCCGAACAACTGGAGTCGGATATCGCACAGTTCCATTCCGCAGAAAACGCTTTACTTTTCAATTCAGGTTACGACGCCAATATCGGTCTTTTTTCATCCCTTGCACAAAGAGGCGATACCATTATAACAGACGAATTAGCACATGCATCCATCATTGATGGTGCCAGACTAAGTTACGCCACCCGCTTTTCATTTAAACACAACGACCTCGAAAACCTCGAAGCAAAAATTAAAATCTCCAAAGGAAATATTTATATTGCAGTTGAGAGTATCTATTCAATGGACGGAGATGAAGCACCTTTGCAGGCATTAGTGGAATTGGCTGAACAATATGGCGCCGCACTTATCGTCGATGAGGCACATGCAACGGGGATCTACGGACAACATGGAAGTGGTCTCATCTCTCAATATAACTTAGAGAAGCGTGTTTTCGCCCGGGTAATCACCTTCGGAAAAGCCTTAGGCTGCCATGGGGCCGCAGTAGTTGGACCCACGCTTCTAACAAACTACCTGATCAACTTTGCCCGCTCCTTTATATACAGTACAGCTGCACCATCCCACTCTCATCTATCAGTGAGTACGGCTTATCAATTACTTCAAAAAGAAGATTTCCAAAGTAAGATTCAGAAAAAAATTAAGTTCTTTAAAAAAGAGGCAGCAACGATTGCAGATCGGTTTATTCCATCCAACTCGCCCATTCAATCTTTTATGGTACCCGGCAATAATGAAGCAAAACAGCTGGCACTCTTATTAAAAGAGCATCGATTTGACATCAGGCCAATCCTTAGTCCTACTGTTCAGGACGGTAAAGAACGTCTACGGATTTGTCTGCATACCTTCAATTCTGATCAGGACATCAAACATCTCCTCACTCTATTAATCAAATCAGCATGAAACCATTGTTTATTACAGGTATCGACACCGGCATAGGAAAAACCGTTGTGTCGGCTATATTAACCGAAAAACTTCAGGCGGACTATTGGAAACCCATCCAATCTGGCGATCTGGAATCATCTGACACCCTTAAAGTAAAATCATTGGTATCTAATAGTAAAACGGTCTTTCATCCAGAAGCATACCGTTTAACACAACCTTTTTCTCCTCATAAATCCGCAGACCTTGATGGGATACAGATTTCTCTAGATCAGATCAATATACCTGATACCCTTAACCGGCTTATTATAGAGGGTGCGGGCGGACTTCTTGTTCCCTTAAATCAAAACCAATACATGGTTGACCTGATCAAAAAGTTTGACGCCGAAGTGATTCTTGTTGTTAAACATTACCTTGGAAGTATCAATCATACTCTGCTCAGTCTGTCGCTGCTGAACAGCCTAAATATTCCTGTAACCAGAATAATCGTAAATGGACCAAACGATGAATATGCAGAAAAAGCCATAAGAAGTTACTCCAACAACATAATAATTAACACGATAGCACAGACCGATATCCTCGATAACGACTTTATAATCAGTCAGGGCGAACACATTTCCATTTAATTGGCTTACACTTTAGCTTTAAACCACTTTTAATATATATTTGTACTATGAGTATTTTATCTAACCGCATAAACAATCTCGACGAGTCGGCTACTTTAAAGATGTCAAAACTCGGTCGGGAATTGTCAGCAAAAGGCATTGATGTGATCAGCCTGAGTCTTGGAGAAACAGACTTTTACACTCCCGATTTTGTAAAGGATGCAGCGAAAAAGGCAATTGAAGGAAACTTTTCTTACTACACACCCGTACCTGGATATCCTGAATTGAGAAAAGCGATTGCTGAAAAGTTAAAGCGTGAAAATAATCTGGATTATACTTTCGATCAAATTGTGGTATCTACAGGTGCAAAACAATCACTAACCAATATCATACTTAGTCTGGTAAACCCTGGAGATGAAGTTATTATACCAACTCCATACTGGGTATCTTACTCTGAAATTGTGAAGTTAGCAGAGGGGGTATCCGTATTTATTGATACTACTTTAGAATCTGATTTCAAGATTACTCCTGAAGAACTTGAAGCAGCGATAACACCGCAAACCAAGCTCTTCATGTTCTCCTCTCCAAATAACCCTACAGGAACGGTTTATACAAGAGATGAACTTGCCGGTCTGGCTAAAGTATTTGAAAAATACCCCAATATTTACATTATCTCCGATGAGATCTATGAGCACATCAATTTCCTTGGCGAACATGCTTCTATTGCGCAGTTCGCTGAAATTAAAGATCGTGTGATTATCATTAACGGCTTATCTAAAGCCTATGCAATGACCGGATGGAGATTAGGTTTCTCAGCCAGCAACAAAACTATCGCTGTAGCAAATGAAAAGCTCCAAGGTCAAACGACTTCCGGAACCTGTTCCATCTCCCAAAAAGCCGGAGTTGCCGCCTATAATGGTACCCTGGACAGTGTAAACGAAATGCGTATTGTATTTGAAAAACGCCGAAATCTTGTTTATGATCTATTAAAAGAGATTCCAGGAATGAAGGTAAACCTTCCAGGCGGCGCATTTTACTTCTTCCCTGATGTGAGTTCTTTCTTTGGCAAAACTACAGAGAGTGGCGAAGTAATTAACACTTCCGATGAACTGGCCTTATATATTTTGAATACAGGACATGTGGCTGTTGTGAGTGGCGATGGATTTGGAGATAAAAATTCTATCCGCATATCCTACGCTGCCTCTGAGGATAAATTAATCGAAGCAGCATCACGTATTAAGAGCGCACTAGCAAAACTGAAATGATAGATCTCTTCAGAAAGTTCAATGAATTGAACATTCTAATCATTGGAGACGTCATGATGGATTCATACCTTTGGGGAAATGTTGACCGCATTTCCCCAGAGGCTCCTGTCCCTGTAGTTTCGGTACATAAGCGTGAAAATCGCCTTGGCGGTGCAGCTAACGTGGCACTCAACATTCAATCCCTTGGCGCTACACCATTAATCTGTTCCGTGATCGGAAATGATATGGAAGGTGCAGCCTTTCTGCGTTTACTGGAAGACCACGAACTCTCAGCTGAAGGAATCATTAGTCTGAATGACCGCCCTACCACCGTTAAAACCAGGGTAATTGGTCAGAACCAACAGATGCTCCGGATAGACGAAGAAACCGACGCCCTGCTTAGTCAGGAACACTCCGGGCAGCTCATCGATAAAATTAAAACACTCATCAACAGCAAGGAGATTCACGCCATCATTTTTCAAGATTACGATAAGGGAGTGATCAGTCATCAGCTAATTATCGAAATCGTAGAAGAGTCAAAGAGGAAGAATATCATTACCGTTGTTGATCCCAAAAAAAGAAATTTTCTTAAATATGCCAATGTAACCCTATTTAAGCCCAACCTGAAAGAATTACGTGAGGGACTAAAAGTAGAGATTGACATGCGCCAGATGAAAGATCTGGAATCCGCTGTCGAACAAATAAAGGGACATTTGAATGCCGAACATATTATGGTTACTCTTTCAGAGTTAGGCGTATTTATGCAGTCAAATGATCAGAAAAGACTTATTCCAGCGCATATCAGAAAGATAGCCGACGTTTCAGGTGCCGGCGATACAGTGATCGCTACAGCAGCAGTATGTTTGGCCAGTGGTCTGGATGTATTCACAACTGCCGCCGTTTCCAATCTGGCGGGTGGACTGGTTTGCGAACATGTAGGCGTCGTGTCAATCGACAAAGAGCATTTACTAAACGAATCCCTAAAGCTTAAATAAGTATATTAGAACAAGAGAAACCCTTATTTATTTGCTTCTTATAGCTTCAACAGGATCAAGTCTGGATGCCATAAAAGCCGGAATAATACCCGAGATCAGTCCTATTGCGGTTGAAAGTATAAACATTAAAACCACTTTACTCATATCAACTATAATATCAACATCCGTTATTATATTCAAAACAAAGGCCAGCAGGTAAACAATCCCCAATCCAATTAAACCTCCCATCAAACAAAGGGCAACAGCCTCGATGAGGAATTGAAGCAAAATAAAGTAGTTTTTAGCACCTAGAGACTTTTGAATTCCAATAATATTCGTACGTTCTTTCACAGATACGAACATGATATTGGCAATACCAAAACCACCAACCAGAATCGAGAAGATTCCTATTACACCGCCCGCAAGGTTAACTACAGCGAACATGCCATCCAGTTGAGCCGTAAGGATAGTCGATTTATTCAGTGCGAAATTGTCATCCTGTTTGGGACTTAAACGATGAACAGAGCGCATAATACCTTTAAGCTCACTTTCCAGTTCTTCAACCGGCACGCCGGATTTACCACGAACAGCGATCTCAGGACCATATTGTTCACTTTCAATGTCAATCAAATTTTTTGCAAAATTAATGGGGAGCAATATCGTTTTATCAGCGGACGTTCCAAGCATATCTTCCCCCTCCTCTTTAAAAACACCTATAACTTTGAGATTCCTGCCCATCACCTTAATGGTCTTTCCTACTGCCCTTTGATTCGGAAATAGGCCCTCTGCTAATGAGTACCCAATAACGGCAATAGGACTACCCACCTTTGACTCCGCTTCTGAAAAATAGCGTCCGTCTTCCAGGTCGAAGGTCCACGTTTTATAATAATCGTGTGTAACCGCCGAAACCTGAGCTCCTTCAACACTATTACTTTTATATTTTAAAGTACGATTACCTGCCCAAACAAAATAAGATACTGCGTCAGCATTTGTGACACGTTCTTTCAGCTTTTCAAAGTCGCGCAATGTAGGTGTCGGCCTGTTCATATATTTCCACCATTGATAATCGCCTCCGAATTCCCATGGCCACTTCTGAATATAGATCGTATTGCTTCCTAATTTGTCTACACTGCTCTGCAGATTATTCCGAAGTGTATCAACAGCCGAAAAGACACCTATAATGGTCATGATACCAATAGTAATGCCTATCAGGGACAAAAATGTCCGTAACTTGTTTTCCTTCAGAGAAGAAAAAGCAAAGTTAAAACTCTCCAGAATTAGTTTTAATACGATCATATTGCAGGTTAGATAAATTTACAAATTAAAAGTTACAAAGGCTGATAAATATAGCTTCATGAGAGACATGTCATAACATGGAGGGATCAGTTGGAAGTCTACATCGAGGTAGCACCCTTGCTCGTTCGTTGCTTGTCCGTTGGTCAACGCATAAAACAGGGGAATTCAGGGAGAACGAAGCTTCAAAGGGCGAGTAAAATGCACACTTACCCCTTTGTTGGGAAACAGTTGGTCCCCAGCCATTACTCACGTTATAAGACCATTATGAAAAGATTAAATAATAGAATTAATTTTCATTAACTTTGCGCCCTGAAATTAGTATTACTTGTATATGAAATTATCCCAGTTTAAATTCGATCTACCTGATTCATTAATAGCAACTACTCCTTCGGATCAGCGGGATGAAGCACGTTTAATGGTACTTGACCGCAATACTGGAGCGATAGAGCACAAAATATTTAAAGACGTCATCAATTATTTCGATGAAAAAGACGTCATGATTTTAAATAACACCAAAGTTTTTCCTGCCCGTATGTATGGCAATAAAGAAAAAACAGGTGCAACTATTGAAGTATTCTTACTACGTGAGCTGAATAAGGAGTTACGTTTATGGGATGTTTTAGTAGATCCGGCACGTAAAATACGTGTTGGTAATAAACTTTATTTTGGAGACAACGATCTGTTAGTTGCCGAAGTTGTGGATAACACGACATCACGCGGACGTACGATCCGGTTCCTTTTTGACGGAACAAACGAAGAGTTCAGAAGGAATATTGAAATTCTTGGAGAAACACCTCTTCCAAAATATATAAAGCGTAAGGCAACCGCAGAAGATAAAGAACGCTACCAAACGATATTTGCAAAAAATGAAGGAGCTGTTGCAGCCCCTACAGCAGGTATGCATTTTAGTCGCGAACTGATGAAACGTCTGGAATTAAAAGGCGTTGAATTTGCAGAGGTAACTTTACACGTTGGTCTTGGTACCTTCCGTGCCGTTGAGGTGGAAGATTTAACCAAACACAAGATGGATTCGGAGCAATTTATTATCGATCAGCCTACTGCTGATATGGTTAATAATGCTTTAGATGAAAAACGCAAAATATGTGCCGTTGGTACAACCAGCATGCGTGCCGTTGAATCAGCTGTATCTGCAGGAAAGAAACTTAAACCAGCAAATGACTGGACCAGTAAATTTATTTTTCCTCCTTACGAGTTCAGTATTGCCAACAGCATGATTACTAATTTTCATACTCCTGAGTCCACTTTATTAATGATGATCTCCGCTTTTGGAGGTTACGAAAGTGTGATGAACGCCTATGAAGTTGCGGTAAAAGAGAAATACCGTTTCTACAGTTATGGTGATGCCATGTTGATTATCTAAATGCACTATTACGCAATAATTGTTGCTGGTGGATCAGGAAAGCGAATGCATGCTGACCTTCCCAAGCAATTTCACTTATTGCTTGGAAAGCCTGTAATGATGCATACCATTGCGGCCTTCTATCATTCATCCTTTCAGCCTGAAATTTTGCTTGTGCTGAACACTGATTATATTTCCTATTGGAAAGATCTTTGTGTTCAGCACAATTTTTTTATACCCCATACTATTATACCGGGAGGTGCCCAGCGATTTGACTCGGTTAAAAATGCAGTTCAGGTAATTACCAACGAAGATTCAATTATTGCTGTGCACGATGCAGTACGACCTGTAATACACGAAGAACTGATTGCCCGATGTTTTGAAGAGGCTACACAGAAAGAAGCAGTAATACCTGTAATTCCAAGCAAGGACTCCTTGAGGAAAATAAGCGGCTCAACGACGGTGTCTATTTCAAGGGATGACATACTGATTGTACAAACACCACAGGTATTCAAATATAGGATACTTAAGAAGGCCTACAGTCAATTATATTCACCTCTATACACTGATGATGCATCTGTTGTTGAACATGCGGGATATACCATATTTACTACCCCAGGCGATGCTTCCAATATAAAAATAACATACATGGAAGATTTGGCCGTTGCTTCCTTGTTTCTAAGTTCTAAAGCATAAAAAAAGACCCATGTATTCAACGGGTCTTTTTTTATGCTTGTTAAACTAATTTATTAAGCGGCACCTCTGATGACCCGCAGTAGAACAGCAATAATTGCAATCACTAATAAAACATGAATGATTCCGCCCGTAGCGTATCCTCCAAAAAAGCTTACTGCCCAGATGATAATCAAGACAACTGCAATCAAATAAAGTAAATTTCCCATAGTAGTATTTTTTTCGTGATGAGTGAATCAATAATACCATAATAATGTAAAAATTGCTGCTTTGTTTATTTTTTTAGAAATTATTTTCTTTCAATAAAAAGACCTTAAAAAAAAGCCTTGCTTAAGGGCAAGGCTTTTTTTAGTACTCATCTTCGTTAAAGAAGAAATCATCTTTAGTCGGATAGTCCGGCCAGATCTCCTCAATATTTTCATATGGCTCGCCGTCATCTTCCAGCGCCTGCAAATTTTCTATCACTTCAACTGGAGCTCCAGAACGGATTCCGTAGTCTATTAGTTCATCCTTAGTTGCTGGCCAGGGAGCGTCTTCCAAGTGGGATGCCAATTCTAATGTCCAATACATATTTCTTAGAATTTAAGTTTTTATTATTTTCGCAAAAGTATAATAAAATTTATTACTTTTTCAAGTATTTTTTTTTGACCTGTATTTACCTTGGAAACCACTTGTTTTCGGGTATTTGATTATCCATAGCTGCTTTCCTTGCTAAGACGAACAAATAGTCGCTTAAACGGTTCAAATAAATCAACACAAGATCTTCTACAGCACTATTTTGTGACAAATGAACGATAATTCGTTCGGCACGCCGACATACACATCTTGCTATATGGCAAAATGAAATAAGTGTGGAACCGCCTGGCAATATAAAGTTTTTTAAAGGGGCTAAATCCTGTTCCATGGCGTCAATTCCCTGTTCCAGGTGTTCAACATCTGATGGATAAAGGCCTGGAAGTTTCATTCTGGATTTTTCATTATCAGCTGCCAGCAAGGCACCCATAATAAACAGATGTTCTTGCACGTCTTTTAAAGCCTCTTTTTGGTCTGCAGTAAGTTCCTGATCCCGAATTAATCCAATGTAGGAATTCAATTCATCTACCGTGCCATAAGCATCGAGACGTATATCTGCTTTAGAAACGCGTACTCCGCCAATAAGCGAAGTTTGACCCGCATCTCCGGTCTTGGTATAAATCTTCATTTTAATTAATTTGTTCAAAGTCAATGCCATTATTTTCCATGTCCTGCAAACGCGGAGACACATTTTTAATATGTTCGTTTGGATAATCGCTTTCAATTAAACCATCTCTCATCCGAACAATCCGATGCGCATGCTGCGCAATATCTTCCTCATGGGTAACCAGGATAATCGTATTTCCTTTGGAATGGATCTCTTCCAGAAGTCCCATTATTTCTACCGAAGTACGGGTATCCAGATTACCGGTAGGCTCATCAGCTAAAATAATAGATGGATTGTTAATCAATGCACGTGCAACCGCTACACGCTGGCGCTGACCACCCGAAAGCTCATTAGGCTTATGATCTACTCTATTTCCTAATCCAACGTTCTCCAGCGCCTTATATGCCCTTTCATTCCGCTCATTCTTTGATACACCGGCATACACTAAAGGTAAGGCTACATTATCCAATGAACTGGCTCTGGGCAAAAGATTAAAGGTTTGAAAAACAAATCCGATTTCTTTATTGCGAACCTCAGCAAGTTCGTTTTCAGTCATTTCACTTACGTGAATACCATTTAATATATATTCACCTTTGCTGGGGGTATCCAGACAGCCTAATATGTTCATCAGCGTGGATTTCCCAGAACCAGAGGGTCCCATTAGTGCCACAAATTCACCTTTGTTGATGTTCAGCGTTACTGATTTCAAAGCATGAATAATTTCGGAACCGATTACATACTTTCTTCCAACTTCTTTGATGATGATTAGCGGCTCATTTTGCATATAGGTTAGATTCTTTGGATTAAAATATGTTACATATCAATTTCTCTCAATTACTTTGGCTACTTTAAAATAGACATCGTCATGAAGAGGAGCATTTTTCAAAGCATCAGCAGGACAAATATCATTCTTCTCCATGTCTTCCCTTAAAACATTCACTTCATCGTTTAGATAAATAAGTGGTTCTATTCCACTCGTATCCAACTCGTTCAGCTTTTCCATAAAGCTCAGGATGTTTTCCATATCTTTCAATAAAGAAACCTTTTCAACTTCATTTACTTCTAGCCTGGCCAGGTGGGCCATACGTTCGATAGTTTGATAGTCTAATTTCATGTATATTCTATTTTTCCTGCCGTATTTGAACAGGTCTTGTAATTTATAATAACCCGCTGTTTATTAAATTATATACTTTCAACTTTAAATCATCTGCATCCAGAGAAGTTAAGCCTTGAGTTAAAACGGGAGTATGCACACAAATATGGCAAATTCCCGGTCTACTTCCATATTTTGATCCATCATCCCACATATTTTTATAATTATCTGAGATACTAACCGGAATTATAGCCAGATTATATTCAATAGCTAACCGAAAAGGTCCATTTTTAAATTCACCAAGCTGCGGCGGATAATGTTCAGATATCCCTCCCTCAGGAAAAACAATGAGCGAAATGTTTGATTTTACGTAAGTTTCTGCACGTTTAAAGGCCCTGAAAGATGACATTTTACTATCTCGCTTTAGGGAGATATCAATTGTTTTAAGGAAGAGTCCGGTAACCGGATTATGCAGCAGTTCCTCCTTGGCCATAAAAGCATAGTTGCCTTTCACCAGAAAAGCCATTGCAGGTATATCTAGGTTGGAACTATGGTTAGCACAAATAATGTACGGAATAGACCAATCAATAGGCGTTTCAAAATGATATTTATATCTGAATCCGGAGGAAAGGGTTGCCAGGTAGGCAAACGCGCGTCTCCATTTATTTAATGTCGGAAACCGCTCCTGCTTTCTGGAGAAATAATAAAAAAAAGGATAGAACAGTATAAAATAGAAGAATACGTTAACAAAATATAAATATCGGTGTGACCGCTTTAAAAATCGTTTCATTTCGGGTCAAAATTATAAAAAATACTTACTTTCGCCCAGTTATGGAAACAGTTGTAAGCGGTATTCGCAGCACAGGTAAACTTCATTTAGGCAATTATTACGGAGCAGTACAAAATTTCGTAAAAATGCAGCATGAGTATAATTGCTTTTTTTTTATTGCAGATTTTCACTCATTGACCACACATCCTATTCCTAAGGATCTTCATGGAAATGTAAAACAGGTACTTGTGGAGTATCTGGCTTGCGGAATAGATCCTGAAAAAGCAACGATCTATGTCCAGTCTGACGTTCCTGAGGTGACCGAATTATATCTTTATCTCAACATGAACGCCTATATGGGTGAACTGGAAAGAAGCACTTCTTTTAAAGATAAGATCAGGGATCAGCCGGATAATGTAAACGCAGGTTTGCTTACCTACCCCGTTTTAATGGCTGCTGATATCATTATTCATAAAGCAACCAAGGTACCCGTAGGTAAGGATCAGGAACAGCATCTTGAAATGTCACGTACTTTTGGTAACCGTTTTAACCGGTTGTACCAGGTAGATTATTTCCCCGAAGCTTATGCTTTTAATTATTCCACCAACCTGGTTAAGATCCCCGGATTAACAGGAAAAGGGAAGATGGGTAAGTCTGAAGGAGAAGGTAATGCTGTATTTCTTTCTGATTCACCTGAAGAAATCAGGAAAAAGGTAATGCGCGCTGTAACGGACGGAGGTCCTTTAGAAATGAATCAGATAAAACCTGATGTGATTCAGAATTTGTTTAGCTTACTCTCAGTGGTATCATCAGTAGATACCTATACTCATTTTGATGATTTGTACAATAACTGCCAGATCCGGTACGGCGACCTGAAGAAACAACTTGCAGAGGATATGATCATTGCTACTGCCCCTGTAAGGGATCGTATTAATGACATTGCATCCAATTCAGAATACCTGAGAAAGGTATCCAAAATGGGCGCCGAAAAAGCACGTGAAAGTGCCAGTAAAACAATAAAAGAAGTCAGGGAGATTATTGGGTTTAAATCATTTTAACCCCATTTACCCATTAATCATAAATATGCATATAGCGATAGTTGGAAATATTGGTGCTGGAAAAACCACACTAACCGAATTACTTTCAAAACATCTGGGCTGGGAAGCGCAGTATGAGGCAGTTGATCATAACCCTTACCTGGAAGATTTTTATAACGATATGAAACGCTGGAGTTTCAATTTACAGATCTATTTTTTGAATAGCCGGTTTAACCAGATAAAAGAGATTCAAGGTTTAAACCATCATGTAATTCAGGATCGTACAATCTATGAAGATGCGTATATCTTTGCAGAGAACCTGAATGAGATGGGATTGATGACAGAAAGAGATTATCAAAACTACCGGGCTATATTCGACAATATGACCTCTTTCATTAAACCTCCTGATTTATTAATCTATCTTAAGGCTTCTATCCCAACGCTGGTGAGTAATATCCAACGTCGTGGAAGAGATTATGAAGCGGGAATCCGTCTGGATTATTTATCAAAATTGAATGATAAATACAAAAAGTGGATCGACAATTATAAGGAAGGAAAGTTGCTGGTGCTGGATAAAGATAATCTTGATTTTTCAAACAACCCTGAAGATCTGGGTTTTATTATTGAAAGCATTGAAAGAGAAATTCATGGTCTCTTTTAATATTTGTGTTTAACCCATTATTAAATCAAGAGGACATGTCAGAACCAGTTCAGAAGAATTCAATACGCATTTTAGGTCTTATTCCGGCTCGGTATGCGTCAACTCGTTTTCCGGGAAAACCGCTTATTGATATTCATGGAAAAAGTATGATTCAGCGCGTATACGAGCAAGCCCTGAAATCATCCACTCTAAGTGATGTTGCTGTAGCCACGGATGATGACCGGATTCTAGAACATGTAATGAGTTTTGGTGGCAAGGTGATCATGACTTCATCTACCCATCAAAGCGGAACAGACCGATGTGCTGAAGCGGCACAAAAGCTTCCTGGTTTTGATGTAATCATAAATATTCAGGGAGATGAACCGTATATAGACAGCAGGCAAATAGACCTATTAGGACACTGTTTCGCTGATCCTCAAACGGAGTTAGCCACCTTGGTCAAAATTATTACCTCAACAGAAGAACTCAACAATATAAATTCTCCGAAAGTTATTTTAAATAAAAATTTGGAAGCGTTGTATTTTAGTCGTACTCCTATTCCATATTTAAGGGATAAAAACAATGACACCTGGTTATCGCATCACACGTATTACAAGCACATTGGGGTATACGGATACCGTTCAGATATCCTTAAAAAGATTACTGCTCTCCCTGTATCTCTCCTTGAAAAAGCGGAGTCATTGGAGCAGTTACGATGGCTTGAAAATGGGTATAAAATCAAAGTAGCAATTACCGACATTGAAACTAAAGCCATTGACACTCCGGAGGATTTAATGAATATCTTAAAGGAAAAAAAAATTCTATAGCTCTTCAAAATAAAGGAATAGATTTTAAACCAAAAGTTAAATCATCGTTATCAGAGTCCTGGATGCATAAAATATTGGGACTCCTTTTTTTATAACAGTCCAACAATGTCAGATGATAACTGTTATTTTTTTCTATACTCTACTATGAAAATATATTATCTGGCAATCATCTCGGTTTTCCTCTATGCATGCAGTCCCACGGGAACTAATGGATTATTTAAAAAAGCTAGTCCCCATGACCAATATGCATCAAATCTTGAAAGTGCCGGACTTCATGAAACTGCTTTAGGAAAGGAATGGCTCAGTGCAGCAGTAAACAGTTTAAATAAACCATTATTTATAGCACTTCCATATAAAGAGACCGGTTATTTCCCTGACAATAAGGCGATGGCTACTGCACTTCGATTCGAAGCAAAATTAGGTTCGAAAATTTTAATCTCTTTTACTAAAAAGCCTGTAGCTGGATTTACTGTATATATTGATTTATGGGAGCAAAGAGCTAATGAAAAGAAAAAGCTATTGGCTTATGCAGACTCTTCAGGCAACCCTTTTGAGTATGAAATTGATAAGAAAGCCACTTATGTCATCCGCCTGCAGCCTGAATTATTAAGCGCGGGCGAATATACTTTGACTATTTCTACAGGCCCTTCTCTTGCCTTCCCTGTACGTGATGGTAAGAGTCAGAGCTTTTGGGGAGCCGTTCGTGACAATGGATCCAGAAGCCATGAAGGAATTGACATATTTGCCCCTTTACGTACTCCTGCGCTAGCCGCTGCAAATGGAATAATAAGACATGTTGGTCTGAATAACCTGGGTGGAAAGGTTGTTTTTCTGAATCCTGACGCTAAAGATTATAGTCTGTATTATGCTCATTTAGATGAACAATTGGTTCAGGAGGGGAAAGTGGTGCATCTGGGTGATACGATTGGCTTAATAGGAAATACGGGGAACGCGCGCGGAGGACCCACTCATTTACATTTCGGTATCTATACCCAAAATGGAGCAGTAGATCCATATCCATTTATTAATCAAACCAATACAAAGCCTGCTTTAATCAAGGGTTCAAATGATTATTTAGGAAAGGGAATGCGTACAACCACGAGAACTTTACTTTATAGTGGCCCTTCTAAATCATTTCCTGAATTAGCAAACCTGCCTAAAAACACCTACGTAGAGGTATTAGCTGCGAGTTCATCCTGGTACAAGGTTTTACTTCCGGATGGACAGGAAGGATACCTGGGAATAAATAACACAAGATCACTGACTGAATCAATGGACAATTATCGTTTATCAGCAGACCATCGTTTGTTAGATAGACCGAGTGATTCCACTGCAAGTAAAAAGCTTCTATTGAGAGGAAATACGGTACCTGTCTATGCTAGTTTTGGAGCATATCTGTACGTCAGAGATGAAGATACAGCAGGCTGGATAAAAATAAAGCCGTAAATAATTTACAGCTTTATTTTTTTTTCGGTATTGAATTCTATTATAGAATAAGAATCAAAAGAAGAATGATAATAATGATAGCACCTACAGAGAGATAAACACCACCAGCGCCAACAGCGTTAGCCTGTTTTTTCATTTCCTTAAGTTCCTTTCTCAGCTCTTTGCGGTCTTGTTTAGTCAACTTGGATTTATCCATTGATTTGATCTCTTCCACACGTCGCTGAATATCTTTTACCTTAGCATCACGCTGTTCTGCAGTCATTGTATTTTCCATTTTAGCTGGATTAATACTTGGATCTGTTGCAGCATTTGCTGATGAAGAAAACATAGCCAGTGTCATTGCAACTGCTAGAGATAGGGAGTAGACTAACTTTTTCATACTATATTGTGTTAATTATGTATATCAGTAACACTCGTTTCCATATAAGTGTTTGTTTTTTATACACATTTAGATCATTTAACATAAATAAAAGGTTTTATTATATTAGGCCATGAATAAAACATTGGTCCTCATCCAGTGCCGGGATGAATTGGGATTAGTAGCAATTATTTCTAAAGTACTTGTTAATCACCAATTAAACATTACGGCTATGCGTGAATTCGTTGACGAGATAGCCAATCAGTTCTTTGCCAGAATTGAATGTGATGGTTTATCTTTTGACCAAAATAACTTAAATACAGAATTAAGGTCCGTTTTACCTGAATATTCCGAAGTGATTATTAATCCTAAAGCGGAGAAACGTATCGTTATAATGGTGACTAAAGAATACCATTGCCTTGGTGATGCTTTGATTCGAAATTACTTCAGTACGCTCAATGCTAGCGTTTGCTGTGTCATCGGCAATTATGATACCTTAAGGGAACTGACTAAAAAGTATGAAGTCCCCTTTTATCATGTTTCGCATGAGAATAAAACAAAACTGGTTTTTGAAGAGGAAATTAAGAAGATAGTTAATGAATATGAGCCTGATTATGTTGTGCTAGCTAAATTTATGCGGATTCTTTCTCCAGAATTTGTATCGCAATACGAAGGCAGGCTCATTAATATACACCATTCCTTTTTGCCTGCCTTTATTGGAGCGAGTCCTTATCGCAAAGCATTTGAGCGTGGAGTGAAACTAATTGGGGCAACGGCGCATTATGTAACCAATGATCTGGATGAGGGACCTATAATTGTTCAGCAAACAATTCCCGTAAATCATACCTTTACCGTTTCCGATATGGTTATTTCAGGAAAAGAAATAGAAAAATCAGTTTTGAATAAGGCTATGCAGCTTGTCTTTCAAGACCGTGTTTTTAGAAGTGGAAACAAAACAATAATTTTTGAATAAACAAACAAATGACTCCTAATTTTCCCTATATAAAATCATTGCTGGATAATGACTTTTACAAGTTCACCATGCAACAAGGGGTAATAAAACTTTTTCCTCGTTCGATGGCCCGTTACGAATTCATAAATCGTGGGAAACATATATTTCCTGCAGGATTTGCAGATTTACTTAGAAAAGCGATAGACAATTTGGTTAACCTTTCGCTAAGTCTTGAGGAGAAAGATTATCTGGCAGAAACCTGTCCCTATTTGGAACCCACATATTTGGATTTCTTACAAGGATACACTTACAATCCTGCAGAAGTGATCATTGAACAGAATGGAAATGATTTATCCGTAAAAATTGAGGGATACTGGTACCGTACGATATTATGGGAGGTTCCGATAATGGCCCTTATTTCTGAATTATTTTATTATACGAATGATTCAGAGGCTGCTACCTCTGAAGAGATCATTTCGATCAATAAGGAAAAGATTGAAAAGTATGCTAAACTAGGTGTAACGATTGCAGATTTTGGTACCCGCAGGAGGCATTCCTACCTGGTACACCGGATGGTAATTCAAGCGCTCGAGGAATATGGCTCAGGAACCTTCGTGGGCACAAGTAACGTTCACTTTGCAATGCGTTACAATACAAAACCTATTGGAACCCACGCGCATGAATGGTTTATGTTCCATGCTGCAAAATATGGGTTTAAGATGTCGAATTCTTTAGGTTTGGAACATTGGACAGCTGTTTATCGTGGCGATCTTGGTATTGCGTTAACAGATACCTACACGACAGATATCTTTTTTGAACAGTTTGATAAAAAGTTTTCCAAGCTTTTTGACGGAGTGCGTCATGATAGTGGAGATGCCATTGAATTTGCTGAGAAGACCATCAGTCACTATAAAAAAATGGGTATTGATCCTTTATCCAAAACAATCATTTTCTCTGATGCCTTGAATTATGATAAAGTGGAAAGGATTGCTAATTTTTGTAAAGGTAAAATAGGGATGTCATTTGGTATAGGTACCGACTTTACCAATGATGTTGGGTTGGTGCCCCTCAATATTGTTATTAAGATGACTGCAGCGCTGCCAGAGAACCAATCGTGGATCCCTGTAGTGAAACTATCAGACGAAAAAGGGAAGTATACTGGCGATCCTAAAATGATCAGCCTTTCAAAAGAAATCCTGGGGATTGATTAAGAGCTGAAATGAGTTTAATATTACTTGAACGTTAATGTACTATGTTACTTCTTTTAAATTTAAAATACAGCTATAAACTTTGTGCCGGGCATCTTATTCTTCTGTTTTTTTTAACGACTCAGGCTTTCGGACAAAGGGCTGCATCTTCTTCGACCGACTCCATTCAGCAGATCCCGGATACACTATTAATCCGCATTGAACGGGCACAATCTACAATCAATCAGATAAATAGCGCTAATGAGGGAAGCTTTCAAACGGGAACAATAATAAAAGATCTGCCCGAAGTACAGCAAAACATAGAAGAGATCAGGCAGGATATCCTCCATTCAGGGAAACTACCTGATGCCAGAACGTTGCTTAGTTATCAGGTCCTGTTAAAAGATCATCAAATTCTTTTAGGGAACTGGAAAAAAACACTGACTAATTACAATGTTACTTTACAAAAGTATTCCTCGCAATTAGTTGTATTCAGTAGTGATTCGCTTTTATCAAACACCACACGTGATACTACCCAAAAGAGACTTTATGGAACGGAACTAACAAATCTTCGGTTAAGACTTCAAGAATCGGGCCTAACGACCACTGCAAATCTGGATAGTATAGGTACTCTCCTGGCATCCGTATCCGGCTTATACTTTTCGACAAATGAACTTCAAAGCGTCATTATAGACCGGCTACGTCAATCTGGGAAAACCTCCTTTGGCAGGGAATCTCCCTATATATGGTCTGCCTCAAAACAATCCGAAAAGGAAAGCTTAAGTACCATGTTATCTGATGCCTGGTCTGGACAAAACAGGGCACTTCGTTATTTTCTTTCCAGCTCATGGGACAACCGGACACTGCTCCTATTATTAGGTTTAATTTTCTTTGTATGGGTTTACAGAAACTATAAAAAAGCATCACAGCCACCGATAAATGAACAACTCTCCGATTTAAGACTTGATTTCATCAATCCGGTACCACTGCTTTCAAGCGTTATATTTTTACTTAACCTCGCTCCCCTATTTGATCCTGATTCGCCATCACTCTACTTTGAGATCATTGAGTTTTTACTCCTGATCACTTTGACCATATTCTTTAGGAAACACTGGAAAAAGGAACAGTACTACATCTGGCTTGTGATTGTATTGATCTATATTATCACTGTTTTGACCAATGCGGTAATGAACCAGGGCCTTCTGCTGCGTTTATGGCTCATCGCACTTAATATAGTTTCCATTTATTTCGGCTTGCATTTTTATCGGGAAATCAGGAATGTGCTATTATTAAAAAGCTTTATTAAGCCAGTATCCATACTTTACATAGGACTTCATATCTTATCAATCGTATTTAATGTATTTGGTAGAATAAGTGTTTCAACCACTTTAAGCCTCACTGCAATTGTTGGCTTAACACAAATCATAGCACTTTCAGCATTTGTACAAATCCTAACGGAAGCGACAGATCTTCAAATTAAAATAACATCCTGTTCCAATAGTTTATTTGCCAGGATTAATCTACAGCGGATCAGATCAACTGTTAAGGAAGGATTAACCGTTATTGCAGTCCTGATTTGGAGTATTGTATTCGTAATCAACCTGAACATCTCAGGAATATTATATGAGTTCATTTCGGGCGTATTCACGCAAACAAGGACCTTTGGAAGCGTTAAATTCACGATTGGAAACATTTTGCTATTTGGGCTGATCCTTTATCTTGCTAACCTGTTCCAGAAATATACAGGTATTCTTTTTGGAGATGAAAATGCCACGTTTGGCAATCAGACCGAGCGTAAGAGCTCTAAGCTCCTGCTTATTAGACTAGTTATCTTTGTTGTCGGATTTCTATTAGCCATCACAGCTTCCGGCTTTTCGTTGGATAAACTGACGGTAATCATTGGAGCTTTAGGAGTAGGTATTGGTTTGGGGATGCAGAATATTGTTAACAACTTTGTCTCCGGGATCATATTGATCTTTGAAAAGCCTTTTCAGATTGGTGACTTTATCGAGCTTGCCGATAAAAAAGGAAGAGTAAAAGATATTGGAATCCGCTCCAGTAAATTATTGACGCCACAGGGCTCTATAATCATTGTACCCAACGGTGATTTACTCTCTGGAAGGTTGGTTAACTGGACGCTGAGCAATAGTTTTGTTAAAACAGAAATTACCTTTAAGATCGCTTCAGAGTCTAACCTCGAATTAGTTCAAACTATAATCAAGGAAGAAGCTCAAAAAGCGGAATATACTTTACCTAATAGCACGCCTGAAACATTCTTTAATTCATTTGCTGGCGATACGGTAGAACTTAAGTTAGAGTTGTGGATCAACAATATTTATAATGAGAGTAGCTTTAAAAGCAATTTACTTCATGCAATCTATAAACGACTAAAAGAAAACGAGATAAAAATGTTATAAGACTGTATTGAACTGGCCAACTGTAATATCTGAGTCTTCTATTGTTTTGTCATTTATTATGTGTGTGTGCGTTTACGAAAGTATTCTTTGGTTGTTATCCAGCTCAAAAGGCGTCATTGCTTGACCCGATAGAAGCGTTACGGTATGAGTAGAGAATTAGAAGGATAAATATTTATTCGTTTTTTTATTTATGCGATACCTAAAGTGTCACCCTTTTTATTATTGAGCATAAAAAAGCCCTCTATGCTATATAGAAGGCTGATTTATATTTTAAGTGGTGGAGAATATCGGAGTCGAACCGATGACCTCTTGCATGCCATGCAAACGCTCTAGCCAGCTGAGCTAATCCCCCTTATTGCGTTGCAAATATAGAATATTAATGCAGTTCTTCAATAAAATATAA
Organism: Arcticibacter eurypsychrophilus; assembly: GCF_001730525.1. Lineage (GTDB taxonomy): Bacteria > Bacteroidota > Bacteroidia > Sphingobacteriales > Sphingobacteriaceae > Arcticibacter > Arcticibacter eurypsychrophilus. The sequence goes on from NZ_MDFN01000016.1 coordinate 101,462, forward strand.
AATACTAGCAGAAATTCTTTATTACACTCATAGAACAATACAACATCACAGTCTATTTGAGATGAGCAATGAAATTCCACTCAAAAGACAGTCCTACTAACTAAATTGACATTTTATTAAACACAACGACCCTTCTTCTTTATTAATATTAAAAATTTAAACACCTCTTATTCATCCTATGATTTAAATTTAAAAAGAACCGCTCATAATTAATTATGAAGCGGTTTCTTTTGTTTTAACAAACATTTATACTTAACCAAATATTATCCTGTTTAATGCGTCCTCATTTCATCAAAAAAAGGCGTTTCCTCATCTTCCACGCACTTTACAGCATATAAATAAAGCGCAGCAGACCAAGTTTGCCAATCCTGCCCATGTGTAGTTCCATCCTGAGCCTTGTGCCATTCATTAAAGCCGAATTCAAGATCTTCATTCTGAGAAAGAGTGATTAAATCAGTAAGTATAAACAACTTTTTACGGGCAAGATCAAACCTGCCGGCTGCTACTAAAGCACTGATATAGAACCCCTCAATAAATGGCCAGATCCCACCATTATGGTAATCACCAGGTTTATTAAACCCTTCATACCTAGGCATCCAATCCGGATCTTCAGGACGGGTAAAAGGAAAAAAATTAGGTGGTAAATCAACAACTAAATCACCACTTTTCTTCATTGCGGCACACTCATCCTCTATCCATGTGATCATTTCATTTGCACGTGTAACCGTTGCCAGTCCCGATAAGATCGCAATACTATTTCCCAACAGATCAAAGCTTTCACTATTGTACACCTTATAAGCCCAAAATGCAAAATAAGGTTTATGTTTTACTACAAAACCTTCAATCGCATGATGATTTTGCGTACTACTAGAAATAGTAAAACGCTTCATGTCGTGCCTGACCCGGTCTGCACGATCATGAATCCCAAACATACGCAGATAACTATATACCAGCGTATTTACATATAAGCCATAACCTAACACCCATTGTTCATCTCGCCAGTCGCTAGTAGGCAATTGCGCAACCAAAAAACGATCCGAAGGACTCTGGTATTCCATCCAGGTCATTGCAAGCTGAACGGCCTCTTCCAAAAAGTCCTGCTCTCCGGTAGCCTGCCTGAAGATCCCAACAGCCAATAAAAATAAAGGTGTGCTATCACTGGAGCCACGATCTTCACGGTCATGCACCAAAGAGGTAATATGGCCCTTTTCAGTCTGGTTTTTTGCCAGCACTTTCAACGTTTTGCGCATGCTATCCATCAGTGGTTGACTTCCAGATGTGGCAATACCTAAAATAGAGAGCATCAAATCCCTGGTATATGGTTCCGGATATCCCCATCCGGCAGTACGTGGCAATCCATGAAAGGGACCATGGGCATTATGCAATAATACTTCAATAGCCGCCTTTCTTGCTTTTTCTACTTGTGCCCAATCCTGTGTTTTCATTTTAATTGAATTAACTGATTCCTAATTTTTCGGTTACCAACTTAACAAATCTTTCGGCCACTAAGCGGTAATCAAAATTAGCAGTCACACGTTCCCTTCCTGCCGCACCCATACGCAAACGTAGGTTCGGGTCTTTCATTAAAATCAATAAATCATCCCTGATGTCATTTACATCAGCACGGTAATCCACTGTCCTAGGTTCATTAAAAACAACTCTTCTACCTTCTAAACCACTTGCTTTATCACAAATAGTAACCTCAGCGATTTGGATCCTTTCTGCTACTTTAGCCAATAAAGCTGTTTCGCCATGAACTAAAGTATCAAGCATGCCCATTGCTTTAATGCTGATCACCGGTTTTCCACATGCACCCGCTTCTACTTGTGGCATACCAAACCCTTCCAGGCGTGAGGGTGCAGCATAGATATCGCAGGCCGATAAAAGATAAGGAGTAAACGCTCGGGAAACAATATTGGTGGCATAGATCACCTTATCGGCAATACCTAGTTCTTCGGCAAGCTCCATGTCGGCACGATTCTGACTTTCTGTACGGGGTTGAGGCCATACTTTGCAAACATAACGCCAATCTGGAACTGAGTCATCCAATTGGGCTAATGCCTGCATCACCTCACGGGCACCCTTTGAAGCTGCATCACCTCCTATGGTCAGTATCATCAGCTGATCAGGTTTAATACCTAGTTCTTCCCTGATGTCAAGTACCTTAGGATCATTCCTTTCATAAGGGATAAAGGTATCAGTATCGCAACCAACGGGTAATACTTCAATGTTATCCGGACTTATCCCATCACGGACATACATTTCTTTTACCCAGTTTGAAGTAACCAGTATCAGGGGAAGTTCATTTAGCACATCCTGATAATTTGCAATATATCCATCGGCAACTAACCATGGGACGGCCATCATACCAAATTTCTGAGGATGAAGTACCAAATCAGGCGTATGTCCCCAGTACCCCACTCCTGTTACTACATCCGGCTTAAACCACAAATAGTACCATTCTTTTTCTATGTCAGATGCGACATTACACGCATGGGCATCTATACCCAATTTCAATAATCCTTTGTATAATAAGTCACCCTGTGTTGCCAGCCCTCCTGGGGTTGGTGGATAATCATATAACACTAATACTTTCATTGTTTTCTTGGCTTTTGAGCCAGTTAAGCGCCTTACCTGAATCGGTAAATTGCCAGAATGCCTCATCTTTCGGTGTAGACTGAGACTCCCATGTATCCTTGCCATAGCCATATATCTTGGTCATGATATCATACTTGTGCCGCCAGATATCCGCAGCTAAAGGGAAATAAAGATCGGCGTTTTTGATAGGGGTAGGAAAATATAGCCGGTTACCATCTTCAAAGGCGAAAACCCAAAGTTCAGGAGCTTTAATTTTACCTGCATTCCACAGGTTAATTACCGCCCTGCTCACCTCTGCATGGCGTATATGACTAGTATATTCGCCTTTAGGATGATGTGAAATAATAAGGTCATAATTCATTGCAGGTAATAAACTCATTAAGGTATGTTCCACATCGTTCACATTGAGAGGGAACTGTTCCGGACCATCGTTAAGATCGCCCATTATACCTTCTGCATTCAGCTCCTTTAGTACCCTGCTAAACTTAGGAGCACGATCTGGATCGCTTTTCCTGCAAAGACTAACAATAAAACAGCGCCATTCCGGATGGTTAAGGATGGTTCCGCCTGCCCATAGTGTTTCATCATCTGGATGAGCTACTATAATGGCAATTTGTTTGTAACTGTCCATTTCATATATAACTAAAGGATAGCCATTTTGTTACACTTTTTCTCATTTTAATTTACATTTGGATTAAGAATAGCAAGACAGGTTCTAAATAATCCAGCAATCTTTATTCGATACCTCCCCAAATAATAAAGGACAGTATATGGCATGAAGTAACTGAATAAAAACTAGTAAAATAACAGGTTCTTATACAATTGAATGATGACCTTATCAATTAAAATGTTCAAATTTGATATATAGGCAACTTTGTGTCTCTGTTTTTAGTATAAACAGATATCGCTAAAGCGTTATGGACCGTTTACCATTTTATTAATTACGCTTTAAATATCTAGCAATGGCCCATTTAATGCATTCCTTTAAATTTTTATTTTGTGTTATTGTACTCGGATTCTTTTCGACATCGTTATCCTACAGTCAGCAAAAGATAAAATTCACTCATCTGACAACTGATAATGGACTATCGCAAAGCACAGTACAAGCGATAGTAAAAGATAAGTATGGATTTATGTGGTTTGGTACCGAAGATGGACTTAACAGGTACGATGGATATCATTTCACAGTGTATAGAAATGATCCAAAAGATTCCCACAGCATAAGTGATAACAGCATCACATCGTTATTTGAAGACAAATACGGAACATTATGGATAGGTACCAATGGAGGATTAAATAGATACGACAAGGATAAAGATGCCTTCTTTCATTATAATATAGCGGGCCGTAAGGGATCTATAGACAGCAAATCTGTAACATGCATCTACGAGGATCATAAAGGAAATTTATGGATTGGCAGTTACAATGGTTTGTATACATTAGACAGGCGCCAGAACCGTTTTACTTCCTATTATTCAAACCCCAATGATCCTAACAGCTTAATCAATAAACATGTCAGCGCCATCGTAGAGGATAACAACAAAAATCTTTGGGTTGCTACCACTAAAGGATTGCATATTTTAACTCCCGGAACCAGACAGTTTAGTGTTTTTTTGCACAATGATAAGGTGTCAGGTTCTCTGTCTGACAATCAAGTGACTGGCTTAACTAAGGATTACCGCGGAAACTTATGGATTGGAACAAAAGGAGGTGGTCTTAACCGTTACAATCCGGCTACGCGCAATTTTACAGTTTATAAGGTATCTGCTACAGGAAATAAAACCATAAGCAGCAACACTATTTTTTCGGTTACCGCATCAAAGAATAACTTATGGGTAGGAACTGAGAACGGAATAGATCATTTAAATATCCGCACGGGAAATTTTACGCTTTACCGTAATAATTTGGATGACATGAACAGTATTATGGCTGGTTCTATACGTGCGGTATTTATCGACAATAATGACGCATTATGGGTATCTACCTTTTCTGGTGGCATAAACAAGTATGACAGAAATTTGCCCTTGTTTGATATATACCGAAATAAAGGACGTAACCAAAACACAGGAGTAAGCCATAGGGTTGTTGCAAGTTTTGAAGAGAGCGCACATGGGAACATCTGGATAGGCACCGATGGTGGGGGGTTAAATCTTTTTGACATCAAAACGGGTATCTTCAAAATTTACCTGCATGATCGTAATAAACTAAACAGTATTTCTTCTAATTCAGCATTGACTTTGTTGCGCCACAAAAACAGTGACCAACTATGGATTGGCACATACGGAGGTGGTTTAGATCGTTTTGATCCAGTAACTAATAAATTCACACACTATCCTAAAGGAGATGGGCCAGGTCAGTTAAGTGATGATCATGTCTACGCTTTAATGGAAGACCGTAAAGGCAACTTATGGATAGGAACGAACGAAGGCGGAATAAATGTACTTAACCTAAAGACTGGTAAAATCACCCGTTACCAGGAAGACCCGCAAAATCCGAACAATCCACACGCATTAACAAAAAATGTGATTCGCGCTTTTTATGAAGCGGCAGATGGAAAGGTATGGATAGCCACTTACGATGGTGGTATCTGTATATTTAATCCGGCTGATACTACTTTTAAACGTTTAAATAATGCGAATAGTAAACTAACCAATAACATCGTATACAGTATTTTGGGTGATAGAAAAGGACAAATATGGGTAGGCACTATGGGTGGGGGGTTGAATCTATGGAATCCAAAAACCAGGCAGTTCAGCGCATATACTGTAAAAAATGGACTAAGCAACAACGTCATTAACAGTATTACGGAAGATAGACAAGGCTTTTTATGGCTGAATACTAATAATGGATTAAGTAGGTTTAACCTTCAAAATCACACCTTTACCAATTACGGTCCCGATAACAATTTGCAAAGCCGTGAGTTTTTTTTTCATTCTTCGTTTTGCAGTAGTACTGGACAAATGTATTTTGGCGGCGTTAAGGGATTTAATTCGATCAACCCAACATCCCTTATACGTAATAAGCATATTCCACCGGTATTAATAACCGATTTTCAGTTGTTTAACAAGTCCGTTTGGGTAGGCACAAAAAATTCGCCGCTAAAAAGATCTATAGTGGACACAAAAGAGATAACGCTCGACCATAAACAAGCAGTAATAACGTTTGAATATGCAGCGCTGAACTACACCTCTCCGGAAAAGAACACCTATGCCTATATGCTGGAAGGTTTTGATAAAACCTGGAACTACGTAGGAGATCAACATAAAGCAACCTATACCAACCTTGACCCCGGTGAATATACTTTCAGAGTAAAAGCTGCTAACAATGATGGTGTTTGGAACACAAAGGGAGCTAGCTTGAAGGTCAACATAAAACCTCCTTATTGGGAAACATGGTGGTTTAGGGTTCTTACACTTATAATCATTTTATCAAGTATTTATTTATGGTACAAGAGCCGCGTGTATAGCATACATCGGCAAAAACGACTTTTAGAAAAACAAGTGGCTGAACGCACCATGGAAGTTAATCAGCAGGCAACAAACCTTCAGGAACTCAACATGGAACTTCAGGAGCAGTCAGAAGAGTTGCAGGCGCAGTCTGAGGAGTTGCAGTCCCTTAACGAAGGGCTAATGAATCAGTCGGACGAACTGCACTCGATTAACGATGAACTTTCAAGACAACGTGAGTTTGAACACCAGGCACGAGCAGAAGCTGAACGTGCTAACCAGGCCAAGAGCATCTTTTTAGCTACTATGAGTCATGAGATTCGCACGCCAATGAACGGGGTTATAGGCATGGCCTCCCTCCTTAATGAAACAACACTTGACGAAGAGCAGAAAGAGTACACACAAACCATAATGAGCAGCGGTGAAGCATTGTTGAATGTAATCAATGATATACTTGACTTTTCAAAGATAGAATCGGGTAAATTGGACCTGGACTTGCATGATTTTGATTTGAGGACCTGTGTTGAGGAAGTACTTGATCTGTTTGCTGCTAAAGCGGCGCAAGCTGATCTTGACCTATTGTACCAGATGGATTACCGCCTGCCTGTTCAGATAGAGGGTGATAGCGTGCGGCTACGCCAGGTTCTGATTAACTTGTTAGGCAATTCCATGAAGTTTACGCCCAATGGCGAGATCTTTTTAGGGGTGACCCTTCTCAGCCAAGGTCCTGATAATATGATAGAACTTGGGTTTGAGGTAAGGGATACAGGTATTGGCATCCCTAAAGAAAAATTGAACAAACTGTTTGAGGCCTTTTCTCAAGTTGATTCCTCTACTACACGTAAATATGGAGGAACCGGACTAGGCCTTGCCATTTGCGAACGTTTAGTGAGTTTAATGGGAGGCCACATCAATGTTACCAGTCAACCTGATGTAGGTACAACTTTTACTTTCCAAATAAAAGTGAAAACTAGTGAACAGCAAAAACCATTGTTTGCCCAAATCAACATGTCAGCCGTTGAAGGCAAGAAAATTTTAATAGTAGATGATAATCAAACCAACCGACGGATTTTAGAACTCCAGTTAGAACAATGGAAATTAAAGCCAATAATGGCTCCCGGCGGAAAAGAAGCGCTACGATTAATAGAAAACGGTCATTCATTTGAATTGCTAATAAGCGACATGCAAATGCCCGATATGGATGGTGTTCAATTTTCTACACTTGTAAAAGAGAAATATCCAGAGATGCCTATCATTTTGTTAAGTTCTATAGGCGACGAAACCAGAACAAAATATCCGGAGCTCTTTAACGCTGTGTTGACCAAGCCTGTAAAACAACAACACCTTAGCCGTACCATTTTAATGGCTTTACAGCAGCAGGTGCAGCATTCTGGGCAGGAGCAAAACGCACAGGTGTTGTTAAGTAAGGATTTTGCTAAAAACAACCCGCTAAAAATTCTAATTGCCGAAGATAACAAGACCAACCAGATGCTGATCATAAAGATTTTAGACCGGTTGGGCTACAGTTCAGCACTAGCAAATACAGGTGTTGAAGTGATAAGAATGTTGGACAAAGAACATTACGATCTTATATTGATGGATGTGCAAATGCCTGAAATGGACGGCCTGGAAGCTTCCCGCTATATCAGGCATCATTATGCCAAACAACCTTATATCATCGCACTTACTGCTAATGCAATGATTGAGGACCGCGAAGCCTGCTTCAGCGCTGGCATGAATAATTATATCTCAAAGCCCCTAAAACTTGAATCGCTTATTAAGCTATTGCAGGAAGCGGCTGATGCCAGTAGGTAATATCCTATTACGAAAATTTAAATCATTAAAAAAGCCCTGTTGAACCACGCTCAACAAGGCTTTTTGCTTATAACTCCAACCCTACTATTCCATCTCCAGCTTTCCTTCAATTGAATCATCGTGAGTTGGATTCCAAAGTTCTTTAATCTTTTCTTTATCCGTACTTACTTCTGCGATCCCATAAACATTCAAAAAATCAGAATAGGACGATCCCTGAAACAACAAGTGAACAAAGGGGTCGCGACTAATTTCTTCGTTTTTCTTACTGCCATTAGAGCTTAAAAAACAGAAATTTCCTTCATCGTCTACTTTCAACACCGACATAGGACGAGTTAAAAAAGGGATCCCGGTCTTGATGTTAGAACAAAAGAAACAACTGTTAGCATTTTCAGCCAGTGTTTTCATCTTTTTTGCAGCGTCACTGCCTGCTAAGTTTTCAAAATTATCTTCAGGCTGTTGTTGATTGATGCTATCCATAATAAAAATTAACTAATCATAAGTAAATGCAAGATGTCGTTAATTTAGAATGCCCGATTCCAATTGATATAAAACCTTAGGCAATTCGCCACGCTTAACAACAACTCTTTATTTTAGATTTAAATATTCTATTATTTCAATCTCTTACATCATCCTGGAACCTGTTCTTAGATTCTGTTGACAATAATCTTTTTATTCATTGACTTTGAGATAAGATCCATGAACTCCTGCATTTCCTTATACTTACCTGCCGGTATCACATGTTTGTTCAGCTTAAAAACGCTGACACAAGTGATTTTATTTTTAGTCTTATCCAGAGAATAACTGGCATTAAAACTTCCATAAGAAAACTGAATAGAAACAGTCGCTGGTACAGATTCCACCTCGAAATTCGATGCAAAACCAAATTCAGTAGTATTCTTTTTAATACAAGGCATAGAGAAATAAACATCAGATTTCCTATGTTCAAGCACAGGAAAGGTAGTCTTCCAAAGGTCAAGCAATCTTGGCCGGTAAAAAAATTTCTTTCCCGTATTCATGTCACTCAATTTCTCATATTCAAGATGAAGATCTGTAGTCCGCACTCCCTCCACATCGCTTAGCTCCGTAATGGAAAAAACATCAGGTTGTTTCAATTTTAAACTGGAAATCAGCCGCTCCTTCTGTTCATCAATCTTTTCACTGGAAAGATCAACGAATGAATCCCGATACCCTCCAGTAGTTTTTAATCGGATACTAGCTTTCGCAAAGCCCATAGAATCGATTAGGACCTCCGCTTCTGTGTCAAAAACATGATCTTCCATTCTACTAGCCGGCGTACGGACCAACTCCCCTCCTGATTCAGTAATCAACAACCCTTTTCTATTTTCAGTGAAGGTTCCTAACTTGCCAAATTGAGCCGTTGAGCTTGTACATTCCAGCCACACCGAATCCTTTGCAAAAGGGATACAAAGAATAACATGGTTAAAAGGGGAACATACAAAATCATTATCAGCAGGCATCTTATTATCCCCTGCGTTTATTAAAGTATAATATGAACGGATGCCAGCTGCCTTTAAAACACTGTACATATAATTGGCTAATGCTTTACAATCCCCATATTTTTTCTCATCAACAAAGCTCGCAGGAAATGGCCTTAACCCTCCAATACCCAACTGAATACTTACATAACGCATATTCTTTTGCATGCTTTCATATAAAAAGCGAGCCTTTCCCTTATCTGTAGGCAAATGAGCTACTGACTGCTTAATCTCTTCTACCCGTTTCGGCGACAAGTCACAAACCTCCTTATTAAGCGTTTGTTGCCATAAACCAAAGCCCTTCCAAGAACTAAAATCACCAGCTTGATTATAGTATTCTATTTTATCCGTTGCAAATGAAATGGATGGAAGTACTGCCCAGCTTTCACAATCCTCCTCCAATTTTTGTGCTTTTAAGTTATTCACTTTCCAGGTATACACCTCCATCCCCTCTTTTAAAGATTTCTCAGGCTTTAAATGAATATTCCTTTCCTTAAAACGAAAACCTAAACCCGGACTAACGATAATCTGATACGTAGCCTGTTGTACAGCTGTCTCTACTGGTTGAATATCCCAATCCGAAAGATCCAGGTAACCATTTAAAGAATACTCATAGCTCATCTCAATCGTAACAGGGTAAGCGGTTACCGTATGACTGGCTATCAGCATTCTACTATCAGATATGATAGAAATGCCATCAACAGCAGACCGGTCATACATATCACTTTTCTTATATCTTTTAATAAGAGCCCCCGAAGCGTCATAAACGATCATTTCTGGATTATTTACAGTAGAAAATTTCCTATCATATGACATCACCGTCATGGCCTCATCTTCCGCCTTTTGATTCAGGATGGTCAGAATCCTATGCGATTTCCATACTACTTTTCCCGGATTTATTATTTCTATTCGGGTATCATCTAAACGAATCACAGAATTAGCATCCTTTTTCAAAGAATCAGGAATGTTTGCTGCTATATAATAATCAGCTGCAGCAGTTTTTTTCTGTGCGGAAACAAACAAAGGAAAAATGAAAGCAAAACAGAATATCACATGCCAAGCCGATCTTAAAGTCCTCATCCTTAAATCTTTTTAAGAACAATCTGCTCATTCCACATATCGAACATCTGTTTATAAAACTGGCGCAGCTCAGGATACTCTTCAGGAGTGAAAATACTTTTTTTGAATTCAATAAGGTAACGCACGAAAATTTTATTATCCTGCTCTGCAATAACTCTTTTAAAAGAAATACTACGGTCTGTCATCAATAGCGTAAGTGATTTAGGCAGTACATCAGCTTTAAATCCGCTGGGAATAGAATATGCACCTGTAACATTATATTGGTCCCTGAAGCCCATATCGATCATTGTCTTTCTATTTTCGTTAAGAAAGGGATTCTTCTTCATGGAGCAAAAAAGATTAGGAGTAAAAAATATATAGTTATCATCAGATCCACTTATATCCACATCAAAATTAAAATGCTGTTTCACATATAACGAATCGCTGTGATTGTCTTCTGTTTGCAAACTATCTACCTTGATTGTATTGTTGCTATTTATAAAGTAGTCCTTTTCTTTTGCTTCCCCATCTTTAAGGAGACGCTTGATCACTTCAGATCGATGATAGGTGGTATAATGCAAGTTTGCCATTCCTGTCATTTTTCCGTCTGGTTTGATATCCGCAACCAGGTTTATATATTCCATAGATGGAACGTCTGTGGAAATAAACATCGTTTGGCTATTTTTCCGATCTTTATCCAACAGCAAGCCAAAATTATTCAACAAATTTGAGGGTATAACATTGTACTGGTTTGATTTTTCGGTTGCATCAAGAAGATAATATCGGGTGCTATCAATTGGAATATGGATGGCTGTCCGGTTAAATTGATAAAGCCAGGGGAAAGACAAAAAAACTTTTCCATTGCTACGGGTACTCACAATCATTGGTGAGGCCTCCTTTACACCAGATTGAACCAGTAGCCGATACAAAATTAAGTTCACTTCAGTGGAATTACCCGCTTTTTTTTGCCATGCTTTCGCAATTCCATCGTTCGTATACCAGCTGTCATAGCTGTTCCATTTCATCTGATCCCTTACCGTATTAAACAGGTAAGCAATTTTTTCATTCTGACTCTTCATTGCTACGGCCTTGGCTATAATCTCCTGTTCGCCCTCAAGCTTCTTTTTAAACTGAAGACCAAAATCTTCATCTTCTCCAAGCATCACTCCAATCTTTCCCCAGGTATTACTGGCCGATGTAATAAACCCTCCTACCGGTCTGATCTCTGATAGCTGATGTGCAATTGATTGCAAATTATCTGATTCGCAAGTCATAAACGATTCATCAGGAATGGAAGGAACATCTTTTAACGCCAGTGTTTTCACATTCTTAGTATAGTTAATAGCTTGTCCATCATACAGGTAGGTTCCGTTTTCTAAACTACTCAGATTTTTAAAGAAAGCCTGTTGAACTCTGATAAGAGGTTTATATATAAAAATATCAGGAATGGAAGTGCTTAATTCACTATAACCTACTGGAATGTTGCTTTGAAATCGCCATGAAGGAAAATTACCAATGGAACTGGTTTGCAAGGTGTATCTGTACTCGATAACAGAACCCGCCTGCACATCGGGCATACTAAATACAATAGCGGAACGATATTTATCTATTTGTTCGGTAAATTTCTGATCGTTATTTAATTTAGTTATCACAATCTTACCATCTTTTAGATTGATGGTCTGCGCCTGAACGCTTATTAATTTTTCATATCCTTTTAAAGAATAAAATTCAATCCGGATATTTCCTTTATCTTTTGATTTTTCATTAAAAATCTTTATGCGCCTGTGACGATCCATTATGATATCGAATTTATCATCAAAATAAACTCGTCCCTTATCAAAAAGAACCATCGCATTGGCGTCCTTTTCGAATGGACATTCTTTTAGGTCCATGGAAGCCTGATCGACTTTTCCATAGGGCTGGATGACATTTTGTGCTTGAGCTAGCTGCAGCGAGAAACAAACAAATGATAAGGAAAGAAACATTTTCATTTAGATAAAGTTAGGTGATCTAAATGTATGCAAATTGTCAACAAAAGAAAAAAATAATATTTAATTATTTATCATTGTTGTCCGATAAAAATAAACGGACT
>NZ_MDFN01000017.1 GCF_001730525.1 Arcticibacter eurypsychrophilus
TAATAACTTGATAGGTTTCAGGGATTGTAGACTTGTTATACCTGAATAGTTGCAAATTTTCGTTTTAATTTTGAACAATTATTTAAATGCTCAGACAAAAAATATTAATTATTAAAGCAGCTGGACAAGCAGAAAGCAATTAAACAAAGAATAAGACTATATGATAAGTTCCTTTTTTAATGATTGGTCAGTCAAATATGGCCGGGTGCAGATACCTGAAGGATGTCAGGCAAATCTATGATGAACAGATCAAAGGGCTGGTAAACGCCCGTTGGCAGACGATGACAAAACCCATAAATTTTGACCGGCCAACAGCAGGGATAGGACTTGCAGCGTCTTTTGCTGGTGCCTGGAGATTAGCAAATGCGTGCGAGCAGGTAGGTCTGATCCCATGCGCCGATGGAGGATCCAGTTTGGACGATTGGGCAGTTGGTGGAGCACTTTTCGAAAATGCGGTGTTCCAGGCCAAGTTTGCCCAGCGGAACAGCATACTGAGAGGGATATTATGGCATCAAGGTGAAAACGATAGTTTTGCAGGACGTTCCGCTGTTTATTACGATAAATTAAGCGTTATTGTCGATGCCTTTCGCGCTGAACTGGACGCCTCGAACATTCCTTTTATAGCCGGTGGAATTGGTGATTTTTTAAGCGGTGGTAGGTACGGAAAATATTTTACAGAATATAAAGAGGTCAACCAGGCACTTCAGAAATACGCCGCCGAAACGCCAAATGCTTACTTCGTAACCTCCACTGGTCTTACAGCCAACGATGACGGACTTCATTTCGATGCTGTGTCACAGCGTAAATTCGGAGTTCGGTTTTTCGAATCTTTCTCCGAAATGAAAAGTGTTCTGGCACCGCTTACTGCGGAAAACAACTTGGTAGATATAATACAAGACAGGCCTTTGACGAAAATAGAGAAAATTGCCTTGCTGGAGATCAGTTTTGGCAGCGGTAACATATCATTGAAGGATTTTGAAGAACACTTAATCGTGATTAACATCCAATAATTGCTCAAATAAAGCTATTGTTTCAGAACTTACTATAGCGGAAATCTCGCTTTGTTTAAGTCATATACGTCATATCGTTTCCAGTCCTTATAACCTTTATTTCCCAGCATGAAGTGCAGATCACGGTTAGTGGGTGTCAAGGGCAGCCTGTGCTGCATTGTTTCTGCCAGATCGAGGCTGGCAATAAAAGGCTCTCTAAAAGCGGCCAGATCACTTGACTTGCAGCACAACGGCCAAATATGGGCAGAAAGTGAGCTTGTAAAAGGCAGTGCATTTTGGTTTACCTTGCCTAAATGAGTTATTCGTAGCTGAAACTATAGGTTTACTACTATACTGATTTTACCACATATCAAATACTCATCTCATTTTCCTATCAAAATACTATCATTTTTTAAGACTTTTATACCCAAATCCAATAAGTTGCTTAACTATTTATCATCATAATGGAACCGGCATTGAATAATAGCGCATTGTTGGTCATTGCCCTTGGTACCTGACACCTGATAAACCAGGCGATGCTCACCTATTATACGTCTGGACCAAAAGCCTTTCAGATTATGCTTCAAAGCTTCAGGCTTTCCCAATCCATGAAATGGTGTCCTTTTTATTTCTCTCAATAAGTCTCTGATTTTTTTTTCTGCATCTTCATCATTGTCCATCCAATATTCAAAATCCTCCCAAGCTTCAGGCGTAAATACTATTTTCATAGTTTATGCTTTCAGATTGCTATCCTCATTAAGAGAAAATAACTTTGTATCACCCTTTTTTAAATTTTCCATAGAATGCTCAAGTCGTTTACGGTTTGCTTTTGTTGACATCAGGTGCGAAGTTTCTATAAGGGCGTTATATTCTTTAATAGAAATCACCACAACGGCATCGTCTTCATTGTTGTTACGTGGAACAATCAAAATATCTTCAGTCTCACTTACTTCATCGAAATAGGCTTTCATGTTTGTTCTTAAGGAGGAGATAGTTACTGCTTTCATAGTTATATTGAATGTACATCCAAATGTACGTTATCTGGTACGTTATAACAAATAAACTAATTACGTAATTAGTTTATAAATTAACTAGCCCTTACGTTAAGAAAAAACTTTATCTTTTATCTAAAAACGGTCTTTAAGCGATTGGTGAAAATTTGTTAAATGGCCCTGCATGCAACATTGGTTTGGAAAGTGGCTGGCCGAACTAGCTGAACTTCTGTAATTCTTCATATCTTTAGTCAGGTTTGGATCGCCAAATTTTCATTCCCAGTTCTTCTCCAAGCATTTTCCATTAATGACAATTTTATAGCGACACCATACCATGATAAAGAGCCTGCTTGACAGCATAAAAAATATAATACCGTTAAGCACGACAGAGAATGACATCGTAATCTCTTTATTCAAAGAAAAAACTTACAAAAAAGGAGAATTCTTTTTAGCAGATGGAAAAATTTGTAAACATTAACCCAAGTGCATGAATGCCGGGTTGCAAGTATGGAAATTTGTGTCATCATTTAAAGAACACAATGTTATGACACAAAGAATTTCTATTACAATCGCATTCCTGACAGGGTTAGGAATGATCTTCATCGGGGCCAGGTTCCTACTTTCGCCCGAAATTGCAGAAGCTGGTTACGGCATACACTTTAACGCAAATGGTGACTATTCGTTTCATTACATCAAAGGCATCCGTGATGCGTTTACCGGTTTACTAATATGCATACTCATACTAACTAAGCAAACAAAAGCTTTGGGTATCACTCTGGCAGTGGGAACAATTATCCCGACCGTTGATATGCTTATTGTTTTGTTATACTAGCATCGTACAAGCTATTCCTCATATTTCCGCAATCATAGTTTGCGCTGTAATAGGAACAATTTTATTAATGCATAAACCCTCAAACAAAGCATTATGAAAACGCAGGGATACATCAAACTGATTAGTATCAGCAGATACAAATAAAGATAGTATTATTAAGTTCAATATTATTCCAAACGAAATGACACCCTGGCATTACCACACACTTTTTTCGGAGACTTTTGAAGTACTGAACGGAACGTTAGAAGTTGGGCTTAATAGCCGAGTTAGCTGGTTGAAAAAAGGCGATAGGGTAACCATGAAGCCAAATGAAAAACACTACTTTCACAACATTTCAGATGATGATGATTGTTTAATGCAAGTGACCGTAAGCCCGGGCAATAAAAATTTCGAAAATGCGCTTCTGATATCAAAAGGTCTGGCAAAAGATGGCTTAGCAAGTGAGGCAGGAATACCGAAAAAATTAGCTGACCTTGCTTTATTCGTTTATTTAAACAACTCTAAAATGGTTGGTCTGCAAAAAATTGCAGGACCTCTTTTTAAGTATCTGGCGACAAGGGCAATTAAAAAGGGACGTTTAAAAGAACTGGAACTTAAATATTGCAGACAATAAAACAGTGAAAACATCGGTTTGGCATTATGGAAGCTGAAGGGCATATTTTGACACTAAAAAGGATTAATTGGCTTTCTTTCAGTTTTTTATGATTTAGACAGATTTTTTGAACTAGAATTATTTACTCGTTAAAAGGTCGTTTTTGTTATACCTCATTTTCTTTTTCATAGCTGTTTTAGATTCTATTTAACATAGGATCAGTTATCAAATCAATGGTTGGAACAGATACGTGGGCCGTATTAAAAAATTGGTTTATCTATATTCCCCTTATTAATTATCTGTAACGATTTCTCTCTTCTGTGTTAATCGCCAAAAATGCTAAATGTATTAAATGATCAGAAGATGACTTGTTTATTACCGAAAACGCATCATCTTTACTCTTGAATTAAGATTGCAAAATTTATACCCCGGTTTATTTATGAAAGAGCTTGAGCAGACGATCCGAAGTCATTATCCGAATGTAGAAACTGGTAATGAAGTAACAGAATCCTATTTGAACTTTCTGCAGCATGAGTATAACGCTGACTTGTCAAAAATGCTCTTCGCCACATCTTTATGTTGTGATGACATAAATGTCTCTACCAATTTTCGAAAGGTATTGACTCGTCCATTTTCGATGGGCGGACTTGGAGGTCTGCCCTTTTCAGGTTTTACAGGAATGGTAGCTTTTGCCCATCATATACCTGACGGCGGTGATGCTTTTATCTTTTATGGGCCACATATTGGGATAACAGATGATGGTGAATTGGGTAAAATGATTCGACCCGGACAAACGCAATTAACCAACAGCTGCGGTGCTCTGATGCTGGCTCTACAAAGGCTGCAACAGGAATCAGAAGTATATGTTCCAATTAACTCAGAACTTGATTATCAGCAAACTTTGCTGGAGCGGACAGTTATGCCCTACAAACACCGCATCATTACTGCTGCAAATCCACAAAAGGAAATTACAGAAGTAGCTTATGAAGAAATCCATAAGAAGGTTAAATTATTAATCCGCATGAGTAGGCAGGAGTTTAAATGTGACCGGATCTTTTTGTTGGGTGGAGTTATTGTAAATACAAGTCCCGATCATCAGGACGCGGTAGATATACGCAATTTTGAGGTCGTAAACACACGTGAAAGTAATGACAACGTGCCGGCATTCTCCATATTGGAGTCTGATGCATTTAAGAATTTATAACATTGGGATAAGGTTTCGATGGTTATTTAGTTTACAAAATCAAAGAAGTTTCTGTAGTGGTATGACTTTATAATAAATGTAGACGTAGATTAAGTTCCAGGAAGTGATAAGATTATCTTACTGATTTTCGGAGTATCTTCCTCAATGTGTTGATCTTAGAAATGAGATGACTATATGCTCAGTTTTTTTTCAGTTTTTCTACTCACAAATTGATTGAATTGTGAGTGGAATTGACGAATTTTGCGTACTTTATAGAAAGCAGTTTGTAGTCCTTACAAGCTAATCAAGGCATTGCTAAAATGTAATAATTTATAATATAGTGAATAAATTTTTAAGGTAACATTTAAAAATTTGTTAACTTTTTATTTAGGCTATACGATTATTTTACTGTAAGTCAAGTTTTTATATTTTTGTTTTGTAAACATTTAAAAAAAAGTTCTCTATTTAGCTGTGCAAATTTGTAAGTTTGACTTTCCATAAAATTCAAATATATAATCAATGAAAGTTGCAAATAAAGCTGAAATCAAAAAAACATATACTTCCGATGAAGCCTATCAGGAGTCGCTTAAATATTTTGATGGAGATGACCTTGCGGCACGTGTTTGGGTAAATAAATACGCGCTGAAGGACTCCTACGGTGCTATATTTGAAGGCACTCCAGATGACATGCATCACCGTATCGCTTCAGAAATTGCCCGCATTGAGCAGCGTTATCCTAACCCGTTAAGCGAGGAGGAAGTTTTCAACTTAATAAAGAACTTTAAATATATCATCCCACAAGGAAGTCCGATGACTGGTATTGGTAATCCATATCAGATCGCATCGCTTTCCAATTGTTTTGTAATTGGAAATGATGGTGAATCAGATTCCTATGGTGGCATCATGAAAGTGGATCAGGAGCAGGTGCAACTGATGAAACGACGAGGTGGTGTAGGTCACGATTTATCGCATATTCGTCCAAAAGGTTCACCCGTTAAAAATTCGGCTCTTACATCAACCGGTATAGTTCCTTTTATGGAACGTTATTCGAACTCCACAAGGGAAGTAGCACAGGATGGAAGAAGGGGAGCGCTGATGTTATCTGTAGCAATCAAACATCCCGATTCAGAAGGATTTATTGATGCCAAACTAGAGCAGGGGAAAGTGACCGGCGCAAATGTTTCGGTACGTATCGATGATGCTTTTATGCGAGCAGTAGAAGCAAATGAAACTTATATTCAACAGTACCCAGTAGATAGTTTGAATCCTACCTATAAAAAGGAGATCGACCCTACGTTATTATGGAAAAAAATAGTGCATAACGCCTGGCGTTCTGCAGAGCCAGGAATCTTGTTCTGGGATACGATCATTCGTGAATCGGTGCCGGATTGTTATGCAGATCTTGGTTATAAAACAGTATCTACCAATCCATGTGGTGAGATTCCTTTATGTCCATATGATTCCTGCCGTTTACTGGCTATAAACTTATTTTCTTATGTTGAAAAGCCATTCACTAAAGAAGCTTATTTCAACTGGGATCTGTTTAAGAAACACATTAACGTTGCACAGCGGATGATGGATGATATCATTGATCTGGAACTGGAGAAAATTGATGCTATTTTGTTGAAGATAGCGGAAGATCCGGAAGGAGATGAAGTGAAACGTACCGAACGGAATCTGTGGTTAAATATCCAAACTAAGGCAAATGAAGGAAGAAGAACTGGAATTGGTATCACTGCAGAAGGTGATATGCTTGCCGCTTTAGGTCTGCGTTATGCCAGTGAAGAAGGTTCTGCATTTGCCGTGGAAGTACATAAAACTATTGCATTGGAAGCGTATCGTGCATCTGTGCTTTCAGCAAAAGAAAGAGGACCTTTCAGCATTTTCGATGCGGAGAGAGAAAAAAATAATCCTTTTATCCTGCGCTTAAAAGAGGCAGATCCACAGCTTTATTTTGAAATGCTGGAATATGGTAGAAGGAACATCGCTTTATTGACGATTGCTCCTACTGGTACGACCAGTTTGATGTCGCAAACCAGCTCTGGTATAGAGCCTGTATTTATGCCGGTTTACAAAAGAAGAAGAAAAGTAAACCCAGGAGATAAGGATGCACGTGTTGACTTTGTAGATGAAGTTGGTGATTCATGGGAAGAATATGTTGTTTTTCATCATCGTTTTAAACAGTGGATGCTTGTAAACGGACATGATTTGACTAAGAATTACGGACAGAAAGAGTTGGATGACCTGGTTATGCAATCTCCTTATTATAAATCTACCTCCAATGATGTAGATTACATGAAAAAGGTACAGATGCAGGGAGAAATTCAGAAATGGGTAGATCATTCAATTAGTGTAACCATCAATATGCCTTCGGATGTAACTGAAGAATTGGTTGGTGAGTTATATATGGCAGCATGGAAGGCAGGATGTAAGGGTGTAACGGTATATCGTGACGGGTCACGTTCGGGAGTACTGATTGCCAATACGGATGCACCGGAGAAGGAAGAAGAAATAGAATCCAGTCATTTTCCTACCATCAGACCAATTACACTGAAGGCAGATGTGGTTCGCTTTCAGAACAACCGTGACAAATGGATTGCTTTCATAGGTTTAATTGATGGAAAGCCGTATGAGATCTTTACCGGGTTTTCGGATGATGAAGACGGTATTTTGGTTCCAAGATGGGCTAATGATGGTTTGATTATCAAAAATAGAGAACCAGACGGCAGTTCTCGTTATGACTTTCAATACCAAAATAAACGCGGACACAAAACAACTATTGAAGGGTTATCCTATAAGTTTAATCCAGAATACTGGAATTACGCAAAGTTGATTTCCAGTACGTTGCGACATGGGATGCCTATTGTTAAGGTGGTAGAGCTGATCAACAGTCTTCAGCTGGATGAATCAATTAATACCTGGAAAAACGGGGTAGCGCGTGCGTTGAAACGGTATGTGCCGGATGGTACTGAAGCTAAAAAGCAGAAATGTCAGAATTGTAATTCTACAAATTTAATGTACCAGGAAGGATGTTTAACCTGCAAGGATTGCGGCTCATCTAAATGTGGATAATAATTTAAGATAATGATTAAAAAAGGGTGCTCAGAGAGATTTGACGCCCTTTTTTGTGTTATGGATCTTTCTCTTTGTAATTTCCCAGTAATTTAAAAATCATGAGATCAATACGGAGAAAGTCATCGTGGTTAACCTCGTAAGTGGTGAAAACCAGATTAGGTTTGAATGTAGTTAATGATAAATGAGCCGCATATTCTAACATAGATAATGCCTTGTTAACTTTGCTCCAATTCCTTCAAAATCGGGAGCAAACGAACTTGTCATCGTTCTTCTTTTTATGAATCGTTGCAGTAGTGGTGCCGAATATCTTGGATAAACTGGTAAAGTCTAAACTCGTAAGATCTTTTAGTCCATCAAGTACATGTCTTGACAATCCTCGCTTTACTTCCACCATCTTATTAAAGTTAGAGCCATCTCTTATAATTTCAATGATTTTATTGAAATTATGATTTTCAGCACTTTTAACTTTTCTAGTATGTTTAGGGGCGTAAATATTCTTTTCAGCCATAAAGTATACTTTTTTACTAAGGTAACTTTAAAAATATACTTATTGTATGAAGACAAACGTAAGTTTATTTCATAGGATACAGCTTTAAAATATCTTCATGTATTTCTCCGAATTGATGGGGGCTGGTTTTTGGAAACGGGATATGCAGATCAGGAGAAATATAATGAAGAATAATCAGTCAAATAATGAGTGGGGCAACAAAGTTTATTTAATTATTTTTAATTTGCCGGCGGTAAATGCATTACCAGATTTTGTACCCTTTTCACACGCAAATTTTAGATGAAGTATAATTTCAAGAACGACTATACTACAGGATGTCATCCCAATATTTTAAAAGCATTAGCCTCAAGTAATTTGATTGCTCAGGAAGGTTATGGTGAAGATCAATACTGTAAAGAAGCGATTGATTTAATCAAAGAGAAAATTGGTCACGAAGATTCTGTGGTTCATTTTGTTTCTGGAGGAACTCAGGCTAATCTAATTGTTATTGCCTCTTTATTAAGGCCATACGAGTCTGTTATTGCAGCGGAAACTGCACATATTCAAGTACATGAAACCGGGGCAATTGAAGCGACAGGTCACCGGATTCAAACGGTTAAATCTGCAGATGGAAAATTAGCACCTGATGGTATTCAGAAACAATTAGATCTGTTTGAGGAGGTTCATACCACTATTCCCCGTATGGTTTATATTTCTAATTCAACGGAGATCGGAACTATTTATTCTTGCGATGAATTAAAAGCACTGTCGCTTTTTTGTAGAGTGAATAACCTGATTTTATTTATGGATGGAGCGAGATTGTCATCTGCGTTAACTTCTTCTGCAAACGATGTGACGCTAAAGGATCTGGCAATTTATACGGATGTTTTTTATATCGGGGGAACAAAAGCAGGAGCGCTTTTAGGTGAAGCTATTGTGCTTAATAACAAAACGCTACAAAAGGATTTTATATATAATATGAAACAACGTGGTGCCTTGCTGGCTAAAGGAAGGTTGCTTGGGATTCAGTTTCTGGAATTATTCAAGGACGATTTGTTTTTTGAATTAGGAGATCATGCCAATAGGATGGCACAAAAGATCAGTGCAGGGATATCGGATCTTGGTCTTTCATTTTTAACGCCAACGTATACCAATCAGCTGTTTCCTGTATTTTCTAATGTGGTGATCGCTAAACTGATGGAAGATTATGTTTTTTTTACCTGGATCAAAATAGATGAAGAGGTTTCGGCGGTACGACTGGTGACAAGCTGGTCTACTGAAGAGCAGGCTGTTGATGAATTTATAGAAGATTTGAAAATTGCAGTAGGGGTTTGATAAACTTATTGAATGTATTTGTATATAGCTGCAAATTTAGATATCAGTGATCGTTTGAATGAACAACAGGTTCTAATGTTGCGGTTGTTGAAAAATCCTCTTACAGAAAAGGATTTCTTAGAAATACGTAAGCTTGCGGTGAAGCTAATATCAAAAATATTAGACGAAGTAGTAGAAGATTGGGAATTAAATAAGGATATTAAACCCGAGAATTACGATAATCTGAGTAAAGGCCATTTCCACTTCAAGCATTAACTTTAATGAAGATTGTCCTTAATTCTGTTGCCTCCTGCCACTATTTATCTATGTTAAATATTGTCAAAGTGTTCTTCGATTTTGGAGGTGGCTGTTTTTTATTGTAGATTAGTATGTAGTTTATTGTGATTATTTGATGAAATAGCTAACCATTATTTTTATTCCAAAGTATTTATTATTTTCCTGTTTTAAAGATTTGTAATCATGATCCTATTCGTATCTCAATTAGCAAATTTTGTAAATCAATTCCATAAGAGCGCTCCGGTTAGTACTATTTACATTCAAATACGATGACAATATTATAATCAGGTTCTTGTTCGATTTAAATAACTAAATACGGTATCTATTGTGCTATGATTTTATGGTGGGTAATGGCTGGTATCGGCCACATACGGAAGAAGGTTAAAGCTGCCTGTATTGATAGGGGGCGGGATATACATCAGATTATGGAAGCTGATTTTACTCTGTATTACAAGTATCGTATTTCAAATGGGTCTGCCGGGCACATGAAGGCCAGTCTGTAAAAAATGTTACCAAAAAGGGAGGCTATTTTAATTTAACCTAAATTACGTTTTAAACATCCTGGATTATGGATCAAGAAGTATCGGGCTCCCGTAAATCATATAAATGGGAAATGCTGGCCTGGCTGTGGTTGGCTTTTTTTCTTAATCAAGCAGATAGGCAGGTTTTTAGTGTGGTCCTCCCTCTGATTAAGATTGATTTGAAACTAACGGATGGCGAACTGGGATTGATCGCTTCCGCACTGGTTTGGACGTATGGTGTGCTGGTTCCTTTTGCTGGATTTATTGGGGATCGTCTGAGTCGTAGAAACATCATCGGAACGAGTTTACTGGTATGGAGTGCGGCTACATTGACAACAGGACTATGCCATACTTTAATTCAGTTTATCTTTTTAAGAGGTATTGCTACGGGGGGAGGAGAGGCTTTTTATGCGCCGGCAGCGAATGCCCTGATCAGTGAGGAACATAAAAATAAACGTTCCTTAGCTTTAGCGCTGCATCAGACAGCGGTTTATTTTGGAATCATATTAAGTGGATTAATTGCAGGGTATGTAGCCGAATTATATGGCTGGAGGCATGCCTTTTACTTGTTTGGTGGTTTTGGCGTTTTGATAGCCTTGATTATTTTCCTTCGTCTGAAAAAAGATCTGCCTGCGCAAGTGACTGAAAAAGTGGATGTGATAACTACTGCGAAGTTAATCTTCAAAAAACCAACAGTAATTCTATTAACCTTTTCTTTCGCCTGTATGGTTTTTGTGAACGTAGGGTATCTGACTTGGATGCCCTCCTTACTTGCTGAAAAGTTCAATCTATCTTTAGCTGCAGCAGGATTTTCCTCGATGTTTTATCACCATATAGGGGCTTTTATAGGAGTAATTTTAGGAGGGTCTCTATCGGACCGGTTTTCGAGAATAAATCCGGCAAACCGCTTGGTGGTACAAGGTGTTTCGTTACTTCTGGGTGCGCCTTTCATTTATTGGATCGGATCAGGTGAGACTGTAACGATTACCTATGTTGCTTTATTTATGTTTGGAATATTTAGAGGTGCGTATGATTCCAGCATATTTGCATCTTTATATGAGGTGGTTAAGCCTGAAATTAAATCGTCTGCTTCGGGTCTAATGTTGATGTGCGCCTTTTTAATTGGCGCTTTTTCGCCTGTTCTGTTGGGTTATTTAAAACCTACTTTAGGTATTGAAGCTGGTGTTTCTTATTTATGGATTAGCTATTTTATAGGAGCACTGAGTTTATTTACTGCGGTATTGTTTTTCTTTAAAAAAGACAGGGAAAAGATAGAAGAAATTAAGAGGTAGAAGTCTTGTGGATTTGTTTTACAGCTAATAAGTTTTAAGTATACTTGCTTAGCCAAAAATATCAAATGACCTATTTATTCAAACACATCCTACTTTTGTTTTTTTTAAGTCTGCAGAGCTATTCCATTTTTGCTCAAAAAACGGTGTTTCAGTATTTATCCGGAACCGATAAGGATCATACCGTTTTATGGGATTTCAAGTGTTCCAGTGGGCGTAACAGCGGAAAATGGACTACAATTCCGGTGCCTTCTAATTGGGAACTTCAGGGTTTTGGCACTTTTAATTATGGATGGGAGAAGAATGATGGAGAAGATGGATTTTATAAACATACTTTTCAATCGGTTCCTTCATTTAAGAATAAGCGGGTACAGCTGGTATTTGAGGGTTCTATGACAGATACTGAAGTTCGGATCAATGGAAAGGTAGCCGGACCCATTCATCAGGGAGCTTTCTATCGTTTTAAATATGATATTACTAAATTATTAAAGGCTGAGGGAGAAAACTTACTGGAGGTAACTGTTCGTAAAGTTTCATCGGATACCTCAGTGAACCGGGCTGAGAGGATGTCTGATTATTGGGTATTCGGAGGGATCTACAGACCTGTTTATCTGGAGGTGCTGCCTAAGCAATTTATAGACTGGACTGCTGTTGACGCGAAAGCAGACGGCTCTTTTTTAATGGAGGTTCATCCTGCTGATGTAACCGATGCCACAAAGATAGAGGCTCAGATTTTCAGTATGGATGGAAAGGCTGTGGGTGTCCCATTTTCTAAAGCATTTAAAAAGGGTGAATCTAAAGTGACGATTTCGACTAAAATAGATAACCCTTTGATTTGGTCTCCTGAATTTCCAAACCGTTACCAGGTTTCAGTCCGGTTGATGAATGCAAAGGGTGCCGTGCATACAATAACGGAGAAATTTGGTTTCCGGACGGTTGAGTTTAAGGAAGGAGTAGGCTTTTTTGTCAACGGAGCAAAGATCATGTTTAAGGGGGCAAACCGGCATAGTTTCTGGCCTAAATCGGGAAGGACAACGAGTAAGGAGATTAATGTGATGGATGTGACCCTGATGAAGGATATGAATATGAATGCGGTTCGTATGTCGCATTATCCACCTGATGTCGACTTTTTAGATGCTTGTGATTCGTTGGGACTTTTTGTATTGGATGAATTAGGGGGCTGGCAAAAGAAGTATGATACGCCTGTAGGGAAAAAGCTAGTGAGGGAGATGATGATGAAGGATGTGAATCATCCCTCTATTGTGATCTGGGATAACGGCAATGAAGGAGGAAATAATTTTGATCTTGATGATGAATTCGCGAAATATGATCCACAAAAACGGCAGGTGATTCATCCATGGAATATTTTTCGAGGTATAGATACGCAGCATTACAGGGGATATGATTGTTGTGCTGGATCGTTTTATAATGGAAACGAGGTATTTTTCCCAACAGAGTTTTTGCATGGTTTATATGATGGGGGTAATGGTTCCGGATTAGAGGATCACTGGAAATTAATGCTGAGTAAACCCTTATCGGCAGGCCTCTTTTTATGGGCGTTTGCGGATGAAGGGATTGTGAGAGGAGATCGTAATGACAGCATAGACGTAAAGGGCAATTTAGCACCTGATGGAATAGTAGGCCCTTATCGGGAGAAAGAGGGGAGTTTTTATACCATAAAAGAGATCTGGAGTCCTGTTCAAATCGGGATGGAGAAGATATTGAATGATTTTGATGGTCGGTTTCCGGTGAAGAATTACTATTTCTATACGAATTTGAATGTAGTGACCTTTAGTTGGCGGTTATCCAAAATGTCATCTCCTTCTCCGTCTTCTGGTGATGATCAAGCTTCAGAAATAATACTAGAGAAAAGTGAATTTAAAGGACCTGATCTTGCTCCTCAGGAACAGGGAGTTTTAAATTTGAATCTTCCAGCTGATTACAGGAAGGCGGATGTGTTGTTTCTTAAGGCAACTGATCAGTATGGGAGAGAACTTTATACCTGGTCATGGCCTTTGAAATTGCCTCAGGAGATTACTAAGGCTCTTTTACAAAAGGATGTTAAGGATCAGGTTAATGCTGCGTTTGGTCGTGTTAAGGTTCGGAATAAAGAGGACTTATTGTTGGTTTCGGCAAATAATGTTGAAATCGGATTGAGTAATACAACAGGTTTACTATTCTCCGTTATAAGTTCCGGATCGAAGATATCTTTCAGTAACGGACCTGTGCTTGCTGTTGGGAAAACTACTTTTAAGAGTTTAAAACACTATAGGGAAGGGGAAAATCAGGTTGTGGAGGTGATGTTTTCCGGAGACATGAAAAGATTGAAGTATACAATGCAACCATCAGGGATCCTCCAAATGGATTATGCCTACTCGGCTGATTCGCGTAAGGAGCATGACTTTTTAGGAATTAATTTTAATTATCCGGAGGATCAGATTACTGGAGTTCAATATCTGGGCAGGGGACCTTACCGGGTGTGGAAGAATAGGATGAAGGGGGGATCCTTTAATGTATGGCATAAAAAGTATAATAATACGGTTACCGGCCAATCATGGGACTATCCTGAGTTTAAGGGTTATTACAAGGATTTGAACTGGGTCGTAATTGAGAATAAGGAGCATCTTTTTAAAATCTTTACGGATACACCCGATTTGTTTCTACGCTTGTATACACCAGAAAAACCTAAAGCTGCTGGTAATGATAATACGTCTCCAGCTTTTCCTAATGGGGATATTTCCTTTTTACATGGCATTAACAGTATCGGGACTAAGTTTGACGGGGCAGAGAGTCATGGTCCGCAGGGAGGCAAGAATAAGGTGGGAAATAGTTGGGTCGAGGGGAGGTTGTATTTTGATTTCAGGTAAGGCTGAGTGCTGTTGAATGTAGAATTGAAACGAACTGAATGGAAAGGTGGAACGAAAATAAATCAATATAAAATATGCAACCGATTGCATATTTTATAAATAATTCTTAATTTGCGCTAAATACCAATATGAGCCAGGACAAGATTATAACTATTTATGATATTGCTGAAAAGCTGAAGTTATCCCCTTCGACTATAAGTAGGGGGCTCCAGAACAATACGGCTGTTAATGCAAAAACAAAAAAGAAGATTTTTGATACTGCAAATGAAATGGGTTACCGGTTTAACACGTTTGCGCGAAACCTCCGTACTCAAAACACAAATACCATCGGCGTAATTGTGCCCCGTTTGAATAGTTATTTTATCTCTGCAGTATTGGCTGGCATTGAAAAGGTGATCAATGGAGCGGGTTATAATATGTTGATCAGCCAGTCCCTTGAGTCAAGTGAAAAAGAAGTGGAGTATACTAAAACAATGATGCACAACCGGGTGGATGGTTTAATCGTCACTCTTGCAGCTGATACTACTAATTTCGATCACTTTCTGCCTTTCGTGAAACATCATATTCCTTTGTTATTTGTAGATAGGGTAATTGACGATGAAAATTATTCTAAAGTTGTGATTGATAACTCAAAGTCAGGTTACGATGCGACTACCCATCTTATTGATCAGGGATGCAAGCGGATTGTTCATATAACAGGCAATACCTTGAGGAATGTCTATCGGGATAGAAAATTAGGGTATGAAAAGGCCTTAATTGATCATGGGATACCTGTTGATCATGAACTTCTGTTTGAAACTGATTTAACTGAAGTGTCCGCTCTGAAATCTGTTGTTAAAATTCTAAAGATGAATCCTTTGCCTGATGGCTTATTTGTTTCCAATGACTTTTGTGCCGCCATATGCCTGAAAAAGTTAAAGCAGGCAGGCATAAAAATACCTGAAGATATGGCCATTGTTGGGTTTAATAATGATACGACATCACGAATTACAGATCCTGCCTTATCCACAATTAATTATCCCGGACAGGAGATGGGAGAGGCTGTAGCAACGAACCTGATTAACTGTTTGAGTAATAAAGATATTTCTGCTAAAGCGCAAACCATTGTGCTTAAATCGGAACTGATAGTTAGAGAATCTTCCTTCAGGAGAGAGCATAAACCGATTAAATTGTAAAGTGATGAAAAAAAGGCTACTGATCCTGACGCTATTGTTCTGGAATGCAACAAGCCTCCTTGCCGAAAGTGGATATCGGTTATGGATGAGGTATGATTTGGTCATTAATGAAGAACAGCGAGGTGAATACATAAACTTGCTCAAAAATATAGCGATGAAGACTCCATCTGCTTCACTTCGGGCAGCATCGCAGGAGTTGGAACAGGGACTGTCTGGTTTGCTTGGAAGAAAGATCCCAGTTGTAGTCTCTGGTATTACTGCAGGTTCCATTGTTGCGGGAACGCCTTTATCATCAACTATTATAAAGGGGTTGAAGTTAAATATACGACTAGAAACTTTAGGTGAAGAAGGTTATTTGTTATCATCGATTGTATATCAGAGTAAAAAGGTGACCGTTATAGCTGCTAATTCGGATATAGGGGTTATGTATGGCGTTTTCCATCTACTTCGGCTCATTCAAACGAATCAATCTGTTTCAGATCTGAATATAACAGATCAGCCACGTTTGAAGTACCGGGTACTCAATCATTGGGATAATCTGGACCGCACGGTAGAGCGTGGTTATGCTGGTTTTTCTTTGTGGAACTGGCATACGCTCCCTGGATATGTTCAGCAACGCTATGTTGATTATGCCCGTGCAAATGCTTCAATTGGTATTAATGGTACTGTTTTAACCAATGTAAATGCCAATTCTTTAATCTTAACTGATGAGTATCTTCCAAAGGTGGCTGCTATAGCAAATGTGCTAAGGCCTTACGGTATTAAGGTATATCTGACTGCACGATTTAGTTCTCCTATTGAACTGGGTAAGCTTAAAACTGCAGATCCTTTAAATGAGGAAGTGAAGAAATGGTGGAAGGATAAGACGGATGAAATCTATACGTATATTCCAGACTTTGGTGGCTTTCTGGTCAAGGCAAACTCAGAAGGTCAACCGGGCCCACAGAGTTATGGCCGATCGCATGCCGATGGTGCCAATGTTTTAGCGGATGCGTTGGCTCCTCATAAGGGTATAGTCATGTGGCGAGCCTTCGTATATAGTAATGACAAACCGGAAGATCGTTTTAAACAAGCATTTAATGAGTTTAAACCATTAGATGGCCAGTTTCGTGCCAATGTGATGGTACAAGTAAAAAATGGGCCTATAGATTTTCAACCCAGAGAGCCCTTTTCTCCGCTTTTTGGTGCTATGCCTAAAACGCCCTTAATGATGGAGTTTCAAATTACACAGGAATACCTGGGACAGGGAACTCATCTCGTTTACCAGGCGCCATTGTACAAGGAAGTACTGGATGCCGATACCTACACTAAAGGAAAGGGTTCAACTGTTGCTAAGGTAATCGATGGAAGTTTGGATAATCATTCGATTTCAGGGATGGCTGGTGTGGCTAATATCGGAGATGATCTGAATTGGACAGGTCATTTATTTGGACAATCGAATTGGTATGCATTCGGAAGGTTAGCATGGAATCACGAATTAAGTTCAATTGCGATTGCGGATGAATGGACACGAATGACTTTTACTAACGATACCCGATTCGTTCAGACTGTAAAGGGGATTATGATGAATTCAAGGGAGAACCTGGTTAATTACATGACTCCATTGGGATTACATCATATTATGGGTTGGGATCACCATTATGGTCCCGGACCCTGGATTAAAGATAAACCGCGTGCAGATTGGACTGCTTTTTACTATCATAAAGCGGATCGTACTGCAATAGGATTTGATCGAACAGCATCAGGCAGTAATGCTTTATCTCAATATGCTCCTGAAGTTTCCAGCTTTTATGGAGATTTAAAGACTTGCCCTCCTGAATACTTACTTTGGTTCCATCGCTTACCTTGGACCTATCAATTGAAAGATGGAAAGAGCTTATGGGAATCATTATGCCAACGTTATCAATTTGGTGCAGCGAGTATGGAAGGGGTACAAAAAGATTGGAATTCTATAGCTGGAATTATCGATCAGGAGCGATTTGAACAAGTTAAAATGCTCTTGGCGATTCAGAAAGAAGAGGTTTGGTGGTGGCATGATGCATGTCTGGCATACTTTCAGTCCCGTTCAGAGTTGCCTTTTCCCGCAAGAATTACAGCACCTAAAAAATCATTGGAATTTTATGAAAATCAGGTGTTTCATTTTGTGCCAGGGATATAATGAATATAGAATAGCTTGAAAAGAAGAAGTATGTCAGGGGGTGTTGGATATATGAATTAGCAGTAGAGAACGAAGGAAAAGAATATCACCTTTTTTTTCTAATTTAAACTGCAAGTGGCGCACTTTGATGTGGTAAATTTAAAAGAAATAGTATGATCAGAAAAATTAGTTGCTTCCTTCCTTTACTTTTTATGCAGGTTTTTTTAAGTAAGGCTGCAGACACCTTCGTCTCTAGTCATTATGTGCCTGGTAGTTTCTCTATAAGTTCAAAAGGAAACGTGGCTACTTTATTGCTTAGTGATAATGAATGGGAGGGGGTGAACCGGGCAGCAAGGGATCTCGCTTCTGACTTGCAAAAGGTAACTGGAATAACTCCTGAATTCAAGTTAAACGGATCTTCTGGTCCTTCCATAATCATTGGAACTATAGGGAAAAGTAAACTGATAGACCAGTTAATTAAACAAAAGAAAATAAATGTTGCCGGAGTTGCAGGTCAGTGGGAGAGTAACTTAATTCAGGTGGTGTATAATCCAATAAAAGGGGTTGATAGTGCGTTGGTAATTGCAGGAAGCGACAAACGGGGAACAATCTATGGAATTTATGAATTGTCATACCAGATCGGCGTTTCTCCGTGGTATTACTGGGCAGATGTCCCTGTTAAAAAGCAAAGTCAGTTGTATGCGCTGGGAGGAAGGCATATTACTTCATCTCCGGTAGTGAAATACCGTGGTATTTTTTTAAATGATGAGGCACCAGCCTTGTCCGGCTGGGCAAAAGAGAAGTTTGGTGGATTTAATCATCAGTTTTATGAAAAGGTTTTTGAGCTTATATTAAGGTTGAAGGGAAACTATCTATGGCCAGCAATGTGGGGAAATGCTTTTAATGATGATGATCTGATGAATTCTGTTAAAGCGGATGAGTATGGCATTGTGATGGGCACTTCACATCATGAACCTTTAATGCGAGCGCATGCTGAATGGAAAAAGTATGGAGAGGGTTTGTGGAATTACGATAAAAATGAAACCGTTTTAAAGAAGTTCTGGAAGACGGGTTTGGAGCGTACGCAAGGGAAGGAACAAATTGTAACTGTAGGAATGCGGGGGGATGGGGATGAACCTATGACAACGGGTACAGCAACTAGTCTACTGGAAAGAATTGTTAGAGATCAACGGAGTATTATTGAAGAAGTCAGTGCTAAGCCTGCATCAGCATCTCCACAGCTTTGGGCATTATATAAGGAGGTGCAGGATTATTATGACCAGGGGATGCGTGTCCCTGATGATGTCACCCTTTTGTTGAGTGATGATAACTGGGGTAATCTACGGAAGTTGCCTAAATTAAATGAAGCGCCTCGAAGTGGTGGTTACGGCATTTATTATCACTTTGATTATGTGGGTGGTCCAAGGAATTATAAGTGGATCAATACGAATCCTATTCAGAAAATATGGGAACAAATGAACCTAGCTTATGAGTATGATGCGAATAAGATCTGGATTGTAAATGTGGGCGATTTAAAGCCGATGGAATTTCCAATTGAATTCTTTTTAGACTATGCCTGGACACCCTCAGCTTTCCCTTCAAGTCAATTAAAGGATTATACCGTGAGATGGTGCAGTAAACAATTCGGAGATGCTTATGCGGTTGAAATTGCGAATATACTTGATTTATACACTAAATATAATGGGCGGGTTAAGCCTGAATTGTTAAATGCAGATACATATAGTTTGGTGAGCGATGATGAATATGAAGGCGTGGTTAAAGAATATGAAGAGCTTGTTCAAAAAGCTTCATATATCAATGAGCAAATATTGCCGGAGCAGCGTGATGCCTATTATCAGTTGATCCTTCATCCGGTTATTGCTAGTGCGAATCTATATGCGCTTTATTATGCGACTGCTAAAAATCGTTTATATGCGAAGCAAGGCAGGAATAGCACCAATGAATTTGCTTTAAAAGTGAAAGAATTGTTTCAAAAGGATGCAGATATAACAAATTATTATAATCACAAGTTAGCGAATGGTAAATGGAATCATATGATGGATCAAACCCATATTGGTTATAAGATCTGGCAGCAACCTGCTACTGATACTATTCCCCGCACAGATTCAGTTGCGATAAGATCTAAAGCGATGATGGGTCTGTCAATTGAAGGGAGTGAGTCATATTGGTCAGGAAAAGTAACCCTGAACGAAAGTTTTCCTATTTATGATAATGTGAGCAACGATGAGCATTATTTTGAAATCTTTAACCGAGGAGGACAATCTTTTACTTATCAGGTAAAAGCGCCCGCTTTCTTTACGTTATCGTCTAATAAAGGAACGATAAAAGAAACGAAGCGAATCTGTTTGAGTGTTGACTGGACTAAAGCACCAGCAGGCGAGCATACTTCTTCGATTCAGATTAAAGCAAGTGATGGTTCTGAAATTAGCATTCCGATACGAACCATAAAGATTGCTCATGCTGCTGAAATAGGTGGTTTTGTGCAAAATAACAGGTTGGTATCCATGGAAGCCGTCCATTATTCAAGGGCTGTTGAGGCAAGACCTGTCCAATGGCAGATTATTCCAGGATATGGTAAAACAGCGGGAGGTGTATTTCCTGTACCTGTTACTTCTCCTGTTCAGGTACCAAAGGAAGGGAGTCCTCATTTAGAATATGACTTTTATGTCTCAGAAACAGGACCGGCAACTTTGTCCGCGTATGTATCCCCTACTATTGATTTTGCTAATATAGGGGGACTGAAATATGCAATTTCTATTGATGATGGCAAACCTGTTGTCGTGAATATAAATAAGGATTATATGAATGATTATCAATGGGGAAAATCCGTTGCCAACAGTATTAAAATATTAACTACTCCGCATACATTCACTAAATCTGGTAAGCACGTTTTAAACTACTGGATGATTAATCCGGGTATTGTATTACAAAAATTAGTCATAGATTTTGGCGGTTTAAAGTCTAGTTTTTTAGGTCCTAAAGAAACATTTATTAAATAAAAATTAACCATTATAACGTATACAATGAAAAAGCAGGTAAACAAGATTCTCTTTATTTCGGCTGCCCTGGTGGTAAGCCTGGCAGGCTGTCAGAACAGCACAAAAGTTGTTAGTACTCAAAATTCAGGATTGACGAAAGATACTTCTAAGTTTTTGTCACAACCATTGGTGACCGATATCTATACGGCAGATCCTTCGGCACATGTATTTAACGGAAAAATCTATATTTATCCTTCTCATGATATTGACGCAGGGATTCCGGAGAATGATAATGGCGATCATTTTGATATGCGGGATTACCATATTTTTTCCATGGATAGTATCAAGGGGAAAGTTACAGATCATGGTGTGGCCTTATCTGTGAAGGATATTCCATGGGCTGGAAGGCAACTTTGGGCACCTGATGCTGCATTTAAAAACGGAACCTACTATTTATATTTTCCTGTAAAGGATAAGAAAGATGTTTTTAGAATGGGTGTAGCGCTATCAAAATCTCCTTCTGGTCCCTTTAAAGCTGAGGCAAAACCTATTGAAGGAAGTTTTAGTATTGATCCCGCAGTTTTTACGGATGATGATGGCGTGTCGTATATGTATTTCGGAGGGATCTGGGGTGGACAATTGCAAAGGTGGAAAGATGGTCAGTATGATGCAAATGGATCTAAAACAGACTCTCAAAAAGAAGATGAACCCGCATTATCTGCCAAGGTGGCTAAGATGAGTGCCGACATGCTTGGTTTTGATGGTGCGGTTAAGGATGTGCAGATTGTGACTAAAGAAGGAAAATTGCTTTTGACAAAAGACCATGACAGGCGCTTCTTTGAAGGGTCATGGATGCATAAATACAAGGGTCAATATTATTTTACTTACTCTACCGGGGATACGCATTACTTAGCTTCTGCGATTGGACATAGTCCAATGGGCCCATTTGTTTATCAAGGTACGTTTATGAATCCGGTACAAGGCTGGACATCACATCATTCTATTCTGGAGGTAAATAAAAAGTGGTACATTTTCTACCATGATACTCAAATCTCCAATAAAACTCATTTGAGAAATATTAAGGTAACGGAGCTGGTTCACAATGATGATGGAACTATCAAATTAATTGAGCCGATTAAATAATAAAAGATTCATATACGATTTATGACATGGCATTAGAGAAAACGTGGAGATGGTTTGGCAAAACTGATAGTATAAAATTGTCGCAACTCAAACAGTTTGGTGTAGAAGGAATAGTTACAGCCTTGCATCATATAAAAGGCGGAGCTGTATGGCCTGTTGAAGAGATAATGGCGGTAAAGGAGGAGATTGAAAGTTATGGTATGCGCTGGAGTGTGGTGGAAAGTTTGCCTGTTTCGGAGGAGATCAAAATTAACAGTCCACAACGGGAAGAACTAATTAACAACTATAAAATATCACTTAAAAATCTGGGGGAATGTGGTATAGATACGGTTTGCTATAATTTTATGCCGGTATTAGATTGGGCAAGAACCAACCTGCATTATGTACAGGAAAGTGGTGCCGAGTCGATGTTTTATGATCATGAGACCTTTGCTGCCTTCGATATTTTCATCTTAAATCGCCCCAATGCTAGAGCGGATCATTCAGCAGAGGTCATAGCTAAAGCGGAAGAAATATATTCCAAAATGAGTGAGGAGGAACAGAATACGCTCGCTTATAACATTATAGTGGTAACCCAAGGTTTTATAAATGGCACGGTGGGCAATGTGCAGAATTATAAACAGGTGTTTCTGGATTATTTGAGCAGGTACAATGCTATCGATAAAAATGCGCTAAGAAACAATCTGGTCCTGTTTTTAAACGAGGTCATTCCGGTAGCGGAAGAGGCAGGCATTAATCTTTGTATTCATCCAGACGACCCACCCTTCTCTTTGCTTGGCTTGCCTAGAATAGCAAGCACGCAGGAAGACTTTGATTGGATCTTTTCTCAGAATAAGTCGCTGAAGAACGGATTAACCTTTTGCAGCGGCTCATTGTCAGTAAGAGAGGATAATAATCTGGTGGAGATTGTAAAGCGTTTTGCCGAAAGAATACATTTTGTACACCTAAGAAACATCAAACGAGTGGGTGCGAGAAGTTTTTATGAATCGGCCCATCTTGATGGGGTAGCAGATATGTATGGTGTGCTTAAAGCTTTGTTAGAGGAGCAGAATAAAAGAAAAGCGAGTGGAAGAAAAGATCTCAGAATGCCATTCAGGCCTGATCACGGCTTAAAGATCCTGGATGATTTCAATAGGCAAAGTAATCCGGGTTACCCTTTAATAGGAAGAATGAAGGGTATGGCTGAAATATCAGGTCTGGAATTAGGAATTGAAAGCGCATTAAATATAAAAGAAAATGAAAAATAATTTATTTGATATCAGCGGTAAAGTAGCAGTAGTAACCGGAGCCGGTGGAGTTTTAGGAGGCAGTATTGCATTAAGTTTAATGAAAGCTGGAGTTAAAGTTGTTGCTACAGATATCCGTCAGGAAAATCTGGATGCTCGTGTAGCAGAACTGAAGAAAATACATGAGGATGTTATTGGTGTGGCGGGAAACGTTTTGGATATCAATAATCTGAGAGAGCTTGCTCAAACGGTACAAGCAAAATGGGGAACAATAGACATCCTGGTAAATTGTGCGGGTGGTAATATTCCCGGCGCAACGTTAAGAGAAGACCAGAATGTGTTTGATATGAAAATAGAGGACTGGGAAAAGGTCACTAATCTGAACTCCAATGGTACTGTATATCCATGTCTGGCTTTCGGTGAGATCATGGCTCAGCAGGGGAGTGGTAGTATCATCAATATATCTTCGATGGCCACCTACTCTGCTATAACAAGAGTACCTGGGTATTCAGTAGCAAAAACGGGAATTAATATCTTCACACAATGGCTGGCAACAGAGTTGGCGCTTAAGTTTGGTGAAAAGGTAAGGGTAAACGCTTTAGCGCCTGGATTTTTTATAGGTGATCAGAACAGAGCGGTTTTAATTAACCCGGACGGAAGTTATACAGAAAGAAGCGTGAAGGTTTTGGCAAGAACACCAATGAATCGGTTTGGAGATATCTCTGAATTGAATGGTGCTATTCAGTTTTTATGTTCCGATGCTGCAAGCTTTATTACGGGGGTAATTCTTCCGGTTGATGGTGGCTTTACTGCTTTTAGTGGGGTTTAAATTGCAATTATTTATATTGAAATGTAGAGAGTACTATATGAATTAAAGCTTCCTCACTGTTTAAGTGTCAATTGTTTAAGATAAAATGCAATCTTTTTATTGTTATATAAACTAATTCAGCTTGCTGAACCTGAACATACATTAAGTTGTACTTACCCGTTTCAGCATACTGGGTTTAACTTGATTTCAGGCTAAGATTGTCAGGACAATTGTTTCATTAGAAGGTGGAATTAGATCTTAAAAAGAATGCATTAAAACAAAACCCCCTTTAAAAGCTTTAAAGGGGGTTTTGTTTTAATGAAAGTGTCCTCGGGGGGATTCGAACCCCCATCAATGGTACCGGAAACCATTATTCTATCCATTGAACTACGTGGACGTAAGTTTGCAAATATAGATAATCCTTGTTAAGTATTTTGGTTTTGCTAAATAAGAATAAAGGAAATTTAATTAATAGATGTGGAAGCTTCAAACTCTGTTTATTTTAGCGGATGTTTTTAGTTATTGCTGCGCTTTTAAAAGAAAAAGCTTACAATTGCTTTAAATTAACTGAATGTTTGAATATGTTCCTAAATACGCTATTCAATGTAAATATTTATATTTTAATTCATAGGTATGAATGTACAGATACAGAACTCCTGTTATCAACAGGCTGGAATAATCTAAAATAACAAGATAGTATGGCGTATTCACTAGCAAGTAAAGCGCGAATAGAATAAACCTTTTACAAGACCCAAATTAAGACCTAAAATATATAAATGAAGAGCTTCAAGCAAATAATAAGCAAAGTGAAATTACTCGTTTTATTTATAATTCTATATGGGTTAGGTTTAGGTGTAAAAGCTCAAACAATCATCATTCCTGTAGAAACGGCTAAAAATGCACTTGTCCTTCAAGTAGGTTCGAATAGAGACCTTAATGCAATTTATTTTGGCGAAAAGCTATTAAACTCTGCAGAGTATAGTCAAATTCCTGGAACATTCAAACAAACGGAAGATTATACAAGCCTTTTAAATTCAGCATATACCCCTTCGGGTTCCCGCAACCTGATGGAACCGGCTATCACTGTTACACATGCAGATGGAAATAACTCATTGGATTTACGGTACGTAAGTCACCAGATCAAGAAGGTGGATGATGATGTAAGCCTGTTAAGCATCCTTTTAAAAGACCCTGTATATAATTTCGAAGTAACCTTATTTTACAAATCTTACTTTAAGGAAGATGTAATAGAACAATGGACGGAGATCAGGCATAAAGAAAAAGGGAATGTGGTTTTGCATAAGTATGCTTCTGCAAATTTATATGTCAAGGCAGGGAGTTATTGGTTAAACCAGTATCATGGGGATTGGGCAAAGGAAATGCAGCCCGAAGAGTCTCAATTGACACATGGCATTAAGACCCTGGATACCAAACTTGGAACACGTGCAAATTTATTTCAACCATCTGTATTCATGATTTCTCTGAATCAACCGGCTTCAGAAGATGAGGGCAGTGTTTTATATGGAGCAATGGAATGGAGCGGTAACTTTCGGATAGATCTTGAAGTGGACTACCAGGATAACCTGCGCATTATTGCCGGAATGAACAATTATGCATCGCCTTATACGCTGAAACCAAATGAAACCTTTAGCACTCCTGCGTTTTTATATACCTTTTCCGATAAGGGAAAAGGGGAGGCTAGTCGTAAATTACAAAGCTGGGCACGTAATTACAGGTTGCTGGATGGGAAAGGCACCCGTTTGACACTGCTCAATAACTGGGAATCTACCTACTTTGACTTTAATGAAAACAAACTGGCCGAACTGTTAAAAGACACTAAAAAGCTGGGAGTTGATTTGTTTCTACTGGATGATGGCTGGTTTGGGAACAAATATCCAAGAAATGATGATCGGGCAGGGCTTGGTGACTGGCAGGAAAATAAAAGCAAACTCCCCAATGGCATTTCTTCCTTAGTGAAGGAAGCACAGAGCAATGGCGTTAAATTCGGAATCTGGATAGAGCCTGAAATGGTGAATTCTAAGAGTGAACTGTATGAGAAGCATCCCGATTGGGTGATTAAACAACCTTTAAGGGAGGAACATTACTTTAGGAACCAGCTGGTATTGGATTTAAGCAACCCGAAGGTTCAGGATTTTGTGTATGGAATTGTAGATAAGCTGTTCATGGATAATCCGAATCTGGCGTATATCAAATGGGATTGCAATGCAGTGATATATAATGCCTATTCAGCTCATTTGAATAACCAATCGCACTTTTATATCGACTATGTAAAGGGTTTATATAAAGTACTGGAAAGAATCCGGTCTAAGTATCCCAAGGTTCCTATGATGTTATGTTCTGGTGGTGGAGGTCGTGTTGATTATGCTGCCTTAAAATACTTTACTGAATTTTGGCCAAGTGATAATACCGATCCGCTGGAACGAATTTTCATTCAATGGGAATATTCCTATTTCTATCCAGCAATCAGCAGTTCCAATCATGTGACAGACTGGGGCAAACAACCCATTAAATTCCGTACCGATGTAGCTATGATGGGCAAGCTGGGTTTTGATATCGTGGTAAGTAAGCTGAATGGAAATGATCTTAAATTTTGTCAGGATGCGATACAGACTTATGATGTAATGAAGCCGGTGATCTGGCAGGGCGATCAATACCGTTTAGCCAATCCCCGGGAAGGAAGTGTAGCCTCGGTATTGTATTTGAATGCAGAGAAATCTTCCGGAGTCATCTTTAACTACCTGGTCAATAATCGTTACGGAGAGGGTAGTAAACGTCCAATACTACTGAAAGGTCTGGATGCAGCTCAAAAATATAAACTGAAAGAAGTGAATTTGTATCCAGGCGTAAACTCTACTATAGATGACTCGAGAATATATACAGGTGACTTTCTGATGAAAGTAGGCTTTAATCCGGATGTGAATGCCGGCAGAACAAGTGTTGTATTACAATTAGATGAATTGAGATAATTTTTTAAACCTAAGTTAAATTATGAAACATTATTGTATGGGGTTGTTGCAAAAAAGTCTGATTTTGGCTGTTTTGTCTATTGGTTTTAGTGCGCAGGCAAAAGTAGTATTGCCGGCAGTATTTAGTGATAATATGGTGCTTCAGCAGAAAACCAATGCGGCTATCTGGGGCAAAACAGATGCAGGTAAAACTGTGCGGATTAGTATAACCTGGAGCAAGAAGAGTTATTCTGCAAAAGCGGATCAAACAGGAAACTGGAAAATTATGATTCCAACACCTTCTTATGGAGGTCCTTATGAGATGACTATTTCCGACGGAGACAAAACTATCTTAAAAAATATGCTAATCGGGGAAGTTTGGTTATGTTCCGGACAATCTAATATGCAGTTGCCATTAGCAGGATGGGGTAAAATTAATAATTATCAGCAGGAAATTGCCGATGCTAATTATCCTAATATCAGGTTGTTGCAGGCGGAACACATTGCCAGCAATACTCCACTGGAAGATGTTAAGGTGCAATATGGCGGTTGGAACCCTTGTACACCACAGAACATAGCTGAATTCTCTGCCGTTGCCTACTTTTTTGCCAGAGAGATTTATAAAAAGAAAGGTGTACCTATTGGATTGATCCATACTTCCTGGGGAGGTACAATTGCTGAAGCCTGGACAAGTGGGGAAACGCTTAAGAATATGCCTGATTTCGCAATGGCAGCAGATAAGATTGCTCAAAGTGGCCAGGTGAAAAGTACCTTAAGTTATGCCCAACAGTTAGAAGCATGGAATCGTGCCTTAATGCAGAAAGATGCAGGTTATGCCCAACAAAAACCGATATGGGTAGCATCGTCTTTTGATGCCACTGCATGGAAAACAATGGTTGTGCCCGCCTTCTGGGAACAATCTGCTCTTCCCGATTTTAATGGTGTAGTTTGGTTCCGTAAGAAAGTAATCATTCCTGCATCTTGGGCTGGGAAAGAACTTAAAATCTACCTGGGCACTATTGATGATGATGATATTGCTTATTTTGACGGAGAAAAGGTAGGTGAAACGCAAGGGTTTACTAAAAACCGCGTTTACACTATCCCTGCTGATAAAGTGAAGGCAGGGGAGTTTGCGCTTGCTGTACGTGTGTTCGATGGTGCTGGTGGCGGTGGCTTTTACGGTGATAAAAATGTGGTGTCTGTTGCCTCTGCAAATGGTGGACGTGTTTCATTAGATGGAGACTGGCAGTATAAGGAAGGCGTAAATCTAAAGGATATCGACGCAATGCCTGCTTCTGATAATGAGCCTAACAGGCCCACTGTATTATATAATGCGATGGTTCATCCTTTTATTCAGTTTGCTATAAAAGGTGCAATTTGGTATCAGGGAGAGAGCAATGCAGATCGCGCTTCTCAATATCGTACTCTTTTCCCTGCTATGATTACAGATTGGAGAAAGTACTGGAACATAGGTGATTTTCCATTTTACTACGTTCAGTTAGCCAATTTCATGAAAGTAAATGAGCAGCCAGTGGCATCTGCATGGGCGGAATTGAGGGATGCTCAGCTTCAAACTTTGTCAGTGCCCAATACAGGTATGGCAGTGGCCATTGATATAGGAGATGCTGTTGATATTCATCCGAAAAATAAGCAAGAGGTAGGTCGCCGTCTGGCTTTAATTGCCCTTGCTAATACCTATGGAGAAAAAATAGCTTACTCCGGACCTCTATTTCAATCTCAAAAAATATCAGGTAGTGCCATTAAACTTAATTTTAAATTTAACGAAGGAGGTTTAAAAGCCAAAGATGGTGGCGTATTAACTGGTTTTTCTATTGCGGGTGCTGATCAAAAATTCCATTGGGCCAAAGCAGTTGTTCAGGGCAACGAAATCAGTGTGAGTAGTGATGAAGTGCAGCATCCGGTTGCAGTTAGATATGCATGGGCAGATAATCCGGTTTGTAATTTAGTTAATGGGGCAGGACTTCCAGCTTCACCTTTTCGTACGGATAAATGGACTGAAAGTACATATGGAAAGAAGTAGAATAAACCAGGTGAATTTACTCAGGTGGCAGATCTCTGCTACCTGAATAAATCATTTAAACACCAGATAGTTTAAGAAATCAAATTATACAAGCTCTTTCAAATTCAATTGAACGTTAAGAAATTAAATTAAAGAAGGGATTGTAGGAAAAGCCTGTATATTTGAATGCCTGTTTGCTTCAAATAGTATAATATTGCTTTTAATGGATTCTATAAATATAAAACAACTTGCTGAAAAACTTAAGGTCTCAACCTCTACTATTTCGAGGGCATTTAGGGGGCATAACGACATTAGTAAGGAGACCAAAGAGAAAATCCTGTCAATGGCTCTGGAGCTCAATTACCAACCTAATCATTTAGCGAGTAATCTCAGAGAAAAAAAAAGTAAGACTATTGCTGTTATAGTTCCTGAAATAGCGAATAACTTCTTTTCAAGGGCAATAAACGGTATCGAAAGAGTTGCCCGTGATAACGGCTTTCATGTCCTGATTTATCTCACAAATGACGATTTTGATAAGGAGGTTGCCTTTATAACAGAACTTCATCATGGTAGAGTCGATGGCATCATCATGTCTGTGACTGGTGAAGCTCAGGATCATAGTTATATGCATAAGATCAGGAAGAAGAGTATTCCACTTGTCTTTTTTGACCGGGTGTACGATGATGTGATCACTTCCAAAGTGGCTACTAATGACTACGATAGTAGCTATTTAGCTACCAGGCATTTGATTGAGCAAGGCTGTAAAAGAATAGTTTACCTCGTTGTGAATAAAAATCTATCCATCGGTAAAATGAGGATGCAGGGGTACTTCGACTCTTTGCAGAGCTCCGGTGAAACTATCAGGGAAGAATTGGTTATTGATTGCAGTAATGATATGGTTAAAAATACATTGATCCTGGAACATGTATTTAAGCATTTAAAGCCAGATGGCGTGTTTGCCTCAGTAGAGCGGCTTGCTTTAGCGAGTTATTATGTGTGTCACGATATGAATATTGCCATAGGTACTGATATAAAGATCGTGTGTTTCTCAAGCCTTGAGATTGCGCCGTTGCTTAATCCTTCACTGTCTACCATTACTCAACCTGCTTATGATATGGGTGTTGAGGCGGCGCGAATTTTATTCAGAAGCTTAGAAAATCCTGAAGATAATGAGAACTACGAAAATGTAGTACTAGACTCGGAGCTTATCATTCGTAAGTCTACCTCAGGTATATAATTACTATTTTATTTAAGGTTTGAACATTAATTTGAGCAGTCAAAATTGCTGAAGCATGAAGAGGATTGTCTAAAGTTATTAACATTCGGGAACGATCCCGAAAGAAACATATACCTTTTTAGTTCGTGTCATAACTAAAATTTGAAATTTCACTAATGTACCTATCAGATAATCAGGACGTTATTTGGAGCCTAAGTTAGTGTATTCGATACACGGAAGTTTAATAAAAAACAAAATAAATAATGTGGATAACTTTCATGTTAAATATTTTAGTTCGGGAACGTTCCCGATTATCTTTACATCACTGTAAAACGCAGATGTGATTACTAACCACATAATGTAAAACTTAATTAAACAACCAAATGAAAAAACATTACATGCTTCTAATGCTGTTTTTCGTCGTGTTATCCAGTTGGAGCTATGCTCAAACCGGAAGCATCAGTGGACAGGTTTTAGATGAGACCAATCAGCCACTTCCTGGCGCTTCTATTAGCATCACTTCTTTAAACAGAGCCACATCCACAGATGGGAACGGTCAGTTTAAGTTAAATGCAATTCCAACGGGGACTTATTCGATATCAGCTTCATTTATAGGATTCGAAATCCTAAAGCGTAACGTTACTGTTGTAAGCGGAGACACTAAGGTGAATGTGAAATTAACTCCTTTAGCTCAAAACCTGACAGAGGTGGTCGTAATTGGATACGGTACCCAACAAAAAAAGGATGTCACTGGTTCCATTGCAACTGTTGGTGTTAAAGATTTCCAAAAAGGTACTATAACATCACCAGATCAATTAATTGTTGGTAAGATTGCTGGGGTTCAGGTAACTACCAATGGTGGTGCTCCCGGTAGTGGTAGTACGATTCGTATTCGTGGAGGGGCATCCTTAAATGCCAGTAACGATCCGCTTATCGTGGTAGATGGGGTTCCATTATCTGGAAGCACTATACCAGGCGTTAGTAATGCCCTGGCGATGATCAACCCGAACGATATTGAAACCTTTACGGTATTGAAAGATGCAAATGCGACTGCTATTTACGGTTCAAGAGCATCAAACGGTGTTGTTTTGATTACTACGAAAAAAGGTAAAAGTGGCGCTCCTATAATTAATTTCAGTACTCAGAACTCAGTAGCAACTGTGGCAAAAAAGGTTGATGTATTGTCAGCAGACCAAATGCGTACCTATGTAAACGAAAATGGAAATGCAGCTCAAGTAGCAATGGTTGGTACAGCTAATACCGATTGGCAGGATGAAATTTATCGGAAAGCCTTTACCACTGATAATAATTTTAGCGTTGCAGGTTCTACAAAAGATATGCCTTACCGAGTATCTTTTGGTTACTTGAATCAAAATGGAACGTTGTTAACGGACAACTTGAAGCGTACTTCCGCTGCGGTAAGTTTGAATCCTAAGTTCTTTGATAATCATTTGAAAGTCGATTTGAACTTAAAAGGATCTTTATCCAAATCGCAGTTTGCTAATCAGGATGCGATCGTGAATGCCATTCAATTTGATCCAACTCAATCAGTTACTGCAGAAAATCCATTTGATAATTACTTTGAGTGGACCACTGGATCAGGAACTACCTTGGTGCCAAATCCAAATGCTCCAAGAAACCCCGTATCCCTTATTAAAAACAAGGACGATGATGGTAATACAAAAAGAAGTTTTGGCAATGTGCAATTTGATTATTCGTTCCATTTTCTGCCTGAATTACACGCTAATCTGAACTTGGGTTACGATGTATCAAGAGGTAAAGGAGCAACTTTCATTTTTGCCAATGCTGCTCAGAGTTATTCAACACAAGGTTCTTATCATAAATATCAGTCAGATATATCAAATCAAGTAGCTGAGTTTTATTTAAACTATAATAAGGATATAAAAGCAATTAAAAGTAGTATCAGTGCAACTGCAGGCTACGGTTATTATGCTAATAAAACCAAAAACTTAAATTTCAGTACTTATAGGGCCGACAGTACAACTGTTATTTCTACTCCAACATTCCCATATGATCAGCCAGAAAACAGGTTGTTGTCCTATTACGGTCGTTTAATTTATACCTATAACGATAAGTATAC
Organism: Arcticibacter eurypsychrophilus; assembly: GCF_001730525.1. Lineage (GTDB taxonomy): Bacteria > Bacteroidota > Bacteroidia > Sphingobacteriales > Sphingobacteriaceae > Arcticibacter > Arcticibacter eurypsychrophilus. The sequence continues at coordinate 32,230 of NZ_MDFN01000017.1, forward strand.
TGTTTCGGGAACCGTTCGTACGGATGGATCTTCACGTTTTAGTGAAGAAAATAGATGGGGTGTATTTCCTTCAGCAGCATTTACCTGGAGAATTAATCAGGAAAACTTCTTAAAAGGTACTACTGTTCTATCTGACTTGAAACTTAGATTAAGCTATGGAGTAACCGGACAACAGGAAGGAATAGCTAATTATTCTTATCTGCCGAATTATTCTACCAGTGTCAATGAAGCCATGTATCAGATAGGCGATACTTTTTATAGTATGAATGCCCCAATTGCTTATGATAAAAACATTAAATGGGAAACAACCACAACCATTAACGGGGGCTTAGATTATGGTTTTCTTAATGGTAGAATAAATGGAAGTTTAGATATCTACAAGAAAAAAACAAAAGATCTTTTAAGCTCAATCCCTATTCCTATAGGTTCAAATTTTAGTAACTTTCTGTTAACCAATGTGGGTAATATGGAAGCATCTGGAGTAGAATTTGCTATTAATGGCAAACCGATCTTGAAAAATGATTTCTCATGGGACTTAGGATTTAACGTTACCTATAACAAGACAAAAGTGACCAACCTTACTGCCTCTTACGATCCAAGTTACCAAATTTCAACAGGTGGTATAAAAGGTGCTACAGGATATTACATTCAGGCACACACCTTAAATGCTGCTCCTAATACGTTCTTTGTATATAAGCAAGTTTATGGAGATGATGGTAAACCATTGCAAGGCGTTTATGCTGACTTAAATGGAGATGGAGTAATTAACGAAAGTGGTGATCGGTATTTTTATAAATCCCCTGCTCCAAAGATAACATTAGGTTTCTCAACCTCTGTTAATTACAAACAATGGGCATTAAGTACAGTATTAAGAGCCAACCTAGGGAACTATGTATACAATAATGTGGCTTCCAGTTTTACTTCGAGAGCCAGCCTGCTGAACTCCGGAGCCGGAATTCTTAATAACGTCCCTACAAGTTTTTTTGATACCCAATTTATAAATAATCAATTAACTACAGATTTCTACGTACAGAATGCTTCATTCATGAAAATGGATAATATTGGATTGAGTTATAATGCAGGTAAAATTCTACATGATCACACAATGGGAAATTTGACTATCTCTGCCAATGTTCAGAATGTGTTCACCATTACCAATTATACTGGTATCGATCCTGAAGTATATAGCGGTATTGATTATCAATTATACCCAAGACCCAGGACATTTGTATTAGGTTTAAACCTTGGATTTTAATTAAAGAAAGGAACTAAGATGAAAAAATATAATAAAATAGTGTTAGCATTCTGTGCATTGCTATTCATGGTCACTTCATGTAAAGATGACTTAAACCTCACCCCAACCAATGATATAACAGCAGATGTGGCGTATGCTACCCCTGAAGGATATAAAAAAGGGATTGCTAAGGTTTATGGAAGTATAGGGACTTCGGCCAATGGAGGACCATCTGCTACTACAGGAGATATCGGTGGTGTAGATGCTGGTACATCAGATTTTATACGCTCTTTCTGGATGTCACAGGAATTGCCAACAGATGAAGCCGCATGCGCATGGGGAGACCCTGGTCTTCCAGAGCTAAATTTCATGACCTATACTTCTTCAAACGTCCTTTTATTAGGATTGTATGCCCGTAGTGTTTATCAAATTACTTTGGTCAATGAATTTTTAAGAGAGAGCACCGATGCCAAACTTTCTGCCAGAGGAATTACAGGAGACGATGCCACAGAAATCAAATACTATATATCTGAGGCCCGTTTTTTAAGAGCCTATCAGTATTGGGTCTTGATGGATGCATTTGGTAACCCTCCTTTTATTACCGAAGAAAGTACTGTCGGTAAAGAGTCTCCTAAGCAAATTTCAAGAGCAGATTTATTCACTTATGTTGAATCTGAATTATTAGCTATTGAACCAACGCTGAAAGAAACCAATGAATATGGACGTGTAACACAAGGAGCAGATTGGGCCCTTTTAGCTCGTGTATATTTAAATGCGCAAGTTTATATCGGTACTCCTAAATTTACTGAAGCTGCTACCTATGCAGAAAAAGTAATTAATTCAAAACGTTACACGCTGCATACTTCTTATGCCAATCTCTTTAAAGCAGATAATAACCTGAATAACCCAGAAGTAATTCTATCTGTAAATTATGATGGCACAAGCACTCAGAATTATGGAGGATCAACCTTTTTAATTAATGCAGCAATTAATGGTGATATGGGTACTGCATCTTTTGGTGTTCCTAGTGGTGGCTGGGGTGGTAACCGAAGTAGAGCAACTCTTCCACAAAAATTTGGTAATTATGCAACTACAGCTGATAAAAGAGCGATGTTCTATGGAACAACTCCAGCGATTACTGATATAACGATCTTCACACAAGGTTTAGCCGTAACCAAGTTTACCAACAAAACATCTACAGGAGCAACAGCTCCTTCTGTAAACGGGATCTTTTGTTCTACAGATTTCCCTCTTTTCCGCTTAGCTGAGATGTATTTAGTCTATGCAGAAGCAGTATTAAGAGGAGGATCTGGAAGTCCAGCTACAGCTATCAATTATGTCAACCTTTTGCGCCAACGTGCTTATGGTAATACATCAGGCAATGTCAGTTCGCTTACAGTTGATGATATCTTAAATGAAAGATCAAAAGAACTGTATTGGGAATGTTTCAGACGTACGGATTTAGTTCGCTACGGTAAATTTACTGAAGCATCCTACCTATGGCCATATAAAGGCGGAGTGATTAATGGTAAGGGAGTTGAGTCTTTCCGTAATCTCTATCCTCTTCCTTCAACTGATGTGATTGCCAATACAAACTTAATTCAAAACCCTGGCTACTAGTTAAAGATATAAGTTCTTTATGAAAAAGATATTCAAAAATATAGGGATCATTACGCTAACCATGTTAGTGTTTGCATCCTGTAAAAAAGACGAAGAGAAGTTGAGTGTTACTGCTGGAGAGGCTCCTGCATTAGCGGTATCAACCAACACCTTAGTATTAACCCCGGCAACAGCGAGCGATACTGTTATTACATTTTCATGGAATAAACAGGAAGTAACCTGGTCCACTCCGGCTAATGCAACTGATATTACAACTTACACACTGGAGATTGATTCTGCTGGCCAGAACTTTGCTTCTCCTTATGATGTGGATTTTACTGGATTTGTTAAAGGAAAATATACTGGTGCTGATTTTAACGCTTTGATGGTCAGTAAGGTTAACTTACCAAGCGATGTAGCGTCTCATATTGAATTGCGCTTAAAAACTTCTATTGCCCCTAATCAAAGTCCTGTTTATTCCAATGTGGTCTCCTTAACAGTTACCCCTTATGTGGTCATTCCAGAATATGTATCCTTGTATGTAGCAGGTAGTCATCAGGGATGGGCTCCTTCAACTGCTCCTGCAATTGGATCAGTAAAGGATGACGGCACTTATGAAGGATTTGTTAATTTTCCTGATGCCAGCACAGATTATAAATTAACAAGTGCGAGAGACTGGAATAATACCAATTATGGTGATGGCGGAACAGGGCTCCTGAGTACTACGGGTGGTAATATTACTCAAGCCGGTGCAGGATATTATTATATCAAAGCGGATATTAATAAAATGACAGTGTCTGCTGAAAAAACAGCATGGGCTGTAATAGGTGCCGCAACTTCAGGTGGTTGGGATACAGAAACTGCTCTTACTTACGATATAAACGCGAAAGTGTGGAAAGCAACGGTTAATCTTACAGCCGGAGAATTTAAATTCAGAGCGAATAACGCTTGGGCATTGAATATGGGAGCAAGTACTATCGATGGAGTGTTGAAAATTGGTAGTAATGATAATCTTTCAGTTTCTGATGCTGGATCTTATACGATTACACTGGATCTATCACATCCTGCGTATTATATGTATAAATTAAAGAAAAATTAATGCTAAAACCTGTCTGCTTATTAGCAGGCAGGTTTTTTTATAAACCACCACTATCAGTAAATGCCTGTCTGTCTAATCTGTATTCCCCAAGAGTTATCATTCTAAGAAATTACTTAGTTGAATGCTAGGAATCATTTATGCTGTTTTTTATTAATAAGCATTAAAACCTATTAACTAATGGGCAACTAACAGGGACTTACCTTTCAACTCAAACGCATTTTGCTTTCATGCGGAGCGAACAAGGTGCGAACAAGGTGCGAAGGAGGTGCGTCTGAGGTGGGTACAAATTAAGATTATCTATTGAGGAAATAGTATACATAATGATAGTACTACACATCACCAATAGTTGATATTAATGTAATTTAATTACTATAAATAATGAAAGTTAAAATCAGTTCTATTCTGTTTTTTCTGTTGATCAGTGTATCAGTTTTTGCACAGATACCAGCACTTGAACGCGTTGAGCCTTCCTTTTGGTGGGTAGGGATGAATAATCCGAAACTCCAGTTAGTGGTTCATGGCAATCAGATTGCTTCCCGGGAAGTGAGTTTGAATTATGAAGGAGTTAAGCTGGTTAAAATAAATCGGGTAGAAAACCCCAATTACTTATTTCTTGACCTTGAAATTAACCCTGGTACTACACCAGGAAAGTTTGAAATAGCATTTACAAAGAAAAATGCAAAGAAACTGAGTTACAGTTATCAGTTAAAGGCCAGGGATAAATCCCCAAACCGCATACTAGGCGTAACCAATAAAGACTTTGTTTATCTCATTATGCCTGATCGTTTTGCAAACGGAGATAAAAAGAATGACATCGTTAAGGGGATGGAGGAAACAACTCTAAACCGTGATTCAATGTATTACAGGCACGGCGGTGACATTCAGGGAATCATTAATCACCTGGATTATCTTCAGGAGCTCGGTGTAACCACCTTATGGCTCAACCCGGTTTTAGAAAACAATCAGCCTAAAACCTCCTATCACGGCTATGCCGTTACCGATAATTATAAAATAGATCCCCGCTTTGGTACCAATGCACTTTATAAAAAGCTCATTGATGACTGCCATTTAAAGGGCATGAAGGTGATAAAAGATTTGGTGCATAATCATTTAGGAAGCGAACACTGGATCATCAAAGATATGCCATCAAAAGATTGGGTACATCAATGGCCAACCTATACGAAGTCTTCTTTTAAAGACCAGGTGCTTTTTGACCCATATGCAGCTGCAAATGATAAAAAACAAATGACTGACGGATGGTTTGATCACCATATGCCTGATGTCAATCAGAATAACGAATTTGTAAAGAATTACTTCACACAAAGTCATATCTGGTGGATTGAATATGCCGGAATAGATGGTTTCAGACTGGATACCTATGCCTACAACGATCCGGTTTATATGGCAGAATGGGGAAAGGCGATCAAGGCAGAATATCCACGCTTTACCTTTTTTGCAGAAACATGGGTACGTGGTGTACCTAATCAGGCCTTCTTTACTCAGGGGAATACTATTAATAGAGGCTTCGACACAGAGTTACCCGGCGTAACTGATTTTCAGGCTTTATGGGGAATAAATGAAGCCTTGAACGGAAAACAGGGATGGGATGACGGTGTTAATCGTCTCTATACCACCATTGCCAGTGATTTTGTTTATCAGGATGCTACCCGCAATGTGGTATTTCTGGACAACCATGACCTGAGTCGCTTTTATTCAGTGGTAGGAGAAGATTTTACTAAATATAAATCAGGAATTGCCTGGTTATTGACTACACGTGGAATCCCCCAGTTATATTACGGAACAGAGTTGTTGATGAAGAATTTTTCTAATCCCGATGGATTAGTACGTGATGATTTCAAAGGAGGATGGGCAGAGGACAAAGTGAATAAATTCACAGCTTCTGGCCGAACAGAAAAAGAGAATGAAGCCTTCAACTTTGTGAAGACGCTGGCTAATTACCGCAAAAACAATGAGGTTTTGCAAACGGGAAAACTGATGCAATATGTACCCGAAAACGGTATTTACGTATACTTCAGATACAATGCGGATAAAACGGTCATGATCATCATGAACAGCAATGACAAAGAGGAAATACTCAATACCTCTCGTTTTGAAGAACGCACTGCTGGTTTTACCCAAGCTTTAAATATCACTTCTGCAACAAAAATTAATTCATTAAAAACATTAACGATCCCTGCCAAAACTACACTGGTATTGGAATTGCAAAAATAATATGGCACAAATAACAGCTTGTATATTCGATCTTGACGGTGTAATTGTTGATACAGCGGTATATCATTACCGTGCCTGGAAACGCCTGGCTAACGAGCTTGGTTTTGACTTTACAGAAGAAGATAATGAAAAATTAAAAGGAATAAGCCGGGTAAAATCACTGGAGCTTATTCTTGGATGGGGGGGTATAGAAAAGACTGAAACAGAGCGCGAAGAACTGGCTTCCCGTAAAAATACATGGTATGTGGAGATGATTCAATCCATGCGTCCTGATGAAATTCTTCCAGGTGCTAAAGAATTCCTGCAAGAGATGAAGGCCGCAGGTCTAAAAACAGCATTAGGCTCAGCCAGTAAAAATTCAGGACTGATTCTGGAAAGAACAGGTTTGCTCCCTCTTTTTGACGTATTGGTAGATGGTAACCATGTCTCTGCATCAAAGCCTAATCCTCAGGTTTTCTTAAAAGGAGCTGAAGCATTAGGAATCGAACCTGCGAATTGTGTCGTGTTTGAAGACGCTGTAGCAGGTGTGGAGGCCGCAATAGCAGCGGGAATGAAGGTAGTAGGCATTGGCTCTGCAGAGGTTTTAAATCGCGCGGATCTGGTGGTTAAGGGACTCTTTGAAATACATGTCCCACAACTCAATAACTTATAGATTGATATAACATATAGCATAGATTTTACAGGAAAATGAAGAATTATATCGTTGAAGATGAATGGAATATTATTGAATCAGGCTTCGATCCTCATTTAAATAAAATATCTGAAAGTATCTTTAGTATTGGCAATGGCCTTATGGGGCAGCGTGCTAATTTTGAAGAGTCCTATTCAGGTGATACCTTACAGGGTAATTATGTTGCCGGAATCTATTATCCGGATAAAACTCGTGTAGGTTGGTGGAAAAATGGTTATCCTGAGTATTTTGCGAAGGTTTTAAATGCAGCAAACTGGATAGGGATTGGTATCAAAATTGGCGAAACAATACTCGATCTGAACAAATGCGAGATCATTGATTTTAAGCGTGTTTTGAATATGAAGGAGGGTTATCTTGAACGTTCTTTCGTTATTTCTTTAGAGGGAAACAGGCAGGTAAGTGTGGTAGCAAAAAGGTTTTGTAGTATTGTTGATGACGAAACAGGTGCAATAAGCTATGCAATTACTCTTCTAAATTTTGATGATGAACTGACTATTACTCCTTTCATTGATGGTGATGTGCAAAATCAGGATGCCAACTACGATGAGAAATTCTGGGATGAGCTATATCATGAAGTGCATGATCAATCTGCTTTTCTGGGACTGTGCACTAAAAAGACCAATTTTGAGGTTTGCACCGGAATGCAGTTTGACATTCAAACTGAAAAAGGGCAAGCTATTCCTGTATCTCGAAAAATAACCAAGGAGAAGTATGTAGCTAATGAGGTGAAAATAAGGGTACAAAAAGAGGAGAAGCTGACTATATATAAGTATGCCGCTAATCTGTCGTCAGAGAATTACCCTAAAGAATTACTTTTAGCTACCTGCCATACTATGCTTCAGGAGGTTGCTGATAAGGGTTTTGATAAAATGCTGGCTGAACAGGCAGCAGCCTGGGCGAAAAAATGGGAAGAAAGTGATATTGTGATTGAAGGGGATGTTGCCGCACAGCAAGCTATTCGCTTTAATATTTTTCAGTTAAACCAAACTTATACAGGGGAGGATGCCCGTCTGAATATTGGGCCTAAGGGATTTACTGGTGAAAAATATGGTGGCTCTACCTATTGGGATACCGAAGCTTATTGTGTGCCCTTTTATTTGGCAACTGCTTCACCTGAAATTACAAAGAATCTACTTATATATCGGTATAAACATTTAGCTAAGGCAATTGAAAATGCTGAAAAGCTTGGTTTTAACAATGGAGCCGCACTTTATCCAATGGTGACCATGAACGGTGAGGAATGCCACAATGAGTGGGAAATTACCTTTGAGGAAATCCATAGGAACGGAGCAATTGCCTTTGCGATCTATAATTATATCCGCTATACGGGCGATAAAGATTACTTGATTACATACGGCCTTGAAGTACTGGTTGCCATATCCCGCTTCTGGAGTCAACGAGTAAATTGGAGTGCCGATAAAAAGCAATATGTTATGCTTGGTGTTACGGGACCGAATGAATACGAAAATAACGTGAACAATAATTGGTATACCAGCACTATAGCTACCTGGTGTATGAAATATACGTTAGAATCATTGGATTATGTTCGTATTCAATCTCCGGAAAGCTTTATGGAATTGACGGAGCGAATCCGGTTCGATGAGTTCAAAGAAACAACGGAATGGAAGTCCATAATTCAAAATATGTACTATCCAAAGGATGATAACCTGGGGATCTTTCTGCAACAGGACGGCTATCTAGATAAAGAGCAGGTGTTGGTTAAAGACCTGAATCTTTCGGATCGGCCTATTAATCAAAAGTGGAGTTGGGACAGGATTCTGCGTTCCGTATTTATTAAGCAGGCAGATGTGCTTCAGGGAATCTACTTATTGGAAGATCAGTTTGATGAAGACACGATCAGGCGCAACTTTGATTTTTACGAACCACGTACGGTTCATGAAAGTTCGCTATCTCCTTGTGTGCATGCTATTTTAGCGGCTAAACTGGGCGATGAGCAACGCGCTTACGATTTTTATCTCCAAACGTCGCGTCTCGATTTAGATGATTATAATAATGATACCGATGATGGTCTTCATATTACCTCTATGGCAGGAACCTGGATGAGCGTTGTGGAAGGCTTTGCTGGTATGCGAATTAAAGATGATCAGCTTTATTTTCATCCCTTTTTACCTGTAAGATGGCAATCTTTTTCTTTCAATATTATTTTCAGGGGATCAGTGTTAAATGTCAAAATTGGTCATGACGGGGTTCATTTAGAAAATAAATCAGTTACACCTCTTACGGTTTGTATTTTTGACAAAGCCTTTGAGGTAAATCAATATGCCAATTTATATGTGGCTAATTCTGATTCAAAAAGTGAAATCCAGATTTAAAACCAAGACGAATTATGTTTATTAAAGTTTATTGCTAAAAAATGAAAACAGTTCTCTTTTTTGCCTTGTTCAGTTTGTGTATACTGAATGCTTGCAGTAATCGATCAAAACCGAGCAAACTTTCTATGGATAATAAGGAAAACATAGATAATCATAAACTGATTATCTATCAAATGATGGTACGGCATTTCGGTAATACCAATACCACTAATAAGTTCTATGGATCTATAGAAGAAAATGGAGCTGGCAAGTTTAATGATATCAATGCGAAGGCTCTTGATGAACTAAAAAAATTAGGTGTAACGCATCTTTGGTTCACCGGTGTGATTGAACATGCCACCATGACCGATTATTCGGCCTATGGAATCAAGATGGATGATCCGGATATTGTTAAAGGAAGAGCAGGATCGCCTTATGCAATTAAGGATTATTATGATGTAGATCCCGATCTTGCAGTGAATGTAAAGAAGAGGATGGCAGAATACAAAGCCCTGATTACACGAACCCATAAACATGGCTTAAAAGTGATTATGGATTTCGTTCCTAATCATGTAGCCCGTACTTATAACTCAGACGCCAAACCTGCCGGCGTAAAGGATTTTGGCGAAGGAGATGACAGGACAAAAGCTTTTTCTACGCTCAATGATTTCTATTATATCCCAGGTGAATCATTTGTTGTGCCTGAAGGAACTGATGCTGGAGGTAAAAACTTTAAAAGCCCGCTTAAAGATTTGCTTTTCGATGAAAATCCTGCCAAAGCAACAGGGAACAATGTCTTTGCAGCAAATCCGGGTTTAGGCGACTGGTCTGAAACGATTAAACTCAACTATGGGATCGATTATCAGAATAAAGAAAAGAAATATCTGGACCCTATTCCTCCAGTTTGGGTAAAAATGAAGGACATCCTGGTATTCTGGGCCCAAAAAGATGTGGATGGTTTCCGATGCGATATGTCTGAAATGGTTCCTGTAGAGTTTTGGAACTGGGTGATTCCTCAAATCAAAAAACTCCATCCTAACATCATCTTTATTGCTGAAGTTTATAATCCCAAGCTATATAAAGAATATATCACCGTTGGTAAATTTGATTATTTGTATGATAAAGTAGGTTTGTATGATGGGTTGCGGAAATTGATAAAAAACGAATCAGAGGCTGATGTTAAAGACATCAGTTTCGTGGCCAATGAAGAAAGTAAAGACTTTTCTGATCATATGCTTCGCTTTTTGGAGAATCATGATGAAGAACGGATTGCATCCGATGGTTTTGCCAAAGATCCGGCATATGCGCTCCCTGCTATGATTGTATCGGCAACACTTTCCGGTGGACCCGTGATGATTTATTCCGGACAGGAAGTAGGGGAGCCCGGTCGTGGAAATGAAGGCTTTGGGGGAGAAGACAACCGTACCAGTATCTTTGATTATTGGGGTGTCCCAGAGCATCAGAAATGGATGAATGGTGGTGCTTTTGATGGAGCACTGTTATCCGAAAAGCAAAAGCAACTGCGAAACTTTTATGCAAACCTGTTTCATGTTTGCACTCAGAGTGAAGCTATTAGCCAGGGTCAATTTTATGAATTAAAAGATCAACCCGGATTTAATAACAGGATGTATGCCTATATCCGTTATACCAAGAACGAACGCGTATTAATTATTGCCAATTTTGACCGTGAAAAGAGTCTGGAAACCACTATTCAGCTTCCGGATTTAATAAGTAAAGGTCTGGCCAATAACCAGTTTAAACTAACCGATATGTTAAGTGGCGAAAGCAGCACTATTCCTTCCGTAAAGCAAGGGATTCATATCAAACTAGCCCCTGTACAAGCAAAAATGTTCCGATTTTAAACAAGTAATAGACAACAGGCATGAAAACAGTTGACAACTCTACAAGCGAAAATGTTCCGATTTTAAAACCATAAAAAACCTAAAATATGAACCCAGTAATAGATAAACTGAAACTTTTGGCTAAGCCGAAGCTTTCTTTTCTGCAAATATTCAATATGAGCTTCGGCTTCTTCGGAATCCAATTTGGTTTTGCACTGCAGAATGGGAATGCTTCCAGAATACTGCAAACCTTTGGTGCAGATGTAGAACATCTTTCACTCTTTTGGCTGGCAGCACCTATTACTGGAATGATTATTCAGCCGATCATTGGCCATTACAGCGATCGGACATGGAACAGGTTGGGTAGGCGCAGACCGTATTTTCTTACAGGAGCAGTACTTGCGGCCCTGGCATTAATCTTTATGCCAAATTCGGCCATGTTAGCTTATTTATTGCCACCTATACTAGTAGGAGCAGGGATGTTGATGATCATGGATGCTTCTTTTAATGTGGCAATGGAGCCCTTCAGGGCTTTAGTTGCGGATAACCTTCCCAACGATCAGCATAGTATTGGTTTCTCCGTACAAACCTTCCTAATTGGCGCAGGTGCTGTTATTGGTTCATGGCTCCCTTATGTGTTTTCGGAATATCTGGGCGTTTCAAAGATTGCAGCAGTTGGTGTAATTCCTAATAATGTCATTTATTCATTCTATGTTGGAGCAGCGGTCCTGTTATTTTCATTAGTGTGGACGGTGGTCACTACAAAAGAATATTCTCCCGAGGAACGTGCACGGTTTCAGGAAAGTGAGCCCGAAGTAGGGGAGCAAAAGGGAATCATGAGTATCTTCACTGATTTCTCCAATATGCCTGCCACGATGAAACAGTTAGGATTGGTTCAATTCTTCTCCTGGTTTGCTTTATTTTCCATGTGGGTGTTTTCCACTCCCGCCATTGCACAACATGTTTATAATGTCCTTCCCGGAGATACTACTTCTTCCCGCTATGCCGATGCAGCGAATTGGGTAGGCATCTTGTTTGGTATTTACAATGGAGTGTCAGCCATATATGCATTGTGTCTTCCCTCAATAGCACGAATGACAAGCCGGAAAATAGCACATGCCTTTTCATTATGTGCCGGGGGAATAGGCCTGCTCTCGATCTATTTTATTTCTGATCCCCAAATTCTTATCTTCTCCATGATTGGTATTGGTCTGGCCTGGGGTAGTATCCTTGCTATGCCTTATGCTATTTTATCAAGTTCTATTCCTGCACGGAAAATGGGAGTTTACATGGGCATTTTTAACTTTTTCATCACCTTCCCGCAAATTGTAAATGGTTTCTTTGGAGGAATGATCGTTAAACAGCTTTTCGGCGGACAAGCAATTTACGCGCTCGTTATGGCAGGTGTTTTAATGCTCGCTGCAGCTGTCTCTATACTAAATGTTCGGGATAGCCAGGGTTAAATTCCTTCTTCGTCATTAAACCTAATCCATTATGTTTTTAAAAAACCTCCTATGAAAAGTATATATTTATTATTATTGCTACCCTTAATTATTAGTACAGGTTGCCGTAAGAAAGACATGAATGATACAGAAATTCCGGTTGTTGAAGCCTCTGCAGGATTGATAACTTGGTCGCCTTCATTCCCTACAGGGGATGATCCGTTGACTATAACCTTCGATGCTTCCAGAGGAAATCAAGGACTTAAAAGTATATCCGGTAATGTTTATATGCACGCGGGGGTGATTACAGATAAGAGTACAGGCGCGGGCGACTGGAAGTATACCAAAAGCAGTTCGTTTAATGTACCCGATCCTGCGTCTGTTTTAACTCCTATGGGGAATGGGATTTATGAAATAACTATTAGCCCAAGAGCCTTCTTCAACGTTCCTGCAGGAGAAAAGATTCAAAAGATCGCCATGGTTTTTCGCAATGCGGATGGAACCCTGGTGGCCAGGAATAGAGATAACAGTGATATCTATTTGCCCATTACAGAGTCCGGAAAATTAGACGTTCGGTTTATTGATCCTGAATTTGAGCCTTTATATTCACCTGCGCCAGCCATACAAGTTCAGGTTGTCGGTCAGGAATTAAACATCTCTGCTATAGCTTCGAAGGCTGCTGACTTAACCCTTTATTTAAATGGGGTCAGTATAGGGACTGCTAGTAATGTCAGTTCAATTACAACAAAAGTAAAATTAACGACAGTTGGTTCACAACTTGTTAGAGTAGTTGCTACTAGTGCCGGAGTAACGGCAGAAACTTCATTTACTTTTACATTAAACGGCACCGTTCAGGAAGCGAGCTTACCTGCAAATGCTAAAGATGGGGTAACCTATATTAATAATGGCAGGTCCGCTATCTTCAATTTATATGCTCCGGGAAAACAATTTGTGTATGTAATTGGAGAATTAGACGACTGGAAAGCTACCCCTGCTAATTTCATGAAACGTACACCTGATGGAACTCGTTGGTGGGTACAACTGGATAATCTGGATCCTGATAAAGAATATGCCTATCAGTATTGGGTGAATGGAACATTAAAAATTGCGGATCCTTATAGTGAGAAAGTACTTGATCCTTCTAATGATTCTTTCATTCCATCCGCAATTTATCCTTCTCTGAAAGCATATCCTACAGGAAAGACAAGTGGTATTGTAAGTATTATGCAGGCCAATCAACCTATATATAACTGGAAAAATGCCAGTTTTGTAAGGCCTGACCCTAAGAGCCTGGTCATCTATGAGTTACACCTGCGTGATTTTTTAGGCAATCATAACTACTCCACATTGAAAGATACGCTGAACTATCTCAGCCGGCTTGGAGTTAATGCCATAGAACTGATGCCAATTGAAGAGTTTGAAGGGAACTCCAGCTGGGGATATAATCCTTCCTTCTATTTCGCTCCTGATAAATATTATGGAACAAAAATGGCCCTTCAACAGATGATTGATGAGTGCCATATCCGAGGGATCGCTGTAATTATGGATATGGTGTTGAACCATTCCTTTGGACAGTCTCCTATGGTGCAGCTCTATTTTGATCAGGCAACTAGTAAACCTACTGCTGACAATCCCTGGTTTAATACTGATCCTATGCATCCTTACAATGTAGGGTATGATTTTAATCATGAAAGTCAGGCTACCAAGTACTTCGTCAAGAATGTTGTCAAGTTTTGGATGCAGCAATATAAAATAGATGGTTTCCGCTTCGATCTGTCCAAGGGTTTCACTCAAAAGAATTCGGGTACAACAGATGCTGCGGTAAGTACCTGGGGTGCTTATGATGCCAGTCGCATTCAGATCTGGAAGGAATATAATTCTTATATGAAGTCCATTGACCCTAATTTCTATGTGATACTCGAGCATTTCGCTGCTGATGCAGAAGAAAAAGAACTGAGTGATAATGGAATGATGTTATGGAATAATCTCAACGGTGCCTTCAATGAGGCCAGTATGGGATATATAGGTAATTCAGACTTTTCAAGAGCCTTTTATGATAAACATGGTTTCACCCAAACAGACAAACTGGTCACATATATGGAGAGCCATGACGAAGAGAGGTTGATGTACAAGAACCTTCAATATGGTAATTCCGCAGGAACATACAATATAAAAACGTTTGAAACTGCTCTTAAACGCCAGGCATTAGTTGCTGCTTTCTTCTTTGCGGTTCCCGGACCTAAAATGATCTGGCAATTCGGAGAACTGGGATACGACATTTCAATTGACCAAAATGGCCGTACAGGAGAGAAGCCTGTACTTTGGGACTACTCGGCTAATGCCAATCGGAAGGCACTATATAACGTATATTCAAAACTGATTAACCTTAGGAAGAATAATGCGGTGTTTGCTACGACTGATTTTCAATACAATTTGACGGGCTCAATAAAGTATATTGTATTGAAAAGTTCGACCGTAAATGTAGTGGTAACGGGTAATTTCGATGTGACGGCTAAGTCCATGGATGTTCCTTTCCCTTCCAGCGGAGCATGGTACGACTACTTTACAGGTGCTACTGTTAACGTTTCAGGAACAGTATATCCGACAACACTTGCACCTGGCGAATATCATATTTATAGCAGTAGTCCACTGAAATAAGTTTAGATGTGATAAGAAAAATTCAGTATTGAAGATATGTATAACAGAAAAAGACTGTCCCTATTAGAGACAGTCTTTTTCTGTTATTAAGAATTAATACCTTTTGATTATTAAACATTAAAACGGAAGTGCATGATATCACCATCCGAAACTACATATTGTTTGCCTTCCACACTTAACTTACCAGCCTCTTTACATGCCGCTTCAGAACCATATTTAATAAAGTCATCATACTTAATCACCTCTGCACGGATAAAACCTTTTTCAAAGTCACTATGGATCACTCCGGCAGCCTGTGGAGCAGTAAACCCCATTGTAATGGTCCATGCCCGTACTTCCTGTACACCAGCAGTGAAATAGGTGCCCAGTTTTAAAAGTTTATAAGCAGCCTGAATAAGCTGACTTACTCCTGATTCTTTCAAACCAAGGTCATTCAAAAATTCCTGTCTTTCTTCGTAACTCTCCAGTTCAGCAATCTCTGATTCTATTTTAGCCGAGATGATCAAAACTTCAGCATCTTCTTCTTTCACAGACTCACGTACCAGGTCTACATAATGGTTGCCCGCAGTAACCGAATTTTCATCCACATTACATACATAAACAACCGGTTTAGCGGTAAGCAAAAACAGATCATCAATATACTCCTTATCTTCATCAGAAAGTAGGGCAGTACGAACAGATTTGCCCGATTCAAGATGCGCTTTGACGATATTGCAAACCTCATAGGCTTTTTTAGCGTCCTTGTCTCCACCCGTCTTTGCCATCTTTTCCACTTTCTGGATCTTTTTGCCAACAGCCTCAAGATCCTTCAACTGAAGTTCTGTATCTATAATTTCTTTATCACGAATAGGATCTACCGAACCATCTACATGGATTACATTGCCATCGTCGAAACAACGAAGTACATGAATAATAGCATCGGTTGCCCTGATGTTCCCCAGGAATTGATTTCCTAAACCTTCTCCCTTGCTTGCGCCCTTAACCAAACCTGCGATGTCTACAATTTCTATTGTATTGGGCACGATCCGATTAGGTATTACCAGCTCGGCAAGTTTAGTTAAGCGCTCGTCAGGAACAGTTATAACACCCACATTCGGTTCTATCGTACAGAATGGGAAGTTTGCTGCCTGTGCTTTTGCATTTGATAAACAGTTAAATAGAGTTGATTTTCCGACGTTGGGTAAACCAACAATTCCACATTGTAAAGCCATTTATATAGTAAGTTGAATTTTTATATGTATGCTAATTTTGATAATAACTAAGAGATAAATCGGTAGCCCAGTAATTTATAGGCCAGTTTAGCCAGCGTATATTCTGATAAGATGCTTCCTTTGATGGGCACACATTCTACAATGTCGAAGCCAACCACATTTCTTTCTTTACATACCAGGTGAAGTAACTGAAGCGTTTCAGTCCAAAATAAACCGTTAGGTTCTGCTGTTCCCACTCCTGGCATGATTGAAGGATCAAATCCATCCGCATCTATTGTGATGTATACATCATTGCTTAAGGGTGCTATGATTTCCTCCATCCATAACGGATTTCTTCTGATCTGATGGGCATAAAAAGTATTGATGTTATCCGATTTTTTTATCAGCTCAGCTTCTTCGCGTGACAGTGCACGAATACCTGCCTGGCAAATTGTAAGTCCCATATCATGAATCCGTGCCATCACACAGGCATGCGAAAGCTTGTTCCCCTGGTAACTTTGCCTTAAATCGGAGTGCGCATCGATCTGCAGGATACTTAAGTTCTTATATTTTTTGGCAAAAGCTTTTACTATTCCATACGTAGCAGTATGTTCGGCTCCAAAGGAAACAACAAATTTGCCATCCTTTAATAACTCAGCCGTCGACTCTTCGATAAGGGAAATTGCTTCCGCATTAATCAGCGATCCAAACACTAAAGGAGCAAGTGTATTGATACCAATCCGTTCGGCAATTTCGGTGTCAATTTCCTCATCATAACACTCGACAAACTCCGAAGCCTTTACTATGGCTGCTGGTCCGGCTTCAGATCCTGTAACATAGGATGAAGTGTGCTCATAGGGGATTTGTTGAATGACTACTTTGCTACTTTCATAGGTATGCAAAGAGAGATCCTGTAGTCCCAAGAAGTGATGATCAGTTGTCGCCTTCATTATGGAAAATAAAGGGCAAAGATATAAAATATGTATTAGAGTAAATAGGGTACTAAAGGTTCATTAAAGAAGGGAGAGTTTTAAAGTTTTGCTCTTTATCTGTATTTCTCTGTCATTGCTTAATTTTTATTTAAATTAGCTTTATAATTTAAATTTCTCCTATGGATACCATGCTTATACAATTGACCAACCAAAAAGCTGCAGGACTTTTGCATGAATTGGAAGAACTGCATTTGATTAAAGTGTTGGAAAAGAATAATGCTCCATTTAAGACAAAACTCTCAGATAAGTATAAAGGCATCATCAGTAAGGAGCAAGGGCAAAACCTGAATGAACACCTCAAGAAAATGCGTAGCGAATCAAAGAGTATTGATAATATTAAAGCAGGATTAGAAGAAATGCAACTTTTTACAAAAGGACAACTACAAACCACATCTGCTAAAGACTTTTTGAATGAGTTATGAGATCTATTAAAAAAATAAAACCATGCAGTTCTTGCATGGTTGAAATAGTATAAATGAGAAACAGGTACTTAAACTCTGTCTTTAAAATGTGAAATCATCTTCTGTTTTAGCCACTTCAACGGGGTGTTCAGTGAATTCATACTTCTTTTCTATAACATCCTGGTGATCTTTAATATAATCGACCGTCCCCTTAAATCCTTCAGCAAACTTCTCAAAATCCTCTTTGTATAAAAAGATCTTGTGTTTAACAAAAACACCGTCCTCTAAACGTTTCTTGCTTTCCGTGATCGTAATGTAATAGTCGTTCGAACGAGTCGACTTTACATCGAAAAAATAGGTGCGCTTTCCAGCTCTTACTTTCTTTGAAAAAACCTCTTCTCTCTCTTTGTTATCAAAATCTCCCATGTTATAGTTAAAGTTTGGTTGGGGTAAATATAATATTTTAATTATCAAAGTTCAAAATACATTTAACACGAAAATTTGTTTATTTTTCCTCTGTAATTTCTTCTTCCAGGAGCTGTCTGTCGTATAAAAGTTTGTACACCCCATCCCGTTTTAACAGTTCATAATGATTTCCCTGTTCCACGATCTTGCCATTGTCAAAAACAAGAGTAATATCTGCGTTTTTAATGGTTGAAACGCGATGGGCAATCAATATACTGGTACGCCCGTGCAGATTAGCACCCAGATGTCTTAAAATCTCTTCTTCTGTTTTGGTATCTATGGCGGACAGGCAATCATCCATAATGAGCAGTTTGGGCGATTTAATTAGCGCCCTGGCTATGGAAACCCGCTGTTTTTGTCCCCCCGATAGCGTAACACCCCGTTCGCCAACCATGGTTTCAAACCCATGTTCAAACTTAATGATGTTGTTAAATACGGCTGCATCTTTGGCTGCCTGATATACCTTCGCCATATCTGTTATGCGCTCTCCAAAGGCAATGTTGTTGGCAATCGTGTCCGAAAACAGGAATACATCCTGAGGTACGAAGCCAATATTATTCCGATATCTGCTTAAATCTACCTCCTTTAACGGGATTCCATCAATAAGAATCGTTCCACTTGTGGGGTCGTACATACGCATAATCAAATTAGCAATACTCGTTTTCCCTGAGCCTGTCCGTCCAATGATGGCCATAAACTGACCTGGTTTTACCGTAAACGATACATTATCAAGCGCTACAATTCCTGTATCCGGATAAATAAAAGTGACATTTCTAAATTCAATTTCTCCCGTCATCGTATATTCCGGCAAACTAACAGAAGTAATATCCGATTCAGTTTTCAGAAATTCATTGATTCTTTTTTGTGATGCTGCGGCACGTTGAATGAGTGAGGTGACCCAACCCAGGGACATCACAGGGAACATCAGCATGTTTACATAGACCACAAACTCAGCAATATTTCCCGCCGAAATGGAACCATTAATCACTTCTGCGCCCCCTATATAAATGGTAACAATGGTACTAATGCCAATCAATAACATCAGAACCGGGTAAAATACGGCCTGAACCTGTACCAGATTTAGCGATGCCTCTTTATAATCTTCACTCTCATCAGCAAACTTCTCCCGAATATGATCCTCACGTCCATAGGCTTTAATTACCCGGATTCCGGAGAAATTTTCCTGAACAAAGCCCGAAAGTTTAGATAACTGTTTCTGAATCTGTTCACTTTTAACGTTGATGCTCGAGTGGATGTAATAAATGATTACCGCCATGATGGGTAAGGGCAGGAGACTGAAAAAGGCAAGTTTGAGGTTGACGTTGACCATAGAAATAATGATCAGTGCAAATAGAACCACAGTATTTAAACTATACATAATGGCGGGCCCTACATACATTCGAACACGGCTCACGTCTTCGGTTACCCTATTCATCAGGTCTCCGGTGTCATTCTTTCTATAAAAGCTCATAGAGAGCTTTTGGTAATAGTTGTAAATTTCGTTCTTAAGGTCGTATTCAATATGGCGCGACATCAGGATAATGGTTTGTCTCATAAAAAAAAGAAGGATCCCCCTGATTAGTGCTAGTACAAGTACCAGTGCTCCAAAAAACAATAAACTGGTTCCGAAGATCTGATAAACAAGCTCTTGTCTTTCAAAGCCATTGAAAAGACGGAAGACGTCAATGTTTTCGCTCACCAGGTCGAAGGCGATGCGAATGACACGGGCTGGCAGTACCCCAAAAATATTGGACGTGATCACAAAGATGATCCCGGGGAGCATTCGCCAGCGATATTTGAAGAAGAATTTATTTAGATATGCAAGATGTTTCATTCAGCGATATGCAAAAGTAATGAATAAAGCGTTATCCATGATTGTAAATTTGTCATATCCGGGTAGGAGAGGAGATCGTAATGAGTAGGTCATTGCTATATACCTGAGTCGCTGCTCGCAGGCTGCTTGCTCCTTTGGTCACCGCTAAAAACACTGTTTTAGCGAAGCTGCAAGCGTGAGCGAACGAACAAGCAGCGAAGATGCATTAAAACCATATTCTTCTTGTCTCCTTAATGTGTTCAAGTAAGTATCAATATGTCCGGAATTATCTGTTAGCTTGAACTAACGGATTAATTCCCTTTATATTATCGCTATTAAAGATAAATAATTAAGAAAAAGTATTACTTTTGAGCTCTCATTCCGTCACGAAAAATATGTCTTTAAAGTCGTTTGAAGAAAGTTCTGTATTTAATCAGCTTAGTAAATGTTCCCATCAGAATGTGGTTTTCTGCAGTGATGAGGACACCGGATTACAAGCTATTATTGCCATACATGATACTACATTAGGTCCTGCACTTGGTGGAACCCGTATGTGGACCTATGCAACCGAAGCAGATGCGTTGAAAGATGTATTGCGTCTTTCGCGTACTATGACCTATAAGGCTGCAATCACAGGATTGAATCTTGGTGGTGGAAATGCCGTGATCATTGGCGATAGTTCTACCGGTAAAACTGAAGCGCTGATGCGTCGTTTTGGACGGTTTATCAAAAATCTGAATGGTTCATTTATTACTGCTGAAGATTTGGGTACGAATCCGAAAGATATGGAGTACATCCGCATGGAAACTCAATATGTAACGGGCGTTCCTGAAACACTTGGAGGCAGCGGAGATCCGTCTCCAATTGCTGCAAAAGGTGTTTTGATGGGGATTAAGGCCTGTATAAAAGAACATTTTGGTAACGATAGTTTAATTGGCCGTACGGTTGCTGTGCAGGGAGCGGGACAGGTAGGAGAGAACCTGATCCATTTGCTTCGTGAAGAGCATACAAAGGTATATGTGAGTGATATAAATGAAGAACGGGCGATGCTGGTTGCTGCTAAATATGGCGCTCATGCCATCCCCAACAACAGTATCCTTGATCTGGAGTTTGATGTTTACGCTCCATGTGCTATGGGTGCAACGATTAATTCGGAAACTATTCCCCGAATGAAGTGTGCAATTATAGCTGGATCGGCAAATAATCAGCTGGCGGATGAAGATGTACATGGACAGATGCTTCTTGAAAAAGGAATTCTGTATGCACCGGATTACCTGATTAATGCAGGTGGAATGATTAATTGTTATTCGGAGCTGGCCGGGTTTAGTCGTAAGCGTACCATGCAGCTGGCAGAGAATATTTATTCGGCTACCAGAGGAGTATTACAAAAATCAATACGTGATCAAATTCCAGCGAATCGTGCTGCAGATATCATTGCGGAAAAAAGAATTTCTGACATAAGAAAAATCAAGGGATCATTCTAAATATTTAAAGCTTTCTGCCTTTTGCAGTAGGCTTAAATGATCAAAAATAATAGTACAAATTTATATAAATCGTTCTTATAACATGTTAAATAGAAGGCAGCTTAGAGTGAAGGTATTGCAGGTTTTATATGCATACCAGGCATCTGAAGACAAAGTAGTTAAAACTTTTGAAAAGAAATTATTAGAAAGTGTAGACGAAGTTTACGAAATGTACATCTCGCTGCTGGGTTTACTTGTTAATGTAGCAGATTATGTTTTGGTCGATGCGGATGAGCGCGCCAATAAACACCGTCCGGATGAAACCGACCTTCATGCAAATACTAAGTTAAACACCAATAGATTTATTCAGTTATTACGTGATCATCCTGCCTACCAGGCTGGAGCACAAAAGTATGCATTGGAGTATAGCTTTGATCGCGAAGTGATTAAGGATATTTTCAATATCTTAAAATCGTCGGAAGCTTACGAGGCCTATCTGTTGAGTGAAGATACTTCGTTACGTTCGGAAAAGGAAATTATCAAATATATTTTTAAAAAGATTATTCGTAAGACTCCGGGCATCGAACAAGTTTTTGAAGAGAAATTTATCAACTGGTCTGTAGATAAGGATGTGCTTGAAGCGATGATGGCTAAAACATTCAGCAATTTCCAGAGCGAGGTGGCTAAAGAGAATAAATTGTCGCTGATTAGTGCATCATGGAGTGAGGACCGGGATTATATTCTTGATCTGACCAGAAGGGTGATTACATTTGATCAGGAGTTTCAAAAATACATCGCTGATAAAACAGAAAAATGGGATGCGGAGCGAATTGCTGTGATCGACATCCTACTAATGAAAATGGCTATTTCCGAGTTGGTACATTTTCCGGAGATCCCTGTAAAGGTGACCATGAATGAATATATAGAAATTGCAAAAGAGTTTAGTACACCTAAGAGTAATTTGTTTATTAATGGTATTTTAGACAAAATTATGTTGGACCTTAGAGCTGCCGGAAAAATCCGTAAAACTGGTAGGGGATTAATAGAATAAAACTAGATATGAAAAAGTTTCTTATTATCGCGATCGCTGCTATTGCCGTTAGTGTGAGTTCATGTAACAGCAATAAATCTAAAGTAACCAGTGCAGATTCAATCGTTTCTGACTCGGTGAGTAAGGCTACTATGGTCTTCGAAAGTAGTGTCTACAACTTCGGTAAAATTACTGAAGGGGACAAGGTTGCTTATGATTTTAAATTTAAAAATACAGGGACTGACCCTTTAATCATTTCAAATGCTACGGCTAGTTGTGGTTGTACAGTGCCTGATTATCCACACGAGCCCATTGCACCGGGTGCAAGTGCTGCGATTAAAGTAGTATTTGATAGTACCGGCAAAAGTGGAATGCAAAACAAACAGGTAATGATTACCTCCAATGCCGTAAACGCTTCAACCGAACTATTTCTTAAAGGGGAAGTTCAATCTTTAAATAAATAACCATAAAAATGACTACATCAATTTTATTACAATTACCAGGTACTTCTCAACTGATGAGTTTCCTGCCGATGGTGTTAATTATCGTCGTATTTTACTTTTTCATGATTCGCCCTCAAATGAAGAAGGCGAAGGATCAGAAGAAATTTATTGAAGAACTTAAAAAAGGTGATAAGGTGATTACTTCTGCAGGTATTCATGGAAAAATTGTTGAAATGAATGATACTTCTTTCCTTATCGAAGTGGAAAGTGGTACTAAAATTCGCTTTGATAAATCAGCAATTTCTCTTGATGCTTCTAAGGCAATGAACACCAACGTTAAAGCTTAGAAAAAGAAATAGGGAGATTGCTATTTTTGAATAGTGTAGCTCTTTTTTAATGCATTACTTCCTCAAAATTAATCTGTAATGGATTTTAATTTTGGGGATTATTTGTTTAATTGATTTTTATCAAAAAGGCATTCCTCTAATCGTATTAGATACAGATGCTTTGTTTGGTAGGGGTAATTTTATTATATATTTACGAATTATGCCCCTGACAAGTTTAAATCGGATTGAAAGACGAAGGCTGACAGTTTTTTTAAGCTGTTTAATAGTCGCGTTTGCAACCTGGATGCTAATCGCCTTGTCTGGTAATTATAAATACAGGGTAGATTCCCGGATTAACTATATTGATCCTCCTGAAAACCGTGCCTATCATCCTTTGCAGGAAGATAGCGTTTCACTGCAGATTGAAGGATCAGGATGGCAGTTATTGTTTTCGAGGTTGCGACTTCAACCCCCGGTTATTAATGTTAGTTTGAGCGCCCTGAGTTCGCGTAGTTATATTGTGTTTTCAAATCAGATGAATGATCTGAATAAGCAGTTTGAATCTAATCAGCGTGTTATTGCAGTTAATCCGGATACCCTTTTCTTTGATTTTTCTAAGCGATCGGTCAAGAAGGTCCCCATTAAATTGATTAAGGACATCTCATTTGTGCCTACCTATGGAATTTCAGGACCTATCAAACTGATTCCGGATCATGTAATCGTGAATGGAGCAGCGGTTGATTTGAAAAAGTTCAAATTTTGGCCTACATCCGTCTTTAAAAGAGTTGATGTTAAAGATACTATTTTGGCCAAAGTAGGCTTTATAAAATCGAACGTTGATAATATGGATATTTTCCCCTTGTCCGTTAAAGTCGAAATTCCTATAGAACGATTTACTGAAAAGATAGTTAAAGTTCCTATTAAAGTGTTAAATGCGGAGGGTTATGATGTGCATGTGTTGCCTGAAAAGGTATCGATCACTGTATTAACCGCTTTAAGCCGCTATGCAAGTGTAAATCAGGACTCCTTCGAGGTATCTATAAATTTAAAGGATTCCAGAGAACAGGGATATTCTCAACTTCCGTTAAAGCTTACACATATTCCGGGATATTCAAAACTGGTTAAGGTTGATCCGCAGGTAGTTGATTTCTTCATAAAAAAATGATGTTAAAAATTGGAATTACAGGCGGGATAGGTACCGGTAAAACAACGGTATGCCGGATATTCGAGCTACTGGGGGTTCCGGTGTATTATGCTGATGCACGTGCTAAGTTAGTGATGCATACGGATAAAGAGCTTATTGCATCTGTTAAAGCAGTATTTGGTGATGAGGTTTATTCCTCTGGGGTACTCAACCGTTCCATGCTTGGTGCTCTGGTTTTTAACGATGCCAACTTACTTAACAAACTCAACGCATTGGTTCATCCTGCGGTGTTTCGTGATTTTAAACAATGGTCGGAGGATCAGAATTGTAAATATGTATTGAAGGAGGCTGCTATACTTTTCGAAAGTGGCTCCGATCAGGATTGTGATTATACCCTGTTGGTAAAGTCGCCTTTGTCGCTTCGGATTTCCCGGATCATGCAGCGGGATACCATGAGCAGGGATGATATTATGAAAAGAATGGATAAACAGATGAGTGAGGAAGAGAAGGAAAAGCGGGCGGACTTCTGCGTTCTGAATGATGAGCTGAACCTAATTATTCCTCAGGTATTGGAGCTGCATAAGCGATTTGTTACTTTATCGGAAGGTAAGATATGATTTTGCCTGACTTTATTCGTGTGGGTGATCATGGTCTATATTGTGCCGTTGGAGCGTTTTATCTGGATCCTAAATTACCGGTAAAGGTTGCACTGATTTCTCATGCGCATGGAGATCATGCCTGTCCGGGTAATGATACGATCTATTGTACGCCTGCTACGGAGTCTATTATGAAGCTACGGTTAAGGAAAAATGCTGGTAGGGAATTTCATTTATTTGATTTTCATCAGCCTTTTTATATCAATCAGGTAAAGATTACTTTTATTTCTGCGGGTCATATTCTGGGTTCTGCACAGATCCTGATGGAGTATGAGGGAATGCGATACCTGTATACGGGAGATATTAAAATGCAGGCTGATCCAACGTGTGAGCCGCTTGAAAGTGTGCAGGCTGATGTGTTAATTACGGAAACTACTTTTGCAAATCCTGAGGTGATTCATCCAGATCCGATAGAAGAAATTAAGAAATTAAATGCTTCAAACCATAATGTATTGCTCGGTTCTTATGCTTTAGGGAAAAGTCAGCGGTTAATTCATCTTATTTCAGCATATTGTCCTCAACGAAGTGTACTTTTGCATCATTCAATGCTCGGTATTACAAAGATTTACGAGGATTATGGATTTAATCCAGGAGATTATCAGCCTTATAACAGAAAATTGATGAAGTTTCCCGATAAGGGATTTGTTTATATCGTTCCTCCACTTACCTTTAATTGCTATTTTAGGGCTAAAGGAGTTTTAAGGGCGTTTGCCTCTGGATGGAAAAAATTACAGGCCAGCAATGACCTGGAATTATATATATCGGATCACGCAGATTGGAATGATATTTTGAAATATATACAGGAAGTTAATCCTGCAGAAATATGGACTCTTCATGGGGACGGCGAGCATCTTAGAAAGCATTTTTCAGGTGTTTTACCGGTTAAAATTTTAATGTAATGCTGATAGAAAAGCAGGATTATTATTTTAATAAAGAAGGGAAAATGGTCTTAACTCAGTTGTATCATCTAAAAAGAGGATACTGCTGCAAAAACAAATGCATACACTGCCCATGGAATTACGGACAATCAGATGAAATAAAAGTGATTAACCGTTAATTTTTTTAAAAAATGGAACTAGAGAAGGAGATTCATCAGGTAAGGTTTAAAAATGACTATCATAAACTGGTAGTGAATATGATTTATTCCTACAGTTGGATTACAGGGCTTGTAAAAGAGCGTTTGAGCACAGAACAGGTTACCTTGCAGCAATATAATGTATTGCGGATTTTGAGGGGACAGTACCCTAAGCCAGCAACAATCAACCTGGTTAAGGAACGGATGCTGGATAAAATGTCGGATGCGTCCAGAATTGTGGAGCGCTTAGTTCAAAAGGAGTTGGTTACCCGTACGGTTAATTCAGTTGATCGCAGGGCAGTAGATATTGTTATTACGCAACTTGGACTTGATGTTTTAGCCTATCTGGATCCTATTGTTACTCCTGAAGATATTCTGAAAAAGAACATCACAGAAGAAGAAGCGCATCAGCTTAATGTGCTGCTGGATAAACTTAGGGGTTGATCAATGCAGCAGAAAGCCCGCTTATAGAAAGCTAGGTCGGTCGGTTAGTGTAACAAAAAGCCTATTAATGCAATACTGGTTCCTGCAAGTACGGCAACCAATTTGCGTTTATTGAAATGATGATCCACGCTTGATTCAAATAGTATGGTTGTAGAGATATGTAGAAAAATACCGATTACTACAGCCATTATTCTATTGAAATAAGCATCGATATTTCCCATTGATCCATTGCTGATTCCGGCGCTTAATAAATAGCCACCAGGAGTCATGAGGGAAAATAAAACGATCATGCCAATGATCATATTTTTGTTCACCCGGTTTTGTAGTAATACACTGGCAAGGGCAAAAGAGGCGGGGATATGATGTAAGGCTATTCCAAATAACAATTCATTTTGATGTCCTTGTGTGAGCGGCATGCCTTCCAAGAGAGCATGAAGACAGAGACTGATCATGATGGCAAAAGGGAATACGTATTGATTATGCTCCGGACGGTGTACATGCCCGTGTTCTATACCATCTGAAAATTGTTCCAAAACGATCTGGAAGAGAAACCCGCCTAAGATGAACAGGCCGATATAATGGTCTGCTACCTTGTATACATCGGGAATAAGGTGTAAAACGGTAATCGAAAACAGATAGGCTCCACTAAAGGAAAGCAGAAGCTTTATTCGTTTGGGATTCTCTTTTTGGAAAAGGAATACACTTATTCCTCCGAAGAAGCAGCTAGAAAATAATATAATTAGTTTCCAGTATTCCATATTTGTTTAGTGTAAAGTGTTAGAAATGTTGAACCTGTGATATAGCCAACGACTGAACCTAGTAAGGCACCGGTGGTGACATCAATAGGGAAATGGACGCCTACATAGACTTGTGCAAAGGCGACACAAAATGCCCATCCTAATGCCAATGGCAAAATAGGTTTCCAACGATGATAAAATACAACGATCAGAAAGACAGCTATAGCGAAGTGATTGGTGGCATGTGAGGAAGGGAAACTGAATCCACTGCCGCAACTGATTAGAGAGCGTACTTCTTCTTTAAAGTCGGGTGCATTGCATGGCCTTAACCGTTCAAATAAGGGTTTTACCATTGAGGCGCTAACAAAATCGCTTATAGCAAATGTGATCAGTAAAAAGATGATACAGATCCAGCCATATTTATTATAATTTCTGACCAGGAAAACGATTAGGAATAAATACAGAGGTGCCCAGAAGTATCTGTTCCTGAACAAAGGCATAACCCAATCAAAGAAAGGATTTGCCAATCTCTGATTGATTTCCAGAAACAACTGGTGGTCTAATTGTAATAATTGATCAAACATCTGCTTTACGGCAAATAAATATTAGTCTATTTGATGTGCTCTCGTTGTACGCGTTCAATGCGTAATCTCCAAAAGTATTAATTATTTCAAATCCGCTTAGCTTGAATAATCTTTCAAAGTCTGCGCAAGAGAAAGCGACAACTTCTTCGGTATAGTGGTACGCACGGCCCTTATCTTCAAAGTCAATGGTCTTAATAATTTTGCTATTCTCCACCCTTTTAGTTATATGGAAATCTATACCATCAATAGTTTTGGTTTCCCTATCCGTTAGATCACTCAGTATTCTCGTACTGTTAAAATAATCCAATACTAATAAACCATTAGGCTTTAGAGATTTACGGAAGGATACCAGTGCATTAATATGATCTTTTTCTGTTTCAAAATAGCCAAAACTAGTGAATAGGTTGAGTGCCAGATTGAAGTAGTTAATATACAGTAAGTGCCGCATGTCATGCTCATAAAAATGAAGTTTTTCATTCTCGTAAGCTTTGGCAAATTCTATGTTCGCTTGAGATAAGTCAATCCCTGTTACGTCAAATCCTTTTTTATTTAAATAAATGGAATGCCTGCCTCTACCGCAAGCAATATCCAAAATTGAGGCAATTGCATCAGGGTGTAGTTTTGAACAAAGATTATCGATAAATAATTCTGCCTCCGAATCGTTGTGCTGACTATATAGAATGTGATAATAAGGGGAGTTAAACCAGCTTTGATACCATTTATCAGGCATATTTTATATTATTTACAAAGGTGCAAACTTACGTAAATTTTATTGCTCTCTAAGGAAGGGTTAGGAATAGGTATTAAAGATGATTTGAGTGAATTAAGCCATTTATTATTAATTTTGGGTTTTACACATTTTAAATACATAGCGTGACTCTCATAAAATCAATTTCAGGAATCAGAGGTACTATAGGAGGTAAGGCAGGCGAAGGTCTGACTCCGGTAGATATATTAAAATTTACGGCTGCTTATGGCAAATGGATCGTATCCAAGACAGGTAAAAATAAAATTGTTATTGGTCGGGATGCACGTATTTCAGGCGAAATGATGCGGAATCTGATAGCAGGTACTTTACAAAGTATCGGTATAGATGTGGTAGACCTGGGTCTTTCTACTACGCCTACCGTAGAAATTGCCGTGACTGAAGAAAGGGCTGGTGGAGGAATCATCATTACGGCCAGTCATAATCCCAAACAGTGGAATGCGCTCAAATTGCTAAATGCAGATGGGGAGTTTATCAGTGATCAGGATGGCAAGGATGTATTGGAATTGGCGGAAACCATGGACACGATCAATTTTTCGGAGGTTGATGAACTGGGATGTGTTCGTTTAGATGGTACCTATTTGCAAAAGCATATTGATAAAATCCTGGCTCTACCTTTGGTGAATGTCGAACTCATCAGAAAAGCGAATTTTAAGGTGGTGATAGATTGTGTTAATTCTACCGGCGGTATTTTCGTACCTGCTTTGTTGAAAGCACTTGGAGTGGAGACTATTCACGAACTTTATTGTACGCCGGATGGAAACTTTCCGCACAATCCGGAACCACTACCTGAGAATCTGGTTGCGCTATCGCAAGAAGTACTAGCTAAAAAGGCAGACTTTGGTATTGCAGTTGACCCGGATGTTGATCGCCTTTGCTTTATAGCAGAAGATGGAGTGGCATTTGGGGAAGAATACACCCTTGTAGCCGTATCGGATTATATTTTAAAAGCTCAGGGTGGTAATACGGTTTCTAATTTATCATCTACCCGCGCTTTACGCGATGTAACCGAGCAGGCTGGATTTACTTATAATGCCTCTGCTGTGGGTGAAGTCAACGTCGTGAACAAGATGAAAGCTACACATGCTATTATAGGAGGTGAAGGAAATGGCGGAGTAATTTATCCGGAGTTGCATTACGGTCGTGATGCATTGGTTGGAATAGCTCTCTTTTTAACACATCTGGCTCAATTAGGGAAGTCTGTTTCTCAATTAAAGGCGTCTTATCCTTTGTACTTTATATCTAAAAATAAGATGACCCCTACTGAGGGAATGGATATCGATGGACTCCTGAAAAAAGTTCAGGATAAATATATAGATCAGCCTCATTCCACAATTGATGGTTTGAAAATTGAATTTGGCAAGGAATGGGTTCATCTAAGAAAATCGAACACAGAAGCGATTATTCGAATCTATTCGGAATCTACTTCTGAAGCAAATGCAAATAATTTGGCTACTAGATTAATTGCAGATATGAATGAAATATTAGGAGCTTAATTATATAAAATGCGTGTTTATCTTGATAATGCTGCCACCACTCAGCTTGATAGTGAAGTTTTAAAGGAAATGGTTGCGGTAATGGAAAATTATTATGGCAATCCATCATCCATCCATGGGCATGGTAGAGAAGCCAGATCGCTGATTGAAAAAGCCCGTAAAACAATAGCTAATTTAATCCATGCCTCTCCTTCAGAAATATTTTTTACTTCTGGTGGTACTGAAGCAGATAATATGGCTATCCGTTCCGGAATTACTAGTTATGGTATTAAACATGCTGTAACCTCTAAAACAGAGCATCATGCCGTATTGCATACACTAGAGTCGATGGAGAAAAGCGGTCAGATCAGATTAAGTTATGTACGCGTTGATGATAAAGGGAATGTTGACCTGGCTCATTTAGAAGAGTTAATTTCTCAGGAACGCAGTTTTGTTTCTCTCATGCATGCTAATAATGAATTGGGAACTTTGACCGATATTGAAGCTGTTGGTGATATATGCGAAAAACATCAGGCACTTTTTCATTGTGATACGGTACAGACAATGGGGCATTATCCGCATGATGTACAAAAGTTGAAGGTTCATTTCCTGGTTTGTGCGGCACATAAGTTGCACGGACCTAAAGGGGTGGGTTTCATTTATATCAGTCATCAGGTAAAAATTGAGCCATTGATCAATGGGGGATCACAGGAAAGAAATATGCGTGGGGGTACAGAGAATATTTATGGAATAGCGGGACTTGCTAAAGCCTTAGAAACAGCTTATACCGAAATGGATGCTCACCAAACGCAGATTCAGGGTATAAAAACATATATGGTTCAACAGTTGGCAAGCATTCCGGGAATCACTTATAATGGCGAAGAAGATAGTAACAAAAGTCTCTATACGATTTTAAATGTTTCGTTTCCAGAGATGGAAATGGCGGATATGTTGTTGTTTAATTTAGATATATCGGGTATTTCAGCTTCTGGAGGGAGTGCTTGTAGTTCGGGTACAAACATTGGTTCGCATGTTCTGGAAGCAGTTGGTGCTAACCCTAATCGTCCTGCTGTTCGTTTTTCTTTCAGTAAATTCACCACTAAGGAAGAAATTGACTATACAATTGAAAAACTAAAAAATGTAATTTCATATTAATTATAACGATCTTAATAATTTGTTAACCTGTTTATTGTTAACGCTGTATCATCAAAGAGGCAAATTAAAGGCCCTTTTACAAGTATTGTAATATTTGACTTTATTTCAAACAAAACACCCAAGGATATCTGTTATGGCTAATGTTAACACTTAATTTAATTACCCATGGAATTATTTGATAAAAAAGACCAGGAAAGAGAAAGAGTAGATAATGTCTATTTTGGACCTAAGGACGATGAAGATGATGAATTATTGTCCGATGACGATGGCGAAGATGATGAAATATTGTCTGACGATGAAGAGGATTGGGATGTAGAAACAGAACAAGTTCTTGACGATGATGAGGATGAGATCGTGGATGTAACAGATCCGGATGATGATGACTACGATTTTTCAAGTGACGATGACGCTGATCTTGATGATGAGACGGTAGATGACGATGACGCTACAACAGAAACCAAGGCGCCTCAAACATTCAGCCCCGACAACACTGGGCTTAGTTCACATAGAGAATCGCGTAATTCCGGTTCAATGTTGGGACATGAGCCAGGTACAGGAGCAGAGGGGAGTGTTTAAATTTTTAATTTTAATTCCTGCCCGATTAAAAAAGTAGTAATTTCCTTTCTAAAAAAAAAGCACTGTTGACCAATCAACAGTGCTTTTTTTTAATGGAATTTCAATTTATATAATTATCTCCATTCGATTTAATTGTTCATTAAAGAAATAAAGCTTGCAATCCTGTTTTTCATCTCTCTTCTGTCAACAATAAAGTCCAGAAACCCATGTTCTAAAACGAATTCAGAAGTTTGAAATCCTTTAGGAAGGTCTTTTTTAATAGTCTCCTTAATTACCCGGGGGCCTGCAAAGCCAATTAAAGCTTCCGGCTCAGCAATGTTTATATCACCCAACATTGCATAAGATGCGGTTACTCCACCAGTTGTCGGGTCGGTTAATAACGATATGTATGGTATTTTTGCTCTGCTTAACAAGGCTAGTTTAGCGGCTGTTTTAGCCATTTGCATTAAAGAAAACGCAGCCTCCATCATTCTTGCTCCACCTGATTTAGATATAAGCAAAAAAGGGACCTTTTTCTCAATACAGTAATCAATGGAGCGGGCAATTTTCTCTCCCACAACAGAGCCCATAGAGCCTCCTATGAAATTAAAATCCATACAGGCGATAACGATGTCCTGTCCCTTGATCTTGCCATGAGCAGCCCTTATTGCGTCTTTAAGTCCTGTCTTGGCAATACTATCTATAATACGTTCTGTATATTTTTTAGTATCGACAAAACTCAGCGGATCAGCAGACATCAAGTTTCCAAAGAGCTCAGTATATTCGTTATTATCAAATAGGAGAGAAAAATATTCAGCAGAGCCTATCCTCAAATGGAAATTGCAATAATGACATACATAGTTATTTTCAACTTGTTCGGCATAGTGCAGTGGTTTTTTGCATTGCGGGCATTTATTCCAGATGCCATCTGGAGCCTCTTTTTTATCTTGTGTTGATGTAATAATTCCTTTTTTATCTCTTTTGAACCAAGCCATTTCTATGGAATAAGGTTGCAAAGAAACGAAATTTTAAGAAAATAACTTAGACAATAGCATTAAAGCAGTAAATTTAATGATAGAAATCATTTGCGATTTGTTTATAATTCTTAATTTCGAATATCCAAATAAACAACAAGTATGAATCTTAAAAATTATAAAGGCGTATTGTATGGAGATGCCGTTCAGGAATTATTCGAACAGGCTAAAAAACATCAGTTTGCGTTACCTGCAGTTAATGTGACAGGTACAAATACTATCAATGCAGTTATGGAAACTGCTAAAGCTGTTAATTCACCGGTAATAATTCAATTATCGAATGGGGGAGCGCAATTTTACGCGGGAAAGACTTTAGACAACTCAAAGCTTGAGGCATGTATCCTAGGTGCAGTATCTGCAGCTAAACATGTACATTTATTAGCAGAGCACTATGGTATAGCGGTAATATTACATACTGACCATGCTGCTAAAAAGTTTTTACCCTGGATAGACGGAATGCTTTCTCATGGAGAACGTTTTCACCAACAAAATGGTAAACCTCTATTTTCTTCTCATATGCTGGATCTTTCTGAAGAACCTTTGGAAGAAAATCTGGCAATCAGTAAGAAATACCTGGAACGCATGAAAGCAATGGGTATGACTATTGAAGTTGAACTAGGTGTTACTGGCGGCGAAGAAGACGGTGTAGATAACACAGATGTGGATAGCGCTCGTTTATATACTCAACCCGAAGAAGTAGCGTATACTTATAATGAGTTGAATAGTGTAAGCCACCGTTTTACCATTGCTGCTGCATTTGGTAATGTACATGGTGTTTACAAACCAGGTAATGTTAAATTGCAACCGGTAATCCTTAAAAACTCTCAGGATTACTTAAAGAAAGAATTAGGTCTTACTGCTGATAAGCCAATTAACTTTGTTTTCCATGGCGGATCAGGATCCACACAAGCAGAAATAAGAGAAGCGATATCTTACGGTGCGGTAAAAATGAATATCGATACCGATATGCAATGGGCATTCTGGGAAGGTATTAAAGATTACTACGTATCTAAGGAAGCTTATTTACAGTCACAAATTGGTAATCCAGATGGCGTAGATTCTCCGAATAAGAAATTCTACGATCCACGTGTTTGGTTACGTAAAGGCGAAGAAACCTTTGTAAAGCGCTTAACTCAAGCATTTGAAGACTTGAATTGTCTTGATGTAAACAGTAAATTGTAATTTACATAAATTGCAAAAAAGAGGCTATCGCATGAACTGCAGTAGCCTCTTTTTATTTAATCCCCTATTTATTATTCGTTTTTTCTGTCATAGATTCCCTGTTAAAGGGCCTGATGATTAATCTTGAGCCTCTGTCATAGCTAAAATAGCTCCACACCCAATTGACCAGCACAATTATCCGATTACGGTAACCCACTAAGCTCATCAAGTGCACAAACATCCATACAAACCAGGCAAAGATGCCTTGAAAATGGATTTTCCCAATATCTACCACTGCTCTATTTCTGCCTATAGTGGCCATAGAACCTTTGTTCTTGTATTTAAAAGGCACAAGCTGTTCTTTATTTAAAAGTCTGATTAGGTTCTTAGAAAGAAGTCTGCCTTGCTGCATCGCTACAGGAGCTACTCCAGGATGTCCATTCGGATAACCATCCGTAGACATAGCAGCTACATCTCCAATCGCAAATATATCTGTATACCCATCTACCCTATTGTATTCATCAACTTTAACTCTTCCCCCTCTAACAAATTTATCCATGGGGATACCATCTGGCATTACTCCCCGCACTCCTGCAGACCAAAGTACATTCTTAGTATATATTTCCTGATTGTTAGAAAGAACTAATTTTTCACCATCATATGACGTTACCTTGGTATTTAACAAAACAGTAACTCCCATTTCTTCAAGAAACTGTTTTGCTCCCACTTGTGATTTTTTAGACATAGGTCCTAATACCTCAGGGGAACCCTCAACTAAATAAATATTAAGCGTATTAATATCCAATTCTGGATAGTCTTTTTTGAGTACATGTTTTTTTAATTCGGCGATAGATCCAGCCATTTCAACACCTGTAGGACCACCACCTGCAATAACAAAATTAAGCAATGCCACCTTATTTATAAGCTCTTTTTCTACAAGTGATTCCTCTAGATTCTGAAGGATCATGCTTCTTAAGTTCAGAGATTCGGGAATAGTTTTCATGGGCATTGTAAAATGCTCCAAGTCCTTTGAACCAAAGTAGTTCGAATCAGACCCGGTTGCAATAACCAGATAGTCATAAGCATATTCACCAACAGTGGTAACGATTACTTTGCGCTCAGGAATAATGGTTTCTACATTCGCATTTCTAAAAAGAAAGTTTTTTTGACCTTTGAAGATCTTTCGAAGCGGGAAGGCTATAGAATCAGCTTCAAGTCCACCTGTTGCTACCTGGTAGAGCAAAGGTTGAAACGTATGATAATTATGCCTGTCCAGCATTAATATACTAACTTCTTTATGTTTAAGACTTTTAGTAAGTTGTATGCCCCCGAAGCCGCCCCCAATAATAACAACTTTAGGAAAATTAACAGAGGGTTGAAGTGTATCCTTATCCATAGATAGTTTTGTAGTGTTTGTAGATAACTGTTATTTTGCAAAAAGGTTGAGTAAATATATAATGAGGATGTAAAACTAAGTCAAAAACTAAAAAAAGGTTGTACCATCCGACGATGATACAACCTTTTATATAAATTAGTTAAAAAAGTTTTAAGGAAGTATTTCAACCTTTTTGGTAATAGTACTATTCATTTCTTTTTCATTAATTAACTCAACCACAAATGGTGTGGCTACGAATAAAGACGAGTAAGTACCAAATACTACACCGATTAACATGGCGAAAGAGAATCCTCTCAGAATTTCACCACCAAAGATGAAAATAATGATCAGTACCGCAATTGTACAAATACCTGTTACCACTGTACGGCTTAGCGTGCTGTTCAGCGCACTATTAATTACAGTAGACACACTCTGATTCTTTCCTTTACCCTCATCAATATATTCCCTTATTCTATCAAATACCACTACCGTATCATTGATTGAGTAACCCATAACGGTCAGGATCGCTGCAATGAATGATTGATCCAGATCCAGTGAGAAGGGTAGGATACCGTTGAATATACTAAAGATGGAAAGCAGTACCAGCACATCATGCAACAGGGCAACGATAGCTGAAACACCAAACTGCCATCTCTTAAACCGGATAAATATGTAAAGAAATATAACGAGTATCGAGAATATAACGGAGTAAACGGCTGAAATCTTAATATCATTCGCGATAGTTGGACCCACTGTTTGTGCATCCTTAATCAGATATTTGGGACTAATTTTCGAAAGACCATCATTCAGTTTCTTACTTACGATAGCTTCAGTTTCTTCAGAGCTATTATCAACCATGAAAGATGTTGTAATCTTAACCTCGTTACTTGATCCGTAAGTTTTCACCTCTGGAGCAATTCCAAATTCAGTTAACAACACATCGCGAACCGCATCCGTTTTAACCGGTTTGTCGAATTCTACAAAGTAAGAACGTCCACCTTTAAAATCGACGCCAAGACTAAACCCTCTGGTGAACATCGAAATTAAGCCGGCAATAATGATAAAGCTACTGATGGCGTAGAATTTCTTTCTTCCAGCAATAAAGTCAAACTTGGAGTCTTTAAATAGATTCTCAGTTGCTTTAATAGAGAAGGAAATATTCTGTTTTTTCTCGATTAACCATTCCAGAATGATACGGGTAATGAAAATGGCAGAAAACAGGGAAGTTAAAATACCCAACATTAAAGTAGTCGCAAAACCAAGGATCGGACCACTACCAAATATAAACAGAATTAAACCTGTTAGGAAAGTCGTGATATTTGAGTCAAGGATAGAAGACATTGCTTTGCTGAATCCTTCAGTAATAGCCACCTTAAGTGGTTTTCCTTCAGAAAGTTCTTCACGCACACGCTCATATATCAGCACATTCGCATCAATAGACATGGCAAGAGAAAGCACGATACCCGCAATACCCGGTAAAGTCAGTACCGCTCCTAAAGAAGCCATCACACCCATTAAGAAGAATAAGTTGACAATCAAAGCGATGTTAGCTACCCAGCCACCTTTACTGTAGTATAAGCCCATAAACAACAGGATCACAATCACACCCACAATAGAGGAAACCAATCCCTTATGGATAGACTCCAAACCTAAAGTAGGACCAACCACATATTCACTTACAATTTTAGCAGGCGCAGGTAAGCGTCCGGCTTTAAGCACGTTTGCAAGATCCTTTGTATCATTAGAAGTAAACTTTCCAGTAATAGAAGATATACCACCAGAAATTTCATTTTGAACCGTAGGAGCAGAATAAACATAATTATCTAATACGATAGCGATGCTCTTTTTATTATTCGGATCAGCAGCTGCAGTTGCAGTAACCTTTCTCCATTTTTGTGAACCATCAGAAGTCATCACCATGACCACTTCCGGATTATTAGATTGGTCAACATCAGAACGAGCATCTGTAATCACATCACCAGCCATAGCCGGTTCGCCGTTAAAGCCTGAAGCTTTTAATGCATATAATTCAAATACTTTACTTTCATCGCTCACCGGTTTAACACCCCAAAGCAATTTTAGATTCTGAGGAATTAGTGCTTTAACCGCAGGAGAGTTTAGGTAAGCATTCACCTTAGCCGTATCCTTTTGTGCAGAATAACCGACAACAGGACCTGGGCGAAGTGCAGTCTGACCATTTTCACCTTGATAGGTTGCAGGAGCCAATACAGCAAACAAAGGATTTTGACGAGCCTGTTCTGCCTGATTAGCCGAAGTAGCTGAAGTATCCTTTCCCGTAGAATCTTTTCTAGCTCCAAGTTGAGCCAGCTTTCCAGAACTTGGTTTAGCTGTAGCAGCACCCGATTTAACAGTGTCTTTGGTACTAACCTGAGTCGCAGCGATTGTTTTATTGATATTTTCAATTAAACTGAAGATCTCTGTGTTATCATAAGTTTCCCAGAACTCCAGTTGAGCAGTTCCCTGTAGCAGCTTCCGTACACGTTGCACATCATTTACACCGGGAAGTTCAATCAGGATCCTGTTGGTACCTTTCTGCATCTGAATGTTTGGAGATGTTACACCAAACTTATCGATACGGGTACGCAGGATATTAAATGACCGTTCTACAGCACTTGTTGATTGTGTACGTAAAAAAGCTAAAACCTCGCTATTAGTAGCATCAATTTTAACTAAAGATGCATTTTCGCGGGTAGCAAAGAGAGGAGCAAGTTTTCCATTGGGACTTAACTTTGAAAACTCTTCTCCAAATAAAGTGATGATATCTTTCTGACTTGAGCTCAATCTGCCTTCCGCATTTTTTAATGCAGCAGCGAATGTAGCATCAGGATTATGGTTTGCAAGGTTGCGGATCAAGTCTGTCATGGAAATTTCCATCGTTACGTTGATACCACCTTCAAGATCCAGCCCCAGAGGAATTTCACGTTCTTTTACATATTGGTAGTTGTACTTGGCAAAACCCAGGTTATACACCGTTTGCGTAGCCATTGAATCGAGATACGCTTTTTCTTTATCCGGATCACCCTTTGCGTATTCGCGCGCATCCTTTTCCACCTTCTTAGCCACCCACGTAAACGATAAGGAATATAAACATCCAATCGTTAATGCGATAGCGGCGAATTTAATCAAACCTTTACCTTGCATTTCTGTTTATTGTATATAGTGTAATTTTATAATACTCTACTCTAAATAAGAGGGCAAATCTAAATAAATTTTTAATTTATAAAATTCTTAAATTAATTTAAACTCTGAATTATATTTATGCCTTTTCGTACCTGATGAATGAATAAGAAAAATGGTTTTTCTCGTCAGTCTTTTTATCCTCCCTGTAAACTTCCTTCCATTCCTTTAAATCAATCCCCCGGAGATAAGTATCTGCATCAAATGTATGATCTATTTTGGTGATATACAAAGACTTAACAAATAAAATCGCTTGTTTAAAAACCTCAGCACCTCCAATGATAAACGTTTCCACATCATCTGAGCACAAAGATATGGCCTCTTCTATAGAATGTACTACCTCGGCATCCTGCA
Organism: Arcticibacter eurypsychrophilus; assembly: GCF_001730525.1. Classification (GTDB taxonomy): domain Bacteria; phylum Bacteroidota; class Bacteroidia; order Sphingobacteriales; family Sphingobacteriaceae; genus Arcticibacter; species Arcticibacter eurypsychrophilus. Next base: position 71,174 of record NZ_MDFN01000017.1, read on the forward strand.
ATAATAGGTTTTTTTGTCTGCTGATCACAATGTTACGTCTGTTTGGCAATGCCTTACCCATACTATCATAGGTCTTGCGTCCCATAATTAATGTATGTCCCGTAGTTACACGTTTAAAATACTTTAAATCTTCAGGCAGATACCAGGGAAGCTGATTATCCTTCCCGATAGCGAAGTTCTGGTCAATGGCAACAATAATACTTAAGTTCATAAATGGGTATTCAAATACATATTAAACAGCAATTGGCGCTTTTATATGCGGATGAGGGTCGTAATTCTCCAGCTTGATATCTTCAAACCGGAATTCAAATATATTTTTAATTTCCGGATTAAGAGTTAATAAAGGTAAAGCTTTAGGCGCTCTGCTAATTTGCAGCTTCGCCTGTTCGAGATGATTGGTATATAAATGAGTATCACCCAATGTATGAATAAATTCACCCGCTTGCAGTCCACATACCTGTGCCACCATCATCGTCAGCAACGCATAGGACGCTATATTAAAGGGAACACCTAAAAATAAATCCGCACTGCGTTGATATAACTGACAGCTTAAACGGCCATCTGCGACATAAAATTGGAAGAAACAATGACAGGGGGGAAGTGCCATTTTACCCACATCAGCCACATTCCATGCCGATACAATCAAGCGCCTGGAGTCCGGATTATTCTTAATCTGATTAATAACCTCTGTGATTTGGTCAATATGACCTCCGTCAGGAGTAGGCCAGGAGCGCCATTGGTAGCCGTAAACCGGACCCAATTCTCCATTTTCATCCGCCCATTCATCCCAGATCCGCACTTTATTTTCCTTCAGGTAGCTGATGTTGGTATCACCTTTCAGAAACCAGATCAATTCATGTATAATAGAATGCAGATGCATCTTTTTTGTGCTCACCAACGGAAAACCCTCCTGCAGGTTAAAACGCAATTGGGCACCAAAGATGCTTTTCGTTCCCGTGCCGGTACGGTCTTCTTTTTTTGTGCCCTTATCAAGCACCTGTTGCATCAGATCTAAATATTGTTTCATTTTCTATTCCCTGCTCCTCAAAGATTGAGCCCCCGAATTTAACACCTTTGTCTTAAGTATGGAAATAAATGTATTTTTACTGCATCAGCAATTTTTCTTTCCCTATGATCTTATTCCCAAACGCTAAAATAAATATAGGTCTTAATATACTGAACAAACGAAACGATGGATACCATGACCTGGAGACTGTCTTTTATCCCATCCCGTTATATGATGCTTTAGAAGCGGTAGAAGCCCCTGTTCTGCATTTCGAATCATCAGGTATTGTTATCCCAGGTCGGGATGAAGAAAACCTTTGTTTAAAAGCGTATGAGCTGATTAAAAAGGATTTTGAGCTACCTGCGTTAAGCATCCATCTGCATAAAAAAATCCCTATAGGCGCGGGGCTAGGTGGCGGATCGTCAGATGCCGCCTATTTTATTCGATTGTTAAACGAAAAGTTTAATTTGAAACTGGATACAGCAGTCATGCAGGACTACGCCAGGAAACTGGGTGCAGACTGTGCTTTTTTCATCGAGAGCAAGCCTGTATTTGCTTATGGAAAGGGCGAGGAGTTTAAGGATGTAAGTCTGGATTTATCCGCTTATTCGCTAGTTCTGATTATGCCTCCAGTGTTTGTTTCTACTGCTGATGCTTTTCGTGGAGTAAAATGCCGCATTCCCGAGACTCCTTTACAAGAACTAATTAAGCTGCCTCTAGGTCAATGGAAGCAGGATATTAAAAACGATTTTGAAGAATCTGTTTTTAAAGCATTTCCAATTATTCAAGGATTGAAGAATAGTTTATATGATGCCGGTGCCTTATATGTATCTATGAGTGGAAGTGGAGCTGCTGTTTATGGGATCTTTGCGCAAAAACCAGAACTTCCTTCATTTGATGAAAGTTACAATGTGTTTTATCTATAGATTATACGTCTAAAAACAGATAGTTGAAGCAATTAAAAACTTGAACATCATAATCAAATCATTTATTTAAGAGCCTAATAAATACGATTAGATGGATTAGATAGTAATATTCAAGTTTGTTTTGGTAAAAAGATGGCGTTATTTAAATAATAAAAACATAGTACCTATTAGATATCTGCGACGAAAGAACAGGATTAGCGAGCGCTTGGTTGTTCGTCTCTCAGAGCTTGCTTCTGGCTTGCTTGTTCGACTTTAGACGAACAAGCAAGCCAGAAGCAAGCTACAAGAAAGCCACAAATGCCGATTTTATCTCCATACCCTTATACATGTAGGTCGTACCTGGCTCCAGTCAGGTTTAATAATAATTTAAGGTTTGATCTTTACCGATGATACAGTTTAATTATTCGAAGAAACTAAGAAGGTATTAAAACTTGTGAGAAAGATCTTTGGGTAATACCATTTAAAAGGATCTCACTATGAATTTTGCAATTAAAGACATATAGTATTGTAATTAACCAATTTGTAGATAATTAACTGGCACATAAAGCTTAATTCAGGGATTTTTAATATGCGTGATTGAAATGACAATCCAATTATTGAATCCCTATAATGCTAAAAAAATTCAGGATAGAAAACTAGTTTTGTTTATATGATTAACTAAATTGAATTAATTTTTTGTTGTAAGATTTACGAAAAATTAAGGCATGTAAAATTTTGTATATGAGTAACAACTGTATATCAGGTTAAACTATTTTAAATGTTTTTTCGTTTAGAGAATTTATTCACATATTTACAATTCACACTTATTAAAAAAAACCAATATGGCAAAAGTTACAGAGCAGGACATTATTGCTTTTCTTAAGGAAAAAGTCAGCGCTCTACAAACTGAATTAAATAAAGCTCAAGCTGCTTTACAAGCATTTACAGGATCAGCACCTAAAGCTAATGCAAAGCCTACATTAGATGCATTGGTAGAAAAAGTTAAATCTGTTCGCGGGAAAAAAGTTCTTGCATTGAAGCCAAGCAAGCCACTAGCTGTTCCCCAAGAATTTAATGCAAATGATAAAATGGATAAAAAACTAGCTTATATATTATCAGATATAGGTGCGGCTTTTAATACGGATGTGATTAGTAAGATTCAAGAATTAGAACCCGAAAAAGATACAGATAAATTAGGTAAAGCAGTTACTGTTAAATTAGCTTCTTTATTTAAAGCTGGTCGCATCAAAGGGACTAAATTAAATGGCAAGTATAAATATGAACTTTAATTAATTTAAATACGATAATTAATTAGTTTCAATATAAAAAACCCGGTAAGAATCATCTTAACCGGGTTTTTTTATATTGAATTTTCGATTAGAATTCAGGAATGAAAACTTAAATTCTTTTTTTTACTGATACTTGTCATTTTGCAATGCATTGAAGAGAAGAATCTATAATAAATAGTGATTACTACAGGGATTATTATTTGGGATTCTTAATTGTTAAACAAGAGGTGTTTAACTTGAAGCCAATACTTTTTTTATTTATTGATAAATAGCACTTTCCATGGACTTATACCTGCATTGATACTGTCTATTACTTTTCCTGTTTTATTAAAACGGAACACTTTTCCATTTATGTCATATGTTTTTGCATCGGTTACATACACTTCGCCGGAGATGTCATCTACAGCGACTGCGTATGGAGATTTTATCTTTGTACCATCGCTCACAAAGTTTTCTCTTTCAAGAAGTTCCGTTTTAACATTAAATAACTTGACTGTGCCCTCCCAACTAGGTATGTAAGCATAATCGCCACTGATGGTCATGGGTCCACTGAGAAATTCCTTTTGTGATTTTACTAAATCAGTTTTGCTGTCAATTATGGCCATGCTGGAGTTGATTCCGTTATAATTACCCGATGATAAAACATAAACGTCACCATATTGATCCTTAGTGACATAACGGGGGTTATCGACCACCGTAATCTTTTTAATCTCAGTAAGTGTATTTAAATCAATAACAGAAACGGTTTTGTCATAATTACCAGTCTCATAAGAGAGTCCTCCCGAATTAGCTACGTATAACTTGTCGTTTGCAATAGCCATCTCCTCAGGGTTACGACCTACTGTAATGTATTTTTCAATTTCTAATGATGTAGTGTCCATTACTGCTACCGTACCATCGTAACTTGAGATGAAAGCTTTGTTTTTATAGAACACAATACTTCGAGGTAGTCTTTCGGCTGTTCCGTTTTTGACCTTAATTTGTTTAATTGATACTGCAGTTAGGGCATTAATCACCTCAATTGTACTGGATATATTTACGATTATATACATTTTTGATCCGTACACTTGTGCGTCATTGCCCGTGTCTCCAAGTTCCCGGGCATTCACTTTATTAAACTGGTTTAGAGTAAACGTAGCACTATTGAAATCAAAATAGGAGAGTGTTGAATTGTTATCACCCATCTTGCCCTGATTTAAGATAAAAATTCCCTTACGTTCTGCCGTTGGATCAGGTTTTGATCCGTCATCTACACTATCCTTTTTACAAGATCCAAGAATAGTTAAGCACAGTAAAGAAAATAGTAAGAATTTGTGTTTTAGTTGTTTCATATTGATTTATTTTAAATTTTTAAAGATTAGCCAGTTAAATTTTTATTTGAAGAGAAAACCGGACAGACCGCCCTGGCATTGGGAAACTCCGGATGAAGGCGTACGAATTATTGAAAATGTTATTGAGTTCGGTGGAAAAGTTGATTGAGTTTCCTCCTGCAAAAAACTGGTAACTGGCAGATGCATCACTTACCGTAAATCCGGGAACATAGTTCTCGGGTAGATTCTCCCGGAGATAATAGCGGGAGGAGGACACAATCTGGTTGTAGTATAGACTAAAGCGATTGTTATGGATCCCGGCATTTAAGGCAACGCTATGTTCCGGAGTATAAGGAATTTGATTTAGGTACACAGAGGAAGCTGGATCGGTCACATCGATCGCGTTCTGGTAGGTATAATTTCCAGATATCGATCCCTGGATGGAAGAGCTAAACGGCAATTCAGTTTTTATCCCAAGATCCAAACCTTTGATCTCCACTTTCCCCAGGTTCAACATCGTCCAGGTAAAAAGATCCTTATTCGGAATGGCAATGATTTTATCATCTATCCGGTTGTAGTAGGCATCGGCAGTAAAGGTTAAATAATTCAACAGGTGTGTGTAGGCCTTGCTGTAGGTGACGCCGAGGTTTACCTGTTTGGCATATTCAGGTTTTAACGTTCGGTTGCCCAGACGGGTGTAATACAGATCATTGAAAGTGGGGTTGCGGAAAATGTCTTTATAAAATGCCCTTACGAGAAAATTGGAGTGTTCGCTTGGTTTGTAGGTGGCGGACAGGGCAGGAGACCAAACGGTTTTAGTAGGAGCTGCCGTTCCGGTTTGTACGTGTTCAGTGATATGGGTGTTTAATAAGTTTCCCTGGATAACAAATTTATTCCAGTTAAACCTCGATGCCAGTACGTTTAGATAGGTAAATCGTTCCGGGTAATCAAATTGATAGAGATTGGTTTTTAAACGGTTCCATGTCATGTCACTCGAATAGGAGATCTCCCAATTAACAAATGGTTTGTAGGATAGGGCTGCCGACTGATACAATTCAGTCTGCGTGTATTTTTGGTTGAGCTCTCCGGCTTCATTGAGGAAATCGGGATCCAGATAGCGAATATAGTTTTTAGCGTACTTAGCATTTAGAAGCAGGTGGAATCCATTGCCCCATTTTTTTTCGTATCCGCTTTGTAAAAATAAATCACGGTTCCAAAGATGCTGATTGGATGTGGGGTTGTAATAAACGACTGCTCCCGGAAGTCCGCGGTCTGCACGATAGTAATTGATTCGGAAATGAAAGCGGTTGCTGTCGTTGCGACTCCAGAAAAGGGAAGCATTACTTTGCAATGATTCTAAATTGGCGTTGTTACGAATGGCCAGCGTATCCGATCCATCTCCATTCACCTTGTATTTGTAGCGACCATTGGCCTTCTGCCAGTTGTTAGCCATGCTGAATGACCATTGTTTACTAATCTGCTGCTGCCAAACGAAGGAAGGGTTGGTCAATCCAAACGATCCTGTTTTATAAGTTACTGAGAGATGGGTTGGCTTGTGCGGTTCAAAGCGAGGCCAAACGGTTTTGATCATCAATACACTTGAGGATGCAAATGACCGGGCGGGTTGACAAATAACTTCCGAAGTTCCGTTAAAGAGGGTTATAGATTCTACATTATCGAGATTTATGGTTCCGAGATCAATCTGCCCGTTTTGAGCATCTGTGAGTTGAACGCCATCATAGAGCACACCGGTATGGTTGGCGCCCAGACTTCGTACCGATACTGTTTTTAATCCCCCGATCCCGCCGTAGTCTTTGATGCTGACGCCTGAAAAGTTTTTAATGGCGTCGGCCACGTTAAAGGCATTGTAACGTTTAAATTCGGCTGAATTAACTTGTTGCGATGGATTGACGGTTTGTACTTGTGGAATAGAAGGAGTTGATACGTTGACTTCTTTTAAGGTACGGGAAGTGTCTGCTTGTGCGAATGCCTCTGCTGACAGGAACATCAACAGTACTGAAACTGAATAAGTCAGCTTTTTAAAATAATTCCGCACCCCCGATTTTGTTTTCATACCTATGGTTTAATCCACAGCAAACGGCAAAGAGAATACGATAAAATGGAAATACACCATTGGTATTTACATTCCAGCTTCAGTCCCCGAAAGCTATGAATCTATAATGCGATGGCAGGTTTTCTGACTTACTCCCTAATGGTACGGTCTTCCCATCCGCCTGAGCGAACAGTGACACTAGATGTGTACCTTAGTTATAGAGCTTACAGCTGCGGGACAGTTCTGGATTTTCACCAGATTCCCTTTTAATCCCAATCAAGAATTGGGAACCAAAAGCATACAAATGTAGGCCTTTGCTTTGTGAATAACAAGCGAGGAATGAGGTTAGCTGATATAATCGCGGTCTTCGTCACTTAGTTTGCCGTGGTATACGTTCGTTAAGGGTTGGTTTTCATCGTCCACAGGGTATTCTTTTTCTTCATCAGGTTCGATAACCTTTTTGCGGGGACGCATGGCAAGGGCACCTACACTGAAGCCAGCAAGGAAGATGCCAGCAAACAGGTAAAGCTTGGAAATTCGTTTGGCGCCAAAAATCCACATATCGATTTCTTCGGTATTGTTCATTAAAATGATCGTCACCAAAGCAGTGATCAGGATGATGAAAATGGTTTTGACTCTCATACGTTAAAAGCTATAGGTTGCAATGGTTTCAAATACTGGATTACGATGTGGTTTCTCATTTAAAAATACAACTTTTCCTCCAAATGTAAAAATAGGAAGAAAAAAGCGAAGCATATTTACATCCGCACGGAGCTCTACTCCATAGGATCGTGGAGAAAAGCTTTTCCCTTTGCCAATGTTTTCGAAATCGCTAAACAGCCCTCCTTGAATTCGTTTGATGTAAGCGAGGGGGCCAATGGCAAAATCGGGATAAAAGAGCGGCAGGCGGTAATCCAGAAGTAGCGTATTGTTGGTGTTGCCTATTGGCGTTAGAAAGCTATACCCCGATACCCTGGGGATGTCCACCGTATTTTGGTAACTGCCGTCGCCATCCTGGTAATTGAAGCTTGCCGCAAAAGAATGATTTTGTGCAAGGCCTGGAAAATAGAAAGTGCTCTTTGCTGAAAATAGTTTTCCTTTTACCTGATCCTCAAAAGGAAAATGCCGGTAGAGGAAGCTGAAATTCTGTCCCCATTTTGGTGCCAGGTCTCTTGAGCTTCGCCGCGTGTTATGAGAGGCATAAAACTGATAATGCATGGGGAAATTTAATCGCGTGATGAGCGATGGCATTCCGTTGTCAATGTTGTAGCGGTTGGTGAAACTGGTTCCTGTTTTGAGGCCCAGACTGTAAGAATGGTTAAAGCGATTGAAGTTGAAGGGGATGGTCATCTCGGCTTTAATTTCATTTTCGCGCCAGGTAACCGGACTGAAAGTTGTGATCTTATTCACGGTACTCTGCCGGTAAATTAATCGGGGTCTGTTGGTGTAGTTAATATTAAAAATAGGGAAGAATCTTTTATAACTGAAACCGGCCAGGTATTCGCTTTTCCGCAAAGCGTTATTGAACTGGTAGCCGGTGTAGAAACTAAGGGTGTTTAGTTTATTGTCTGACTGGAGTTCGATGCCCAGATTGGAGTCGTCGAAATAAGCATTGTCCTCTACAATGGGGATGATACTGTGGAAGTAAAACAGGTTGTTCCACTCGCTGTATTTGCGGCTTGGATAGGTTTTGTAGTTGATGTTTTGCAGTACATTATTGTGGCCTTCTTGTTCCTGGGCCGCTGCACCGTAATCGACAAAATGACTTTTAAGGGTGTTTGTGTTTTTATTTGAAAGGGATTTCGTATTTAGAGCCGCTATGTCGTATCCAGATACGGTATAGGTGTTGAAGGTTAAACGTCCTGAGATCGTGTCGTAGAAGGGGTTATATGCGCCGATTTTATCCGATGTAACCTGGTAAGTTTGCTTGTCTGTTAAATTTAAGCGGTAGATGTTATCGGTTCCGTTGTAGTGTGCTTTGAAGAAAATGTCCTGATTGCCATAAACGGGACGAAGGATCTCCTGCGACTGGAAGGGTAGGAGGGAGGTAAAACTGCCCGTTTTTAGATCCAGTTCATAGATCGTTTTGCCTCGATCATTTACGCCTACTACCACTACTTTTGAGCCGTCAGGATTGAAGGATGGCATCTGCAGCATGTTGTTATCGGGACTCTCGTATCGCTTCAGTTCACGTCCATTTTCAGGGTCGATTTCTACAAGGGAAATTTGGTTGGAATAGGAGACGGAAACGGCAATGATCCGCTTGCCATCCGATGATAATGAAGGGGCAAATAACCGGGTTTTATACGTGATCTGTCTTGCTCTTTTTGTGGTCAGATTGTAGACATTGATGACGTTGAAAGAACGTTGGTGAAAGCGGGCATCAGAGCGGTACTCATCCCATGTAATTTTGCCGCCACCATAGCTGAACCAGGGGAGCTCTTGGGAGCCGATATTTAGTATTCTTTTTTCTTTGCCTTCTGGCGTGATGAGGACTAGTGCGGGGGTGCTGGCTTTGCTTTGTTTCAGAGCAAGAATGTTGCCGCCCTTTACTGGTTGCGGGAGGTAGTAGTTCTCGGGTGTATTCGTTTTTCTTTTGTTGATGCTGGGGTAGGATATCGTGTTCGATTGATCGGCCTGTACCTGCCATAAATCCTGAAGTTCTTTGATGGTGGCATCGTGCAGTTGCCGGGTATTCATACCGGTTAGTTTATGAATAGCACGACTCAGATTGTAGGGTCTTAGCGGGTTTCGGGTCATGGTTGAGTAGATCGAATCCATGATGTTGGCCCCGTAGTCTTTTCGGAGTTTGCTGGTCATGAAGTAACCGAGCTGGTAGTAACCGGGAGTGAAGTCTTTTAATGATCCGAGGTAGTTTTTGGAGTAGGAGAAGTTTCGGTGACTTAATGTGTTTGCCCGGAGGATATTACTCCACTCTGGAATCCTTCCCCGGCCTGCATCTGTTAGCGCTGTTTCCATACCTACTGCGTCTCCTTCGTAGAACCAGGGGGGGAGGGTAATTCCAAATATAGCAAGGGCGAGTTCTTCAAAAAACGGAGCATTGAGTTTATCTGTCAGTTTGTCAAATTGGATTACGTGGCGCATCTCATGTACAGCCAGACTATTGAGCCAGCTTTGGAAGTCGAAGCTTTGAGAAGGGGTGGTGTAAAACTCCGAACGACGGGGAGCAAGCTGTACAAATCCATTAGCAGTAGTGCCTTGGTTTTGTAATATAATGGAGATCTTCTTTTGCCTGGCTTTGATAGAGATTCGCTCCCTAACCATAATGGCTTCAAGAACGGAGAGGATGCGTTGGGCCTCTGACTCCAGCTCCATAGGGTAAATCACCTGAAGATATTCGGCATTAATTTGTCGCCATTTTATGGAAGGGGGATTTTGCTCCGAGTTAAATACTTGTGCATTTAACTTACCTGTTAAATTAGTTAAACCAAATATGAATAAGAGGCTGGACAGTAGTTTTATATATTTATTAAAAAAGATCAATAATGTCACTTGCTAAATATTTTAGTTAAAAAGTGAAGATAATGAGTGAGTTATGTGCTTTGTTTGTTTAGATAGAATCATTAAATTATTCATTATTAAAAATTTATATATATTGAATGGTATACGTATTTGCATTAGCTGATCTGAATTTACGCATTAATATCAATATTTTGATGGTATACTTTCCGAAGCGCTGTAATATTTTAATTAAGGTGGCAAATCTTTTTAAAATTAGGCTCGTTTGGGTACAAGGTCTTTTCCTGATAATGGTTAGGGATGTTAATTTGTTTGGTGAATTTGAAATTTAACAATTAAGATCGGGGATTTAAACTAGCCATAATTTGATTTAATTATAAGGTTTAAAAAAGGGTAAGGATTAGGTTTTCTGAGGGGCAGGGGTAGTTTAACTGGGCTTATAGTTCCGGTGAATGTTGATGTATTTGACGCTTAGGAAGAGAGATAGAAAAGACTGATAGAGAGGATTGTCCCTGTTGCTAAGGCATAAATATAAAATCTTTAAGCATGTCAAGTTGACTTGTTTCGATTCTGATCAGCAATTTGAGTAAATAGGTTTAGCCTTTGAGTATGGTCTGTTCTTCTGTTTAGGAACAAACAATCCTGGGTTTAATAATGAGAATACTGGGAGGTTAACACTAAGGATACGTCCGGTTTTTAAGGACGATTCGCTCCTCCCGCAGCAGCAATTCTTCTATATAGAAATAAGAATCCGTACGTTTAGTAGCAAAAAATATGGGTTTCCAGTAATAAAAATAGGTCCATAAAGCAACCCAAACTTACTCTCTCGAAGACGGTAATTCGTCATTACAAGAGTAAAAATTGGAAGGGTAACTGAATAACATTATGCATGAAAAAGTAAAAGCCTTACCGATTCGCTTGATTAAATCAGTAAGGCTTTCACGAAAAAGTAAAGATAATACTACAAAATGGACATTAAAAACAGCAGAGTTTATACCAGTTAAAGCTTAAACCTGCGGTAATAATTTAGTAATCCGATGCTTTTCAATCTTGTTTTTAAGGTAAGGAAAGATGAAAATCGCACTCATAATGATGACTGCTCCAGCATAAAAGCCAAGGGTCATGTGTTCCTTTTTCCCGTAGAAGAGGAAGGCTAACATGATGCCGTAAACAGGCTCCAGATTAGTGATCAGTGCAACACGGAAAGCCGACAATTCACGCATCACCGAGACCCCAGCAACATAGGCTACAGAGGTGCAAATGATCCCCAGAATCAACAGGTAAATGAGGTCGGAATTATGCAGTTTCATGGAAGAGTTGAAGCCTTCGCTGATTAAAAGATAGAGCGAAATCCAAACGATGGCCCCTCCTATTTCATAGAAACTGATGAGGCTTGCAGGGTGTTTTTGTACCTGTCGGGAGTTGATAATTGAGAACAAACTTGCAAAGAATGCGCTACATAATCCGAGTGATATTCCAAGCGTATATTTAGTCTCAAATTTGAAGATTAAAATGATTCCGGAGATGATTAGAAGGCCGGTAAATATCTCCAGTTTAGAGATCTTTTTGCGACTGATAAAGGGTTCTAAAATAGCAGTAAAAAGGGTTAATGCAGAAAGGCAAACCAAGGCCACGGAAATGGTTGAACTCTTGATGGCCTGGAAAAATAGGATCCAGTGACCGCCTACCAAAGCACCCGTAAAAAACAGTTTTAACAAGGTTATTCCCGGTAGTTTAATGGACGTTTTTGTGGCCTTAAAATAGAGGAATAAAGTAACAAAAGCGATGAGAACACGATACCAAACCAGGTGTACTGCAGAAAGGTTAATGAGCGCTCCAAGGATACCTGTGAAACCCCAAACGAGTACTGTTCCGTGGAGGATAAGAAGATTGCGATTATGGGAAAAAAATGGCATGTTTTTATTTGGGCGCTTTAATCAAAAGATAAACACCGAGAGCACCAAACACGATGTTAGGAATAAATACGGCAAGGAGAGGAGGTAATCCTCCCTTTAGGGAAAACATAGTAGAAAATTGAATAAATAGAATGTAAGCAAAGCTTAAAAAGATTCCGACCCCTAAATGTAATCCAATACCACCACGCACTTTTCGAGAGGACAGAGAGACTCCCATGAGGGTTAAAACAAAGGCTGATAAAGGGTTTACGAAGCGTTTGTACTTCTCGAGCTGTAAGAGCTGCATCACTCCTGTTCCCCTGGTCTTTTCTTTTTTAATCCGTTCGGTGAGTTCTGATGTAGACATAGCCGAATAAATATTGTCGTATACAGCAAAATCTACAGGTCTCATATCCAGTGTCGTGTCCTTTTTAATGCCGGATGTCATGGTTTCTTTAAGTCCGTTGATGGTTCGGATGGAATAATTTTCAATCCTCCATTTAGTTTGAACTGAATCCCAGGTTATCCGGTCAGCCATCAGTCTTTCTACTAGTTTATCGCCGTCGAACTTCTCCATGATGAAGGTATATCCTACTTTCTGGACATTATCAAAGTTTTTAATAAAAACGAGGGTATTTTTATCAATTTGCATGTGTGTTTCCGCCTTGGAATCATTGTTAGCAGGCTTTACATACACATTTTCAAAGCCGATCATCAGCTTATTCGTTTGCGGGATAACGTAAATATTCGCTATGAAACTAATGACGAAAAGGATCATTGAAGAAACAAAGTAGGGCCACAGGAAGCGATTGAAACTCATTCCACCACTTAAGATAGGCACTATTTCGGTTTGATCAGCCATCTTTGCGGTAAAGAAAATTACGGCGAGGAAGTTGATTAACGGCCAGAGGAAATTGAGGTAAAAGGGAATGAACCCGGCATAATAATTGAATATGATTTTAGATAAAGGAGCTGAATGTTTGAGGAAATCATCCAGCTTTTCGGAGACGTCAAAAATTACAATGATCACCGTAAAAATAGCACAGGTAAATACAAAAGTACCCAGATACTTCTTGATGATATACCAATCTATAATCTTGATGTATCTATTCATTTTCTTATAAACGTTGAGCTAATTGGATAACCATTTTCTTCTTCCAGTCATAAAATTCACCTGAAATAATCTTTTCACGGGCTTCATTTACCAGCCATAAATAGAAATGCAGATTATGAAGAGTTGCAATTTGTGCGCCAAGTATTTCTTTTGACGTGATTAAATGACGTAAATAGGCTTTATTATAAACCAGGTCGGCAAATAGTTCGCTGTCCGATTCAATAGGAGAAAAGTCGTTTTTCCACTTCTCATTCCTCATATTCATGATTCCGTTTTTGGTAAATAGCATGCCATTCCGTGCATTTCTAGTCGGCATGACGCAATCGAACATGTCAATACCAAGTGCAATATTCTCCAAAAGATTGACAGGCGTGCCTACTCCCATCAGGTAACGGGGTTTTTCAACAGGAAGAATGCCACATACAAGTTCTGTCATGGCATACATTTCTTCTGCAGGTTCACCAACGGAGAGACCTCCAATGGCATTTCCTTCTCTTTCGAATGATGCAATGGCTTCCGCAGATTTAATCCGCAGATCTTTATATACCGAGCCTTGTACAATGGGAAAAAGGGTTTGCGAATACCCATATTTGGGTTCAGTAGTATCAAACCGATCGCAACAACGCTTCAGCCAGCGATGGGTCATGTCGATAGATTTCTTTGCATAATTGTAGTCGCAGGGGTAGGGTGTACACTCATCAAAAGCCATAATAATGTCCCCACCGATAACGCGTTGGATATCCATGGCAACTTCTGGAGTGAACAAATGTTTGGAGCCATCAATATGCGAGCGGAATGTTACGCCTTCTTCTTTGATTTTCCGTACATCTGATAGGGAATACACCTGATATCCGCCGCTATCGGTCAGAATTGGCCCATCCCATCCATTAAATTTATGAAGTCCACCCGCCTTTTCCAGTGTATTTAACCCAGGCCTTAAATATAAATGATACGTATTTCCCAGAATAATCTGCGCTTTAATATCATCTTTAAGTTCCCGCTGATGGACGGCTTTAACCGACCCTGCAGTGCCAACAGGCATGAAAATGGGTGTTTTTATGGTACCATGATCGGTACTGATTTCTCCAGCTCTTGCCTTTGAAAATTTATCACTTGCCTCTAGTTTGAATTTCATTTTAAACACGCAAAGGTAAGAATTTGATTGAGGTTCCAACTTTACTTTTAACTTTGCCTGAAGAAATGAATATACGCCTTGACTAATTTCCCATTTTTACTTGCTTTTGCTTTATTACAAATAGCTCTTATTATACAGCTATACTTTATTTTAGTGGTCCATGGCCGCCTAAGAGGGTATAAGAAAATTGATTCCAATGAAGATGTTTTATTACCGGTCTCGGTTATAATATGCGCCCGGAATGAAGAGGTCAACCTGAAGGAGAACCTGAGTTTCTTTCTGGAACAGGACTACCCTTATTTTGAAGTAGTGGTTGTCAATGATTGTTCTTCGGACGACTCTGAATTTATATTGAAAAAATTCTCCGAACAGTATGCAAATCTTAAAGTGGTTACGCTGAATGAGCATGACCGTTATAAACATGGTAAAAAGTTCGCTGTAACCCTTGGTATTAAGGCTGCCCAACATGAGCACTTATTGTTTACCGATGCAGACTGTCGCCCGTCTTCCTTGAACTGGATTAGACACATGCAAAGCAACTTCAGAGGAAACACGGCTATTGTTTTAGGCTTTTCACCTTATAAAAGATCAAAGGGCTTTTTAAATGCCTTTATCCGCTTTGAAACTTTTAATACAGCATTAAACTATCTTTCTTTTTCATTGGCCGGCAATCCGTATATGGGAGTGGGAAGGAATTTGAGTTACACCAAGACTTTGTTTTTTAAGAATAAAGGGTTTGCTTCACATATGCATATTCTTTCCGGAGATGATGATTTGTTTGTGAATGAAAATGCAAATCGTATGAATACGGTTATTGAAATAGATCCGGAGAGTCATACCTGGTCGGAACCTAAAAAAACCTGGGCTTCTCTATGGAAACAAAAGATCCGTCATATGGGTGCTGGAAAGGCATACAAAAGTAAACATATACGAGTTTTAAGCATTCAGGCAGGCTCTTCAATAGCCTTTTATATCTTATTGGGCATTATGGCTGTTATGCAAATCCATTGGTGGGTATTGCTAAGTATCTATTTTATAAGGCTAATCGTTCAGGTAATCGTTTATTTTCCTTCCATGCGGAAGCTAAAATGTAAAAATTTAATTTGGTGGTTTCCAATCTTGGATTTGTTCTATATTTTCTTTATTATCGTACTAGGGATAGTGTCGTCATTTAAGAGAAAAATCCAATGGAAGTAAATCCTAATTTTTCAAGTAATGCCATCAATGACTTTAATCAGGTAGTACGTGCCAGAGAAGGAGATCAGAAGGCTTATGCGGAGTTGATGCAGCGCTATAAGGACTCCATTTACTTTATGGCGATCAAGATGGTGAATAATAGAGATGATGCAATGGATCTGACTATTGAAACCTTTGCAAAGGCATTTGAAAACTTAGAAAAGTATAAGCCTGATTTTGCATTCAGTACCTGGTTATTCCGCATAGCGACTAATAATTGCATTGACTTTATACGTAAGAAGCGCCTCAATGTTGTTTCCATGAATGCAATGGAAGACAAAGAAGGGGAGGAACGCTTTTATGATATAAAATCGGATGTACTGAACCCCGAAGAGCGTTCTATTAAAAAACAACAAAAAGAAACCCTTCAATTAATTGTAGATAAGCTGCCATTGCGCTACAAAGTTTTAATCAACCTCCGGTATTTTGAAGAGATGTCTTACGAGGAGATCTCTAAGCAATTGGATCTTCCGCTTGGGACAGTCAAAGCACAGCTGTTCCGTGCTCGAGATCTTTTAGCTAATATTTTAACCCGCCGAAAAAAAAATCCCGCAAGTGACTTTTGAACTTATTACTCATTATTTTCCTGATCTCAGCATTGAACAAAAGAATCAGTTCAATCAGCTAGAAGAATTATATAGCATCTGGAATGCTCAAATTAATGTAATTTCCCGAAAAGACATCGAAAGTTTGTACTTGAAACATATCCTGCATTCGCTGGGTATTGCCCGGATCATTTCTTTTTTACCCGGAGAAAAGGTTTTGGATGTTGGTACCGGAGGGGGCTTTCCTGGCATTCCCCTAGCTATCTTGTTTCCGGAAACCCAGTTCCATCTGGTGGATTCAATTGGCAAAAAGATTAAAGTGGTAAAAGAAGTTTCTTCGGCTATTGGTTTAAAAAATCTGGTGGCCACTCATGCACGCGCAGAGCAAATCGATGACAAGTTTCACTTTATTGTGTCGCGTGCCGTTACTCAACTGAAGGATTTCTACCCATGGATTAAAGGTAAATTTGAATCGCAATCTCATAATTCTTTAAGCAACGGGGTCTTGTATTTAAAAGGGGGAGATTTAGAGCAGGAAATAGCCGATTCTGGCTTGAAAAAGGTGACCATATATCCATTGTCAAAATACTTTGAAGAAGAGTTTTTTGATACAAAATTAGTGGTATATTGCCCTGCCCAATAGAACCTTATGTCCGCTTTATACGAAATTGCCTTAACCCTCATTCCCGGCGTTGGTGTCGTTACTTCCCGTTTGCTTTTAGATCAATTTGGAGATGCTGCGGACGTATTTAAAGCCAGTCGGTCGCAGTTGATGTCTATAGCCGGAATCGGTCCCAAGACAGCAGATAGCATTCTTTCAAAGAGCTTTCTGGATCGCGCAGAGGAAGAATTGCAGTTTGTAAAAAAATATAAGATTCAAACGCTTTTTTGTACGTCCCCGGACTATCCTCAGCGTTTGCAGAATTGTTATGACGCCCCGGTTCTTTTATATTACAAAGGCAACTCAGACCTAAATAAAAGCAAAGTAATCAGTATTGTGGGAACCCGGAATGCGACAGGATATGGAAAAGAATTAACAGATCAGCTCGTTGAAGGCCTGCAGCAGCATAATGTGCTCGTTGTAAGTGGTCTGGCCTATGGTATTGATGTAGCAGCTCATCGGGCCTGTATGAAGTATGGTGTGCCCACTATTGGTGTAGTTGGCCATGGTTTGGACCGTATCTATCCCGCTCAGCATCGTTCACTCGCAGAAAGTATGTTAGGCTGTGGTGGTTTACTCACTGAATTTATTTCTCAAACCAAACCCGATAAAGAAAATTTTCCTAAGCGTAATCGTATCGTTGCCGGATTATCCGATGCTACTATCATTGTGGAGGCAGGGTTAAAGGGGGGTGCCCTGATCACTGCCGAATTAGCCAATTCCTATGATAGGGACGTCATGGCATTTCCTGGTAGAGTAACTGATATCTACTCCGCCGGATGTAATTTTCTGATCAAATCAAATCGAGCACACCTGGTGACAGGTATCAAAGATGTGGAGTATATACTCGATTGGTTACCCTCTGCTGCTCCTAAACAAGTAAATGATCAGCTTCATCTACCATTAAATCTATATGGTGACGAAAAAGTTATCGTTGAATTTCTTCAGACACGTGTTTCGGCGTCTTTAGATGAATTACAACATACAACCAGCCTGATGCAATCTAAACTTGCCATGGTATTATTAAACCTGGAGATGCAGGACATTATAGTTGTGCATCCCGGTAAAATGTACCGGTTAAGATAGTATAGAATCTATTTCTGTATCGCTTTTAGGAAAGTCAAAAAACGTCATACTCCCTGTTTCATAACTCACCATTTCCCAGCTTGTAAAAGGAAAATGAATCATGACCATGCCACAAGTGGGAAGGTTGTACAAACCGCTGTCACAAAGATGGAGGGCCAAGTCTGTAATCCCTGGATTATGGCCAACTAACGCGATGTATTTATACTGATCATCAAACATGTTGATCAATCCTAATAATTCTGTAGAAGTAGCTTCGTATATTTCCTTGGAGAACTGGATCTCGGTATTTGGAATTCCTAGTGTTTTAGTAAATAGTTCTGCGGTTTGTTTTGCTCTAAATGCAGGACTGCTTACTATCTTCTGAGGAACTATATTATTGTCCAGTAAACGTTGCGCCATCATAGGTGCGTTTTTTATTCCTCTTTCATTCAATGGACGCTCAAAATCACTCAAATCTGGATTGTTCCAATCTGATTTTCCATGGCGAATTAAAAGTAATTTTTTCATGCTATAATTTTTAATACAAATTTATGCATCAGCTTCAATGTGGTAATGCCGGATTATTTTCCTCTGTCAGAGCTTTAATCAGGCATTAATAATTGCAGCTATTGCAGTTTCATTTTGATTATTCATACATTTAAAATGTCCCCTTGGACACTTCTTAAACCCAATTTTAGAGCAGGGCCGACAGCTTAATCCCTTAACTTCCATGGCATGATGCTCCTCAACTAGGTAAGGATACATGCCAAATTCAGGAATAGTGTTACCCCATACGGAGATGATTTTCTTATTGAATGCCGCGGCTATGTGCATTAATCCGGTGTCGTGACTAATGATCTGTTGCGCCTCTTTAACCAGAAAAGCAGATTCATTCAGATTAAACTTCCCGCAAGCATTAAAAACATGCTTTCCTGTTGCACATACAACCGCTTCGCCGGTATTGAAATCTTCCTTTCCGCCAAGTAAAACGATGGGCGATTGAATTAACTGGCAAATGCTGATGATCTTATGGACAGGGAGCCTTTTTGTAAGGTGTTGTGCTCCAATGACAAAGCCTATATAGGAATGAGGAGTATCGGGCAAAAGTTGTTTGAGTGAATAATCCTCACCAAGGAAATAATCCAAACCTTTTCCATCATTTTTAACTCCTAGTGCAGATACTGTATTCAGATACCGATCTACGATGTGTATAGGAGGTAAGATGTTGATCATCAGTTGAACCAGTATAAACTTGGCTATATTCAGCTTGTTAAATGAAAAGGAGGGAACGCCAAGAGCCCGCTTGATTCGAAGTGTCCGAAAGTTGTGATGCAGGTCGATTATATAATCAAAGTTTTCTGGTTTAAGCAGTTGAACTGCGTCAGCAACAGAACCGGTGTGCAGATGAAGCTTATCAATGTAGGGATTAAACTGCAACACACTTTCATAAGCCTTTTTAGTAATATAATGGACTTCAACCCCGGGTATTTGCTGCTTGATACAACGAATTACCGGCGTAGTCAGCACAATATCACCGATAGAACTGAATCGTATGATAAGTATTTTCAATTCGTTGTAATTAATCGTTTTCGTTCAAAAAATAGATTGATTTCATCCATACTAAGTGTGTTAAGGCAGTTTACAGCCGAAACCCCACCTTTCCTTGCTGCCATGACACCGTAATGTGTGTCGCGGAAACCATTAATACTATGCGCGTCAGGATTAATAGAAAGCATAACTCCTTTCTCTATCGCATATTGATGCCAGCGCCAGTCAATGTCCAGGCGTAAAGGATTCGCGTTAATTTCAATAACCACCCCATTTTCAGCACAAGCATCAATGACTTTTTTAATATCAACAGGATACCCGCTTCTACTTAAAAGTAAACGTCCTGTTGGATGTCCCAGAATCGTTGTATATGGATTTTCAATCGCTTTAATCAGCCTGCTTGTCGCTTTCTCTTCCGACATCTTAAATACGGAATGAATAGAAGCTACAATAAAGTCAAATCGCGATAAGATTTCAACAGGATAATCTAACGACCCGTCGAAGAGAATATCTGATTCTATTCCCTTAAAGATTCGGAAAGGGGCATATTTCGTATTCAGCAAGTCAATTTCTGTTTGTTGCGCCAGTACCCGTTCTTCACTTAGTCCCTTTGCATAAAAAGCAGATTTAGAATGATCACAGATTCCCAGGTATTGCAGATGCATATCCTCTTTACAAAAAACAACCATCTCCTCCAATGAATTAATGCCATCGCTCCAGGTGCTATGATTATGCAAAGAGCCTTTTAAATCTGTTTGCAGGATCAGAGTCGGTAATGCTTTTTGGTCTGCCAGCTTAAACTCAAATTCCCCTTCACGTAACTCAGGTTCTATAAAAGGTAAGCCGGCTAAGGTGTAGAGTTCTTCTTCTGATCCCACATCAGGGAGAGCTGACCCTATTCTGATCTCCAGTTCTTTAATATGTTCAGTACTTCCCGATTGGATCACTAATGTTTTGTAATAATTCTCCGGATTGCAGAAACGGATATACACTTTAATGCCGGCGGGACTTTCTGCCTCAATGCTGTTATCTTGTGTTTGTATAACTTTAAGATAGTCTAGGGCGTTAAAATAATCTAAAATTGAAGTGTTAAGGGGACTTCCTACCAATAGATCCAGGCCGTCAATAATTTCCACTTTCCTTCTGAAAGCACCCACAAACGAAATTAATTCATGAGTAAGAACCTTTTTAAAGTCATTGAGCAAATTATAACCAAAGCTTTCCGCCTGCGCATATAAAAAGCGACCATTGCTGGCCATCTTAAATTCGATTGCTTTTTTTATCTCTTCCTGCGTTTTTAATCCAAAGCCTTTCGCTTCAATCAGCCTGTTTTCATTACAGGCATAATAGAGTTCACCTATGTTTTCAATCCCCAGAGATTTCCAGATCACCAGAACTTTTTTCGGTCCCAGGCCTTTGATAGTCATTATTTCTACCACACCAGGAGGGGTATCTGCCAGTAAGTCATCCAGTTCTTTTAAAGAGCCAGTTTTAATCAGTTCCTGCACTTTTGCGGCAACGCTTTTACCAATTGCTCTGATTCCTTCCATCTCCTGCAGACTTTTCTTTGCAATAGAAAAGGGCAGTTTATCAATTGTAAATCCAGCAGTCGCAATAGTTTTAACCTTAAAAGAGTTTTCCTCATGGAGTTCCATCAGTTGACTCAATAATTTTAATACTCGTGCTATGGGTTTGTTTTCCATACGCGTCAAAAATAGGAAAAAAGGTATAAAAAAAAGAGGCATACAGGTTTTGCCCGCATACCTCTCTTTTTTGATTAGTGGTATCTACCTGATAGAAATGGTATAAGGTAGTCTGGCTTGTATGCCGTTTAACTTTAAAGCAGATTGCAATTGTTGAAAATAAACATAGTTATCTCCGAACTGTAATTTAGAGAAATGCTCTTTTAGTTTATCCTCACCCCCACTGAATATCGCTTCGAAAGGATCTTTCTGTGCCGGATAAGCAACCAGTTTATAGTTTTTAATCTTAGCCATCTTAGCAGCGGAACGAATAGCATCGTCAATATTTCCTAAACGATCTACCAATCCTATTTTCAGCGCTTCGGTACCGCTCCAAACTCTACCCTGACCGATACTATCCACATAAGCCTGGGTCTTTTTTCTGCCATCCGCTACTCTTTTAGTAAAAGTAGCATAGATCCGGTTCACTTCAGTTTGAATAATAAAACGTTCTGAATCAGTAAGAGGCCTTAAAGTGGTACCCAGATCAGCATGTTCCGCTGTCTTAACGCCATCGAAAGTAATGCCCAGCTTATTATTAAAGAACTTCTGCATATTAGGGATAATTCCAAATACACCGATGGAACCGGTAATGGTATTGGGTTGGGCAAATATAGAGTCAGCAGCACAAGCAATATAGTAACCACCGGAAGCGGCAACATCACCCATAGAAACAATTACAGGTTTTACTTTACGGGTTAAGGCAACTTCTCTCCAGATCACATCAGATGCAAGAGCGCTTCCTCCTCCAGAATTGATACGAAAGACAACTGCTTTTATCTTTTTATCCAGACGCACTTTGCGCAAAGCTCTGGAGATTCGTTCAGATCCGATAGACTCATCATCACCTTCGCCACCAGTAATCTCTCCGGAGGCATATACGACAGCTACACGAGAATCCATGTCACCTTCTTCAGGCGTATTCGCCTTCATGTAATCCATCAGGCTGATAGATTTCAAATCATTTTTTTTATCAATACCCGTTCTTGTCTTTAATTCATCAATCACCTGATCTTTATAACGAAGACCATCAACCAATTTATAAGTTACCGCATCCTGTGCTTTTTGTATTTTTAACTGATTAGCCATTGCAAAAAGTGAATCTCTGGAGATCTTTCTAGAGGTTGAAACACCGGAAAGCAGATGTTGATACAGGGAACCAAGAAAAGAGGTAACCTGTTTACGATTGGCATCACTCATTTTATCCAGGATAAAAGGTTCTACCGCACTTTTGTACGTTCCCACTTTAATCACCTGAGCTTCAATTTCAAGTTTCTCCAACGCACCTTTAAAATAGGGAGATTGCGAACTTAAACCCGTAAATTCCAATATTCCTTCCGGATTAATATACACTTTATCTGCTACAGAAGCTAAATAATACGCCTTTTGAGAATATACTTCACTGTAGGCAAGAATAAACTTTTTGGACTTTTTAAAATCCAGAAGGCCATTTCTAATCTCTTCCAAGGTGGCCATACCGCCCTGAACACCAGAAAGGTCCAGGTAAATTCCCTTAATATTTTCATCGCTTTTAGCACGTTTTAGTGCCGATAGGATGTCGTTCAATCCAAGGGTTTTATCGCCATGAATACCTGCAATATCAATATTGTCGAGCGGGTTTTTTATAGTCCGTTCTACAATCGGATAATTTAAAGAGAAATGAATGACCGAGTTAGCTTCCACTTTAGCAGGTTCATCACCAGCAGAAGAAATTAAACCAACAATACCCACTACAAGTAGTAATCCCAGTACGATAAACGACAGGATAAACCCAAGCATGGAAGCGAAAACAAATTTAAAAAAACCCTTCATGGAAGTAAACTTTAATAGTAATACAATTATATGCAATTAGATATGAATATATTTGAAACGTTACATGCTTATTAAGTTTTATGCACATTATATATTTGTTACTCGGAAGCAATCTTGGAGACAGAATATATTATCTGGAACAAGCAGCTCAATTAATACATGAAGACATTGGTATGATCATAAAGAAATCATCTATCTATGAAACGGCTTCATGGGGAATAGAGGATCAGCCAAAATATCTAAATCAAGTGATGCAGGTCGAAACTAAACTAACTCCTAAACAAGTGCTTCATGCGATACAGTTTATTGAAAAGCAGCTAGGTAGAGTAAGAGTCGAAAAGTGGGGTTCACGCACTATAGATATTGATATATTATTCTATGACCAGAAACATATTCAATCACCAGACCTTGTTATTCCCCATCCTCTGCTGCATACACGGAGGTTTACACTTGCTCCTTTAAATGAAATTGCCCCATCCTTAATGCATCCTGTTCTAAAAATGCAAATAGCTGAACTATTTAAACAACTTTTAGATAACTTGCACGTATACAAATTTTTCCATACACAACATGAAAACAAAGATATTTGACGTAAATCTCGCCTATTTAAATGACATCGCAGGAGGAAGTACAGAGTTTATCATTGATATGATCGATATATTTATTGAGCAGACTCCAATTTATTTTACGCAATTAGGCGAAGCCATTCAGCAAAAAGACTGGAAAGCTACAGCTGATTTGGCGCATAAAATCAAACCAACACTTGCTTTTGTGGGTGCCGATGAGCTTAAGGATATGATGTCTGTTATTGAATCCAATGCACGTAAATTAATCGATGTAGATACAATAGAAGCAGATTTTTTAGAAATAAATCAAACCTGTATCTTGATTTATGAAGGATTAGCGAAAGCCAAACAAGAACTTTTATCTAAGATCTAGTTCAAGCTATTTATTGTTTTCAAAACATCCATACGATTAAAGCATTTTTTGCTCCAAATCCTCAAAAATAAAGTCTGATCAGCACTGTATTTTTTGAGGATTTTTTCTTTCAACTCCTTTCTCTTTCCATTGAGCAGATTATTCCTGCTGCGGGTAAAATAGAGAATTTACATAACGACTTTGCGACTTTAAAAATCAGGAGCGCGCCTATTTCTGAAATTAGTTATTTACCAACATTATGATCCTTTACACCTTAATATCACCTTTTAGTATACAATTTCTTTAGGAAACTTTTAATAACAAAAAAGTTTTCCTAGTTTTATATTAGGATGATCGTGATGACAACACCCGAATTAAAAGAAAGAATTTTGGTACAAGCTGAAGTTTTGTTTTGCCACTATGGCATTAAGCGAATCACTATGGATGATCTGGCCAAAGATCTGGGCATATCCAAGAGAACCATCTATGTCCATTTTAGAGATAAGGATGAACTAGTCCATTTGCTTATCACAGAAATGCTTGGAAGGGAAACCAGTGTAATGGCCAAGAATGAGCTGGAAACAAACAATGCAGTAGAAGAGATCTTTCATGTGGTTGCACAGTTAAGTGGTCTCATCTCCAGAATGAACCCAATTATATTTTATGACCTTCAGAAGTTTCACCCTCAAACATGGCAGCTGTTCCAAAATCATCGTTATGATAATATGCGGGGCTGCCTGATCAAAAACTTCAAAAGAGGTATTCGCGAAGGCCTTTACAGGGGAAATATAAATATGGAAATACTCTCTATAATGCGTATGGATCAGGTAGATGCAATTTTTAATCATATTGTTTATCCTATTGGTAATTTTGACTTATCAGAGGTAATGACCGAAATTACTGAGCATTTTTTATATGGTTTATGCACCTTAAAAGGACATGTCTTAATCAATGAATACAAACAAATAATAGAAGAATAATATAGGATTATGAGAAATACCCTATTGCTCACCTTCATGCTTTTTAGCAGCGTCACTTTAAAGGCGCAAAAATATTCCCCGGAAAGAACATTTAAATTCAACTTACAGGAATGCCTCGAGTATGCGTATGAAAACCAGGACTCGTTGAAAAATGCAAAACTGGATATAGAAAAGGCGAACTATGCAGTAAAAGAAACGATTGGAAGAGGTTTACCGCAGCTTAGCGCCAGCGCCGACTTTCAGGATTTCTTAAAGATTCCTACTACGCTGCTTCCAGGAGAGTTTTTTGATGAACCCGGCACATTTAAACCAGTAAAGTTTGGCGTAAAATACCAATCCAGTGCAGGGGTATCAATTAGTCAGCTTTTATTTAGCGGTAGTTATATCGTTGCTTTAAAGGGAGCCAAAACGTACAAAGAACTAAGCGTGCGTAGTTTTAACCGGACTAAGATCGCCACAAACGTAGCGGTTTCTAAAGCCTACTACCAGGTTCTGGTCAGCAATGAACAATTGAGGCTTTTAAATGCGAACGTGACTCAATTGGGTCAGCAGGTAAAAGAAACTACCGAATTAAACAAACAAGGCTTCGCTGAAAAAATTGATCTTGACCGCATCAGGGTTCTTTATAATAATCTTTTAACTACAAGAGAAAATACAGAACGATTGCTTGTGTTATCCAATCAACTGTTGAAGTTCCAGATCGGTATGACTGTTACAGATAGTTTACAGGTAAAGGATAAGATTGTCGACGTGGTTTTCGATAGTAACACATCGATTGAGGTAGATACTACAGCTTACCGGAATAGAATTGAGTATGGCTTATTAGAAACTCAACGGAAGCTGAATGACCTCAATTTACAAAACTTAAAATCGGAGTACCTCCCATCACTCTCTGCTTTCGGTAGCTCATCCTATCAGTACCAGGCCAACCGTTTTGGCGATCTGTTTGATAATAAATACCCCAATACAGTAGTAGGCTTACAACTTAATATTCCAATTTTTAACGGTTTCCAACGTAAATATCGAGTTAAACAAGCACAGGTAGAGCTTCAAAAGTTAGATAATACGCTCAATAATGTTAGAAATGGAATTCTACTCCAACAGGAGCAAGCTCGTATTACCTACCAGAATGGAGTGAAATCTTTAAAAAATCAACAAGCTAATATGGAGCTTGCTCGTGAAGTACTGCGCGTATCGAAAATAAAATACCAGGAGGGTGTCGGTTCAAGTATTGAAGTTACCCAGGCTCAAACAGAGTTAGAGCAGTCTGAAAATAACTATATCCAGGCATTATATGACGCTTTGATAAGCAAAGTAGATTTAGAAAATGCCTATGGGCGGATCCATTAAAAGAGCAAATAGAAAAATAATGAAGAACTTAATTTATTTGGCAGTACTGGTTTTCATCGTTGCATGTGGAAAACCCAAAGACAAAAAAGCTGAATTAGAGCAATTAAAAAAAACACGTACTTCGCTTGACAGCAAAATTGCTGATCTCGAAAAAGAAGTCGGCACCAAACCTCAGCAGCAAACTGTAGACGTGGCGGTTACAGAAGTAAAACCGGTGACTTTCAACAGTTATGTAGAGGTGCAGGGAAAAGTGGATGCACAGGAAAATGTACAGGTTAGCGCAGAATCTCCCGGTGTCATTACTGCAATCTATGTAAGGGCAGGACAAAACGTAAGTAAAGGACAGGTGCTGGCTCAGCTGGATAATAAGGTACTCCTTCAGAATGTAGCACAGGTACAAACACAACTGGATCTGGCAAAGAACATCTTTCAGCGTCAGAAGAATCTTTGGGACCAAAAAATAGGTACTGAAGTGCAATTTCTGAATGTTAAAGCACAAAGAGATGGCTTAGAAAAACAAATGGCCGTACTGCGATCTCAGCTTTCTACATTTAGACTGAAATCTCCAATAGCAGGGACGGTAGACCGGATGGATCTTAAACTGGGACAAGCCGTTAGTCCAGGGATGCCTGGAATAACAGTCTTGAATGCCAGTAATCTTCGCGTTAAAGCAGAGCTTGCTGAATCTTACGGTTCAATGGTGAACTCAGGAGATGATGTGAAGGTGATTTTTCCTGATATTCCTGATAGTTTAAACACCCAAGTAACCTTCGCCTCCAAGGTTATTGACCCCTCCTCCCGAAGTTTTATGGTAGAAGTCAAACTCCCTCCTAAACGCAGTTATCGTCCCAATATGCTTGCAATTCTTAAAATTATAGATTTTGAATCCAAAAACACCCTAACAGTGCCGATCAATAGCATTCAAAGATCCGAAAGCGGTGAATATGTTTTCATTGCCGAAAAAGGAAAAGCGAAACGGACAACTATCAAATCAGGTAAAATATCAGCCGGACAGGCTCAGGTATTAAGTGGATTAAAAGCAGGGGATAAGGTTATCACCGCAGGATTCCAGGATTTGAATGATGGCGACTTGATTAAAATTTAAATTAAGATCTCTCAAAAGCTCATAGGTCTTACCTCACAATACCGATCACATGAAAGACTTAAATAAAGAATTTGGACCCTCCAGCTGGGCAATAGATAATAAGATGGCCATCTATGTGCTGACTATTATTGTTACCCTGATGGGAATCAGAGCCTATAATAGTCTGCCGAAGGAGAACTTTCCGGAGATTATTATTCCTAAAATATTTATTCAGACGATTTATCCGGGTACATCTCCTGCCAATATGGAGAATCTGGTAACCAAACAGATCGAGAAGGAATTACGAGGAATTAAAGGTTTAAAGAAAATAACATCCAATTCATACCAGGACTTTTCCATCATCACAGCAGAGTTCAACACCGGAGTACTGATTGAAGATGCCAAGCAGCGGGTAAAAGATGCCGTGGACAAATCGC
The DNA here is from genome assembly GCF_001730525.1 of Arcticibacter eurypsychrophilus. Taxonomy (GTDB): domain Bacteria; phylum Bacteroidota; class Bacteroidia; order Sphingobacteriales; family Sphingobacteriaceae; genus Arcticibacter; species Arcticibacter eurypsychrophilus. The sequence goes on from NZ_MDFN01000017.1 coordinate 98,739, forward strand.
GGCAGGATCTGCCAAGCGACCTGCCAAACGAACCGGATGTACAGGATATCAATCTATCTGATCTTCCCATCATGTACGTCAATATATCTGGTGACTATGATTTGAAAAGTTTAAAGAAGTACGCCGATGACCTGGAGGATCAGATTGAAAGTTTGAAAGAGATTTCAGGCGTGGACATTGTAGGAGCCCTTGACCCTGAAGTGCAAATCAATGTGGACCTGCCGAAAATGGCTGCCGCAAAGATTTCCTTTACCGATATTGAAAATGCGGTAAAGTATGAAAACATGACTATTTCCGGAGGTACAGTAAAGATGGACGGTGTTCGTCGTACCCTGAATATAAAGAAAGACTTCGTCAGTGCCGAAGAAATTTCAAATATTATAGTGAAATCGGCAACCGGATCTGTTGTGTATCTCAAGGATATTGCAGATGTAGAAGATTCCTTTAAAGAGCAAAATAGTTATGCCCGTTTATATGGAAAGAATGTAATTACCCTGAATGTAAAAAAGCGAAGTGGAGAAAATTTGATTGAAGCATCTGATAAGATCAATGCACTAATCAAAGAAATGAAGGGAACTACCTTACCTCAAAACCTGGAGATTACCGTAACCGGCGATCAGTCAGATCAAACCAGGGTAACTCTCCATGACCTGATCAATACCATCATTATTGGGTTTATCCTGGTCACAGTCATTCTGATGTTTTTCATGGGAGTGACCAATGCCTTGTTTGTGGCCATGTCAGTCCCTTTATCCATGTTCATCGCGTTTTTAACCATGCCTGCATTGGGAGCGCTGTTTGGATTTAGCTTTACGATGAATATGATCGTGCTGTTCTCCTTCTTGTTGGGACTAGGTATTGTTGTAGATGATGCCATCGTGGTGATTGAAAACACGCACCGGATTTTCGACAACGGTAAAGTTCCCATTAAACGAGCCGCTAAAATGGCTGCTGGTGAAGTATTTCTTCCTGTACTTTCCGGTACATTAACTACGCTGGCTCCGTTTGTCCCCCTGTTGTTCTGGCCCGGAATTATAGGAGAATTTATGTTTTTTCTTCCGGTAACACTTATTATCACGTTACTCGCTTCCTTGGTGGTAGCCTATATTATCAACCCGGTGTTTGCGGTAGATTTTATGGAATCGCATGAGGAGCACGAGGTGAATCAGAAACCTAAATTTGATCGGTCGGTTAAACGTGTCCTTGTTGTGATGCTTGTTCTGGCGGGCCTATGTTACTTGTTCAACTTTGGCTTAGGCAACTTTGTTGTCTTTTTGGCCCTTATTTATCTTGCTAACCATTTCTTTTTTACACGAGCAGTAAAGTCATTCCAGGAAACTGCCTGGCCTGCTTTTCAGAGAAAGTACGTTCAGGTATTAACATGGGCAGTTGAACGCCCCCGTACTATAATATTCAGTACCATCGGACTGTTTATTCTGTCCATTCTTCTGGTAGCTGTAGTGCCTCCAAAAGTAGTGTTCTTTCCCGAATCAGATCCCAACTTTATCTACGTTTACGCACAGTTACCGGTAGGTACCGATCAGGCCTACACCAATGAAGTAATTAAAAAGCTCGAAGATCGGGTCACTCAGGCCGTAGGAGGGAAAAATAATAAAATCGTTTCTTCCATTATTTCCAACGTCACAGTAGGGGTTACCGATCCGCAGGATGAAGATCAGGGGGAATACCCCAACAGGGGGAAAGTCACAGTAGCCTTTGTGGAGTTCGGCAAGCGCCATGGCGAAAATACTTCCCTGTATCTCGATAAAGTGAGGAATGCAGTAAAGGGAATTCCAGGAGCTGCTATCGCTGTCACTAAAGAGCAATCCGGACCACCTACCGCAAAACCTATTTCTATCGAAATAACGGGAGATAACCTCGATTCCATAGTGAAAGCATCAGACAGGCTTAAGAAATATCTTGATGCCCAAAATATCGACGGAGTAGAAGATCTTAAATCTGATTTTCAGAATAACAAACCGGAAATTCTTTTCAATATAAATAGGGAGAGGGCTAACCGGGAAGGTATTTCCAGCGGACAGATCGGTATGGAACTTCGTACAGCCATTTATGGAAAGGAAGTATCTAAGTTTCGCGACGATGATGAAGATTACGAAATAAATGTTAGGGCAAAAGAAGACCAGCGCAATAACCTGCAATCCTTAAGAAATATGAAGGTTACCTATCGGGATATGGCTATGGGCGGACAAATACGACAGGTTCCCTTGTCCTCATTTGCCGACATGGACTACATCAATACCTATGGAGGAATTAAAAGGAAGCAGCAGAAAAGAATTATCATCCTTTCATCCAACGTTTTAGGCGATTACAATTCCAATGAAGTAGTTGCATCCATTCAATCCTCAATAAACCAGTTTAAGTCTCCCGATGGAGTTGAAATAAAAATGGCCGGTGAGCAGGAAGAACAAATGGAAACCGCCGCTTTTTTAGGAGGTGCCCTGATGACGGCTTTCGGGTTAATACTTATTATCCTGGTCTTACAGTTCAATTCCATTAGCAAACCACTTATTATATTAAGTGAAGTACTGTTTAGTGTAATTGGCGTATTGCTTGGTGTGGTTATTTTTCAGATGGAAATGTCAATCGTCATGTCCGGAGTAGGTATCATTGCCCTTGCCGGTATTGTAGTGCGAAATGGAATACTTTTAGTGGAGTTTACAGAGCTGATGGTCGAGCAGGGGATGTCGACAAAAGATGCGGCTATAGAAGCTGGAAAAACACGAATGACCCCGGTGTTGCTAACAGCCACCGCCACCATGTTGGGATTAATTCCCTTAGCAGTTGGGTTAAATATCGACTTTCAGTTACTGTTCAGCGAGTTTAATCCTCACTTATACTTCGGAGGAGACAACGTCGCTTTCTGGGGACCTTTGTCCTGGACCATGATCTTCGGACTCAGTTTCGCTACTTTCCTTACTTTAATCCTGGTACCTTGTATGTATCTTATTGCTGATAATGGATCAAGGAAGGTTAAAGGAATATTCAATACCAATAAGAACGAGGAAAAAACAGAACAAGCACCGTAAAATGATGCAAAAAAAAACTCAAGTTGCCAAATAAACAAAGGCAACTTGAGTTAATGAAATGAGAGCTGTATCGATCAGCTTTTATTAAACTGCCGTTAATTCAAACTCATAGCTTTCCATAATCAGGTTAGCCAATAATTTTTTACAAGCAGTATCTACTTTCTGACGTGCAATTTCTTCAGTGTCGGCATTTATTTCAAGTGTAATATGTTTGCCTATCCGGATGTTTTGAATTTCAGCAAGATCCAGGTTTTTCATACTACCGGTTACGGCTTTACCTTGAGGATCAAGAATTTCTTTTAAAGGCATTACATTGATTTCGGCAATAAATTTCATCTTATAAATGTAAATTGAATGATGGATAAAACGATATATAAAAATATAAGTATCGGAACAGCTGCAAACTTAAAGATTAAGATCAGGATCACCGCAGATAATATCAATATATAGCGAAACAGGTTTTCTCTAAGTTCAAAATTTCTGAATTTAAAAGAAATCAGTGGAACTTCCATGACCAGTAAAATGCCAGATCCAATACTGAAGATGAATAGGAAGAAGGGATTCTGTATAAAAGCCATCCAAAAACTACCACCTCCGGCGGTAATAAATGGCAGAGATGCAATTAGAATCGCCACAGCAGGAGTAGGAAGTCCAATAAAATGATCCCCCTGACGCGGGTCAATATTAAACTTTGCTAACCGTAAAGCTGAAAACATCGCTATAAAAAATGCGGAGTAGTTTAAATAAACACTCATCTCTCCCAATTGTGGTGCCTGCAAAAAGAGCTGGTATACAATAGAGGCTGGTAGAAATCCAAAGCTGATCATGTCGGCAAGTGAATCAAGTTCCTTTCCCAAAGGGGAGTGTACCTTTAAAACCCGGGCAGACATTCCGTCAATAAAATCAAATCCAGCTGCAATAAAAATGAAGATAGCAGCATAGATCAGATTATTACTGTAGGCAAACGTAACACCAACACACCCGCTTAATAAATTAAGGCAAGTGATGGCGTTAGGTATATGTTTTTTCATTATAGTTAACTATTCATGGATACTAAAAACTCCTCGTTGGACTTAGTACCTCTCATTTGACTCAGCAAGAATTCCATTGATTCCTGAGAATTCATATCTGCAAGATGATTACGAAGGATCCAAATCCGTTGTAAACTTTCTTTATCTAAAAGAAGATCATCACGACGTGTGCTGGAAGCAGTAAGATCAATTGCAGGGTAAATACGTTTGTTAGCCAATTTACGATCCAGTTGAAGTTCCATATTACCGGTACCCTTAAACTCTTCGAAAATAACCTCATCCATTTTAGAACCAGTATCAATCAGTGCAGTAGCTAAAATAGTAAGCGAACCGCCATCTTCAATGTTACGTGCCGCACCAAAGAAACGCTTCGGCTTGTGTAACGCATTCGCATCAACCCCACCCGAAAGAATCTTTCCTGAAGCAGGAGCAACTGTATTATAAGCACGGGCTAAACGAGTGATCGAGTCAAGCAAAATCACAACATCATGTCCGCATTCAACCATCCGTTTCGCTTTTTCAAGCACGATGTTGGCAATCTTCACATGTCGTTCAGCAGGCTCATCAAAAGTAGAGGAAACCACTTCTGCACGCACACTTCTTGCCATGTCAGTTACTTCTTCCGGACGCTCATCAATTAGCAGGATGATCAGATATACTTCAGGATGGTTTTTTGCGATTGCATTAGCCACATCCTTCAATAAAATAGTTTTACCTGTCTTCGGTTGAGCCACGATTAAACCACGCTGACCTTTACCAATCGGGGTAAACATGTCAATAATACGCGTTGAACTATGGGTGGTATCCATGAAAAGATTTAACTTTTCCGTAGGAAATAAAGGAGTCAGGTAATCAAAAGGAACCCTATCCCGTACTTCAGCTGGCATGCGGCCGTTAATGGCTTCCACACGAACTAATGGAAAGTACTTTTCACCTTCCTTTGGGGGACGGATGCTACCTCTTACTGTGTCGCCGGTTTTTAAACCGAATAACTTAATCTGCGACTGTGATACATAAATATCATCCGGAGAGGATAGGTAATTATAATCCGAAGAGCGCAGAAAGCCATACCCATCAGGCATGATTTCCAAAACACCTTCATTCACAATTACATTATCAAAATCCAGATTAACAGCAGCATTCTGATCAGAAAGACGGGTTTCCTGTACCACAGGACGGCTTTCAACAGATCTACCAGAAGCGGTATTAAACCTTTTCTCAAACCGTGGTGCTCTGGGTTCAGCAGAAGCAGACTCCCCATTCAATTGATTTTCTTCCCTTCTGGTTGGAACTTCAGCGTTTGAAGGCGCTTCCACTCTTCGGGATGGAGCTTCTGTGTTTCCTGATGGTTCCACTCTTCTTGAAGAAGGCTCAACCGGTGCAGAAACTGTACGCTCCTGTTTGATGGTGATCTGTCTTCTCGGTCGGGGTAAATTAGGAACGGCAGCAGCAGGTTGCTCAGTAACCACAGGCTGCTGAGTTGCTTCTACTTGGTTTACCACTACTTCAGGTTCTTCAACCGGAGTAGGAGTAGTAAGTATAGTTGCAGCCTCTACAGGTGCAACAGTAGGCTCTTTGGGAGCTTCTTCTTTCGTTTTTACAGTCCGGCTACGCTTTTTTGGCTTTTCCTCCTCAGTAGTTGCTACAGGCACTGGGCTTATTGCTTCTGTTGTTGGAGTATTGTTGCTAGCAACCGCAGGTTGTGAGGTATGCTCCTTTATTTTAGTGATAAGTTCTTGTTTTCTTAAGACATCAGCGCCATCGACACCAAAGGATTTAGCAATCTCACGAAGCTCGGACACAAGCTTGTCGTTCAATTCAGTACTTTTCATTCAATTTGAAATATTATATAGGATTCTTTTTTAAGAAGTTAATCCACAATCATAAGAGAAAATCACATGTGCAAAGAAGGCTTAATGAATTTTCTTGATGAAGAGGGGATTGCTTTTTTGAGATAAAGCACAATTTTAAATCAATAAATTGGAAAAAACAAAAAAATAGTAAAAAAAATTTTAAAGCCCTTGACTTATTTGGTTACTTTGAGGGATAATAATACTATGAACCGTAAAGAGCTAATTGAGCAGATCCGTCTAAAGAAATCTTTCCTTTGTATAGGTCTCGATACCGATATTACCAAAATACCAGCACATCTTCTTGATACCGAAGACCCTGTACTCGAATTTAACAAACAGATCATTGATGCAACAAAAGAATATTGCGTATCCTATAAAATTAACACCGCATTTTATGAAAGCCGTGGATTGGCCGGCTGGAAAAGTCTGATCGACACCTGGAATTACCTGCCCAAAGACACCTTTAGTATTGCAGATGCCAAACGCGGCGATATAGGAAACACCTCAGAGATGTATGCAAAGGCATTTTTTGACCAGGCATCCTCCGGAATGAGCTTCGATTCCGTTACCGTAGCACCTTATATGGGAACCGACTCCGTTAAACCTTTTCTAACGTTTAAAGATAAATGGGCTATCATCCTGGCCCTTACCTCTAATGAAGGCAGCAAGGACTTCCAATTCCTGCAGGCAGATCCTGATAATAAGCTCTTTGAAAAAGTGATCCAAAAGGCAGCAGATTGGGGGAGCAATGAAAATATCATGTTCGTGGTAGGTGCAACAAGAGGCGATGCCTTTTTAACCATCCGGAAACATGCACCCGATCACTTTCTGCTCGTCCCGGGTGTTGGCGCACAAGGTGGAAGCCTGATAGACGTTTGTAAATATGGAATGAATAAAGATTGCGGATTACTCATCAACTCATCACGTGCTGTGATATATGCATCCTCCGGACATGATTTCGCCCAAGCTGCACGTGAAGAAGCACGTAAGGTTCAAAATGAAATGGCGATTATACTTGAAGCGATGTAAGTGTTGCGTTTTCTGCTATACATAAACTATAGCCGATAGCACAATGAATGAAGACTTTATCAATTTTATCTGGAAGTACAGGTTGTTTAATCAAAAACTCCTCTGTACCACAAAAGGAGAATCAATAGAAATTATTTCTCCAGGATTATATAATAGTCATGCCGGTCCTGATTTTGTTGATGTACACGTCAGGATCGGCAGTACCACATGGGTAGGGAGTGCCGAAATACATATCAGAACTTCCGACTGGGAACGCCATGAGCATACCCATGACAAGGCCTATAACAATGTTATTCTCCATGTCGTATACGAACATGATGGCAGTGCATTCCGTGAAGACGGCACAGAACCCTGCGTGCTCGAAATCAAACCCTATATAAACGAAAATATAGAAAATCGCTACCATCTCCTTATTGAGAACATGACCTGGATTCCTTGCGAAAAACAATTGGCATTGGTAGATCCCGTACATATTCAAAGTTGTTTGCAACGCATGCTTGCAGAACGACTAGAGGAAAAATCAAATGCCGTATATACGCTTCTGGAAGAAAATAAAGGCGATTGGAGTCAGACTTTCTATGTCCTGCTTGCCCGTAACTTCGGGTTTAAACTTAATGCACTGCCCTTCGAATTAGTAGCCCGTTCCTTAACCTCAAAAATTCTTGAAAAGCATAAAACAAACCCCTTCCAGCTCGAAGCTCTAATCTTTGGACAAGCCGGTTTTTTAGAAGAACCACCAGAAGATGAATATATAGGCACGCTTCAAAAAGAGTACCATTACCTGAAGCACAAATACCAGCTACATCCCATCGACTCTTATTTGTGGAAGTACTTAAGGTTGCGGCCTCAAAATTTCCCTGCAATCCGTTTATCGCAGTTTGCCGCCCTGCTTCATCATTCCACTCAATTGTTTTCCAAGTTGCTTGATGCCCGGGGTGCAAAAGAAATTAAGGCACTTTTTGGTTCCATCAACGTAAGCCCCTATTGGCAAACCCATAATAAGCCCGGAAAAAGTTGTCGTCCAGGTTCCCTATCACTTGGCAAGGAATCAATAATTAATATTTTAATCAACACGGTATCTGTTTTATTATTCAGTTATGGTAAATACATTTCCAATGAAGAGATTAGTAATCGTGCTTTAGACCTGTTAGAAAATATTCCAGCTGAAACAAATCATATTATATTGCGTTATAGAGAATTAGGAGTAAAAGTTGTAGGTGCCGATAGCTCACAAGCACTACTTCAATTAAAAAAAACATACTGCGACAGAAAAAAATGCTTAAATTGTGCAATCGGAGCAAGAATTATTAATTCCGCTTAAAATGATACAACGTATACTAACCTTTTTTGAGCGATATTCTTTTGGGGTATCCACCTATCTTGGGGAAAAGTTTGATATGTCTATCTCCAAAATTCGTTTGTTTTTTATTTATTCCTCTTTTTTAGCGGTAGGGTTTCCAATCATTTTTTATTTTCTGGCGGTCTTTGTACTGGGTATCAGGACCTATATGAAGCGTATCCGCACCCGGATCTGGGATTTTTAAACTCATACACGCTGTTATCTTCGCTCATATGCGAATACCGTAATCTTAAAAATAATATCTTTCATATATTTGAACGGTTAAAACCGCTTACAAATGCCGGTAAAAGGAAATCAGTTCAGATCAAATACATTCAGGGAAGAGGGCAAGATAAAACCTACTGCAAAGGAGCGTTTATCGAAAGAAAGAACCGAAACCTTACCTCAGTTTACGTTTAATAACGGCAGACTGATTAAAATTGTGGGCTTATTTTTCTTAATCCTATCTATTTACTTTCTAATTGCCTTCAGTTCCTACCTTTTTACATGGCAGGACGATCAGAGTTATGTATCCGGACCAAACGGGGGGTGGAATAAATTATTCGGGCACACTGATGGCGTTGTTCTTGCAGGGCCTCAGCAATTACCTGTCGAAAACTGGTTAGGCCGATTGGGTGCATTATTATCAGATCAGTTTATCTACCAATGGTTTGGCGTAGCATCCTTTATTTTTATAGGCATCCTTTTCATAATTGGTTATCGCCTCTTATTTAAGGTGCAGATTTTACCATTGGCCAAATCATTAGGATATTCCTTTTTCCTGCTGATATTCATCTCCATTACATTAGCCTTCTTTCATAGTTTCAGTTCCGATTATCCACATTATCTCGAAGGAGAGTTTGGCTTTTGGACGAACCGCTTGCTGCAAAGCGAGATTGGTAATTCAGGTATAGCAGGCTTATTAGGTTTTGCAGCATTAACGGCCCTGATCATCGCCTATAATATAGACTTTAAGATCCCTGAAAGAGAGAAAAAGATTCCTAATACTGAACCAGTTCTTGCAGAAGATCCTGATATTGAAGAAGAATACCGAAGTGAGGCAGTCGAATTCCCTCTTGCAAACCGGAGAAGTCGCCTGAACCGCGAACAGCAAAAACCCGAAGAGGGGGCATCTCATCTACCTTTACAGCAGGAACGCATTACAAGACCTTTAGAATACGAAGCACCCGCTGAATCTAAGCCGCTCGTGCCAAGAGTAACTATTCCATTTGAAACGATCCCTGCTGTAGCATCCGCTGCTGCATCTACAGCAATACCTCTTTCCACTGTTGTCGCATCCGCTATTCCTCTAAATGTGCAACGCAATGAGGAACCAAAGGAAGAAGAAGAAAAACCGCAGCCTGCATTCACTGTAGTCAAAACAGAAGAAGAAAAAACGGCTGATCATTTGGTGGAAAAATTTGGACAGTATGATCCGAAGCTTGACCTGTCCTCCTATAAGTACCCTACACTCGACCTGCTGGAAAACTATCGTTCGAATAAAATATCGGTAGACGCAGATGAATTGGAAGCCAACAAAAACAAAATTGTCGAAACGCTGAATCATTACAATATCGAGATTGATAAGATTAAGGCAACCATTGGCCCCACAGTCACCCTTTATGAAATTATTCCAGCTCCAGGCGTACGGATTTCCAAGATCAAAAACCTGGAAGATGATATCGCACTTAGTCTGGCCGCTTTAGGGATCCGTATCATTGCCCCAATGCCTGGAAAGGGAACTATAGGAATAGAAGTGCCCAACCAGAATCCGGAGATGGTGCCTATGCGCTCCATCATGAACACCGAGAAGTTCCAGAATACAACCATGGATCTTCCCATCGCATTAGGGAAAACGATTTCCAATGAAGTGTACATTGCCGATTTAGCTAAAATGCCCCATTTACTGGTAGCAGGAGCAACCGGACAAGGTAAGTCGGTCGGAATCAATGCCATACTTGTTTCGCTTTTATATAAGATGCATCCCTCACAACTGAAGTTTGTGCTGGTCGATCCTAAAAAAGTAGAGCTTACCCTGTTCCGTAAAATAGAAAGACATTTCCTGGCTAAACTTCCCGGAGAAGAAGACGCCATTATCACTGATACGAAGAAGGTAATTAATACGCTGAATTCGCTTTGTATTGAAATGGACCTGCGTTATGACCTGCTAAAAAATGGCCAGGTGCGTAACCTGAAGGAATACAATCATAAGTTCATCAACCGTAAGCTGAATCCCGAAGAAGGCCACCGTTTTATGCCCTTTATCGTGCTGATCATTGATGAGTTTGCCGACCTGATGATGACAGCCGGAAAAGAAGTAGAAACCCCTATAGCGCGTTTAGCACAGCTAGCCCGTGCCGTAGGAATCCATTTAATCATTGCCACACAGCGTCCATCCGTTAATATTATTACCGGTACGATTAAGGCCAATTTTCCTGCCCGTTTAGCCTTTAGGGTGCTCTCTAAAATTGACTCCCGTACCATACTAGATTCAGGAGGCGCCGACCAGCTCATCGGACGAGGGGATATGCTTTTATCCACAGGTAGCGAACTGATCAGGTTACAATGTGCCTTTGTAGATACCCCTGAAGTAGAACGCATATCCGATTTTATAGGCGGGCAACGCGGTTACGACTCTGCATGGATGTTACCCGAATATGTAGATGAAAGCGGAGATGGAGGAAGTATTAAGGACTTTGACGCCAGCGACCGTGATCCACTGTTTGAAGACGCAGCGCGACTCATCGTGATGCATCAGCAAGGATCAACCTCATTAATCCAGCGGAAGCTTAAATTAGGGTATAACCGTGCAGGAAGAATCATCGATCAGCTGGAAGCAGCAGGTGTGGTAGGTCCATTTGAAGGAAGCAAAGCCCGTGAGGTACGACTTCCGGATGACTATGCACTGGAGAGCTTTCTCGAAAACCTGAAAAAATAACTAAACTATTCGTTCCAAATAGAGTCTATACCAATACCTGCCCACATCATGCAGGATTTGTAAAAAACAACACATGAAAAAAATACTCTTCACTATCCTAATACTCTTTTCCATATCTGCGCTAAGCAGTGCTCAAACAGATTCAAAAGCAAAGGCAATCCTTGCCGCTGTAAGTAAAAAATATTCCGCTTACGATATCATCAAAGCAAACTTTACCTACACCATAGAAAATCCGCAAAGTAAACTTAAGCAAACCGAGTCAGGCACGCTTTATACGAAATCAAAGACCAATAAATATAAAATTATCACCTCTACACAGGATATGATCAGTGATGGAAAAAGTCAGTGGACCTATCTGAAACAGGATAAGGAAGTCAACCTGAGCAATGTGGATAACAGCAGCAATTCTATTAATCCGGCACGAATCTTTACGATCTATGAAAAGGGGTATAAATATGTATCCATGCCCGATATCAAGGAAAATTCAAGAGTCTATAACGTCATTGATCTTACCCCAACCGCCTCTGGAAATAATTTTTTCAAGATCAGACTCACCATCGATAAGCTGAATAAACAAATTTACAAGGCGATGATATTTGACAAAAACGGAAACCGTTACAGCTACCTGATCAAATCACTTCTACCGGTAAAAATTGCAGAATCTATATTTTCATTCAATTCGCAGAGTTATCCCGGAGTAGAAGTTGTAGATTTACGTTAATATAAGCAACAGAATGCCAATCACCTACACGAAACATACACTGGAAAAGCTTGAATCGGTACTGAAAGACCAGCATTATCAATTGCGGTATGAAAAGGGGAATTTTAAAACTGCCGCCTGTGTGTTAGATCAGAGCAAGGTGATTGTAATTAATCGCTTTTCCACATTGGAGAGTAAAATTAATGAACTGTCCCAATTGTTATTGAAAATTCCTTTAGACGAAAATGTGCTGAATGATAAACAAAAACAGTTTCTTTACACATTGAAACAATTTACTCTACTACTGTGATCGTTACATTTTTAGGAACAGGAACCTCTCAAGGCGTGCCGGTAATCGGATGTCAATGCGCGGTATGCACTTCAGCAGACCCGAAAGATAACCGTTTGCGCAGTTCGGTGATGGTCGAAATTAATGGAAAGAATATTGTGGTAGACACTGGTCCCGATTTCCGCTATCAGATGTTGCGTGCGCAGGTAAAAAGGCTCGATGCGATCCTGTTTACACATGAGCATAAAGATCATATAGCAGGTCTGGATGATGTGAGGGCATTCAATCATATGCAACACCAGGCGATGGATATTTATGCCCATCCAAGGGTTCAGGAGTCTATTAAACGTGATTTTCATTATGTATTTACTGAAAAGAAGTACCCCGGAATTCCTTTGCTTATCCTGCATGATATCAGTAAAGATCAACCCTTTATTGCAGCAGGCGAAACGATTATTCCCATAGAGGCGATGCATTATATGCTGCCTGTCCTGGGCTTCCGTTTTGAAGGTTTTACGTATATTACAGACGCAAAGACTATTTCGGAAACGGAGAAAGAAAAAATAAGGGGTTCGAAGGTGTTGGTTTTGAATGCATTGCAAAAAGGGTCGCATATTTCACACCTGACGCTTAGTGAAGCTATTGCATTAGCACAGGAAATAAAAGCGGAACGGACGTATTTTACTCATCTCAGTCATACTATGGGTAAGCATGCCGACGTAAGTAAAGACCTGCCGGAAGGGATATTTATAGCTTACGATGGCTTGCGAATAAAAATCTAGTTTATATTTTAAACCAAGGAGGTATCTCAGGTGTTACTTGTAAAATTAATATTATGAGCACAAGACCAAGTTTTTCAGATATTATACACTCGGATAAACCCACGCTGGTAGATTTTTCTGCTGATTGGTGTGGGCCATGCAAAATGATGTCGCCTATACTTAGCGAACTCAAGGCCGCTTTGGAAGATACCGTGACCATCATTAAAATAGATGTAGATAAGAATCCAGCAGCGGCGCAAGCCTATAATGTGCAAGGTGTTCCAACGCTGATCTTGTTCAAAAATGGTGAAATAAAGTGGAGGCAGTCAGGAGTGTTGACCAGTGTTCAATTGCAACAAGTTATTAATCAACACACTTAATTTTTTTTAAAACATCGCGGGTAATTCCGTATTTATATAGTATGGATCATTCAGTATTTTTATTGGTAAAGGACCCTCATAACAATTGTCAGGATGTTATCAGGCATCGTGACGGATCGTTAAGAATTAGAGTCTACTGTTTGGGTTCAGATAAGTTTGATCCTCAGGAAGACGAACTCCAGTTTTATGCCAATGATAATGGCGATCTGCTTGCATTTGAAACCTCAGAATATGACGGGAATGATCCCTTATTGGTCATTGAGGCGATTAGGTGGTATGCAGAGTATCTAAGAAACCCGAAGATGGAGATATTAGCGGAAGATCCACGGTAAATCTTTGCTGGTGGGTTTTGTGAGTAATTTGCTGGTTTCTATTTAAACTTCTTTTTTTTTATTCTAGTATGGTAGTGATATGAGTCTGGTATAAGTCCAAGGTGGGCTTGTTTAAGTCGGACTTAGGAGGGATTGTTGTGAGTTGGTTTTTGGTTTCAATAAGTTTTAGTTTATCGTTTATCCTTGTATTTTTTATTTTGTGAATTTGAGGGGGCCTTATCCTGAAACTCTTAATAGGTAATTCTTGCTGTTTCATGTCGTTATAAAGAAGATTTGAGAAATTTTAGCAGTTTTTTTATTTTAAATAATCTTTAGTCATTTCTTTACGTGATTAACATAAAGATTATGGCAACTATAGATAAAAAAGGAATGGTACACGGAACCGCAGGTTCAGTGATTTACAGGGAGTACCGGGGAAAGAACATCATCCAGGGGAAAGCAAAAGCATTTAAACAAACTGAAAAGACGATCAGGAGTGCTACAGAGTTTGGACTATCGAGTTCAGCGGCAGCAGTGATCAGGACAGCATTTGAACCGGCTTGTTTTTTTAAGGATGGAACGGCGGCTTACAGGAGTACGCAAGTGGTGTACCGGTCGATATTGAACAATGTAACTGGAGAGAAGGGGAAGAGGGATTTGCATGATGGGGATCTTTCCTTATTAGAGGGACTGGACTTTAATGCGAACAGTAAACTGCATGAGGTGCTGCAGATGAGCCATTCGGTGAGTAAAAGTGTGGATGGGTTTGTAAGTGTTAGTTTAGGTTCCTTGGATACTCTAACAGGGATTAAAAGGCCGCGAAATGTCAGTGGAGCTTATATGAAACACCGTATACGTTTAATGCTGGTTGCATTTAACTTTAGGGAGGAGTACTATGAAAATCTGGGCTTTCAGGATGTCGATCTGGAAGGGTTTCAAAGTTTTGAAGGACAAGTGGTAACTTTTACTGAAAAGGTTCCTCAGGATTGTTTGGCATTAGTAAGCATGTCGCTGATGCTATATTCCACTATTAGTCAAACTAATGAAAAGATCTTGCTGAATAGTGCAGCGTTCAGCCCTTGTGCTATTATCGGAACTTTCCAGTCTGAAAAGCCTTCTGATTATCCTTTAAAAGAGGTTGATATGGAACCATCTTCATATCCAGGGAGGGAAGAGAAGATCTCTGAAATGTTTTATAAAGGTAATTTACTGATGTTGGGGCTCTCTACCTGTATAGGTCAACAGGCCGTTATAATTAGCAAAATTACTAGAGTTAAGGAAGTGGTTCCTGATGTTACTTTAAATAAGCGGGTTTACTTTAATAGATAGGGTTAAGACCTTTTTGAATATTATGCCTGTCATGCATTAGAGGATTGCGATTGGTAACTAATAAGGGTACGTTAGCCCTGAAATTTTTATTTATTTTCATTGCTGTTCGATAAAAATTAAACTCATTTAAAAATAAGC
>NZ_MDFN01000018.1 GCF_001730525.1 Arcticibacter eurypsychrophilus
AAGTGTATAGCTATATTAGGACGAGACAACTCCTGTACGCGTTGGTTGCATCTCACGGCTTGCTTGTTCGCTGGTTGTCCCTTGCTTGTTAGGCTCATGGTGAGCAAGCAAGGGACAACCAGCGAACAAGCAAGGGACAACCACTTTATCAGAGCCTTTCCTCTCTTATTCCATTATCCTACTAAACGCGTTCATGTTGATTCGTCAAAGATAGCGTTCTTATAAGATCTGATGATGTAATCTATAGAAATATAGGCTTATCCAGTTTCATTGAGATCCGATAAGCCGCATTCATTAAACCAACATGGCTATACGCCTGAGGGAAATTCCCCCACTGACTTCCGGTAGCCTCATCCACATCCTCACTGAATAACATCAGGTGATTAGCATATTCCATTAGTTTTTCAAACTCGGTTACGGCTTCCTCTATTCTACCCACACAGGCAAGAGCTTCAACATACCAGAAAGCGCAGATCAGGAAAGTTGTCTTTGGCTTACCAAAGTCATCCTCATGTACATACCGGTAAATTAATCCTTTTTCTGTTTTAAGCTCTGCTTCCAAGGCCTTCAGATGATCCTTAGCCCGGTCGGATGCAGGATCAAGATAGTTCATCATTATTAATTGCAGCGTGCTGGCATCTAAATGGCTACTTCCAGCTGCATTGGTGTATACTTTTCTTACCGGATCGTAACAACTTTCAATGTGCGCTGCGGCCTTAGCTTTCAGCATCAAGGCCTTTTCTTCTAATTCTTTATCGCCAATAGTGACTGCCGTTTTTGCCGCTGCCGAACATCCTGCCCATTGAAATAAATTACTATAACAATGTACATTGGCGAAGTTACGAAACTCCCAAATACCGGCATCCTTCTCATCAATCGTTCGTTCTATTTTATCCAGAATGGAGGAAATCCACATGCGTGAATCCTTACGCTCACGAAATATAAACCGGTGATCGGTATACAAGGGCATGATCGAAATCATAACCTGTCCGTAGATATCATTCTGAATATGTTCATTGGCCTGGTTACCGATTCGGACAGGCTTATTTCCTTTGTATCCGTCGAGATAATCCAGTATTGACTCATCGAGTTTTTTATTGCCATCAATCCGGTAAAGGGGTTGATAGCGCGACTTTTCGGACACCGAAATATCAGCTACATAATTAAAATAGCGTTCCATTTCCTGAAAATGGCCAATGTGGTTGAGTGATGAGATCACATAAAATGTATCGCGCAACCAGCAATAGCGGTAATCCCAGTTTCGTCCGCTGCCATCAAATTCGGGCAGACTGGTGGTACTAGCCGCTATAATGGCTCCTGTATCTTCGTATTGATGAATTTTTAAAACCAGTGCTGACCGAATTACATATTGCTGAAAAAAGCCGGCTATGGAAGAATACTTAATCCACATCCGCCAGTAATTAACCGTTTCTCTTAAGAAGGTTTCACTGGTACTGACTAATGGAGCTTCCAAAGGGGCGCCATAGGTAAGTACTAAGTATTTGACTTCATTTAATACGAAATAGCTATCATCAAAAATATAGGTGATGGGAATATCAGTAGTCAATCGCATGTCACTATCGGCACCAACATACTCAATGTGGTTACTTCCACGTTGGGCCTCCAGCTTCAGTTTGCCATACTCGGCTACAGGTTCGCATTTTACTTTTATACGTGGGGTTCCGGTTACAGGCTCAATTTTTCTGATCAGCATCAGTGGCTTAAAATAGCGGTCGTACTGATTGAAACGGGGCGCAAAATCGGTAATCCGATAGATTCCACTTTCGCAGGTCACTTCGGTTACCAGGACATTGGTATTTTCAAGATAATGTTGTGTAGAGGTAAACTCTTCCTCAGGACGGATAGTAAATTCTCCGCCTTTTTTATCATCAAGCAGTGATCCGAAGACGAATGTGCTATCAAAACGAGGCCAGCATAACCAAGAAATATCCGTGTTTTTGTGTACGTGTGCAAGAAAAGCGCAATTACCAATAAGTCCGGTTTGATACGTATGTTTACTCATTATAAAGGGATTGTTTAAATTACAAAGATGACCTTAGTATTAAAGAGAACGGAACTTCGACGTGTTTGTTGGAATTTTCGAGTATCATCTTTGCAGCAATAGATCCCATCTCTTGAAAATCAGTTGAAATGGTGGTTATTCCATCCAGTATAATCCGCTTTAAAGGGGTCTCATTATAGGAGATTACACCTACTTGACTTCCTATTTTAAGATCGAGAGAGATGAGGCGTTCTACTAGAGCAACCAGGTCACTTTCCATGAGATTTATATATACCTCCCCTTCCTGGATGGGCTCATTCGCAATATCGCTTATCACTTTATGATTGAATGCATATTGCTGACAGAAGCGAAGAAAACCTTTTTTAATTTCTTTCGGGAAATAGCTCCGTTCCGGAAAGATCAGTTTAATGGTATGGTATTTACTAAGAGGTTCGCGGGCTTGTTCGAGAGAGTCATAAATGTCTTTTTCAAAGTTTTCATAAACGGCAGCGTACTCCCCAGTTATGCTTGGAATCTTTTTATCCAAAATAATCAGCTTGGCCTTAGGGATCGAGTTGATCATCTGGCAGGCGCTTTCTTCGCCTTCAAAAAAATGAGGAATGATTACATAGTGCGAATATCCTTCCAGTTTATTGCTGAGCAATTTTTTGAATAAAGTACAATCGCTATTATAAATATAAAAATCTACAGCTATTTGTTCTCCGAGCGTGGCGATAAAAGCATCATAAAGGATTTTTTTGTGGCTACTCAGTTTATTAAAAAACAAACAAATGCGCAGGGTTTGCCTGAACTCTGTGCTGGCGATATAATAACCTTTGCCCGGAATAGAAGCCAGTACTCCTATCTTTTTTAAATACTTATAGCCCTTTTCTGCGGTATCGCGGGAAATTTCTAACTCATAGCTTAATTCGTTGATGGATGGGAGCATTTCATTTTTATCGAGCTTCCCTGCTTCAATGGCAATGAGAATTGCATTAGTAAGTTGTAGATATTTTGGAGTTGCGGAGAACTCATCAATCCGGATGTGATCAAAGAATCGGATGGGTTTCATTCGTTATAAAAGCTGTCGTTGGAAAGGCTAAGTTAAATTTTTGTTTTTAATCAGCCTAATGTTCTATACGAATTGTTTTTAACCTGATCGATGATATTGTGCATATATGACCGGGATCAATTTTTTATAGGATGGTGGTATATACCTTTGCCTCATAATATCATTTTCATCAATATGAATTCAAAGAATAAATGGCTAATGGCATTAGCCGGAATGACTTTACAATTATCAATCGGGTCTATCTACGCTTACAGTGTGTGGATCAAACCTATCGGATCTTTGAACGGCTGGGATGCCCATCAGTTAAAGTTCGCTTTTAGTCTGGCAATTTGCTTTTTAGGACTTACCGCAGCATTTATGGGCAGCTTTGTGAATAAGATAGGTCCGAAAAAAGCAGGAATAATTGGAGCTCTGTTTTTTGGAACAGGACTAGCAATTGCAGGTTACGCCAATAGCATCGGCTCCTTACCCCTTTTTTACTTATCATATGGGGTAATAAGTGGTATAGGGTTGGGTTTTGGTTATATCACGCCGGTTTCTGTCGTGATCAAGTGGTTTCCCGATAAACCCGGATTTGCGTCAGGACTTGTGATTATGTCTTTTGCTGTCGGATCAGTGATTGCATCGCAAATTATCAATCCTATATCTAATAGTATAGGTGTGCCGAATACTTTTTACACCTTGGCATTGACTTACTTCTGTTTCATGGTGATTGCATCTTTGTACCTGGCAGAACCAACAACACCATCAACCGTGCTCGATTATCATAGTGGAGGTTCTTCCGTACCGGCTTCAGAATTATTGAAAGACGTTCGGTTTTATGGCCTGTGGTTTATGTTATTTTTGAATACCACTTGTGGAATTGCATTGATAGCCGTAGCGGCTCCAATGGCTAAAGACATTATTCATATCAGTGAAGCAGCGGCCATTGTGTTTGTCGGTTTCATTGGTTTATTCAATGGTTTGGGTAGATTAATATGGTCCAGCGTATCTGATAAAATGGGTAGATGGAATACATTTATGGGCTTCTTTGTTATAGGAACTATTTGTTTTCTTATACTTAGCCAGACTCCTGGAGCAACCGTATTTTATATAGCTGTACTCGTTATTATCAGTTGTTATGGTGGGGCTTTTGCTACGATACCAGCATTTATTAAAGATATCTATGGGTCAGACAAAATGGGTTCTGTACTTGGATATGTATTAATTGCATGGTCCGCAGCTGCCTTTGTAGGCCCTTGGTTGATCACTTTAAGTGCTGATTATACCCGGATATTCTATTTATTTGCTGGCATATTATTTGCTACTTGTATGATGTCAATTGCTTTAAAAAACAAAATGATTTCCAAGCCAGAAAAAGAAATAATTTGCGATACTGACAATAAAAACGCTATATTGTTTGAAAATTAAGCAAAATTTTACTCACTTATTTATGAATATAGAATCATATATTAATGTGACCCGTATCATATTTATAAGTTGAAACATTAGTTAAATTTGTTGTATCTAATAAGAACAACGGTAATTTTAAAAAATTATGAAAACAGATGTCACAGCAATTCCATTTGAACAAGGAGAATGGAACTCAACATTAAACGTATACAGTTTTGTTGTAAAAAACATTACACCGTATACCGGAAATTCTTCCTTTCTATCTGGTCCTTCTGCAAAAACCATCAATGTATGGAATGCAACTAAGGAAGCACTTGCAATTGAAAGAGCTAACAATGGGTGCCTTGCAGTAGACACTGAAACAATTTCTAACATCACAGCCTTCAGGCCAGGATATATTAAAAAAGAAGATGAAGTAATTGTTGGTCTTCAAACTGACGTATTACTTAAAAGATCATTGAAACCGTTTGGTGGTATCAAATTGGTAGAGTCTGCAGCAAGAGAACGCGGACTTGAAGTTTCAGACCGGATCAAGGATATATTTAAATATGCAAAGAATCATAATGAAGGTGTATTTAATGCTTACGATCCTGAGATTCGCGCATACCGTTCAAAACACGTATTAACAGGTTTACCTGATAATTACGCACGTGGACGTATAATTGGTGACTTCCGCCGTCTGGCCTTATATGGTGCAGATGCCTTAATCGCTTTCAAAAAAGCCGATTTCAAACAGGTTAGTGGAGAAATGACTGAACATAAAGTTCGCTTACGTGAAGAAATAAACTCTCAGATCGCTGCTTTAAAGGACATCGTTTTGATGGCTGCTGAATACGGTTTGAATATTTCTAATGCTGCAACTACTGCGAAAGAAGCTATCCAATGGGTATATTTCGGTTACCTTGCTGCTGTTAAGGAACAAGATGGTGCTGCAATGTCATTAGGTAATGTATCTTCATTCCTTGATATTTACTTAGAAAGAGATTTAAAAAGTGGCTTAATTACTGAAGAAGAAGCTCAGGAATTAGTAGATCAATTTGTGATGAAACTAAGATTAGTTCGTCATTTACGTCCTGCTTCTTATGATGAAATCTTCGGTGGAGATCCAACATGGGTTACAGAATCTTTAGGTGGTCAGTTAAACGACGGACGTACTAAGGTAACTAAGACTTCTTTCCGTTTCCTTCAAACCTTATACAACTTAGGATCATCTCCAGAACCAAATTTAACTATTCTATGGTCTGAAGAATTACCAGAAGGATTTAAGAGATTCTGTGCACAGGTGTCTATCGATACATCATCTATTCAATATGAAAATGATGACTTGATGCGCCCTAACAGAGGTTCTGATGATTATGGTATTGCATGTTGCGTATCATACCAGGAAATTGGTAAAGCAATTCAACACTTTGGAGCAAGAGCAAATCTTCCTAAGGCTTTATTAATCTCTTTGAATGCAGGTAGAGAGGAACATGAAGGAACTGTAATCGTTAAGGGAATTCCAGAATTACCAGAAGGACCTTTAGATTACGATTTGGTATTGGATGTATTCAAGAGAACTTTAAGTGATCTTGCCCGTGTATATGCGAAAGCAATGTACATCATTCACTACATGCATGATAAATACTATTATGAAAGAGCTCAGATGTCATTAATTGATTCTGATCCACGTGTAGATATCGCTTATGGTGCTGCCGGTATTTCAATTATCGCCGATTCATTAGCTGCAATTAAATATGCAAAGGTTACTCCAATCAGAAATGAAAAAGGCTTAACAGTTGATTTCAAGATTGAAGGAGAATATCCACAGTTTGGTAATGATGATGACCGTCCGGATACTATCGCACAGGAAATCACTCATTTCTTTATCAATGAATTGCGTAAGCATCAGACTTATAAAAACTCAACTCCTACACTTTCATTGTTAACCATTACATCAAATGTAATGTACGGAACAAACACTGGTGCAACTCCTGATGGACGTAAATCTGGTGAACCATTTGCTCCAGGTGCAAATCCAATGCATGGACGTGATAGCAGTGGTGCTATTGCATCGTTGAACTCTGTAGCTAAACTTAGATACACAGATGCTCAGGATGGTATTTCAAATACCTTCTCTATGATTCCAAAATCATTAGGAGATACAAAAGAGGAACAAGTAACAAACTTGGTGAACACTATTGAAGGATACTTCAAACATATGGCCCATCACTTAAATGTGAATGTTTTGAACCGTGAAACTTTGATGGATGCTTATAATCACCCAGAAGAATATCCACAGTTAACCATTCGTGTTTCTGGATACGCTGTAAACTTTGTTCGTTTATCTCGTGCACATCAATTAGAAGTTATTGCCCGTACATTCCACGAAAAAATGTAAGTAATAATCAGTTTAAATAGTGAAAGGGTCAGGTATTTTACGCCTGACCCTTTTTTTTTAATTTATTTTTCACATCTTACGCCATGTTGTATTTACCTCTACAGGATATCGAAGCTTCAAAATTGAACATTGATGATCCTGAACATCTCCGCATCCACTCTCTTGAAACATTTGGAACACATGATGGTCCGGGAATACGGATGGTCATATTCGTTCAGGGATGCCAGTTCCGTTGCCTGTATTGTCAGAATCCGGATACGCTTGACGTAAAAGCTGGAGAACTAATTGCCATTGACGAGCTGGTACAAAGGGCTGTGAGGCAAAAAGCCTACTTCGGCAAATTTGGGGGAGTAACGGTATCAGGTGGTGAACCACTTTTACAAAGAAGTAAACTCTCTACATTATTTCAGCGCCTGCATAAGGAAGGAATCAATACCTGTTTGGATACAAATGGACGGTTGAATGACGTGCATGTACATGAGCTACTCATACATACTGACCTGGTGATGCTGGATGTGAAACATATCAATGAGGAGATTCACCGTAAACTAACTGGGTTAACCAATAAAAATACGCTGGCTTTGGCTGATTATTGCGAATCGATTGGAAAGAGATTGTGGCTGCGCTATGTACTGGTTCCGGGATGGACCGATCAGGAACAATATATAGAAGAATGGGGACAGCGGTTTACTAATTTTAAGACCGTAGAACGGGTTGAAATTATTCCGTTTCACCAGCTGGGACTACATAAATGGGAATTATTAAAGATGGATTATCCTTTAAAAGACACGCCTACTCCTACGGAGGAAAGCAAGCAGAAAACGCTTGCTATATTTAATAAGTACTTTGATAATGTGATATTAAAATAAGGTTTATTTGGGGTTAATTTATTTCAAGTGGTTATTTGATTAAACGCTGCGCTTCATTTCCTGTATCCACTTTCATAAAATAGAGAAACTGCGCCTTTAAGCATCCTTATAATCTTGGTTAATCATCCGGTCTTCCTTATATGGATAAGGTCTTTAATTCATTATAAAAACGGTCATACTCCTTGGGCCATGTGCCCCAAGAACCAGGGATTGTTCTATATCAGCTGTTTTGGATGGTCCGGCAATGAATGCACCAAACCCTGTATTACTATTACCCAAAATCTGATAGGCTTCGTGCATATTGGAAACAATATCTTTTTTATAAACAACTAAAGCAAGGTGCTGACAAATAAAAGGTAACACGCGTTGCATCATATTCAATTCAGGTACCCACATAGAGCCATTCTCGGCAACACCCAGCTGTGCTTTAAGGATAGCAAGTTCAGTATTTTCCAGAAGATGTGGGTTGATGCCTTTTATATCGGTTTCAGCGATCGCAGCGAGCTCTTCGAAAGATGAAATGATTCGTGCCTTTGCGGAGAACTGTTTAATGATTACTTCTTTGATCTGATCAAAGTTACTGACTTCAAAAATTTTGCTGCCTATAGCCGTTGCAAGCGTCTTGAATTTTTCTACTGGTTCAGTCTCCAAGGATATAGGACCATCCAGATCTGGCAAAGCACTAAATTCTGGTTGATTTTCTCTTAACGCTGCTAATATTAAATTCCTGCTTGACATCTTTAAAGTATTATATATTGACTGTTTTTAATTCAAGAAATAAATCAGAATTTATCTCTTGGTATCATCGTGGTATCATTAAACGGAGTACATTTTTGAATCCTATTAATTCAAGGAATAATAAGATTTTATCCCTTGGTGCTGGCTACCGAAGTATATTTTAGATCCTATTAAAAACAGGAAATTAATAAGAATCATTTCCTGTTTTGGCTTAAGTTATTTTTCTATTTTTTGAGTACCATTCTCTAAAGGACTCCTTTGGAGGTTCGGGCATTTCGCGTTCTTTGTACCAGGGGTTCAACTTATTACTTACCAGGGAAGGGAAGTTTTTCATAAACCAGCGTCCTGATTTTCCAGCTACTTCAAATACAGTAGGATTTGCAAAAGTAAAGGCCATGGCTTTCATACTGATCGCTTTAACAGGACTCACGTATCCATCTTTTACCAATACCTGACGCCATTTATACAGCTGCTCATGAATATCTATTTTCACAGGGCATACATTGGAACAAGAGCCACATAAAGTAGAGGCAAATGGAAGATCTGCGTAATCCTTCATATCCAGATTGGGTGCCAGGATTGCTCCTATTGGACCACTAATAGCGGTATGGTAACTATGACCACCACTCCTTCTATAAACAGGACATGTATTCATACACGATCCACAACGGATACATTTAAGCGAATTACGAAAGTCTGCACGCCCTAACTGACGGCTACGACCATTATCTACCAGAATAATGTGCATCTCCTGACCTTGGCGTGGTTTCATGAAATGACTGGAGTAAGTTGTAATCGGCTGGCCGGTTGCACTTCGTGTGAGTAAGCGTAAAAAAACGCCCAGGTGCTTACGTTCAGGAATGATCTTTTCGATCCCCATTGAGGCAATGTGCACTTCAGAGAGGTGGGCACCCATATCTGCATTTCCTTCATTGGTACAAACTACGAACTCACCTGTTTCAGCTACGGCAAAGTTAACCCCTGTAAGTGCTACTTTACGGGTCATAAACGTTTCGCGTAAATGTTGACGGGCCGCTTCTGTAAGTACCTGAGGATCGGATTCACCAGCTGCTGTTCCTAAAAACTCATGAAATAAGTCGCCTATTTCTTCCTTCTTTTTATGGATGCAAGGCAACACAATATGGCTTGGCGTTTCGTTGGCCAGCTGAACAATCCGCTCTCCTAAATCAGAATCAATTACCTCAATTCCATTGCCGGTAAGGTAATCATTCAAATGACATTCTTCGGTCAGCATCGATTTGCTCTTCACCATGCGGTCTACCTGATGTCCCTTTAAGATGGATAATACGATCTCATTATGCTCGGCAGCGTTGGCAGCCCAATGGACTTTAACGCCGTTTGCTAGTGCATTTGATTCGAATTGCTCCAGGTAGACACTCAGATTAGAAAGTACATTATTCTTAATCTGCGATCCTGTTTCCCTCAACCACTCCCATTCAGGAATGGTATGAACGGCCTTATCGCGCTTCTCTCTGATGAACCATAAAGTTTCATCATGCCAATCCACACGGGCTTCATCCTTATTAAATTCTTCAGATAGTTCAGCGTGATCCTTCATATTCCATTCAAAATCTCTGCGATATGCACAACTTTAACATTACTTTTTTGCCTGTGCAATATACCTTCCATATGCATCAGACAGGATAAATCGGCACTGGTGATATATTCGGCACCGTGTTTAATATGATCAGCAACACGATCTTTGCCCATTTTAGAGGAGACCGCTTCTTCAGCCACACAGAATGTGCCGCCAAAACCGCAACATTCATCTGTACGGTCGAGATCGACCAGTTCCAAACCATCAACCATACTTAAAAGTTGATTGGGCTTAGAGAATGCCGGAGCAACCAATTCTGTCATCTGTGAAAGATGAAGACCTCTCAGTCCATGACAGCTTTGATGAACACCTACACGGTAAGGAAACTTCGCATTCAGCTCTTTAACCTGTAAGATATCGGTTAAAAACTCCACCAGTTCATATACCTTTTTACGCAGACCTTTTGCGGATTCAGGGTGTTTATCTGAATGCAGATGATCTTTCAAGTGCAAAGTACAACTGCCAGAGGGAACAACGACGTAATCGAACTCTTCAAAGAGTTCAGTGAATAAATCGTCGCATCCTCCGGTAAGATGAGAAAACCCTGAATTGGCCATTGGCTGACCGCAACAAGTCTGCTTTTTAGGATACACGACATCCACGCCCAATTTTTCCAGCAACTGCAAGGTTGCAATGGCTGCATTGGGGTAGAATTGATCTACGTAACAAGGAATGAATAACCCAACGGTCATAATACGAGTTCTGATGCTGAATAAAATTTTAAATCAATAATATTGGTGGGTAAAGCTTTACTGTTCCAATGTTTATGTATAGCCAGCGCTGCCCCTATTGAGGTAGCTTGAGCTACGGATGCAGCAAAAACTTCCATTTCAGGAAATGCTGATGCCAGTAATTGCATATATATCGGGTTCTTACTAAAGCCTCCGTCCACAAAAATACGTTTCACTTCTGTGCCTTCAAGTACCAGTTTACTGGCCTGAGTTTGCAATTTCATCAGATCACTAATCAGCTGATGATACGCATCTTCGGCGGAACTAAAGGTTTTTAAATCCCTCGACTCAAAACCTGAAGCTAAAAGATCTCCTGATTGTGTTGTAGTATGAACTCCTTGCTGTTTTTTATGGAGGCGATTTAAACTCTCCACATTATATTCTAATTTTTTATAAAAGTCCGCTGTCTTATTAAAATGTCCAGCTATCTTTTTGGTTTGTTGTTCATGTTCGTTTCCTGCGAAAAGCCTTGAAGCCTTAACGGGATTACCCTTATAACTGATATAACACAAACAATCTTTTTTCAACTCAGCCTCTGTGAGTGGAGATTGATTAAATGGGTTCAGACTCACACACCATGTGCCTGTAGAAAGCAGCATGAAAGGTTCCTGAAAACTGGCAAGGAAAGGAATTAATGCAGCAGAACTATCATGCAATCCAATGCCTGCATAACGGGTTAACCCATTAATTTTTATTTCAGATGCGAAATCAGTGGCATTGATCGGTGCAAGTTTTTCTTCAATTCCCTCTTCGGTTACCCAGCGGTGGTAGTTATTGGCCGTATAATCCCATAGGCCTGTATGACAACCAATACTGGTGATATCGGTATATGCCTTTCCGGAAATAAGGAAACTTAGATATTGCGGTAAATGCAGGGATACTTTAATCTTGTTGAAGATTTTCGGGTTTTCATACTTCAGTCGGTACAACTGCATACCGGAATTTAGATTTCCCAGCACAGGAGAAGCTGTTTCTTTAGAAACCAGTAACTCTCCACCATACTTGGCATAAAACTGTTCATGCAAATACTGAGGATACGGTTTCAGATAGTTATAAATCGGGGTAAGCGGATTTCCTTGCTCATCCAGATGCACAAATGATGCACCATAAGCAGAGAAATTAACTCCCTTTATAATAAACTTGTCCAGCTTGGTAATCTCATCAATTGTATCCCTAATCCAGGAAGTTAAAAGATTAATATCTTCACAAGGATCGCCATCCTCATCTATTGTTTCGTCAAACTGAGCACTACGCTCCAGGACAATCTTATATTGTTCATCAAAAAAGAAAACCTTTTTATTGGTTTTCCCAACATCAAATACTGCTATAACAGGAACTACCATCTTTTTATACGAATATTTCGAGCTTTAATAAAAAATTGAAGCAGGATGATCCTATATGGAAAAAGCTGCTTCAACTAGATACTTTACTCTGTGACTATAATCCTGTTGCTACGGTTTTGAATCCTCTTTCTCCAATCAGTTTTTCTCTGATCTGAAGTTCGCGGAATAAAGCTACCGGATTTACAGCAGCATTTGCACGAAGTCGTGCTTCAGCAACTAAAGGACGTACATCTGTACGGAAAGCATGCTGAAGAATCTCCTGGCAACGTACTACATCATTCGCTAAACGAGCTTCTTCAAGTCCTAAAGTATCAACTAATAGCGCCTGAGCATAAGCCATCATAATTGCTTCTACTGATTGTAACAGATCTTCTAAAGGATCTTTTACATTATGAGAGGCATCAATCATCCAGCCTAAACCAGTTGCATGATCCATGCCCTTTGCATCCATTCCGGCTACCAACTCATTGAAGATCAAAAACAATTGGTAAGGTTTTACACTTCCGGCAGTTAAATCATCATCGCCATATTTAGAATCATTGAAGTGAAATCCACCTAGTTTTCCTTCCATTAAAAGCAAGGAAACGATTTGTTCAATATTGGCATTTGGCAAATGGTGACCAAGATCTACCAGGGTATATGCTTTAGGTCCTAATTTACTGGTATATAGAAGTGATTGTCCCCAATCTCCTACAGTTGTAGAATAGAAATTAGGTTCAAATGCTTTGTATTCTACAAAGATTTTCCATTTTTCAGGCAGGGCAGCATAGACTTCCTGTAAACTTTCTAATGTATTTTCAAATGCTCTTTTAAAGCTCAGCTGTCCGGGGAAACAAGATCCATCAGCCAACCAAACGGTTAATGATTCTGAACCCAGATCAACACCATATTTAATCACTTCAATATTGTGATCAATGGCCTGTTGGCGTACTGCTTTATCCACATGTTGCATAGAGCCAAACTTGTAGCTCTTTTTCTGACCAGGTTGATCCTGAAAAGTATTAGAGTTCATGGCGTCAAAACGCAGGCCATGTTGAGCTGCAAGTACTTTGGTAGCCTGAATATTTTCGGGGATATCCCAGGGAATATGAAGCGAGATAGCACCACTGGATTGATTTAACTGGTGAAGTACGCCAATATCTTCTATCTTTTCTTCCAGACTACGAGGTTCTCCACCTCCTGAGAAACGAGCGAAACGTGTTCCTCCTGTGCCAAGAGCCCAGCTTGGAATAGCAATTTGAAACTTCATCAGCTTCGCTATGATATCTTCTGTACCCTTGATATCCTGAGCTAAAAATTCAAACTTTCTTTGGTGCGATTGAGCCAATTTACTATTGTGTTCCTCAATCTGATACCTCTCAATTTTCATATACTATGGTTTTAAGGAGGGCTTCAGCATACATATGGATAAATGAACCAACTGAAGCCCTTAATTTATTTGGTTTCTATCTTACAAATGCCATCGCAACACCCCCATCAACGTTAAGCACATTTCCAGTTGACTTGTTTAATAAACCACCTACCAATACGAAACATGCGTTGGCAATGTCGTCAGGTAAAATGATCTTATTAAGCAGTGTACGTTTAGCATAATACGCTGGTAATTCGGCAACTGTAACACCGTATGCTTTCGCACGGCCTTCTGCCCATCCGCTTTCCCAAATTTTACTATCAGAAATAACCGCATCAGGATTAACGACGTTAACACGGATACCATCACCCCCTAATTCAGCAGCATTTAACCTGCTTAGGTGTAACTGTGCTGCCTTGGCAGATCCATAACCGGCATTATTCGGTCCGGATACCAACGCATTTTTACTTACTATATTGATTATATCGCCACCCAAAGCCTGCTTACGCATTACTGCTAGTCCTTTTTGAGTAACCAGGAATTGACCTTTAACCAATACATCATATAAGATATCCCAGTCTTTTTCAGTATGATCCTGAATAGGCTTTGAAATGGATAATCCAGCACAATTTACGATAATATCTACACCTCCGAAAGCCAAAGCAGCTTCATTATAGGCATTTACTATTTTTTCTGAATCGGTAACATCTAATAATACTGCAGCAAAGGCATCTTTACCAAACTGGGTATTAAATTCGGTTCTTGCCGACTCTAACCTGCCTGAGTCATTATCATTAATCACAACTACACCACCTTCATCAACAAAGCGTTTTGCAATTGCCTTTCCAATACCTCCGGCACTACCAGTAATCAAGGCAATACGACCAGATAGTGGTTTGGGTTTTGGCTGACGGGATAGTTTTGCTTCCTCCAATAACCAATATTCAATATCAAAAGCTTCCTGACGAGGCAAAGAGGTATATTCAGATACCGCTTCAGCACCTTTCATCACATTTATTGCGTTGGTGTAGAACTCAGCGGCTACACGGGCAGTTTGTTTATCCTTTGAAAAGGTAAACATCCCTACTCCTGGATACAATACAACTACCGGATTAGAATCGCGGATAGCAGGACTATTATCATGTTTACAATTATCGTAATAGGCTCTATACATATGACGATAAGCTTCAAATGCCGGAGTTAGCTTTTCTTTTAAATCGTCAATATCAGCAAGATTTGCATTTGCTTCTAATTCCAATACAAGCGGACTGATCTTTGTACGAAGGAAATGGTCCGGACAGCTCGTTCCCATAGGCGCCAGGCGATCTAAATCATTTGAGTTAATGAACTCAAGTACGCGTACATCATCAGTGAAGTGGCCTATCATATGGCGCTCACTTGAACAAAATCCTCTTAAAACAGGGGCAATAGCTGCTGCTTGTTTTTTACGGGCATCAGCCTCAAGGCTTTCAATACGCTGTCCACCAAATACAGGACCCTTTTTACCGTAATTCTGCTCTAAGTACTCAGCTGATGCTTCAATGATTTCAAGACTATTGATGTAACAGTCGTATGCAGTATCTCCCCAGGTAAATAATCCATGAGAACCTAACATAATTCCACGGATTCCTGGATTTTCAGCAAGACATTGTTTTAATTGTAAGCCCAGGTCAAAGCCTGGTTTTTGCCAATCAACCCATCCAATGGCTCCGTTAAATAATTCTTGTGTTATTTTTCTACCGTCTTTTGCTGCTGCAATTGAAATAGCTGCATCAGGGTGAAGATGATCAATATGTTTGAAGGGAAGAAATCCGTGTAAGGGCGTATCAATAGAAGGAGCTTTTGACTTTAAGTCGAAGATACAGTGATTGAATAGTTCGACCATTTCATCTTCCTGCTCAATTCCTTTATACACATTTTCAAGACTTCTTAAACGGTCAACATACAGGCCTGCAAGTCCGCTACGTTTTAATGTACCAATATCACCACCAGAACCTTTGATCCACATCACTTCGGTATTATCTCCCGTTATTGGATCTTTTTCAATTGTCTTACAGGAGGTATTACCACCACCATAATTGGTAAGACGAAGGTCTGCCCCTAGCAAATTTGACCTGTAAATGAGTAATGCTACTTCATCGCCAGCAAGCTTTGCAGCAACGCTATCTTCCCATAGATAGTTGACGTGTTTAAATTCTTTTACGATAGACATATGTATATTTTTATTGATTTATTTTAAGGAGTTCCCATACCCCACAACTAAAACTGATATTACAATTACCAGAATTCCAGAAAGCACCGTAGCATATGTTTTCTTACTTACAAACTTCCATTCTTTTAACACAATACCCCAAACGTTGGCAACTAGAATAATGAATGCCATGTGTAAAATCCATGAACTTGGTCCGTTACCTAATCTGCTTTCCCCCATTCCATAAAAGAAGAACTGAAGAAACCAGGTTAGTCCTGCCAAAGCAGAGAAAATTATATTACGAAGAATAGGCGTATTTTTATTGGTATAATCTCCAAAAGTTTTATTCTGCGCATTTAAGATCATACACCATATAAAGTTAGTTGTTAATCCACCCCATAGTATAACCACATAAGTGACATTATTTTGAAACAGAAACTCACCCTGACCAGGATTAGCACTTTTCCAAATTTCATTGGCAACCTCAGCCATTGGCTTTCCGGCTTCTAAAGCGAAATTAAAACAGGCACTTAATACACCCGAAATAATGGCTACTGTAAGACCAAGGCCTATTTTGAACTCCGTATTACTGGCATCCTTAGTTTTGTCTCCTAATTCCTTTTCTTTCATCATACCGGCTTTACCGCAAATGATGATTCCTATGATACATATTACAATACCTAATAAAACCATTTGTCCCCACTGACTTGAAATAAGCATAGTGAAGGTGTCTTTTCCCGGTGAAGGAAAAAAATCATAATAAATGGAAGGTATTAAAGATCCGAATACAGAACAAAGTCCCAATATAATGGAGCTTCCTAATGAAACCCCAAGATACCTTACACCAAGTCCATAAGTTAATCCTCCGATTCCCCAAAGGGTTCCAAAGAAGTAAGTCAACCATAAAATACCACCATCAGTGCGCGCTATAATTTCCAGATATCCAGGAATGGTTAAGTAAGCGGCAAGAGGAGGTACTATTAGCCAGGAAAATATCCCGCCTACAATCCAATAACTTTCCCAAGCCCATCCTTTAACTTTTTTATAAGGTATATAAAAGCTTCCTGAGGCAAATCCTCCGATAAAATGAAAAAGAACTCCAAATATTGCTGACATTTAATTGTGGTTATAAAATTAGTTTGGCTAAAACTAACTAAAACGGACTGTACATCCGTCATGCACTGTCATGTAAAAAATAAACATTTCTTTGCACGACAGTACATGAGCTAATAGCTATGAGTCAAATTCAGCATACCAATTGATTAAAAAAGCAGATTCGTTTCCTGCAGGTTTACTCTAATGTCGAACTGTTGTAATAAATGGAGAACTAATAGCGTCCTATAGAAATTTCATATGCTACTGACTAAACCCAGGTTAATGAGCATTACTTAAATTTAAGCCAAGGCGGATAACCATTAGTGCAAACCGACCCTTCTAATTAATCTCTTCCTTTACGCTTCCGCAAGAACTCATCTGATCACCATAGTATGGATTTTTGATAGTCGATTCGCTTGCCAACCAGTAGCCACCATCTCCATTGTTTGCCATAGGGCAAAATTGCTTATAAACAATTCCGGATGAGAGCTTCGATCCTTTAATAATTTTCTCAACCTCTGCACTTAGGGGAGTTAGTAAACCCCGCTGTACTTCCAAAGAAGATACACTTGCCATTTTAATTGAGAGATCTGCGCCTTTTGAACTAGCTACTGCAGTCAAGGCAGTTTTTAGAGTCAAAGCAGCAGATTTCACCTGCACCACATTGGCGTTAAACAATGCATTTTTTAACTGAATATAACTATTATATACCTGTTTAACTTTTGAATCGCTGAATACAGGCGGAATACTCTGGATCGATTTGCTGTTATTTGCTTGCGCTACAGAAGCACTTTGATTTGTTTTAGTATCTGAAGAACAGGCTACCAGGGTAATAAATACGATAAAAGCCAAGGACATCAGCGATTTTACTAAATAGTTTCTTTTCATGTTTGTTGTTATATTAAAGATAAAAGAGGAAGCACAGGAATGAACTTATTTCTTATTTAGGTTTTATCATCCTGTGGGTACGCTGCAAATTAGGTTATTTTAGTTTTTCGAAGCGATAAAACTGTATTATTTTTTTACTTGCTAAATAAATCAGCGGGTCAAATCTACGGATAGAGCTGCCAGAACAAAAACAGATCACTTTAAAAATCACATTGATTGCTTAAACCACAATAAAAAAGAGCTTTACATGAATACATTAAGTAATTTCTTCTTTTTAGCACATCCTCTGCAATCGCTTTCTGATATAGAAACGGGAATTCTATATTTTAAATTGTCGGAAAAGTATATTAAGTGATTCTTGATACCAAAGGATAGTATAAGGTTTTACTTTAACTTCAACATGTGTAGAAGAGCCGAACCAATTATTAAAAAGGGATTGAATTAAATAAAGAACAGGCATGGATGGGCTGTGCATGGGCAGCTTATCTCCGGCACTTTGCATATTGTTATGAATAGAGATTTTCTGATTGTAACAGCAGCTTTTACCGGTTAGCGAGAAAGCGGGTCTATTAT
Source organism: Arcticibacter eurypsychrophilus (assembly GCF_001730525.1). GTDB lineage: Bacteria > Bacteroidota > Bacteroidia > Sphingobacteriales > Sphingobacteriaceae > Arcticibacter > Arcticibacter eurypsychrophilus. The sequence goes on from NZ_MDFN01000018.1 coordinate 18,244, forward strand.
TTAGCAAACTGTCTTTTGCACCTTCTTTGTGCATTTGACAACCTTTAGATTCGGCAAAAAAATTGATTCCTTTTATTTTACCACAGCAATGCTGAACAGAAATAGTAAATCCACTAGCTGAGGTAATGACTATCAGAGCCAAAAATTGATAAACAATTCTTTTAATTGATTGCATTTGGATACAAAAATAATAATTTACATTAGTTTACAATATAATATATGCCAGATATTTATCTTTTCAATGGTACGAAAGCTTTGTGATATTATAAATTTATTACTTTTGATGAGAATTAAGGTATATCTTTTCAAATGAATGATGCAACCCTTTTACATGCTATTATAGAAAATGCCATTGATGGTATTATTACGATTGACAAAAAAGGAATTGTTGAATCTATTAACCCATCTGCTTGCCTATTATTTGGATATACTCCACAAGAGGTAATAGGCCATAATATATCCATGCTCATGGCGGAACCTGATCATTCCCGACATGATCAGTACCTACATCGTTACAATACAACAAAGGAACGTCACATCATTGGGATAGGCAGAGAGGTAAAGGGTTTGCGAAAAAATGGCACTCAGTTTCCCTTCCGCTTAGGAGTAAGCGAAGTGATTCTGTCAGACCGCACCATCTTTACCGGCTTTGTCAACGATCTTAGCAGGGAAAAAGCTGCAGAGGAAAGGATTAAAAACCATGCGGCACAATTAGAAGAGCTGGTAGAAGAGCGTACTGCGTCATTGAGAAAGACCGTTCGGGCATTACAGGAAGCGAAGGAAGAAGTGAGTTTATCTTTGGAAAAAGAAAAGGAATTAAGCCAGCTTAAAAGCAGGTTTGTTTCGATGGCTTCACATGAGTTCCGTACCCCATTGAGTTCGGTTCAACTGTCAGCATCTCTGATTGAGAAATATTCGCAGCAGGAAGATCCAACCAATATTACCAAGCATGTAAATAAAATCAAAAATGCAGTAGGTAATCTAACCGCCATATTGAATGATTTTCTTTCCCTTGAAAAACTGGAAGCCGGAAGGGTTGAACCGACTTACACGCACTTTGATGTAGTTAAATTATCGGAAGAGATTACTGAAGAAATGCAAATGATTACCAAACAGAATCAAAATATCATTTATGAACATACGGGACTGACCAGTATGGTTATCCTGGATCAGAATCTACTTAAGAATTGTATCATCAACCTAATTACCAATGCGATTAAATACTCCGGAGAGAACACCTTTATAGAATTTAATTCAGAAGTAACAGAAAAAGAATACATTTTAACCGTTAGAGATAATGGTATTGGCATCCCGGATGCAGATCAAAAACACTTGTTTCAACCATTTTTCCGTGCTCATAATACAGGGAATATTCCTGGCACCGGATTAGGACTTAATATTGTAAGGCGCTATGCCGGTTTAATGAACGGCAAGGTTGAATTCGAAAGCATTATAAATAAAGGAACTACATTTACTATATCTTTTTCTTCAAATAATGAAAAAAACATCCATTCTTATAATTGAGGATAATGATGATATCCGTGAAAGCACTACGGAGATTTTAGAATTAGCAAACTATACTGTATTTCATGCAAACAATGGAAAAACCGGTGTGGAATTAGCTGTTAAACACCTGCCAGATATCATTTTATGTGATATTATGATGCCGGAGCTTGATGGTTACGGAGTATTGTTTATGCTAGGTAAAACACCCGAAACATCAACTATCCCTTTTATATTTTTAACAGCAAAAGCGGAACGAATTGACATGCGAAAAGGCATGGAAATGGGCGCCGACGACTATCTTACCAAACCATTCGATGACGTTGAATTACTGAACGCCATTGAAAGCCGGCTTAATAAAAGAGATAAACAAGAAGCTTTCTATAACAAGTCTTTAGAAAAACTGGACAATCTCGTTGGGCGGGGAGATGGTCTTGCAGAACTACAAAAGCTTGTAGCCGATCGTAAAATCAGAACAGTAAAGAAAAAACAAGTTATCTATTATGAAGGCGATAATCCTTCAGGTCTATATTTAATTTTAAATGGCAAGGTTAAGACCTTCAAATTAAGTAATGATGGCAGAGAGCTTCTCACATCCATTTATGGTCCGGATGAATATATTGGTGTCAATGCACTGCTCTCCAATGATGTATATCATGAAACGTCAGAAGCGGTAGAGGATACTTCCATCTGCATGCTTCCTAAAGAAATGATCGATCAGCTGGTTAATCATTATCCACAGGTAGGACGCGCATTTATAAAAATACTTTCGAACAATTTGAAAGAAAAGGAAGATCAGCTATTGCAGCTAGCATACCATTCCGTTAGAAAAAGAATGGCTCAGGTTCTTCTCCGTCTGGCAGGAAGCGACCCGGAAAAAGGCGTATTACGGATTTCCAGAGATGACCTTGCTGCTATGGCAGGAATGGCTACTGAAACAGTAAGCCGTACTTTAAGTGATTTTAAAGATGAAGGACTGATAGAAAAAAAGGGCAGCCAGATAATCATTTTAAACGCAACAAAACTAATAAATATGAAAAACTGACCAAAGTCATTTTCTTGCCTGATTTCCCTCATTCCAAGTTACAACTCTCATTCTTATCTTTGAGGTAATATTGTCAATTTACATTATCTATTTAAGAATGAGAGCCGTAGCATACAGTATAAGGTCCTTTGAAAAGGAACCACTGGCAAAAGCCAATCATAAGAAGCACGAAATTACATTAATATCAAATGAACTTGGTATTGAAACAGCCGAATATGCCACTGGGAAAGAGGTTGTTATAATCTCTGACAAGGATAAAGTTACATTGAGCGTCATAGAAAAACTTGCTGCTTTAGGAATAAAATTTATTTCAAGCAGATCTTTAGCCCTTGAACATATAGACAAAAAAGCAGCTGCTTTACATGATATAAAACTTGCTTCGATATCTGTATCAAATGCAGATTCAGCGACAATGGATGCGACATTATATCATTCTAAGATTGCTAATGACACTATACACAATCTGGATTATTGGCAGAACTCGAAATGCAATGGAGATAGTTGTACTATTTCACAGGATTGCGAAAGCCATATTATTGCAGGTGAGTTTCAGAGCCGAATAGATAAAAACCCTGAAAGATGAACGTTGAAGAAGATTTAATCAATAAATACCATGTTCCAGCACCACGTTATACCAGTTATCCAACTGTTCCTTATTGGAATGCGGAGTTTATGGGAAATGACGAATGGATCAAATCTGTCCAGTTTTCATTCGAAGAAAGTAACACACGCGATGGAATAAGTTTATACGTTCACTTACCTTTCTGCGAAAACTTGTGTACTTATTGTGGTTGCAACACCCGCATTACCAAAAATCATACTGTTGAAGAACCTTATATTCAAACCTTACTTAAAGAATGGGATTTATATAAATCTCTATTTACGGAGAAGCCTGTAATTAAGGAAATTCATTTAGGTGGAGGTACCCCTACATTTTTCAGTCCGGACAATTTAGAGCTATTGATAAAGGGATTGTTTAAAGATGCCATTACACATCAGCAAGCAGAATTTTCATTCGAAGGACACCCTGCTAACACCACAGAAGAACATCTTAAAACATTATACAAACTTGGATTCAGGAGAGTAAGCCTGGGGATTCAGGATTTTGATCCACTGGTACAAGTTGTGATCAACCGCATGCAATCCTATGAAGACGTAAAATCAGTTACTGATTTTGCCAGGGCAATTGGTTATTTATCGGTTAATTATGATTTAATTTATGGACTTCCAATTCAAACATTGGAAGGTTTGGAAAAGACAATCCATAAAACACTTTTATTAATGCCCGATAGGATTGCGTTTTATAGTTACGCTCACGTGCCTTGGGTTAAACCCGGACAAAGGCGATACACAGAGAAAGATCTTCCTTCTGTTGAATTAAAGCAAAAGTTATATGAGCTAGGCCGGGAAATGCTGATCAATGCAGGATACCTGGAAATCGGCATGGATCATTTTGCATTGCCATCCGATTCCTTATATAAAGCTCAGATTGAAGGTCATTTGCACCGAAACTTTATGGGTTATACACATCAGTACACTCAACTGATGATTGGTCTGGGTGTGTCTTCTATCAGTGATACGCTTTACGCATTTGCTCAGAATGAGAAAAAAGTAGAAGATTACAGGGCCCGTGTTGAAGAAGGGAAAATACCTGTATTTAAAGGTCACCTGCTCACTAAAGAAGATTTGATTATGCGTCAGCATATTCAAAACATCATGTGTAATGGCAGTACCTCATGGCAGGATACTAACCTTCAATGTAAGGCACTCATGGACGGATTAAAGCGTCTTGAATCACTTGAAGAAGACGGGTTACTAACATTAGAGCCCTTTAAGCTGGTTGTACTTCCTCAGGGGCAACGTTTCCTTCGTAATATATGTATGGCGCTGGATGCTAGACTGTGGGCTAATCAGCCTAAAACTGTCATGTTTAGTATGGCAGGATAAAGTTTATTCGCAGACTTCTGAATTATCTAAAACAGGAGGACTCAAGTAAGGGATACTTAATGCCGATCCTCTTAAAATAAACCACAATCCCAAACAAATCATAAAATAAGGGACTATCCGATTGATCTTTTGCTTAAAGAAGGAACTTACCATTCCCATGCCGAAGGTTGCAATCAGCATCAACGGTAAAGTGCCTAATCCAAAAAGAGCCATATACAATGCCGAATCCATCACATTACCTGTATTTACTGCTCCTGCAAGAGCCAGGTACACAAATCCGCAAGGCAAAAACCCATTCAAGAGTCCTGTAATTAAGTGATTTGCTTTATGCCGCAGTGCATAAGAAAACAATTTATTATAGTAGGTTATAACTACTGAAGATTGATTTCTTAAAAATTGTCTTCTATTTAGTTGAGATAAAGCGGCTAAGATAATAAAAACACCACTTAAGATACTTACCGATTGCTGTAATCCGGAAAGCCAAAGCTGCTTTCCGATGATACCTATTATTATACCCAGAATGCTATAAGATATAATTCTCCCTACCTGATACATTAATTTATCAAGCAACACCAACCAGCGATTTGAATGTTTCGAAGGAATAGCAAAAGCCAATGGACCGCACATCCCTAAACAATGCACACTACCGAACAACCCCGTGAAAAATGCTAGTGCCCAAAGACTCATTGTATGTGCATTTTTTTCTTGAACAGATAGCTTGTATTATCACTTTTCCACTCTAATACGGCATGCCAATATCCATTGGACAGGTCTTTAAGGGATAAGGCCGCATTCCCATCTGCATCAGTATTCACCTGATATAAACGATCCAGTTTTTTATTACTGGCATGCAAAAACTTAATCGTTCCGGTTGCCTGCTTCTTAAACTGTATGTCGATACTTTTATTGATACCCAATGTTATTGTAGGCTCAGCATGATATATAGCTACATTTCTGGCTCTATTATAGTCTAAATCATAACTTAAACCTTTTTCATAATAATCACTTTCCACTAAATCATCTTTATCACTAAAGATCATCTTTGTACTTAGCACTACTATAAAAGAAATAAATAATCCTAATGCGATCACTAATTTTGTTCCCCAGTTCATCTCTTTTTAATTAGGTGGTGCAATAAAAGTTGTTTCTATATTTTCAAGCACCTTACCAGCAGATAGTACTTGAAGCTTGATATCAGATTTATACGATTTAATATTTTTGATATCCTGTATAATGAAAAAGGTAATCTTCATACTAGCACCCTTTTTCAACTCTTCCGGCTTAGTAATATACTGAATTTGTGTACCTGAACCTTGTGGTACAACTTGAAATTTGATCGATTGACTCGTGCGATTATAAAACTCCGCGTTGTATAAATTACTTACTGTTGTTCCATCATCCCTCATTTGATACAAGGTACCTGAAGCTCTTAATATAGTTGTTTCAATATCAGTCCTTCTGAGTATTAAAAAAGAAAGTATCGCACTCAGAATTAATATAAGCGCAGCATATGAATATATCCTGCGGCCTACTGTAAACTGCTTACGATTTGTGATATGCTCATCAGAGAAAAATCCAATTAAGCGTTTCGGCCTATTGATCTTTTTCATCACCATATCGCATGCATCTATACACAGGGTGCAATTAATACATTCCATTTGTGTACCGTTACGGATGTCAATACCCGTTGGACAAACGTCCACACATAAACCACAATCCACACAATCGCCTATTACATCCGGTTCTGCCTCTCGTTTTCTTTTACCTCTTGGTTCTCCCCGAACATAATCATAAGCAACAATCATCGAGTTACTATCCAGCAATACGCCTTGCAAACGACCATAAGGACAAACCATTGTACAAACAAGTTCCCTAATTTTTGAGAATACAATATAAAACACAAAGGTGAAAATACAGATCGATATAAATCCGGTAACATGACCAGCGAGTGGCTCTGTAATGATTTGTATCAGTTGATCAGAGCCGATAATATAAGATAGAAATATATTCGAGATCAAAAAGGAAATTAAAAGAAACAGAAAATGCTTGCTTGTCTTCTTCAAAATCTTTTCGGTAGTCATCGGCCCATTATCCAACTTCTTTTGCTGTTTGGCATCCCCTTCTATCCATCGTTCTATCCTGCGGAATACCATTTCCATAAAAATAGTTTGAGGACAAGCCCAACCACAGAACACCCTTCCAAACAAAGAAGTAAAGAGCACAATGAATACAATGAAAATCAATGTACCTAATACAAAAAGATAGAAGTCCTGAGGAACGAATATAACCCCAAAAAAAGCAAAACGTCTTTCCAGTATATTCAACAAAATGAGCTGTTCACCATTTACTTTAATAAATGGACCAGCAAAAAGCAAAGTCAAAAGTGCTCCCGCAAAGATATTCCTAAGTATATAAAGTTTTCCCTTTATAAGTTTAGGATACATCCATTTACGGCCTTTCCCATCTTCAGTAATAGTACTTACGTGATCTTTATAAGATGATGTTTTATCAACCATGAATAAATCCCTATTTAAGTATGAATAGATTCAGGAAACCTTAAACTTCCTTATTCCCCTGAGATGCTTTTGCACCTGCAGGATTAGTTCCTTTTAAAGACAAAATGTAATTTGCGACTTCAGCAATTTGCTTAGGGGTTAATGTCTTTTCCCATGAAATCATTCCCTTTTCAGGAATTCCATATTTAACAGTTTTAAATACCATATTAACGCTTCCACCGTGCAGCCAATACGCATCAGTAAGATTCGGTCCAACTGTTCCCTGTCCTTTATCTCCGTGACAAGCCACACAATTGCTTGTAAAAACTGCTTTTCCCAATGAAATAGTTGAAGCCTCTTTATCCACCTTTACCGAATTCTCATCAATCACATTCGCAGCAGTTGCAAGGTATTCAGCTTTCGAAACTTTAGCTTCCTCCATTTCCACCACATACTCTTCATCCTGGAGTTTACCCCATTTAAATACATGGTAGTTTAACATATAACCAACACCAAATAGGATAGAAGCATAAAACAACCACATGAACCAAGGTGGAGTAGGATTATCAAGCTCAGAAATACCGTCGAACTGATGTTCCATCACAATATCCTTTTCTTCCTCCATCGGTCTTAAACTTAACAGTTTAGTAAAAATAGAAGGTTTGCTTTTCTTTAACGTAAGCCAATCCTCAAACTCAAGCTTAACTACAGGTTCACGAGCCACATATGCAGTTGGATTTGTAAGTTCACGGGCTAGAATCTTAAAAGTCCGGAGCAATACAAAGGATACAATAAGCATCACCAAGGCCGCAAGGATAAAAACAGCTATAACAATATTCATCATTGTATTCCCCGGTGAAGCAGGAGCAGCCGTCACAACTTCAACTGCCTTTTCCTGTGCAGAAGCCGGAATACTGATCACAAGCATGAGTAATATTTTATAAATGTGTTTCATTATATTCGGGTTCTGGGTTATCTGTTTTATTTATATCACTTTCAAATGGCATTTCACTCATATACTTGATATGATCTTTTTTCATAAAAAAAAGCATAATAGAAACCACAATAAAAAATACGAGAAATATTCCAAAAGAGGTTATCAGGTAAACCTGACTTCCATCTACTGAACTTATAAATTGTCTGAACATGGCTATAAAATTTATAGAATTAATTAGTTACTGCAGTTATATTCGCTTTTATATCGACACCTAAGCGTTGGAGGTAACTAATAACAGCAATAATCTCTTTATCGCTTTTGACTTTAATATTATCCTTTACAAGATTAGCAGAAATTGCAGCAGCCTGTTTCTTCAGGTCGGCATTAGCTTCATTTTCGAAACCCTCTGGATATGGAACACCCAAAGACCGCATTGCATTGATCTTAGCGAAGGTTGTGGTAATATCCAGCTCTTGCTCAGTTAACCAAGGATATGGAGGCATGATACTTCCTGGAGACATTGTTGTTGGATCAAACAGGTGATTAAAATGCCATGCATTGGAATACTTTCCTCCAACTCTATGCAAATCAGGACCTATACGTTTAGATCCCCAAAGGAATGGATGATCATAAACATATTCACCAGCCTTGCTGTACTCCCCGTAGCGTTCAGTTTCTGAACGAAAAGGACGAACAGTTTGAGTATGACAGTTCACACATCCTTCGCGAATGTAAATATCACGTCCCTGAAGTTCTAAAGGAGAGTAAGGCTTTACACTAGCGATTGTAGGCACATTTGAAGAAATCATAAATGTGGGCATCATCTCTACCAATCCACCGATCAATATAGCTACAAGAGACAGCACAAGGAATTGCATTGGCCGGCGTTCAAGCTTACGGTGCCAACCCTTATCAGTACCTTCTGGAACAAAAGCAACAGTTAAAGGCATCGCTTCCGCCGGTTCATTGGCTAAAAGTTTACCTTGAGCCATGGTTTTCCAAAGATTCCAAGTCATCACAATTACTCCAGCCAGATATAACGTTCCTCCTACAGCACGCAAAACATGCATTGGAATAATCGCTAAAGTAGTTTCAAGAAAATTTGGATATTTCAACATCCCTTCGGGAGTAAATTCTTTCCACATCAGGCCTTGGGTAAAACCAGACCAATACATCGGAACAGCATAGAATAAAATCCCCAAGGTTCCTATCCAGAAATGGAAACTCGCCGCTTTTTTAGAATATAATGCAGTTTGATAAATCCGTGGAATTAACCAGTACAAGATCGCGAAGGTTAGGAAACCATTCCATCCCAAAGCCCCTACGTGCACGTGTGCTACAATCCAATCCGTAAAGTGAGCAATACCATTAATTTGCTTTAAGGCTAGCATCGGACCTTCAAAAGTGGCCATACCATAGGCAGTTATGCCTACAACCATAAATTTAAGAATAGCATCATCACGCACTTTATCCCAGGCCCCCCTAAGAGTAAGAAGTCCGTTGATCATACCACCCCAACTTGGAGCAATCAACATAATGGAAAAGGCTACACCTAACGATTGTGCCCATGAAGGCAATGAGGTATATAATAAATGATGGGGACCAGCCCATATATAAATAAAGATCAGCGCCCAAAAATGGAGGATACTTAGTTTGTAAGAGTATATCGGGCGATTGGCCATTTTAGGAAGGAAATAATACATCATTCCTAAAAAAGGTGTAGTCAAGAAAAACGCAACTGCATTATGCCCGTACCACCATTGCACCAAAGCATCCTGTACTCCTGCGTAAACATAGTAGCTTTTAAAAAAGGAAATGGGCAACTCAAATGAATTAACCAAATGGAGAACAGCAACAGTTACAAAGGTGGCTATGTAAAACCAAATGGCTACATACATGTGTCTTTCGCGCCGTTTAATGATGGTTCCAAACATGTTGACCCCAAATATTACCCAGATCAAGGTGATCATAATATCTATAGGCCATTCCAGTTCAGCATACTCATGAGAAGTAGTTAATCCTAATGGTAAGGTAATTACCGCTGAAACGATAATAAATTGCCATCCCCAAAAATGTATATTACTCAGGAGATCACTAAACATTCGCGCTTTTAGAAGTCTTTGTAAGGAGTAGTAAACACCCATAAAAATCGCATTCCCCACAAATGCAAAAACCACGGCATTGGTATGCAATGGCCTTATACGCCCAAATGACGTGTATTGCGATGACATATTCATAGCCGGCTGAAATAACTGTGAAGCGATTAGTAGCCCCACTGTCATTCCTATTAAACCCCAAACAATGGTAGCAATTGCAAAGTTCCGGACGGTTTTGTTGTCGTATTCAAATTTCTCAAGCTGCATATTCAAAAAATAGGTTATGTATTCCTAATGCCAAAAATAGTTTGTTATAACTTCTATTTGAATGATATCTATTTCATTATAAAGTGACATAGGTCACTTTATAAAACTTACCAATTAAGAAAACATTTTAAATGATCCGTTTATTAACTATTTAATCACTGATCAACTTAATTATCGAAAAATGAAATCGCCACTATTAAAAAGCAATGATATCTCTATTGACTTCGGCTTGTTATTGTTAAGACTAACATCCGGAGGAAGCCTTTTAAGCCACGGTTGGACCAAGCTACAAAAGGCACTACAGGGGGTTACTGAATTTGCGGATCCAATAGGTATTGGACCTGAGATATCTTTATATCTGGCTATTTTTGCAGAATTTTTTTGCGCACTATTGATTATAATTGGATTTGCACACAGATTGGCCTTAATCCCTTTAATAATCACTATGCTGGTTGCCTTTTTTGTTGTTCACGCAACAGACCCTTTTGGAACAAAGGAACTTGCATTCCTTTTCCTAAGTATTTTTGTGACGTTATTCTTTACCGGTCCCGGAAAATATGCAATAGATCGTTTATTTAAATAAGCAGTAATTACTCCTTTCCTTCTGGTTTCTCTTCTTCCGGTTTATCATCTTCAAAAAGCATACGTACGGCGGGAGTATATACGTCATCATGCTGACCATTTTTTAATGCCCAAAAAAAGGCAGCTAAAAAAAGGAGTGCCATAATTACGCTCGTGCCAATGAGAAAGTATAATATATTCATCGTAGTTTATATTTCTTAGCGAAATAACGGTTTGCTAAATTAGTCAATATGATAATAGTAATAGTACTCATAGGCATTAATATAGCTGCTGTGAGTGGGTAAAGCCTCCCCTGAACAGCAAAATAAACACCTATCAAATTATAAATGGTAGCTATAATAAAACTACATTTTATAATCAGCACTGCACTTCTTGCCTGACTAATAAACTGAGGCATTTTACCCATAGCATTTCCTTTCAAAATAGCATCACTTCCAGGGGTGAAATTATTTATATTGTCGGTAACTGCTACACCAAGGTCACTCTGGCGGAGTGCCCCTGCATCGTTCAACCCGTCACCAAGCATCATCACCACATTTTGGTCTACCTGAAGTCTTTTTACATATTCCAGTTTATCCTGAGGACTTTGATTAAAAAGCATAGGTACATATTCCGGAAATACTTCCATCAGATCCTTTTTTTCGTCTGAATGGTCCCCTGAAATCACATGCAACCTGTAATGCACTTTTAATGATACAATAAGACCCTTTAAACTCGTCCGCCATTTTTGATTGATCTTGAAATAACCTTTATACTGGCCATCAATACGCACATGAACAGTTGATGCATTACTAAAGGACAAGGATTCAGGAGATACGAATGAACGGCTTCCCATGAGCACTTCGTGAGGATCAAAAGAAGCAGAAATACCTTTACCTGGAATCTCAATATAGCTATCCGCCTTTAAATAATCTTTGCCATCCAACCATTTCGTAATCTGACGACTTAAAGGATGGGATGAATTCCTGGCGACAGAGGAAACCAGCGACTCCTCAAAAAGGGTCAACTCTCCAGAAAAGGTTAAATTATTAGTTTCAGGACAACTTATTGTACCCGTCTTATCAAACACAACAGTATCAATACGGGCCAGCTGTTCAACCACATCCGTATTTTTAAGATAAAAATCATTCCGATCAAATATCCCTAACACCGTAGACAAAGTTAAGGGAGTACTTAGCGCAAGCACGCAAGGACAGGCCACAATAAGTACAGAAGAAAATGCATCCCAACCTTTACCTGTATCACCCATATACCACCAAAATCCTGCAGACACTAAAGCAATAGCAATCACTGCTACACTGAAATATTGCGCGATAGTATCATTAAAATTCTTGATTTTACTTTGATCACTTCTCTTGAAGGCTTCATTATTCCACAGTCTTGTCAGATAACTTTGCGAGACTGGTTTCACCACTTCCATTTCTATAGCCTCTCCTATTTGCCGGCCTCCTGCATAAATGATCTCACCAAGCACTTTTGATTGTGGTTGAGACTCTCCGGTAACGAAGCTAAAATCAAAACAGCCCTCCCCTTTCATCAAAATTGAATCGGCAGGTACAATCTCATTATTACGCACTAAAATCCTTGCACCAATCTCCAGATCATTAATCGGAACAGGAACCTCTACCCGCTCTTCATTTAAAAGAGTTACAGCCACTGGAAAATAGGATCGATAATCCCGATTAAAGGAAATATGGTTGTACGTCCGCTGTTTTACCCATCTTCCCATTAACAGTAAAAAAACAAGTCCAATTAAAGTATCAGAAAAACCAGGGCCTGCTCCACTTATTATCTCATATGCGGAGCGGATAAATAACACCGCCACAATCAGAGCAAGGGGTGTATCCAGATTAATTACCTTATTTTTCAAACTTCCCCAAGCTGAAACAAAGAAATCGCGACTACAGTAAAAAGTAGCTACACTGGCAAAAGCCAAATTTAGCCAACCAAACAAGGTTTGAAACTGATGCTCTAAAGCGGATAGTCCCAAATACTCTGGAAAACTGAACAACATTACATTTCCCATGCAAAATCCAGAAACTGCGATCTTAAGAATCAAGTCACGATTTACTAAATTGCTTTTGTCCTTAACAATGTCCTGTAAACTGATGAGAGGTTCATATCCAATTGAGATAAGAATTTCAACCAGATTTTTCAAAGGAAGTTCATTATGATCAAAAGTAATTTCTACCTGCTTCTTTAAAAAATCTACTCTTGAATGTGCTACAGCTGAGTTTATTTTATGAAGATGTTCAAGGAGCCAAAGACAAGAACTGCAATGGATTGCAGGAATATAAAAGGTAATAAGCGTTCTTTTTGTATCTGAATAATCAACCAGTTTAGAAAATATACCAGGATCATTTAAATATTCCAGATGTTGCTCAGTGTGACCTTTTTTCTCTCCTGGTGAGCTATTATAATTATAATAACTACATAAATTATTTTGTGCTAATATTTGATAAACACCCTTACATCCAGCACAGCAGAATAATTTATCATCAGCTATTAAAGGTTCTGTGACAATATTATCCCCACAATGAAAGCAGCATGTTTGGACCGATGTATCAGATGTTGTCATAATACTTCTATAAGAGATCAAAGATGCAATATGCGTTTAAACATCCTAATGACAAATGTTAATATTAAATATGATCCTTATCACTTATCCCCCTTCTACCACAGTGATTACAATCAATCTTAAGAATGACCATTATCACTAACATTATGAAGCTATTATACTTTATTTGTATGTAAAAACAAATTTTCAGATCTTTCCTTAACGTTAAAAATCATGAATAAGGAGCAATTTAACTGTTTGATATGTAAGCAGATTCGATATATGAAGCCTCATGCTCTGAAATTCACCAGGGATGAAGATGATGCAAAAGATTTGATTCAGGATACGCTAATTAAAGCAATTATAAATTGGGATAAATTCAGAGACGACACCAATATAAAGGGATGGTTATTTATTATTATGCGAAATTTATTCGTAAATCAATACCGAAAGAAAAAATACATAACCTGTCCAATAGAGCATGAGGAAGGAGTTGAACTCCGGGTAAACAATACAGCTGAATCCAACATGAATGTCCAATATATTAATTCTTTATTAGGCAAGCTTCCTTTCCAATATAAACAACCACTTCAAATGTTTATTAACGGCTATAAGTATAATGAAATCAACGATATTCTGAAAGGTCCTATTGGAACCACCAAGAATAGGATTCACAAAGCCAGAAAGATATTAATTAAAGCCTTGTTATCTGAGGAGAACTGATTGATTTAACAGTAAAAATTGGCATACAGCCACCGGGATACATCTATATTTTTGTAAATTTGTTTCAACACTGTAAAGCCATACCAACAGTTTAGAACAAATTGTGGTAAAGCACCTGTTTAATATCGATCTTCCTACTCCCTTCTAGCTAACTAAGTTTCAAATCAGCCCCACCTTACTCGCACCTTCTCCGCAGCTTCTCCGCTCGAAATGCATACAAGCTGAGAATTAATTCGGAAGTATATCCCTTTTAATTATAAATACCATAGCCTGTTGTGCAGATAAAGAGTGCCCTTTCCCAGTTGATTTAAAATTAGATAAAACCCTGGTTTTTTATGCAGATGTCCTATATTTCCTAAACGTAGATATTAAACCGTCCACTTTAATATTCACGTTTATAAACCTCTGAAAAAAATAATTTTTAATCCGAAGCTAAACTTCTGAAATCCAGCATTAAATGCATAAAAAAAGCTATCATGGCTTAAATTTTGTCTACTTATAAATAGATAAAATTTAAGCCATGATAGCTAAATATTTTAATGAAAAATCCTATAAAACGAAGCTAAGCGATACAGAAAAAAGAAGATCTGATCTGATTATTTACATCTTTCTGGTAGCACTGGTGTTGATCATTTCAGTAGTTACCTCGATATAATTAAACTTCGCTATATTCCTGAATCGCTATCAATCTTAATTGAGCTTCAATCTCATGAAGTTCATTTGTAAATTTATTTAAATATTGTTCAGTCTGGTTGGTGATACTACCTGCCAGTTTTTTATAATATTCGATACCAATCAACAATTGCTCTTTAAATTTCTCTAGTTGTTTGATCTTTTTAGAGTCTAAAGTTTTTAGATGATTGGATATATCATTCTTAAGATAATCAACATATAAGTTTAATTCGTTTACAAAAAAAGAGGATCTGGTTACACCCTGTAGTAAGTTCATTTTACCGTAGATATGTTTAACCATTTCATCTAAAGAAAATGTTCTGGAGAAATAAGCCAGGTTAGGACCAGGACATATTGCAACCGCTGCATCTTCTTTCGGATTAAGAATTCCATCTTTGATGTAGGTTGCAGCAGTCAGACCTTCGCATAGACATAACTTTTCAGTAATCTTTGTATATTGAGTTTGATAATCTTCAGCCCCAAGACCGAGCGTTTCCAATTGTTTAAGCTTCAGATTTTGGTATTCCCTTGAAGCAAGACATATAGGTTTGTCCGTAAATTCAGTATTTGACACCAAATACTTCTTTTTGCAAGGACTTCCCGGGCGACCTTTTTCTATTCTTGCAACTCGTAGTTTCTCAGCACTACTCAAACGATAGTTATTGAAAGGAACTCCTAATGGAGATGATCCACTGATATAAAAATCTGCCGCAGTAGATTTCACTAAATTTTGAAGCGTTTCATCATCAACATTAGTGGCTTCAGGAACTAATAAAAAAGGGCTTCCCCAACCAGTGCCATCTACCTGATAATGATCTAATATGAAATTATTCTCTTCAACAGTACCAATACCACCTTGTACAGTGATTCGCATTGCAGGTGGGTTACTGATAGTAATTCCTTTTGTAAGCAACGCATTCTCGTAAATCACATAAATGTCGGCGATCATGTCCTGACGCTTCGTTTTAAATTCCTCCAGAATAGGGCCAATTAAATATCCTTCTGTAGCAAAAGCATGACCTCCGCAATTAAGTCCGGATTCCACTCTGAATTCAGATACCCAGATTCCTTTTTTAGCGAGAAACTTAGCTTGTATGAAAGCAGAACGAAAATCACTCACTTTTAAAATTACTTTCTTTTTAAGCTTTTCCTGTTGGTCAGGGAAAAAGTCAGCAAAACTCTCCAAATAGCCATACAAACGAGGATTCATTCCTGCTGACAGCACTATTGATGAATCAAGATCACTCATTGCAAAACCTCTTAGACCAGCAAGAGCATCTGAATTATCATCTCCTGTAGTTTCGCCGTTTGGCCTAAAGTTAGTTTTATCAATTTTAGCCATGATGTTTACATCAATAGCTCCCTTATTCATTTCCTGGCGTAATGCAACACCGATACGATCCTTTTCAACTTGATCTGCTTCTAGAAACATCTGATTGTATTTTATTTTCAGGAAAGAAGTTTCAGGTAACAGTTGAAAATAACGTGTCAGATCAGATTCAGCAGTAAACAACTGAGATTTCAATTGTTCAAACTGTTCGTTGAGCTTGCGGTTAACCATGTTTAAATAATCACAAATACGTTTTGCTCTATGATCTTCATCTTTCATATCAATAGCAGCGTACTCTTCCTGATTTTTTTTAGCATAGAACTTCCTCATTCGTTCTATCAACATATCGTCAACGATGGAAATCACAGATGAAATCCCGTAACGCCCTACTTTTAATGGTGTATCTACTGTAAACCCCAGCCCCAATACAGGTATATGAAATGTATGACTCATCAATTTGGTATAAAATGTTTTACAAAAGACAAGATATTTTATTTATTAAAACATGACTTAGATCACATAAAGCCATAATCTTGATTAACTCTCACCGATTATTGGCCATTTAATGCTTTTTTTTGCAAACATTTTATATTTTTTAGGCTTAGAAAAGCATGAACACTACTGTATATCCTGGATCACCCTTCCCACTTGGGGCAACCTGGGATGGAAATGGAATCAATTTTGCGCTACATGCAGAGAATGCAGAGGGAGTCGATTTATGCTTATTTAATTCCATAGAGGACCTTGCTGAGGTTGTAAAGATCAAACTTAACGAACGTTCCCATCATGTATGGCATGTCTATATCCCCGATCTGCAACCTGGCCAATTATATGGCTATCGGGTTTACGGACCATATGAACCACAGAACGGTCATCGCTTTAATCCTAACAAATTGCTTATCGATCCATATGCAAAAGCAATTGCAGGTACTATCCAATGGCATGACTCTTTGTTTGGTTATGAAATTGGGCATCCTGATACCGATTTAAGTTATAGTACAAATGATAGTGCTGCTTATATTCCAAAGTCAGTAGTTATTGACCCGCATTTCAATTGGGAGAATGATAAGGCACCCAACATTCCTTATCATAAATCGATTATTTATGAGACTCATGTAAAGGGTTTTACTCAACGCCATCCCGACATTCCTGAAAACATTCGTGGAACCTATGCTGCACTCGGTCATCCGGTAACTATCAAGTATTTGATTGACTTAGGTATTACCGCTATTGAATTAATGCCTGTGCATCATTTCGTCAGAGATTCCTATTTAGCTGATAAAAGGCTAACCAATTATTGGGGCTATAATTCGATAGGTTTCTTCGCACCTGATGTACGTTATTCAGGCAGTGGAGTACTTGGCGAACAGGTCACTGAATTCAAACAAATGGTTAAGGAGTTTCACAAAGCCGGGATAGAGGTTATACTCGATGTGGTGTACAATCATACCGCAGAGGGAAATCAACTGGGTCCAACCTTATCATTTAAAGGAATTGACAATGCCTCCTATTATCGCCTCAGGGAGGAAGATGCACGCTATTATAAAGATTACACAGGGACAGGCAACACATTGAATGCCCGGTTACCTGTAGTGCTTCGTTTGATGATGGATAGTCTTCGTTATTGGATTACTGAAATGCATGTAGATGGATTCCGTTTTGACCTGGCATCAACACTAGCCCGCGAGCTTCATGATGTGGATCGTTTAGGATCATTTTTCGACATCATCCATCAGGACCCTGTCATATCACAGGTCAAGTTAATTGCAGAACCATGGGACATTGGAGAAGGCGGATATCAAGTAGGAAAATTCCCACCGGGATGGGGAGAGTGGAATGGGAAATACAGAGATTGTCTGCGCGACTACTGGCGTGGAGCCGATAGCATGCTTGCAGAGTTTGCAGAACGGTTTACAGGAAGTTCTGACTTGTACAAAGATGATTATCGCAGGCCTACCGCTAGTGTTAACTTCATTGCTGCTCATGATGGTTTTACATTGAACGACTTGGTTTCTTATAATGAAAAGCATAATGAGGCTAATGGAGAAGAGAATAATGATGGAGAAAGTCATAATAGCTCCTGGAACTGTGGAGTGGAGGGTCCTACAGATGATAAACTTATAAATGATCTACGTGAAAAGCAGAAAAGGAACTTTTTAACTTCTCTTTTCCTTTCTCAAGGTATACCAATGTTGGTTGCTGGCGACGAAATTAGCAGAACCCAGGGAGGAAACAACAATGCCTACTGTCAGGATAATGAAGTTTCCTGGTTGAATTGGGAACAGGCTGATATGAGTTTACTGAGATTCACCAGAAAATTAATCCACTTAAGAAAAGAGCACCCGGTATTTCGAAGACGTCGCTGGTTTACTGGCCTGCCCTTTAAAGGAATTGGCCTGGAAGATATTGCCTGGTTTCTTCCGGAAGGGATTGAGATGCCAGATGAAAATTGGGGTCATACATTTGCGAAATCATTAGGTGTGTTCTTAAATGGCAATGCAATAAAGTCAGTTGGACCTAAAGGCGAAAAAATAATAGACGAAAGCTTCTATGTAATTTTTAACGCCCATTATGAACCTTTAAACTTTATATTACCCGGAGAAAAGTATGGAAAAGAGTGGATGAAGGTGCTCGATACTCATGAAAACTTCTTTGAAAATGAAGGAGATCGTTTTAAATTTTCTGAAGCATTACTTGTTGAGAGCCGGAGTACTGTGCTTTTGAGACTAGTAAAACCTTAATACAACATGACGCTGAATACAAATGAACAGGTACGGCCAGGGCTTCATTTTAATGAACAAGGAATTGCAGAGTTTTCGTTATGGGCTCCTAAAGCAACCTTTGTAGAAATTAGTGTAATTGAAAAAAAAATACGCTTACCTCTTACAGAAACGGCTTTAGGCAATTGGACTATCCAAACGAATCAGATCAAAGAAGGCGATTTGTATCAATTGATTTTGGATAGAAAGACCGAGCGGCCTGATCCGGCATCTTTATCGCAGACTAACGGAGTACACGGATCATCAAAAGCCATCAATCTGAATGACTTTAATTGGACTGATACGAATTGGCAAAATACAGATCTGGAATTTTACATTATTTATGAACTGCATACCGGGACATTTTCTCTGGAAGGAACATTTGCTGCGATTGAAGACAAACTTGAGCACCTTAAACAATTAGGGATCAATGCAATAGAAATCATGCCGGTAGCTCAGTTTCCAGGCGAACGCAACTGGGGGTATGATGGTGTTGCTCCTTATGCCGTTCAGAATTCTTATGGAGGCGCTTATAGATTGCAACACCTGGTTGATTGCTGCCATGAAAAAGGGATAGCTGTGATACTTGATGTGGTGTATAACCATATAGGGCCGGAAGGTAATTATTTTAATGACTTCGGCTATTATTTTACCTCAAAATACAATACCCCATGGGGAGAAGCATTAAATTTTGATGATGCCTATTGTGATGCGGTAAGGAACTACTTTAAACAAAATGCATTGATGTGGTTCAAAGATTTCCACATTGATGCACTTCGACTCGATGCTGTACATGCTATAAAAGATTTTAGTCCGGTACATATTTTAAGAGAAATAAAAATAGCGGTAGATCAGTTAAATCTTGAAACCGGGAAAAAGCATTATCTGATTGCTGAAGTAGACTTGAATGACACCCGGTTTATTAATCCTTTAGCAAAACAAGGATATGGAATGGATGCGCAATGGATTGATGAGTTTCATCATGCTTTGCGCATCACAGCAGGGGAACCTGCAACAGGCTATTTTGCTGATTTTAAAGGGATCTCAGATCTTGCTAAATCATATACTGATGCGTATGTGTATGATGGGCAGTATTCCCTTCACCGTAAAAAACACTTCGGGGTACAAGCAGATGAAAACTCGGGAAAGCAATTTGTGGTGTTTTCGCAAAATCATGATCAAACCGGTAACCGCATGTTAGGCGAGCGTACCAGTCAGCTGCATTCTCCTGAAATGCAACGATTACTTGCAGGTGCTGTTTTAACTGCTCCATACTTACCCTTGCTCTTTATGGGAGAGGAATGGAGTGAAACAAACTCTTTCCAGTACTTTGTGAGTCACACCGATGAGCAACTTGCTGAAGCGGTACGTGAGGGTCGTAAAAAAGAGTTCGCCGATTTTCATTTGCAGGGTGAAGCCCCTGATCCAATGTCCATGGAAACATTTGAACACTCTAAGTTGCAATGGAACTTATTGGAAGATCCTTTGCATCAAAACATGTTTAAATACTATCAGGCACTTATTCATCTCCGGAAGCATCATTCCGCTTTGAGATCCCTAAATAGAAAACAGATTGAAGTAACGGTTAATGAAGGAAACAACACTTTATTGGTACATCGCTGGCAGGAAGAGAGGCATATCCTTTGCCTGATGAACTTTTCTTCTACGGACCAAGAAATTCAATTGCCTCTTCTTCATAAAAATTGGACGACATTAATTTTCTCTGGGGATAGACAATGGAATGGTCATTTAAAAATTCCTAAAAACTATACCGATCAAACGATGGTAGTATTACCAGGACAGTCGCTGTTAATTTTAGATCAAGATTAGAACTCTTCAAATATAGTTTCATGAACCCTATATCTACCTACCGAATCCAGTTTCATAAAGAATTTACCTTCAAGCATTTTAAAAAGATTATTCCTTACCTTAAAAAACTGGGGGTCAGCACCATTTATGCCTCACCTGTTTTCGAGTCCACACCCGGCAGTACACATGGTTATGATGGATTAAATCCTGGCCGGATTAATCCTGAAATAGGCACTGAAGAAGATTTGCGGGCGATTCATGCTCTACTTGAGGAAAGTAAGATCCAATGGCTTCAGGATATTGTCCCAAACCACATGGCGTTCGACCATAGGAACTCCTGGTTAATGGATGTATTAGAGAAAGGGAAAGACTCCATCTATGCTACATTTTTCGATACGGCATTCAGTGGTGATTTCTTTCAGGGGAAACTCATGGTTCCTTTTTTAGGAACTACGCTAAAAAAGGCGATAGAAAAGAAAGAGTTAAAACTGGATTATCAGAATGAAAAATTCGTATTAAACTATTTAGATGCGTATTATCCCTTGAATGCGGCATCTTATGCATTAATATTCAACGACGACAATATTACGCATGAAGAAGATGATTCCATTCATTCCCGTCTGGATCATATCAATGCAAGTCCTGATCTTCTGGAACACATTGCAGACGAACAGTTTTATGAACTTTGCCATTGGCAAGAAACCGACAACAAAATCAATTTTCGCCGTTTTTTTACGGTTAACGGGCTGATCTGCATCAATATTCAGGATCAAAACATATTTGACGTTTATCATGAATATTTAAAAAAGCTAGTGGATGAAAACCTGTTTCAGGGCCTGCGAATAGATCATATAGACGGTTTATTTAATCCGGAAGAGTACTTAAATCGATTAAGAACGTTAACAGGACCAGAGCCTTATATCATTGTGGAAAAGGTATTGGAAGAAGGAGAATCGATACCCACCTCGTGGCCCGTACAAGGAAACTCCGGTTATGATTTTCTTAGCATCGTAAACAATGTATTTAGTCAGCAAAAGAACAAAAAGTTCTTCATCAATTTTTACAATGATCTGGTACCTTTGGGAAAACAGATTGAAGATCAGATACATGAAAAGAAAGCAGCCATACTCTTTCAAAACATGACGGGTGAGCTTGAAAATCTGTATCACCTTTTCATCAATTCAAATCTCTCTCCAAGGGCGGTATATCCAGAGATTGATTTTAAAACGGCAATTGCTTATTTCCTTATTTACACACCTGTTTACCGTTATTATGGAAATGCTCTGCCTTTAAATAAAGCCGAAAGGAAAAGTCTTAAGAGTATATTCCAAAAGATTAGAGATAAAAAACCACATTTAAGAACTGCTGTCGATATTCTGGAAGATACTATTTTACCGAAACCAGATACACAAGACGAGGAATGCAATGCACAGGCTCTGTATTTTTATCAGCGCTGTATGCAATTCAGCGGGCCACTAATGGCTAAAGGAGTGGAAGATACCCTCATGTATACCTATAATCGTTTTATTGGTCATAACGAAGTAGGAGACGCACCTGGTTCCTTTGGAATCTCAGTAAAGGATTTCCACACTAAAATGGAAGAAAGACAACAGTCTGGACCTTTATCGATGAATGGAACATCGACACATGACACCAAAAGAGGGGAAGATGTGAGAGCCCGTTTAAACGTATTGACTGATATTCCTGAGCTCTGGTTTAAGAAGGTGGATAAATGGATCAAAATGAATGAGCCACTAAAAACCTTAACGAGGCCCGATGCAAATGACGAATATCTAATCTATCAGACTATTATCGGCGCTTACCCAATGCCGGGACAAGATGAAGATAATTTTCCCGAAAGGCTTCAGGAGTACTTGGTTAAAGCACTAAGGGAAGCAAAAATCCAGACTAGTTGGTCGGAGCCCAATGAACAATATGAAGAAGCAACGAAATCATTTGCTTTAAAATTACTTCAACGCGATGGTCCATTTTGGGAAAGCTTTGAAAAAATACGTAACAAAGTAGCCGATTTTGGAATCTTGAATTCATTGGCTCAGACCATACTTAAGTTCACTTGTCCCGGTGTACCCGATGTTTATCAGGGTTGTGAATTATGGGATTTGAGTCTGGTTGATCCGGATAATCGCAGGCCAGTTAATTATTCTCAAAGAGAACATATTTTAAAGGAACAATTATTTGATGAAGAGATTCTTGACCAGAAAAACCTTTTTGAACACTTATGGAAAAATCGTTACTCCGGAGAAATCAAATTGGTGTTAACTCATCAACTTTTTGATTTAAGGCAGCAATCTCCGGAGTTATTTGAAAAGGGAGATTATCTACCTTTGATAGTAAAAGGAAGATATAAGGATAACATTCTTGCATTTGCACGAAAACATCATATTAATTGGGTAGTTACCGTAGTCCCTCTTCATCTGGTAGAGATTTGTGAAGAACAAAATTGTGAACCATTGAAAATTGACTGGCATAAAACCCGTTTGGAACTACCTTCATCTGTTTCTTCGGAATGGACAAATATCTTCAGTGGTGCGACTGGAAAAGCAGAAGAGGAGCTCCTGGTTGGATCCATTTTCAATAAGCTGCCTTTCGCTGTTCTGAAACTAAAATCTTTTGAGAACAAGAGATCAGCTGGAGTATTATTACATATCAGCTCATTGCCTTCCCCTTTCGGGATAGGCGATTTCGGTCCTGAAGCTTTTAAATTCGCCGATCTTTTAGCTTCTGCGAAACAAAAGTATTGGCAAATACTTCCTCTAAATCCTACAGAGGAGGCCAGTATGCATTCTCCTTATAGTTCGTGTTCAAGCATGGCTGGCAATTCATTGCTTATTAGTCCTGAGTATTTACAGCAAGAAGGGTTACTAAGTCATAAAGACTTAAAAAAGCACTATCTGGTTCCAACGGATCGAATTGACTTCAAATTGGTACAGGAATCAAAATCAGCATTAATCAAAAAAGCATTTCGTAGGTTTAAAGACGAGAATATGCCTTCAGATGCGTTTACTTTGTTTTGTGAAAGGGAAGCTTCATGGCTTGATTACTTTGCTTTATATAGGGCTCTTAAGGATAAATTTGGCCAATTAGCTTGGCATGAATGGCCTGATACCTTTAAATTGAGAGACCCAAAAACATTAGAAACTTTTAGGCTTTCTAAAACCGAGCAAATTGAAGAGATAAAATGGATCCAGTTTATTTTTAGCAAACAATGGAGCGCATTAAAAAGTTACTGCAATGATTTAGGAATTAGTCTGTTTGGCGATATGCCTTTTTATACCAGTTACGACTCCGCAGATGTTTGGGCAAACCCTGAGCTGTTTAGTCTGGATGAATCAGGCCGAATGTTAGGTGTTGCAGGAGTTCCTCCCGATTACTTTAATGACGACGGCCAACTTTGGGGTATGCCGGTTTTTCGATGGGATGTCTTAAAAAAGCAAAATTATGATTGGTGGATTAAGCGGATAAAAAAGAATATAGAACTTTTTGACCTTATACGTTTTGATCATTTCAGGGCATTTACTTCCTATTGGGAAGTGCAAGTGCAAGAGCTTACCGCTAGAAACGGACAATGGAAACCGGGGCCAGGCAAAGACTTCTTCAATGCAGTAGAACAAGCACTTGGAAAGATACCATTTATTGCAGAGGATCTGGGTGACATTGACCAACCTGTTTATGAACTTCGGGACGCTTTTAACCTACCCGGTATGAAAGTGCTTCAATTTGCTTTTGGAGATGATATGCCTCAATCGCTTAATAGCCCACACTTATTTAAAGAAAACTTTTTTGTGTATACCGGCACTCATGATAACAATACGATGGTTGGTTGGTACAAGGAAGATGCCGACAAAATCATCAAACGAAATTTAAACAGTTATTTAGGGAAAAAGATTAGTGCAAAAAATGTACACATAGAACTGAGTCGCCTAGCTTACTCCAGTGTTGCATTAACGGTGATTTTGCCTGTACAGGATATTATTGGTTTAGATGAGCGTGCCCGAATGAATAGTCCGGCAACAATAGAAAAGAACTGGGAATGGCGGTTATTACCTGATCAGCTGAATGCAAAACATGCAAAAGCCTTAAGGGATTGGGTATTAATTTATGGAAGGGGCTAGTGGCATTTTACTATGAAGGAAGCTAATCTCAACAACCGGATCAGCAAATCTAAAGAGGGAGTTTTAGGATCAATAATTATCTGTAAGTAAAAAAATAAGGGGCTAAAAGCCCCTTTATTTTAGATTTTTTTAACAGCCTGACGTGCCAGCATCAGCCATTTACCATGCGTTTTTTGCCAAACAGTAAGAATATGCAAATTAACTGTTCCCGGACTTTTCCCCTTATCATTAGTAGAAGCCACAAGATCATGACGAACGATAGCTGTTTTACCAGATACATGAATAGTCTGATTATTAAATTCAAGTGTAACAAAGTCTGAATTTCCGCTAGTTATTGCTTCCACAAATTCCGCTTTATTCTGCAGCACACCACTGGAATGACCATAGGTTAAATTGTTATCCGCTATTGCTTCCAATTCACTCTTGGTTCCATCTACCATGGCTTTTCTAAGTGTTTCTACAGCTATTGCAACTTGTTTTTCACTTTTACTTTGGGCATGTACCACTACGCTTAAAAACATGGACAGTACAAGAAATAAGCTAATTCTTTTCATATTTAATTATAATTACAGGCTGCTGCTAAACTAAGAATTTTATTTCCTTTCTTCGTCGATAAACAGTTCAGAAGCGATGTGATCACTGAATAACATACCGGCATCGGTTAAGACCAGCGTGTTCGGATCCTTTTTTATAATCCATCCTTTGTCAAGAAACTCCTCTGCACTCTTTTCTATCTCAGTACTATAACCAGAGCCAAAGTCACGATCAATTTTAGAAAGATCCATTCCCCACATAGTTCTTAAGGATGTCATGATATATTCATTCACCCGGTTATTCTGCGTAAGAATTTCCATCTCCGCAGGAATCTTGTCCAGCAATAAAGACTCGAGATATTTGGCATTGTTGGCAATATTCCACTTCCTTGCCTCGCCATTAAAAGAATGTGCCGATGGACCAATACCCAGATAAGATACCCCTCTCCAGTAATTTGTATTGTGCCGGGAATACTGATTAGGTTTTGCAAAGTTAGACGTTTCATAATGCTCATATCCCCATTCCTTAAGCTGCTCGATGAGGAATAAGAATTGTTCAGCACTCTGATTATCATTCATTTCCGGCTGCTTTCCTTTCTTAATAAAATGAGCCAAGGCAGTTTTAGATTCTACCGTCATCGAATAAGCAGAGATATGTGGAACGTTTAACTCATGTGTTTTGTCCAGATTCGCTTTCCACTTTTGATCCGTAAGCAAGGGATAACCATAGATCAGATCAAGTGTGATATTCTCAAAACCGGCATCCTGTACACGTTTCACGGCACTATCTGCTTCTTTTGCATTATGTGCCCGGTTCATCCACTTCAAATCCTCTTCAAAGAATGATTGAATGCCGATACTGAAGCGGTTGATGTCGGTAGTTTTCAACTCCTTAACCTGTTGCGGGGTTAAGTCATCCGGATTGGTCTCCATACTAATTTCCGCACCTGAAGCAACCGGATGCAAATGTATCACCCGGTCTATAAACGCTTGTATTTCCTGAGCGGTTAGAATTGAAGGAGTTCCTCCTCCAAAATAAATGGTCTCAATAGTTTGCCGGCCGAGGTATTCTTTTTGCAATTCAAGCTCTTTGAGCATTGAATTTATAATCTCGTCCTTATATTTTTTAGAAGTGGAGAAGTGAAAATCACAATAATGACAAGCTTGCTTGCAAAATGGAATATGAAAATAGATGCCGGCCATGGGTTTAAGAGTGTATAATCCCTGATAAAATCGGACAGATAAGTAACGTTAACTCATTGATTATTAGCATAAATAATATCTTTAATCTTTTTTGTTCTATTGATTTTTATTCTATTTTATTTTATTTTTGTTACTCATTTGTTACTTATCGAGTTTAACGAGTAACAAAAGTAACAAAAGAAAAGTAACTTATATATCATGGTAACGATCAGATATAAAAAGCTAAGCACCGGCAAATTTAGTGCTTATTTGGATGTGTATTCCAATACTGGCGAGGGTAAAAGTAAACGCAACTACGAGTTCCTAAAGATTTATGTTGATAAAGGCTATTCGGATGCCTCATGCCCGGATTAGCGAGCCTGATAAAGAGAAACTCAAGATCATTAAATCACTTCGTAACAAAAGAGAGGATGAATTGAATTTTTCTGAATATCGCTATAAACAACCTGCCAAAATTAATTATCACCTTCAGGATTATCTTGATCAATTCCTGGCAAAAATTTAATTATAAGCTCCATATTATACATATATAACAAAATTTCATTTTCAAACAATCGGCAGTAGATCAAAATATTTGCCGTAAGTTTGTATATTACTTTGAAATGGCAAAAAACAAATATGACATAGATAGTTTAAATAAGCACTTTGGAAAACAGTTGCAATTTTCCCTAGACGAACTGCGTGCTTTTTTTAAAAAAGATGACCCGACTTTACCCGATACAACAATCAGATGGAGGGTTCATGATTTAGTAAATCAATCGGTCATTAGCAGAACTGGTCACGGCCTGTATCAACTGGTTTCAACTAGTGATTATATTCCTGAGCTTTCGACGCGAGTGCTTAAGATCAGTAAATACATCAAAAAAAAATTTCCTACCACTTCTTACTGCACATGGGATTCAGGGATGATCAACGAATTTGCTCAACATCTAAGCAGCTATCCATTTATACTGGTTGATGTTGAGAGAAATGTTTCAGAATCGGTATACTTTAGTCTTAAGGAAGAGTTTAGAGGTGTTTTTTTGCGCCCCAGCGAAACATTAATCCATGACCTGCTGCCTGACTTTCAATTACCCATTATTGTTCGGTATTTAACCAGTGAAAGTCCATTAAATCAGGTTAACAACATATTTACAGTCTCGATTGAAAAGCTGTTGGTAGACATATTTTGTGATAATGAATTCAATTACCTGGCCGGCAGCGAATGCAGATCGGTATTTAGCAACGCATACTATAAATATGTAGTGAACGAAAACAAGCTATTACGGTATGCTGCACGAAAAGGCAGACGACCAGACTTACATAAGTATATCCAAGAGGGTAACTTTAACAAGCAAAAGAACTAACCAATAGCCCATGATTTCAAAAGAAAGCCTCACCACTGACTGGCTAAAAACCGTGTCCGCCAAAAACAGGAAAGTGGATCCAACCCTTGTAGAAAAGGTTATACGGGCATTACTCCTACTGGAAGGCCTGGTAAAATCTGACATTCAATTTGTCTTCAAAGGAGGAACAGCGCTGATGCTACTTATGGGAAGTACCAAACGCCTGTCGATAGATATCGACATTATAGTAAGTACCCATCAGGAACTGGAGGAACTTTTTAAGACATTCCTGGAAGAACAAAGTTTTACCCGTTTTGAGCTCCAAGAAAGAAAAACAACATCAGACATTGAAAAAGCGCATTACAAATTCTTTTATACTCCTATTCTCAAGTCTAAAAAAGAAGAGGATTATGTATTATTGGATATACTTTTCGAAGAGCCTCACTATGCAAATGTTATCAGCTGGCCAATTGATTCCACCTTTACTCAACAGGACGGAGAACCGATATTTGTAAATATCCCTTGCTATGAGGATATTCTGGGCGACAAACTCACGGCCTTCGCTCCAAATACAACCGGTATACCGTACTATAAAGGAGAAGATTCACGCGCGATGGAAATTATGAAGCAGTTATATGATATCGGAAGTCTGCTGAATCCGGCTAAAGATGTAAGTATCGTTGCCAAAACGTTTAATATTTTTGCCAACACTGAGATTGGATACCGTAAATGTGAAACGGATGCAACAGGAGTGTTGGATGACATTTATGACACTGCATTGCACATTTGCAGCAGGGGTACTGAAGGTAAAGGCGATTTTGTAGCATTAAGTCAGGGGATACAATCTGTTAGAAATTTTATCTTCTCGGAAAACTACCAAATTGACCGGGCAATTGTTGATGCGGCAAAAGCAGCCTACATAGCTACAGTTTTGAAATATGGCGTAACCAAGTTTGAAAAATATACAGGAATTGACCAGATAAAAGATCTGACCATAGAGCAGAGCTTCAACCAAAAGCTAAATAAACTTAAGAAAGGAAACCCTGAAGCGTTCTATTATTGGCACCAGATATCGATCACAAAAACGGTTTAGTCGATATTCAAACTTTCGGCATAAATAAAGAATTATTGCCGAAAGTTTGAAATTAAAATCTATATACATTAAGAAAAACGGTCACTCTTTTTTCATGTGAATTACTCCAAATTTGAGCATGAAAACCTATCCATACATTGGGCCAGCTATCGCCTTTCGAGTTGTTCTACTCTTCGTGTTTCACCTTACTGAAAAGCCTATAAGGAGCTCGAGACAACGCGAAAAGGAGCACCTATTTTTACCAATACTTTATAGCCCTGCGAAACAAACGCTCCAGATTTTAAATTAACTACGTCGTCTGGCCGGAACCTCAGTCAGATGCCTTTCATCCCCATAATTCAACATCTCTAAAATTTTTATTTGATCAGTGCTAAAAGCAATTTATCCGTACTGACGATCTTCCAAATTGGAAACAATACCATTATACCCTGCCTTTTTAATAGATCATTTGCATGCCACGTAAGCTAATGATTTTTTTAACGATGTTCTTTCAATTCCCATTGTTACCTATTTGTTACTTTAAGATTTTAACTACCTGAAAATCAATTTAATATTCAATGCCGACCATGGCTTTAAGCGTGTATAATCTTATATAGAATTGGGTAAATGAATAGTGTTAATTTGTTGATTATCACCACAGAAAACGTATGTTCCCGTTCTTAATCTTCTATTTCGTTACCCGTTCACTACTGTTCAGCTTTAATGAATAACAAAAAGCAAAGTAATTAATATATCATGGTAACAATCCAATATAAAAAACTAGGCACTAATAAATTTAATGCTTATTTGGACTTAAATGACGATTCAGTTGAGCTTATAGCTTTAACCCATTTGCACACCTTGCTTGATGCTAAGTTAAGCCCATGCCATTATTGGTTTGAATTCTATTGTTGTTTTTATGTTAACTGTGATTTTACACCGACCACTTATTCTTGCAAAAAAATTATTCCTTATTCATTATGAAAATAAAATTACTGATCCCAGCATTGGCAGCCCTCTTGTTTACATCATGCAAGAAAAACGAAACTGAAACTATTGCTATCGTTTACCCAGATATGGCAGAGGCGGTAGACCCATCTATCCTTTTCACTACAACAGCCGGCATCAAGGTGTATAATGGGGGTTTTGGTTCAGGCGTTGCCGTTGACCCCAATGAACCTGACGTTTTCTATATGCTAACCGATCGTGGTTCTAATGTCGCGGGTCAAATTGCCAACTCCATCATCATTGGTAAACCAGACTTCGACCCTCAGATTGGTAAGTTCAGGTTGAAAGATGGCAAGTTATTCCTTGAATCGGTTATAGATCTTAAAAATGAAGCAGGTGCAAAGCTTAATGGTATTCCAAATCCCGTTGGGATGGGTGCTTCTGGAGAAACAGCATACAATTTAAACGGAGTGGTAATCGCACCAAGCGCAAATGGTATAGATTCTGAAGGATTGGTGAGGCTGGCAGACGGTTCTTTTTGGATTAGCGATGAATACGGGCCACACATTGCACATTTTGATGCCAATGGAAAAATGATAGAAAGAATAAATCCTTTTGGAACGGGGACAGGTGGTCGTAAAATTCCAGCCGTATTTGCAAATCGCAGAGCCAATAGAGGAATGGAAGGATTAGCAATAACTCCCGATGGAAAGACATTAGTTGGCATAATGCAATCACCGATGTATAACCCATCGAAAACTGCAATTGCAAATTCTACCGTTTTAAGGATATTGACATTTGATATTGCTACAGGCGCTACCAAACAGTATGCTTATTTGATGGATAACATCACATTAACCGGGGTAAGTGATATCGTGGCAGTTAATGCAACAACTTTTTTAACCATTGAACGTGACGGGCTTTTTGGAGGTGCAGCTAGTAATCCTGCTATCTTTAAAAAGGTCTTTAAGATTGATTTATCAGGAGCGACAGATATTTCTGATGCTGCAAACGGAACGGCAGGAAAGCTGTATGGTGGAAAAACAGTCGAAGAATTGAATAACCAGGCGGGTTTACAAGGAGCTGGAATAGTTCCTGTTACAAAAACGCTGGTCTTAGATCTGTTAAAGGATTTACCATCTGTCTATCCACATGATAAAGCAGAAGGCCTGGCTTTGTTGCCGGGAAACATCTTAGTCATTTCTAATGATGACGATTTCGGAGTGGTTGACAATGGTGCAAGTGGCTTTGCCCAGAAAATATTACCATTGACAAATGCAGTAGATAGAAATCGTTTATACTTTGTAAAATTGAAAATGTAATAAAGATTACAGGTTCCGTTTATTCATAAAAAGATGAGTTGTTCATCCATTGACGTCCATCCATCTTTTCTAAAAAAAATGCTCAGATATTCATCTGAGCATTTTTACTAATTAACCAACTTGTATGTGTAGTTTCCGTTCCCAAATAACGGGTAGAAAAGATACGACCATTAAAATAATCCGCTACTGACCCTTTACATGCAATCCCTTCTGGTGACAGGTAATGGGTGCTAGCTATGACATTGTTATTGAACAGGAATCAGACTAATTGCTGCCCCTCCCCCTTTGGCTAAATTGAGTTTCAACTTTGTAGAACTGGTTACAATTCTCTTTTCAATAGTATAGGCCTCCGGGTTAGTTTTCCAATCTGCATCCTTTCCATCTTTGTAAACGATTGCCGTATATTTTCGCCCTTTATCAAGGAAGTTCAAAGGTATCACAGACTGGCGACTATTTTCATCTGTTATAGCCCCTACAAACCAATTCGCTTTACCTTTTTCCTTACGAGCGATAGTAATGTAATCTCCAGGTTCTGCTTCCAGGATTTTGGTATCATCCCAATCTACACCAACATCCTTTATAAATTGAAAGGCATCCTGATGTGCTTCATAGTTTTCAGGCAGATCAGCTGCCATTTGTAAAGGGCTGTACATCGTCACATATAAGGCTAACTGCTTAGCAAGGGTGGTATGCATTTGTCTATCTGGTGCATTTGAAGCATAGTTTCTAAGCTTAAAAATTCCCGGAGTGTAATCCATTGGACCTCCCATTAATCGGGTAAATGGAAGTATAGTTTCATGTTCAGGTGTGTTACCATCACTAAAGGCGTTCCATTCATTACCTCGCCCAGCTTCATTAGCAATCCAATTCGGATAAGTACGGTTCAGACCGGTAGGTCGCACCGATTCATGCATATTAACCATCACTTGGTATTGAGCAGCTTTCTCTGCCACACGTACAAAATGCTCAATCATCCATTGCCCGTCATGATGCTCTCCACGAGGAGTAATTTGGCCTACATAGCCTGTTTTTACTGATTTATAGGAATACTTATTCATGAAACGAAAAGCAGTATCTAAATGCCGGTCATAGTTTGTAGCACTTCCACCAGTCTCATTATGCATGATCATTTCTACACCTTTCTGCTTCGCATATTCTGTTATTTCTTCTACATTAAAATCTGGATAAGGAGTTACATAATCAAAATTATTTTCTTTCCAGTTGCCTGTCCATTCCTCCCAACCAGTATTCCATCCTTCTACCAGGAGTCCTTTGATTCCATTTTTGGAAGCAAAATCAATATATCTCTTCACATTTGCAGTGTTCGCTCCATGATTTCCTTGTGGAATAAGAGTACCTGTTGATGAAAGAGAATCCACATCAAAAGTATAGTTCCAGTTGCTTTTACCAATCTGCATTTCCCACCATACGCCCATATATTTTAACGGTTTAATCCAGGATGTATTAGCCAGTTTTGAGGGTTCATTCAAGTTCAATATCATTTTTGAAGCTAATATATCTGTCGCCTTATCACTTACTATTATAGTTCTCCATGGTGTATTTCCCGGGGCACGCAGGTAAGCGGAATTCCCTAATGCATCAGGTACTAAATTAGCCGATAAGCTATAGTTACTCCTATCCACATGCAATTGCATAGCTGGATAATTTACAAGAGCTGCTTCATGTATGTTGATATATAAACCATCAGCAGTTTTGAGCATTAATGGAGTTTGCACGGCATACTGGTCAGGAATATTCTTGTTTAATTTCCCTTTTGATATCAAAGGTTGCTTCCATGCATCTACTTCAGAGATCTTTGAAGTAGCATAATGATACTCATTTGAATCATAATCACCTGGAATCCAAAATGCTTTATGATCTCCCGTTAAATTGAATGCTGTTAATTCTCTCGAAATTACAAAAAATTGAAGGTTAGCCTGTTTAGGAAACTCATACCGAAATCCCAAGCCATCATTGTATACTTTGAAAACTACATCTAATCTTCTTTTTAATTTACTGGTTTCCTCCAGGGATATCTTAACGCTTTTATAGTGGTTTTGAATGGTACTCACTTCGCCTAAAACAGGCTTCCAAGTTTCATTGAATGCTGATTCCTGGATATCAGCTACCTTGAAATCTTTGTCTAAAGATTGGTTTTCCGTCAATATCAATCCTAATCTTGATTCCTTTATTACCACTGCGTTTTTTCTATTCAAACTATAATATGGAATTCCGTTCTTGAGGTAAAAAGACACTTCCAGGTTTCCATCAGGAGACTTTAATTTCACTGGATTAGGCTGTTCAACGGCAAAGAGGGATGTAGAGATCAAGAGTAATAGAAACTGGAAGCATTTTTTCATTTCGTACTTATTATTAATATTAATTATTCAAAGATACCCTTGTGTTTAAAACCACAAAAGATATTTATTTCAAGAGGACTGTAATGACCTAAAAAGCAAGCGCCTTATTTCAAAGCGCTTGCCCGCTACTAACTAAACTTAAAAAACTATCTTATCTGGGTACAAGAAGCAATCAATACGCAAACCCAAACTTATAAAGCTACATTCAACTACTTTTAAAACGTAGCTATCTTATACTGCTTTTAAAACGTAATAGGAATAGGGTTCTAAAGTAATCACCGTTTTTATTTCCTTGCTGACACTGTTAAAAGCATCTTTCCATCCTGTATTCTTAAGCTTTTCTGGGACAGTAAACTGTATCGGTTTATTTCTTAGATTAGATATGATGAGTACTTTCTCGTTTCCAAGTACTTTTGTAAACGCACATACATCCGTGCTGCTATAAGATGTCAATTCACCTCGTCTAATCGCATCACTGCTATTTCTTAAAGCCAGGATCTTTTTATATTCAGCTGTCACATCCGGATTAACACTCCAGTCGATTGTAGTAGTTTTAAATGGAAAGGTTAACCGGTAAGGCGTTCCCACTTCCTGTCCATTATAAATCATGGGCACACTTTTCATATAGGATACCACAACAAAAGCAGCCATTGAACCCTTTTTCCCTCCAAATAAATCTAATGCGGTGCCATCTGAACTGTTGACATCATGATTACTAGTATATCTGACCATCAGATTTGAGGGAGAAGTGTCTCTGTAATCCGCCACATTCATGCTATCAATAGACAGCACTGATCTGTTGTGTTCATACACCTCCTTCATATTTTCAAAAAACCGAAATCCAAAGTTATAATCAAAACCAGCCTTAAAGTGATCAGTCCTGGTGCCCTCAGAAAGCATCAATAATTTATGATTAGGAATCGCTTTTAATGTATCCAATGCCTGTTTCCAAAAAGCTAAAGGAGGCCCATCAGAATAATCGCATCGAAAACCATCTACATTGGCTGATAGCACCCAGTATTTCATTGCACTGATCATGGCAGAACGCATAGCATTATTAGTAAAATCAAGTTGCGCTACATCATTCCATCCTGTCTTTGGCGGACTGATAATATTTCCTACTGAGTCTTGTAGATACCATGACTTATTAACTGTCCAAACATGATCAAATGAAGTATGATTGGCTACCCAATCTAATATAACAGCCATATTCCGAACATGCGCTCCTTCAACAAGGGTTCTTAAATCATTAAGATCTCCAAACTCCTTATTTATAGCCTTATAGTCTTTCACACAATAAGGCGAGTTTACAGAGTTAACAATCCCAACAGGATATATAGGCATCAGATAAATCACATTTGCTCCTAAAGCCTTTATTGAATCTAAACGTGCAATGACCCCTTTAAAACTCCCCTCTTTACTAAAGGTGCGCATGTTCACCTGATAAAGGGTCACATCTCGACGGTCAGGTACCTTTTGGAAAGGTTTCCCATATTGCACCTGCTGAGGTGACTTTTGATTTGTTTGTCCTTTGGAAACAGTGTAGCTCAAGGTTGAAAGCAACATGAAAAGTAAAAAGCAGCTCTTGTTCATTTTTATATTATTCTATCTGTACTATTTAATCCGCTTATCATCGTATGATGACAAGCCTTATACTTATTTTACCATTACCGAAGTATTAATTATTTTTCAGGATCAAGTAAGAGAAAGGCGCTAAAGTAATTTCCGTTCCCATATTTACCGCTAATCCTGTTAAACCATTTGTCCAGCTTTTATTAGCTATAGAAGTATCCAGCGTATAATTAACTGCTTTATCCCGCACATTAACCAGCACCACAACTTTTTCTGTACCCGATGTCCGCTTAAATGCCACGATATCTGTGTTACCTGGATAATTCACAATAGTGCCATTTCTGAGTGCACTACTTGTTTTCTTTAAAGAAATAAGCTTTTTGTATTGAGCAGTTATAGCAGGATTGATAGTCCAATCGATTGGCGTACGGGTAAAAAATGAAAGTTTAAGCGGGTTGCCTACTTCCTGTCCATTGTAAATCAATGGAACCCCACCCATATATAACGAAATTACAAAAGCCGACAGAGATCCTTCATTGCCTTTAAACGTTGCAAACGGTGCGTTATCAACGGCATTATCATCATGATTAGAGATAAACCTAAGAATATGCGAACCCGCTGGCACATTGTTGTAATCAGCAATATTGGTATTATTTATTGTATTAGCCGGTTGATTTTGGTTAAAAACACTCTTCATCGCATTGAAAAAGTTCCAGCCAAATGTTAGATTAAAACCAGCAGTGAAATGATCAGTCCTTGTCCCTTCAGCAAACATCACCAACTTATGATTAGGAATTTTCTTAAGTGTGTCAATCGCTTGTTTCCAAAAATCATAAGGTACCCCATCAGCATAATCACAGCGATATCCATCTACATTGGCGGTTAAGACCCAATATTTCATGGCCTTAATCATTTCCTTTTTCATAGCAGTATTACCATAATCCAAATCCGCTACATCCGTCCATCCATTAGGGCTAACAATATTGCCGGAAGCATCTGTTGTATACCAGGTTTTGTTTAGAATCCAAGGATTATCCCAGGAAGTATGATTTCCTACCCAATCCAGGATAACCGACATATTTTTAGTATGAGCTTCATTGACTAAGGTGCGTAAATCTTCCAAAGTACCATACTCAGAGCCAACCTCTTTATAATTTTTAACCGAATAAGGGGATCCTACTCCCTTTAACTCGCCCATTGGATATATGGGCATCAGCCAAATTACATTCACTCCTAAATTTTTAATCGAATCAAGCCTGTTATGAACTCCTTTTAAAGTCCCCTGACTACTAAAAGCACGAAGATTAACCTCATACATGACCACATCTTCCGTATTAGGCACATTGCTAAAAGGAGTACCATACTGTGCTGGATCTTTAGCCACTGGAGCAGGAGGAGGAGTAACTGGAGCAGGTGTTTCGCTATTTTTACAGCTTGCCCAAGTTAAACTCAGCATCAAAATAAATAAAAGCAGCTTTCGATTCTTTTTCATAATATAATTCATCCAACAAAAATTTAACTTTTGCAGGCACAAATTCATTTGCACCTTCTCTCTCTTAATCAAGATAAAAATTACAGGAAAGAAGCTTTTAACTCCTCTCCTGATTTAAACTATTATCTAATGTTCAATATTTTTAATTCTTCTTAATTGTACAAGTATAATTACCAGGTACACTGAGATCAAGCGTAATGGTATAGTTACCCGTTGTAGGAACAGTATAATCGGCAGTTGCCGGATCATAAGGATACATCGGATTGTCTGAGTAAGATAGCTTTCCATCCTTCTGTCCCATTGTCAATGCCCAGGCGTCATTCGCTCTGAACTTAAATGAACCCAGGTCTGCACTTTTCAAATCAAGTGTGACTGTCCATTTCTTGGTCTCTGTATTATAAGTAAGATTAGTATCACTATCCCAACCTCCAGGTGTAGCCGCACCAATTACACCCCATGTAACCGGAATGAACTTATACTTCATCGTATTTAAATTGGCATATAGAAAATAATATCCAGCAGTTTCGATATTGAAATTTCCACCATTAAAATTAGCCTCTATTAGATTATCGGTACCACCATCTCCATAAGCCATAGGTTCCCAACCAGCTTGAGCTGTCAACTTAATCTGACCTACCGGCAAATCTACATAACCTTCATACACATTATCATGGTTTACAGAACCAAGTGTTGGTGCAATGGCAGGATTCCATCCCTGATAAGCGCCAGGAACCCATAATGAAGGAATTACAGGAGCAGGAGGAATAGGTACATAAGGCTTTACCGCAACCACAATTGGCGCAGAGTACACATAACGGTCTACAAAAGCTCTCACCCGTACCACCAAATCAGCTTTGTCCACTTTAAGACCTAAAGCCATGGCTATGTCATTCAATTCTTTAACTGTCATTGACTTGCTATAAACATCCTCACCTACTTCAACACTTACAGCCTTTGACCAGGGTGTTGCAGTCAAGGTATCGGCAGGTACATCCAGTTGAAGATGGTAAGTAACAGGTGCCACAATAGGATAAACTACTGCGGTCCAGTTTACGGTAACTGCACTTTCAGCATCATTTTGCTCTGTAAGCACCACATTACTCGAAGAAGAAGTTATCGTAGAATTGAATTCCACTTTCTCCAGGTACGTAAATGCCGCATCTTTCCTACAGCCTGCCAGCAGAAGCAAAAGGACACTTAATCCTAGTATATTTTTAAATATATTTTTCATAATCTTCTTGTATTTAATAACCCGGATTTTGTATTAATAACTTATTTGCATTTAAAGCTGCAGTGGGGATTGGAAACAAAAGCCTGAAAGGCCCAACTGCCGGAGCAAAATCATGAGCAAGCAGGAACTTTCCGAAGCGGATCATATCTTGTCTGCGGTGTCCTTCCCAAGTCAATTCAAAACCTCTTTCATCATAAATATTATCCAAAGTAGGCGCTGCAGTCAGAGCATTCAAACCTGCCCGTTCTCTTACCTGATCAATAAATGGCTTTCCTACTGCCGCACTTCCCAATCGCACATTACATTCCGCTTTCATCAGTAAAATGTCGGCATATCGATAAATTGGGAAATCATTTGATCCTCCATTAGATATAGGTGCTACCGGGAAAAACTTTTGATTTCGAGCACCTGCATTAGGAAGGGCACCAGGATTATCCAGACTAAGTACTTCAAGCGAGTAGTTGATAAACCCTGCTGGCTGTGGTCCATAAGGATTCGCTCCATATCTGAATTGTCTTTTACGGATATCCGTATTCGAAAACTTTTCCACAAAGGCTTGGGGAACAATGGAACCATTCCATGCACCCGCTCCAAATAAATTAGTACCATCAGTGCCTCCAAGACTTCTTACAGTGAAAATATTTCTTCCTACTATATCCGCAGTTACATAGATAGCCAAGATAGTTTCATCATCAGGCAATACGTCACCAAACAATTCATAATACTTATAACCTAATTTATTAGAGGCATCAGCAGCACCGGAGTGCAAACTAAAACCACCCTCAGAAACTTTATTGCAAGCTGCCAGGCACTCATTCCACATGGGTGTACCGGTATAAACCTGTGCATTTAAATAAACCTTAGCTAATAAGCTGTACGCTGCCCATTTATTAAACCTGCCATAATAATTTCCACCTTTTGTAGAAGAAAGCTGATCTATATTAGCTAACAGCTCAGAAACGACAAAATCATAGACCTCTTTACGTTTAGCTTGCGGAACCTGTTCAACAGGGGTATCATTCACTGTAAAAAAGGGAACATCACCAAAATCATCAATCAATAAATAATAAAAGAAAGCCCTTAATACTTTAGCCTCAGCAATCGCTGATGGATCGGCTTTCGCAGTTTCCAATTGAGCAATACTTCTGTTCGCTCTATAGATTGATTTATACAACCAATTCCATGTATTATTCATAAAACCGTCACTAGGGAGCCATTCGCGTTTATACAGTCTAGCGAAGTCTAATTCCCAATCACCAGTTGTACGATGAGGTACCACCTGATAATCTGCCGACATTTCATTCAAATCATACCAACCACGATCTGCTCCGGCGTAACCTACACCGTCCCAGTTACCCGGCATTTGGGCATAAACACTGGCAAGCGAACTTGCCGCAGCTCCGGGT
This sequence comes from Arcticibacter eurypsychrophilus, assembly GCF_001730525.1. Classification (GTDB taxonomy): domain Bacteria; phylum Bacteroidota; class Bacteroidia; order Sphingobacteriales; family Sphingobacteriaceae; genus Arcticibacter; species Arcticibacter eurypsychrophilus. Next base: position 57,563 of record NZ_MDFN01000018.1, read on the forward strand.
AAAGCAAAGAATTCATCTGCCGGCACTTTATCGTAAATATTTTCATCAAGCTTCGTGCAGGAACTCAAAAAAGCAACGGACAAAGCGATATATATGTATTTAATTTTCATTTTAATAAGCTTATTTAAGTGATATATTTAAACCTAAAGCAAAACTTCTAACCCGCGGGTAAATGCCATTATCCGTACTTGCATTATTACCACCATTTGCAGCTACCTCCGGATCGATACCAGAATATTTAGTGAATAAGGCAAGATTATTAGCAGTCAATGTCAACCGCACCCCTTTTATGTAGGTTAATTTACTTACGTTAAAACGGTAACCTAAGGTTAAATTTTCAAAGCGCAGGTAAGAACCGTTCTCCAACCAAAAATCAGAACCGTAAGGAGATGTAAACATCGCTTCAGGAATGGCACTCTTCAACATATTCGACTTACCTATATTTTCCATTAGGGTTAAACTTTTGCGAATGCTATTGTAAATTTTGTTTCCTCCTGCACCTCTCCAAACCATGGATACATCAAAGCTTTTGTAAGAAAAAGAAGGTGTAAAGGCATAATTATATTTCGGCAAAGCTTGTCCAGAGAGAACACGATCCGGACTTTCATTTCCCTGATCAATTATCCCATTCCCATCTTGATCTACCACAAGTTCTTGTCCGGTTGCCGGATCAATACCCTCATGCTGTAAAATATAATAAGCTCCAATTGGCTTGCCTACAATCAGGTATGAAGAATTAAGATTCCCCCATGCTACATAATCGGTAGTTAAAGCAGTTCCTGCTTTTCCAATCGTTCCACTCAAACTCAATACCTCATTTTTCAAAAGAGATCCGTTAGCAACAAGAGTAAGGGTTGTGTTATCAGTTTTAATTACGTCGTAGCTTAATGAAGCTTCCAGCCCCTTATTCAATACAGAACCCACATTTGCTACTATACTAGTATATTCAAAAGGTGGTGATGGTACTGCATAATCAAATAACAGGTTTTTAGTAGTAGCAGTAAAGGCATCGAAAGTACCGCTTAAACGGCTATTCAAAACAGAAAAATCTAAACCAATGTTCGTTTGATATTTGGTTTCCCAACGCAGTTCAGGATTTTCATTTTGAATAGTAGCATAATTATTAATTAACTCTCCACCAAAATAAACAGTAGAAGGTGATCCTATTCCAACCAGGTTAAGTGACTTTTGAGGTACCAAACCTTGTTGATTTCCGGTAACTCCATAAGATCCACGAAGCTTAAGGCTGTTGAAAACCTTCTGATTCTTCATAAAAGGTTCCTGATCTACCCTCCATGCAAGAGAAGCAGATGGAAAGTTTCCCCATTTATGATTCGCTCCGAAGACAGATGAACCATCACGCCTAATACTGGCAGTTAATAAATAACGATCCAGATAAGAGTAATTGACACGGCCCAAATAGGATATTAGCGTTCTATCATTTTTATAAGAGAATAGATCTTCCGCTCGAACTTTAGTTATATCAGCCCATCTCAAATCATTATAAGAGGATAATTCAATACCAAACCCTCTCGCCCTGGTACGGCTTCCCTGATATAATTGATTTTGCCACTCATAAACCCCAATAACATCAAGACTATGATCACCAAAAGTCTTTTTATAGTTCAGACTTAAATCCAATAATTGCTCGTTCGTTTGCTTGCTGTTAATTTCCGCTGAGCCTTTATCATTAATAGCGGTTGCATCGGTAGATTCGGCTGGCAGAAAATAACCTGTATTTTCATCCAATTTCCTCCAGCTTCCAAATACACCTGCAGTTAAGCCTGAAGCAACTTCCAGGTCAGCTCTTAAGCTCCCCTGCGTGTCGTTTATTTTCCCATCATTCTGAACAGTTTGCGCTATTGCATAGGGATTATTAGGTTCAAATAGTTCAGATGGAATAAAATAAGTTCCATCTGTATTATAAACCGGATCTGTAGGACGGGTTACATAAGCGTTGGAAATTAAGTTTGATCTGAAAATAGCTCTACCAATGCCGGTAGGACTTCCTGTATTATTTCTAAAACTGGTATTCAGATTCATATTAACAGTAAGCTTATTATTTAGAGCTTTCTGTGTGGCCTGCAGACGCCCGATGTAATTTTGATTTTTCGAGTTAATGACAATACCATCCTGCAGAATAGCACTCACTGAAGCACGATAATTAAAATTATCTGTTCCTCCTCCCATTGCCACGTTATGATTTTGAGTCGAACCATTTCTGGTCAGTAAGCCGAACCAATCGGTATTAGCGCCATGATTATTAGCTCCCGTTACGCCCCATTTCTGTGCTTCAGTCCACCATTCATTTGCATCCAGTAATTCCAGTTGTTTAGAAATTACATCTATAGAAGAAACTGCATTGTATTCTACTATAGTAGATCCCGCTTTACTCTTCTTAGTGGTCACAATGATGACACCTGTCGCACCTCTTGACCCATAAATTGCTGTTGCCGAAGCATCTTTAAGCACTTCAATATTAGCAATTTCTGAAGGTGGAAGTTGACTCAAAAGATCCAAACCACCCTGATTACCATCCACTACAATTAACGGATCGTTCCCTCCAATTAAAGAAGTAATACCTCTTATTCGAACAGAAGGTGCAGATCCAGGCTCACTACCGGTTTGAGTAATATTTACACCAGCTGCCTTTCCCGCAATTTGTTGTAAGGGGTTAGTTATCGGTCCGGGATTTAAATCTTTACTTGCAATTGTTGTCACTGAACCGGTCACATCTCTTCTTCGCTGCGTACCATACCCAACAACAACTACCTCATTAAGAAATGATGAGGATGCTTGCAATTGAAAGTTAACTTCAGTAACAGCACTAATACTGATCGTTCTTGTCTGGGGTTGATAGCCAATAAACGTCACTACAATGGTTTGCGATCCAGTAGCGATCTCTGTAAGTTTATACCGACCATCGTTGCCGGTACTGGTGGATTTAGTTTGGCCTTTTAAGGAAACAGAGGCTCCGGGTAATGGCTGATTCATTTCATCTCGGACAACACCACTGATACTACCCGTTTGGGCGAAAACAGCAATTGATGAATAAATAAAACAAACCAGAAACCCATACTTAAGAAAATAAAGTTTTTTCATTGGTTATTGATTTTATAGAGGTTAATTAAATGCACTGGAGGTTTTGGCCATTGCACATACAAAGGAATCATCTAATCAGAACTATTCCAACAAGCCATGAGGGCTGTATAGATTCTAAAAAAGAAATATTTATATATCTAATTGACTACCAACAGATTGCAAGCAGACAAACACCACTGTAATATCAATTATTTAAAGTAGTAGGATAAGAAATCAGAGAGTTAATCCGCTTTAATTGCCATTATTTTATCTTCAAATTCATCATTAGAGATAAATGACTTGTTCTTAATCCGGGTTTTATACGCATAAATAGTATTGACAGAAAAATTCATGACTTTCGCAATCCGGTCATTGTCGTGAATTCCTAACCGAATCAAAGCAAATATTCGTAATTCCGTATTTAATAGCTGCCCATCAGGTAATATGATCCGATCCTTTTCATCAAAAAGGCCATTAAATTCTTTTAGAAAATAGGGAAATAGCTTTATGAATACACGGTCAAAGCTGACGGATAAATCTTCCCGTTCTTTCTTCAAGTCTATCTTGTTGATAATTTGTTTAATCTCATCATACCTTCCAAGCGTTAATCTTTGAGAAACGGATTTCTTGAATCGTTCAATTTTATCAATATAATCAGAGTTGATATTGAAATAATACCCGATATACTCATCTTTAATCCTATTTGCCTCCCTTATGGCTTTATTAACCTCAGTTAACTCCAGATTAGTTTTTTGAAGTGTATCATTTGCTTCAGAGATGATAACTTGAGCCAACTGCAGTTTTTTATTTTGTTTTATGGTCACCACAATAAAACCTGCGATAATTACAATCAAAAGAGTCACGATTGCGGCATAAGTAATGATGACATTCTTTTGCTTTTCAACCATCATGAGCTGCTTTCCTTCAATAATCGGCAAAAGAGTTCCTACCTCAAACTGCCGGTGGCGGGCACCATAATATTCCGCATCGGCCATGGCCATCCTGATATACTTATATGCCTTTTCATTATCCCCAGTCTCGAATAAAGTATCGGCAAGCTTAAACATCGCCACATTCTCTTTTGTAGAGGATTTCACATCTGCAATAGCGGCCTTTATTAAAAATTGCATCGCTTGATTGTTTCGCTGCTTACGCAGATATATGTAGCTCAATGTACTTGCAATTATCGCATACTGATGCTGTGTAAGCGTAGGTCGATCGACTATTTGTAAATAATCCCGTAAAGCATCATCAAGATTACCTGTCCGCAGATTTTTTAATCCTGAAATGAAATAATAGCGATATGATCCACGTGGAGCTAAAACCATGGCTGAATCAGCAAGTTCATTCCCTAAAGATATATACGCCGAACAGTAGGTGTCATTTTTCACAAAATCGCATAAGTCATAATAATAACGGGCCTTTAACGATAATAGCTCTACTTTATCCGCATAGCTTAAATTTTTTATCTCGATATTCTTAAATTCCTCATGAGTCTCCTTGAACATTCCGGATGATAGTAAAATAAAGGCAATATTAATTTTGGAATGGCTAATCTTAGCAGGGTCTTTTAATGATTCAGCTTCCTGTTTTATTTTACCTGCATAAGTTAATGCGGAATCAAAATTAAGCGTTTTGTACTCTTCAAAAATCTTTACGTATTGGTTATAGGTCCTTAATGAATGACCATCCGACTTCTTTACATAACTCTTAAGCCTTTCTATTCTTTCTAATTTTTGCTGCGTATAAACATCTTTTTTTGACAATACCCGTTCGAGCTCATTAAATAACGTGTCCGTAATTGGAAAAACGGAAAGTGTGCAAAATAAAAGAATAAAAGACAATATAAACTTCCTCATTAGTGTTGATGGTCTGGGATCTGTTCTTCCGGTAGTTAGTTTGATTCAAAAATGGCCTGCATTGAATCAGGCATAAATCTATGCAAAGCAGGAGATTTATCAACAATAATAATTTATTACTTCTACATAAACTCACTATTGAGTGGGAATCCTTTTTTCGGCTCTTCAGCCTAAGGATAAAATCGATTGATCTAGATTTAGTAAGGTAAGAATTTAAGATCCATAGATACAGAAGATCTTTATTAAACCAATACGATCATCGTCTGTTGTAGCATAAAACCACATTTCTACGTTTCAATACTATGAAGAAAACAATTCTCTTATTGATTTTAGTCTCCACAATCATCGGGTGTAAAACCATTAAACCATCTGCAGAAAATAACGTTCTCCTACTTAAAGGAACGGTAGAGAAAATGGGCATATCGACATTTCAGTATGGAACGCATCTTCTGAAAACAGAGAGCAAAACATATGCATTAAAAACCGATATTGTAAAATTAGACGATTACGTGGGTAAAGAAGTCCGCATAACAGGAAGCAAAGTAGAAGGATACCCTGTGGAAAATGGCCCTGATTTAATTGATGTAAAAAAAATTGCAATGAAGTAAATTTGCAATATTTACTCTTTCTTAATGATTAACGTTTTTTAAAATGTAAGAAATGAAAGCAGTCATCATCACCCAATTCGGACCCGCAGAAGAGTTACACCTGGCAGAAATGGATAAACCCATCGCAAATGACGACCAGGTAGTTATTAAAGTGATGGCAGCAGGAATTAATCCTGTAGATACCAAGATCAGATCAGGAAATCATATCAGCTCTAAAAACCTTCACTTACCTGCTATTTTAGGAAAAGATGTAAGTGGAATTATAGATTCTGTAGGCAAAAACATAACGTATTTCAAACCAGGCGAGTCCGTATTTGGATGTAATAACGCTGGTAAAACATATGCGGAATTTACTTTGGCTGACCCGGATTCCGTTGTTAAAAAACCCAAAGAGATGAGTTTTGAAGAAGCTGCTGCTGCTCCCTTAGCATCATTAACAGCTTACCAGGCCATTAACGACCATTTGAAATTGAAACCTAACCAAAAAGTGCTTATTCAGGCTGCTGCCGGAGGTGTAGGACACCTTGCAGTGCAATTCGCCAAAATAAATGGCGCTTATGTATATGGAACAGCCTCAGCAAAAAATACAGAATTCTTAAAACAACTAGGTATTGATGAGGTGATCGATTATAAAAATGAAAGATTTGAAGATAAAGTTCCCCCTCTTGATGCTGTACTCGACGCTATAGGGGGTGATGTGCTATACCGTTCAATCGCTTGCGTTAAACCAGGCGGCACCATTGTTTGCCTTCCCTCTTCTACTAAGGATGACCCAAAAGCTTTAGCACTTGCCATCAAACATAGGGTTAAATTAATCTGGCCTATGATGTACCTGAACAGAGATCAGTTGCAGTTAATCGCAGACCTGTTGGAACATCATAAGTTAAAAGTTGAAATAGATAGCGTGTTTCCTTTAGAAGATATTATACAAGCTCATAAGGCCATAGAATCTCATGATACCAAAGGGAAAATAGTGGTGCGGATATAAAAAAATAGCAATTCCCATCTATGATCTCTAACAGCTTATAGCAACCCCTAGTTCCTTCAAAAACAATATACTCGAAGTTTTCATAAACATCAAGCTGCTATAAATATGTCAACACATCTCAGTTAATCACTTCCTCTAACTTAAACTCTTCTGCGCATTTCTTAATAAAACACCAATATATTTCCATTTTAGTAAATTATCCATAATCATTCTTAATAATTTGGAATATTCAAATTTCCTTATACTTTTGCAGTCTATTTATAATTAATCTAAATATGCATAAAGCAATTACGTTATTCAGTCTAACCATACTAAGTATTGCAGCACTGGCCCAAACCGGTGATATAGAAGGTAAGGTGATCAATAAAAACAAAGAGGCCATTCAAGACGTGAGTATCAAAATAGTCAATCATAATGCAGGAGCAAGCACAAATATAGATGGCATCTTTCACATCTCTTCCATTCAGAGAGGAAACTATACGTTAAGCGTTTCCCATCTTGGCTTTGCATCTAAATCAATCAGTATCAAAGTATCTGCAAATTCAACCACTACTATCCCCCCAATCATTCTACAGCAAGCTGGTTCTAATTTAGATGAAGTAATTATAAATGACTTAAAACTTAACAAATTCAACAGGGAGCAAAGCATAACAGTTTCAAAAATGCCTTTGAAAGACATTGAAAACCCACAGGTTTATAACTCCATTTCTAACCTCTTATTAAAGGAGCAAATCGTAACTAATTTTGATGATGCATTAAAAAATGCACCCGGAATAGATAAATTATGGGAATCTACAGGAAGAGGAAGCGATGGCGCAGGCTATTTCTCAATAAGAGGATTTCCTGTTCAACCCACTATGGTCAATGGCCTACCTGCTTTAACAAATGGATCTCCCGACATTGCTAATATTGAAAGCATTGAAGTAATAAAAGGCCCATCGGGAACGCTGTATGGTAGTAGCTTAATCTCTTACGGTGGATTAATCAACGTAAATACTAAACGTCCCTACAATGGTTTTGGCGGAAACATCTCTTATACAACTGCATCATACGGTTTAAACAGGATTGCTGCAGATGTGAATACCATGCTGAGCACAGAAAAGAATATTGCTTTCCGTTTAAATACAGCATATCACACACAAGGCAGTTTTCAGGACGCAGGCTTCAAAAAATCCCTTTTTGTAGCGCCTTCTTTATCTTATGAGGTAAATGATAAACTTTCATTTTTTGTGAACACTGAATTTTATCAAGGTAAAAGCACCAATCAGCCTATGCTTTTTGTAGATAGAGGATCTCCATTACGTGTTCATAATATAGAAGAGTTAGGATACGATAGAAAGCGTTCGTATACAGGAAATGATTTACACATGGAAACGCCAACATTTAGCCTTCAAGGCCAAATGCATTATACGATAAGTGATAAATGGACATCACAAACTGTATTTTCAAGTACTTCAGCAAAATCAGACGGCTATTATTCCTATTTATATGAAGGAACAAGTTTAGCTGAATTTCTCGCAAAAACAACGCTCACCGACGGTATCATTTTGGGTCGATACACCAGTAAACAAAGTTCTGAGACCACAGGTTCTGATATACAGCAAAACTTCGTAGGTAACTTCAACTTCGGCAAAGTGAAAAACAAAGTATTAATTGGTTTTGATTACTTTAATCAAAATGTGACTTCAAATGGTACCGGTTACGGGAATCAAGGATTTGTTTATTTAGGAAATAAATTAGCTCAGTTTCAAGCCATAGCTCCAATACTACATGCATATTTTAAAACTCCATCAAATAACAATACATTAGATGCAAGTAAAACCACTGACGATACAGGTATCCTAACGCAAGCTGGAGCAGACGCAGGTATTGCTGCTCTTGACATCCCTGGAGCCCAATACAGCAAATCCAAGCAAGAAACATACAGTGCCTATATTTCTAATGTAGTTACACTTTTTCCACAGCTTTCTGCAATGGTAAGTTTAAGAATTGACCGCTTTGATAATAATGATTTTACCCAAACCGCTTTATCACCCAAATTCGGTTTAGTCTTTCAACCAATTTTAGATAAAGTATCCATTTTTGGTAATTACATGAACGGATTCAAAAATGTCGCGCCAGCCATTATCAGAACTACTAACACTGTATTAAACTTTGACCCAGAGCAAGCCAATCAATATGAATTTGGTACCAAACTTAATTTATTGAATGACAAGCTTTACGCTTCGTTCAGCTACTACAACATTAAAGTTTCCGATATAGTGCTTAATGTCGCTCAGGATGTGTACTCCCAGGGAGGCAAACAATTAAGCAAAGGATTTGAAGGTAGCGTTATAGCCAGTCCGCTTAGTGGATTAAACCTAATTGCCGGCTACAGTTACAACGATAGTAAACTTACAGAAGGAGACACCGACTTTGAAGGCAAAAGACCAGAAAGTGCCGGTCCGAAGAACTTAGTTAATTTATGGGCTAGTTATAAATTCCTAAAAGGCAATTTAAATGGCATAGGCATAGGCTTTGGAGGTAATTATGCAAGTGAAAATGAAATATTTAACAGAACAATTGGAGGAACTTTCACATTACCCAAGTATACGCTAATCAATGCCTCTACTTTCTATGAAGCGAGTAGTTTTAGAATTGCTTTAAAGTTAGATAACATCACGAATAAGGATTATTACAAAGGATGGTCTACCATCAGTCCTCAGGCAGCTAGAACGTTCTCAGCTAACTTTACATATAACTTTTAACCACAGATCCCACTCTTAATAAGAGTGGGATCTGCATTTGCATAAAATCCCAATTCTAAGCCTTTACAGTTCTAATCAAAAACCGCTTCTTCAGCCATTCACGCACAGGCTCATCATAAAGCTTAAGACAGCCATAAGCAACAGCAATGCTAACAATAATCAATAGCAGCCCCATTGGAATACCATAACTCACCGGAACTTTATTGTCTACTACCCAAGCAGTATACAGATAAATCAACGGATAATGAGTAATATAAAGCGGGTAAGAGATGTCGCCAAAAAACTTACATAAATTGCTTGAATATCTGTTTTTTATACTCCCCCCAGCACCCATTGAAACAATGACCGGAAAAAGAATGATGATACAAAATGACTCATACAATCCATTCATCCACAAATGATTTTCATCCCCGATTCTTGGAAAGCAAAGAATAGTAACAATCAGAAGACTGCATATCCAAAAAGCATTTTTAATATGAATTAACTTGCCTATTCTAGAAAGCAGTACACCTGCAAAAAAGGGATAAAGCAAACGGGTAAATCCAATATTGAGCTGGGTTGTATCCACACTCCAACCCCCAATAACGTCGCCCTTTGGGCCCATTACGGTATAATGAATCAACAAACAGGCTGATAAAAAAACAAACACAGCAAGTGCCTTTTTAGAGAATTTCCGGATAAACAACGCATAAAGGATATTCGCAATGTATTCAAAAAACAACGACCATGCAGGGCCATTTAATGGATGCATTTCCTGCCAACCCCGAATATCCATTGAAGGAAGTATTGGAATTAATGTAAAACCGACCACCATGACAAGCAGCATCTTCCAAACAGGCGTTTGATTAATAATCCCAAACATTTCACCACCTTGAAAATAGAAAAGTATCGCACCAATTATGGATCCCATAATAACCATTGGCTGCAAGCGAATAAGACGACGCTTGTAAAAATCCCACTGGCTCATTTTACCCCAGCGATCATCATAAGCGTAAGCTACCACGAAACCGGACAAAAGGAAAAAGAAGTCGACGGCCAAATAACCGTGATTAAGAATCTGGTTAAAGCGGTTACCGTCAGCATAAGCCTCAAAACAGTGAAAAGCAACCACAACAAGAGCAGCTACACCACGTAAGCCATCCAGAATTTCATAGTGACTTTTCGATTCCAGAAAAGTTGAATTTTTAGTTATAGTAGCAGTACTGCTTGGAGATGGCTTAGGTTGGTTCATATACTTTTCGAAACGCACAAATTACTAAAGTAAAATTATAATCCATATAGAAATTTTAAATGTATGCCTCTGTTAGCAGTTTATGTCGTTTCTGTTCACGTGCAATTTTCTGTGTTAGTTAAACTTTTGCACACTGCTATAATTTTATCATTACACTTCCTGAGATCAAATCGAGAATCGCTTGTCTTCTTGGATTGCTGTAAATTGTCAAAAGACTAACCCTGCTATCAATAAATCCAAATTAAATCTGGCTTAAGTCCAACATAAGTCCATGTTTTAATGGCAAAACATGGACTTATGTTGGACTTAAGCCAGTAGCATTACACTATCATTAGTACAAAAGTCACAGCATCATACCTATCTGTTCAGTTTCTCACTATTCTTTAAACTATAACCACCTCATTGATTGACACTCTAAACAAACAATTAACTCTATAAAAACTTTACACAAATTCACATGTTTCTAACCATGTAATCAGGTCTAAAACCTGCAAAAAATTAAATAACTAATAATGAAACACTTTAACTTATTAAAAACAAGCACTTTCTTATCCGCTCTGTTAGTATCCGGCAGCTTGCTGGCTCAGACTCCCTCCGCAGGATCATCTGATTATGTAAAACCTTTTGAACCTAACGCTTTCCGGACGTGGTCAATCGGAGTTAATGGTGGTGCCATGTACCTTGGATCTTTCTTTGGCAATGACGACTATGCCGGCAGAAAAACCGAACTGGGTTACGGAGGATACATCAAAAAACAAATTCTCCCTGCATTTGGCTTACAGGCTGATTATTTCCGTGGCAAACTTTCTGCAAATAGAAGCAATCTGATCAATCATGATGAGGCTGGTCCCATCGCATCTTTCTCGACAGATCTGCATTGGGCTGCCAGCTTAAGTGGCAATTTCACATTGGCGAATATAAACTTCAGAAAGCGTCAGAACTTCGTACAACCTTATGCTACTCTAGGTGCTGGTTTGGCAGAATATAAACCTTCTACTACCAATACTGCTGGTGCAACTACTGAAATCCATAATATTGGAGAGGTGATCATTCCTGTTGGTGCAGGTGTAAAATTCAACCTGACCAAAGGTGTAAATCTTGATTTAGGTTATACCGTAACTTTTGTTAATTCCGACAATATTGACGGTTATACAAGGGGAACCAATGATAAATATTCTTACGGCCATGCTGGTTTGGAATTTGCTTTGGGAAATAGCTCGAAACCTCAGTTAGCTGCCCATAATGTGGTTGCTGATTTGGAAAACGACTACGTTGGTCGTTATGATGACCTGGTACAACAACTGGATGCTGAAAAAGATAAAAACATGCGCTTAGAGGAACGTTTTAATAAAGCTATGGCGGATGAAGATAAAGATGGTGTGGCTGACCTTTTCGACAAATGTCCGGGTACTCCTGAAAAGACAGTAGTGGATGGCTCAGGCTGTCCCCTCGCGGAACGTAAACCTGATGTGAAAGTTTACATCACTGAGGAAGACAAAAAGGTAGTTGCTGATGCGATTAAAAATCTGGAGTTTGACTTTGGAAAGACTACAATTCGCGAGACTTCTTTCGCAAGTTTAACTCGTGTTGCAAGTTTATTGATCAATAAAAACTTCAGTCTTAAACTTTCCGGCCATACGGATAATGTAGGCAGTTCTGCAAGTAATACCAAGTTATCAAAGGCCAGAGCTGAATCAGTAAGACAATTTCTGGTAAGCAGGGGCGCAAATGCATCTCGTGTTGAAGCAACCGGATATGGTGAAGATCAACCAATTGCTTCTAATGATACTGAAGCTGGTAGACAAAAGAATCGTCGTGTAGAGTTTACCTTATACTAGATAAGACCTATTTAAACAGTTTTTTAAGGCGTTCTCTTTGAGAACGCCTTTTTTGTTGGCAAATATAAAGGTCAGGTAATTTCAAAAACTTGATAAATAGGTTGAAACAATTAAATAAAGCAAGATTCCTACATTTTTACAAAACATAAACATCTTAATCGTGTCAAACTTTTAATTTAGATTTTATGTTTACCATTTAAGCAACGGCGATATGCGGGGATACTCTTTTTCTAAATTTATACCTGAAAAAGTTCAGGAAGGTGGGTTTGATGGCTTAATGAATATCTTCACTCAACTGCTGAATTTCACGGCGGGTGATCCAAATGAGGCATTGGCCTGGATGAATGAGCTGGATAAACAGCACCATTTCACCAACAATGACTATGGAATGGGTGATTTTATTGACGAATTGAAAGATAAAGGCTTCATTGATCAGGATGGTGACAAAAAGGATGGCTTTAAAATTACGGCTAAAACCGAACAAACCATTCGGAGGTCCGCTCTGGAAGAAATCTTTGGCAAACTTAAAAAGTCAGGTAAGGGAAGTCATAATTCAAATTTATCCGGACAGGGTGAGGAGAAAAATGCGGACCGTCGTGAGTTTGAGTTTGGCGACAGCCTGGATCAGATTGACATGACTGCCTCCATTCATAATGCACAGTTAAATCATGGTATTGGGGATTTTACGATGACTGAGCGCGATTTGGAGGTAGAGGAAATGGATTACAGGACGCTTACTTCTACAGTGCTGATGATCGACATTTCGCATTCGATGATTTTATATGGCGAGGATCGGATTACACCTGCTAAAAAGGTAGCCATGGCTTTGGCTGAACTCATTAGTACCAAGTACCCTAAGGATACGCTTGATATTGTAGTTTTTGGGAATGATGCCTGGCCGATTACGGTCAAAGACCTACCCTATTTACAGGTTGGTCCTTATCATACGAATACCTATGCGGGGTTGGAGTTGGCTACAGATATCCTGAGAAGGAGAAAAACAACAAATAAACAGATCTTTATGATCACGGATGGGAAACCTACGTGTCTAAAAGAGGGGAACCGTTATTATAAAAACAGTATTGGGCTTGACCGCAAAGTGATCAACAAAACGCTCAATATGGCGGCCCAATGTAAGCGTCTGCATATTCCGATTACGACGTTTATGATTGCGCGCGATCCATATCTGCAACAATTTGTACGTCAGTTTACTGAGGTTAATGGCGGAAAAGCATTCTACAGTTCTCTTAAAGGATTAGGGGAATATATTTTTGAAGATTACATAAAAAACAGAAGAAAGACGTACCGATAGGATTGACGTCTTGCACACTTATGGAGAATTTGTTAAATATCAAAACTTTCGGAGAATTAAAGGCCTCCGGTTATACATCACGGTCATTAAAACAGGAATTGCGGGAAAATTTGATCCTTCAGCTCAAAAATAAAGATGCTGGATTTGAAGGCATAATCGGGTATGAAGATACGGTAATCCCAGACTTGCAAACGGCCATTCTTTCGCAGCATAACATACTTTTACTGGGTTTACGCGGACAGGCGAAAACCAGGATAGCACGTTTAATGGTGAACCTGCTTGATGAGTATGTGCCTTATATTGAAGGATCTGAGCTTTTTGATGATCCTTTTACACCGATCTCCTGGGTTGGACATCAGAAACTAACGGAATTAGGTGATGATACGCCGATTGCATGGCTTCATCGTTCGGACCGCTATACCGAGAAGCTTGCTACTCCTGATGTAACGGTTTCGGATTTAATTGGTGACGTGGATCCGATTAAAGCGGCTACTTTAAAGCTGACCTATTCGGATGAACGGGTGATCCATTTCGGGTTAATACCCCGTGCACACCGTAGTATTTTTGTAATCAATGAGCTGCCCGATCTTCAGGCAAGGATTCAGGTGGCGCTGTTTAACATTTTACAGGAAAGAGATATTCAGATCCGTGGTTTTAAACTTCGTTTGCCACTGGATGTACAATTTGTGTTTACCGCTAATCCGGAGGATTATACCAACCGAGGATCGATTGTGACGCCTTTGAAGGACCGGATTGAGAGTCAGATCCTGACACATTACCCGAGGAGCATTGAAATCTCCAGGAAGATTACCCAACAAGAGGCTTCTATTTCACCGGAACAACGTGAAAAGATTGAGGCCGATGGCCTGGTAAAAGATTTGATTGAGCAGATTGCTTTTGAGGCTCGTAATTCGGAATATGTAGACCAAAAATCGGGGGTTTCTGCACGACTGACTATCTCAGCGTATGAAAACTTAATCAGCACAGCGGAACGTAGGATGCTCATTAATGGGGAGTCAAGCACATTTGTGCGGATGTCTGATTTTGCGGGTGTGATTCCTGCAATTACAGGAAAAATTGAGCTGGTATACGAAGGTGAACAAGAAGGTTCAGGCAAAGTGGCCAGTATTTTGTTAGGGAAAGCCATCAAAGCACTGATGATCAACTATTTTCCTGATCCAGAGAAACAAAAACGTTCTAAAAAGGCTAATCCTTATGCGCCTATCATTAACTGGTTTGATGGTGGAAATACGATTGATATTTTGGACGGTTATGTTTTGGACGAATATAAAGCGGTTTTAAATGGCGTTCCTGAATTAAAAAATGTAATAAAGAAGTTTCATCCTACTCTAAGTAAGAATCAACAGTTACTTTTGATGGAATTCTTGTTACATGGTTTATCAGAGTTTTCTCAGGTGAGTAAGTCCGCTTTGGATAACGGTTATGCGTTTAAAGATATGTTAGGCAGCTTATTCAACACTGGTTTTGAAGATGAAGAGGACGATTTGAATGAGGATAACCGCTATTAATATTTTAATTCAACATGTCCGATCGTATTATTCCGTTACTTATAATTAGTCTTCTACTACTTATAATTGATTTTTACATTTTTAATGCCGTTAAGTCTATTAGCAAAGAAACGTCTGCCCGAAGGGTAACTCTATTTAGCTTTATCTGGTGGGGCTACTCCATATTGTTGATCCTCGGCGTTTTTTCTGCTATATTTTTAAATCTTTTTCTCTCGTTAAGGGCGGTCATTCTGGTGGCGTTCTTTTTAACGTTTGTGACTAAACTATTTTTTATTCTCTTCCTTTTTGTGGATGATATCCGCAGAGGGATTACCTGGGTCATTAGAAAAGTTAGTCCTGCAAAAGATCCTGAGTTAAAGGTTAATACTGTTTCAGCGCCTATTACCCGCTCGGAGTTTCTGGTTAAAGCTGGAATTGTAGTGGCTGCAGTGCCTCTTGCATCCCTTACCTGGGGCATTGCCAAGGGTGGATATGATTATCAGGTGAAGAGGCAAACTTTAATTCTACCGAATCTGCCGAAGGCATTTGAAGGAATTAAACTGGGACAGATTTCAGATATTCACTCCGGAAGTTTCTATAATAAAAAGGCGGTTGCCAGAGGGGTAGATATATTGCTGGCCGAAAAGCCTGACTTTATATTTTTCACCGGTGACCTGGTGAATGATATGGCAACAGAAATGAAGGACTATCAGGATATTTTTTCAAAGGTTAAAGCACCGTTAGGTGTATTCTCTGTGTTGGGAAACCATGACTATGGCGATTATCATTTTGGAAGAGAGGCCTCGCCTGCTAAAGCGAAGAACCTGGCCGATGTAAAAAAGATCCATCAGTTAATGGGTTATGATCTGCTATTGAACGAAAACAGGAGACTCCGCGTAGATGGTGAAGAAATTGCTATTCTGGGCGTGGAAAACTGGGGTGCTGGCCGGTTTATGAAATATGGTAAGCTCGATTTGGCTATCCAAAATACAGATGATGCACCTGTAAAATTACTCATGTCGCATGATCCATCGCATTGGCGTGCACAGGTATTGAATCATCCTGATATTGATGTGATGTTTAGCGGACATACCCATGGAATGCAATTTGGAGTGCGCACGAAAGAGTATCAATGGAGCCCGATTGAGTATATTTATAAGGAATGGGCCGGACTCTATAAAGAAAAGCAACAACAATTATATGTAAATGTGGGATATGGCTTTTTAGGCTATCCGGGACGTGTTGGAGTCTTACCTGAAATTACAATATTTGAATTAAAGAGAGCATAGTGTTTCACCCTGTTTAATCCTTATTACATGGCCGATAGGCAATCCCCATCGTTAAGTAATACCCTTAGATCAATTCTGGATTTTATTCTTTTCAGCAATATTTTTATTGCGCTTTGTGCTGTTGCACAGGGCTTGGTCACCTATCACCTACTCAAGGTTAAGCCTGATCAGTATGTTTTGGCACTCTTGTTCTGCTCTACGCTCGCTTTGTATAATTTCAGCATGCTGCTGTCGAAGCCTAAACATCCTCTTAAGTCTTCCTTCAAACGAGTGAGATGGATTTTTAGCCATTATAGGCTAACGGTAACGATGACGATAATCGTAGTAGTCGCCATTATGCCGCTTATCCTGTTTCTTTCCATGCCTTCCCTAGTTTTACTTGCATTTTTAGGGGTGGTATCGATCGCGTATAACCTGCCACTTTTTACTTTAAATGAGCACAAATTCGGCCTGAGGAATATTCCGGGTTTGAAGCTTTTTCTTATTGCTATGATCTGGTCATTCAGCAGTGTACTGCTTCCTATAGTGGAAAGCTCGGCAAACCAAGCTGTTCATATTTCTTTGGCCTCCACGATCTTACTGGTGGGCAAACGTTTTCTTTTTATTGCTGCGATTACGATTCCTTTTGATATCCGCGACCTGTTTCAGGACAAAAGTTTCAATCTGAAGACCATTCCGGTCATGCTTGGAGAGAAAAAGGCCTACCTGTTTTGCCAATTTCTGCTCCTGACCAACATTGGCCTGCTCTTATTGTTCACGCATCATTTTAATGCAGACTTCTGGGCCCTCACACTAACCACTACTTTAGCCGGATGGCTGATATTAAAATCCGACTTCAACAAGGATGAATACTATTATTTCGGTTACCTGGATGGTACGATGATCTTACAGTTTGTACTCCTGGTCCTTTTCAGCCTTATTTAAAACTATTCAGCTACAAACCGATAACCTATTCCACGTACCGTTTGCATGTAATGAGGCGTGTCCGGATTGTCTTCAATCTTTTTACGCAATCTGACAATATGCATATCCAGTGTCCGGGTGTTGACATCAGAATTGTATCCCCATACCACCATCATCAGTTCCTCACGCTTGATCACCTTATTGATATTCTGAAGGAAGTATAAAAGGATCCTGTTTTCTAATATAGTTAACTCTACTTTCTTTCCATTCTTTACCAGGGAATGGGTATTAGGCGTATGTTCCATGTCGCCAAAGCGATTTACATCTGAATTTCCAGCATGGACAATAAACTTTACCTTATTTTCAATAAGGGCAACCAAAACATCCATATTAAACGGTTTGGTTACATAATCGGAAACACCAAAATGGTAGGCATCTATTTTATCTACGTCCTGTGCTTTGGCAGTCATCATGATAATGAACTTTTCGAAACCTCTATCGCGCACTATTTTACAAATTTCAGGTCCTTGTTTACCAGGGAGCATCCAATCTAATAAGACAATATCGGGATGTTCAGCCATGATCAAGGCTTCAGCGTCTTCACCATTGGCGCATTCAACTACAGTATACCCTTCCCCTTTTAGTCGGTGTGCAACTAAAAAGCGTAGGTTTTCATCATCTTCAATTACTGCAACTTTTATTTCCTTTGTCATAATTTATAGTTCAAATGGTAAAACAACAGTAAACTCGGAACCTTCTCCTTGTTTACTTTTAAGGGCAATACTGCCACTCATAAAATTAACCAGTTCTTTGCAAAAAGCAAGACCTAAACCTACACTCCCCTGCTGATTATACTGACTCTGTATTCGATAGAATTTTTTAAATACATTCTCCGATTCGGCCTTTGCAATACCTATACCCTGATCTATAAATTTAAACACAATATTTCCTTTTTCGAGGTAAACTTTTATGTTAAGAACTTTTTTTTGAGGTAAAGAATATTTATAGGCATTGTCCATCAGGTTCTGAAAAATACTCGATAGCAGTACAGGGTCCGTTTTAAAACTAGTGACCGACCCGGTTGAATGTGTGATTTTGAAATCAGGATACTTGATCTGATAGGCGTCAACCATGTTCTGGATGAAGACTAGAAGATCTATTTTCTCTTTTTTAATAGTGATAGAGTGGTTTTCTATTTGGGTGAAAGACAGCAGCTTATTCATCAGATCATTAAGTTTGTCTGCTTCCTCATCTAATATTTTCCCATAGTGGAACCGTTCCCTGTCAGATAGTTCTTTTGCACTTTTAATGTTATTACCTGCTATTTTGATGACGCTTACAGGTGTTTTAAACTCATGAGTAAGATTGTTAATGAAATTGTACTGCAGACTGAACATTTTCCGGTTCACATTCAGATTGCTGTATATGAGATAGGCGATAAAAAGCAATACGCTAAATATGAGAACAATGGCAAAAGCAACAGGGATCAATCGATGGTTTATCTCTTTGTTAAGATGACTTCGGGATGAGCTAAAATGGAGTTTATAATCAGCGAAAGCTCCTGTTAATGGGAGATCAGTACTCAGGATATCAGGATCCGTAATCAGCGACTCATAAACAATGGGCGTGATATGTATATATTGATAGAGTTCCTTATTGGTATTTTTAATAATAAGCTTCTCCGGATCGAGAATAAAAGACACAATATCTTGTTGAAAGACAGGAGAGAGTGCTTGTTCTTTCAGCATGAGCGCTTTGAACGTCTGCATGTCCTCATCCCTGGGGATATTCATATAGGTGATACGGTTATGCGTTACATGGTAAAAAATACTAATAAAATCGGCTGACTGAAGCGGTTTTTCGGAGTCTACGGATTCAATATATAAGGCAAATTTAACGGCCATGTGGTTAAACTCCTCCATGGTTGAAGAAGCGGTGTTAGTGGTTTTTTTTCGTTGGCTAGACACCGCGCTCCCTTGTTTATTCCTTTTATAGTCGTAAACAGCTTTAGGATTCATGGAAAAATGGTTAATCCGGAAAGCTTTTTGAATCGGGTGATTGCTGATTTCGGTATCGTAAAATTCAACACCTTTCACAAAAGTATATTCCTGAAAAACCGAATCGGCATACTTCAGTGAGGAAGAGGAATCAAGATAGCCCTGGTAAAAGGAAATTTCAGGTACTTTTTTTTGAAAAAACTCATTGTATGGCTTGAGCGTTTCTTCTAAAACATCTATTTTACGTTGGTTGAATTCATTTTCAACATACTTATCGGTTAAGCGATGTGCTAGAAACATGGCCCCAATAAAGGAAAGAGTAATGAGTAGCAGGAAAATAACATTTAGTGCGCTGTTACGGCGATATTGAAATCTTGCCTTAGGCATATGATGCTATTTGTTTAAATTGTCAGATAAAAATACTTCAAGCTGACGGTAGAAGTTCATCTGTTCTTCCAAATTATTCAACTGGTCGTTTTCTCTTATTAAATAAGTAATTGGAATCTTTCTATTCTTTAACTCCTTCACAAACTGATTTGTTTCGTTAATATTGGCCCTGGGATCTTTTAAATCCTGTGCAATGAATAAAGGAGCGACAATTTTGTCGGTATGAAACACCGGGGAAACAGCCCGCAGGTAATCCATTTGTTGTTCCGGATTCCCTACCATCTCATAATACATTCTCAGCATGGGCTTGAAGTAAGGCGGAACAGCTTTAATATAGGTAAACAGGTTAACAAATCCGGATTGAGATGCACCGCAGCGGTACAAGTCGGGCTGAAAGCATAAACCGTGTAAGGCGCTGAAACCTCCAAAACCGGTTCCATAGATCGCAACTCTATTTTTATCGGCAATTTTTTCGGTGATTAGCCATTTTACTCCGGCAGTTATATCGTCCTGAATATTACTTCCCCATTTTTGAAAGCCCGCAATCCAGAAGCTCTTACCATAACCTTTGGAACCCCTGTAATTGGGTTGAAAGACAGCATATCCCCTATTGGCAAAGAACTGTACTTCTGAATTAAATCCCCATGAGGCTCTGGATGTTGGACCTCCATGCGGAATTACAATCAAGGGGAGATTTTCTGCTTTAAAACCAAGTGGCAAAGTCAGATATCCATTTATAGTTCGATGATCCTTTGTTTTAAAATAGATGGGCTTCATTTCACACATCGCATTTTGAGGCAATGATGGGTTAATCTCACTCAGTTTTGTTAATTTTCCCTTAGCCAAGTCGTACAGATAGTAAGTACCTGGAGATCTATCGGTGAAGGTTTTAACAATAAATTTTTTCTCTGCGCCATCATTTCCTGTAATTTGAACTTCAGTATTCGGAAGGAGCTTTTCGAGATGCTGGTATAGGTTTCGTATGGAATCATCGAGATAAAAGCGCTTCTTCTTCCAGGTTTCATAACCTGCATAAAGAAGCCGATGATTCAATGGAGAGTAACCTGCTTCAGATACATCAACCGAATCGTTGGAATAGATTAGCTTTTCTTCTTTTCCTGTGACACAATTGATCTCCACCAATGCCATTTTATCCCGGTGCTGATTTGATAATGCATATATAACCCCTTCGTTCGAGGAAGAGAATCCAATGGGTGCAATTTTTGTTTTAAAACTATTTGTCACTACCGGTTTGAAGGGCTGCCTTTCTTTAGATCGGTAAAGCAATGTTTCGTTTACACCATCAGTGGCCACGGCTAGTTTAATTTGTCCATCTTCGTCAGCAATCCAATGGCTAATGTTCCCAGGGTTTTTTTCTGCAAGCTTCAGTTCGCCCGTCCTGATATTTAACCGGTAAGCATCAAAAAAAGTGGAATCCCGCTTATTTATGGCAATTAACAATTGATTTTCTATAATCCGGTAGGGGGTAATAAACTTTAAACGAAGTTTCCCCTCTGAAAATAGGGGACGAAACTTCTCTCCTTTCTTGTTAACAACATAAAGACTGGGACCTTTTTCATCATTGTTTTTCAGGTAAACAATCTCATCATTGTTTCCCCAGACATAGTAAGAGATGCTATAATTAAGCTCAGAGCTGATACGCGTAATTTTACTCCCATCCAGTTTTTGTACATATACATTCATCTGATTTTTATATGGTTGAAGGAAGGAAATATATTGGCCATCAGGAGAAAGCTGGAACGCAGTCTTTTTAGGGTTTTTAAAAAAATCTTCAAGGGGGATCCGCTGTGCTTTTTTATCCTGAGCACATGATGCAAAAAGAAGCAACCACACTAATCCATATATTATCTTTATCTTCATTCGCATATTCATTCAATACCGCTCAACTTACGGCTTCTGTAAAGTACAGATTTAAAGTACTAAATTATCATTTTATAAAAGCGGATTGAGTAACAATTAGAATACAGCTGTTTTGTGTATAATTTCATCCCCTTGAAAGATTTATTTATTAAGCATTATATTAGTAAATCGCTGAGTGTTTAAGATATGAAAAGTTTTCTTCTTCGCTTTCTATTTTTTCTTGTGTCACTGCCTGCATTTGCACAGTCGGAAGTGGAGGACCGACTCGCAATGGAGTACTATCAGGCTGGTGCGTTTGAACAGGCTTTGCCCGTATATCAGAAACTTTACGCTGACGGTATTCATCCGGAGTATTATGATCAATATCTATCCGTTTTACTGAAGACTAAAAGCTATCAGCTTGCTGAAGAACTGATTAAGAAAATGATAGCGTCGGATAAGAGTTCTTCGATGTATCAGATTGATTATGGGCGACTTTTGCAGGAGCAGGGCTTTAAAGAAAAAGCCGATGAACTTTACAACGAGTTATTGCGTACGATTCCTAAAAACGAATTTGCCATCAGAGAATTGGCAGGATCGTTTTACCGTGCTAATGCATTGGACTATTCGATAAAGGCATTTTTATACGGAAGAAAAGCATTAAATGACCCACAGGCATTCGGATTTGACCTAATTTCCCTTTATCGGTATCAGAAAAACAAACAGATGTTGGTGCTTGAGTATATGAACATTTTGTCCAAAACTCCTGATCCATTGATTATTAGGCAGGCACAGAATAATTTCAATACGGTATTCGACACCGCTGAGGATTATACCCTTCTTGAAAACTCGTTGGTAGCGGCATTGGCAAAAAAATCGCAGTCTATCGCTTTTGCTGAGCTTTTATCCTGGACGTATCTGCAACAGGGTAATTACAGTGCTGCTTTGAAACAACTGATCAGTCTGGATAAAAAGGGGAAGACAAATGGAGAGCAAATTTTCAATCTGGGGGAAACTTTACTTTTCAACAAAGCATTTAAAGAGGCTCTAATGGCATTTGAATACTTAGATAATAAAAGTATCGACAACTCGTATCATTTACCTTCTAAGGCCCGGATACTGTATTGCAAGACTGAGTTGCTGAGTAATTCGCTGGGTGATAAATTCGGGAAAGCTGAATTACTTTTGATTGGCGACAATAAAGATAACAATACCTTGAAGGATGTTAAGTCCAGAAAAGGAGAATTGCCTTCGGGGGAAGTAAATAAATTGGAAGCTGAGTATGTAGCATTTTTTAATGAAGCAAAGGATAACCCTCAGGAACTGTTTTTTGCTATGCGGAAGTTAGCTGATTTTCGGGCATATCAGCTTCGTGAATATATAAAAGCTGGTAGCTTATTGGAGAAAGCTTTAGCGTTGCCTGACCTTTCTTCGGCTCAAAAAGGACAAATAAAATTAGAATTGGGCGATATCTATATTTTTGACGCTAATGTCTGGGATGCAACTTTGTTATATAGTCAGGTAGAAAAAGAGTTTAAGAATAAACCTCTGGGACTAGATGCAAAGTATAGAAATGCTAAACTATCTTATTATAGAGGTGACTTTGTATGGGCTAAAGTTCAAATTGATGCTTTAAAAAGCACTACTAGTCAACTAATTGCAAATGACGCACTGAACTTGAGCATTCTGATTACCGAAAACACAATGAGTAAAGCGGATACTAATGTGTTAGCAAAATATGCTGAAGCTGATTTCTCCTTATTTTGCAATCATCCGGAGCAATCGATTCGTATTTTAGATAGCATAAACACCTTATACCCTCAAAATTCGCTTGCTGATGATATATTAATGTTGAAAGCACGGATATTTTTGAAGCAAGAGGATAATTTGTCCGCCATATCTTGCCTCGATTCCATTGTGAGTCAGTATAGTTACGATGTATGGGCAGATGATGCCTTATTTATGTTAGGAACGCTGTATGAGTCAAAATTAAAGGAGCCTGAAAAGGCAAAACATTATTATGAGAAGATCATTATGGATTTCCCGGGAAGCTTGTATATAGCCGAAGCCCGCTTACGATTTAGAAAGTTAAGAGGCGATTCACTTGGATAGTTCAGCTCTTGCATGTAACTTCGCTACATGATTTTATACAATTTGACTGTAATAATTGACGAAAATATTGATTTAGAATGGCGTAACTGGATTAAATCGACTTTCATCCCTAAAATATCTGATACGTCCCTTTTTATATCGCATCGCATTTTAAAGGTGCTTAGTTCACCAAATGAAGGCATTACTTACTGCATTCAGCTTGTTGCGGAGTCTGCCGCTCAATATGACCAGTTCGTGTCTAATCATGCCCCGAAAATAATGGAGCTGCACACAGAGAAATTCAGTAATCGCTGTGTCTCATTTAGCACTTTGATGGAATATGTGGAGTAGGCATACTTCTTTGGAATCCATGTGAAACGGTCAGGTCTTTAATAAAACTGGCTATTGCTTTCTCATTCAATTTTATTACATCCTGCCCATCAACAGATGGCTTGAAGAGTATTCTTTCGATAAAATTTAGTTTTTTAAATACCAGGTCTCCTTCAAAAACCCCCTGTGCTACACTATGGGCTCCTAATACTGCAGGAAAGGCGCGAGAGAACTGACCGGAATCGGTTGAATCAAGGATACAGCAAATAAAAAGCCCTAATTTTTTATCTAATAAAGTGGCAAGGTTACGCTTACAAAAGTTTTTTACCTGATCTTGAATAGAGCCATAGTGAATTGAGCCTCCAATAATGACCTGATCATAATCCGTAATTACTGGATCTGGTTCGTTTTCCAGATTGTATAAAGTAACATTGCTCCCTATAAGTGCTGCTATATGCTGAGCAATTATCTCTGTAGTACCGTGACGTGAAATATAAATGAGAGCAGTTTTCATTATTTAGGGTTTAGGATTACGACTTTGGTTATTAATTATATTAGTAAACGGAATTTATACTTTAAATGTTATCAAATTTAATAAAAAAAGACCGCTCATTTTGGGGAGCGGTCTTTTTTTATTAAATATACGAAGCAAATTTTATTTTATCAGATCATAGAGCTCATCCAACTTAGGAGAGAGCACAATTTCTATACGACGATTTCTACTTCTTGCTTCAGTGGTATTAGCATCCTCTATAGCTTGGTATTGCCCTTTTCCTGTAGCTGTGATTCGCATATTTTCTATCCCTTGCTGCTCTGTGAGATACCGTACTACAGAAGTTGCACGTAACACACTTAGATCCCAATTGTCTTTAATCTGTCCCAGGTTAATCACCTTTTGGTTATCGGTATGTCCTTCTACTGAAATATTTATTTCTGGTTGAGTTTTCAAAACAGTGGCTAAACCGGATAGTGCCAATTTCCCTTTTTCGTCAATAATAATACTACCAGAACTAAAAAGAAGTTTATCGGTTAACGAAACATAAACTTTTCCATTGCGTACTTCTACTGTCAAGCCACTTTGCTGAAAGCCAAATAGTGCTTTTTGAAGTTTATCCTTAAGTGCATTAGTTGCTTCATCTCTTTTGCGAAGAACGGCCTCTACCTCCTGCAATCTTGCTTCGCGCGCTTTAAGATCTCCGGATAGTTTGTCGGAAGATGCCCTTAAACTGGCATTATTGGAGTTTAATCCGCCTACTTTAGATCTAAGATCATCTATCTGACTGTTTAAATTGGCGACTTCGGATGTTAACCGGGCAACTTCATCATCGAGACTTTCTATCTTGGCATTGGCGCTATTCAAAGTCGTATTCAATGAATCTCTTTCTGCAACCAGCGCTTTATACTTTTTAGGAGATAAAACCATGCATGAGCTGAATAAAAAAACAGCTAATAGAAAATACAGCGATTTGTTCATGCTACAATATTAAGAAATCGCTTTACGCAAAAAGACCATAAAGGGAAATATTTTTGCTGCAAGTTCAGCAATATCCTTTGGAGAACTTGGTTTAAGCAGTTCTTTATCGGTTAACTGTTTGCTAAAAATGAAACTTTTAAGTTTTAAATACTCCATCTCAGGATGGTCTTTTGGATAGCCCTTGGGACTTGTTTTCAGCTTATGTTCTGGTCCCAATTCGCCAAAGCTATTTATAAGATCTTTTTGATCGATAACATGGTGCCAATCAGCAGTATTATAATCAATTTCCTGACGGATAGCTTTTAACTCGTTTGCTTCGGGATACCAGCTACCACCCGCTATAAAAGAGGCTCCAGGTTGGATGTGCAAATAATAACCAGGGCCAGGAAAGTTTTTACCAAGCGATGAAATGCCAATGCCGAAATTAGTTTTATATGGCAATTTATCGAGGCTAAACCGGACATCGCGATAGATCCGCATCACACATGTTTTAGGATCGAGGTCTTTGGGAACAGTGGAGTCGAATGCAGAAACTCCTTTTATAAGATCCTGTGCAAACTGAAACACATCTTCTCTTGCGGCATCATGCTCTTGTTTATGATCTTTAAACCACTCCCTATTATTGTTTTCTGCGACAGATTTAAGAAAATTAAAAGTTGATTGCTGTATCATGATTATTTCCGTCCTGCTAATTGGGTGAAATCTTTATTCCGTAAAGTTTAAATTATTTATATAAATGAACTTAGATCTATTAAATTCAAAATGGCTTCCCCTATATTCCCAATCAATTAAAGATTGCATTTTCAATTTTTCCTAATTTCGTTCAAGATCTCCTTCAATGGAATTACGTAGTATTCTGCATCCCATTGGCATATCAATTAATAACTTAATTCCTTTTGAACAAAGCCTGTCCAGAAAGAGCTCCATTCATTTTTTCATTTAGCAGGGGGCTGATAACTTATAAACTTTAGATAAAACCACTCCTATTCGAATGATGTTCTTTTCTAATTTTCATTCGGTAAATGGATCGTTTATATTATGTAAATATATTATATGCTCTATTCATTAAAAGCTTTAACTGTTTGGTTCAGATTAAATTACATTCTAATCTTTGTCCAGCAGTGGGTTATATTTCACGTTTGGTGATAACCAATGAAGAAGTATAACTCTTGAATATCTGAAATTAAAAGGAGAAAATGCAAGAGTAATTGCAGCCATCACGCCAAGGTATAACACTGGGGACTCACTTTTATTACTTAAATAAAAAGTAAGAATTCCGGTAGTCACTAACTGGGCTACCACTAATGCGTAGCTGACATACATCGCAGCATAAAAATAACCAGGTTCCACTTCAAAATGGAATCCACAATGAGGACAATCCTCATTTACTTTTTGGGCTTTGAAACCATACATAGGGCCTTCAAAGACATTACCTCTCCTGCATTTTGGACACTTACAATTTATAATGGCAGATAGTTGCGGCGTAGTTGTTTTCACCATTATCTATTGAAGTTTTCGTTATTTGGATCCAAATTATTATGATCTTTCCGATACTTTTTATACCATAAAAAACCAATGCCTGCAACGGCCAAATAAGGAGCAGCAAGAAGGTATAAAATTCCATCATTTAATCCGTTGCCCTCTGTATTGCCATTTTGGGTTGAATTATCAGCTGTAGCGGCACACATTGAGCATTGAGAATAGCTTTTATTACTTACCAAAAACAAGCTCATAAAGCAAATTAATACAGTCAGATAGCGTAATAACTTCATTTTTTTTAACGGTTAAAATGTATAATAAGGGGATATCATGACATACACAATAACACCCGTAACGGTTACATATAGCCAGATTGGATAGCTCCATCTAACTAATTTCCTATGGCGTAAAACGTTCATACGTAAACCACTATGGAAGCTCAACAATACTAACGGCAAAACTACTGCGGCAAGTATAATATGAGTAATCAGTATAAAATAATAAATATGCCGGATCAATCCTTCACCTCCATAAGTGGTCTTTATTCCTGTAGCATGAAATATAATATAGCTGACCAGGAACATGGAAGACAAAATAAACGTAACAATGTTTATCGCTTTATGAGCTTGAATATTTCTTTTTTTGATCTGATATAAGGAAATTAGCAGAAAAACACTGCAGGTACCATTTAAGATTGCATTTAGTTTGGGTAAAAAATAAACCCATGAAGGGACAATGGCACCTTCGGGGAAAACAGTTATGAGCTTAGCCTGAAGAATGCAAACCACAGCGAAAACGACTACTGAGACAGCAGCAATTAAGCGAAATATAATTTTATCATTCATATTTTTATTGATTTAACGATCGGTAACCTTACGCAATTCTTCTACGATGAGCACCTTAATTTCGTCATCTAACTTACTCATTTGCTCTTTGTTATCTGAATCGTAATATCCTCTTATCCTCTTTTGTGGATCAACCAGAATGAGCATAGGACTATGCACAATAGTAGAGGTATCCGAATGATCCGCATAAGCATCTACTAAAAAATCTTTTTTAGCCAGATTAAAGATCAGACTTTTATCCCCCGTAAGGAAAAACCATTTCTTTGGATTTGTATGAAAGGTCTGCGCATACTTTGTTAGAATTTCGGGATTATCGTATTCTGGATCCACAGAAACAGAGCAGAAGCGAAGCATTCTATTATCGTCGTATTTATCTGCAAGAAAGTCCATTTGGCCATTCATCTGCTTGCAAAAACTGGTACAGCGGGTGAAGAAGAAGTTAAAGATGGTAATTTTGCCGCTATCCAGAGGGAATGAAAACTCTTTCCCCTGCTGATCTTTCAGCTTAAAATCCCTGATCTGATGATAGGTAGTATCAGGAATCTGTTTTCCTCTTTTTATATGGAACGTTCCACTAAGTTCCTTTGGACCAAAAATACTTAAGGGACGATAACGATTTTTACCTTTTTCCTGCAGTAAATAATATAAAAATCCCGGTACCATTAGTATGAATACCAGGACTACTATTTTTTTCCATGAAGATGTGTTCCTCATTGGTTCATATGAAGATTCAAATAGGATCCTTCTGTTAAAAGCAATACAATGAAATAAACAATAAAGATCAGACCTACTGTTACTGCGGTGATCATTGCCGATTTTTCAAACTTAAGGTGCATAAAATAGCCAATGATATAATAGGCCTTTAGCAAGGTAAGTGATATATAAGTAAAGTTAGCCAAGCCGTGATTAAATCCCCTTGGCATTAAAACAAGGGCTATGAAAAACTCTATAGCTGTAATTCCTAACAAATAAAAAAATACTTGCCAGATTCTCTTTTTTGTCATGCCCGCATGATCTGCCTGATCTGCATGTTCCTGACCTTTTGTATGCTCTGTTGTCATTTTAGATATTTTTAGAAGATTAAACCAAGTAGAAAAAAGTAAACACGAATACCCATACCAAATCTACAAAATGCCAGTAAAGACCAACCTTTTCAACCATTAAGTATGTACCTCGCTTTTCAAATACGTTAGCCACGGTCATACACAGAATTATTATATTCAGCATTACACCACTAAAAACGTGGAACCCATGGAATCCTGTGATTGTAAAAAATAGGTTTGCAAACTGGGTAGCACTCACTGCATCCATTCCCTTGTAAGTTTCAGGAATATGTCCCCATCCATAACCCTCATGAAATAAATGTGTCCACTCCAAAGCCTGACAGCCAAGGAAGGTAAAACCTCCTATAATGGTCCAAATCATCCAGTTGATCACTTCTTTCTTTGCTCCCCGATGTCCCGCTTCTACTGCTAAAACCATAGTAACCGAACTCATAATTAAAATAAAGGTCATAATACCAACAAATACAAGTGGATATCCATGATCAGCAACAAATGGAATGGATTGAAAAACCACATCAGGATCTGGCCAGGTTACTTTACTAAAACGCTGTGCTCCATAATAGATAAGCAAAGCAGAAAAAGTAAACGCATCTGAAAGCAAGAAAAACCACATAATTATCTTGCCATACTCGACATCAAAGGGAGATCTCCCTCCGCTCCAGGGACCAGTTTTAATTTTGTCTAATTGTGAAACAGTAGTATCCATTTTTAGCTTATTGATTCAAAAGTAAGAAAACGTATAAATAAATCCATAGTATATCCAGAAAATGCCAGAACAAGGAAGTTAGCTCCATGTTGAACATATTCCTATACTGCGGTATGCCTTTATTTTGTTTGATAAAAGTGTAAACCATCATTCCTATTCCGGCAAATATATGTAAGATATGAAATGCGGAAAACACATATATGAAGGATTCTGAAGCATTGGAGTTTACAAATGGCGCTCCAGATTCAAACAATACGGTCCAGGCAATCCATTGAGAGGCAAAAAATGCAAAACCTAACAAGATGGTTAGTGCTAGAAATAAACGTTGTTTGGCAAACTGCAATTCTTTAGTAGCTTTAAACGCATAGTGCATCGTTAAACTACTAATAATAATTAGACAGGAACTATATAGAAAAGCAACTGGAAGCTGAACCTTAATTCCTCTTGTCGGGTTTCCACCCGTATACACAATATACGCACTCGTTAAAGCCGCAAACAGCATACACGATGTAATAATAAAAAGCCACATCAAAAACTTCTTTGGCTTTAAACTTTGAATCTCCTGCTCTAAAGGAATCTTGGTCATATATAACATACGTTTATTTAATGAAATCGAACAACATGATCAATTGAACAATAGGAAGATAAAAGAAGGAACAGAACATCACTTTCCTAGCTGTTTTTACCTCTAAATCCCTGAACAGTTGAACACTTAAATATAAAAAAACTATTCCTGCAATCAATGAAACAATTCCAATAATATAACCTCCAAACCCCATAAATGTTGGCAAAAGGCTCACCGGAATTAACACCAAGGCAGAAAAAACTATAAATCCTGCACTAACTTTATCTCTTTTCTTGGTAGGCAACAATCTAAATCCTGCTTTCTTGTAATCATCATCCAGAACCCATGCTATTGCCCAAAAATGAGGAAACTGCCAGACAAACTGTATTAAAAACAATACCAATGGAATCCATGATATTGATGGCCTGTCAAAGGCAGCAAAGTAACCAATCAGAGGAGGTAACGCACCAGGAAACGCTCCTATAAAAACGGCTATCGGTGATAATCTCTTCGCTGGAGTATAAACAATTGCATAAAGAAAAATAGAAAATACAGAAAGAACTCCTGTAAGGAAGTTGAGCCGTACTAAAATTAATGTACCTGCTAAGGCCATAAACAAGCTAAGTACCAAGGCCTGTCCGGTAGTCATCCTCCCGGAAGGAATCGGTCTGTCACTGGTTCGCGACATCAGCTTGTCCAGATCCTTTTCTATAATTTCATTAAATCCATTTGCTGCTCCTGCAACCAAAAATCCACCTAATGTCAATATCAACCAGTTACTCCAATTTATTGACCCCTGCTCTTTGCTTCCTATTAAAAAAGAGACGGAAGCTGAAAAAACAACCAAAAAGGTTAACCTAAGTTTTATTAGACTTTTAAAGTCTGATATAAAAGAAACTTCACTCACTCAAATAGTTCAATTTTTGGGATAAATCTCCCATTATTAGGATCAAAGTTGGATAATTAAACTTTATCCTCTGCAAGCCTTTCAGCTTCATCATTCTTCTGCCATTCTAACTGTATACGTTCAGCCTCAGGATTACCTTCAAAATCGTGAGAAAAATTAGAGCTCATTGTTTCTGAGAAAGGTATGGTCTGAGGGATAAAATCGACTGGACTTCCTGGCTTGCTGTAATCATATGGCCAACGGTATACGGTAGGAATCTCTCCGGGCCAGTTTCCGTGTAAATGTTCTACCGGAGTAGTCCATTCTAAAGTATTGGACTGCCAAGGATTCTGAGTCGCTCTCTTTCCATAAAATATAGAATGAAAGAAGTTCCATAAAAATGCAACCTGTCCTAATGCAGATATAATAGCCGCCCATGAGATAAAGGTATTTACCGTTAACCATTCTTTCATGAATTCAAACTCAGTGAAAGCATAGTATCTTCTTGGTACTCCATCCAGTCCCATAAAGTGCATCGGGAAAAACACAAGGTATGCACCGATAAAGGTGAACCAGAAATGTAAATAGCCTAGTTTCTCATCCATCATCCTTCCAAACATCTTAGGGAACCAATGATAAACACCACTTAGCATACCACATATAGCAGCAGAACCCATTACAAGGTGAAAATGTGCCACTACAAAATAAGTATCATGTAAGTTAATATCCAATGCTGCATTACCCAGAAAAATCCCGGTCAGTCCACCTGAAATAAAGAAGGAAACCAATCCAATTGCAAACAACATAGCTGGAGTAAAACGAATATTACCCCGCCATAAAGTAGCCAGGTAGTTGAAAGTCTTCACAGCTGAAGGAACCGCAATGATCAGTGTAGTGATCATGAATACTCCCCCAAGGAATGGACTCATACCCGTTACGAACATATGGTGCCCCCAAACGATGAAGGAAAGAACAGTAATACCAATTAAAGAGTAAACCATGGCATGATAGCCAAATATAGGCTTACGGGAATTAGTGGCGATCACTTCTGATGTAATACCCAACGCAGGCATGATCACAATATATACTTCAGGGTGCCCAAGGAACCAAAATAGATGCTGAAACAAGATAGGGCTTCCTCCTTGTTGTGGCAGTATTTGTCCTTGCACAACCAGATCGGACAAGTAAAAACTCGTTCCAAAACTACGATCAAAGATTAATAGCACAACTCCCGCTACTAAAACCGGGAAAGAAAGTGTTCCGAGTATAGCGGTTAAAAATAATGCCCAGATAGTTAAGGGCATTTTCCAAAGATCCATACCCTTGGTACGCATATTCAATATCGTACTGATATAATTCAGGGCTCCCATTAACGAAGAAGCTATAAAAAACACCATACTGATTAACCAAAGAGTCATCCCTATACCCGATCCCGAAATCGCCTTAGGCAAAGCAGACAATGGCGGATAAATTGTCCATCCAGCACTCGCCGGCCCTGTTTCCGTAAAAAAGGAACCCATCATAATCACACAGGCAGTAAAGAAAAACCAATAAGACAGCATATTTACCAGAGGTGATGCCATATCCCGGGCTCCTAATTGCAAGGGAATTAACAGATTACTAAAGGTACCACTTAGCCCAGCCGTCAGTACAAAAAATACCATAATGGTACCATGTATAGTGACCAAGGATAAATAAAAATCTGGTTTTATTCTTCCACCTTCTGCCCATTTCCCAAGGAATGTTTCCAATAAAGGGAAACTTTGATCGGGCCATCCTAACTGGATCCGGAAAAGAATAGAAAGAAACATTCCAATGACGGCCATTATGATACCCGTAATCAGGAACTGTTTTGCGATCATCTTATGATCTGTGCTGAAAATATACTTAGTTAGGAACGATTGATGATGAGCGTGCTCATCATGTGCATGTCCTGAATGTTCCAATGTATGATTAATCGCTGTGCTTGACATATTATCGATCTATCTGATTTACTAATTTATTGCTAACTTATTATTTCTTAAAGTCTCTTTTGACACAGATGCTGACTTTAACTGCATTTCTTTTTTCATGTCATCATTAAAGAAAAGAGGTTGTTTTACTATCCACTCTTTATATTCCTTATCACTAACCACTCTCACCTTATATTGCATATTGTAATGCCCACTTCCGCAAATTTTAGCGCACAATAATACATAATCATATTTTGCATTGCCGCTCTTTTCACGCATTTCCTCAGTAGTAAACCTAGGAGTGAACTGAAAGTAAGTTGCCATACCCGGCACTGCATTCATCTGAACCTTAAAGTCCGGCATATAGAAACTATGCAAAACATCTTTTGAATTAATTGTGACCCGTACTGACTTGTTTACTGGTAAAACGATTTCAGGACCTAGTCTGTCATCCCAGCTCTTTTTATCAGTAAAGTCAATACCCAAGCCATTTGTTGGCGTTGTTAGCTTATAATTTTTCAAGCCCAATTGATTATCCTCACCTGAATACCGTACATTCCACTTAAATTGTTCTCCGGTTACTTCAAGAGAAAGCGCATTGTTTCTATCATCCTGAGAAGGATTGGTAATACTTCTCCAAGTAAAGAATCCAAAAACGACAAGCGCAGTGAGAACGAACGCGGGAACAATTGTCCACAAACGCTCAATGGCATTATTGTGTGGATAATAATAAGCTTTCCTATTTTCCTGTCCCCGGTACTTATATGAAAACCAGAATAACAAGAATTGTGTCAGCACAAAAACGATTGTAGTAATGGCGACAGTAACAATCATCATAGTATCAATTCTTGCTCCATGAACCGATGCTGAATCTTTAGTTACTACCCAACCCCAGGTATTGTAGCTCCAATACGTACCATATAAGCCTAATATCAGAAATAAAACTAAGATAATCCCCTGGATATTGTTCCAGTTCAATCCTGCCTTCTTTCCTTGAACTTCTTGAGTGATCTCATATACACGTATGATTTTACCGGTTATAGCAATAAAAATACATACCAAAATGAACAGGATTGCATAAAACCCAGCTGATTTATATACAGCATCATGATTAGCCACAACAGCAACATCAATTGTAGCTGTAGTAGCATCATTTGTTGTTGCATCCTTACTTATATTTGCCAGTCCCTTAGCAAACGCATCTAAATCATTGTCGGCAGCCACTCCTTTTACAGGGCCGGAAACTCCTTTCGAAATCACTGCTGTTGTATCTTGGGCAGCCAGAGGCGTGCCGAAAGCCATTAAGGCAATAGCAAGCACCGCAATGGTATTTCTGATCTTAAATAATGTATTAAAACGCATTTCTTTATAAGATTCTAATGTAAATTCCTTTTTCGTCTATCTATATAGAATGATGTAAACTTTCTTCAAGAAATGGATGATTCTTTGCCGCCAGAGGTTTCTTTGCCAATTGACTCATCATCAAAAAGCTAAATAATCCTACAAAACCTATAAAAATTCCTAATTCCGTTATTCCAAACTCACGGTTACTTTCTACCGTACCCGGCATAATCATCAGGTAATAATCCAGCCAATGTCCACATAATAACAAGATACATACCGCTAGTAAAGTATTAGTACGCCTTTTTGCATCACGGGTCATTAAAATCAAAACTGGCGCCAGGAAGTTGATCACAATATTTAACCAAAACCATGGCATATATTCAGGCTCCCATCTTTTAAAGAAATAAACGGTTTCTTCAGGTATGTTAGCGTACCAGATTAATAAAAATTGCGAGAACCAGATATAGGTCCAGAATATAGAGAAAGCAAAAACAAACTTCCCTAAGTCATGGATATGATTATGATTCACCCAGCTCATATAACCAGCTTTTTTTAACAGGATCACGGTGACAGTAATAGCACATAAACCACTGATAAACATGGCGGCGAAGTTATACCAGCCAAACATCGTAGAAAACCAATGTGCTTCTAGTGACATGATCGTATCAAATGCCCAGATTGGAGTAGTAAATCCAAATATCACCAGGAATATTGCTGAAATCTTAAAGCTCTTTTTATAGTTCGATAAACCTCCGGACATATCTTCTCTATTAGAAAACCGAGTTAGGACGAGAGCAAATGTGCTGTATATAGTTAAGAAAAACACCAGCCTGATCAGAAAAAAAGGAGTATTCAAGAAGCCTGCCTTTTTTGCAATAGCAGCATCATAGTGTTCATTTCCTACCTCTGTGATACCTTCTACATTCCAATGATGATATAGGTTGTGCGAGAATAATCCTGCAGCACAGATCACCAATAATATAACCGAGGCAATCGGCAATACTTTAGCAAAAGCCTGAGGGATCCGAATGAAGCCAGCTGACCATGCGGATTGTGTAACCAATTGCAGTGCAAGAAAAAAAGCACCAGCCGCACATACACAAGTGAAGTAATATCCCATTAACAGGAGATTAGCAAATGTACGTACCGAATGATATTCTGTAGTATCCAATAAGAAGCCGTATGCAATTGCTGCAACGCCTATTAAAATAGCAATTAGGCTCCAGGTTTTTGCTTTACCTGAAAATTCAAACTGCTGTGTAAAATTATGAGTATGTTGATTGTGAGTTCCCATTTCGCTTAAAACATTAACTATTGAAGTTTTTGCAATTCTCTAACGTACATAACTATTTTCCACCTTTCAGTTGGATTAAGTTGTGCACGGTGAGGTCCCATAAGGTTTAAACCGTATGTAATCGTGTGAAAAATCTTTCCGTCTGTTAAGTCTTTCATCGCTCCACCCCTGGAAGAATTACCGGTAGAATAAGATGGAGGAGCAGGAAATTTCTCCAGTTTAATGATTTGTCCATCCCCTTTTCCTTGCGTACCGTGACAGTGTGAACACATATTAAGATACAATGAATGGCCTTCAGTTAACGTCTGTTTGTTTCTTGTTAGAGGATTAAACAAATAATTACTTGCTGCCAGGTAACCTTCAGGTGTATTTGGATATTCATCAACCTTATCATAACCCACCGGCATTGTATTAGATGGAGGTAATTGAGCAGTTTGGCCATTTGCAAAGTTCTTATTGATCTGATCCGGATTATATGCAATCGGATCGTACATATTCCGGGCAAACTCCAGACCTGGATTTTTTTTATCACCCCCACATGAAGAGACCATAGCAGATGCTGCTACAGCAATTAATGCGGCGCTTAATATCCTGAGTTTATTCATAGCTAACATACTTCCTTTCGTTGTGCATCACTTCAACAGCTCCTGCATCTTTTAACAAGTTTTCAATTTTATCCGGATAAGGATTCGTCTTCGCATCAATAGCAATAACAAAACGATCATTAGTTGCCCTCAGATCCATTACCCTTGGTGCACGTCCCGGAAACAAATGATTAGCATAGAAAAAGGTAAACATCATTCCATAGGCTGCAAACAGAATAGTCAGCTCAAAGGCTATTGGCACAAAGTCTGGCATGGCCAAAGATGGCTTTCCCCCGATATTCATCGGCCAATCATAAACCATCATATAATAAATCATAGATATCGCAGTCAGTGTTCCGGTAATTCCAAAACAAAATGCAGCTATAGGCAGTCTTGATCGCTTATACCCAAGCTTTTCTTCAATTCCATGGATGGGCATGGGTGTGTATACATCATAGATACCTATGTTGTTTTCCAGCAATTTATCAAGCCCGTGCATCATTTCATCAGGATCTTCAAAATGACCTAGTATATATTTTACGTTACTCATGTTTTAGGTTTTAGCGTAATCACTTTTTGAAACACTATCAAATTTTTCTAAAGACTGTTGGTAATACTCAGCCTGTTCTGCATCTATCGTACCCTCTCTGATTAGTTTTTGCTTAGCCTGATCACTTGACGTTTTCAGAAGAAGTTTCACTTCAGCCATTGCAATGCCCGGTAATACACGAAGGAATAAAAGGAATAAAGTAAAGAACACGCCTATTGATCCTACAAACAACAGAATATCTATTGGTGTTGGATAAAACATAGCCCAACTTGATGGCAGGTAATCCCTGTGAAGGGAGGTCACAATAATTACGAAACGTTCAAACCACATTCCAATGTTTACCACAATTGACAATACCCATGATGCCCAGATGCTGGTACGAATCTTTTTAAACCAAAACAACTGCGGAGAGATCACATTACAAGTCATCATACTCCAGTACGCCCACCAGTAAGGCCCACTAATCCTGTTTAAAAATGCGTATTGTTCATATTCCACTCCGGAATACCAGGCTACAAATAGTTCAGTTAAATAAGCTACCCCAACAATAGATCCTGTTACAATGATGACAATATTCATTGACTCAATGTGGAACATCGTAATGTAATTCTCCCATTTCATCACCTTACGGGCAATTAACAAAAGCGTCTGTACCATAGCAAATCCCGAAAATATAGCTCCTGCAACGAAATAAGGAGGAAATATAGTAGTATGCCATCCCGGCTCCAACGATGTAGCAAAGTCCATAGATACAATCGTATGCACCGATAATACCAATGGAGTAGAAATACCTGCCAGAATCAAGGATACAGATTCAAAACGTTGCCAGTTCTTTACTGACCCTGCCCATCCAAAAGAAAGGATTGAATATACTTTTCTTCTAAAACCGGAGGCCCTATCACGTATAGTAGCAATATCAGGCAGTAAACCTGTGTACCAAAACACAAGGGATACAGAGAAATACGTTGAAATCGCAAATACGTCCCAGATCAATGGCGAGTTAAAGTTAACCCATAAAGAACCAAACTGATTTGGAAGCGGGAAAACCCAATAGGCTAACCATGGACGACCCATATGCGCAATAATATAAGTAGCGGCACAAATCACGGCAAAGATGGTCATTGCCTCCGCCGACCGGTTAATTGAATTTCGCCAGTTCTGCCGAAAAAGCAGTAACACCGCTGAAATCAATGTCCCCGCATGACCAATACCTACCCACCATACGAAACCGGTAATATCCCATGCCCAACCTACAGTTTTATTCAGACCCCAGACACCTAGTCCTACCCAAAAAGTGTAACTTATCGCTACTACCCAGGTAAGAGCCAATGTTAAAGCTATTCCAAAACCTATCCACCAGGCCATGTTGGGCTTATTTTCAACTGGAACCAAAACATCATCAGTAATTTTCGAATAGGTTATATTCGTACCTGTGATTAATGGCTCTCTTAATATGGATTCGTTATGTGCTGACATAATCTTTTAAAATCTTATTCTAATATCAATTAAGCTTCTACTACGTTTCTAACCTTAGTCTGGTAACCAACACCCGGCTGAGTGTTAATCTCTTCCAGCACATAATAAGTACGTTCGTTACGCAATTCATTACTAACAGCTGAATTCGGATCGTTTAAATCACCAAAAATGATAGCGTTTGCTGAACATGCCTGCTGACAAGCCATCTGTATTTCACCATCTACAAGTGGCCTCTTCTCCAACTTAGCTTTCAGTCTGCCAGCCTGGATCCTTTGTATACACATGGAGCATTTCTCCATAACCCCCCTTGAACGGGTAGTTACATCCGGATTGAGCAACAATTGCGTAAACTCATTATTCAGGTAATTATCAAACCTGGAGTCATTCCAGTAGTTAAACCAGTTGAAACGACGTACTTTATACGGACAGTTATTTGCGCAGTAACGCGTACCTACACAACGGTTATAAGCCATATGGTTTAATCCGTCGGACGAATGCATGGTGGCTATAACCGGACAAACTGTTTCACAGGGAGCATGATCACAATGCTGGCATAGCATCGGCTGATGCACCACGGAAATATCATCCATGTTCTCCAGCTTCTCAATTTCCTTCTCTTCAGTTACCGATTTCTCGCCTTCCTTAAAGCTATAATAACGGTCAATTCGTAGCCAGTGCATTTCACGACGATTTCTAACCTCATCACGTCCTACAACTGGAATATTATTCTCTACATTACAAGCTACAATACAAGCACCACAACCCGTACACGCGTTCAGATCGATCGCCATTACCCAGTTATGCCCTATCTTCTTATGTTCAGGCCATAAATCATATTCATGATGACCACCTGCATGTTTACCAGTACCTGAATGAGGATCTTTTACATAACTCGCAAAAGATGTTTCTCTTACAATATCACGACCCTCATAAGAATGATGAGTTTGTGTCTGAGCCAGCTCATATTTCTCACCAGTTTTAGTCACCGTTGCGGTATTAAAAAAGCGGATGGAACCATTCGTACTGGTAGCAAAAGGATAAGCATTCTCCCCTACCTTACCAATCTGGCCCGGTTTTTCACGTCCGTAACCAACGGCTATGGATATAGTTCCACGCGCCTGTCCCGGCTGCAGTAATACAGGAAGCGTGATGCTATGCCCGTTAGCCCCTTTGATTTCAATCTTATCAAACTCACTCCAACCTTGCTCTTCAGCATACTTGGGCGCTACAGCAGCATAATTATCCCAGGTCACTTTAGAAACAGGATCCGGTAATTCCTGAAGGAAAGCATTATTTGCATAACGGCCATCCCGCATAGACATACTTTGGTATAAGTGGATTTCTATATCCTTAGCAAGCGTTTTACTTTGTGTAACAATAGTTTGTGCTATAGCAGGTAGTGAAGCACTGAAGACATACGTACCTGCAGGTTTCTCACCAGTATAAGCAAATCCGGTTTGCAATAACTGCTTCCAGGACTTGCCTGCTGTAGGCAATATATTCTTTTCCCAATATGATTTCACATACTGATAATAGTTTTTCTGTGAGTTTGAAGACCAGGCCAATAAACTTTGTTCCGCCTGACGGGTATTAAATACCGGATTAATAGTTGGCTGAACCACTGTATAGTAACCATCTACTGCGCTTTCATCACCCCAAGACTCCAGGAAGTTAGAATTTGGTGCAAGCACATTACATAGACTAGCCGTTTCATCCTCCCGATCAGAAAAGGAAACACGCAAAGGCACCTTTGACAATGCATCTGTGAACGCCCTGGCATTAAAATAGCTATAAGCAGGATTCGTATTCAAAAGGAATACCGCACCAACCTCACCCCTATTCATTTCACTTATAAAAGAAGCAAATACCGCATCATTACCTGCATAATTCAAATGAGGATTATCCAGATCAATTGTAGTACCGTAACTTCCTAAAGAAGAATTGATCGCATTAACTAATGTCTGCATAGAAACATCATTAGATCCACATACCACTAAAGCACGTCCTCTTGCCTGAACTAATTCCTTAGCTGCAAGCTTGATCGCTGTATTAGCCACCGCATTTGCAGAAAGTCCCTCTGCGCCACTTAATGTGCTGCCCGTAACTTCATTATACAAAGCAATAATAGCAGGGCCTTGTTCAGACGGCTTTACAGGGATGCGAGAATCTGCATTAGTACCCGTCATACTCATACCTGTTTCAAACTGGATATGGCGGGACATCTTTCCCTTCTTCAGCGACTTTGAATTACGATTTCCTACATATTGACGACTATATTCTTCGCCTGCAATCCATGTACCAAGAAAATCAGCAGCCACACTGACGATCACATCTGCACGATCAAACCGGTAACGGGGCAATACTGCTTTTCCAAAACTAGCTGCATTTGCCTGAAGGACCCCACTATATGAAACGGCATCCACCTGAACATGCATAGTATTCGGAAATTGTGTAATAAAATCAGCAATAACCGCTTTAGTAGAAGGACTTGTAACGGTAGCCGATACCAGACGAATTTTCTTTCCCGATGCCTGAAGCTTATTTAATTCTCCTTTAACATATAAATCCATGTTATCCCAGGTCACTTCCGCCTTATTAAGCACAGGACCCTTTAATTTGGATACATCATATAAGTCAAGCACAGCAGCCTGCGTTACCGCATCTGTTCCTGTATTTTCAAATAATCCAGCAGGATTTGCTTCAATTTTAATCGGACGGCCTTCTCTTGTTTTAACTAAGATACTCTGTCCATGAAAGCTGGATACATAATAATTAGCCACTCCAGGAGTAATTTCTTCTGGTTTTATAAGATAAGGAATAGACTTCCGGATAGGGGCCGTTTGACAAGCAGCCAAAGAAACAGCACCTAAACCAAACCCTAATGCCTTTAAAAAGTCACGCCTTGGTGTAACTGAATTCAGTCCTCCTTCACTCAAGACATCTTCCAAAGGAATCTCTTCAGCAAATTCGTTTTTATTCTTTTCCACAAAATCAGAAGAACTTTTCAGCTCTTCTAAGCCTTTCCAGTATTTTTTATTGCTCTTCATTTAAGCTATATGTAACTGTATCTGTATTTATTGTTAATAATGACATTTACCACACTCAATACCACCTAGTACTGCAGGAGTGACTTTTTTCCCTTGTTTCAACAAGTTATGCACTTCTTCCAGCTTATCGTAATAGCCATTTCCTTTGGCGTTTACTTCCATTGTACGGTGACAGTTGATACACCATTTCATGGTCAAAGGAGCATATTGATATACTTCAGGCATAGTCTGAATTGGACCGTGACATTTTTGACACTCTATTCCTGCTACTGAAACGTGCTGGGAATGGTTGAAATAAGCAAAGTCCGGCAGATTATGAATCCTAACCCACTGTATAGGTTTTGTATTGGAACCATATTGTTTGGTTTCAGGATCATA
This sequence comes from Arcticibacter eurypsychrophilus, assembly GCF_001730525.1. Lineage (GTDB taxonomy): Bacteria > Bacteroidota > Bacteroidia > Sphingobacteriales > Sphingobacteriaceae > Arcticibacter > Arcticibacter eurypsychrophilus. The sequence goes on from NZ_MDFN01000018.1 coordinate 99,236, forward strand.
ATCAAGTGCCTTATAGATCTTCATAATCTCAGGAGAGATTTCACCATTATACTTTTCAGTCGCCTGAACATAATTATGGCAGTTCATACATACATTCAAAGAAGGAATAGAAGCATTCTTTGATTTGTAAGCACCTGTATGGCAATATTGACAATTAATTTTTAATGTACCGGCATGTAACTGATGCGAATATTTAATAGGTTGTTCCGGTTGATACCCTTCATGAACACCTGTATTCCACATCGTACGCCAGCTCCATGATCCAAGTAGAATAGTAACCAACAGAACAGTAAAAAATACTAGTTTCTTATTCTTCGAAAGTCTTTTCAGCTTGTCGTAAACCTTTTCTCCCGGCTCAGCAACCTTTTCATCCTCAACAGGAACCCCTTTTTTTTGTAGAAGAAGTTTGTTTAATGTACTGATTACGCGGTTTAATACCAGCACAACCAATAACGTGATGATGACCACTACGATCAAACCACCCAGCATAAAATTACTAACCCCACCTGTATCAATGGCTGTTCCCGTTGCACCAGCAGTACCAGCGGCTCCAGCAGCAGGAGTTGCCGGTTTATCACCCTCTTCCTTAACATAAGCAAGGATATTAATAATATCCCCATCCGTTAATTCGGGGAAAGGAGTCATGACTATTTTATTGTATTCATTAAATACTTTAACAGCATCAGGGTCTCCGGTAGCAATAAGAGCCTGGGAATTCTTGATCCACTTGATCAACCACTCCTCACTTTGCCTCTCGCTGATGCCTTTTAAAGCAGGACCAACTACGTTACGATTTAACGCATGACATGCAGTACACTTCTGCTTAAAAATAGCAGCGCCCGCACTGGCATCTCCCTTAGATGCAGTAGAAGCCACTGCAGCAGTGGCACTTCCAGCAACACTACCCGCCGCCGCCGGGGCAGCAGAGGTATCTTGTGCATATCCCTGAACACCAAAACTTAGAGCAGAAACAAAAATAAACGGTTTTACAACACTTCTAAAAATCAATGAGATGCTTCTCATATTATTATTTTACGCTTTAATTTATATGTAAAATTGAAAATTGTGTTTAAAATCACAATTAAGGATGACAAAAATATAATTAAAAAAATGATCTGTGACACATTAGCGACTTTGAAAAACAATTTATATCCATTCTAAACAAAGCATAAAAAACACAAAAATGTCTCCTAAAATACTCATTTCTCCTTAAGAAATAGTACAAGCAGGAGACATTTTTATGCTAACCTGTAATAATAATTATTGTTTTAAAATCCAGGCGAATACTAATGGCGCTACAATAGTGGCGTCAGATTCGACAATAAATTTAGGAGTATGAATATCTAACTTACCCCAGGTAATCTTTTCATTAGGAACAGCACCTGAGTAAGAGCCATAAGAAGTGGTCGAATCGGAAATCTGACAGAAATAACCCCAGAAAGGAATATTAGTCATTTCAAGATCCTGATATAACATCGGAACTACACATATCGGAAAGTCCCCAGCAATACCTCCCCCAATCTGGAAAAAGCCAACTCCCTTACCAGCAGAGTTCTTCGTATACCACTCCGCCAGATAAGCCATATATTCTATTCCACTTTTCATCGTAGAAGGCTTCAATTGCTGTTTAATGACATAAGAAGCAAAAATATTTCCCATAGTTGAATCTTCCCAACCCGGAACAACGATAGGAAGGTTTTTTGCAGCAGCGGCAAGCATCCATGAATTTGCAGGATCAATTTCATAATACTGCTCCAATATACCGCTGTTCAACAACTTATACATATATTCATGCGGAAAATAACGCTCTCCTGCAGCCTCAGCATCCACCCAAATCTTATGAATATGTTGTTGAATCCTTCTGAAAGCCTCTTCTTCGGGGATACAAGTATCCGTAACCCGGTTATAGTGATTCTCTAAAAGATCCCATTCATCCTGCGGACTTAAATCACGGTAATTTGGCACTCTTTTGTAATGAGAATGTGCAACCAGATTCATAATATCCTCCTCCAGATTAGCGCCAGTGCAACTAATAATGGACACCTTATCCTGACGGATCATTTCCGCTAAGGAAATCCCAAGTTCAGCAGTACTCATCGCACCACCCAGGGTGATCATCATTTTACCACCAGCATCGATATATTTTTCATATCCAATAGCTGCATCAACCAGCGCGGCAGAATTAAAATGCAAATAATTCTTTTCTATAAACTTTGAAATAGGTCCTCTTTCCATTAATTTTAATTTAAAGCATCAAAAATAGCAATTTTAAAAACTTTGAACACTAAATTAGCGGCTCATGAACAAAAGCATAACACTAATTTTTTGTTTAACTCTTCTCATTACTTCAATTTGCACCGCGCAAAAGAAATTAATAAAGAAGTTTTTATCCAGTGAGAGTGATACAAGTAGAAATACTAGTTTTATCATTCTTCCCGCTGCGGCCTATTCACAGGAAACCGGAATTGAATTTGGCGGACTATCCATTACCTCTTTTTATACCGATAAAATCGACACATCTACCCGCAGCTCGACGATAAACGCCATCCTTACCTATACCACCAAAAAGCAATCTAACTTTGTAATCAAGCCGGATATCTGGTCTCCGGGAAACAAATACCATTTCGCCGGAACTTTGCGTTACAAAAAGTTTCCTTTCGATTTCTTTGGTGTGGGCGATCAAACTCTTGAATCGGATAAAGATCCTATTGTTCAGCGTCTATTCATCGTTCAGGCTGAAGCTGAAAAGAAAATGGTTAGAGGTTTATATGCAGGTCTGAATATTGGATACGAAAATTATGCCTATTCGGATAAGGAACCCGGAGGCATTTATGATACCGGAAATTTCACAATAAATGAAACCGCACAGGTAATGTACCTTGGAACATCGGCGATACTAGATACCCGAAACACCAATACCTATACCACTGGAGGAAGCTATTTCAGATTGAATTACTCGTATGCACCCTCTATATTTGGATCAAATGATTTTTCAGGAAGTTTAATTAAAGCTGATCTTCGCCATTTTACAAGTCTGAATAAAAAGGCCGTACTTGGCTTCCAATCCACATTCGAGGGAGTCTACGGAAAGAAAACTCCATTTTATTTACTTCCACAATTAGGAAATGATCAAATCATGCGAGGGTATTACACAGGCAGATACCGGGATCAAAACCTATTTACTGCCCATGCCGAACTGCGGTACCGATTCATACCCCGATTTGGAGTCGCAGCATTTGCCGGCACAGGAACTGTATTCAGTAACGGTGCTTTTAAACTCGCGAACCTGAAGCCCAATTATGGAGCAGGCGTCCGCTATTTTGTCGATCCGGGCAGAGGACTAACCCTCCGTATGGATTATGCAGTAGGAGAAAAAAGGCCAAACGAAGCACGTCAAACCGGATTTTATCTTGCCTTAGCAGAGGCTTTTTAAACGCATACAGATTAAAAGTTCATGCTATTTAAAATGCCATCACCTGCAATAAAAGGTTGTTTACTTAACGATACTAAAAACCTTACTCGAATGCGGTGCGATCTGTTGAGCAAAAATTGCTTCAGATCCACGGGATATGTTGCCAGTCCACAATTCTTTAATCTTGTATTTACCCTTCAATCCTAGTTCACTAAGATTAACGGAGATGGTTTCCACATCCTTATCCCCGATATTAAACAATGCAAGGTAGCGTTCTCCGGTTTTACTATTCTTCGAAGTAACAGCCAGCTTCCCGTTCTCCATGAACAACTGGTGTACATCGGTGCCTTCCTTGTGCATTTTAAGGATTTCCTTATTATTGAGCAATGAAAGTGTGAAAGCATCGTTAGAGGGCAAATCACCGCCAAACATAAGGGGCGAACGAAAAATAGTAAAAAACGTCATTAAAGAAACCTGCTCATCTTTCGTTAAACGGGTCATGCGGTCTACCCCACGCTCGCCACGCACCGCTATCCTACCTAGAGGAATCATGTCGCAATCAGGCCAAGTGCCTGAAGCAGAGTGAGCATACCAACCTTTACTTACATTCATAAGGTGAATCAGATCCTTCCAGACGTCCCATACATCATCAACCATGCGCCACATGTTGGCATTCTCTTTAATATGATCTGCTTTATCAACAGGAGTTTCTCCAGGAGAAGTACTCAAAACTATAGGCCTGCCTGTACGGTCAATCGCCTTACGGATCAACTCAATTTCACCTTGATGATAAGGTCTGGACAAATCATCCACTTTTATAAAATCGACACCCCATGATGCATACAACTCAAGTAATGAATTATAATACTCCTGTGCCCCTGGCTTGTCAGCCACAACGGTATAATTGTCCCGAAGCCATTTACACTGCAGTTCAGTGGAATAGATCTGATCGGCAGTAATTCCATTGGTTCCTTTTATCGGGAGCTTCCGTTTTACAGCTTCTACAGGAATACCCCGCATAATATGGATCCCAAATTTCAATCCTTTGCTATGTACATAATCTGCCAGGTGCCTAAATCCTTTCCCATCTACCGCTGAAGGGAAACGCCCGCTGAATGGTAAATATCGTCCGTATTGATCCATCACATACCGAGGGTCCGTTTGATTATAGCCACCCGCTTTATCGTTTTCAACAAACCAGCGGATATCAACCACAATATATTGCCAGCCCAACTTTTTCAGGTTAGCGGACATATAGTCAGCATTTGATTTAACTTCAGATTCTGTAACGGTTGAACCATAACAATCCCAGCTGTTCCAACCCATTGGAGGAGTTTGCGCCCAGGATTTAAATGAAGACTTTGGCTGTGCCTGAGCTAAAATTGTTACCCCACAGAGGATTATAAAAATCAATGCTTTTTTTAACATGGTTAATCGACGATGAATGTTTAAATTGGTACTAACCAAATTTAAACTTTAATTGTACATATGACGAATAAAATCTAAATTAAACAAAGACCTATTCATTATGTTAATAATGATATTTCAATAAAAAGCGACCCACGAAATGAGTGTAATACTAGGTATTGATAATCTAAGCAACAGATTGACTGCTGAGCAACTTGAGGAACTAGACCTTGCTGCTGATGTCCATAAATCTCAGTCAAACATCGAATTCAATATATTGAAAGTAAAAGGCGACGTCATTTATATCGAATCAACACAATCTGAAACCCGCTCTGGGAAATATGCCACTGAGGCAACGCTATTAAAAAAGACACATGAAGTATTTGATAAATGGCTACCAGATTGCACTATCAAGGTTGAGACCTTGCCTCACCTGCCTTCCCCGACTTCGGTAGTTAACCCGGTTTGGTTAGAGAAAAAAATGAAAGAAAAAGGTATTAGAATTAAGCAGATTGCTTTTGATACAGGTGTTGACAGGGAAAGCATATCCGAATGGACTACTGGAAAAAGATCTATGAGCCAAATTGTCAAAGCGATGTTCTTTTTCTACTTTTTAAAATAAATAGGATTTCAGAACTTCACAGCGTAATAACCTAACCATGTAGGTATATCATTTATAACTTGCCTTAAAATTGAACAGTATTGAACCAGTAGCTGATTCAAAACTGTTCAATACAATCTGTTATTTCACTAAATCCTTAAAAGCTGATCCAAAAATCAAATAACCGGTATTTCCACCAATTGTGCCTTCGTTTTCTCCCCACAGAAATGGCCAGTCATCGTAATTTTCAAAGTGGTCTGGTTTTCTGAATAATAATCCGGGAGCAACATTACCCGGAATAAAGGAAAAATCAGCCCTGTTATTACCATAAAAGACTGCTTTCGGACGAGTTGCGCCTACTGTTGCCACTAACGAATAATTATGATATGGATGAGAACCAAATAAATAGTTGGTGGCCTTGTATGCATTGCGAGCTTCGATTATATCAGGGAAATATTTGCTAGCAAAGCAAATGGTAGTTCCAAAGCTCACCACGTCACCGCTCCCTGCCCAGTTTCTTAGGCCGATTGGTACTCCGTAGGGATTATCCTTTTCAAGCCCATTGATGTATTCTTTGTACTTTACAACATATGGACGGAGCTTCTCTTTATAGGATGCATCCATGTGCGGTATAGCATCCAGTGCCGTCAAAAGGTTCCAACTCACGTTACGATCAAGTGCAGGCCATAAAAGTTCCTGAAACTTATCGACATATTGTTTTTCCCCGGTAGCGATGTAAAGTTGAAGATTGGTGGCCATATTTGCTGATCCCCCTCCCCAGCCAGTGGTATCCTGTGGCTGATTGGCACTTAGTTCTGTTGCCTCTTTCAGCAATCTTTTTGACTGTTGCAACGCTCGTGCCGAAAGATCGTCGTTATAACCCTTCAATGCCCGGCTTGCTGCAGCAAACATCGTTGCAGCCCTAAGATCGAGGCCAGGATTACGGCTTGTAAATGCCCACATACCATCTTTAACTCCACTCGACCGGCCATCACTGGCTACTTCATGAGGGCCAAGCTTCGGATTATAAGGAAGGCCATCTGTTATCGAAGCTGCGTCACCAAGGTGATGGTAATTATCGAGAACAGAGTTAGAGAGCGTTTGTGCCATGTGGCCAAGGATCTCTGCCTGAGCTACCAGGTTCAATGTTCCATGCTCGATAAACTGCAGCACATCTGGTGTCCCATCCGGACGATGTAAATCAACATAACGCTGCTTCTGATCAACAAAAGTCTGATCGCGTAAGGGTTTAAAATATTCCCATGTCTGGACAAAGTTCTGCACCACGCCAATGTTTGCTCCTGTCTCAATGTCAAAATCTCCGGCATCAAAGAAACCACCTACGTTTAATCCAGGGATCAATTCAAGCGCTTTATATTTGGTATCAGTTGTTGGCCCTTGTTCATGAAGGTCGAAGTGATCTGTGTTTGGCGGAGCCTGAAGATAACCGTCCTTGAAAGGCTCACCGTGCCACACCCTGTAAGCTTCATTTACGAACATGTGATTCATGTGAATCGGGATCCATATATCACTGGTCGCATCGGTGATCTTATTGTAAACGTTATCTCCAATTAAAAAGTTATTTGTTTTGGTGTCTCCATACTGAATATAGTAGATCCCGGGAGTCTTAACTGAGGAGAAATCGAATTTCACATAGTGGTATTTGTAATAGTCACCCCAGGGCACAATTTTACCATCGAATACTTGGGCAGCATTGCCGTCCTCGCCTATTTTAAATATCGATGCGCTTGTAATTGACTTAGCTTTCTTGTCGAGTTCAATGACAGAGACCTTTGGTTGCGAAGGGATGTAACCCACTTGAGAAAAACCGATATTAGGCTCTCTTACCCAGCCTTTAATGGCATTTGGTTCAACTGTCCAGCTCAAAACCTTACCTGTTTTTCCTGCCGGAAGTAAACTGCGAACTACAAACCAGCCGTTTTGTGCTAGCATACGCCCATCAAAAAGCATAAGATCAGCATCCGGGGAAGTGATCTTTATCATACGTTCAGGTGCATCGGGTGCTAGAAGAAAGGTACGGCCAGTTTCAAGAGGAAGTGGATCAATAAACTTGCCGGTTCCCCTATCGTCGGAAGTCACATACCCCTTAAATTGCTTAGGTTTCGTACTGTTAGGCCTCGCAATGGTGTTACCTACCACATAGCGGGGAAATAGACTGGGGCGCTCGTCCATCAAATAAGTCTTTGCCCAATATTGAGAGGGTAAAAACTCAAGATTAAATCCGGCACTGCCTTCAAGTGCCTTAGGAACCGGTTTATCCAGATAAACTGATATCTCCACACCTTTCCCCTTAGCTGTGACAACCACCCGCGAATCAAAATTATATTCTTTATACCTTAATGTAGCTTCAATGGTTTTCGAAGCACGGTCTACCTTTCGGTTTAGTATTTCAGGAACAAGATCCCACTGCTCTGGCGTGTTGGAGAGTCTGACAGCGCCGCCCTGTGATGTTCTTACGCCATGGTGGATCAATTCTATGCCGGCGTTCTTCTCGTCATTAAATCCCCCATTAAAAAGGTTACTGTACACAAGGACATTGACGCCTTGCGTCTCGAAATACTCAAGATCATTGAGCTTCAATTCCTGGCTCGAGGCATAATTGAATGCCCCTAGTAGCACTACAACTAATAAAATGGTTAGTCTCTTCATGTTGATTAAAAAATTTCCTTTCCTGACTTGGTTGCTAATGTATAAATGTAAGGTAAACAGCAGTAAATACTAGGACAAAAAATGATCAAAAAGTAGTAAAAATCTTCAAATTGTCCTCTTATGTAAAAGCCACCCATTTGTTCAATGGCAATTTCCCACATGCACCTTAATCCAAAAGAATTAGACCCTAACATAAAGATACGTTATGTTAGGGAAGCCACTTGGAGTATATCATGAATCCTTGGCCTATTATCTGACAGACAATGGCTTAAAACCAAGCATTGTATTGCCCAACAAGATCAGCAACCTTTTTCAAGACCCTGGATGTCAATACAATTACAGACAAAACAACCTCACAAGCAATTGCCCGTTTTGGACTTGAAAGAAAATTGGAAGTATCCTCTTCAGTAAAGGGTGGCTTAATAGGTCATGGGACTGAGGATTTATCTTTAAGAAGTTTTAAAGTGTGTCGCTTAACTAATTTTATAAATTTTCACAAACGGCAAAAAGGTATTATACGTTAAAATATTTAAAAACCGGGTTTTCGCGAGAATCCCTTCAAAATATCCGTTCTCCTGATAGGCGATAAAATTTCTATAATGACCGGAAAAGCGTTGGTCGAGCCATAATAATAACTTTTGGTTCATAGTCTCAGGACGGGAAAATGCGCAAATCAAAAGGTTGTTGGATATTTGTTTCATTTCAATAAGCATACTAACAGATTGGCTTTGTGGTATAACATGAAAAAATAAGCTTGCTATTAAAAAATCGAAAGTTTCGTAATGCTTGTAATTCTCCCCTAGCTCTTCACATAAAAAATCAAGATTCAAAATATTCTGATTTTTTTTATATTTTATCGCATGTTCTATTAGACCTTCCGACTTATCAATTCCCAATCCGTATTTAATTTTTGGAGAAAGGTCAAACAGCAAATCTCCCTTTCCGCATCCAAATTCAATCACTTTGGCATTAGGATCAATTTTATCAACTATTTCACCTCTAATTGGAGCAAGATTATCAGCCGTCTTTATTTTTAATTGTCGTTTCATATTATTCGGATTAAAATGGCTTAGTACTTTTCAAAATTAACTTGTCATACGACTGTCCAACTAAGATATAGCGCTTTTTTTTGGAGGATTAGTATCGCTGACTATACTTTTCTATTTCTTGCGATAAAAAGACCAAGTTGGCAACTTTGCTGGGATCATCTAAAATAATCCGAACTTCACCATTTCCATTTGCTTTTTGATTCACTTTCAAATCCTTTATATTTTCTGGGTCAGTTGGCATAAAAATTCAAGAATTAAAGTAAGTTTCATGTGATTTCAATATGCTTAAAATTTATACGGACGAAACTCGTGGATGTTGCGTCTACCTCAGATCATGAAAATTTGAAATCCGATGGTTTGCAAAACCCTTATAAAATCAATTTAATGGTACTGCGCAAATGTCCCCTGTTGTCCGTAGTATCAATATAATTGAGTCAGAGGCAGCCAAGACTATAATATCCTTATACAAGGATACCTTTTTACAATCGCTGATTTACAATCCATCGTTTATTGAGAACGATTATACATGTAGCGATTCCATTTGGGAGCTGAAAAGAGATCTTCTGTATAATTAACAATATATCGTTAAATCTAGATTTGAGGACTCAATCGATCCCTCTAAATTGATAAGTATGCAGTAGTTGCGCACTTATATCAATCATTTTAAGTGAAGAAATGAACTATTTTGAATCATTGACCTCTAACCAATGGCCATCAGGATCCTGAAAATAAATTTGTTTTACTCCGTCAACTCTGATCGTTGGCTCTTTGGCGGTACCAGGCCAATTAGAATATTCGATGTTTTGCAAGTCAAGTTTTTTGATGAACTCTGCAATTGACCGAACGCTAAAACATAAATGCTCATTCTTATTATGTTCCATTTTATTATATACTCCCGCAATTAAATGAAGGTGTCCTGCTGCACCTAGTGTAAACCACACATGCTCACCATCCTTAAATGGCTCTTCTATTTTTTCTAGATTTAGTAACGAATGATAAAAACTTTCGCTTTTATCTAAATTGGTTACATAAAAAGCAATGTGGTTCAATTTAGCACTTACCTCGGGCTGTTTTGTTTGTGCACTGGAATCATTCATGACAGTTACAGAAGAAGCTAACAATACAATAATGGACAAAATTCTCATTTTAATTTGTTAAGAAAGGTTTAAAGCTGGAAGTCTAATTCAATGGTAAGTTAATGAGTCTATACCACCAAGGAGCTCACTAAGTCCGGGGAGTTGTGTCTTTGTCTGAATTAAATCCATAACGACATTTTTATCAAAAATAATAAATATTGTCGCAATATTATAATTTCAATCCCATGATTTACTGGCATTTGTTAGAGGCTATGTTCAGTGCTATAGCGCAAAATTAATGATCAATTTTCAAGCTATTCCAAACGCTTGTTGCAGTCGGAGCACAATGTAGTTTGCATCTACTCCGTATGCATACGGGCTACGCCCTCCACGATT